>JAKASI010000001.1 GCA_021828185.1 archaeon
GAGATCATGGAGTGGGAGGACGGCCCTTCCACTCGATTCCTCGGACGAGAAGACTGCTAGACCATCCGCTCAAAACCTCGTTAAGTTTACAGGGCCGCTCAAAACCTCGTTAAGTTTACAGGGCCCAGTAGGCAGTCGAGAGCAGCGAGCACGTGCATAGCATGGGAATGAGTGCCGTCGCAGGTCCATTGCAGTCCCGACTAGTGATGGTATTCATTGATGGGGCTGTGCTTCGCCGAAAACTGAGGGAGTGGTTTGGGCATGACCGGATTGACCTACTTAACTTCACATGGTACGAGCTAGTGCGGATTGTCGATTTCAACGTAGTCCACGGAGAGCTGGTGCGCGCCTACTTCTACGATGCAATCCTGCCTCCTAACGATCCCGACTCTGCTGCGCAGGAGAAATACTACGCGCGCCTGCGACGTTTCGAATTTTGCGAAGTCCGCCTCGGCCGAGTCATTCGCGGCGACGGGGGGCAACTCCGTCAGAAGGGCGTCGACGCGCTGATGGCAATCGACATGGTTTCGAAGGCCTTCCAGGGCCAGTACGACATTGCGGTGATGGTCGCAAACGACGACGATTTCGTTGACATCGCGAAGAGCATTCGTGATACCGGGAAGCGGCTATGTGGTGCGTACTTCGAACCCAACGTGTCGCAACGCCTGCTGGACCAGTTTGACCGCAGGAAGGCGTTGACCAAGGAGACCCTCGCAAAGTACATGATGAAAGAGGAAGATTGGGGGAAGGGAGTAGGCTCTGCACCTTGACGCAGCAAAAGGCGCCGGAGTCAAAGGGTCAGCCTGTGACCGGCAAGTGCAAGAACTGCGGGGAGGAGGCCGAGTTGAGCGACGACGGTCTCTGCGACGACTGCTACAGAGACGAGTGGGACGACTGGGGGGACGAAGGGCCCGGCGGCGACGAGCCATGGAGCGGCGACGAATATGAGCCAACTGACGATTACGGCGGACCTGAGGACAAGGGCTAGATCTGCTTACAACTTCTGCGACCGCTTCCTCTCGACCCTCTGCCTCAGCTAGGCCTCGTAGTTGGCCTCTTTGCGTCTGTTACTTCCTACTTCATTGGCAGAAGTTCGTGAGACGACCCGTGATTTCAGGAGTGCAGGGTTCATGACCTACGGCAAGCCCCCCCACAAAACGTCAACGCGCGTCTTTGTGACTTGGGCGGAAGCGCGACGGATTTTCTAGCTGGGAGCTAGGAGAGCCTCAAGGAAGTACTCCGGGAAAAGCTCCCTGTGCCTACTCACGAACCAGGGTAAGTTCGAGTCTAGCACATAGGTGACCGCGTGGTCGGTGTCGCTCCTGATGCTGCGCCCGTAGGTCTGGACCAGCCTCAGGGCCGTCTGCCAATCGTACCAGCCCTGGTCCCTCTCCATTTTGACCCTGGTCCTCCTCTCTGACAGGTCAGGGTACGGCACCTTCACCAGGACCTGGAACCTCGACAACTCGTCTTTCAGGTCCACCCCCTGATAGAGGCTGGGGGAGATCAGGACCGACTCGTCCCTGGCGCCGTGGGCCAGCAGAAGGGCCGACCTCGAGGAGACGTTCTCCGTGCTCGAAAGCCTCGCCCTGTTGTACTCCGAGACGTGATCCATGATGTATCTCGCTTGCTGATACGATGTCGTGTGAATTATCCCTCTCTCGCCTGCATGACGCGTCATCACTTCATCGACCGCGTGGGCGATCGGTCCCAGGGAAGTCTCGATTGTTGATCTACTCAGCTGTGCAGCGTTTAGGGCATAAATGGGCCTATTCTCAACCGGAAATGAGGACTCGGCAACTCTGATGAAGGCCGCCTCCTCCTCAGACATGCCGAGCGTCCTGCAGAAGACCTCCTTCGAGAAGACTGTCGCGGACATCAAGAGTACGGTGTCAGCGGTGTCGAACAGCATCGAGGTGTAAGCGCCCACCTGCAGAGGCTGGAAGACGACCTCATCAACTGACGACCCTTCCCCTTGTGAGGCGGTCTTTCTGACGCTGTTCACGACCCAGTTGGCGGGGTGAGCATCCAGGTCCTCCATGAAGCCTTTCAGTGATTTCAGGGAGGCCTTGCAGGAGGCAACCCGGTCCTGTTTGGTCCCGTCCAGTAGATAGGCATCAAGAAACCGTTCCAGCACTCTTTTCGTTTCTTCCAAGGGACCTGCCCAAGCGGTAACATCCGCGAGACCCATGTCTGGGATGACATGGGGTACATCGTCCTCATCTTCAACCCTGTAGTTTTCCAGCACTGATCTCCTCAGGGCGAAGGAAGCTGAACCGACCATCTGCTTCTCAAGGTCATGGGCTTCGTCACAGACCAGAAGTCTTCTCCGCCTGATGTCTTCGGTGTACCTGAGTTCGGTCAGGAAGAAAGGATAGTTGGCAACCATGACCGGAGCCCTGAAGGCATCCCACTTCTGTTCGTAGTATGAGCAGAGCTTCCTGTCCTTGAGATGCTCGCACTTCGAACCGCGGTTGCAGAGCCTCCGCTTGTGCTCCTCGTATTCCTCGAAGGTAAGGTAGTGAGGACATTCGGAGAGCTTCCAGTCGACCTCGCACCTCCCCTTGCTACAAGGGAGGTTCTTCCCCGACGACATGGGCACCAGACAAGTGAAGTTTGACTTCCCTGTGACCACCGGGAAGGCGAAGTCAGAGGAATACTGGTTCTGGAGCTGCTTCGTGGATGTCAGGAGGTAAGCAGACCCCAGATAGAAGCAGAA
Organism: archaeon; assembly: GCA_021828185.1. The sequence continues at coordinate 2,720 of JAKASI010000001.1, forward strand.
TGAGGCCGCGATGGCGGACTTGCCAAACCCCACGGGTGCTTCGAGGATTATGAACTTCTTCGATTCGGAGATCGCTGCTTCGACCTGCTCCAAGACCTCTCTTTGCGAAGGTCTCATGGTCTTGAAGGGGAAACTTTCGATCAAGGTCTTTCTCTTCGGCGTTTCTTCCTGCACCAAAATTGTACCGCACCTTGTGCAGAATCGGGTAGGGGCGCCAGGCGGGCGTTTGATGCGAGTGCCGCATCTCGGGCAGAAATTCATCCTGATTTCTGTCGGGGACCGGACCCTGCTTGGTTATTAACGAAGACACCACACTGCAGGAAAAGCAAGAGACGATGCGGCTGGAAGGGGGGAGGGTTGAGCGAAAGTAAGATCAAAGTCGATTATTCTTTCAAACTCGTGCCCGGGAGGGTCCGCCGCGAGACGACCCATTGGTGGGCGAAGGTAAGGGTTGTGAAGGACAGAAGGAGGGGGGACGAGTACTTCGACATCGTTGGGGGAAGGAAGGATAGGATTGGATCGCACTTTCATGCTGGCGTTGGGCGGGATGGATCGATGATGTTCATGGAAACCAGAGGCAAGGTCCAATCGATCAACAGGAAGATCATGAGCAAGCAGGAAGGACAGCTGGAAGATAAGACGCTGACCCTCAATGCCAGGCCTACTGAAGCGACGCTGCAGTTTAGCACGAAGATAGATGAACCAACCAAGCGCGTGTGGCTTGAAATCAGCGAAGTCAGCTTGAAAGAGGAACAAGGATTTTCTGCGGTCTGGGCCAATCCTCGGCTTTGATTATGGCGCGTTGGCATTGATTCGGGGTACTTATGATGCCTTCATTGGTACTTATGTGCTGAGGAAGCAAGGACCTAGTCGGTGAAGAGCAAATCTGAGATTACTCTTCTGGGGCCTACTCTTCGCACTGTTGCTCTTCGGGTCCGTCGCCGGAGTGGCGGCCTCGTTCCCAATCTTCGCCCTTGTAGCGGTCTTTGCGTTCCTTTTCCTAGTTAGCATTATTGGGCTTACCGTTACGGGCCTGGTCTACCTCGTCCGGGCGGTCCAGTTCGGCCGCAGGGAGGCGTATGGCCAGCCGGCTGTGACCCAACGGGGAGAAGTCGTCAGGAGCAACTCCGAGAGGGTCATCGCAGACTACTTCAGCCGCAGCGGCATCAGGTACGTCTACGAGCAGCCCGCCATGAGCCGGTGGGGGTCCAAGAGGATCAGCAGGCCGGATTTCTACCTGCCTGACTATGACGTGTATGTCGAGTACTGGGGCCTGATCAACCTCTCGGACGGTTCCGCCCGCTCGAGATACGAGCGGAGCATGCAGTGGAAAGTGGCCCAGTACCGCCGGAACGGGATACGGTTCGTATCGCTATATCCCAGCGAGCTCCATGATTTTGATACCGCATTCAGAACCAAGCTGGAGCAGGCATCGGGAAGGACGTTGAATCCACTTCCGGCGAAGTCGTTCTGCACTGCGTGCGGCCAACCTGCTTCTCCTCCAGCAAGGTTCTGCACGAAGTGTGGAACTAGGTTGTGAAGGCGAGCGGGATATCTCCATCCTGTGCGCTAATGCCTTTCCACCTTCTCTTTTCCTGAGCGTCTCGCGGCTCCACACCGATGCTTGCAGCCAGAACGTTGCCTTACCGGAAGCCCCAACCTCGCGGATGGTGCACCAATGCCCCGACCGGGGAGAGCGATTTCCGAGTGTCAACGTTTATAGCTTAAACATGATGGAAACATCTATCCTTTGGATTATCGGCAAAGGAAGGCCGCGGAGTCGTACGTGGGCAAGGTACTCGAGCGGGAGTTCCACGTTCCATTCAGAGAAACTGCGCTGAACCTGCCCCATGGGGCTCGCCACAGTTTCGACCTAGTCTCTAAGAATCAGAGAATAGTGGCAGAGGTAAAGACCTCCGAGCCAAACAAGGCGCCAGGCAGAGAGAGATATCTCAGGAGCGCTCAGCTCGGAGACTTTGCTCGAGATATTCTCCTGCTCTTGGCCGTGCGGAAGGCGAAAAAACGACTGCTGATACTGACTAACAAAACCGTCTACGACTTGTTCCTAGCAACGCCGTACGCGCGGGCCGCAATAGCACAGGGCATAGAGGTCCGGTATGTCAAAGTACGTGAGAGCGCTCGGGGGCATCCCCGTGTAAGAATACCTGCGGCTGGATCTCAGTACGTGATAGTGGATGAAGCCTTCGGACCGCCAATTCCCGTCCCACCGGTTCCCGGACCCGTTATTCCAGTGAATCCCGTGCAGCCCGAAGAGGACGAGAAGGAAGCCGAGAAGAAGAAAGGGCACGGGGAAGAATCCTCACAGGGCTGAGAAGACACGTCTGAAGTTCCCTCTTTCTTTACAAAGAATGATTTCTACGACACGTTACTCCCCGGCTATCTCGTCGTCATAGCATACCTGTATTTCTTTCAGCCGAGCCTGTTTTTATCTAGCTCATCCCTCAACTTGCTTGCCGCCGCAATCTTCCTCGTGGCTGGTCCCGCGATTGGGTTCACATTGGGCCAAACGCATCGAATACTCTTCACAAACGTTTGGAACTTGCGTTCAAAGAAGGCCCGAAACGACCTCAAGGAGGCCACCCAACAATATTACTGCGTACGCCTTAAGGCTAGCAAATCAGAAATCGATTACTTGGAGTTGCAGGAGTCTGAATACGATTTCAACATGTCTACGGCCCTCGGCTTGGGACTCGTGATTGCTCTTCACCTGTACCTCTCTGAGACGGTCGACCTCGCATCCGCTGTTGTCCTTTCAGCGTTAGTAATCCTGTTGATTGGGGCCTTTTACGCGTACCACGATTACTACTACGTCTTCGTCGACCTCGTGCGGAAGTATTGCTTGACCCAAACTCAGCAGCCGGCTGCTAAACAGCCCGATTAGTCAAGGTATTCGCACGTCTGGCTGCCTCTATACCAATGCTTAGCGTCCGGGTCTGCCCCCTCGTAGGGTGCGACCGCGCAGCCGCAGACCCCAAAGGTTTTCATAATCAACGCCGCGCGAGTCCTGACCGCCCGATGAACTGGCGAGAGTCTGATGTATTCATCCATCCTTCGATTCTTGCAGCGACGAAGCTCGGGGAGAAGCGCCTCGTCGAGTTGTTCAATTCCCGTTCCTACTCTCTGTCGACGATAGAGGGAAACGACGCCGAGCGGAGGCTTGTCAATGGTCTTTTGCTGTACCATGTTCTTTCAGACGAAAACTTGATTCTGGGAGAAAAGGAGGGGGCCAGGTACGACAAAGCAAAACTCTCTGGATTGGTCTTCCAGGACATCTTCGAGAGATTGTCCCAAGTGTGGATGTCGGGTCGCTCAGAACTCTTCCTTGCAAACGTTGACAGTTACGTAAAGGGGATGGACTACGTTGTCTGCGAAAGAGGAGACGCCGTGCGTTACCGCGCAGGCATACAATGCCGATTCTCAATCAGCGCAGCCAGCGCCACCAACAACTCCTACCAGAGGCTGAAGGAACGGTTAGCTGAGGTGAGACGGGGAGGTGCGCTGGGCGATATCCCGTTAGCAGTCGCGGCCTTCAGGACGGAGAACAACGTGCCCTCGCCCTTGAACCAGGCTGTTGGCGCTCAAAAGTCGGTCGTGTTTCTCAACCGCTCCGGAAAAACGGGGTTGGCAATTCGCTATGACGAGTTGAAAGGGTTCGCGGCGTGGCTTGCAAGCCTGTAGCCGACCGCTTGCCAAGCCCCTGGCGAATACCAATGAACGCCGCGCCCGGAATTGGATCTAGAATGGCCCCGTCCATTCCCCCTCTGGTTCAAATTCGAATCTTCCTTTGCGGCCAAAGAAACGGCCCAGAATTGCATAGTAGCTTAGCAGGACGACGTAGCCTCCACCGTCGCGATTTTGAACGACGCATTCTATCTTCGTCGCAACCCCCGGTCCGGCGTTGACAATGTGCAAATCTAGGTAAGCTGGTGCCACTATGGCTCTCTCACCAATCACGTATTCTCTTTCGCCTTTCGCCCGAGGCAGATAGCCGCGGATGTTTTCTTCAGAGCCGGGCTTAAGTGCGGGTATCTTCCTGACCTCTTTTCCATCTACTAGGGGGCGTGAGACATCTCTCAATCTGTAGTACGGGACCGGTCTGTCCCTCAGCAGGGTCGGTTCGTCGCCCTGACTTTCCAGCAAGGAAAGGTATCCACCAGCCTCCTGTCCGGACGGGAACTCGGTCACCATTTCGGCGTAGAGGGATGGCCACGCCGAGTAAACGAACTGGCCGAAGGTTATCACTGCCAAGGTAAAGGCCAAGATTACGGGCACGGACGCAGGGCCTAATTCCAACCAGACAATCACGAGAACCACCACCACGACGAGCAGGGCGCCGCTGATGGAGAAAGAGGCCTTCATTCGCACCCGGTAGAGAAATGGCGGTTCAATAAGTTGCGTTTTGCCGCCGACGCAACGAGTGCGGTCAGCACCTCCATACGTCGCATGTTCCTTTCTTTCCTGCCGGGTGAGATAGGACTACGCACGAGAACGCTTGCTTGGCGGGCGCCGCATTGGTGCCCGTCCACCTTCTGTGTTCCTTCATTGGTCGAAGACCCTTATTATGAGCAGAGTTCTGGTACAAGATCATGTCTTCAAAGGATCTTGATCTCTACCGACAGGAGTTCGGACATTTCAGAGAAACGATGCAGGAGTACCTAGCGAAGAACGAAGACTACCTGCTCAACGACCCAACGGGGTTGAAGCTCTCCCGGAGCCTTCTCGACCAGTTTGTGACCGGGTGGGTTGGAATGGCCCAGCGCTCAATCGGCTACGACGTCAACTATTACGCGATGAGCTGGTTTATGGAAATGATGATGGGGCCGGCGGTCACCACGGTTACGGCGGCGGTGCTGGCCGGGATTTACGATTTTCCTCCGAACGCTCTCCGCGAACTCTTCGAGGGAATAGAGCTGGCCTATGCACTGGACACGAAGCCTGATATGAAGGGGCTCACCATGGGTCGGAAGTTCAGAATCCTAGAAGGATGCGCGAAGCCCGACAGCCGCGAGCGAAAGCCTTTGATCGAGTACACGGCCAAGTCTTTCGACCAGCCGACGAAGGGGATGATGAGCAAGTTCTATCACGAACTGTCAGATTTCGCCCACGCGCCGGGATACGTGGCGAGGGGCTTCAAGAGCGGCCGGTTGTCCGACCACTTCCCTCCGTCTTTCCGGGAGATAATGGAGAAGCCGGCCATGAAGGACTACGTTCCGGAGAGGTGGCTCATCCCGACGTTCGAGCTAAGAAGACTTCAGGAGGACGACGCGACCGTCGACCAGATGATTCTTCTGTTGGAGACCTTCTCATCGTTAGCCAAGCTAATCTTCGATAAATGGGAGTCGATTGTAGCCGGACGCGGGCAATCGGGTTGAGAGACGGTATCGACAAACTCCTATCAGCACTTCTCGCCAATGACAGGGACGAGGTCTACGACGAGAAGGAACCTCTGGTCAGACCCCAGCATGCCATCTACGATCTTGTGCGAGAGGGAGAGCAGGTAATCCCTGCGCTCACTCAACTCATTCAGAAGTATGAGAAGGAAGAGGAAGGCAGGTACTACATAGAATACGTGATTGAGATTCTGGGTCGAATCGGAGGGAAGCAGTGTCCTGAACTGATCCTGAGGATAATTCTTGCGTCGATAAAGGCGGACATCATGAACGACGACAGCGGCATCGTAGGCATCAGGTGGCTCCGGAAGCTGGGAAAGGCAACGGTCACTGCGATAATCAAGTTTGTGGAGGCTAATCACGACAACGAATTCGCCGTAATGTCAGCCGCGGAGGCGCTCGAGGGGATCAAAGACGGACGACTTGTTCCGCTCTTGCTGAACCTTCTGGAGTACCCAAACCCTCTGGTTGTTCAAAGCGCCCTGGTCTCCCTCAGGAGACAGAACGACAAGTCTACAGTACCTCGAATCATCCCGCTTATGCGGTACAGCCATGAAAATCCGGCGGAACAGAAACAGACAAGGGAATTCGCCATGCAAGCCCTCAAATCCCTGCTCAGGCATGACCGTTCACAGCTGCGCGAGATCGAGACGGAGCTTGCACCGCAGTCCAAGCATCCGGACAAAGCGCCGGCCCGCGGCACCAATTGGGCCTCAATCGGTTGGGCTTACGTCGAGAAGAGAAACGGCGAAGCAATCATAGGCTACGTTGACGACAGCGACAGGACTCACGTGTTCCTGCACATGCCAAGGATTAGGGACAGTCAAGAGAGGTGGGTCGACTACTTCGACTACCTTGAGAAGCGCGGAATCTCGTACGAAAGGGGGCCTGACTTCGGCTGTCTGGCCATAGCGAAGAATCAGATATGGTCGGTGAAAGAAATAGAACCCAGCATGGAGGGAACTTCGACGCATTGCTTGGTGTGCGGGAATGAAATCAACAGAGGCGCCTTCTGCGGAGACGAATGCAGGGGGTTGTTCTATGTCATGTATGGAAACGAGATCGTCGCCCACCACATTTCAAGAAGGTCGAATCACTACGAAAAAGTACGACTCCCTTCTGGCAGGACCGTAAGAGCGATGTTTGAAGCGGTACTGGGCAGTCCGCCAAGGTTGCAGGAGGCGGCGGATCGCTTTGTTCAGGACTACGGAATCAAGCCCACCAGGGTCAGCTTTCGTCCCTACGAGTTGCTGGCTCTCTACGACGTCATCGACAACAGTATTGTCATTTCATCCACAAAGACAGGCGAATGGAAGCAGCTTGGCCTGTGGGAAGCGATAAACCTGACACTCTTCGAGCACTTGTGCGAGTGCGAGTCCTGGAAGTTCGATGACGACCTAAGAAAAAACATAGAGAAACAGCGTGCGGAGACTAGGTTGTTCGTCGAGCGAGTGTTTGGAAGATGCGTCAGGTTAGGCTTGATGCCTCCCCCGCCAAGAGGGTCTTTTCCAACCGAATAGCTGAATGCTTGAGACCACGTTCTCGCAGCAACTGCTAATACGGTTTGTTCGGGTTTGTTCCAATGGCTATGATTGGCTCAACAGTGTTTATGTCTCCAATGAGGAAGGGTTCGGGGGAAGATGATGGAATCCATGTTCGCCAAGATAATTGCTGAGGGCTCCATCACGATTGCAAAATCCATTGCGAAGAAGCTGAAGGAGGTGGAGATTGCGACTCCTGCCGTCTTCCAGAAACCGGTCATTCCGGGCGACTACCCGACAAATCCCGAGGCCAACCGAGAGGGTTTGGTCGTGCTGGCGAATAACTACTCTGGCTCGCAAGCCACGATTTCATTCTTTCAGTTCAGGTCCTTTCATCTATTATCCTGAAATTAGTATACCCCCTAGTCAGCAGGATAGGAGCCAGGTGGATATGGAGCAGGGGCGAAAGATACCTCGTCATTGGGAAGCTCGACCCTGTCAAGGTCGCATGGATCATCCGTGAGAAGGAGAAGCATCAGCTCACGAACCGAGTCATCGCTGAGAGGATGGGCGTCTCGGCGATGTGGGTGAAGAAGCTATGGAGGAGGTATCGTGTCGAAGGGAAGGCGCCCGAGCTCGGTAAGCCTGGAAGGAAGCCTGGTCCCGGCACATCCGATGAAGAGAGGAGGGTCATCGTCAAGGCGCGCGAGGAGTACAAGGCGTGCGCCCTCGTCCTTGAGCGGGTCATCGATGTCGCATACTCCGTCCACATCCCTCACAACAGGATCCATGAGGTGCTGAAGGGCATGGGCCTGGCGAGGGACGAGCCGAGGAAGCAGAAGCAGAGGAGGTGGATCAAGTACGAGCGCAAGTATTCGAACTCCCTCTGGCACACTGATTGGAAGCTTCTCGAAGGATACGGATGGTTGATAGCGTACCTCGATGACGCGTCAAGGAAGATACTCGGCCATGGACTGTTCAGAGAGGCGACCTCCGAGCACGCCGTCGAGGTGCTGGAGAGGGCGATGAAGGGATGGGGCAAGCCGGCGAGCATCCTCTCCGATAGAGGTTCTCAATTCTACGCCGTGGAATCGGAGGAGAGGGCGAAGGGCGTGACAGCGTTCGAGAAGGCTCTGGCCAAGTATGAGATAAGGCAGATACTCGGAAGGGTCCATCACCCGGAGACCAATGGGAAGATAGAGAGGTTCTTCAGAACGGTGGAGGAGAAGATCCACGAATTCAAAAGCGTGGACGAGCTCGTTACGTGGTACAACTCGAAGAGGCCCCACATGTCGTTGAACCTGGACGCGATAGAAACCCCGGATCAAGCATTCATTAGGAAGATGCCGGAAGAGGGCGTGGTCGTTGACGAGGAATCAGGAGAGGTATACCATGCCCAGTCATCGTAGAAAGGGGTATACTCATTCCAGGATAACACAAGTTGGCGTTAAATGCGAAACCTAGATTGGGGAGCTTGGGCCAAGAAGAGACTGGAAAGCCGACCATCTTCGTAAGTTCCTCGTTTCCGAAGAGCGATTCGATGTCCCATTCAGATCTGAATCGGAAAATTTCCTAGGCTCCGACGACGCTTCGGTGAACCCCAATAAAGCAAGGTCCTTCGCGTTGTGGCACTGATTCCAGTCTCTTTCTTCACGGGAATGGCGCGCGCCATTTCTTTCAACTCGAAGATTCGGGTCGGTCGTCAGGGTCCCTTACGCGATGGCGGCTTGCGGAGTTTGAAAATAGCTCGATGGATTCGAAAAAAAGACCGGTGCCTACTGCCAGGTTGGCTTGTAGGCGAACAGTGTCTCGCTTGTCCTAACGCCCTGCACTTCGTTGATCTTCGATACCTGCGAAAGAATCTCTTCGTGGTTCTTTCCGTAAATCGTAGCGAGGATGTCGAATTCGCCCGGAACGACGAATGCATTGCGTACGTGAGTGAGTTGCTTCATCGACTGAAGAACGGTCCCCACCGGCTGATTCGCCTGCACCAAGCACAGCGCAAGGGAGTCGGTCGACTGGAAGTTCTTGCCGTCGTTGTAGCCCTCGAAGGGAGTGTACGATCTCGTTGAGGTGATCCCGTTGATGGATCTGACCTTGTTGATGAGCTCGTAGACTTGGCTTGGCTCAGCTGCCTTCAGCTCGATGGCCAAGTCGAATCTGCCCGCCAATGGCGAGAAGTATGTGATTCCCTGTAGGGTCCTAAGTTGCTCGGCCACTTGGCTCCACATCTTTGGTTGGACTGAAGCGACGATGGTTGTCGGAAAGTTGGTAGTCATTATTTGTTTCAGTTTGTAATAGGGCTAGATGGTATATATGTGTTCCTATCTATGCAGTCACAAACATTACTAGGCGCGGCCTGTGCTAGGGAGACCCGAAATTCCACCTCTGGGGTCAAGGTCAATGCTTAGTTGAGCCAACGGATCGTCTGATTGACGGTCGTTTCCCAGGTCAACGACCAAGGTATTGATTCATGCATTTATGGCGAGTACCGGAGGGAGCATAAGGAACCCAAACTATGCCATGCCTCATCCAGATAATCTGCAGACCGCATCTGTTGCAATAGTGATATTGAGATTCCGACTGATATTGTTGTGACATACCTATTGTGCCCCACGGTCAAATCCCAGACTCGGCGGTGAGGAGCCTCTCTCTGACGCTGCGGTCAATTCTCGGTCCCCTGATTTCTTCAGCTGGAAGTCTTGCGGTTGAACATCGTCCTGATTCGTCTAACCAGGGCCCCAAACCGTCCTTCTTGCTTGCCTGTCTCTACGTTTGTCATTTTCTTTCTATCACCAAATGTAACAGGTATTGCTGAGTATATATGTATATTGACGTTCATGTATAAATATTACAACATCCACCCATAGCCTTGGCTATGTCGAGCAGGAACCCCTCAATTGGGACGGTAGTGGAATCGATCGTTACTCACGACCAGGCTGTCTATGAATGCCTGAAGCAGAAGCTGGTCAACTACCACGCACTTGCTGGGAGCATCAAACCTGAGGTAGAGAGGCTTGCGGGGCGGCCCACTACCATCAACACCCTCGTCGTCGCGATCAAGAGGTTCTCTGACACCCTGAAGAAACCGGATGGGAAAAAACCGTCGCCGATTCTAAAGGAAGCTAGGATAACTCTGTCAAGCGATGTGGTCGATGTGACAATTGCGGCCAGCAGGGCCCAGCTGTTTCCGATGATAGAGAAGATAGCGAAGCTCTCCTCCAACCTGAACGAGCCGATACACCTTTTCCAGCTTTCGCATTCAATAAAGCTGATAGTTGACGAAGGCGAATACAAATCATTCGTTCGTTCGGCTTTGACCAAGATCAACATCGAGAAGGAAGCAACACAACTGTCCAGGTTGGACATTCGCCTTTCTCAGGGGGTCGAAAAGACGCCCGAGTTTGGGCTGTTCCTCACGGAGCTCCTATACCGTCACGGGATAACGATACGGCAGACCTACATCAGTGAAGAGACGATTCTTATCCTTAGCAGAGATGATGGTCCCAGGGCGTACGAAATTCTGCGGCGTGAAATAGACAGAAGCAGAACAACCTCGGCGGAACGCAAGTAAGCGCCTACTCGCCGAGTCTTCCTCTCTGGGTCTTGCTGAATCTCCCTCGCCGCCGCAAATTCCTGCTGATCTCTCCCTGTTCCCTCGTTCCTTGAACGTACTTTGTCGTCCGAACAGAGCCTCTTGTGGTATTACGTCTCGGCTCGTCGGCTCCACCAGGAAGCGTGGAATGAGGTTCATCGTGATGAATGGACTTGACATCGGCGAGTGTCAGCCTCTCTGCATCGTACTTTATTGTCGACGTATCTGAAATGTAGTTGATGTCGACCTGCAGAACCCCGTCGAGCTTCTCAGCCGTGCGTCTGATCTGCTGGGCTCGTCCCGGATTGTCCATTCCGCGAATCTTCAGGATGGCAGTCGCTTCCCCCTTCTCGGTTGTCATTGCGTTTCAGCACATTTAGCGCATGCGAGCTATTGAACCTGACGTATTTTTTGCAATTAACCGCAAGAGAGAGTGAAACGTAAGGCGAACCGACTAAGGTCGCCTACTATTCACTGAAGCTCGAAGGCGACCGCGTTCTCGTCTGGCAGGAATCTCGGTGGCTTTCCCAGCGGCTCGAAGATCGCCTGTACGTAACGCTGCAGAAACAGGCTCCCTTTGGGACCGAAATCGTGCGTCAGGGTGACGTTGACCTTCCCGGCGCGCACTACCTCGCTGTATTCGAAGAGGTTCGTGTAATCGGCGGTGGTCTTGAGATAGCTGAGGGCGTTCTCCACGGTAAGCTCCCCCCACTTGGCCCTGATGTACGTGTTCGGGACGTCTTTGCCTGCCAAGTTTCCGGCTTCGATTACCGCTTCATTGATTGCTGCCTCTAGGATGTGTTTGAAGCTCGATGCTGGCACCTTTATCATGTGAAACCTCTTCATCGGTCGATCATAGTTGGCGTATGCGAGAACGAGTTGGTTGAGCAGGGTGTTGACGCTGACGTTCTGCTTCCTCGCGTCTTCTTGGATGGCGTTGAGCGCTGACTCGTCCAACCTGAACGAAGCTGTCGACGTTTTTGGTCTCATAAGGTTCTGGGCGCCGTTCAGGTCTGCCGTTTTATAGGCTTGCCATCGTGTCTCGTCGGGAACGCCATGGTAAGGTCTACCATTCAATTGCATTAGAACGCAGAAAATACCTTGTCTCTATATGTAGGCAGCGGCTATTATTGCCAGTGACCAATTTTGCACATAACGGAACAAGCGAGGGCGCCAGAAATATCAACCATGTCGGATGGCCGAATGAGGGACTATCTCAGGCGGATGAAGGGAAAGTTACGCCGCTAGGGATGAGCAGACAATATGTCGAAAACCATGTCCAAGAAGAAAGAGGGAACGCTCGCTCCTCAGAAAGCAAAGAAGCCTACGCTTGCCGTTAGAGAGCCTCAGACCAGTTGGATCAACTCAGTCAACACGCTTCTAGACACGTTTCGCCTGATCCCCTGGGACCCCTTCAGGGGGTTCGAGTGGCCTGTTCAGTATGAACTGCCTACGCGGATACCCTACGTTGATGTCATCGACTCTGGCATGGAGTATGTCGTGAAGGCAGAGCTCCCGGGGTTGAAGAAGGAGACTCTGGCGATAGAAGTCGGACCAAACGAGTTGTCGGTGGCCGCTGATTCTGACGTGGAGAGGGAAGAGAAGGGAAAGACCTACCTGCACAGGGAGAGGGCCTTCTCAACGTTCCGTAGGAACATTGGCTTCCCTGAGAGCGTGGATCCAGAAAAGGTGTCAGCGAAGATGGCTGAAGGCATCCTCGAGGTCAGACTCCCCAAGCTCGGACCTAGGCGTGAAAAGAAGACCAGAAGACTGACGCTGCCGCTTTGACCCGCGAAAGACCTCTCCTCAATCGAGAAAGGGCATCCAAGGGATGGAAGAAATTGAGCGTTAAGAAGGAACGGCGGAGGCAAAACAAAGCCACCGACGACTTGAGGGAAGAGGTCGAAATGGTCGCGATTATGCTCTCATCATTGGTCGATGTTCTCGAAGATAAGGGGATCATAGGCCATGATGAATGGAAGAAGCGAACGAAAGAAAGGCTGAGCTCGAAGTAAGGGGCATTTACCAACGCCAAGTAATCGCAACTTCGATTGCATCTGAACACAAAAAATACCTTGTCTCTATATGCGACGGAGTACCCTAAGATGAATGATCATGTCAGAAGCTTCGTACGTGACGACATCGGGCGGACAGCAGGTCCTCATTTTGAGGGAGGGCAGCACACAAAGCCGAGGTAGGAGAGCTCAGAAGAACAACATTGCTGCGGCCAAGCTGATTGCCGAGATTGTGAAAACCTCCCTAGGTCCCAAAGGAATGGACAAGATGCTGGTGGATTCGATGGGGGACGTGACCATTACCAACGATGGCGCGACGATGCTGAAAGAAATCGACGTCCAGCACCCGGCCGGAAAGATGATAATCGAGATATCTAAGACGGTGGACAGCGAGGTGGGCGATGGGACCACCTCTTCGGTGGTTCTGGCTGGTGCCCTTTTGGCGAATGCCGAAGAATTGATTGAGAAAGGTGTCCATCCGATGGTTATCGTCGACGGTTACAGAAGGGCTGCCACCAAGGCCCAGAAGATCTTGGACGAGATTTCCGTCGGTGTGGAACCAGAGAACAGGGTTATGCTGGCAAAGATAGCCCGAACCAGCATGGCCTCGAAGATGATTTCGAATGACAGCACAGCCTTGGGAGCCATCGTGGTCGACGCACTACTTCAAGTCGCTGAGAAAACGGCTGAAGGGACCTACAGAGTCGACCTTGACAACGTAAAGGTTGAGAAGAAGCCCGGAGGCTCTCTGAAAGACACCAGTCTAACACGCGGAATCATCCTGGACAAGGAAGTCGTCCACTCAGGAATGCCGAAGAGGATAGAGAAGGCAAAGATAGCGCTGGTCAACTCGCCTCTAGAGATAGAGAAGACCGAGTTCGACGCCAAGATCAGCATCGACAAGCCGGCACAGATCCAACAGTTCCTTGACGAGGAGACGCGAATGCTGAAGAGCATGGTCGACAAGGTTTCGGAGTCTGGGGCCAACATGCTCATCTGTCAGAAAGGAATCGACGACGTGGCACAGCACTACCTTGCCAAGGCCGGGATCCTAGCGGTAAGAAGGGTGAAGGAGTCTGACATGACCAAGCTAGCGAAGGCCACCGGTGCAAGGATGGTAACCGGCGTCGACGGCCTGACCAAAGCAGACTTAGGCCATGCCGGTCTAGTCGAAGAAAGAAAAGTCGAAGATGACAAATGGTTGTTCGTGGAAGACGCTAAGAATCCGAAAGCCGTGTCGATACTCATCAGAGGCGGGAGTCAGAGGGTCGTAGATGAGGCAGAGAGATCCATGCACGATGCCATCATGGTAGTGAAGGACGTTCTCGAGAACCCTGCGATAGTGGCCGGCGGCGGTGCGGTCGAGGAAGAACTGTCCTATCGCCTGATGAAATGGTCGGCCACGCTGGAAGGAAGGGAGCAGCTTGCCGCGGAAAAATTCGCTGAAGCCCTGGAGACCGTTCCCCTCGCTTTGGCCATGAACGCCGGGTTTGACCCGATTGACATCCAGGTCGGACTCAGGGAAAGTCACGGGGCTGGCAAGTTATGGGCAGGGGTTGATGTTCTCGGAAAGGGCATCCGGAACATGTTCGAAAAGGACGTGCTCGAGCCGGTAGCAGTGAAGGAGCAGATCATCAAATCGGCTACTGAGTGCACCTGCATGATCCTGCGGATAGATGACGTGATAGCCGGCGGAAGAGGTCCTTCGACCCCACCACGCGGTCCCGGCGGTCCAGACGGAATGGAAGGTGCGGACTAGATCATGACATTTGCACGCAGAAAGAAGTGGGAAGTAATTCGGAAGCGCAGACACTCTTCCCATCAAAACACCCTTGAACAGCGTGCCTGGAAGACCAGCTCGCCCAAGTAGAGACCGCGCATGTGACAACCTGTTTCAGCTGAGTCGAAGACAGAGTGGCTGAATCGTTGCAGCTTGGGCTAGCCCAATTCTATTTGCTTCATCATTCCGACAGGGTCGTAGAAAAGTCGCTCTTCGGTGAACTCTCCTTTGTCGTCCCAGCGAGAGTAGCGAGGAGACGAGTTGATCTCGAGCGATTCGAGATTAGTCAGAATTACTTTTCTCTTCATCAGCCCAAATTGCTCCGCGGCGGGGATTCGAACCCCTAGCATCGCGGGGCATTGGTACCGCCGGGGATTTGTACCCGAGGACTAATATTCCCGGCCGGGGCATGATTTTTCGGGCCAAGTCCGAGGTATTCCGGGTCGGTAGAGGAAGATGACAACCTGCATCGCCATCGAGAACCCATCAATGTCGTTGGCGCAAGGTTGTTCATCCCATCGATGGCACTTTGCGCATATGTCTGACCGTCACTTCTGATAGGGGGCATCCCGTCCCTCTTTCGGGGGTTCGTAGGTCCGAGTTCCCCATCCTGCATCAAGTACCCCATCGGATGGAACACTGTTTCATCGGAAAAACGAGCACGAAAGAACATGCATGGCGGACCCCCCTCCTTCTTGTTGGGATGCTTTCATGGAATCTTGTTCGACAGCATGAGTATTATGATGAACGTGCAACGTGGCGCTTTAATAGAAACCAACAGTGATGCGGTCAATTCCCACCGACCCCGCTTTTTGATGCCCAAAAGTCGCCTAAATGGGACGTTATGGCAATTCATTGTGAACCCAAACGAGCTCAAATCCGGGCGACCCTGGCTCTTTTCTGGGGAATTGGGCCCAGATGTGCCCCCTTTGGTTGTGCTAAATTACAGCCCGGCACGCAGCGAATATAGTCATCATCCCGGCCCTTTGGACCAGTCCAGATCGCCCGTCGTAGCACGCTGCGTGCCAGACCGGGATTTCTGGCGGTTTTCCGTATTTATCCGTTCTCAGTCTGCGGAGTCTCCACTTGGTTTTATTAACGTCGAATGGTTCATCGCGCCTGTTTGAGCGGAGACCCTCGTCTGAGCGGGGAGGTGGAAGAGTACGCCAGCTGGTGGCTAGCGCTAGCTAGGGACCCGGACTACTACACCAACACCGAGCAGGGACAGAAGGAGCTGGCCGACATGATCAGGCAGGAGTCGGAGCGTCTCCTCGAGGAAATCGGAAGGTCGGTCAAGAGGACGAAGGAGATAATCTGGCTGTCCAACTTCTGCAGGAGCTGCCAGTACTTCGGAGAGGAGGGAAGGAAGATGAAATGCAGCAAGTGGCAGGTGCGCATAGTGAAGCCGTTCCACGGCCGCGCGATTTGGAAGCAGGTGCCGTCGAGGTCAGGGAACGGCGAGAAGGAGTTCGAGGTCGAAGGCATCGACTGGGATTCCAGATGGAAGGAAATCTCAGACAGGGTGGTAGACATGGCGGTAGGGATGGTAAACGGCGGATACCCCTACTATTGTTACAGAGGAAAGTAGGTTCAAAACCGCAGGTTCATAGAATCAACACGCAATCTTCCTTCCGAAGCTTGATGAACAAGACGAAGTGGATTGCAGTCCTGGTGCTGCTCGGAATAGTCGCCCTGTTCGTCCCATTCGTGCCGCAGACGCAGGCATCGGGGCATTTCCTCGGAACCAACTACCGAAGGACGGCCGACGTCTCGCCCACCTACTACCTCGTAGGGTGCGGTGCGTACGTCAACTCCCAGTTCACTGCGCAGCTCATGTCGGGGTACACCGGCATAGCCCAGCTCTCAAAGGGATACACCTTCGCCTGTAACTTCAACGCCCAATAGCCTCGTCCTCGACCGGAGGTCGCAGCTCTCGAACCCCATCTCGAAGTGGTTCTGGAAACGGGCGGTGAGGCACGAGATGCTCTCAGCCGCAAAGATGGCGTCGCTCGTAGCGGGGCTCCTCCTGATCCTTTCAGGCCTGAACGGTGCGGGGTCGCTGGTCCTGGGCTTGACCCTCGGCGCAGGGGTGATCATCTTCTCGGGGAGGCTCAGGCACAGGGTGTGGAGCGCCGTCTTCCTGGCGGCAGGGCTTCTGGCCCTCTTTAGCTTCGGCGGGATAGTGGGCCAGGTCGGGGCTGTGGCGATGGTAATCGCTGCATCCCTGGGGCTCGCCAGCACGTTCGTCTAGGGAGCCGGCATCACGTCTTCCATCACCCAGTGCTTGGTTTCGGCGAGGTGGCGTGCGGGGTCAGGCCTGACCGCCTTCCTCTCTTTCGAGTTGTGGTACTCCTCGTCCGCCTTCTCGAAGTCCTCCTTCTTCCCATCGTGGCACAGAACCCAGACGAACCTATCGTCCCCAATCTTCCAGGCCACGAGGACCTTGAATCCGAACTTCAGTCGGAGCTGATGAACCACCTCAGCCCACTCTTCGATCCGCTCGTCCATCTCTCCGGGCTTGACGCGGTAGTCCCTCAGCATGTACACGGTCAACGAGTCTGGCTCCTGGCATCTCCCCTGCCCTGACTCTGTCCCCAGGCCGCACCCCGCTCCCTGACCATGAAGTCCCGATCGAACTCGATTAGCTTCTCCCCTCTCTGGTTGTATCCCCACGTCCTGATGCTCACGACTCCGTTCCCCTCCCTGCTCTCAGATTTCTTCGTGGCTGTGACTTCGCACTCTGCGTAGATGGTGTCTCCGGCGAACACGGGAGCGACGAACTTCACGTTTGTCAGGCCTAGCATGAACCCATGGGCGCTGGTCTGCTCGACCAAGATTCCGGCGACAGCGGCGAGGGTGAAGAATCCGTTGACAACCATCCTGCCTCTGAACGGTTCTCCCGCATAGTTCTTCTGGGCGTAGTCCGCATTGAAATGGATCTGGTTGTTGTTGTTCGTCATCAACGTGAACCAGATGTTGTCTGTGTCTGTGACCGTCCGTCCGACGGCCCCTTTGAATTTCATGCCCGGCTCGAAGTCCAAGTCGGGAGGCACGTCTCTCTGCCCCCTGGCCAGTCTAATTATGGTTACAGGCAATCCTTAAGCCAGATTCGCCCGCTATGCGAGCAATGCTCAGGCGCAGCCAGCTCTACGTCCCGGGCAACAGTGAGAAGATGATTACCAAGGCCGCGACCCTGAATGCCGATTCCGTCATCCTCGACCTTGAGGACGCAGTGCCGGCCAGCGAGAAATCCAGGGCGAGGGCTCTGATAGCGAGACTCTCCGACGGTCTCGACTGGGGGAAGAAGGAGCTCTGTGTCAGGATCAATGCCGTTGGGACCCCCGAGCACCGGGCGGACATCGCCGCTGTCAGGCAGATTGACAGGGTCGGCTCCATCCTCATCCCCAAGGCAGAAGGAGACTGCTCTCCGTTGGGCAGGGCTTCTGCGAAGGCGCTGATTCCGATCGTCGAAACCGCAAGGGGTCTAATGACTCTGGACGGCCTGTCCCGGTCGAAGGGCGTGGTGGCTCTTACTTACGGCGCCGGGGATTATGCCAGCTCTGTAGGCGGCTCCATCGAAGCCTATCTGAACAACGCCACTGTCAAGACCCTCATCGTGGCAGCTGCGAGGGCAAATGGCGTTGAGGCAGTCGACAACGTCTACTTCGACCTGAAGGACCTCGCCGGCTTCAGGGCCGAGGCGCAGGCGGCCCGCTCGCTTGGATTCGTCGGAAAGCAGGCGGTCCATCCGTCCCAGATACCCGTCGCCAACGAAGTCTTCTCCCCGACTGAGAAAGAGGTCGAATGGGCGGCGAAGGTGGTCCGCGAAGTCGAAAGGGCGGGGGCGCAGAAACGGGGTGCAGTCAGGGTCGACGACAAATTGGTGGACGCCGTGCACTACAGGCTGGCGAAAGGGATACTCGAAAGGAGGTCGCAGGGCCGAAGAGGGTAGCACGACCTCCGGGACTCGCTATCCGGCTGCCTCGGGACCCCCTTGACCGCGTCTGACGTAAGAAAGCAGCTGATGCAGCCCCACGACGACGCTGGAGGCGCCTGCTACCCAGAACATGAGCGAGTATGAGCCTTCGGCCGTGAGGATGACCCCCCCAAGGGACGGGCCCACGAACGCGCCTATCCCGAAGCTGGTCAGCAGCACCCCCATCAGCTTCCCGTAGTCGGATATCCCGTAGTATTTCCTGACGATAAAGGCGAATTCCGGGATGTATCCCCCATAGCCGATTCCGAACAGGAATGATAGCAGGTAGGCCGCCGCCAGGTTCGGCTCGTACAGGAGAGCCACGGCGGTGACTCCCTGCAGGACGAAGCCGAAGGCAGCGATTTCCTCCTCGCCTAGCCGCTGGAAGTTGGTCAGCATCCTCCCGAGCATGCTGCCGAGCGCCGGCGCCGCGACATAGGTCCCCAACTCGACCGCCTTCATCCCGTACAGGACTCCTTTCACAACATGGGAGCGGAACCGCGGACGTAAAATCTTCGTTCCCAGAGCGGGAATCGTGCTACAGGGTTAAGAGAGGCCGACCCGAGGGAAACCCGAGCGGAATTGCCGGTCACAATAAAAGTGAAGGACGTCATGGACAAACGACTCGTATCTGTCCCATACATGGCTACGGTAGACGAGGCCGTGAAGCAGATGATCCAGAACAACGTGTGGTCGCTGGTGGTGGAGAGGAAAGGCGCACCCTGGGGGGTCGTCACCGAAAGGGACGTGCTGAGACGTTGCCTGGTCAAGGGGCTCCCTACTTCGAAGACCTCAGTCGGGACCATAGCGTCCTCGCCGATCGTCACCATCGGGTCAGAAGCCACCATCAGAGAGGCCATGGGTAAGATGGCGGCCAACGAGATCCGGCGCCTGTTCGTCGTCGAGAAGGGGAAGATGATCGGACGCGTCACTCAGACCGAGCTGTTTCAGAGCACGCTGGACGTGATGGAAGCGCTCTCGTCCCTCTCCAGCACGCTCTAGTCCGTCTCTCATGGGCTCGTTCTCAGGGCCGGAAGTCGTCATCTCGTCTTCTATCCGGTAGGGGCCTCGGTCAGGCAGACCGGTTTAATGGGGCTGGAGCCAGCCGCAATGCTGTCCTTCGTCAGGTTCCTCTTTGCCTTCACCATCAGCTCCCACATCCTCTTGGTCTCCACGAGCATAGCGCTTGTCGTCCTCATCTCGGTCGCCGAGTTCATAACTAAGCGGGGCTGGCTGGACGAGGTAAAGCTCTACAGGGCCTACGCCCTGCCGACGGTCGTCATCGGCGTGGTGGTGCTAGTCCTCCTCTCATCTCTGGTCGGCGGCCAGGGGGTGAACCTCGCGTCCGGCTCGTTCTCCTTTGCCTCCTGGGCCACGGCCGGAAGCATCGGGTTCATCTTGGGGACCCCGCTTCTCGGCATCGGGTTCGCGCCTGTCTTCTTCGACCTGCCGCCCCAGAGAGGCTTTGTCCTTCCGTTCGCAGGCGCCGGGGTGGTCCTTTCAGTCGCCTCCTACTGGCTGATGTCCCCGGCGCTTGTAACCTGGTGGATGTCGGTACCTGTCCTGCTGACTCTTCTGGCGGGTACCCTCTACCTCTGGCCCACGACGGTCAAGATTGTGACGAACAAGGGAGTCTTCCTCACGGTGTTGAGCGTCATCGTCTTCTCGCTCCAGTTCCTCGTATATCCCAATGCGATCGGGCAGGCGCTCCCGATAGACGCGGTCACGACTGCAGGCGCCATGGCCGACGCCTTCGCCTCCATGCCGATCGTGGGAGGTTCGCTCCTGGCCGTGATGCCCCTTCTATACGTCAGGATTGCGGCCAGAGGGCCCAGCGGGCCCGACCTCCGCTGACCGGGACGACAGCTTTTTCCATGGGGATTTTGCGGCGCCCTGACTTCCTAGGGCTCTAGTGGGCATTTTGGAATACAAATGGAAAGCACTGTCGGTCACATCGATAGGTGCTCTGATGGCCGCGGTTGACAGTACCGTGGTCCTGCTCGCCCTCTTCCCCATGGCTGCGGACCTCCATTCAGACTTCGTGACCATGACCTGGGTCGTCATCGCCTACCTTGTCGTGAACACCGCCCTCGTCCTCAGCCTTGGGAGGCTGGCTGACATGTACGGAAGGAAGTTGCTCTACAACGTCGGTTTCGCCATCTTCACGTTCGGGTCGGCCCTCTGCGGGTTCGCACAAGACGGCCTTTCCCTGGTCGTCTTCAGGGTGATACAGGGGACCGGCGCGGCCCTGCTCACCTCCAACTCCTTCGCGATACTATCAGAGGCCTTCCCCCGGAACGAGACAGGAAGAGCCTTCGGCCTCCAGTCCATCGTCTGGGGGCTGGGCAACGTCCTGGGGGTGGTCGTGGGCGGGGTCATCATCACCTACACGACCTGGCGGTGGATATTCCTGATCAACGTCCCGATAGGGATCTTCGCGACGGCATGGGCCTTCAAGACCCTCAAGGCCGTCCTCCCTCCTGCGGGTCAACGGGGCTCGTTCGACCTCCCCGCGGCCATCTCCTTCACCGGCGGGTTGCTGACCCTTCTGCTGGGGATAACCTGGGGTCTGCTGTACTCCTGGCACGACCCGACCACGATAGCGGCCCTCGTCCTCTCGCCGGCGGCCTTCGCGTTCTTCGTCATCTGGGAGGGGAGGTACAGCAGGGACCCAATCTTGGACTTCGATTTCTTCAGGAACAGGGTCTTCACGTTCTCGATTCTCGCAGCGATGCTGCAGTTCCTCGCGGTCTTCAGCGTGAATTTCCTGCTGATCTTCTATCTGGAAGGTATCGAGGGACTGTCTGCCCTTCAGTCGGCGTACCTGATCATCCCGTTCGCCCTCGCTTCCGCGGTCGTTGGGCCGGTGGGGGGCATCCTCACGGACAGGTTCGGCTTCAGGAGGATCTCCGGTGCGGGAGTCATCATCGCGGCGGTCTCCCTGGTGCTGTTCAGCCGGCTGACCGTAAGCTCGACCCTGCTCGAAATCGGAATCATCGAGACGATCTCCGGGGTCGGGTTGGCGTTCTTCTGGCCCGCCAATACTTCCGCGATAATGTCCTCGACCCCTCCTGCGAAATACGGGGTGGGCTCGGGGGCGATGAACACCTTCAGAAACACCGGGGGGATCCTGAGCTTCGCTCTTTCATTGACCGCTGCCACCGCGGTAATCCCGCCGAACGTGGTGTATTCGCTGTTCATCGGAAACCTGACCGGGAAGCTCCCTCCTGCGCTGGCGGCCTCCTACCTTACCGGCCAGAGCTTTGCGTTCGAGATCTCCGCCGCCCTTCTGATCCTAGCCTTCGTGTTCATCGCGCTCACAAAGTGGAGCGAGCGACCCATCATCTCGGCCGAAGCCGTGTCCTGATCTGCCGGAGGAGCCTGCGCGAGAGCGGGTCGGCGCGGTCTGAATCTCCGGTTTGGCACCCTGCGCAGGGTGTTGAATCGTAGGTCTGACCGGCCACGATCGAGGGGCGGACGGCCGGCCTAGGCCTAATCTGAAAGACAGACGAGAACGAGATTCCAGGCAAATAGTCGAGCAAGTAGACGATTCGTACCTGTTTATGATAGAGGGCGGCTCCGTTCCCCCACGACATGCTGTCCCCCACCGACAAGAAGATACTGAACGTCCTTCTCGACCCCGGCTGCAGAATCACAACCTATGACCTGGCGATGAAGACCGGGCTCCCCCGGACAACGGTGCAGCGGAGGCGCGCTTTCCTCGAAGGCCATTACCTGCAATTCTCGTACGTCCTTAACCCGCACGCGCTTGGCTTTCGGCGCGTAGACCTGTTGGTCGAAACGGAAAGGGGGAAGACAATGGCCGTGGCGAAGGACTTGTTGAAGCTCGACCCCGTGGTCTATGTCGGAAGAAGCGTCGGACAGAAAGGCATCGACCTGCAAGTGGAAGCCGTGGTCAAGGACAACTCTGATCTGCTGGACCTGCTCGAGCTGGTGAAGGGGATGGAAGGAGTCAGGGATGTGATCTGGTCAGAGGTGGTGCAGGTGATCGGAAGGAAGAAGTCCATCCCAGCGAGCGTAATCGACAAGCTCTGACCAGTGCTGAGCACCACGTCTGATGGTCTTTTCGACCAATGGCGGAGCCCAATTGGTCATTTCCAACCTAATGCGGCTGAGAAGCGGAACTATCGTTTTTAGTATTCCGCATAACCCATGTCATTTGTTTCGTGCGACAGATGCGGTTTCATGGCGAGCGAGCGGGCTGGAGGTTCTTACTGTTCGCGTTGTCCACGTCAGCCTTGTTTGTGATGTCATCCCTGCCTCCGGCAAGCGCCACCCAATACACCGCCGGGCTCAAGGCTGGGGACTACGCCGTCTGGACGCTCAATAAGTTCTACGACGCGTCGACCCTGAGGCTCTACGTATCGTCCGTCAACGGGACCATGGTCACAGGCAACCTCACGCTGCAGAGGGAGGACGGTTCCATGTATTCATCCATCGTCTCGATTTCTGTACTGTATGGCGGGGGAGGCGCCACGCAGGCATATGATACCGTTCTGGTCTTCGTGAAGGCAGCCAACGCGACCGCGGTGTCGGTGCTGATTCAGAGTACCGGCGTCGTCAACGCCACGAAGACTGAAGACTTCCAGCTGTCACATCTGCAAGCCGGGCCCAGCTTCTTTGACGTGGCCTCCAGTTCGGTCTATGATCTTGCCGGGGCCGCGAGCGTCCCACTCAGCGGTCAACTGTCTTTCGTGATAACTCTGAGCAAGCTGACGACGGCAGGCGCGTCGACGTCGGTCTGTCTGGGAAACCCGACACTGAACGGTTGCGCGGTGCCTTTCGGCGTGGCTAGCCAGAGCGTCACGGTCCCTCTTTCCATGGGGGAGAGCGGATCCACCGTCTTCCAGAGCGCAAGCAACAGCAGCCTGTCGTATTCGTTCGCCGGGCTGGACCTCCCGCCTCTAGTGATAGCGTCCGGGCTCAAGAGCGGGGATCAGGTCGCTCCCGGCATCTTGGCATCTGTCGAAGGGAAAGGAAGCGCGTACATACTGCAGGGCGTGAGGACGCTGGTCGGCATATCCTCCTCGACGATGGGCACCGACCTCGCCGTCGGGACTAGTTCCATGACATGGGACTCTGCTACGGGGCTGCTGACTTCCTACTCCCTTTCGAGCACGGTCAACAGACAGATGAAGCTGGTCGCCACCAACGCGTGGAAGCCGGAGGCGTTCGACTGGCCTGTGTTCTCCACACTGGCCACCGACGACATATATGCCGTGTTCTTCGGTACATACTTCTACATAACCTGGTCTCTCATCTTCCTGTACCTCTGGGTCTATCTCTCCGCCCGGGTCGTCGACCGGGCCAGGCGGCTGAACCTCACCGGTTACCGAAGGTATGCGCCGTTCGTTCTCCTTGTCATAATCGGCGTCACCATTCCGATGGCCCTGAACTACTGGGCGGGTGTCCTGTAGGTGGTCAGCAACTCCAAGAGGTTCGAGCAGATCTGGCAGCGTCATAGGCTGTTCAGGGCCCTCTACCACCCCCTCCTCTACGTCTTCGACGAGAGCTACAGGACCTACAGGTTTCTGAAGCTCCCCAAGGAGGCCAGGCGGCAGAAGATGCCGCCGTTCGAGCGGCGGCCGGACAAGGAGATGGCCTTCATCCCCGATGTGAGGGCGAAGGACCTGGTCGGGAGGGACAGGGAGCTCCAGTTGCTCATGTACAGTTTCAGGTACCACGTCCTCCAAGACACGGCGGTCACCCAGGCGAAGCTGGCTCCCAAAAAGATAATCGTCATCAAGGGGGGGTCCGGCAGCGGAAAGTCACGCCTCACTGACGTGTTCATGAGGGAGGCCTACGACGAAGCGATCTCGGAGGGGGTCCGGCTCAGGTTAGACAAGATCAAGGCGAGCCAAGTCCTCTCGATGTGGATGGGGCAGTCGACCCAGGCAATCGGGTCGAGACTGGGGGCGATGCAGCAGGTGCCGAGCATAGTCGTGATCGACGAGGCCCAGTCGTTGGTGACGAAGGGGACCACCGAAAGCGCCTCGTCCGGAGCCCCGGGAGGCGCAGACAGGGAGCACATGGCCATGCAATCGGAGATCCTGCAACAGCTGGACGCCCTTGCCGAGAACCCCGAGGCGAGGAGCATAATGGTCTTGGCCACCGACAAGTTCGAGCACATCATGGAGCCGATCAGGCGCCGAGCGGAGATGATAGACCTGGACGTCGGGGTAACGAAGGAGACCCTTTACGAGCTGGCGAAGAGATACTGCGACTCCTATAGCATCAGCCTCAACCCGGTCGACGTGGTCGACGTCCTCTCCCAGGAGCTCCGCGCCTTTGGCAAGAACGCCGTCACCTATAACGACGTGTCGAAGGCGTTCGAATACGCGGTCTCTGACTCGGAGAGGTCATACAGTGAAGGAGGAGCCAGCCGCCCGGACCCGATAGACCTCGACTCCTTCAGGCGCGTGTCCCAGAGGGTCTTCGCCTACGACGAGGAGGCCAAGACCGAGGCAGCAAAGAAGTCGAAGGTGTCCACCAGACCGACGGAGACGTTCGACGACATCGGGGGGCTGCACGGCGTCAAGGAGAAGATAATCCAGGAGATCACGCTTGTCCTGAGAGGGGACTTCGCGAGGAAGGTGGGGTACAAGGCCCCGCGCGGGTTCCTGTTCTCTGGGCCGCCCGGCGTAGGCAAGACCCTCATGGCCAAGGCCATCGCCAATTCCTCCAACGCCTCGTTCTTCTACATCAGCGCGAGTTCGATTATGGACAAGTACGTCGGCGAGTCGCAGCACACTCTGAGGGACATCTTCTCGATGGCGAGGAGGGAGCCCCCTGCGATCATCTTCATGGACGAGATAGAGACCATCGGGGCGTCGAGGGACAACGCCAACGGAAGCACCGCGGGCTCGATTGCGCACCGCGAAGTCCTCACTGAGCTCCTGACCCAGCTCGACGGCTTCGAGACCACCCACAACCGCGTGGTGTTCGTCGGGTCGACCAACATGCCTCACTTGCTCGACAGGGCGCTCAGGGAGAGGCTCTCGCGCTCCTTCGACTTCGCGCTCCCCAAGACAACCGCGGAAAAGAAAGAAGTGCTGGGGATATACCTGCGCAACATAAAGGCGGTGGCCGCGCCCGACCTCACGCTGGACGCCGTCTACAACATATTCGTCAGGAAGACGTTCTCGCCCCGGGTGATATCCGACACCTTCAACCTCGCCGAGCGCTTCAGGGCAGCGGAGATGCTGGCGGCGGCGGAGATGAAGTCTGCCATCGAGTGGCAGGACCAGGCGAAGCTCGCCGCGACGAGGGGGACCTATAGAGACGCCCTGGAGAGGATGATGGAGCTTGCGAAGGGCAGGAGCCTCGCCTCCGGCAGAGAGGCGTACGACCTGGTCGCAGGCGCGGTCGACGACAGCACGAAGTGGCCTCTGACGAGGTATCACCTGGCGAAGGCCCTGGAGGAAGTCACGACCAACGAGAGTTACGATCAGATGAGGAAGATGCAGAGGATCTACGTAGACAAAGAGCCGACCGTGGGGAAGGCGTACGGGCTGGCGGCCCTGGGTCAGGGGTCCCAGTTCGGGTCCATACTCGTTGTCACAGTCAACCTGTACAAGTCAACATCCGGGGAGGGGAAGGTGAAGCTGTTCGGGAACGCCGGCAAAGGGGCCCAGGAGAGCGCGGAGCTTGCCGTGGCATACCTGAGGCAATACCTGCCTCAGGTCGCCGCCTACGACGTGTACTGCCATCTGATTTCGGCCGGCGAAGGGACTGAAGACATCGCCGTATCCGGTCCGTCAGGTGGCCAGGCCCTGGGGGTCGCCATAGCCAGCGAAGCCCTGAGGGTTATCCGCGGGGTCGACCTGCCCGTAGGCAACGACATCACGTTCACCGGGAAGATAGAACAGAAGTCTGGCATCGCCGGCTTCGTGGGAGGCATCCACCCGAAGGACACGACCGCGAAGCTCGACGTCTCGATAGTCGAGGGGTTCCGGAGGGTGAGCATCCCCCTGGGCCAGCTCGAGGACCTCAAGAGGGACTACCCCGAATACCTCGAGATAGCCAAGAGCCAGGGGACGGAGATAGTCGGCGCCAGGGACCTGATCGACAACCTGGGTTTTGCCACCGGAAGGAGCAGGGAAGACATGATGAACATATTGCTCGATGCAGGCAGCCGAAGTCCTGCGTGAGACTTGAGAAGTGATCAGATTCCCCTGAACCCCGCTGACGCCTTGTCGAAGCTTCACTGAGCCCTGCCGATCGACCTCCTGATCTCTCTCCCTCTGGAAGTCTCCAGCCTTTTCTCGAGAAAGCTCAGCGAGACTATCTGCTGGTCGAAGGCAATCGTCATCTCCGGCGAGAGATAGGTTACCTCGGCGCTGCCAATCGAGTCCGGAAACCTCTCTCTGTAGCCTTCCTCCCACTTCAGATGGTCGCTGATGCTGAGGTGGTTACCAAAGACCAGGAAGTTGTATTTGCCCTGCGCTATCTTCATGGCTATGGGTATGCACGGGTCTTCGGACACTTCTCTCAGCACCTTCTCCCTGGGCTCTTTGATCTCATACTGCGAGAAAGTCAGGACGTAGTTTGGCGGGACGAAGAGGTTCGGAAATCTGCATGCGGGGCTTCCAAGCAGTCCCACCTTGGTCAGCTCAGAGATTCTGTTGCTAATCGTCTTCCTGTGCAGTCTTGTCTCTTTGCAAAGGAGAGTGTGGTTCACTTTGATCCCCTTGCCTGCGACGAGGCATTTCAGTATGTCGACGTCCGTTTTGTCGAAACCATAGCCGTTGATGACCAGCTCTCCTTTTGCATTGAACTCCCTTTCCAGCAGGCGCATCCCAGAGCTGGGGTCGTACTTCGTCATGCGCGCGTTCGAAAAATACGTCGGAGTCGACATGGGGCATGTGTAGTCCTGAATCCCATACTGCAGTTTCAGGACCGAGGGCAGTGACTCGACCCACGACTGGTAGCTTGCGACGCTCTCGTGATACGCGAACAGGAGGATGTTGTACTCCCCATGCCTGCTCTTGAATGCGGCGAAGATGTATGGGTCTTCTTGGACCCATTTGACAACCGGCCCGTCGTCGGGGAGGCTAATGCGTACGACTACAAGCAGGGGGTAGACCTTGTACAAGCCGAGGAAGGGAAAGAAGGGCGAATGGAGTACTTGATGATCGAACAGATTCTGGACCCGCTTCTTTATTGTGTTTCTATGGATCCGCAGAATCCTCGACAGATCGCTGAAGTTTATGCTGACCGCTTCGCCCGACACGAGCATCTTCATCAGAGAGAGGTAGTCTCTGTTCTCAAAGAGGTCCTCCAATGCCCTATTCCTGATGACGGTGTTGGTATCATTACTTGTGTATTGCGCCAACTTTGTCACATAAATTGCCCTTCTGATAGCCAACAATTATCGACAACGACGTGCCTCAGTTCTACCAAAACTGTCATTGCCGAGGTTGCAGGTATGACCAGTATTGGCATTCCAAACGCGATATTTGTAATTCGTGTTTATTATATGTTCTTCAGGCGCGGAGCCCACGGCCCAGACACCAGCGGACACCCAGGTGCAGCGGGTTCCGAAGCTTGAGGAGCTGCTGCAGAAGGTCAACGTCGCTGCGCTTGCGGATCAATGGGGTCCGGAGAAAGCAGTCCAAGTCTACAATCCGACTACCGGCATGGAGGGCTGTCTGGTCATAGACAATACGGCCAGGGGGCCCGGAGAGGGTGGCGTAAGGATAGATCCTGAGCTCACCCCCGCAGAGCTGTTCAGGCTCGCCAGAACGATGACCTGGAAGTGCGCACTGGCAGACCTGCCGTTTGGCGGTGCCAGGGCGTGCATATCCGCGAATCCTGAAGCAATCGACAGAAGGAAGTACGTCAAATCGTTCGCGCAGGCTGTTTCTCCACTGGTGCCGAGCCAGTGGGTCGCTTCCCCCGACACAAACATGGACGACAAGGACATGGAAGTCTTCGTCGAGGAGATCGGGGACCTGAGAGGCGCTGCAGGAAAGCCCGAACGGATGGGCGGGATCCCGCAGGAGCCGGGCGCGATTGGCTATGGTATCGGGATCGCCATCGAGGCGGCCCTGGAGGCCCTGGGCAACGTAGTCCCGACGCGCAAGCAGATTTCGGGGATGAAGGTGGCGATGCACGGATGCGGGAGCACCGGAACCGAACTGGCCAGGTTCCTTGCAAAAGAAGATTTCAAAATCGTCAGCATAAGCGACTACCGAAGCGCCATCGTCGACCCGAAGGGAATCGACATTTCAGGCGAGCTGATCTGCGAGGGTGCAGGGGGCCAAGAACGTCCCAAGCCTCGCGCCCACTCCGCTGGGTTGCAGGGGGCCGATCCTCTATGCGTTGACTGCGACATCCTGGTCGTTGGGACAAAAGGGAGAGCCATCACCGAGGACGACGCCGGACGAATCAGGGCAAAGCTGGTGGTCGAGGCCGAAGACCACGCCGTGGGCATGGTCGAGGAGGCCCTCTTCAAAAGAGGCATCGTAGTAGTCCCTGACCTACTGGCCAACGGAGGCGGACCTATCGCCGCGTATGTCGAATACGCAGGTGGAAATGCCGACAGAGCCTTTGCGATGATAGAGTCGAAGACGAGGGAGAACACCGAAAGGGTTCTCGAGGGCTCGGTCAAGAACGAACGGATGGTTCTGCCGAGAACCGTAGCAACGAGAATCGCCATGGACCGCGTTCGCGAGGCGATGCGCGGTCCGGTGAACGTCTTGAAACCAAGAGGAGGTGAGACATAGAATGGAAAAGGAAGCGCTCGAAATAATGCACGTCCTAGACAGGATCTACTCCTACGCGCCCCTGGGCTACATCTCCTTGCACTCGAACGTTGCAGATCCCCTTCCTATACTGGAAGGGCTCGAGAGAATGGGCTATGCCAGCCGCTGCAGGGACTGCTACTGGTCGCCATCGCCATACCCACTGTTCGTACTGACGCAAGATGGCCGGAGTGCGCTCAGGCAGTTCCGGACTGTCGAAGTCCACGTCCCACGAAAACTCGTCGCGCAGAAGATGGGGAGCAGGTAGGAGGAATTGCTCTTGGCTCCCCGCCCCTCGGCTGCGAGACCCCGCCGGTGCCTTCGGAGTTCACCCCGCCTTCGCAAGGAGACCTCGGTCGAAGAGCCGGCAAGAACGCCCGCACCATCAGCGGAGGCGCCACGTGTCGCTCGCACCTACGAGAAAGGAGGGCATCCTCTCATCGACAGTAGAGCCATACGGTGGGAGGGTGCCACTTGAGCGCAAGGGGTCAGCCTGCTCACACGCTCCTTGAAAGCGTGACAGACCGCCTGGTCCGAGAACGGGAAGAAAGCACGCACAACAGGTCGAGGCTCCTTCCCCTGCTTCGCGAAGTCCAAGAGAAGCACCGCTATCTTCCTGAAGACGAGCTCCGCAGGATCTCGCGGGCACTGAACATGCCTCTGAGCGAGGTCTACGGGGTAGCCACCTTCTACAAATCCTTCAGCCTGGTACCGAGAGGAAAGAACATCGTCACGGTGTGCTCAGGGACGGCATGCCACGTGAGAGGATCTGTCAGGCTCGTCGGTGAGCTGGAGAAGTGGTTCGGCGTCAAGGCAGGGGGAAACACACCCGACGGCGTCTTTTCCTTTGAGACTGTCGACTGCCTAGGATGCTGCGCACTGGGCCCCGTCATGGTCATCAACGGGCAGTACCACTCGAACATGAAATCTTCCAGAGCCATCGCCCTGTTGAAGCGGATGAGGGTGGAGAAGTGACCTCTGAATGTTGGTAAGCAGCACGGTGCCAAGAATCAAAGGACCGCAAGAGCTGGAGGCCCTCAGGGAATCGACTCTCCAGAAGAGGAACCCCGGCAAGGCCCGAATCTGCATCTGCGCCGGGACGGGGTGCAGCGCGAGCGAGTCGCGGGGGGTCATCGCTGCCTTCCGAGAGGAGATCAGGAAACACAACATGGAAGACAAAATCGACATACAGACCACCGGGTGCCACGGTTTCTGCGAGCGGGGCCCCCTCGTGGTCCTCCAGCCCCAGGGGGTCATGTACGAGAAGGTACGCCCGCAGGACGCTGCGGAAGCGTTCTCCGAGACGGTGCTGAAGGGACGCGTGGTCGACAGGCTGCTCTACGTCGACCCCCTGACCAATCAGAAGGTCGCGCTCGAGCGCGACGTTCCCTTCTACAGGAAGCAGACCCGGGTGCTGCTGAGAGGGAACGGCTCGATCGACCCCACCCGGATTGACGACTACGTGGCCATCGGCGGCTACGCAGCGCTGGCCAAGGCGATTTCAGAAACGAGCCCCGAAGAAGTGACAGAATCCGTCAAGCTCTCTGGTCTCCGGGGGAGGGGCGGAGCGGGCTTCCCGACGGGGACCAAGTGGGAATCCTGCAGGAAGTCCGGGAGCCGAACGAGGTACGTCGTGTGCAACGGCGACGAAGGAGACCCAGGCGCATACATGGACCGCAGCATCCTCGAGGGGAATCCGCACAGCGTGATCGAGGGGATGATCATAGGCGCCTATGCCATAGGCGCGTCCAGCGGCTTCATCTACGTGAGGACCGAATATCCCCTCGCCGTCAAGCACGCCAGGATGGCCGTGGAGGCAGCACGGGCCTATGGCTTCCTCGGCACGAACATCTTCGGCTCTGACTTCAGCTTCGACCTCGATGTGTTCGAAGGCGCAGGCGCCTTCGTCTGCGGGGAGGAGACCGCACTGATCGCTTCAATCGAGGGGAGGAGAGGTACGCCGGCCCAGAGGCCCCCCTACCCCACCGAGAGCGGGCTGTGGGGCAAGCCCACGAACATCAACAACGTCAAGACCTGGGCCAGCGTCCCGGTCATAATCAGCCGGGGGCACGAATGGTACAGCGCCATCGGCACGAAGGCCAGCAAGGGGACGACGATCTTCTCCCTCGTCGGGAAGGTGAAGAACACCGGCCTGATCGAAGTCCCCATGGGGATCACCCTCAGGCAGATCGTCTTCGACATCGGGGGAGGGATACCAGAAGGCAGGAAAGCGAAGGCGGTCCAGATCGGAGGGCCGTCCGGCGGATGCATACCCGAACGGCTGTTCGACCTGCCTGTGGACTACGAGAGCCTCTCGAGCGCGGGCGCGACGATGGGGTCGGGCGGCATCATCGTCGTAGACGACAGCACCTGCATGGTGGACCTTGCGAAATACTTCACCAACTTCCTGCAGTGTGAATCATGCGGAAAGTGCCTTTCCTGTCGCGAAGGGCTGAAGCGAATCTACGAAATCCTGACGGGCATCGTCGAAGGGAAGGGGAAAGAGGGAGACATCGAGCTGCTGGAGGAGCTCGCTCCAGTGGTGAAGGAGGCGTCGCTCTGCGGCCTTGGACAGACGGCAGCCAACCCTGTGCTGTCCACTCTCAGATACTTCAGGGACGAGTACGAAGCCCACATCTTCGAGAAGAAGTGTCCCGCAAAGGTGTGCCGCGCCCTCATCAAATACTCGGTGATTCCTGACCTGTGCACCGGCTGTGGAGCCTGCGCAAAGGTCTGCCAACAGGAGGCAATCCGCGGCGAGCCGAAGAAACAGTTCGTCATCGACCAGGAGAAATGTGTGAAATGCGGGGTGTGCATGGAGACCTGCACCTACCACGCGATAGAGGTCGAGTAGGAGGTTTGGGAGAATGCCCATGACCATCAACGGGGCAGAAGTCAAGATTCAGGAAGGGTGGAGCGTGCTGGACGCCGCGCGTTTCATGGGGATCAACATCCCCACCCTGTGCAACCATGAAGGGCTCTCCCCCTGGGGAGGGTGCCGCCTCTGCGTGGTAGAGGTCGGCCAGGGGCCCAGGACGAAGCTGATGAGCGCCTGCACCTATCCAGCACAGGACGGGCTCGTCGTGAGGACCCATTCGAGGAGGGTCGTGAGGACGAGGCAGATGCTGGTGGAGCTGCTGCTCGCCAGCTGTCCGACTTCGAAGACCATCCAGGACCTGGCATCGGAGCTCGGGGTCCAGCGGGTACGATTCAAGGCCAGGCACGACGACTGCATCTACTGCGGGCTGTGCGTCCGCATCTGCGCGGAGCAGATGGGCGCCAGGGCGATTGACTTCGTGAACAAAGGGAATGCCCTGAAGGTCGGCACGCCCTTCGACCAAACGTCGGAAGTGTGCCTGAAGTGCGGAGCCTGCATGTACATCTGCCCTGTCTGCCAGATACGGTGCCAGGGGCCGTCCGGAGACGATGTCTGCGGAGGCTGCCAGATCCTTCAGCCCAGCTGCCTGGAGTCCTATGACGACTACCAGTGCTACATGGGGGCGGCCATGGAGTGTGGCACGTGCGTTGCGATGAGCAAAGAAAGTAAAGGAGGCGCGAGCCGGTAGTTGTCGCTCTCTAAGGTCAACGCGAGCGCAGCCACTCTGACGAAAAATAGGACCGAGGACTCCATCAGCCCTTCCAGCGGCATGTGTGCAACATGCATCGACGGCTGCATTGGAATGTGCGAGATCGGCAAGTCGGCATACAGAGGAGCCGAAGTCATCTACCCTCAACCATTCGGAATGATAACAACGGCGGCGACGAAAAGCTACCCCGTGGACCTGTCGCACTTCACCATCCAGGGGACCGTCAAGGGTGCGCAGGGGATTGAGACCGATTCAGACAGAATGATCTTCCCCAACGTCAACCTGGAGAGACAGCTTGGAGGGAAAGGGGGGATAAGGCTCAGGCTCCCCATCGTCATATCAGCCCTGGGTTCGACGGCCATAGCGAAGAACAACTGGGCAGGCCTTGCCGTTGGGGCTGCCATATCCGGAATACCCCTGACCATCGGTGAGAACGTCTGCGGGATGGACCCGAAAGCAGAGTTCTCGGATGGCAGGCTGGTCCACTCTCCAGAACTCGCGGAAAGGGTGAAGATGTTCAAAGACTGGCAACGCGACGGCTATGGAGAGATCATAGTCCAAGCCAACGTCGAGGACACGAGGATGGGCGTCCAAGAGTACGCAATCTCAGAGCTCGGAGTGACGGCCGTCGAGATGAAGTGGGGCCAGGGAGCGAAGGACATCGGAGGAGAGGTGAGGGTCGACAGCCTCGAAAAGGCCCAGCTCCTGAAGTCCAGGGGGTACCTGGTACTTCCTGATCCCGTGTCTCCTCCTATCATCGACGCCTTCAGGCACAGAAGCTTCCGGGAATTTGAGAGACACTCAAGAGTGGGCGTGGTGAGCGAAGACTCCTTCGTAGACAGGGTCAAGAACCTGCGCAAGGCAGGCGCGAAGTACGTGTCTCTCAAGACGGGCGCTTACAGGCCCGCCGACCTCGCAAGAGCCCTCAAGTTCTCCTCACTGGCCAAGATAAACGTCCTGAGCGCAGATGCCGCCGGAGGAGGGACAGGGATGAGTCCATGGAGAATGATGAACGAGTGGGGCGTCCCAGGCGTGTACTTCTGGTCCCTGCTCTACAAGTATGCAGACAGACTCGCGGACAAGGGAGAATACGTCCCGGACATCATCGTGGGCGGAGGACTGACGCTCGAGGACCACATATTCAAGGCACTTGCCCTTGGCGCGCCCTACTTCAAAGCCGTGGGGATGGCACGGGCGCCGTTGGCCGCCGCCATGGTAGGGAAGACGATCGGCAAGAGGCTTCGCGAGGGTCAGCCACCGGTCTACGTGGGCAGGTTCGGCACGACCCCCGAAGAGGTCTTCGTGACCGGCCCTGAGCTGAGACAGAGATTCAAGGACTTCGAAGACATTCCCACCGGCGCGATAGGGGTGTACACCTACCTTCAGCGGCTGTCCCAGGGGACACGTCAGCTGATGTCAGGCTCCCGCAAGTTCAACCTGGACTCGATCGCACGGGACGACATCGCGGCACTGACAACCGAAGCCGCCAAGGTTAGCGGCATCAAGTACGTGATGGACGCGGACAAAGAAGAAGTGAACAAGATCCTCAACGCCTAGCTCGAGAAGCCCAAAGTGGTCGTTAGCCACGGCAGAGTGGTCAGCAGAAAATCCGACGCGTGAAGTCCCTTACCCCTGGGTGGGACCGGGACGACGTAATCCAAATCCCCAGTTCGCAACCCGCGCATTGTGTCGCATGGACAAGGATGGTCGAAGTTCGTCGCTCAGACTGAATCGGGCGATTAGCAGGTTCACCATGAACTCCAAGACCAGTCCGTTCAAGATGCGACTAGGTTTGGTTCGGTGCGTCTTCGCGACCTATGCCTGGAGTCTCGTCAAGGCATGCGTACACTCGCTGAATGGCTCTGTCCAGCTCAGCCCTGCTGAATTCCGAGGCGAGGCTCGAGACCTTCCTCTCGAGTCCCATCAAGTCCTTCTTCGCTATGGTCTCCTTCAACTCTTCAAGCTCTCCTATCAAGGACGACAGCATTT
Source organism: archaeon (assembly GCA_021828185.1). The sequence continues at coordinate 37,320 of JAKASI010000001.1, forward strand.
CGGTTACGAAGGGGTTGTCGACCTGAATGTGGCCAAGCAACGACGGGCTCGACGAGAGCACGGCCCTACCTAAGTTCAGCTGGGCGGAGCCGAGAGGAGGAGCTATCCTTTCGAACCGCTTCACCCCGATTCCACCGGCCACCGCCGAGACGAAAGCCACGTTCGTCAGATGGACTAGGGAGAGTGCGAACGCCATCATCTTGTCGTGGTCGGCCCTCATCATCCGAATCAGTCGGACATCCGGGAAGAGCTCCCTGGCCGCCTGCATGCCGCTGCTGCTCCCAACCACGCAGATTTTCGACCCGTTCACCTGTGCCAGAGGGCCGAACAGAGGGTGAAGAGACAGGAGAGAGAGCTTCTTCCCGCTCAGCTTCTTGTGCAGTTCGTCTAGGCCTCCGCCCTTCACCGATGTTATCTCGACCAGCGTCGACCCCTGACTCATGAACGCCAAGACTTCATCGACTGCCCTGACCGTCTCATCGGTCGGGACGGCCACGAGTACGTACTCGGCCCCCGACACCGCGTCTGCGTTGGACCTTGCGAACTTGAATCCATTTGGAAGCCTCTTCGGCCTCCGCTTGTCGAACCCGGCGACCTCATATCCGCGCTTGAGGAAGTATCTCGCGAATAGGGCGCCCATTCCACCTGAACATCCGAGGACTGTGACCTTCAAGAAAGGAACCTGCCCATCCGCCTGATTCCTTCGACGATGGCATGTTCCTGCTGTCCGAGAGATATCCTGAAGAAGTCACCATAGTCGCCGAAGAGGATTCCGGGGGTGACGCTCACCCCTGCGTCTAGAAGCCTTTGGGCGAATGACTCGCCCGATCCTCTCCCTTTGCTCAGCTCAGGGAACACGTACATGCCGCCATCCGGCCTGACATATTCCAGGCCGTCGATTCCGTCAAGCTCCTTGCACGCGACGTCGATTCTTCTGCTCATCTCGGCGACGTTCCTCCTGACGTCGCCGTCTGCGTCGAGGGCTCTGATTGCGCCCCACTGTATGAATTCAGGGACGGAGGTGAACATCAGAGAGATCATGCGGGCAATCTTGGACGTCGTTTCCTTGGAAGAGACGGAATAGCCTATCCGGAAGCCTGTCATCGCCCACGTCTTGGAAAATGACGACGTCAGGATGAATTTCTTAGGGGTGGTCTCGAGCACGCTCGGGGAGGGCTTGGGCGTGTATTCGTTGTATATCTCGTCGCTGATAACAGTGAGTCCTCTGTCGTCGGACAGCTCAACGATCTGACGGAAGAGATCCTTTGAGATTACACGACCGGTGGGGTTGTTGGGGTAGCTGAGTATGATTGCCTTCGTATTCGGCCGTATGGCCCTTTCGATTCCCTTGATCGAAGGAGTCCAGCCCTCCTCAATGCTGGTGTGTACTGCTACGGCCTTGGCTCCAAGCTGCTGCAGGGAGTCGCGATAGGCAGGCCAGTTTGGCTCCGGTACGATCACACTCTCAAGTTCGCCGACGACCGAAGCGAGCGCGGCGTAGACTGCGAACCTCCCACTGGGCGTGACTGCAACTTCCCCTTCGGATGCTTTGAAGCCGTGCTTCCTTGCTAGGTAGCCGACGAGCGCTTCCGTAAGCTCAGGAATCCCCTGAGATTCGGTGTAGTGCGTCTTGTGGGCGAACAGGGCTTCGGAGCAGGCTTCAAGGACAGCCTGAGGCGGGGCGAAGTCCGGCTCGCCCACGTCTAGCCTGATCAATTTGACCCTCTTCCTCTGGAGCTCCAGCGCCTTCGAGAAGATGGGGACGGGAGAGGTTCTGCCTCGAATCCCCTGGACCCTTTTGGACTCGGTGACCAAGACGTTGAGGATTTTGAGACCCGCTTCCCTGTCCAGCCCGACCCTGTCACACCCCTCCAGGACCTGCTTCACGAGCTCGTCTTCCACGCGGTCGTCCTCCATTGGAAGGGAATCGGCTTCCTTGAGGGCCCCGATTTCCTTCACGAGCTCGTTCCTCTTCCCTGCTAGTTCGATGATCCTCTTCGTGACCTGCGCGGCCTGTGCCCTCAGGTCTGCGAGCCTCTCCTGATTCTTCAGTTGGCACCACGCTTTCCGAGCACAGGAGGTATCGCCCCTGCCCTGACGACGTAGTCCGCGAGGACCAGGGCAGTGACGCTTTCGACCACCGGGACCGCCCGGGGGACGACCGTGGGGTCGTGCCTTCCTGGCACCACGAGGTCCACCTCACTCCCGGACTTGAGGTTCACAGTCTTCTGTTTCGACGCAACCGACGAAGCCGGCTTGAATGCCACTCTGTAGACGATCGGCATCCCTGTGGACAGCCCCCCCAGTATCCCCCCCGCATTGTTCGTCCTGGTGGAGACCTTTCCGCCGTCGAAGAAGTACTCGTCATTGTTCTCAAGACCCGTCAACCTGACGGCGGCGAAGCCGGAACCGAACTCAACCCCCTTGACGGCCGGGATTGACAACACAATCCTCGCCAGGTCCGAGTCCAACGAGCCGAAGACAGGCTCGCCCAGCCCCACCGGGACGTTGGACGCGACGCACTCGACTATCCCCCCGAGGCTGTTCCCTCTTCCCCGCATCTCAATGATCCTGCTCTTCATCTCCTCTGCCGCTCGGGGGGTCGGGGCTCTGACCTCGTTCGCGTACCTGTTCTTCGCGGCCTCTTCCAGCGTGAACCCGCCGGCGCGGACCCCTCCAATCTCGAGCGAGTAGGCCACTATCTCTACGCCGAGCGCCTTCCGAAGGAGCTTCTTCGCTATGGCGCCCCCCATCACGAACGACGCGGTGATTCTGCCAGAGAACCTGCCTCCTCCTCTGTAGTCGTTGAAACCACCGTACTTGACCTTCGCCACGTAGTCGGCGTGGCCCGGGCGGGGGGTGGATTTCAGCGCTTCGTACGGCTTCGAATCCTTGTCGGCGTTTCTGATCATCATCATTATTGGCGCCCCCGTCGTCCGCCCGTTGAAGACGCCAGAGAATATCTCGACCCTGTCTTCCTCCATCCTCTGCGTGGTCACTATCGACTGACCTGGCTTCCTAAGGTCGAGTTCCGCCTGGATGTCCCCCTCGTTCAGCTCAAGACCGGCGGGACACCCGTCGACTACTGCGCCGACGCACTTTCCATGGCTCTCTCCAAAGGTGAGCAGCAGGAACCGCTCTCCTATGATGTTCCCACTCATTTCCTCGCCACCCTCGCTCCCAGCTCCTCCAAATCTTCGATGAATGCTGGATACGAAACGTCAAGGCTTTCGACTCCTGCAACCCAGACCGACCCGGGCGCGAGCAGCGAGGCGAGAGAGAATGCCATGAACATCCTGTGGTCGTCATGTGCGTCGAGGACCGCGCGCTCGACCTTCCGGGGCCCCACCGCCCTCAATCCGTCTTCCATCTCCTCGACCTCCGCTCCAAGCTGCCGCAGTCCGTCCACAGCCACTCTGATCCTGTCGCTCTCCTTGAACCTCGCATGGGTTACCCCCCTAATCTCAACCGGGGTGTCGCATTTTAAGGACAGTACAGAGAGCACTGGAAGCAGGTCAGGAGAGTCGGTGAGGTCGAACTCCCCTCCCTTCAATCGTCCGCTGTCTGCCCTGACCCTAACCGAATCCTGGCGCACGTCGAGCCTGGCCCCCAGCCTTCGGAACAGGTCCAGAGCTGCTAGGTCTCCCTGAGGGAGGGACGTGTTCAGCGAGGAGAGCTCGACGTCTCCTCCCACGAACGCCACCGCAGCCATGACGAAGGCGGCGGAGCCGAAGTCGCCAGGGACAGCGAAATCAGCAGGTCTGTACTCCTGCCCTCCGTGGATTTCGAACCTGGATTCGCCTTCCCTCTGTATCTCAACGCCATGCAGCCCCGAAATGCGCAGCGTGGCCTCGACATAGGGGCGAGAGACCATGCTCGTGACCTGAAGCGAGGTGTCCCCTCTCGCAAGAGGGGAAGCGATCAGGATGGACGAGATGAACTGCGACGACACGTCCCCCACGACCTCCGTATCTCCGCCCCCCATCCCACCCTCGCCGACGATTATGGGGGCGCAGCCGTTCCCGTTCGCGGACCTCGCTTTCGCGCCGAGCCGGGCCAATGCGTCCAGGAGTCCCTGCATTGGCCTGCGCCTGATGCTCGCGTCACCGGTGAGCACGGTGTAGCCTCGGCTGGGAAGGGCGAAGACGGATGTCATGAACCTCAGCGTCGTTCCGGAGTTCTCTACGTTCACGACGTCATCAGGGGCGCGAGGCTCGGCTCCCGTGACGATCAGATGCGACCCCTCTTCCTCGACCTCCGCTCCCATCGCCCTGCACGCCCTGATGGTGGCTACGGTATCCCTCGAGACGAGGTGGTTGTAGACCCTGCTCTTCCCTGAAGAAAGACCGGCTGCTATGACTGCCCTGTGGGTGTAGCTCTTGCTCGGGGGGACCACAACCTTTCCGGCGAGCCCGCCCTCGGCGCCCAGGCTCACGCTAGATCCCAAGCGTTGCGCCTCCGTCGCTCGTCTCCGTCCTGATCAGTGTGGCACCATCGCTGGCCCACCGGTCGGCCAGCGACTCCATCTCATCGCGGTCGTCGAAGACCGCGGCCACCGCAGGTCCCGTGCCGGACAGACCGGACCCGAGGGCGCCCGCACCGAGAGCCTCCAGGGATCTGTATGGGGGGTAGCCGTAGATTGTAGAATACAGGAGCCCGTTGAGAGTCATCGCCTTCCAGAGCCTCCCCTGTCTTCCAGTCTCAAAGATGGATGACGCGAGGGCGGCGAACCTCCTCACTTGGGCGACCGGTACCTCCGACCTTCTGCTCCTCCCCTGGCGGACATGGATCAAGACAGGCCTGGGGGCTCCCAGGCGGACTGAAGAAAGCACCTTGCCGGACGTATTGTCCACGAAGTTCGCCCCTCCCATAAGGCACGAAGCCGCGTCGTCCATCGCCCCTGTCGCGCTGACGCCGGCGGCGAGCGAGGCCGAAGCACTGCACCTCAGCACGCCGGCCGGCTGGGGGAGTCTCTCACCGAAGGCCGACAGAACGGCCAGGGCGATGGCCACCGAGGAGGAAGACGAAGTCTTCAGCCCGACACCGACGGGAGCCGAGATGCTGGTATCGATCGAGCCAGAATAGGTTCCGGGGTCCCTCCCTATCATCCTGATTGCCGTTTCTGCTGTCCGTGCCGCGAGCGCTGATTTCACAGGCCTGTCATTCACTGTGGCGCGCCACGTTCCCCTGCGTTCGTGCACTTCGACCCTGGCGGAAGTGGGGAGCTTGACCGCCACGGTCGCTCCCTTGCCGGAGGCCAGAGCGTTAACCACGCTGATCGCTCCCATGGCCTTCGCTTCCCCGATCAGTCCGCGGATACCCCCAGGGTCCTGAGCAGCACCGATTTCATCACCCCCAGTGGAGGGGTTCGGCCGGTCCAGATTTCCAGGGACCTGCTGGCCTGATACAGAAGCATCTCGTGCCCGTAAATCACCTCGCACCCAAAACTTCTCGCCCGCCTCGTCAGGTCAGTCTCTACCGGCGCGTAGACTGCATCGAAGACCAGGGGGCGCGCCTCGAAGAACGCCGTCACACCGGCGGGGAGGGGTATTCCGCCTGCTCCAGCTGGGGATGCATTGAAGAGTATCTCAGGAGCGGATGCCCGCACGTTTTCCGCCGAAGCAAACTCCGTCCTGGTCGCCGGAAACGCCGCCCTCATGGACGACATGAAGCCCTCTGCTCGGATGGGGTCCCTCGAAATGACGACAATCTCGGCGCACCCCAGAGCGTGCATAGCCCCGCAGAAGGCCCTGGCTGCACCCCCCGTCCCGACCACCGCGGCCCGCCCTACTCTTGCCCGTCCCCTCGAGATGAGGGGGCCGAGTATCCCGTCGACGTCCGTGTTGTGCCCTGTGTAGCCGTCTCCGTCCCTCTTCAGGGTGTTCACCGCACCAGTCTCTGCGGCCGCTCCTTCCAAAGAATCAAGGAACCGCGTTATTGCAATCTTGTGGGGGATGGTGACGTTTGCCCCGCTCGCCCCAGACTCTGCCAGCGCGGCGAAAGCCTTCCCCAACTCGGCCGCTGGGACGTTGGAAGCTTCGTAGACGGCGTCGAGCCCCAGAGCCTCAATCGCGGCGTTCATCATCCGCGGCGTCGGTGAGCTGGAGACGTTCCCGCCCACAAGCACGTAGCGGTCAGGCACCCCCAAACCGCCTCCTCAAAGCGAGCAGAAGACCGAGGGGGAGCTGACCGGCCGCAGCCGGCTCGTCGGGGAGGGACGCATAGGAGATCGGGCTCCCCCGTTCCATCGACATCACCCTCGAGAGGATGCCATGCGTCCCCATGCAGAAGGCGATGGGAGCTGGTGCGCGTCCGTCGTACAGGGAGAGTATCGTGAGGTTGTCAGCCGGGCTGGTCGCGGTGGTGGCGATTTTCACCAGGCCGCCGTATGAAGCGGCCCTCTTCATGATGGACCGAAGCCTCCTCCCGTCCCCTGTCCCGAGCATGTCGTGCCACGAAACTATGCCGCGCACGCGTCCGCGAGGCAAGACGTCTCGGTTGCCTTCGACTGTCCGGAGTTCCACGTCCAGATAGGCGGGGGTCAGCTGGGCGAGCCTGCGGAGCAGGGCTACCCTCTCGGCCTCGTCTCCGTCGAATCCGCCGCCTTCGTCGGCCGAACGGACCGTGAACACCGAGCGCCGGCAGAACTTCGATAGGTCCGCTCTGATGTCTTCGAACCTCGGGGATTTGAGCAGGTCTATCCTGAACTCCACGAGGTCGGTGCCAAGAGAAAAGGCCTCGGCCGCCTTCCTGGAAAGCTCAGAAGTTGTTCGGCCTGTGAGGGATGTGCAGATTTCGGTCCTGGATCTCGATGCGCCCGGGCCTCCGGCTCCACCTGAAGAGCCGCCGATAAACTGAATCGCCCCTGGTTCTAAGCTCCAATCCAGCTCAGGCTCAATGGCAGTCCCAGGCTATATAGACTTTGACGGAGCCCGCCCTCGGACCTTCACTCTGCACGCGAACTGCGTCCGGCGAAGGGCTTCGCATCGCCGCGTTTAAATCCCGCAGGAGAAGACGGATACCCGGTCAAAAGTGATGTCCCGCCGATATCATGGGCCCGCCGCGGGCGTGGCCGTCGGTTCACTGTAGGGACTCCACCGAGAAGAAACGACACCGCATCTGGAGAATCGTCGCCGGCCTGTTTCTTCATCCGAGTCCTTTCGGTTCGTGAGCTTCGCCAGACGGACCCGGGGTCGAGGCTACCATGAGCATAGTGATGAAGCCGACCGCGACAAAGGCCCAGCTGGAGGAGGTGATCCGCAGGATCAGGGCTTCGGGGCTCCGGCCAGACGTCTCCTCCGGGGAGTTCCAGACGGTCGTAGGGGTCATCGGGGACGAGAAGAAACTGGACTTCGACCTGGTCAAGCTGATGCCCGGGGTCCACGACGCCATAAGGATCCAGGTCCCATATCGGCTCGTGAGCCGGAGCTACATCCCCGGGGACGTCGTCGTGAAGGTCCGCGGGGTCTCCATCGGAGGAAGCAACCCTCCCGTCTACATGTGCGGGCCCTGTTCCATAGAGAGCTATGAGCAGGTCTACCGCATAGGCAGGCAGGTGAAGGAAGCGGGGGCGCACATCCTGAGGGGAGGGGCCTACAAACCGAGGACATCGGTGCACTCGTTCCAAGGGCTGGGGCTGCGGGGCCTGCAGTATCTGCACGCGGCCGGGAAGGACCTCGGCCTCCCCACAGTGACCGAAGTCAGGAGCGAGGCAGACGTCGAGAAGGTGGCGAAGTATGCCGACATCATCCAGATCGGGGCTAGGAACATGTTCAACCAGGACCTGATTGAGGCAACCGCGAGGACAGGCAAGCCCATCCTATTCAAGCGCAGCTTCGCGGCCCAGGTGGACGAGTATCTCAGCTTCGCCGAGAGAATAGTCGCCAACCACAACAGGAGCATCCTGCTCTGCGAGCGCGGCATAACGCCCCTCGGAGGATCGTTCAAGCCCCAGACTAGGTTCTCCCTCGACCTGAACGCCGTCCCTATCCTCAGGCGGGAGACGCCCTTCCCGGTGATAGCCGACCCGAGCCACGGGACGGGAAGGAGAGACCTCGTGGCGCCGATGAGCAGGGCCTCAATCGCTGCGGGGGCTCACGGCCTCATGATCGAGGTGCACGACAGGCCCCAGGAAGCCCTCAGCGACAGCGCTCAGGCGCTCCTCCCACACCAGCTCAAGGGGATCATCAGGACCTGCGACCTCCTCTACAAGACGATTAGCGAAAGCGCACTCCCGTTCTCGAGCGACGTAGCAAATGGGAACGGCCAGAGTTAGGATAGCCCTTCCTCCCGGCGGCGAAGGGGGGTATGACATCGTGATTCGGGAAGGGGTGCTCTGCGATATGGCCGAAGGAACGAGTCTTCTTACGGGCGCGACCTCGATATTCATCGTGACCGATTCAAACGTAGCCAGGATTTACGCGTCCAGGGTCAGGGGGGAACTCTCCAAGATGGGCAAGAGGGTTAGGGTCGTAGCAATCCCCGCCGGAGAGTCGAACAAGAACATCAGGACCGCGTGGGCGCTGGCCTCGAGACTCAGCGGTCTCGGGGCTGACCGGGGCAGCGTCCTTCTCGCCCTTGGTGGTGGGGTGGTGGGTGACCTTGCCGGCTTTGTCGCTTCGATCTACAAACGCGGGGTCGACTACATTCAGCTTCCTACCACCCTCCTCGCCCAGGTAGACAGCAGCATAGGCGGCAAGACGGGAGTGGACGCCCCTTGGGGAAAGAACCAGGTCGGGACCTTCCACCAGCCGCGCGGTGTCCTGACAGATCCCCTCGCCCTGAAGACGCTCCCCAGAACCGAGATGCTGAACGGTCTCGCCGAGATCATCAAGTGCTCTGTCGTCGCAGACAGGAAGATGTTCGATAAGGTCTCGTCCCTGACCGATCCCGGCTCGACCGTCCCAATGGACCTGATTGTGCGCGCATGCCAGATAAAGGCAGGGATAGTCTCGAAGGACCCAAGAGAGACGAACCTGCGGACCGTCCTGAACTACGGCCACACGGTCGGCCACGCCCTGGAGAGCGCATCGGATTACCGCCAGAGCCATGGCTCCTGTGTGGTCTTCGGGATGCTGGCGGAGGGCTGGATTGCGTCCAGCCTCGGAATCCTCCAGAAGAGCGACTTCGAGAGATTGGAAGGTTTTCTCATTCCGTTCTCCAAGGGCATCGATAGGCCGAATGCCTTGGACAAGGCGAAGCTCTTCAATTTCACACTCGCCGACAAGAAGTCCTCCGCTTCAAAGGTCAGGATGAGCCTCCCGGGAGAGATAGGGAAGATGTACATCACCGAAGACGGGAGCTACAGGGTTCCTGTCAGCAAGGAGACATTCGAGGGCTCGGTCGACTATCTCCATGATGTCCTGGCCTCGTTCGGAGCCCAAGGGACGGGCGTTCAGCACCGGGGACCTCGCCAGAGCCATGGGTGATGTCCATCGCGTCGGAGAGCGCTTCAAGAGCACTTTCGATGAACGATACGGGCCAGCGATGGAAGCTGCGACGCAACTCGACCACCTTGGGAAGGACCTGTCCTACTTGTTCAGCCAATCTGCTATTTACTATATTCTCATCGGCTCTGGTAACTTCGGCAGGGAAGGGAAGAATCAGGCTCCCATCCCTCGAAAGTTAACAAGGAGGAAACCTCGGATGCCTAATCTCCCGTCAAGTTACCAGAACCTTCTCATCCGAGGGCAGACGAACGCAATCTATGGAAAAGAAAATTCAACGCGATTTTGCCGCGACTGCCTCTATTTCGACCAAGGCTTTTCCGAGACCTACCTGGACCGTGGTTCTGCAGGGTGAATTTACGGGGAAGTATTCACGCCAGATGGGGTTCAGATGCGTATCTCTGTCGTCGAGATTGGCTAGAAAGACTGTCACCTTCTGGGCATCCTCCATTGTTAGTCCCGCCTCGGACAGCGTCGACTTGAGTTTCTCAAAGCACCCTCTTATTTGAGTGGGCGCATCACCAGGAACAGACACGAGTCCACTGGCATGGACGACTCTCCCATCGGATCTGAGTTTTGAAAGTAACGGGGCACCCGAACTTGACATGGCATTTTGTTTCGCTGCACTAGTGGATAAATGTCAGAGTGGTAGGAAGGGGGGTTGACATCAGACTGACGGAAGAGATTCCTTTCAGGGCACGGATGTTCGGGTTTGCCGACAAGGAAGTCACGCCCCTGTTGAAACGGGTCGAAAGGCGACGCAACCATTGCCAACCGCACGCTCACCTATCAGCGCTCAAGTTTGAACAGGGTAAGCTCGAGGGGCCCTGGGCGGGACTTTGACGTGGTCCAAGTCCCCAACTGATCCCCAGCCGGGTTGAAACCCTTGATCGAGTCATGGGAAACGATGGAAAACGCGCTTGGCGCGCAATCATGGTCGACGGAGAGAACGTCTCGTGATAATCTTCGTTAAGAATTCAGCATCGCGGTCCGACTTCACTCTGGTATGGAGCAACCGCCGAATGCAATGTCCATAAGGGGGCCGGTTGGGGATGCCACAAGCATGCGACTAGCAATTATAGGCGGGACAGGAACCCTGGGAAAAGGCCTCGCGATAAGACTCTCCGCCGCGAACCAAGTTCTGATAGGTTCCAGAAGCGAAGAAAAAGCGGAGAGCGCGGCAGCGGAAATCAAGGCAGCAACGGGGAGAGACGTCCAGGGTGGGTCGAATGAGGACGTAGCCAACTCCTGCGATGCAGCCATACTTGCGGTTCCCAGTCTCGATGATCCCGGGTTCCTGGACGCGCTTAAAGCGCCCCTGAAGGGCAAAATCGTTATCTCCCCCATAGTTCCAATGCGCTTCGAGAACGGATTTCTGGTCTACTCGAAAGCGACGGGTTCGGCCGCAGAAGATGTCGCGACGGTCTTGCGAGAGAGCAGAGTTGCCGCCGCTTTCCATCACGTCCCCGCTCTGACAATGGCGAATGAAGACGAGGAACTCGGCTTCGATGTCCTGGTCGCGTGCGACAACAAAGCGGACTACGAGGGGGCTTCGGCAATCGTTGGAAGCGTCAAAGGGCTTCGGCCGCTTTATGCCGGACCTCTCTCTGTGTCCAGGGCGCTGGAGCAGCTTACGCCCATTCTTATCAACACAGCAAGACTGAACAACCTTAGAAGATTGTCGGTGAAACTGGTCAGCTAGTACTTCGGGCTGGGGGCTGACTAGTCCGGAGGGAGCTGCTCCTCCTTTCCCATCAGCATGTCCTGGTACCGCTCTTCTGTCGCCCTGCGGGTGTAATACCTCTCGTAGAGCGACACGTGCTTGTCTTCGCTACGGGTGAGGTACTCGTGCACCCGCTGAGCTGCCTCTCTTCCGTGCCCCATTGCCTTGACCACCAGCGTTTCGCCCGTGGTCACGTCTCCCGTGTACGAAGACGCTCAGTTAGCCATAGCGAATCATACCGCGTGGCACTGCGATTCCAACAACTTCTGTTACCAAGACACTTCAGATGGCCAGGACCCTACATGCACCAGCCTTGAGAAACTCAGTGAGTGGTTGACCCATATATTCGGCCGCTTTACCGAACTTCTCCAGCTCGGCCGAGACGCTGTAGGCGTCGGCGCACGCTTTACATGCCCTGAGCCTAACGCCAGCATCCCTCATCGCGGACACGCGCTCCTGTGACTCTTTGTCACCAGCGAGCAACTTGGCTGATGGTCCCCAAACGACCAGGATGACCTCCTTCCACCACCCTGTCGTACCACAGCAGTTGTGAGAAGTAACTATTCTCTTATGGAAGCATCCAAACAGGGTTCGAGTCGAAAAGAATGGTGAATCACTTGTTTGGACGCAAACCGGTGGCTGCTTTCGCTGCCGTCGCGGTTGGGGTCGTACTCCTTGCTAGCTTGCCTATCTTGTCTATCCCAATCATGAACCTTGCTCTTCCATGAGCACGACAAACATCACCGCTTGGCTTCTCTATGGCGAGCCGCCCCCGAGTGGCGCTACTCAAGCAAGCGCCCTGCTAATGAGTCCAGGATGCTCAGCCACCATAACAGGCATTCTGACTGCGTCAGCAGCGCAAACTTCTCCTGGCAATTACACATTATACTCGAATGCGGGGATATTCAGGCCTTCATCGGGTTCTCAGAGCATCTTCTGGTCTTCAAGTGTTGGAATAACCCCCGTCCCAAATGTCATCAAGCTATCGCAGAACATGAATGTTGGGGTAATCTTCACGATAGCCACTGCGTCCAACTCAACAGGCTTCTATTTCGTGGACATCGTGGGACCCCCATGCCCTGGGTTCCGCCTTGCCATCGGGAGTCCAGCATCAGCACTCAATCTGACCGACTGGGGCGGGATCGAAGCCATAGGTGGTTGTACGTACGTCCCTGTCAGCCTCAGAATTACGGAAATCCAGGGTGCTTCAGTAGTTCCAGTCCCATGATGTCTTCTGGTGCACTGAACTACCGAGTGTCCTCTGGTTCACTTTGACCTGGTTTGGACTGCCAGCACGTCGTGGTCCCGGGCGTCGTAGAGGAAGTTCTCCCCTGAAGAGCAAGGCATCTTGTTAATGTCTAGCTTCGCCAGCGGGGACTTGCCCACATATGTGGGTTCAAACGAGGCCCTGGGTGGGATTCGAGTCCAGATATGTGGGTTCAAATACGTTAGAAAGGGTTTTCCGATTAGATTCCTTGGGAGGTTGAATGGAGAGACAAGACGCCTTACCACTTGGTGTTGACAGTTCCACAGTAGGAGCACTTCTCAACCCTGTTGTATTCCTTGAAAGGAGCACCACAACCTTCGCACTTCAGTCTCTTCACTCCTGACCTTGAAGGATACCTCATCGACGTCATCACGTCAGCCACACCTTTCGATGTAACGATCCCGAGCAACTTGTGACCCATTCTGGATACAATTGGAACCCTTCCGATCTTGTTAGTCGACATACGAGACAAGACGTCGGGCAACGTCTCTTCAGGATACCCAACGACGGGCTCTTTGCTCATAACTGCGTCGAGCTTAGTTGTAGTCATCTGTCTTCTGCTGACCTTCTTCGGGTCGGCGAGAGTGAAAATCCCCACTAGTTTGTCACTATCCACGGCGGGAATACCCTCTTATCCTATTCTTCATCATCAGATTGTAGGCGAAGCTGACCGAGACGTCCCTGGTCTGGGTCAACACACCCATGCTCATTACGACAGCAACCAAGAGCCTGGAGAATTCCATCGACCATCAATCTACCCGACAGCACAACAGTTTCATTTGGCACTAGCGCACTCATAGACAAACTTGTGCCCACATAGAGAGCATCTACACGCCTGCTTACCAAACCTGCCGTAATTCGGACCATGGACTTGAGCGTCGATCTGATCCCGTTCTCTCTCATCCCAGTTCCGACTATGTTCACTCATCGCTCTTTCAGTCTGTCCACGAGACTCTTCTTCTTTTTTCTTCCGAGGTCGTATCCCCATTCATGCTTGGGGTATTTCTTGTTGCCATGGCTGGTCTCCTTGTATCTCCTTTCTTCCTCATCCCACTTACCACTATGACTGCTTGGAGACCACATCTCGGTCTTCTTCTTCCTGCCTAACACGGCTGGAGGCCCTCAGTCCTGACTAATAGCATTGTGACCTAGGAATGGTCGGACCGCCTCACTTGACTACGCATATTGCCAGTTTGGTCGAGAAAGACCGTAGTGGCCTTGCAACTATAGCGATGCGAGGCCCTGCCGATTCCTTGAGAATGTCTCCACGGGACTCCCAAGAAACGTAGTCTACGGTGAACTTTAATGCCCTTCTAGTGCGGCGTGGAATATGGTTCAGTCTCGTGTGCCATGCGTCATAATGAGGGGAGGCACCAGCAAAGGTGTTTTCTTCAAGAAAGCGGATCTGCCTTCCAGCAAGAGCGAAATGACCGATGTAATACTCAGAGTGTTCGGAAGCGGTGACCCAATGCAGATTGACGGGCTCGGGGGGACACATGCGCAGACAAGCAAGACAATGGTAGTGTCCAGAAGCAAGCAGCCAGGCGTGGATGTCGACTACCTATTCGGTCAGGTCGAGGTAGAAAGAAAATCCGTGGACTACAGAGGCAACTGCGGGAACCTTACATCCGCCGTGGGTCCGTTTGCCATCGACGAAGGGCTTTTCAGGGCACGAGGGTCTAGCACCAAAGTCAGGCTCTTCAACACAAACACGCGCAAAAGGGTCGACGCATCGGTTCAGCTGGAAGGCGGGAAGACGAAGTACGAAGGCAATTACTTCATCGACGGGGTTCCAAATCCAGGCGCAAGGATAGATGTGACTTGGTACGACCCAGGGGGCGCTGTGACTGGCGCCCTGTTCCCCACCGGCAACGTCGTGGACAGGATTCCGGTACAAGGGAGAGCCATCCAGGCGTCAGTCGTTGACGCATCTAACCCTGTGGTCTTTGTGAGGGCAGAAGACGTCGGAATGAAGGGGACTGAGCTTCCTGACGACGTCTCCCAAGATACACTCCGAAAGTCGGAGCTCATCCGATCCAAGGTTTGCGAGATGATTGGGCTTGTGAAGGAGGCGGGAGAAGCGACGTCGAAAAGCCCACACATACCTTTCATAGCTGTTGTCGCGAACCCCCAAAACTATACTACATCCACCGGCGCCAGGATAACCAGGCACGAATATAACGTGCTCCCCAGACTCTTCTCAATGCAGAAGATGCACCACGCCTATGCAGTCACGGGAGCAATTTGCACCGCGGTAGCCGCCACCATCCCAGGTACGATTGTAAACGAGCGTTCTAGGGCACCCGCGGGCAGAGTCGTCATCGCGCACCCCAAGGGACTGATCGACGTGGCAGTGCAGAGCCATTCGAACCATAAGGGAGCAGTGGTGGATAGCGTGACAGTCGGAAGGACTGCCAGACGCCTCATGGCGGGAAGCGCGTTCTACATCAAAGACTGAGGAACCGCAACACAGCACCTTACAGAAGACGCCTTCGCCGGACCAAGGTAGTGCCATGCTGCTGACGCGGTGTTCGTATGCATGAGGACTCGACGCGAAACATCAGACAATCTGGGGGTTGTGCCATGACCCATGCGCCCAGCCATGCATTCCCTCGCAAGTCCGAGCGAACCTAGATGAGATCGTTCCATCGCTTGCTGTCCGATAGTCAACTTCCTTGGTCAAGAACTGGATTCCTCCCTTTGTGCTTCGATTCTATTTACCACGAGCGCCACGTACCGGTAGACAAAGTGAATGAACTTGCCGTAGGGAGCCGTGAGGAAGAGCGCCAAGACTAGGCCTAGGTGCAGGGTGAAGAGGCTCCCCATGCCAGCTGTAGTTCGCAGGAGCAGAGTCCCGAAGCCCGTCAGTGTGACCAGAATCAGGAACACCAAGAACCAACGGTCGAGCGATGCCATGCTCTCGAAGGTAGTCGGTTTGCTCCTTACGTCGACGAAGAGCAAGACCAACGCCCCAGGAATTATGAGAGCCCCACCAGCGATCCCAAACAGGACCGGACCGCTCACAATAGGATATGGCGGCAGGATGCCCAAGCCATCCTGAAGAACAGTCGCCGATATTGTCGCGATGAGGTCTAGAGTGAAGCCGAAGAAGACCAGCGCGTGTAGGTAATACCTTCGATACGACGGTTTCTTGTCGGACTTAGGATCGGGATACATGCAACCAGGGCCTCCTCCTTTGAACCACGTCTGCTCGAATGCTTCAGTGGCCGCTCCCCATAGTGCTCCTGGGTTGAAGACTAGCCGCAATGGTCCTGCAGTGTCATTCCAATACCGTTTCACCCCGTAAAGCCACATCCCAATCACATACAGCCCAGCCACTATTCCGACTATGTCGATGGCTAGCGAAGGGACGATGGCATAGAACGAACCAGTTCCGAGGTGTTGTGCTACGAGCCTAGATGGGCTTCCGATCAGTAGGACGAATACCGACACCAGGGTCAGACTGACGGCTATCGTCATTAGCGAGTATCTAGTCTGATTCTCAAAGAACACCGCCAACTTCTTTGGGGACGTATAGTCCTTGTATGTTGACTTGCGAATTTCACTCATCATCTTTGGTATGTTGATTTTGAAAGGATGGGGCGGGGTGTAAGGACACACCGTATAGCAGTCCTGGCAGTCATGGCACAGGTTCGCCATGTAGACCACGTCTTGTCTATGGAAGACCCGCCTCCGTTCCATTGCATCCCAAACGGGACAGATGCCTTCGCAATATCTGCAGGCATTACATACAGTCATCTGCCTTATCGGTTCTTCATAAGCGTCTTCAGTGCGGTTCTCTGTCATGTCCGCGCCTTCAATCGATTTGTTCGTCTATAGCTGCCTGCAAGCCTCTTCCCCCGCGATTCTCCCAAAGGCAGTTCCGATGGTTAGGCCAAACCCTCCGAGGTAGCCTCGCTTGAGTATGTTACCGGACATGATTTCACCCGCTGCATACAAGTTCTTGAACGGAGTACCATCTTCCCTAAGCACGTGCGCCTGCGCATCAACTGCGACGCCCATGTAGGTGAATGTAATCCCCGGTCTGAGAGGGTAGGCATAGAATGGAGGTGTGTCAATCCTCAGCGCCCAGTGCGACTTGCTCGGCGTTAGGCCTAGCGTGTGGCAGTCATCCAGCTTTGAAGGGTCGTAGGTGCCGCCGTCGGCTACAGATTTGTTGTACGTCGACACGACGTTGGTCATCCTGTCCGAGTCCAAGCCCATCTGGTTTGCCAACTCCCCAACAGAGTCCGCCATGAATGGCGGCCAGACGGAAGGAAGGAACAAGCCCTTTACCTTCGAATCGACTATCGAATAGGCAATCTGGTTGGGTTGCGCCGCGATCATCTTCCCCCAAATCGCATACCTCTTCGGCCACAGGTCTTCCCCCTCGTCGTAGAATCGCTGAGCCTCGGCGTTGACTGTGATGCCGAACGGAATTGCATCGATTCTTGTGACAATGCCGCCATCGTACTTTGGAGCCCTAGCATCCACAGACGTTGAATGAAAATTTCTGGGATCTCCGACTCGCTTCGCGCCTTCTTGCAGGAGCATGCGCAGCATTTCACCATTGTTGTGTCGTGTACCACGAATCACAAAATTATCCGCGGCATCACCCCAATACTCCTTCAGCCAGGAGACGTTCGATTCGAAACCGCCGGCTGCAACAACCAACGCCCCAGTCCTATATTCTCTAGTCTTGCCACCCGACATGACAGTGACTCCTTCGACAACGCCGTCCTGGGTGTGCATCTTGGTTATGGCAGATTCGTATGAAACCTCCACATTCGCCTTGGATGCTTTCTGATAGTATGCGTTGACCATGGCTTTCCCACCACCTAGAGGAAACAGATTGGTTCTTCCCAAGTGGAGCGTTCCTCTGAATGCTTTTGTAATCTTCACGCCATTCTCTTCCAGCCATTGAGGAATCTCCCGCGACCTTCTGATTGTCAGTTTGGCCAAATCCAGATCGATTTCCTTTCCGGTCACTCTGATGAGATCGTCCAGCAACTCTTCCTCACTATACGGCCCAGTGGTGTACTTGTCGTCTCCGTGGGCATATCTTATGTCGCGGACGTACTTCGTGTTACCTCCTCTGTCCTCCATGGCTGCTTTCTCCAACAGAAGCACCTTGGAAGACGTCTTTGCCGCGGATAGAGCCGCAGACAGTGCGGCGTTTCCCCCACCAGCGACAATCACATCGAACGCTTCTTCCTTCATCGGGGAGTTTCGACCGGCGTTCGGATTATTATAAACACCCCCCCTAAGAAGGCCAGAAACAAGTGACAGAACTGGTGGCTCTTGGCGCCTCACTCCCCTGCTGACCAAACCTGGGTAGGCTGCCTCGAGGCTGTCTTGGACAAATCTTGGAAGCACATGGGCCGATGCCAAAGCCAACGGCACTTTTCACGACAACGTGGTGCGGTCTAGAATGATCCGGCTATCATCATGCCAACGACGACAGACTAGCCATCAAGCTGTCTGGTTCGCGCAGAATCGAGCAGTTGGACAGCAACCGGGTTCCTCTGGGGTCTGAAATTGCCAATCATGAAATTGCGGCGGCGGATTTAAAAACGGTTGGAAAATGCGGTAAAGCTGAATTGGAACTGTCCAAAAGAGCGGCACATCTAGAAGGCTCGCCGACGCTTGAGGCAGCCAATGTGGTACGGGAGTTGCTCGCAAGGAACGAGGACGTGGTGAGGTTCGATGTCGGTGAACCCGATTTCGAGACGCCTGTAAGTATCAAGGAAGCGGGAATCGACGCGATAAAGAAAGGTTTCACTCACTATACGTCGGCGAGAGGAATTCCCGAGCTCAGGCAAGCCCTCGTGGCGGACCAGAAAGGCATGGGCCTCGATGTCAAGCCTTCCAACGTCGCCTTCTATCCCGGGTCCAAGTTTGCCTTATTCTCCGCGCTGTCGCTCTTGATTGACTCGGGAGACGAGGTGATGATTCAAGACCCGGTCTGGCCGACCTACGGGGCAATCATCGAGTACCTGGGAGGAACTCCAATCAGAGCGGGCCCTTGGAATGACATCAGGCCGTCGGACTTTCCACTGGCATCGTTTGAGAACAAGACTACCAAAAGAACAAAGGCAATACTGGTGAATTCGCCCTGCAATCCGACGGGGGCCATAATCCCCATGAAGCAGCTAGAGGAACTCCTCAAGATGTGTGCACGAAAGAAGATCACACTGTTGCTGGACAGAATCTACTCGGCATTGGTCTACGACGGGTCTCCACAAAAGATACCCAGTTGCGACATAGAAGAGGGGAATCTCGTTGTGATTAGCGGCTTCTCCAAGGAATTCGCAATGACAGGCTGGAGACTTGGGTACACTGTCTCTTCGAAAGCATTCACAGACGTGTTGGTCGACTTTCAGGACAACACAACGACCTGTGCATCTTCCTTTGTGCAAAAGGCCGCGGTGGTGGCTCTGCTGGGCGACCGGAGCTGGCAGAAAGAGATGAACGACGAATACCGAGAAAGGAGAGATGCGATGGTCAGGGAGATAGCGAAGATACCTGGTTGGCAATGCGCCACTCCGTCGGGTGCGTTCTATTGTTTTCCCAGAATTCACGAATCTGACTCCATCGCGTTCTCGAACTCCTTGCTCACGGAAAAGCGCGTGTCCAGCGTCGCGGGTGCACACTTCGGCCTTGAAGGGGAAGCTCATCTCCGACTGTCGTACACGACACCGAAGCAAAGGATAATGGAAGGGATGAAGAGGATTCGTGAGTTGGTGTCCGCCTAAATGAACACCGCCAACAGTTCGTAGCTCGGAAGTAGATCTAGGGCGCCGTATCTTATCCACCTGGGGTTCTCATTCGAGATAGGAATTCTGGGCTCGTGTCGGTCGGTTACAATGGCGAACCGGCTCGTGTCCCCGCTTCAAATGTTCCTACCATACATCTTTTTGATTTCGCCTGCCAAGGGAGTCTGCATCAACTCTTTCACCTTCTCGAAGTCCAAGTCTTTGGCCAAGCACCACATCAGTTTGACGAGCGCGGTCTCCGGGGCCATGTCGCTTGATGGTATGGTGTTCGGTACACCGAGTATGTCAGCATCAATGTCATACATACCAAGGGCTTCCCCACCAATCGGACACTGGGTGGAAAGGACTGTTGGGCGCCCGAATTTTTTCACCTCTTGCAAAAGGTCCCGCCGTATGTGTCCGATGCCTGTCCCCTCAATAACAGCGCCGTTGCAGCCGGACAACGTCCTTGCGAGCATCTCTGCCGTCATGGCCGGATGGCACTTGACCAAGCAGACTTCCCCTCTGATTGCAGTATCGATTCTGAGTCTCCTGGGTCCCCTCCTCACCCTGTCCCGGCTCAGGCGTATTCTCCCGTCTCCAAAATCGCCCAAAGGATTCTCGTTTATGCTCGAAAAGGCATTCAATGCCGTCGACGAGATCTTCTTCGTTCTGGTTCCTCTGAATATGCTCTTAGAGCGGCCGTCTTCGCTCTTTGAGAATACTACACAGGTTTCGGCCAAGTCCGCACGTGCAGCGACCTTTACGGCCGCCTCCAAATTGCCACGAGAATCGCTGTCTCGCTCGAGGCCTGGTTTCATGGCGCCCGTCAGCACAATTGGTACGCTCAGTCCTTGAATCATGAAGCTCAACGCGGAGGCGGTGTATTGCATGGTGTCGGTGCCGTGCAATATCACAATTCCATCAACCCCACCCTCCAGACACGATGCCGTTCCCTTCGCGAGCGTTACCCAGTCGTCTGGCACGAATTCTGCGCTCCCTTTGCTAAGGACGTTTCGCGTTTTCAGCTCAATTCCTGGAATCCTGAGTCCCCCAATCAGTTCTTCAGCGCCCACCATTCGGGCACGGCCGAGCGACCTGTCCACCCCCATCGAGACAGTGCCACCTGAAGTCAGCACACAAACCTTGGCCAAAGCAGAACGGCCAAGGAAGAGTTACATTAATGGCTATGTCTTCGAATGGGCGAATTCCTCGCGTATGATTTATAAAAGGTGACGGTAACAATCGAACCGAAATACATGGTTTCTTCGTTTTACGGGAAGGATGTCATTTCGGCTGCTGAACTCAAGAGAGATTCGTTGGAGAGTCTGTTCGACGCCGCGGATTTCATCAGAAACAGCCTAGCCAAGAAGAGGATGCTGGACATCCTCGAAGGCTATCTGCTGGCCACCGTCTTCATGGAGCCTTCAACGAGGACGCGTCTGAGCTTCCAATTTGCCATGGTGAAAGTGGGCGGGAGCGTGATAGACTTTGGACCTGCAGAAGCCGCTTCCATAGCCAAAGGGGAGACATTCGAAGATACACTGAGAATGATCGACGGATATCGCCCTGACGCAGTGGCGGTCAGGGCCAAGGCGGTCGGGTCGGCAAGGCAAGCCGCTGATATCTGCGAAGCCCCAGTGATCAACGCAGGCGACGGCTCGAACGAGCATCCCACGCAGGCTATGCTGGACTTGTATACGATAAGACGAATACGACACGAGATTGACGGCGTCAGTATCGGTGTCATGGGGGACGTAGCGCACAGCCGCACGACTAGCAGCCTGTCGATGGCCCTAGACAAGTACGACCGAGTGAAGATATTCTACATCGCTCCTGAGGAACTCCAGGTCAGGCAGGAGACGCTTGACTCCCTGCACAATGCGACCTATCAGAAGACGGACGACCTGCAGAGGGTGTTTTCTCAGCTTGACTTCCTCTATGTCACCAGACTACAGAAGGAGAGGTTCGCCAATCCCGATGACTACCAGAGGCTGAAAGGGTCTTACCAACTGAACAAGGCATTTCTGATATCTCATCAGAAGGTTCCGTACATACTTCACCCCCTGCCCAGAGTTGACGAATTGGGGCCGGACGTCGACAGTCTACCGGCCGCCAAATACTTCGAGCAAGCCAAGAACGGACTGTATTTGAGGGCAGCTCTCCTAGCGCAGATTCTCATAAAAGACGCTCCAGGCTAGCCGGGCACGTAGCAGCTCGAACAAAAGATCTTCAACGGCCTGAAAGCGGCCCAAGGCATAAACGCCCAATGTATCTCGGGGCATGGAGTCCTCGTGCCCCCCGCATCTCAGGACACCTTCAAACGTTTCGAACGAGCCATCAACTCGTCGACGTTCGACAGGTCGCGTAACTGTCTCTCGTATGCTGAGATGGATATGGATGCAGTGGAAAGGCCGCCAGACCGCAGGGCCTCGTCAAACGAATTCTGTGCCTATTCGGCAACACCTTTAATTCGCCATGTACGTCATCAATCTCCTCATGCAGAGAATTGGGTTTGCCACAGGATACGCGCCTGACGCCACGGTCCGAGACATGATCGGGTGGATTCAGTCCGCGGAAAAAAGACGCTTTGAGATGGGCTTCTTCTCTGAGACGATCAACCTTGTCAGGGATGCTGTGTCGGCTCTATCTTCTTTCAGCGTTTCCACCCAGAAAATAGCGCTCGGCGCGACCCAGATTGTCAGGCTGCGCAGCCCCCTGGTGATGGCTCAGACGATGGCGACATTGGACGAACTGTCAGGCGGCAGGACCGTCTTTGCCTTTGGTGCTTGCACGCAGTCACACGCCGTCCGACACGGCTTAGAGGTATTAGACCCAGCGGCGATTCTCGTGGAGTATGTCGAATCCGTAAGACAAATTCTGACGGGGGATGAAGCAAGTTACGAGGGCAAGTTTGTCAAGTTCAAGAACATCAGGCTCTCGTTCGAGCCTCCGAGACGCAGAATACCAATCTGGATTGCGGCAACGAGCAAGACAGGCCTCCGCATTGCGGGCGCTGTGGGCGACGGTGTTCTTCTAAACACAATAGCTTCGCCGGACTATTCGAAGAACGCGGTGGAAATCGTCCGGAATTCAGCACGTGAAGCTGGACGAAACCCTGAAGACCTGGAGGTAGCTCAACTCATTGTCGCGGCCGCATCGGAAAATCAGAAGGAGGCTATCGATGCCGTGAGGTGGGAGGTCGCCAACAAGTTCACCCCCACACAGGCAGGATTCAACTTCCGCCAGAAGCTCAGAGTAGGTGAGTCAGTGATGAAGGAAGAAGATTTCCCCATGCTTCAGAAAGCGTACGAAACCGGTGGCATGGAAGGGCTCATGCGCGCTCTGCCCGAATCGTACCTTACCGGACTGGCTGCGTGTGGAACGCCTGACGAGGTGAAGGAGCGTCTAGGCGAGTATTCCAGTGCCAAGGTGAGGCTCCCTCTGGTGAGGCCAGCCAAAGCCGAGCTCTCAACAGAACTCATAGACTTGCTCGCGCCCGATTGACCGTGGGCATTGATTCCCATACCGGTCCTCCTGCTAGCCGAATGCAGACAGTGTTGCGCAAGACCTGGCATCGAGTTGGAACGCACGTCATGCCTGCGACGGCGGTCGAAAACGGCCTCCGCATGGGTCGTCAACCTGCGTTCACGAAATGTGATTAGAAAGCACTTCTGATGCACAAAAAAGGGGGGTTCCCAGAAAGAATCTGGGACGTTAACCCGAAGGTTCGAATGAAAGCCTAGGGAGGAACCGGTGGTAGTATTGGCTTCGCCGTCGCAAGGTTCAGCGGGTACACTGTCAGCAGCTTCCCGTTCTGCCACTGCGCAATGACTGGAAACGCGTCAACATTGGCGCCTATGGAGTTGAAGTGTATTTGGTCCTCAGGGAGGATGAGGGCATTCCCTGATGTTACAGTCATCGAGTGCAGTGTTTGGTCAATTACCACTGGATTGGTAGAGGCCGCCTGGTTGATGGCATCGGCAATGGTCCACACGGCAGAGTAGTAGGAGCCAGCAGCTTCAGGCATGAAGTAGCCATACTTCGCTTGGTACTCGCTGTTGACTGACTGCGCTATCAGTTTGCTTTCGTTCGCGTTGTAGGCAGCTGCGGTGAAAATTAGGTTTGTGTCGTTGCCCACCTGCTTGTAGAGCTGCTGCAATGGAAAGCCACCGGAGCCACCTATGATGGGAATGTTCAGTCCTTGGGCTCGAAGTCCCTGAACTATCAAACTCGCATCATTCAGGTATGATACCTCCATGATTAGTTGCGGATTGGCCGCCTGAACGGCGGTCACCACGGGCTGGGCATTAGTGAACCCACTGAGGGAGTACGGTTCATTCAGGACCACATGGTACTGGGGGTACTGCTGCAAAGCCGCTTGGACTGCCTGGGCGACGCCTGCACCATAGGCGTCGTTTTCATAGACCAGGGCAATCCTTGAGACATCGAAGCCCTGAGTCCCCAAGTAGACAAGGAAGTTGACCATCGAGTCTCCGAAGGTGGTAGCATTGGGGGCTATCCTGAACCCATAGGTGTAGCTGTTCGTCGTGGCAAGATTGGAGAATGCGGTGTGAATCAAAGGCACCTGATACTGCTGGAACAGCGGGAGAAGCGGTATCGTCAGACCAGAAGCATAGGCTCCTACCGCAGCTGTGATGTTCTTGTTGGTTGAGAGGAGGCTCTGAACGACGCTATATGCCTGGGTCGCGTCGCTTGTAGTATCAACAGACAAGATCTTGATTTTGGCACCTCCAAGTGCCGTGATTCCGCCAGCGTTGTTAATGTCCTGCGCAGCCAACTGAGCTGCCTGCAGACAGGTGGTCCCAAAGTAGGAACTCGAGCCGGTCAGCGGAAACACCGCCGCTATGGTGATTGTCGGTGCGGGCTTGCTCGACGTCGTAGTGGTGGTCGTGGTTGACGAAGACGAGGATGCGCTAGAGTAGGCGTAATAACCTCCCAGTGCGACGACCAAGATTACGATTATCACAACTACAGCGACTGCGGTCGAAATTGCGTTTCTCTTGGTGTGTCTTCCTAGAATGTTTTCTACCTTCATCGGCTCAAATTCGAGCCGTATGGCTATTTTAATCATATCCCCTAACCGATGGGGGGCCTGTTGACAACGCAGATGTGGTGGCGTCTCCCTCCTCCTTCCCACTCAGCTCGCCCCAATCGTCTTTGCCGTAGAACGAACCGACTTCATGGATAGAGACCCTAAGGGATTAGCAACTATCCCTAAATGACTTCATTCGGCTGGTCGTTTGTTTATGACAGTCGACTTGGTGGTGAAGGGTGACAACATCTTCCTTTCGAGCGAAAGGTGCATCAGAGGCGGAGTTGCGATTGACGACGGCAAGGTCGTGGCCATAGGCGCGTTCGCATCGCTTCCGCAGGCAGAAAGAGTGCTGGACGCGGACGGGATGGCTGTTTTTCCTGGCATCATCGATGGGCATGTGCACTTCAGAGAACCTGGTTTCGAGTACAAGGAAGATCTTCACTCAGGGTCTCTGGGGGCTGCCGCGGGTGGCGTCACGACGTTCTTGGATATGCCGAACGTGAACCCACCGACCCAGGACAAGCCAAGCTTCCAGTTGAAATTGCGGCGGGCCAAAGAGAAATCTATCGTGGACTTTGGCATATTCGGGGTCGTTCTCCCGACAAACCTCGACAAGGTTCAGGAACTCGCAGCGCAGGGCGCAGTCGGCTACAAGATATTCATGGGAGAGACCGTCGGGAATCTTCCGAGCCCAGATGATTGGGAACTTGTCCTCGCCTTTAAGGAAATTGCGAAGACGGGCCTGAGGGTAGGCGTTCACGCGGAAAACAGGACCATAACAACGCATCTGGTGAACGAGTTCAAGGCGGCTGGACGGAGTGACCCTCTCGCTCACCTCGAATCGAGGCCGAGCATCTCGGAAGCCGAAGCGATAGGCAGGGCACTGGTCTTCATCAGACCGTTTCGAACAAAACTGCACATCTTCCATCTGAGTTCTGCAGACGGTCTGGAGATGGTCAAAGAGGCGAAACAACTGGGCTTCCCAATAACGGCAGAGACCTGCCCTCACTATCTTCTGCTGGACGGCAATGAGATCCGGAAGCTCGGGCCTCTGCTCAAGATGAATCCCCCTGTTAGGAGCCCGGAGCACGCCAAGGCGCTCTGGGATGGACTGAAGAGCGGCACCCTCGATATGATTGCCACGGACCATTCGCCTCATGCGAGAGAGGAGAAGTTCAAACCGAACATATGGGAGGCGATTGCAGGATGGCCCGGCGTGGAGACGATGCTCCCCCTCATCCTGAACGAAGTGAGTCGGGGGAGGCTCAGCCTCGGAGAAGTGGTAAAGTACATGAGCGAGGGTCCGTCAAAGGTCTGGGGCATGTACCCACAGAAGGGAACCATTGAGGTTGGCATGGACGGAGACCTCACCATTGTGAATATGGACGAAGAGATGACAATAAAGGCGGAACGCCTGCACAGCAAGAGCAAGCTGACTCCCTTCGATGGTGCGAAGATCAAGGGTATCCCATCCTATACCATCGTGGGAGGACGCGTGGTGATGGAGAAAGGCCAGGTTATGGAGGACGTCCAGAGGGGAAAGTTCGTAACCCCGGTCGCGAGTGGCCATAGTGATCATGTTGCCAGCGCCTGAGCCCTCCGAAGGAGGCCCTTTCGAAAGGGGATGCGCAGCAGGGAGCACCGCCAGGCGTGCCATTCGTCATAACGTGACAGCGTTCTGGAAGAACGCGGCCGTCTTTGGAATCCGCCGGAGCCCGACGCTAGGCAAGGCTGAGCCCGGGATGTTCGACGAAGACGCTCTGGAGTACATGAAGGGCTTAGCCCGAGGTTCGGGGACGAGTTTCCAAGATATCATCGCATACAACTCCCTGAACCACAACCTCGCCCCTGACGAATGCACCGTTCTAATCGCGATGGGCGACAGTACAACGACAGGTTCAGTCGTCGTCATGAAGAACAGCGACAAGGTCGGCTCCGAGAAATTTGTGGGCAGCAACTTTTACCGTAATAAGGAAATCAACATCCTGGTGTTCGAAAAACCCGACAACGGCAACAGATTCGTGGCGGTGGCAGCTGCCGGCGAGCTGTCGATAAAGATGGGGATGAACGACAAGGGAGTCGTCACTGGTAGCAACATTTCGAGAACCACCGAACTCAAGAACAGGAAGGTGGCGGTCGGCGAGGTCAGAGCCCTAGACAGGGGTTGGCTCATGAGAGAGGGAATTATCCGTAGGGCCACTGCACTGGAAGCCACGAAGTTCGCCACCGAGCGAGTAGCAGAGAGCCCCATGTACACTCCAGGGAATCTGGAGTTCGTTGACGCTGCGTCCGCCTATGTAATCGAAGGTTCCTATGACAGGCTCGCGGTGCAGAAGTTCTTGTCAGGGACCATCGCCAGATCCAATCGGTTCCAGGTGTTGCACGAACTAAACGACAGTGATGACGTCTCGAGCTATGTCAGATACGTTAGGGCATCGCAGTTGCTGGAGCAGAACAAGGGCAACATATCCTCAGAGAAGATGATGGAGTTCTCCCAAGATCATCTGAACGGTCCCGGCCTAAACTCTATCTGCAGGCACGACGAGGACCCAAAATCAGAGACGTCCCTGGCGGCCGCCGTGATGGAAATCAATGGCTCCGATCCTAAAAAATCACTGTTCCACGTTGCACTGGGAAAACCCTGCAGAGCGTGGCAGAACAGCGAGGCGCACACAACCATCAGGCTGGACGGTGCTACGGATGAAGTGCCGAAGGCGTACTACAATGGAGACGTGTGGAAGCACTTCTATATTGAAACGCCCTAGGCTCAGCTTTGCGAGCAGCTGGACAGTTGTTCTCGTCTCTCGGGAACGCTTATCTCCTCTAGTCCTCGTGTGGCTTGGTCATTGAGTTCCTTCGCCATCATACTACTCCAGGCCATTATCAACGGGCTCTTCATTGGCGGCCTTTACGGTGCGATCAGCATGGGGCTCTCTCTGATCTTCGGCGTCATGAAACTAGTGAACTTCGCCCATGGCGAGTTTCTAATGCTCGCGATGTATGTGACCTACTGGTTCGTCGTATACATGGGAACAAGCCCACTGGTGAGCCTAGTCGTCTCCATTCCTCTGCTGTTCGCTATTGGTTATCTCTTCGAGGCTCTCATGCTTAGCAGAACTCTCCCCCTGGGCGACCTGCCGGAAATCCTCCTGACGGTGGGGCTGTCAATCTTTCTGCAGAACTTCGCTCAACTTCTCTGGAGCAGCAACTATCAGGTCGTCCCTGTGGGCTATCCCGATATCTCCTATGGTCTGTCCGGCGTTTTCATCGCGCTTCCGCCTCTAATCATCTTCATTGGCTCCTTGGTTGCTGCCGTGATTCTCTGGCTGATTCTGCAAAGGACATCCATAGGGCTTACAATGCAGGCGACAGCCCAAGACATAACTGCGGCGAAACTCATGGGGGTGAACACCAAAAGCGCTTTCGCGATAAGCTTTGGTTTGGGGATAGCCTTCACCGCGGCAGCCGGTTCGCTCCTTGCCCCCACATACGAGATCTTCCCGACCATAGGGTCTACCTTCATCCTAATCATGTTCGTGGTTGTCGTGATAGGAGGCATGGGTGATATCCGGGGAGCCTACGTTGGCGGCCTCGTCCTCGGTCTCATATCGTCCATTAGCAGCCTCTTCGTGACTGCTGATTTGGGGCAGGTTGTGTTGTTCGTTTTCTTCATACTCGTACTACTCTTGAGGCCAAATGGCCTCTTTGGGAAGATGACGAGGTGACACTTGGCAGTGAAAGATAAGAAAGCACTGGGCTGGGTGGTCCTCCTTGTTGTCCTCCCCCTGCTGGGGGAGGTGGCCGGGCGCCAGTACCTCACGATGGTGACCTTGATGCTGTTCTTCGCGACCTTGGCCAGCGCTTGGGACATAATGGGGGGGCGAGCCGGTCAGGTGTCGTTAGGTAATGCGGCTTTCCTGGCAGTGGGTGCCTACACTTCGACCCTGCTTTTTCTGAGATTTGGCATATCGCCTTGGATTGGGATTCTCGCTGCAGGGGCAGTCGCCGGTCTCTCTTCATTCGTGATAGGCGCAACAGCTCTCAGGCTCAAAGGCGTCTTCTTCGTGATGGGTTCGCTCGCCTTCGTCCAGGTGATACAGCTACTGCTTACCCACTACGTCGATATAACGAACGGCGATATAGGTCTGTTCATCCCGCTCACTTCGAATGTGGCTGAAATGCAGTTCGGTCAGCCCATCCTTTACGCTTGGTTGATTGACGGCATACTGTTTCTGGCGATCATAGCCAACTACGTCATCTCCAAGCGAAGGATGGGATACTATCTGTCCGGAATCAAGGAGGATGAAGACGCTGCGCAGGCCTTGGGTATAAACACGGGACTGTACAAGTCGATGGCGTTCTTTATCAGCGCATTCATTACCGGAATGGCCGGGACCTTCTACGCTCAGTACTTCCTCTTCATAACTCCGACAAGTACCGCCACGATCACCTTGTCGATAGACATAGTGCTCGCAGCCATAATCGGAGGTACCGGGAGAATTTGGGGGCCCGTGCTTGGAGGGATAGTATATGAGGCTGTGACCTACTTCCTGCAGCAAACGTTCCCCAACGTCGCTGGCCTCAACTACGCCTTGATTGGAATCCTGCTCATGGCAATTGTCTTAGTGAGACCACAGGGACTTCTTACGCTGGTAGAAAGGGTGAGGCGGGGCAAATGAGCATCCTGAAGGTGGATGCGGTCACCAAGAAGTTCGGTGGATTGGTTGCCGTTGACGGCGTTTCGCTCGAGGTGGACAAGAAGGACATCCTCGGCGTGATAGGCCCGAACGGCTCGGGGAAGACGACTCTGTTCAACCTCATTTCGGGCTTCTACCCACTGAACTCAGGAAAGATCATCCTCGAGGACACCAACATCACGGGGTGGCCGCCATATCGGGTGACCAAGGCCGGAATAGCAAGAACATTCCAGAACACGAGGCCGTTCCTCAACCTGACAATCAGGGACAACGTTATGGTTGGTGCATTGTTGGTCAGGAGCAACATGGAGGGTGCTGCAGAGATTGCCGGAGAAGTTCTGGAAGAAGTGGGCCTGAAAGAAAAGGCCGAGCGGCTGGCGAAGGACACCTCAATTCAAGACAGGAAGCGGCTGGAAGTCGCCAGAGCCCTCTCGATGTCCCCGAAGGTTCTGCTCTTGGACGAGCCTATGGCAGGGCTGACGGAAGGGGAGATAGGGGACTTTCTCCTATTGATTCGGAAGGTCAGGGAAAGGGGTGTCTCTATAGTCCTGATAGAACACATAGTAAAGGCTGTCCAGCAAGTGGCGGACCGGATGGCGGTTTTGGATTACGGGAAGAAGATATGCGAAGGCGCGCCGGCGGAAGTCGTGAGAAATCAGGATGTGCTGAAAGCCTATTTGGGCGAAGACTATGCTTGAACTCGATTCCGTATCGGTGTCCTATGGGACGCTCAATGTCCTGAATACAATATCAATGAACTTTCAAGATAACGAGTTCGTATGCATCATAGGCTCGAACGGTATGGGGAAGTCCACGCTCCTAAGGACAATCACAGGATTCGTCCACCCTCGTGAAGGCAGGGTTATGTTCTCGGGCCAAGACATCTCCCACAGCGAACCTCATGAGATAATCAGGTTGGGCATCTCCATGGTGCCTGAGGGAAGGCACGTATTCCCCTTGATGACAGTCAGGCAGAATCTGCTGCTGGCCGGCAACATACCGAGGGCCAGGGAGAAGAGAGAGCAGAACACCGAGAACGTCGTGAAGTTCTTTCCAGCCTTGAAAGAAAAGATGAACAGCCTTGCTGGAAATCTCTCCGGGGGCCAGCAGCAACAGCTGAGCGTGGCTAGGGCATTGATGCAGGAGCCGGACATCATAATGCTGGACGAGCCTTCGCTGGGGCTCTCGCCGCTGGCGGTCAAAAGCGTCTACGAGGCGCTCAGGGAGATCAAGCGGAGCAACCCGAAACTAGCCATAGTTCTTGTTGAGCAGAATGCCAAGGTCGCACTGGAGAACTCGGATAGAGGATACGTGCTGGAGTTCGGAAAGGTCGCGCTTTCCGGCACTTCCAGCGAGCTGAAGCAGAACGCGCTTCTCCGAGAGAAGTATCTGGGAGTCCAGGCTAGCTGAAGTAATCGTCGGCGATGGATTCTTCGATCTTGGTCATCAGTTCATCTATCGAACTCAGCTTCTCCAAGTTCTGGACCTGTAGCCAAAGGCTCGACGCCTCCCTTTCGGCAAGGACCCCGGCCAAAGTCATCCCGAATTTCGCGCGAAGCTCCTCCTCCGAGACAGGGTTTGCGTTCTGGCATGCCGAGCGCAGGACGGAACCGTCCTTCAGGACGACATCAAGTTCAGACCCCCATTCTTTTGGGTACCGCGCTTCCATCGCCTCGTCGACGCTTACGTGGACCTTAGAAGCTAGGCCGCGCCACGAGTCGCGCAGAACGCTGGCGTCGGCAAAGGTGTCGATGGTAAGCTCGCCGCTGAGGAAGTAGTTGGAGACGATATACGGGATGGAGAACTTGGCGGCCAATGAGTTGACAGGTTTGCTGTTGCTCAAGGCTGCCGCCTCTCCGAAAGTCCTGATGTCGACTCGTTCTATGTCAAACGGCGAACTGACTTTGACCTTCCCCAAAGCCTCCACCAGGCTGTGGGTGTAGCCGCAGCAAGGATACTTCTTGAAGTAGTTGTCGAGCATCAGGTACCGCTCCCCGAGTCCTTCCGCAGGGTCTCTTTGCAGAGAACCAGTGGAACTGACTGCCGGTGCCAGCGCCGACGAAATCGCGTCGTCAGGTCCGGTCACTCCATCCTTCGCCAAGGTATTCGCAATCACGCCTGACATCGAAGCGAGTCCGGCATAGAAGTTCCTCACGAGGGCTCCTTCATGGGCAGATTTCCAGGTGGTGGAGTGCGCTGTGTTGGAAGCAATTCTAATGGATTGGAGCACCGTAGCACTGTCAAACTCAGGCTGGGCCAGGGCGGATGAAACGGCGGCGCCGACTGCCGCCCAGGTTCCGTGGGTGTGCAGGCCTCGCCTGAGGGGTTTGAGGGACCAGCCTACCCTGACGCCGACCTCGTAACCTCCCACGAAAGCTCTGACAAGCTGTCTCCCACTAATGTTGTTGGATTGGCCCACTGCGATGGCTGCCGGGAGTCCCTGAACCGCCATGTGAGATCCTCCAACCCTGTGGCCTTCATCGAGTTCGAGCACGGTCCCCGCAGAGGAGTTGAGCAGAGCAGCTGTGCTGGGAGCCGACTTCGCGTGGATAGATATCAGGTTGGCCGTACCAACGTCCAACCTGAAGCGCCGGCTTACGGAACGCATGTAGCTCGTTCTGTAACCCCTGATGATGCAGGCGAGTGTGTCGGCGATGATGAGCTTCGCACGCTTGACGACTTCGTCGGGCACCTCTCCACGGGCAACGTTGAGGGCGAAGTCAGCCAGTTTCTCTTCGGAGTCACGATACATACGACCCTACACCTCCTCTGGCACTCTGTCTTCGTCTCAGGATGAGCGTCTTCCGGGCGTGACGTTCGGAAGGCCCACGCTTGCTATCCATGCCGGACGTCTCGCCTAGGTCTCACGAAGTCGCCGTAGGGTCCCTTGACACTGCCTCGCTCCATTATCACCTTCCCTCTGAGCATGGTGTAGACCACCGAGCCCTTTAGCCTCCATCCAATGAAAGGAGAAATCGGGTACTTCGCGTGGATGTCTTTCTCTTTGATTTCGGTAGTTTGTTTCGGGTCTACAACCGCGAAGTCTGCGTCGCTGCCTATCCGCACGGCGCCTTTCTTGGGGTACAGCCCGAAGCGCCTGGCCGGTCCCTCGGCGAGCAGTTTCGGCAGTGACTCGAGACTGGTGGTTCCCTGCAGGGCTGCGTCGAGCATCAGCGGGAAGAGGGTCTGAACGCCAATAAATCCTGCGGCGCAATCCCATATATTCCCTTTCTTTTCTTCGGCAGAGTGAGGAGCGTGGTCGGAGCCCACGGTCATTATCGTCCCGTCCTGTACCGCCCGCCATAGCGCCTCCTGGTGGGTCCTGTCTCTGAGCGGTGGATTGATCTTGGCCAGTGTGCCGTACTTCGAGTAGGCGTCTGTATTGAGCAAGAGGTACTGGGGACATGTCTCCCCACTGATGTCCACCCTTTCCTTCCTTGCCTGAGCCAACGCATACACACCCTCCTTGGCGCACATGTGAAAGATGTGAGCCCTCCCTCCCGTATGCTTCGAAAGAATAGCTATCTTCCGAATCGATTCTTCCTCGCAAATCGGAGGCCTAGCATCCGTGTGTGCCGCTGGGTCTGTGCGACCTGACTTTTTCAGGTCCTCTGACAGCATATCGACAATTGAATGGTTCTCTGCGTGGAAGCCTATCGTAACCTCCCTAGACGCCGATTTCTCCATTATTTTCAGCAGCGTGCCGTCGTCAGGCGGAGGTATGTTTCCCGTGGTCGGCCCAAGGAAGACTTTGAAGCCGATTGCTCCCACGTCGACGATTTCGTCGAAGTTGGCTAGGTTAGTGGTATGCAGAACCCCATACAGAGCGAAATCCACATACGCCTTGGGTCTGAGGTGCTCCAGCTTTTCCTTGAAGATCTTGGCCGAGTCGACCGGGGGCATCGTGTTCGGCATCTCGAAAATCGTCGTCGTACCACCAGCAGCAGCTCCCATGGTGGCGTTGGTAAAATCGTCTTTGTAGGTGAGTCCGGGGTCTCTGCTGTGAACATGTTCGTCGACTATTCCTGGGAAAACTAGCTTGCCTGACGCGTCGACGACTTCGGCACCGCCGCCCTCCAACCCCTCGCCGATGCTCGAGATGACTCCGTCCTTGCACAGAATGTCAGACCGGTACTGCCCTTCCGCGCTTACGATGGTTCCGCCTTTCAGTAGCATTTCACTAGGCATAACAAAAAACGCCGCGTGGCGCATAATAAGGATATTTTAGGGACGGAACGGTGGAATTGGACGACGAAGAGCGGCGGCCTCGGCGTCATAATTGGGAAGCCGACACCTGCAAAGACTTCATAAACCGCATTTTTCTTGATAAAAGCCGAGTCATATAATTGATGCGCGAAAGAACCATAACGTTCGTAGGATTTGATGTTCACTGCCGGGAAAACTAGTTGTCATTGCCCTTGGAGGAAACGCTCTGCTTCAGAAGGGGCAGAGTGGGACCTTCGAGGACCAGTACGCAAACGTGCAGGCGGTGGCACCGAAGATCGCTGACCTCATCGAGCGCGGGTACAAGGTCGTGCTCACGCATGGCAACGGTCCCCAAGTCGGGGCCACGCTTCTGAGGCACGAGGCAGCGAAGAATGTTGTACCTCCATTCCCGCTTGACGCCTGCGGGGCAGAAACGCAGGGTCTCATCGGGTACATGATTCAACAGGCCCTCAGAAACGAATTGAAGCTTCGCAGGATAGAGAAACATGTTGTGACCGTCGTAACGAGAGTGACGGTCGACAGCAGTGATCAGGCTTTCGAGCACCCGACGAAGCCAGTGGGCCCATTTTACACCAAGCAGGAGGCAGACGAATTGAGCAGGCGCCTGCCAGGCCTGACGGTCAAGGAAGACTCCGGACGGGGATACCGGCGAGTCGTTCCGTCGCCGGACCCGAAAATCATAGTCGAGGGACCTGCCATCCGCGCACTCGTGAACGCTGAGTTTGTGGTGGTCTCAACAGGTGGAGGTGGAATACCTATTGTCGAAGAGAGCGGCTATGCGCATGGCGTCGAAGCGGTCATCGACAAGGATCTTGCCGGCCAGCGCCTGGCGACACTGATAGGCGCCGATGTCTTCGTCATACTGACAGACGTCGAGGGGGCTTGCTTGAATTTCGGGACGCCAGAGCAGAAGGTGATCGGGGAGGTGACTTCAGACAACCTGCAAGGCTATCTGAGCAAGGGCCACTTCAGAGATGGAAGTATGGCACCGAAAGTGAAGGCAGCCCTGAGGTTTGTTGAACACGGAGGCGAGAGAGCAATAATCGCAGAACTCAGCAAGTTGGTCGAGGCGCTCGAAGGCAGAACCGGGACGCAGATTCTCAGATCAAGAGACTAATCTGGCATCTCCAACTCTGCCATCTCTTTCGACTTATACGTCGACAACATTCAATGTGGCTTGTTCGTGATTCTCTCGGAAGAACACCAGCGTCTTCGGTCAAGCCGACAGCCCCCTAAATATTATACGGAGCTCGCCGCCGCGACGAGCTCGTCCGGGGTCATCTGCGCCTCACGGAGGTATCGCTGGACCCTCCCCAGGTACCCCTTCTTGGTCGCGTCAGAGAGCCTGGCCGAGCCCAGCAGCCTCTGCACGGACTCTTCAGTTGGCGGCGGCTTGCGGAACTTCAGCGTCATCCAGGCTCTGGGCTATTAGAGAGCCCGGGCCATTTAACGCCCAATGATTTGAGCCCAGACATAGGGGCCCTGGGTGGGATTTGAACCCACGATCGAGAGGTCCACAGCCTCCTATGCTAACCAAGCTGCACCACCAGGGCCACGAGGTGAGGCGGTTCGTCCGACCGTCTTTATGTCTTAAGGCGTTCTGACTCGGCTCTTCCCGTAATTTCTCTCCGTCTCCTTGACTACGTTCGTGCTGCGGATCGTCGCCTTCAGCCTAGACTCCAGGTACGGGTTAGGTAACGCCCCTTCGCCTCCACCGCGAGTCAGGCTGAAGACCTCCGAGCCCGAAGCTGACACGACCACCACATTTCACGGTGCCGCTCTGCTAGTACGCCACAGTGTTTTGGAACCCTAGCGCCGCGAAGGCTCCTTCCAACTTCTCCTTCTTGACGACACGGCCGCCCACGTTGATTCCCCTGAGGAATGCCACCAGGCGGGTCATCTACAGGTCGTTCTGGCATCGATCAGAAATAGGAGCCCAATCCTGCGACCGGACCTGGCCGGCTAAAGCGCCCTCTTGATCGCCTCGAAATCGGGGAGCTTCCCGGGATTTTCGGCGATCCAGCTGAAGGTCACTATTCCGCCGTCGTCCACCACGAATATAGCCCTGTTGGCGACGTCGTAACCCTCCACCCCACCCAAGTTCTTCCACACCAAGTCGTACTTCTTAACGACCTCTCGGTCGAAGTCACAGAGGAGAGGAAAGGTAAGGCCGTGCTTCTCCGCGAACGCCTTCTGGGCGAAGGGGGCGTCAACGGATATGCCCACCACGCTCCCATTCATCTTCTCCAGCTCGCCGTACATGTCCCTGAAGGCGCACATCTCCTGGGTGCAGACGTTGGTGAATGCGCCGGGGAAGAAGGCGAAGACGGTCTTGCGCCCCTTGACCAAGAACTCCGACATCTTACGGAGCTTCCTGTCGGCATCGTACAGCGAAAAATCCGGGGCCCTATCGCCAATCTCTGGCATGTTCTCTCTCTGAGCTGGTTCTGTATTAATCCTCCGGAGCCCGGCCTTAAATAAACGGCCAATGCGCCTAGGCGTCGAGATGACGTCACGCGGCGGAGTCTCCGGGGTCGTTGCCGCAGTTGCAGTCGTTGTCCTGCTCATTCTTGTCGTAGCGGTGGTATTCTTGTCCCAGGTAGGAACCCCTTCGACACAGCCGACCACCAGTGCTGTTAGCACCTCGGCGAACCTTCTCGTTTTTGTTCAGGCGTATCCCCAGACTCCCTGCGCCGGGCAGCACTACGCCAACTCCTCTCTGGCCGTCAATTGGGGGAATCTCAACCCAGGCACGGAAGGGATTCAATACATGTGCCTAGAGAACACGGGGACGACGCCCGTGACCCTGGCTGTGACTTCGACCCTTTCCTCTTCGATTGGAAGGGTCACTTCCCCCCAGGCAGGCACAGTCCTGAACGGCAAGGGAATCCTCCAGGTCGAGCTGGACCTTTGGGTCTCTCCGAGCGCCCAGCTGGGGCAGGCGTCCACGTTCACGATAACGGTGGGTGCGAAGAGTTGATCAAGAATCTCGTCCTTTCAGTCCTCGTGATTGCGCTACTTCTTTCGACTGCCGTCTCCGCGTCTTCTGCCTCGTTGAACTTCACAAGCACTGCAAAGGTGGTGAACTTTGCCCCGACCAATCACAAGTTCGACTACGTCGTGGTGATACTCTTGGAGAACCAGCCGCTAACCGCGATAATGAACGGAACTTCTACCCCGTACATGAAGAGTCTCGCGGACAACTACTCCTTGGCCACCCGCTACTCAGGCATCGCTCATGACAGCCTCCCCAACTACCTCGCCCTCCTCTCCGGCCAGCCGTTCATCGCCTGGGCACCGGGCGACTGCGGACCGTCCGGGGACACCGGTGCGTGCACGACTGGAAACACGACCAACCTCGTCGACAGGCTTGAAGCAGCCCACCTCACTTGGAAAGCATACGCCGAAGATTACCCTGCGAGCGTCACCGGGAAGCCCCATTCTTCAGGAGGCTGCTATCTGGGCGAGGAGGGGCCGGGCAACTTCTACGCAAGGCACGTCCCATTCCTGTACTTCAACGACATCATAGACAGCCCCGCCCGTTGCGCAAAGATCGTGCCAGCCAGTTCAGTGATGTCCAGCAGCCAAGAGACCCCTGACCTTTTCCTGAAGGACCTGAACTCTGTCTCCACATCTTCGAACTTCATGTGGCTGACTCCGAACGGGCTTGACGACGGTCACGACTCGTCGGTGGCGTTCGCTGACAAGTACCTCTCCATGGTCGTCCCGCAAATTCTGAACAGCACCCTGTTCAGGACCCAGAAGGCAGCGCTTTTCATCGTCTTTGACGAAGGAGTCAACCCCTTCCCGTCGGACTGGATCTACGCGGTCTGGGCTGGTCCGGTCGTGAAGACAGGATATCAATCTTCGACCCACTATTCCCATTACTCGTTCTTGGCCACCATCGAACAGAACTGGGGCCTCAAGCCGTTCACGTCAAATGATGTTCAGTGGCCGAGCATGTCCGACGTCTTCAAGTAGCCGCCGGATAATCAGTCCATCCACGCCACATCCGCGGTCCGCGCCATTGCGAATGCATCGGGGGACTGCAAATCTCAGCCGCTCCTGTTCTGAAGCCTTTTAACACACAGTCTGGTCGCCGGTGACAATTGGATATGAAGAAATCCAAGCTATACGCACTTCTAATCGCTAGTCTCTTCATCTCCTCGTCATTCATCGTCATCGGCATCCTCCCAGGAGTCGCAAAGGCAAGCGGCAGCGGAGTGGTCGCCGTCGACTACTACCATCAGATAGTCGGGAACCAGACAATCTACCGGGCCTACGGGATACCCCCGGAATACTCGGACCAGCAGGCCGACATGAGTAACATGTGGGGCAACCTGACGAAGGCGGGTTATACCGTCAACACCCAACTGCTCAACCAGACTACCCCAATAACCTCGAGCGAACTGAGCGGCGTCTCCGTGCTCTTCATCGGCCAACTATCTTCCCTAAGCCTGAACTACACCGCGTCTGAGGTCGCGGCCATAAAGGGCTGGTTCCAGACCGGAGGAAAGCTCCTCATGGTCAGCGGCAACAGCGACTACGCCTACGGCAACGCCACCGCGGACAACAGCTGGCAAGAGAAGGTCCCCAACATGCTCATGAGCGCCATCGGGTCGTCTCTTCGCCTTGACTATGGCGAAGTAACAGACCAGCCCGGAGTAGGGGCGGCAGGAGCTGGATTCAGGGTCTATGCGAACGCCGCCAACCCCGGCAGCATAAACACGCAGGGATGGGCGGCCACCCTGACCAACGGCACGACAAGGGTCAGGTTCCACGGTACCACCAACGTCATCGGCTACCTTAACGGAAAATACGTTCCCTTCGACCAGCTCCCCACCGACACAATTGCCTGGCTCTACAAGACCAGCCCTCAGGGGTCTCAGACCGCCCAGGGCGCAGTGAGCACATTGGTGACTCCAAGCAACACACCCGGCCAGTGGGTTCTCGCCGCCGCTGAGAAGATTCCCGAGGGGGGCACCTACAGCAAGGTCGTCCTCGCGGGCGCGGGCTTCATTGGCGCCTACATCATTGCTGCTGCCAGCGAGTTCGGCCAGAACATCACCTACAACGGACTGCAGTTCGTCATCAACGCGGTCAACTGGGGGACGACCGCTGAGAGTGTTCCAAGCAACACCAACTTGTACCTGACCATCGCCGCGGTAGCAGTCGTAGCCATCATCGTCATTGCAGCGGGACTCTACATGATGAGAAGGAAGCCGAAGGCGACGTCGGCTCCGGCGAGCTAGGCTCTCCTTCTCTTCTCCCTTTTTCTCCCTCCGACTCGGCAGGACGGCTAAATCATCAACGCTGTCAAACCTTATAACGGCGGTTGGGGGGTTTTTGCCGGATGAGAATTTCTTATTCTCGTCACCGACGTGCGATTTCCCGGGTTCTAGTCATCGGCATAATAGTGCTCCTCGTGGTCGTTGGCATCGCTGGGTACGAGCTGCTCGCCCCCTCCAAGCCCACCAGCCACCAACCTCAAGGGAAGGTCTTGGTGGCCATAAGGAACTCCCAGACCAGCGACATGGACCCAAGGGAGAGCTCCAGCATTGATGTTGTCCAGAACGTCTACGACAGGCTGACCATGGTGCTGCCGAACCAGACGGTCATCCCTCAGTTGGCACTGAGCTGGACTGCTGCCGACAACTTCACCCAGTGGGTGTTCAAACTGAGACAAGGGGTCACCTTCCATGACGGGACCCAATTCAACTCGACTGCCGTCGTCTTCTCGATAACCAACACGGCTAACTTGGGCCAGGGAGACGCGCCTGATGTCTGGAACGGACTGGCGGGCGTCAAGGCCATCGACCCCTTTACGGTCCAGATTAACTGGGCTTTCCCCGCAGACGTACCTGCCATCGTGGGGGCCGGCTATTCCGCTTTCATATTCAGCCCGAACATCTGGACCTACTCTGGCGTTAGGCCCGGCAACGACACAGGCCTGTCGTTCTGGTTCGGTCAGTACCACGACGATGGGAGCGGCCCATATGTCATCCTGACGAACGAATCAGCCTTTGCCACCGGAATAACTCTCAGGGCCTATCCCAAGTACTGGGGAGGCTGGCAGCCCAACCAGTTCAGCCAGGTCTACATCAAGTTCGTGTCCCAGCCCAGCACCTCAATCCAGCTCCTCCAATCGGGGCAGGCGAACATGACAGGCATCAGCGGGAACTTCCAATATCTGCCGTCGCTAAGGGC
Source organism: archaeon (assembly GCA_021828185.1). The sequence goes on from JAKASI010000001.1 coordinate 76,701, forward strand.
CCAGGGGATTGTCGCCGACCCCTCGACGTCTTTCGCCACGATTTGGTGCCTCTTCAACACGCAGCACCCTCTTCTGAACAACCCGGTCGTGAGAAGGGCGCTCCTTACAGCCATCAATTATGACCAGGTTCTGAACCAGTCCTTCTACGGCTACGGCAACCTATTCAACGGCGGGATAAACCCTGGAAAGTTCGCCTACAGCCCCTCTGTCCCTGGCTATCCGGCCCACGGGGACATAACCGAAGCGAAGGCGCTGCTGAGGTCGATCGGCATAACCGGGGGGTTGAATGTCACTTGGGTGGTGACATACTCCACGGGCAGCCCCTTCCTCGCGATAGCGGCCGAGGTCATGCAGACGAACTGGGCGCCGCTCGGAGTCACCCTCAGCATTCAGGGGACTGACTTCGGTTCCCTTTCGATAAAGGCGGGGTACTACAACTCCACAACGAAGACCGTCTTCGCCCCTGGCCCGCTGAGTTATGCATCAAGCCCCCAGGCCCAGGACATACTGCTCCTCAACTGGGTGGGGACGACCAATGATCCATGGCTGGTCCCCGACGAGCTGTTCGCCATCCAGTCCCATCCATACGAGAACGACATCCTTTACAACTGGAGCTACTGGCACAACTCGACCTACACCGATCTGCTGAACCAGGCGCACATCGACGAGGCCCTTAACCCTTCGAAGTCCATCCAGGAGTTCGCGAAGTCCAACCTCATGCTCTATCAGGGCGCTCCAGGTTGGGCACTCTACGGTGAGCAGACCATACTGGCCCTGGGGCCCCACGTGAAGGGCTACGTTGCGAATCCGAACTACGGGTTCGCGTATCCGTTCTGGTACCAGCTGTACTACGGTTGACCTGCATTGAACGTGGGTCGGTACGTGATCAGGAGAGCCTTACTTTCCATTCTGGTGGTACTAGGAACCGTTACGGTCACCTTCTACTTCTCTCACCTCCTCCCTGGGAACCCGGCCGCCCTCTACGCGGGGAGCAGCCCCAGCCCTGAAGAGATCCAGAGGATAACCCTGCAGTACGGATTCAACAAGCCACCTTGGGTCCAGTACTGGATATACGTCACGGGGATTCTCAGCGGTAATCTGGGCATCTCGAACGTCGTGAGGCAGCCGGTCGCCACCCTGGTGTTCCAGGCGCTGCCGAACTCGCTTACGCTGGCAGCCATGGCGGCCATCATCGCCGCCATAATAGGAATCCCGTTGGGAATCCTCGCGGCCCGAAGCCGGAACAGAAGGCTTGACAGCATCCTCCGCATTTTCTCAATGGGGCTCGTCGCTATCCCCCAGTTCTGGTCTGGGCTCATACTTCAGATCGTCTTCTTCTCGATCCTCCACGTCCTCCCACTGGGCGGGTACGGGGGTTCGTTGTTCTTCTTCAACCAGCACCCAATCCCGACCATAACCGGTTCCTACGTCATCGACGCCCTCATCTCCGGCAACTTCGCCGCCGAAGGGCAGCTGCTCTGGAGCCTGATACTCCCGCTCGCGACGCTTTCGGCTTATCCCATCGGCGTGGTCATCAGACAGACCAGGGCTGCGATGATAGCGACCCTGAACCAGGACTATGTCCGGACCGCCCGGGCCTATGGGATATCGAGGAGGGAGATCGAGATGAAGTACGCCCTCAAGAACGCTTTCGGCCCCATCCTTGTGTCTCTGGGACTGATCTTCGCCGGCTCCTTGATAGGAGTGGTCTTCGTCGAGGACATATTCGTACTGCAGCCTGGGCTGGGCTACCTGGTCAGGATAGGCCTGGGGGTGGGGACCACCTCCACCTCGATCGGTGCGCCTGACGTGCCCCTGATCCTCGGGGTCTCCGTGGTCGTCTGCATCGTGTATGTCGTGACCAACTTCGCCGTCGACATGATTCAGCTGCTGGTCGACAGGAGGATTACCGTCTGATGACGGCAACTGCGGCGAGGAGTTCTCCTCGTCTCAAAATGGCGAGGAGGGTGGCGCGGACTACCAGGGGCCTCCTCAGCCAGAAGATGTTCTTGGTCGGAGTAGTCATCGTAGGGACGCTGATAGTCATAGGGGTTCTCGCCCCGTGGTTGTCCCCTTACCCCGCCCAAGGGGAGGGTCAGACCGCAACCACCAGCTGCCCGAATTCGCCTGCCGGAATCTGCCCGCCTTCGTGGCAACACTGGTTTGGCACCGAACAGACGGGGCGGGACATCATGAGCAGGATCTTCTTCGGCATCCGGACCTCCATCACGATCTCCGTCCTGGTGGTAACGTTGGCCCTGGTCATCGGCCTCGCAGTGGGGCTCACCGCCGGGTACTTCGGCGGGCTCGTCGACGAGGCCCTTATGCGGCTCACAGATATCTGGCTGTCGTTCCCCCACCTAATCCTTGCTCTCGTTATAGTCGCAGTTCTAGGTCCAGGATTCAACGATGTCCTGATAGCGTTGGGCGCCACATGGTGGCCGGGTTTCGCACGGCTTGCGAGGGCCCAAGCGCTGGAGATACGAAACAGACCTTACGTCATCGTCGCCAAGGCGGGAGGGGTCAGTAGCAGGAGCATAATCGGGAAGCACATCCTGCCCAACGCGGTTTCCCCCTTGCTTGTGCTAGTATCCGTCGACCTGGGGGCCGTAATCCTGGCGGAGGCGGGTCTGAGCTTCCTTGGACTCGGGGTCAGGCCTCCTACAGCCGATCTCGGGGTCATGATAGCGGAGTCAGCCACGCAGATCACCACGGCCTGGTGGTATGCCCTCTTCCCTGGGCTCTTCCTCACTCTCCTGGTGATCGGGTTCAACTTGGTGGGTGACACAATCAGGGACAGGCTCGACCCGAAGCTTCGTGTGAATCTAGGAATGGTCGACGTCGGCAAAGTGGGCGGGAAGGGAGAGACTGGCGGGAGACGCGTCTGAAACCATGCCTGCCGAACTCTTGCAGGTCACCGACCTCTCCCTTGACTACTACACCTCGCAAGGCGTCACGCACGCCCTGAACGGAGCGGGCCTTTCCCTGAAGAGGTCCCAGATTCTCGGAATCGTAGGGGAGTCTGGGTCTGGGAAGTCGACCCTCGCGTATGCCCTCACTCGGCTCCTCCCTCAGAACGCCGTGTATCGGTCGGGCAAGATCCTTTTCGACGGGATGTCGATGCTGGACCTTCCAGAGAAGGAGCTCCAGCGGATCCGGGGGAAGAGGATCTCCATGGTGTTCCAGGATCCGATGACGTCGCTCAACCCGCTCTTCAAGGTTAAGGACCAGATAGGAAGAGTGCTCGAGCTCCACCAGGGGATGAGCAAGACGGAAGCAAGGCGCGCCTCCTCTGGCTTTCTGAGCGCGGTCGAGCTCCCGGACCCCGACCAGGTCCTCGATTCCTACCCCTTCCAGCTGAGCGGGGGCATGCAGCAGAGGACGATGATAGCGATGGCCCTTTCCACCCAGCCTGACCTGATTATCGCCGACGAGCCCACTTCGGCGGTCGACGCGACCATCCAGGTCCAGATCTTGGAGCTCCTCTCGCGGCTGAGGCGCGAGCACGAATTCTCAATGCTTTTCATTACCCACAGCCTCGACGTGGTCTCTGCAGTCTGCGACTCGGTCATGGTGATGTACGCGGGGAGCGTGGTCGAGACGGGCACGGTCTCCCAGGTCTTCTCGTCCCCGAAGCACCCCTATACCCAAGCTCTCTTCTCATCTATTCCGCGGCCCCGGAAGAGCGCCGACGAGGAGAAGACACTCGCTTCAATTCCAGGCACCCCTCCTGACCCCCTCTCGCTACCCTCGGGGTGCAAGTTCCACCCCAGGTGCCCCCGAGCTTTCGACAGATGCCGGACCGAGGACCCGACCTTCAGGTCCGTCGAACCTGGACATGGAGTGGCCTGTCACCTCTACTAGAGATGAGATTCTGCCACCCCTCATTTCGGTGAAATCCCTCAAGAAGTACTTCCCGGTGAGCAGGCTCCCATTCGCAAAGAAGCAGTACATCAAGGCAGTGGACGACGTGAGCTTCGACATCGAGAAGAACACAATATTCGGTCTCGTCGGCGAGTCAGGGTCGGGGAAGAGCACCCTGGGGATGAGCATGATCAGGATCATCAAGCCCACCTCGGGCGCGGTGTTGATGGACGGGGTCGATGTCTCCACCCTAAGAGGACGGGAGCGAGTCAGGTGGAGTAGCCAGCTCTCCTACCTCTACCAGAACCCTGTCTCTTCACTCGATCCAACCTGGACGGTAGAGCAGTCGATTTCGGAGCCCCTGACCGCGGCGCACGTGCCCGAGGGCGAGAGGAAGGACGCGGTGTTGCAGTCACTGGCGAGCGTTGGCCTCCCGGACTACTTCCTGGAGAAGTTCCCACACGAGCTGAGCGGGGGGCAGAGCCAGAGGGTAGCCATCGCCAGGGCGCTTGTCAGGCGGCCGAAGTTCATGATTCTCGACGAGCCCACCTCCGCCCTTGACGTCTCCGTTCAGGCGCAGCTTCTGAACCTGATGATGGACCTCCAAAAAGGATACGGTCTCACTTACTTCTACATCTCTCACGACCTCAACGTCGTCGGGCGCGTCTGCGACAGGATCGCAGTGATGTATCTGGGAAAGGTGGTCGAAATCGCGGACGCTTGGGACCTGTTCACATCTCCCATGCACCCCTACACCCAAGCCCTCATCTCCACGACCAAGTTCAGATCCTCTGGCTTCCGAGGGTTCAGGCTGAAGGGAGAGCCTCCGAGCCCGAGGAACCCACCCGCCGGGTGCCATTTCAACAGCAGGTGCCCCTATGCCACTTCCATCTGCTTCACCGAGGAGCCGAGACTACAGACCGCACGAGGGAACCACGCAGTGGCTTGTCACAACCTGGACCTCGTGGCGCAGGGCAGAGTCCAGGTCCCGGAGAACTTCAAGCCCGTCGCTCACGACGGGCTTGGGCCAGGAGAGGCAACTTGAATAGAGGGATCATGCCGAGCCGAGGGCCAGCTCAGGAGGAATGGGTCTCATGAAGGTTCGGATGCTTGCACTCGTCATTGCGGCACTCATCGCGTTCAATTCCTTGCCCCCTCTGGCTGCGCCTGCCCAGACCGAGTCGATACAGCACATCGTTTTCATCATCCAGGAGAACCACACCTTCGACAGCTACTTCGGGACCTACCCTGGAGCCGACGGGTATCCGTCCAGCCTCCTGCAGACAACCACCTCGTCCCCCTATCTGCCCCACCACATGAGCAGCGAGAGCGGTCCATCACTGACCAACTCCTGGGCCGCCGCCCACGAGGCCTACGATAACGGGAAGATGGACAATTTCATCAATGCAGAGAGCGGAAGCGCCGGAACGATGGGCTATTACAACGGGAGCGACATACCGTACTATTGGGACTACGCCAACCACTTCGTTTTGGCCGACCACTTCTTCTCCTCGCTCATGGGGCCCACTTTCCCCAACCACCTGTACATCGCATCAGGGGCTTCGGGGCCAGTGACCGGGCTGAGCGGCCAGACCTGGGTCCTGAACAACTCGATAGTAGGGAACTTGGGGGGGAGCTACCCATACTCCAGCCTCCACCTGAACTGGGGGACGCTCGCCGAGGAACTCACCCAGGCCAACATGTCATGGGACTGGTACACAGGCGAGTCCCCTGCGACCAGCGGGACCGCCTGGAACGTGCTACCTCTGTACAGCTATTTCCAGAATAATCCGAGCGTGCTGGCAGCCCACGTCAAGGGGACCCAGGACTTCAGCTCGGATGTCCAAGCAGGGAACCTCGGGGCGGTAACCTGGATCTCGCCCGGTTCCTGGGCTCCTCCGACCTACCCCTCCGGGTGTGTCGGCATCGGTACGAGCGAGCACCCTCCAGCAAGAGTTGACTGCGGCATGGATTACGTCGCCTATCTCGTGAACACGATAATGAAGAGCTCCTACTGGAACTCCACCGCCATCGTGTTGACGTGGGACGACTGGGGCGGATTCTACGACCACATCGCGCCGCCGCACGTGGATGAGTATGGGCTTGGGTTCAGGGTCCCGACCCTGGTCATCTCCCCCTGGGTCAAGCCGCACTACATCGATCATACGGAGTATGAGTTCAGTTCTATGCTGAAGTTTGCCGAGACGGTCTTCAACCTGCCTTCGTTGGGAACCCGCGACTCGACCGCCAACAACATGATGTCGATGTTCGACTTCAGTCAGGCGCCCAACCCCCCGCTCATCGAGCAGGCGAACTTCTTCAAGCAGTCGAGGGCCCAGTCCACAACCTCGACGACATCCTCGTCCTCCTCCACCGGCTCATCCGGCGGGATACCTGAATTCTCGTTCCAGACCTTGGCTGTGGTCACAATCACCGCCTTGGTAGTCGTATCTTATCTTGCGGTCAGGACGTCACGTCGTCACGGCGGGGTCCACACCTGAAAACCGAGGGCCTTCCCATGCTCCCTCCCGGCTCCCTGAAGCCCGACTACGGCGGGTACTGCCTGTCCAACGTCCCACCCACCGTATTGTCCATGTTCGGCGTGGACGCCGGGAGGCCCGTCCTCCCCAAGGACGCCCTGGGAGATATCGACACTTCTGGTGTCGAGAACGTCATACTCCTGCTCTGCGACGGCTTCGGGTACAACGAGTGGAAGAGGCAGAGCCCGAAAGGGTTCGTCGGGGCGGTGACGCGGAGGGGGAGCGTCAGGCCGATGACGACGGTCTTCCCTTCCACCACAGCGGCCGCGCTGACTACGGTGAGCACCGGGCTCACCCCTCAGGAGCACGGCCTCCCCGAGTGGTTCGTCTACATGAAGGAGCTCGGCGAGGTAATCGTCACTCTGCCGTTCACACGGGTAGGCGACTCCGGGCGGGACACTCTCGTGGGGTCCTTCGACCCGAAGGCTCTATTCGACGGCCGGACAATCTTCCAGAGGCTCAGCGCGGAGGGGGTGAAGTGCACGTCCCTCACAAGCAGGCCGCTCGCCCAGACCGCATACACCACCATCTCCCGCGCGGGGAGCGGTGTCGTAGCTTACAACACGGCGTCAGACCTCTCCGTGTCGCTAAGGCGCCTCGTAGAGCGGTCGAGGGGGCAGAACCTGTTCTACGCCTACTGGAGCTACGTCGACACGCTGGAGCACATCTACGGCCCCAACACGGACGAGGCCGGAGTCGAAGCCTCAATCATCTCGCACGCCCTGCAAGAAGGCTTCCTCTCAAAGCTTGACAGGAGTGCGGCGAAGAAGACCCTGGTCATCGTGACCGCAGACCACGGCCAAATCAACATAGCACCGGAGAAGACGCTTTACATGAACAGGTGGGGGAGGCTGGCGAGGGCCCTCCAGCGCACGCCCTCAGGGAAGATGATCCCCACATGGGGGAGCGCGAGGGACGCCTACATGTGGGTCGACGAGGACCGTCTCGACGACACGAAGGCCTACCTGGAAAGAAGGCTCAGGGGCGTGGCGTCGGTCCTGAAGACCGAGGACGCGATTGGAGAGGGCCTGTTCGGGATAAACAGGCCGAGCAGGAAGTTCAGGAGGCGGATAGGGAATCTCATGGTCCTCCCTCACGGGACCAAGACGGTGTGGTTCAGGTACAGGAAGGGGGAGTCCCTCGAGATGAGGGGGCACCATGGCGGGCTGCACCACGACGAGATGACCATCCCACTGGCAGCGGCAAGGCTTTCAGACCTGCAGTGACCTGAAGGCTCGGCGGGCCAATCCACGCGAAGAATATTCCACGTTCAAACCGCTTGTACGCTCCGCTATGGCCGTTTCAAAACGCTCTATCATATCGTGTCCCCTTCCGACGCGCTCCGATGAAAACAAAGACGGCAGCAACGGCCGCGATCGTCGCTCTTCTTCTCTCAGTAGTCGCAACCGCAGCTCTCGCAAGTACAGGCACATCAGGGAGTTCACTCAGCTCGAACGTCAGGGGACCGGACAACAACGACCATCCGGGGCTAGGAGACCATCATGGACCTCACGGACCCCGTGGCCCGCCCCCAGTCTGTAACAACCTGACGGTGGGCGAAACCCTCACGGTCTCGGGGCTCACAGGGCATTACGCCAACGCCACTGACAGGCGCATGAATGGGAACGCCTCGGGGACATTCACCTTCAAGGTCAGCGGGGTCTTCACTCAGGGCTGCACTCTCTCAATCACAGGAGGCAGCTTCAAGCTCAACACAACCAGCTACACTGCCACCGGGGGCTCGATAGTCCTCAACCACGGAGGCAGGTCTGGCGTAGGGTCAGGAACGACCTCGTCAGGGAGCTTCCTCATCAACGTCGCAGGGCTTCAGGGCAACTCTACATCGGCGAACGTGGGCAACATCAGGCTCGACTTCGAGACTGGAACGAGTCAGTTCCTGGTCAACCTGCACTCCATGCAGGTGCATCCTCCCATCCCGGGAGATACAGACAACGACGGCAACTAGACCAGGAACCCTCTACTTTTTTTGGTTCAGCGGGCATCCGAGATTACACGGACATCAACCGCGAGGGCGCCGTCTTCACTGACCATCAGCGGATTGATTTCCATCTGACTGATCTGGGGGTTCTCGGACATGATCCTTGAGAAGCTGGAGATGACCCTCGCGAGACGGTCGACGTCGACCTTGGGGCCGCCTCTGTACCCGCCAAGGATTCTGCCCAGCCTGCCCTGCGAAAGGGTGGACTTCACATCCTCGCGGCTCGCAGGGGCGATCTCGACGACGTAGTCTCTTAGGATCTCGGTGTATATCCCCCCCAGGCCGTAAGCGACCACCGGGCCGAAGGTCGAATCCCGGGTCCCCCCGAGGATGAGCTCGATGCTCTTGTCGACCATAGCCTGGGCCAGCATCCCCCTGAACCGGGACCCCTTCTTCTCAGCTGACTCTTTGAACTGGTAGAAGGCTGACCTCGCTCCGTCGGCGTCCGGGACGCCCAGCACCACCCCTCCCACGTCTGTCTTGTGGAGGAGCCCCTCGGAGATGAGTTTGCACGCCACAGGGTAGCAGAGACGTGCGAGCTCACTGAAGTCTTTCGGCGAAACCACGACGGCTGATTGGGGCTCGGAGATCCCATACGACCGCAAAAGTCTGCTTGCTTCCTGCGTCCCCAGCAGCCCGCTCCTGACAGCAAAGCGGTGCGGTTTCTTACTGCCGAGCTCCCGAGGGGCGGTTCCCCTTCTGAGCCGGGCGTAGGCAGAAGCGGCCGCCAGCGCACGCACCGCTCTTTCGGGAGTGGGGAAGCTAGGTATCCCCTTCGACATGAACTCGCCATGGATCTTCCCTGCAAGAGGGTCCCGCCCTATCACTGCAACGGCGGTCGGCTTCGAACCTGCCACCACGCCAGCCAGCCGCTGCGCAACATCGTAGTCGATCGCCGGCGGCTGATGGGTCGGCATCAGGACCAGAAGGTCGCATTCGGTGGTCTTCATGAGCAGGCGAGTGGCCCTGACAAACTGGTCAGTGGTCGCCGAAGCCGTGAGGTCGATGGGGTTGCCGAAAGAGGCGTTGGCGGCGAATGGCTCTCCTTCGAACTCAGAACGCAGCCTGCTCTTCAGCGCTACACTCAGGGGGTCGACCCTGAGGCCCACCTTCTGCCCTTCGTCGGCGGCGATGGCCCCCACCCCTCCTGCATTGGTGATGATCGCGAGGCGGTTTCCTGAGGCCGGAGGGAGCATGGAGAGCGCGATCGAGAAGTCGACGAGCTCATGAAGGCTCTCTGCTTCGATGACCCCGGCCCTGCGGAATGCGGCCCTGTACACGTCGTAGTTCCCCACGAGCGAAGCAGTGTGGGTCAGTGCCGCCCTTGCCCCGACGTCGGTCTTCCCCACCTTGAACACCACCACAGGCTTCCTCCTGCTCGCATACCGTGCAACCTGCACGAACCTCCTGCCGTCGCGGAGCCCTTCGAGATAGACCGCCATCACCTTGGTGCGGGGGTCGTCCGCGAAGTACTGCATCACATCTGCGACCGAGACATCGAGCTGGTTCCCGGTGCCTACGAGCGCCCTTATGCCGACGCCGTTGGAAGCGAGCTCGGCCGAGATGGTCTCGCCCAGGTGCCCGCTCTGCGTTATGACCACGACCCCTCCCTCGAGGGGGCTCAGCAGGGAGACGATCTCGCTTCCGTCGGGGAGCTCCTTGGTGGGTCTGAGGAAGAGCGAGTCGACCCCCGACCTGGTGTCCTGCAGCCCGATGGTGTTCGGCCCCAGGATCCTCATTCCATACTTCGCTGCGTCTTCTCCTATCGCCTTCTCGACGTCCCGTTTGCCTGCTTCGGAGTATCCACTGGTGACCATCACGGCGGCCTTCACCCCGGCCCTGGAGGCGCTCCGCATCAGTCCAGGAGTCAGCGACTCGGGGACGGCGACAATCAGGAGCTCCGGGACCTCAGGGAGTGCGTCGATGGAAGGATAGCAGGGCTCGTCCCCGATGCGGTCGTGGACAGGGTTGATGGCGTAGACCTCAGCCTTCAGGAGCCCCTTCTTCCGGTTCGAGAGCAGGTTGGAGAAGATGATCGACCCCATCTTGTTCGGGTCGGTCGAGACCCCGGCAACGGCGACGCTCCTGGGCAGGAAGAAGCTCTTCATCCCACGCAAGCGCTCGAGGGGCAACTTCGCCTTGCAGGGTGCGGGAGAGGAACTATAAGGTGAGGCCCCGCGCTTTGCCGAGCCTGGAGAGGTGCAAGCTACAGGCCGACTATCGCTTGGGCGCAGGGTCTGTGCGCTATGTCCGGCTGTCGTAGACAAGTCGGAAAGGCGTTTCTCAATTCTGGTAACTGGTTGAAACCGCCCTCCTGAGGAGCGCCCCATGCCGTCCGAGCGCCTCTGACCGGCTCTAGGAGGTGTTCACCTTCACGTCCACGCTGATCCCGTTTCTTACCGCCCCAGTCACCACGCAGTAGTTCTCGAACACATCAAGGCACCTGTTCACCCTGTTCTTGTCTGCGGGCTTGCGGAGCTTTGTGCGGATGGAGACGTCTACCCGCTTGACCCTCCAGTAGCCCCTCTCGTCCCTCTCCACCGTGGGCTCTGCCTGGGCTTCGATGCCATCCACTTCGACCCTCGACTTGTTCAGGCAGAAGAGCAGAGAAGCGCTCAGGCAGTTCGCCACTGACGCCGCAAGGACCCTTGACGCGTTCGGGCCTTCCAGCCCGCCGAGCGGGTCGGGCTCGTCCATGACAAACCCGTCGCTCTTCGTCCCGGGGAATTCGACCTTGAACTGGTAGCCCTTGAGGAGCCTTACCCTGACTATCGGCCTGGCGGGCTCCGGCACGCAGATTCACCACACGATATGGTCAGTGCAGGAACTCGAGGTGGTTGTCGAGGGTCCCCTCGGCCAGTGCCTTCACGGCGTCGTCGGCCGAACGGATCCGCGTGATGTAGGCCTTCATCCCGGCCGACACGATCGACGCATACATGGGAGATCCCATCCCGGCCGAGATTATCGCCTGGCAATCGCTGACGTTGGCAAGCATGGTGTTGTGCAGGCGGGACTCCGCAGCCTCCCCCTGCTCGTGGTGATGCTCACCCGGGCCGTGCCCCATCTTGTCTCGGACCTCCTTCTCCTTGACCATCCCGCCCTCGATGTTGTAGACCAGGAAGTGCCGAGCCATCCCAAAATGGGCTGAAACCGTCTGCAAATCGTCTGTAACTACCGCCGCTTTCATGTTTCCCGCCGACCCTGAGCGCATCAAAAGCCTTCTCCCTAAGGAGGGGAGGAGATGAAGGCGCGGCCCATGTGACCGACGCCGCGGCGTCCTGCATCTTCGGCTTTCTCAACATGGCCAGAGACACCGCCCCTTCCCATGCAAGCACCGACGCCAGGAATATCCGCTCTATGAGACCGCCGTAGCTGGCGAACGCCCCTGGGAGCACAAACCCTCCGAGGATCTCCACGGCGCAGAGGGCGACAGCGAGATAGGACAGAGGCACGGCCACCCCCTTTGCTCTCTCCAGCGGCCTGTTCCCAGACATCCCCCATGACAGATACAGGGCTCCGAACGCGCCGCCCAGGAACGCGAGAATCGCGACAGCCAGATGGACGGCGCCATGCCACGACACCGGAGTGGGAGGGACGTCGGTCGAAAACGCCGCCAGCAGGAGAGCGCCCACTGACCAGACGCCAAAGAGCCAGCCGCCTCTCCTGAACTGGATGGTCATGGTGTCGGAGCTGTTGGCCGTCAGGGCGAGTGCGAAGATGAGGCAGAGCGAAAGGACCCCGCGGTTGATGAAGTTCACCGCCATGACGTAGCCGTACGGACCGACGGCGAGGTCGCTCTCGGCCTGGCTTATCGGGCTGTAGTGCGGAGGCAGAGATTGGGCGACCGCGTCGAGGACGAGGTAGAGGATGATGCCGGCAAGCGTCACCGCGAAGAGGAAACGCGCACGCCTGGCCTGGCCGAGTTCATCAGGAGTTGTCGCCAAGCTCTATGAGGCACCGCGGCATTCTCGATTATCATAAGGCTTTGGAGCCCGAGACGGCAGTCTGCTCTAACCCGTCATCTGATCTTGGTCTTCAGCTCCACAGCCACGAGGATGACCGCAGCAACCACCGCCGTGGCCGCCGCATAGAGGTACGACCCGAACTGACTGAACGTGAAGATGGCCCCCATCACGATGTTCGATACGAACAGGCCGACGGCCCTGCTCGAGCTCAGCCTTCCGAGCCCACTGGAAAGGCGGCCCGATTTCACGAGCACCGACGTAATGACCGGCTCGAAGGTCTCGACGGACCCGGTGGCGAACCCAAGCCCCGCCGCCCCGAGGTAGTACAAGCTCAGGCCGTAGTTCAGCAGATAGGAGGCGCCGATGACGAGCGAAGACACAGCGGCAAGAAGGTACCCCAGCGACCAGAGGGTCCTGAAGGGGCGGCGCCCACGGACGGAGCCGAGGAGGTACCCGGCGAAGGCAGAGACCCCCAGGTATATGCCGAAGGTGAGGATGCCCAGCACCGCGCTCCCCTGGGACTCCGCGACCGTCACTATCGGGAAACCCAAGGCGTAGTAGCTGAAGCCGAAGAGGGTGGCCGAAATCAGGAGCCACCTGAAGACGAAGCGGTTCGTCCTCTCCTGACCTTCAGGCTGCCCCTTCTCTTCGGGTTTGCTGGCAGCATAGTTCGGATGAGGCCTAGTGCCTGCCAGCGTCAGGGTGAAGCTCGACACGAGGAGCGGGATCGCGGTAACGAGGACGATCTGGTCCAGGGGGGTCCCGGCAAGGACGAGGACGATCGAGTATGCAACTGCGATCATCCCCCCTCCGACGTCCAGGGCGTGAAGGAACCCGAATATCTTGGACCTGTGCGCGGGGTCTGACACCTCCACCAGCCAGGCCCTCCGAGTCGGAGTCCGGAAGTACCGCGCCCACCACCCGAACACGAAGAGAGCGCCCACCACAGCAACGTTCGAGAAGAGCACGCTCACCGACATCAGCGGTATGAGCAGGTTGCCGAGAAGGGCGAGCTTCTTCCTTCCATACCGGTCCCCCAGCTTCCCGCCGATCAACGAGAACCCGGAGCCGACGCCGTAGGCCAGGGCCAGCAGGAGACCGTAGACATACGCAGGCTGGCCGAGAGATATGACGATGAGGAGAGGGAACACGGCGGTGACCGCCTGGTATCCCATGTCCGCGAAGAACGCGGAGAGCGAGAGGAGAAGGACGTCTCTGCTGAGCCACCGGCCTGCAGCACCCGCGGTGCTATCGCTCAATCGGTCTGCACTTCATACCCTGCGCTCTTTAGCTCTTCGACCACCGCCCTTACCACATGCAACGGGTGAATCTCCGGGATCCACTCGTCCAGGTTCGCCACCGGCGGACACCCCGGAGGCGGGATGCACAGCCTGTTCAGATTCTCCAGGTTCGCGCGCAGCAGGAGCGTGCCGTGAACCAGGTATGCTCGGGGGGTCGACCGCGCCGCCATGCCCGACACCTTGCGCCCTTGTACGTCGATCCGGTTCGGGGGCGAGAACTCGGCGTCCACATCCAAGTCGGCCAGGGCCCGAACGATGTGCTCCGATGCCCGTTCGAACATCCTCGTGGGGGAGAGCAGACGACCAGAGTTTCTGATGAAGAAGCTCCAGTTCAGGTTCCCTTCGTCATGGTAGACCACCCCTCCGCCCGTGGCCCGTTCAATCACCCTGACGCCCATCTCCTTGGCCAGGGCCTCATGATACCACCCATACTGGGCGCTCTTCGCCTTGCCTCTCACCAGGCACTCCGAGTCGGTCCAGAAGCGGACGAGATCGGGAAGCCCTCCAGACTCGACGCGCCGGAACAGTTCCTCCTCGCGCTCCAGATTCTCGACAGGGTCGTTGCCCTTGTCGACGAAGACCCTCAGCGTTCTTGTCTTCATGGGCCTAGCGGCTTCGGCTGAGCTTTCTTCCTATCCGCCGCAGCAGATTGAAGGTCAGGTCGATATCCTGCCTTCTCGTCCGATGGTTGGTCACGGAGAGGCGGAGCGCTGTCTTCCCCCGAATGGAGGCCGTCATCAGGAAGACCTTCCCGGTAAGCTGGGCTTCGTGGGCGATCCTCTGGCACCGCGCGCCGGAAATCCGGGACGCTCTTTGTAGTTTGCGGATAGGGACTTAAACGGCTATTCAGCGAAGCCCGAACATTGGCAGAAGGGGAACTCGCCTGTCAGGGGCTCACTAAGATCTACCAGGATTCCGGGGGGAAGAAGGCCCTGGACGGGGTGACCCTGAGCGTCCAGACAAAGGGCATCTTCTCCCTCATAGGGATGAACGGCGCCGGCAAGACGACCCTCGTCCGCATCCTGGCCACCCAACTGGAGCCCACCAGCGGAAGGGCCCGGATACGCGGGATGGATGTGGTGAAGGACGCAAGAAAGCTGCGCGAAATGATAGCGTCAATCCCCCAGGAGGCGAGGACCATCCCCTGGATGACCCCCATCCAGACCATAGGGTCGTACCTCCTCTGGCGGGGGATTCCCTACGCGGAGGCAAAGAGCAGGGCCGCCGAAGCGCTCGCAAAGTTTGGGATCGAGAAGCAGCGCGACACCCTGAACAGGAAACTGTCGGGCGGGCAGCGCAGGAAGGTCATGGTCGCTGCCGTCCTGGCAGCAGACGCCGAGATCACCTTCCTGGACGAGCCGACTACGGGCCTCGACCCCATCTCCAGGAAGGAGTTCTGGAAGACCCTGAAGGAGCTTTCGAGCAGGCACTTCCTCATCCTCACCACCCACTATCTGGAGGAGGCCGAGCAGCTGGCGGACTCCATCGGGATACTCGACCACGGGAGGCTGGTGGGCATCGGCGCCCTGGACCAGCTGAGGAGCATGGTCAAGCACCAGTACAGCATCCGGCTCCCGGCAGACGCCCGAGTCCCTGAGGTGAAGAACGGGACTGTGACCCGCGGAAAGGAAGGCCAGGTCCAGATACTCACAGACGAAGAGGAAGCCTACGCTCTTTCGGGGGGGCTCCTGCGGAGAGGGGTGAAGATCTCCGTCAGCCGCATCTCGCTCGACGACATATTCTTCCACTTCGTGGGGGAGCAGGGGGAGAGCTAGATGGCCGGCCGCCTGGCCAGACAGGTCCTCGCCTCGGTGCTCGTGAACGCCGTCTATGCGATGAAGAACTACCCAGTCGTCCTTCTCAACACGGTCCTCGCTCCGATCTCCTTCCTCCTCGTCGTCAACTTCGTGAGCAAGGGGGACCTGCTGTCTCAGGCGATTGAGGGGGCCTTCATCATGAGCATGTTCTCGAGCGGGATGGGGCTGCAGTCGGACCTTTCCCATCTAAAGAACGACTTCAAGATTCAGGACATGGTGGTCGCGTCCCCGGCGTCCCCTGCAGCCTACGTCCTGGGGATGGCGCTGTCGGAGGTCGTCTACTCGATCCCTGCCCTGGCCACCCTGTCGGTGCTGATGGCCGTCTTCGTCCATCCCTCGGCGGCCCAGGCTCTGGAGCTCTTCGCAGTGATCATAATGATGTTCGTGACCTCGGTCACCATCGGCTTCACCCTCTCCACTTTCAGCAGCGACATCGTGCAGAGCTTCGCCTTCTCGGGGCTCATCTCCATCCTCTTCACGACCCTGCCTCCGGTGTACTATCCCATCACATACATCCCGCTGCCGTTCAGGTACCTGGCGTACCTCTCCCCGACCACCTTCGCGGCTGAGATAGCGCAGTCTACGAGCGGACTCCTGCAGCTCTCGACCCTCTCCTTCGCCCTTGCATGGCTGGTCCTGATAGTGGTCACCATCGTGTTCGCGCTGCTGGCCGTGACCAAGGCCAGATGGAGAGAGATCTAGCTCTTTCAGGGAGCGCGCCCCGATTCAGGGCACCGTAAATAGAAGCACCATTACCCCCAGAAACGTTGGGGGTCGAGGACGACAGCGGGCCGAGGATCTTCAGACGCCTCTCGATACTGGTCATCGCACTGGTCATCGTGGTGGCGGTCCTTGCTGTCCTCTGGATCGTGCTCCAGTGGTCCATCGCCGAACACGTCTATTCGCTGAAGGCAGCGCTCGACTGGTTCGGGATCACCTTCTATCACGACTACACCTTCGCCGCTGCGGCACTGTTCGCCCTGCTTCTGATTAATCCTCGCCCCGGCGAGAGCGACCTCTGGAGGCTCGGCACCGTCGGGATGCGGCTCATGAGGCCCTACGAAGAGGAGGAGCACAGGCCTAGCGAGAAGGTGAACATCTGGCTCTGGGGGCTCTGGCAGGTCGTCAAGTGGGCTCTGGGTTTCTACATCTTCGTCTCCACCGGCGGCTTCCTCATCCTCGGCCCCATCATGAACCCCATAATGATGATGACCCAGGGCCTCGGGAGCTGGGGGTCCATCCCGGGGATCTTCGCTCTTCCGCTGACGTCTGCGACCGGGGCCGGGTGGGTCAGCCTGATGCCTGCCCTGACCATCCAGTACGCCGTCCTCTCCTACGTCGCGTCCGCGGTCATCCTCGTACTGATCATCCGGATTTTTCTGCGGCTCTGCGCCAACATCGCCATCAGGCAGAGCGACGTCCCCCTGAGGAACATCGTGACGCTTATTGCGCTGATACTCCTCAACGCCATAATCGGCGCCCCCTACTGGCTGATGAACGTCGCCACGCCCTACGTCTACGGCATCCTCTGGAGCGTGTTCCTCCTCACCTTGGTGGGGGTCTTCTATCTCTACAGGAGGAGGCTGGAGGACTCCAGGCGGGCGATCTTCAAGGGGCTCGCGGTCGTGCTGGCAGTGCTCCTGATCGTGCAGGTGGGAGTAGGGGCGTTCTACTACTTCAACTGGAACAACAACTACCTTTCGTACCAGTGGTACCCGCAGACGCAGAAGGAGATCACGGTGACGAGGTGGGCCGCGGGCCTAGACAGCATCCACGTCCAGAACATAACCAACCTCCCCACCAGCAACCCGACGACGACCCTGGACCTCGTGAGGCAGTGGGACCAGCAGGCGGCCAGCGTCATCAACACGAAGGAGATCGGCGCCTACAACTGGATGCAGCTGGCCAGCTCGGAGATAGTGTTCTACAACGGGACGGAGTACTGGGTCTCCCCGACTACGCCTTCGTTCCCCTCGACCGATTGGATTAGCGAGCACCTGATCTACACTCACGCGGCCAAGATACTCGTAATCAACACCCACAACGGCACCGTGGTCCCAGTGACCGGCGCCTTCGACGTCGCTTCCGAGCCTCTGATCTACTATGGCGAAGGAGCCGGGTTCACAGGGAGCGTGTACGTCCACGTGCCCGGGTACGACGAAATACAGAACGTCTCCTACAGCGGGACTCCAGACTATACCCTGAGCGGATGGCAGAAGGCCATGTGGTTCACCTTCGCCGAAGGGCAGCTCGGGTTCGCCTTCTCGGGGCAGTCCATCGACATGCTCTGGAACAGGAACATCTTCAACAGGGTGGGGAGCATCCTCATCCCCGGCCTCCAGATGGACCCGTCGGCCTACGTCGTTTCAGACGGTAAGAACCTGTACTACGCGGTCCAGGTGTACATCGACTACCCGCTCGAATCCGGGTTCTCCGCGAGCCCATACCTGAGGTTCTTCGGGGTGGTCCTGGTGAGCATCGCTGACGGTTCGATGCAGGGGTACACGGTGTCGCACCTGATCGGGACGAACTCCTCCGACTTCCTCACCCAGTTCTACCAGAACTACTACTCCAGCTGGAAAGCGCCTCCCTCCTGGCTGATCCCCCAGCTCAGGTATCCGGAGCAGCTCCTGGGTTCGCCCACCGTCCCAGGGCAGCTCGACTACGACTTCATCTATCACGTGAACGACCCGTTCGTGTTCAGGTCCGGGACCCAGTTCTACGAGAGGACGGCCGACAGCACCGTGCAGTACATCCCCTTCGCTGTGGGCAACAAGACCTACTTCGTCGGCCTTCAGCTGGTCCAGTATCAGGGGGTCGTCAGCAAGAACCTCGGCGCGCTCTATGTAGCCTACGGAGGGGATAGGCTCGGCCAGATCTATCTCTACCAGAACCCGTCGACGTCCTCCCTGATCATAGGCCCCGCCGCTGCCGAGAACGCGCTTTCGACCAACCAGGAGGTGAGGACCCAGGAGACCCTCCTCCCTAACTACAGGCTCGGAACGTATCTCCTCTATTCCGTCGGAGGCCAGCTCACATACTTCATCGCTGTCTATACCAATCCGGGCTCCTCCGGGGTGGTGACCCAGCTCCCGTTCATGACCGCGGTCAACCCGTCCACGGGAGTGGTCGGGATCGGGTCAGATGCGACAGCGGCCTTCGATAACCTAGGCATCTCGAACGTGACGGCGCCGACCCCGACGTTTGAAGCCGTCGTCCGCCAGGTCGACTCGCTCATCATATCGAGGGGGTACGCCCTGGTGAACGCAACTTCCGTGAACCCCACGGTCTGGGTGAACGAAGGAAGCGTCTCGCTCGGAGCTGCGGGAGCGAACAGGACAGTGGACATCGTGGCCTCCCTCCTCCAGAACTACGGGCCGGGGAGCGCAGGGAACTCGGTGTACGCCTGGGTGGACTCGACAGGCAACCTGAACTTCGGGGTGATAAGGGTGCCCACCCCCGGCGTCAGCGAGCTCTACTACGTCACGATCAAGGCGTAACCGTTCTATCTTACCGCGAGGATGAGCACGACGATCAAGATGATAGCAGCCAGAGCCAGGACGACGAACCTGAGCGCCCCGTTCCTCTCTGCAATCGTGAGGCTGGCGCTGATCTGGTCGAAGGGGTTCCTCGAGTTCAGGAGCTTCACCAGCCTCATGGCGTCCTCGTAGACGAACTTCCCGCCGTCAACGACGACGATGTCTCCCTTTAGGACGAACGTGTGCCCTTTCACTGCGAGGGGCAGGTTCGACCGCCTGCTTACCCACTGCTCGAACTGCTCTTTGCTCAACCCATGGGGTTGTGCACCTGCTTTCTTTTCCGCTTTTACCCTATTCCGGGCTGGCCTGAGAGAGGAACTCCAGGTTGTCTCTGCGGAAGGGACGCCACTTCCATTTCTCGAAGGGGGTTGCCGACGGGTTTCGCAACCGCCTGGTCCAGCCCGCCCCCCGAGTCCCGGACCTCCCGGGCCGTTCTCTGGAGCTCCTCCACGTAGCTCCTGTTCTCCCCGATGTCCTTCGCCGAGCCGACTGGCCCATGACCTGGCACGAGCACCCTGGCGTCCAAGGCTTCCACCCTGTCGAAGATGCGGAAGAGCTCCTTGGGATTCCCATCGGCTATGTAGGGGTGGCAGCCGACGAACAGCAGGTCCCCCATGAAAGCCACCTTGTCTTCAGGAAGGTAGAGGAAGGAGTCGCTCACCGTGTGCCCACCACCGTAGGTTATCGCCTCTGCAGTCCTCTTCGGCCCACGGAACGTCATCCTCTCGTCGAAGGTGACGTCCGGGAGAGTGTATTTCAAGGTCGGAAGGCCGTCAAGGTGCCCTCTGTCGTACCCCTCGAAGAGCGCCATGTCCGGATCTTCAGGGTGGGCGAGACGCGAGTCCAGGTCCCGCTGGACGTCCTTCCTGATGGACTCCGAATCGGTGTCGTAACGCTTCTTCGCAATGGCCATGACTTCAAGCGTCTTGGTCGTCGCGACGATGCTTGCGCCGCCGAACGCCTGGTTCCCCTTGACGTGGTCCGAATGATAGTGGCTGTTCACAACGTAGCTGACGGGCTTGCCGATGAGCCGCCCAATCATCTCCTTGAGCTCCTCAGCTACGTGCTGGTTCACGAACGTGTCGAACACCAGCACCCGGTCGCCGAGGTCTACCGCTCCGGCGTTGCATATCGCCCAGCCTCCATCGCTTGCAATCGCAGAATAGACGCCGTCAGCCAGCCTCTGTAGGGTGAAGTGCCTCGACGTCCGGACGTCAGTGTACACGGACCGCTTCTGCTTAGACGGGCGGGTATTATCGGTATCTGTGCGGACCTACATCTTCGGGGTCTGGCGGGCCTTCCCCAGCCCTGCGGGGGCGAGGTTGAACTGGATTGTCTTGATCTTGGTCATCTCGTCGATGCTGTATCCGACCCCCTCCCTCCCCAGCCCCGAGTCTTTGTTCCCCCCGAAGGGGAAGTAGCCGATGCCGTGAGACGGGGCGTCGTTTATGCTCACAGAGCCCTCGTCAAGGGCCTTGGCCACCCTCCAGGCCGTGTAGAGGTTGTTGGTGAACACGCAGGAGTCCAGCCCGTACCGTGACGCGTTCGTGAGCTCGATCGCCTCCTGGACACTCTTGACCCGCATGATCGTAACCACGGGGCCGAACGTCTCTTCCGTTGCGATTCTCGTATCCGGAGGGACGAAGTCGAGCACTGTCACGTCGAAGTAGGAACTCCTGTGCTTCCCACCCTTCAGGAGTTTGGCTCCCTTCTCAACGGCGTCGTCGACCAGCGCCTGGACCCTTTCAGCGGCATCGGGGTTGATCAGAGGGCCCACGGCGGACTGCGCGTCCCGGGGGTCTCCCAGCTTCCACACGTCGGCCTCTTTGACGAGCAGCTCCACGAAGCGGTCGGCCACCCCTTCCTCCACGAAGACCCTGCTGATGGCATCGCATCTCTGGCCTGAATACTTCAGGGACCCTTCGAGGACCTTCTTTGCCGCGAGCGCCAGGTCCGCGTCGGCGGCGACGATGGCAGCCCCCTTCCCTCCGAGCTCGAGGTGCATCTTCTTCATCCCAACGACCTTCGCGATGTGCTTCCCGACTTCGGTGCTCCCCGTGAGCGTGATCATCCCGACGTGATCGTGCAACACCAGCGCCTCCCCCACTTCCTTGCCTGAGCCTGTTATGATGTTGAATCCTCCAGCCGGGACCCCTGCCTCCTGCAGCACCCGCCCGAAGAGGAGCGCCACGATTGGGTCGTCACTCGCAGGCTTCAGCACAGCGACGTTCCCAGCGACGATTGCCGGGACCACCTTCGCGACGACGGAGAAAAGAGGATAGTTGAACGGAGAGACGCAAGCGATGACCCCCAATGGCTCATGGATCACGAGCGCGAACTTCGCCATCGTGTCCTCGGACCAGTCGCCAGGGACATACTCTCCGAAAATCTTCCTCGCTTCCTCCATCGTCATCTTAATCCTGTTGATCGAGGCTCTGACCTCGGCTTCGGCCATGTAGACCGGCTTGCCGGCCTCCAGGACCATGGTCCTGACGAAGTCGTCACGATGAGCCTGCAGGATGTGCCTGGCCTTGTTGAGGAGGTCTATCCTGTCTATCGCGGGGATGTCCCTGATGGACCTCCTTGCGCGGTAGGCAGACTCCACCGCCTTCTCTGCGTCGCCCACTGTGCCTGCCTGAACCCTCGCAATCACCGAGTCGTCGATTGGGGTGTCGACAGGCAGGGTGCGCTGGCCAGCGGCGCACGTCCACCTGCCGTCTATCAGCATCTTGAATTCGGGTATCCCTCTGAGGACGTCATAGCAGTCAGCGAACAGCTCTGACAGCCTGAGCTCGGTCGGCGCTCTGCCAGGCACGTCACTTCTGTCTGCGGTGGGAAGATTCGACATTGCCTGAGGCCCATCGCTTCAACCGGATTTCGGCTCGGCTACGGGCTTGTTGCCGGCAGCAGCAGGCCACTCGCCCATTATCTTCGCTCCTGAACTCGTCCCAATCCTGTCTGCGCCCGCGGCGATCATCGCCAGCGCCTTCTCCAGCGTGCCTATCCCGCCGGCGGCCTTGATCCTGGTCTTGGAGAGGAGGCTCTTCCTCAGGAGCTTCACGTCTTCCACTGTCGCTCCGCCCGTCCCCATGCCGGTCGACGTCTTGACGAAGTCTGTGCCCGCCAGCTCCGCCAGCCTGGCCGCCTTCACCTTCTCTTCATCGGTCAGGTAGCAGCACTCGATGATGACCTTGAGGAGCCTCGAGCGGGTGTGGCAGAACTGGGAGACGCTGTTAATCTCATTGAACACCAGGTCGTGGTCCCCGGATCTGAACGCCCCGATATTCATCACCATGTCGATTTCGCCGGCCCCGTCTTCCACAGCCTTCACGGTCTCCGCAAGTTTGATGCTGGCCGTATCGGACCCGAGGGGAAACCCTACGACTGCGCAGACCTTCACGCCGCTCCCTTCCAGATGTTCCCTTGCCCGCCTTACGTTGCAGGGAGCGATGCAGACGCTCCAGAAGTCGAATCGCTTGGCCTCTTCACAGAGCCGGTCGACGTCCGTCACCGTTGCGGTGGCCTTCAGCAGGGTATGGTCTATGCGCTTGGCGAACTCCGTCCTGCTCGGCGACATTCCCTTGCCTGCCACCAGCTCCACTGTCACAGTGATGATATTAGGGCTCTCTTAGATAATTCGCTGTCACGTTTTTCATTACTGAAAACGACCGCCGAGGCTCTGCAACGATTAAATCGGAAGAGCAGGCGAGTGGTACGAGTGGATTGAAGGTCAAGACCTACGCCTTCGTGGCAGCCCTGTCTTTCTTCACCTCGCTGACAGTGGGCAACGTTCCATATCTCTTCTTCGGCTACGGCGCCAGCGCCCTGGGGATGCTGACCGCCGGGCTCCTGCTCGACCCCGTAGCCGGCACCGCCGTCTACTTCCTCGCAAACGCCGCGGCCCTCGGGATGGTGGCCTACACCCAGTCGGCCTTCACCCTCCTCGTGGTCGGGGCGGTGATAGTGAGGCCGATCCAGGTGTTCGCCCTGGCCAAGCTCAGGCAGAAGATAGGCACTGTAGGTGCTTCACTGAGCGTCGTGCTGCTTGGGACAGCCCTCGCCACCGTCCTCGGCCTGCTCTTCTACGGCGGCCAGGCGACAGGGACTCCCCTGACCTTCTTTGACGCCTTCTGGGTCCTCCCCGCGGATCTGATTGCCAAGGGGGCCGGGAGCGCCAAACCTGGAGGGGCTCTCCTTGCGGGGGCGGTCCTGGTCTCGGCCCTCGGGATTTTCCTGTCCGCGAGTTCCTTCTTCATCCCACTCGGGCTCGGGATCGGTGCCGTCCTGCTCGTCGCCGCCACCTGGGCGACCACATCCACGAGATCATCGAAGCGGGCCGCGGCGCTGGTCTTCGTCTTGGCCATCATCCTGGTGCCGGCATCTCTGGCCGCGAGCCCCGTTGCGCTCTCCCGCAGCGCGCACAACGCCTTCTACCCCATCTACCCGAGCTCCCTGTCCCAGTCCCAGTGGGTCCAGACCAACTCTTCGGGCTCCTGCGCCCAGGGGAACCTGGCCGGGGCCGGCACCGTCCAGAACGGCGTCTGGGGCTTCCAGAGGCTCAGGGTGATAGACACCTGCGTCACGGTCAGCGGAGTCATCATGGGGATTGCGCCGCAGTACGGCCCTGCGAACGACAACGACTTCCAGGTGGACATCGAGCTGGACCCGCAGTACGCGTCACTCCTCTCCGTCGGGAACTACGTCGTGGGAGGCGCCCTGATGCACGTGGAAGTGGTCCCGTCAGACCAGGGCCCGCTCGCAGCTCAGCTGCACGCGATGCAACCAGGGGAAAGGATCACAGTCACCGGAGCCCTGATCCTCGACACCGACCATGGTTACGGCGCGGAGATACATCCCACGTGGGCGGTCCGGCTCGGGCCGTAGACAGGGCTCCGCTTCCCAAACCCGCTAGGGTAGAACCTTAAATCGAATCGGGAGCGATTTGAGACCTTGGGTTGCCGCCGCCAGCGGTCAGGACTGTGAAGGACCTCCTCTACTGGCAGTACGCCAAGATAATCTCGAACTCCGCGGGCGCAGGCAAGAGGAATTACGGCTTCATTATGGACAGGTTCAAGAAGCTGAAGTCAGGCGACATCCGATGGTCTTCATCGATCAGGGAATACGTGAAGGAGCACGAAGTACCCGACAAGTGCGTCTATTGCGGCGCGCATGGGGACCTGACCGTCGAACACATGCTCCCAAGGTCGCGAAGGGGGCCCGACGTCCCCGAGAACGCGGTCTGGGTCTGCACCAGCTGCAACTCGAAGAAGGGAGGCAAGAGACTGTACGAGTGGTATGGCCTAGAGAGCAGGAACGCACTCCCACGGATTGCGGAAGGCAAATATCTCAAACTTCTCTATTCCCTGCACGAAAGGGCTGGGACTCTGGACGCTCTCCCCGCGGACCTTTGCCCATCCTGTGACCTGGGTAGCAGGTGTCCTGTCGAAGGCAGTCTGACGGTCTACTGCCTGGAAGGAACCTTTGCCAGGGCCTGAGCGGCCTTCAGCCGTATGACGGGTACCTCAGCCTCAGGAGCCTGCGCATCTCCGAAGCGAGCCTTTCGTCCATTTCCTTCTGGCTCTTAGAGAGGCTGATCTGCCCCGGTCCAGTCAGCACTAGGGGGCCTTCGGCGTAAGCCCTTCCCATTTCCGGAGCCACAGGTTCAGACCTCATCACAGACATCAGCTCGGCAAGCGTCCCCTCCCTCGGACCCGCCTCTCCGCCCCCCACAATCTGGAGAGCGAGCTCGGGCGGGAGTGCCCTGTAGCCGTAGGAGAACGGTCCCCTCGGCCTTCTTCGGAACGCCTCGACCTCCGACCCGATCACGATGGGGGCCGGCTTGAACAGTGTATCCAGCTTGAGCATCCAGGCCGTGTCCGGGCCTGACACCGCCGCGTCGAAGAAGCCGAACCTGGGCGACGGAGACAGGACGAAGCTCCACCCCTTCGGGTTCCTGGAGTAGCTCTCCATCATCCGCCTCTTCAGGTCCTTCCCTTCCATGAGGTCCATGCTTCTCAGGCCCCCGAGGCTCGAAGTCGTATAAACGCGTTGAGGCGCGGGGCTTTGGGGGTAGAGCTCTCGGCCCAGCGTCCCGAGGAAGCGGACGTCGCCATCATCGGCGCCGGGATAGTCGGCCTTGCCGTGGCCTATCGCATCTCAAAGGTCTTCAAACGGGTCGTTGTCATCGAAAAGGAAGCCGAGCCGGGGACCGGGGTCACTTCGGGGCAGGCAAACGTCATCCACGTGGTCCAGCTCCCCTTCGGCTCCCTGAAGAGCAGGCTCGCGAGAAAGGGGAACGTCATGTACGACGGGCTCTGCCGGGACCTGGGGGTCAAGCTTGACCGCATGTCTTCCCTGCTGGTCGTCAAAGGATGGCTCAGGCTCCCTGTCCTCTTCGCCGTGTACCTCTATCTCAAACTCGAGCTGCGCGGGCAGTTCAGGGTCCAGCTCATGCGAGGCGAGGGGCTGCGGAAGATGGAGCCGCTCCTTGCGGACGACGTCTCTGGAGGCATCGTCGTCCATGGGTATGGGACTGTCGACGTGGAATCGCTGGTGTCGAGGCTGCGGGAGGAAGCGGAGAGGATTGGTGTAGTCTTCAGGTTCGGCCGTGAGCTGGCTGCAGCCGAGCGGGTGGAGGGGGCGACCCTCCTGAAGACGACCGGCGGAGACGTGAAGGCAGAGTTCGTGGTCAACGCCGGCGGACTCTGCTCGGACGACGTCTCTAGGATGCTCGGCAAGGACCTCGGCCGGCAGGAGCCGGGGCTGGGGGTCATGGCGGTCTACTCGGGGATTAGGTTGAAGAACGTCGTCGCGCCGCTCCCTCTGAGCGTCGGTTCACGGACCAAGGGGGGCGCGATAATCCCGGCCACCGACGGCACGACAATCGTCGGGCCGACGCTAAGGGTCACCAGCTCGAAGGAGGACAAGGCGTACACCGAGGAGGACCTGGAACTCCTGAAGGCGAAGTTCAGTCCCCTTCTGAAAGAGAAAGGGAAGCTGGTCAGGGTCTACACCGGCGTGAGACCGCTCTCTCCCACGAGGGACTTCATCATCGAATACGACAGCGCCAGGAAGGTGGTCAATCTGGTGGGGATCGAGTCCCCTGGCCTCACGGCCGCGCCTGCGATAGCTGAAATGGTGGCAGACATGCTCGCCAGGGAGAAGGCATGAGCCAAGGGGTCTACGCCTGCGTTGACGTCGGGACAACGAGGATCAAGCTAGCTCTCTACGACGACGAGCTGCATGGGAAGGTCTCGGAGACCCTCAGCGTGCCAGTCGGGGCGGACGGCCTCCAGGATGCGGAGGAGCTCTTCCGGGCCGTCAAGCATCTCGTGGAACGAGGAAAGGAGCTGGGCGCCAGTTCTGTGGGCCTTTCGACCTACAGGGGGTCCACCGTCGCCTGGGACAAGGAAGGCAAGCCGCTCACCCCCATCGTGACCTGGACTGACAGGGGTTCCACCTCCATCTACAGGAGACTGCCTGCATATCTCAAGTTGATGGGGAAGATCCCGCCCTTCGACCTGATCATATCCCCGTACTCCCCCGTCCTGAAGTTCCTCAGGCTCGGGGAGCTGAACCCGTCTCTACCAGAGGACGCCATGATGTGGACCGTCGACGCATACCTGGCCTACAGGCTCACAGGGAAGTTCGTGTCTGACGCAACCAACGCGTGCCTGTCAGGCATGGTCGACCCGAGGTCGATGAAGGAGATAGGGGCAGTCAAGTCCCTCTTCAAACTCAAGATGGAGACTCCACAGCTGGTGGAGAACACCGAGCGCATCGGGGAACACAACGGGATGGAGGTGAACGCCCTGGTCGCAGACCAGCAGGCGGCGAGCGTCGCCGAGGGGGCGGTCGAAGGAGGGGTGGGAAAGGTCACCAATGGGACGGGGACGTTCGTCGACATTCCCACGGCAGGCTTCGCCCGGAGGGGGGAGCTTATACCGCTCGTCCTGCTCAAGCACAGGGGGAAGGTCTGGTTCGGGGTAGAGGGATATCTTCCGACCTCCGGTAGGGCGGTCGACACCATGCTCGCTATGGGGGTGCTGAGGGATTACTCCGACCTGGAGGTCGAGCCTGGCGGCGACGTGATCTTCATCCCTGCCCTTTCAGGGCTTCAGGTCCCTCGGGTCCCCGACGCGAAGGGGGTCATAGCTGGTCTCACCCTGGGGTCTGACAGGACGGCCGTGGTGTCGGGGCTCCTGAAGTCCATAGCCTTCCACGTCAGGCTCGTCCTCGAGCAGTCAAGGGAGCGACCGCAGGTCCTCAGGGCCGACGGGGGCCTGTCGAAGTCCGACGCACTGCTGAAGACAATCTCTGCCGCCACGAAGACCAGGGTGGAGAGGGATGCGGACATCGAGGCGACGGCGAGGGGGCTCGCCATGCTGCAGCTGGTCTCCACGGGCAGGTCCTCTCTCGAAGCGCTCCTTAGGGCCAAAAGTGAAAGGGAGGCCTTTGGTGAGACAGGAGACGCGAAGCTTGAGGAAGAGTACGAGAAATGGATGAACCTGACAAGATTGTTGAGGAGCTCGAAGGGGTCCTACCTGGCCGAGTGACCAGGGACGTCAAGCCGTACCTGAAGGACTGGTGGCCTCTGACGTGGATAAGCGACGAGCCTCTCGGTTCGGCCATCGCCGCGGCGAAGCCAACCAACGTCGACCAGGTGGCGGCCCTCGTGAAGTTCGCGGCATCACAAAAAGTCCCTCTCTACATCCACGGCGGAGGTAGCTCGGTTACCGGGGCTTCGATCCCATCCAAGGGGATAGTCGTCGACATGCAGGGGATGAGCCAGATACTGGACCTCGACACGGACAACAAGACCGTCACCGTCCAGGGAGGGGTGAAGCTCAAGCAGGTAGAGGCGAAGCTCGGCGCCCAGGGGTTCTCCCTCTTCCAGTTCCCCCAGTCGCTGGAGCTGGTCACCGTCGGCGGCTACATCTCCACTCTCGGTACGGGGCAGTACAGCAGCCTCTACGGTGGGATAGAGGACACCGTGCTCAGGCTCGAGGTGGTCCTCCCGACCGGGGAGGTGGTGTGGACCCGCAAGCGCGGAGCGCCAAGATCATCGGTCGGTCCCGACCTCAGCAAGCTGTTCCTCGGAGCAGAAGGCTCGTTCGGCATCATCACGGCCGCGGAGCTGAAGATCCATCCCCTTCCGAAGCACACCTGGAAGGCGGCGTACACTCTGGGGAACTTTGAGGCGGGGGTCGCTGTTGCGAAGCAGCTGATGGGCTTGGACGTCAAGCCCGCGGTCTGCAGGCTGTACAACGAGGTCGAGTCCGCCATGCAGTTCCAGGGTCCCACCCCGCTGTTGCTGCTGATATATCACGCCAACTCGGCGAAGGTGCTGGAAGAGGTCAAGGAGGAGGTGTCTGCCCTGTTGAGCGGGAGCGCGTCAGCCATGGACGCGACCCTGGTCGACAGGTGGCTGGAGAAGAGGTTCAACTTCAGAGAGGACATCGAGAACGTGAAGAAGATGGGGTACACCCTCGAGACCATCGAGGTCGCCTCCAAGTGGAGCAGGATCGTCGAGATGTACGTGGACGTCATGAACACCCTGGGTGACATCCAGGGAGTGGCCGGGGTCGGGGCCCACCTATCGCACATCTACGACCAGGGGGCGTGCCTATACCTTACGATACTCTTCGAGCCCAACACCGACATCTACTGGTCCATCTGGGAAGCGATGGCCAAGATCACCAGCACCCACGACGCCACCATCTCACACCATCACGGGGTCGGGATCCTGAAGAGGGCGTATGCGAGGGACGAGGTGCCCATGGGGCTCATCAAGAAGATCAAGCGTGCGCTTGACCCGGACGGGACCCTGAGCCCCGACAGGCTTCCCTGAGGGGCACGGGCTCTATTCTGTCGTTGAGAGATGGCGGAGAATATCGTCGGTGTTAGGCGTCATGGCATAGGTCGTGGTCTGCCTTCGAGCAACTTCTTGATGTCTAGAAGCGCCCGCTCTATCCGCTTCAAGGCCCTGTAGAACCAGTAGATGACGCCCACTATGATGAGGAGCCAAACAACCGTGATCAGCGTGCTGATGAGGCTGTTGATGTCGATGGCATACTGGCGTGAGATGTCGGTCATAAGCAACCGTAATGGATGCGGGTTCGTTAAGCGTTCGCCTAAAATCCCTCCCCCTTTGATTCCTTTCATCTCGGGGTCCATCCGTTCAGGTCCTCATGGAACCCGTCACGACAGCTTTTTATTCCGAAGGCGTCTTCATCGCGGCTGCATTGCTCAGGCAGATGTCCAGGGAGTTCGGCAAGGACCTGGGGGCGAAGTCCAGGCAGTTCTTCGAGCTGGTCCTCCCTCCCGCCGACGTGTTCGAGGATGGGTCTGACCTCGTCATAGTGGTGGACATGCCCGGGTTCGAGAAGGAGGCAATCCGGACGAGGCTGAACGAATCAGCCTTCACTGTCACTGCCAAGAGGGAGCCGTTGGAGAGGGACGGCATCTCCTACTACGAGCAGAGGCCCCTCCGCCTCAGCAAGAGGATCTCCCTCCCCGTCAAGGTCGAGATGGGGGACGAAGAGGTGAAGGCGAAGTACGAGGACGGGGTCCTCACGGTGAGGCTCCCGGTCAAGGGCGTCGGCAGGGTCGTCATCGAGTAGAGGCTGTTACTGTCTTCTGGCCGCCAGCGCCGCAATCCCGAGCAGGACCAATGACACCACGAACCCGGCCTTCCCGAGCGAACTCCCGAGGTAGAAGGCTGACGCGACTAGCCCGCTTACCCCCACCCCGACCAAAACCCCTGACGCGAACGGCCTCCCTCCACCGCCGACGGGTGCATTCGCCCTCGAGCGGTAGTCCTCCAGCACGCTCTTCAGCATCGGCGCCACCTCGATGGTCGCCTGGAGCCCCTCCCTGAGCTTTCCCAACTCGTCAAAGAGGTCCCTGCGGTAGGCCTCGTTCACAAGCCCCTCGTCTTCAAGAAGCGCCCCCAGCATGCGGACGAACTGGAAGTCCGGGTCGAGGGCGAGGCAGACCCCCTCCAGGATGGACGACATCCGCATGTACAGGACCAGGTTCCTCGGGAGCCTGAACGGGAACTGGTAGATCGTCCTGTTGGCTATCTCCATCAGCGCCCTCACCTCCGTCTCCTCCACCTTCCTCCCGTGCATGTCCGCTATGGCCAGCTCGATCCCCCTCCTGACCACCATCCTGTTGGCAGCCGGGTCGAGGATCCCCAGCTGGAGCATCATGTCGATGACCTTGTCCGGGTCCTCGGTGACTAGGGCGAGGTAGAACCTGATCAGGTTGGTGCGGGTCTCCTCGTCCAGGGTCCCGGCCATCCCGTAGTCGTAGAGGATGATCTTTCCATCTCCCGCGACAGATATGTTCCCCGGGTGAGGGTCCGCGTGGAAGATCTCATCAGTCAGCAGCATCGAGAGGAAGAGCCGCGCCACCTTCCTGGCGAGCTTCTTCCTGTCCACCCCGGCTGCGTCGAGGGCCTTCACGTCCAGGACCTTCATGCCGCTAATCCTCTCCATCACCAGCACGTGCTCCGAGGACACCTCAGGGAACACGGCAGGGACGACCACGTCCTTGTTCCCCTTCAGGTTCCTCTTGATGGCCAGGAGGTGCTCCGCCTCCTTCCTGTAGTTCATCTCCTCGAGGACCGTAAGGGAGAACTGGTCCACGATGGACTCGGCGCTCACCCCGAGCCCCCTGTCGATGAACCTCCTGACCAGCGGGACGAGCCTCTTCAGGACCTTCACGTCCAGGGCCACGGCATCGTGTATCCCGGGCCTGTTCACCTTCACCACCACGTCCTTCCCCCTGTACCTGGCGCCGTAGACCTGGCCCAGGCTCGCCCCGGACACAGCCGACTGGTCGAAGGAGTCGAAGGCCCTGTCCAGCGGCCCAAGGCCGGCCTCGATGAGAGGCTTCACCTGCCCGAAGGGGGCTGGAGGGACTTCATCCTGCAGCTTGGCGAACTCTTCGACGTAGGGCTCAGGGAGGACGTCGGGCCTCACGGAGAGGAGCTGCCCCAGCTTGACGAAGGCCGGCCCCAGCTCGATGAAGGTCTCGACCGCCTTCCTCCCGTGGGCCCTGTACCTCTCGGGGTCGACTATCCTGCCCTCCGCCTTCAGTATCTCCTTCCTGTCGCTCCTGTACCTCAGGCCGACGAACAGCAGCCTGGAGACGACGCGGATGAACCTCCTGTCCTCCCTGTCGAATAGCACCTATCTCACGGCCGCCTTGTCTTGCTGGAGGGGCCAGCTTTTGAACAATATGGGAAGCAAACCGGCAGGATGTGGCTTGGGGTCCGCAAGCCGTCCTCGGTGCGGTTCAAGCCGCCCAAGCAGCCAAAAGGTGACGCATGGCCCGATGGATACGTTGCCTGCTACTCGGGTTCAAATCCCGGCGACCGCATGTCTCCTTTTGGCAAGGGGCTTGAGGGCTCGAATCCTTCCGTAAATAATCATAGGGGCCGAGGTTGCGGGTGCGCTGGTAAACCGTTAATTCGGCGGCTTCGGTCGAAAGACCAACCCTACGATGCGGTTCTTAAGTTGATGGAGTCCGTCTCCTCGCTTGGCTGAGATTCTGATCAAGGAGAAGTCCCTGAAGATTGGTTCCTGCTCAATTCGGTTCCCCCGCCCATCCTCAAGACGATCAATCTTGTTGAGCACCAACAGGATCTTCTTCGGGTCGACTTCTAACCCTTTCAGAGTTTCCCCGCAACTTCCTAGCTTTATCCTGATGCTTTCCAGCGGTTCGCTGACGTCTATCAAAAGAAGGACGAGGTCTGCGTATCTGAGCTCGTCCAGCGTCGATTTGAACGATTCGACCATGTAGGTCGGAAGCCTCGAAATAAAACCCACAGTATCGGACAGCATTATCTTCTTTCTCGAATCGGCAAAGGCAACGGCTCTCGTCGTCGTGCTCAGAGTCGTGAAGAGTTTAGGCGATTCTTCCTTCGACTCGGAAGCAAGTCTGTTGAAGAGAGTCGTCTTTCCGCTGCTGGTGTAACCTGCAAGTGATATGAACGGCATGTTAAGTTTCCGTCTTTCGACGGTGTAGAGTTCGCGGTTAGTGCGGCCCTTCTCGAGCTTCTGTCTTATCGTGACCATCTGACGCTTCAAGGCCCTGAACTTGACGTCGACCGCCGACTCGCCCATCCCGGAGAAACCTGCCCTTTCCCCCTTGACCGAAAACCGGACCGCGTCCTTTGCGCGAGGCATTTCGTATCTAAGCTCCGCCAGCTGGACCTGGAGCTTTGCCTCCGTTGTATTCGCTCTCCTTGCGAAGATATTCAGAATGAGCCTCTCCCGATCAACGACCTCTGCTTGCGTCACTTTGGAGAGATTGTTTGCCTGAGACGATGTGACGCTTTCGTCTATGATGATCGTATTGGACCCGTTTTCGGCGACGATTTCCTGCAGCTCTTGGGCTTTGCCTACGCCAACTCCGTATCCGGACCTGATTACCTGCTTTTGCGTAATCACTGCTTGAACCCTATAGCCCGCGGCCTTGGCGAGTTCCAGGATTTCCTGCTTGGTGAATTCGTCGGGGTAGGTGACGATGGTTGCCTTGTCGTCCGACCTTCCCCTTTCAACGAGAGCTTCTTCTACTGTTTGGTGCATCTTGATTGCCTCCCATTCAGCGGCCGTAATACTGGCCCATGCACCTATGGTGAGACCCGACGGGGTTGTAGGGGATCCACCGAATCCCGATCCTCATCCAGACTATCTCCCGGCCGCATCTGTTGCAATGGGGACTTTCCAATTGTGACATGTTCATTCTACCTTCGAATCCTCTCCAGAATCAGTCTGGTGCGTGACCGGTGCGTGAATACTTAGGGCCAGTTTCTTCTTAACCTGGGCTGATGTTAGCTTATCCGCATCGTACTTCACGGTCACCGAATCTAGGATATAGTTGATGTCGACCCTGAGAATTCCGTCGAGCTTGGCAGATGCGCGCATGAGCCGCTGGGCCTGTCCCGGATCGCTCAACCCCCGTATCTTCAGGATGGCGGTTGCTCCCCCCTTTCCAATTGTCATCGCAGTTCGCCCCTTTTTGGGACACGAAGGCTATTGAACCCGGCGTATTTTCTGCAATCAATTGCAAGGGAGAATGAAACGTTTGAGGGCCTGGCCAGGGGGCTACTTTTCACTGAAGCTCAAAGGAAACCGCATTCTCGTCTTGCAGGAACCTCGGCGGCTTTCCCAGTGGCTCGAAGATCGCCTTGACGTAACTCTGCAAGAACAGGCTGCCTTTGGCCCCGAAATCATGTGAAAGGGTGACATTGACCTTTCCCCCACGCACGACTTCGCTGTATTCGAACAAGTTTGTGTAGTCAGCAGTGGTTCTGAGGTAGTCCAGTGCGCTTTCAGCGGTGAGCTCCCCCCACTTGGCTCTGATGTATGTTTTCGGAACGTCCTTGCCCGCAGAATTGCCGGCTTCAACTATCGCCTCGTTCGTTGCCGCCTGCAAGAGGTGCATGAAGCTCGACGCCGGCAGCTTCAGCATGTGAAACCTCTTCATCGGCCGGTCATAGTTGGCGTACGTGAGAAGGAGTTGATTGAACATGGTGTTGACGCTGACATTCTGCTTTCTTGCGTCTTCTTGGAGGGCGTTGAGAGCAGATTCGTCTAACCTGAACGAGGCTGTTGTAGTCTTCGGTCTCAAGCGCTACTCGCCGCTTGTCCGGGTTCGCCATTTTATTAGCTTGTAATCATGCCTTGAAAGGGACGCCGAGGGAGATTTGCCCTTCGATTGCACTTGGGTGCAAAAAATACCTTGTCTCTATATGCAAGGAGTGCCCATCGTTGCTCGTGAATGAAGATGCAAACAAATCAGCAAACAAAGACGCCAGAAGCACCAGCCAAATCGGGCGGCCGAATCAGGGACTATCTCCGGCGGATTAAGGGCAGGTTACACCGCTAGAGACGTCCCGTCAGGTTGTTTTGGGTATGATAAGTGAACAATGATGTCAGAAGCTTCGTTTGTGACCACGCCGGCAGGACAGCAGGTCCTGATTCTGCGAGAGGGCAGCACTCAAAGTCGAGGAAGGAGAGCGCAGAACAATAACATTTCGGCAGCCAAGCTGATCGCAGAGGTAGTGAAGACGTCCCTGGGTCCCAGGGGAATGGACAAGATGCTCGTCGATTCCTTGGGAGACGTCACCATAACCAATGACGGAGCGACGATGCTGAAGGAAATGGATGTACAGCACCCGGCTGGAAAGATGATAATTGAGATAGCCAAGACGGTGGACAACGCTGTGGGCGATGGGACTACCTCTTCGGTGGTTCTTTCTGGAGCCCTCTTGGAGAATGCTGGAGAATTGATAGAGAAGGGCGTCCATCCAATGGTCATCGCTAACGGTTACAGGAACGCCGCGAACAAGGCCCAAAGGATTCTGGACGAGATTTCCATTGGCGTGGAACCCGAGGACAAAGCCACGCTGACAAAGATTGCTCGAACCAGCATGGCTTCGAAGATAATCCCGAATGATAGTGCGGCTCTGGGAGCAATCGTCGTTGACGCCCTTCTCCAGGTTGCTGAGAAGACGCCCGAGGGGACACTCAGAGTTGACATTGATAATCTGAAGATCGAGAAGAAGCCGGGAGGCTCTCTCAAGGACACAAGTTTCACACTGGGAATCATTCTGGACAAGGAAGTCGTTCACTCGGGGATGCCGAAGCGGATGGAGAAGGCGAGGATAGCGCTGGTCAGCTCGGCTCTCGAGATAAAGAAGACCGAGTTTGACGCCAAGATTAACATCGGCAAGCCGGCACAGATTCAACAGTTTCTCGACGAGGAAACACGTATGCTGAAGAGCATGGTTGACAAGGTCTCGGAATCTGGAGCCAACGTGCTCATCTGTCAGAAGGGAATCGACGATGTAGCTCAGCACTACCTCGCGAAGGCCGGCATCCTATCGGCAAGGAGGGTGAAGGAGTCTGATATGACCAAGCTTGCAAAGGCCACCGGTGCAAGGATGGTAACCGGTCTCGACGGCCTGACCAAGGCCGATCTAGGCCAAGCTGGACTGGTCGAAGAAAGAAAATTCGAGGATGACAAGTGGATATTCGTGGTGGACTGCAAGAACCCGAAGGCCGTGTCAATATTCATCAGAGGTGGAAGCCAGAGAGTCGTCGACGAGGCTGAAAGGTCCATCCACGACGCCGTCATGGTTGTCAAGGACGTCCTCGAGAATCCCGCGATAGTAGCTGGCGGCGGTGCCGTAGAGGAGGAACTGTCCTATCGCCTGATGAAGTGGTCGGCCACCATTCAAGGGAGGGAGCAGCTTGCCGTGGAGAAGTTCGCTGAAGCCTTGGAGTCCATACCCATCGCTTTGGCCGTGAACGCGGGGTTTGACCCGATCGACATCCAGGTCGAACTCAGGGAAAGCCATGAAGCAGGCAAGACATGGGCAGGGGTGGATGTCCTAGGGAAGGGCGTCCGGGACATGTTCAACAAGGATATCATCGAGCCTGTTTCAGTCAAGGAACAGATCATCAAATCAGCCACTGAATGTACCTGTATGATCCTGCGGATAGACGACGTGATTGCCGGCGGTAGGCAAGGTCCTTCGCCTCCTCGGGGCGGTCCTAGTGGAATGGGAGGCATGGACTAGACCATGACGTTCGCACGCAGGAAGAAGTGGGCAGTGATTCGGAAGCGCAGACACTCTTCTCATCAGCACACTCTTGAACAGCGTGGTCTTCGTCCCACGAAACCCAGCTAGCACCATAACTTCGCCGACTACAGTAGGTCATTGGCAGCCAGCTCCTAATAGCTGAAACCGCGTTGCAGGTCCGTACGCTATTAAAACGCGGAATATTATGGTCAGCCGGAGACAAACGACTTTGGGAAGAGAAGGGAAGAAGAAAAAGAAGGAGAAAGTCAGAGCGAGAAAAGAAGAGAGGCAGGCGCGCAGAGGGAAGTTGAATTAGACGTGAATCTACCTTAACAATCGACTATCAAACGAGTTTGCCATGTCGGGGACCTAGTCGATTTGTCCAGGTTTGAGAACAGGCTTGATAGAGCGAAGTCGCTTTGGAGTCAGATTAGAAGAATCCTCGTAGTTAGAAAAAGGCGGGGCCTACGCCCAGACGGGCTTGTAGGCTAACAGCGTCTCGGATGACTCAACGCCCTGCACTTCGGCAATCTTCGAAACTGAGGAGAGAATCTCTTCTTGGTTCTTTCCGTACACAGTCGCTAGGATGTCGAATTCGCCCGGTACGACAGATGCATTGCGGACCTGTGGGTGCTGTTCTAGGGATTGGAGGACCTTCTGCGCGTTCTCGTTGACTTGCAACAGGACCAGCGCTAGAGCGTCAGTTGCCTGAACGTTCTTGCCGTTGACAAAGCCTTCGAAAGGCGTGTAGGTTCTTGTGCATGTGACCCCGGCGATGGATCGGATCTTGTTGACCAGTTCGTAGATCTGCTTCTGGTCTGCGGCCTTGAGCTCGATCACTAGATCGAACCTGCCGGCGACTGGTGAGAAGTAGGTGATTCCTTGGATGTGCTTTAGCTGCTCAGTCACTTGGCTGAGCATCCTCGGCTGAACAGACGCGGTGATTGTTGTTGGATTCATGTTTGTAGTTATCATGGTATTTCAGAACTGCTATACTTATGACGCTATATAGGTATATCGCTTTACAGTGGCACACTTATTACACACCACCAAGGGCCGTTGTCTCTGTGGGCAGAGTTTCAGCACCGTTGCCCAAAGGGAACGGCGTCTCGGTTAGCGAAGCGGTTTCGACAGTCATTTCGAAGAACTACGTAGTGCACGAATCGTTGAAACTGAAGATAGTCAACTATCACCAACTCGCCTTTAGGATTGCACCCGAGGTGGAGAAGTTGACGGGGAAGAAAGCCAAGGCGGCAACCATTGTGGTCGCAATCAAGAGATTCTCGGATGGGTTGGGTGAAGGGAGGATTGAAGAGATATCTGCCAGTCTGAAGGGCTCCAAGCTGGACCTCGCCGGACGGATGGTCGACGTAAGGATTGGGGCGAAGACTGCTCAGCATCGCCAGATATTACAGGATATCCTGAAATTGGAGGACAGATTCAACGCCACCCCGTACGTCTTCCAGTTGCCCAGCTCTGTCAAGGTAATCGCCGAGGAGGAAGACGCGAAACTTCTCGAGGAAGTGCTGGATGGAAGCTACGAGACGGCTGTTGTGAGGGATGTGGCCAAAATCACAATTCGGCTGTCTCCCTCCGCGAAGAAAGCGCCCGGAATCGCATCGCTTATCACGGAGTTACTCTACCAAAATGGAGTCGGCATCCTCGACGCGTTCTTGAGCTACGATGACGTCGTATTGGTCATGCAAGAAAGGCTCGGGCCTAAAGCTTACCAAGTACTGAGTGAAGAAATTTCAAAATGAGGCCATCCTGGTGGCGAAAGTCGCCCAGCACATTCTTGGACCGCGGGCGGGAGTGCGATACGGCATCGCGCCTCAAGTCGCAGATCTGATCCTCCGCATCGCTTTCGACCATTCCAATTGCGGAATTGAACCCGATTCGGTTCAAGAACCGGCAACCGCATGCTCTTCACGACACGGGAAGCGCGCATCTGATGGCCTGAGCTCAGGCTATTCTGACAGAAATGCCATAGATCCGGGGCGCTCCGGCGCAGTCCTGCCGTGGGGGACACAAGGGGATGACGATATGTATATGTCGGCGTTTCCGAAGCCGGGAATGACGACCTCACATGAACGAGTCTCGCGGAAGAAGCGGTTCGTCGAGAACTCCTAGGAGCAGGGTCCATGGGCCCACCTGTGAAGTCTGCGGCGCCCCGATCAGGGCCCCCTTCTCTGTGGAGGTGGACGGAGCGGTCCTGCGCGTCTGCCAGAACTGCTCCAGGCTGGGGAGACCAATCCAGGTCAGGCCGGCCTACACAGAGCCGGCGGTGCGGCAGGCTGTTCCTTCGCCCCGGCCCGGGCTCCGCGCGGGTGTCGCTAGAGACATCGAGCCGGAGTTGGACATCGACCCGGACTACGCCCTGATGGTGAGGCGCGCGCGAGAGAAGCTGGGCCTGACGCAGGAGGCCCTGGGGAGAATGGCCAACGTGAAGCCCTCGGTCATACATCACGTCGAAACAGGAAAGATGAAGCCCGACCTGATCTTGGCGCGGACCCTAATGCACTACCTGAAAGTGAACCTCCTGATTTCCAGCAACGAAATCGACTCTAGCCCCCGCTAGCTAGCACACTGATTCTAGCGACTCCAAAACACCAGAGTGGGTCTGCGAGGACGTCCCAGTGGGTGCTTCGCGTTCTATTCAGCCGATGCTTTCCGAGTTATCCGAACGGTTTTAATATTCGAATATGCAGAATAAGGCGGCAACGGAGGATACAGGTCTCGAAGCGACTTGCTCGCATTCTGTCGGTTTTTGTGCTGTCGGTGCTGGCTCTTTCCACGTTTGCCGTGATTCGGCCTATTCATGCCCCAGTCACGAATGGAGGAAACCTGACGGTGGACCTCGTTTCGGAGCCGACCTGGGCCCGCCTGCCAGATCCGTGATCCCCTGGGCGGCCCACAGCAGCTGTCCCAGCTGAGCGACGGTGAGGGGCTTTCGAAGGTAGGTCCTTTTCGACCTCCTGCGCGCTATGGCCTCCTCTACTGAAAGTCCTCTTTCCTGACTCGGGGCGGGCAACGACAGTTCGGACTGCGCCCCTTCGCCCACGCTCGCAGGGCTGTCGTAGTGCACGGGCGTGGGTCTGGTGCCTTTCAGCATGTAACAGGAGCAGACAATTCTCATAGGTGAGACGGACTCCCTGGACGCCTCTCCTGACCCGACCGGTTCCCTGCGGTCGAATTCAAATCGCTGAAAAGTGGGGCCCCCGGGCCGAAACATGGCGCAGAACCCCTCCAGCGGAGTCGAAAGCCGAAGGTCCAGGACCATCCAACTGCAGGGGGGTCTCTTACTTTTCGCCGTGGTGTCTACTCTGTTGCTTGTCCTCGGACCCGTGGACGCCTACTCCGACTCGAACCTCTTCTTCCACATGGACGTACAGCACTTCGGCCTGGTCCTCACCGGGGGGCTCGCCACCTACTCCGGCGAGAGGGTGCTGGCAGCCATGTCCACCACACGACCCCGGGTGAGGTCGTTCCTCCGGGGCGCCACTGGCCTCCTGAGATGGGTCTGGCCTGTCCTCCTGGTGGCGGCCGCGTCGACTTTCGTCTTCTGGCACGTCCCCCAATACTTCAACCTGGCAGTCGAGGACGAGACAGTCCATGCCATCGAGCATCTTACGCTCATCCTCTCGGGAGGCTTGATCGTCGAGGGGGCGAAGAGCCTCGGCTCCTCGAGCAAGGTCTACCTCTTCGCCCTCGCCAGCAGCGCCATGCTCGTCTTCGGAGGGTACATGGTCTTCGACACGGGTGGGATCTACACCGCCTATCCAGCGGCCCAGCAGGTCTGGGCAGGCGCAGGGATGCTGGCGGAGATGGTCATGATGGGGGGCGCCCTCGCGGCCTACAGGATGGCGCGCTTCTTCGACACCCTGGAGAGGCGCAACCTCTGATACCGGTCACAGGCTCTCAGATGGTATGGTGGTCTTTCCCTTGAGGATTGAGGTGTACATCGAGTAGACCTGGATGTTCCTCCCGACCCGAAGGCCGTACCCGAAGGAGAAGAGAAGGTCTGACAGCGCCAGCCCAAGGACGGACGCCTGGCCAAGGCCTGACTGAAGGAGGCGGCGAGGAACAGGCCGCTGAACAGGAAGTAGAATGTCGTCCACCCCAAGGTCCTTTGGTGGCTTACCCTGACCCCTGCGACGTTCCTGTATATCCTCCTCACAACGATTAGGACGATTACCACAAAGAGGCCCAGGACCCCAACCGGTGGCTCGCGCTGTCCCAGAACCCTGCTGACGCGGTCCTTTCGGTCTCGCCGGACACGAAGGTAGGGGCGGCCATCGCGGCCGACAGCCTCAACCGCAATCCAACTGTCTACACTGCCTACCTAGACGGGCTCTCCAACATCCAAGGTCCGTCTTTCATGGGGTTCGACATCTACACAACCACCGGCTTCGACCGAGTCGTATCTGGCCGGGCATGGCCACGGCAGCCTCGCTGTCTGGATGGCGGAGTGCTGGAGCACCAGCAACGCTGAAACGGTCTATGACTCGAGCCGCGCCACACTGGATCGGACCTGGATGAAGATAGCGTGCTTCTTCGCCCAGAAGGAGGGCATGTCGGTGATGGTTCCCTTCTTCACCAGCGCCTTCGCTTCCTACAGCCTCACCTCGACTTCCCCCTCCACCTCCACCCAGATCCTCGCACTGCAGCAGGAGAGGACCCAGGTCTTCTACATGTGCCAGGACGTCACCTCAGGAAAGGCGGACGTGATTTCAACTGCAACGACCACCAGCACAAGTCCAGGGGCTGCTGCCTCTCACACATCGAGCACTGGAATCCCCGAGTTCCCGTTCCAAGTGTTCGCCAGGATAGCACTCACTTCGGTCGTCGTCCTATCATACCTCCTGAACGGGTCAGGACTCGGACGTCACGGAAAACCTGAAGGCGGGCAACGCGGTCAGACCTGAGATGGCACAAGAGCGAAGTCAGTGCTGCGGGTCGGACTTGAGGTAACATATGTCATCTCAAGTCTTGGCGCGATAGCATCCTTTTCGAAAGACCAGTCCGTTGACGATAGGTGTTCCTGGCGGAGGCGCAATGAACCCGTCTATCTGGGGCGGTAGGCCTGGGAATGGGTGCCGGTCGATAGAAAGGTCAGCGCCCTCTGCGACACCCTGAACACAACGAGCAGGTTGGTTCTGACCCTGTGGCTCCAGTTACAGAAGTACGCCTTCCTTTCCAGATGGTGAGCCAGCAACCTCGGGTCATTGGCAGACAGGATTAGCCTGACGGCGCTTTCGACCTGCCCGCGCTGGGAAGGAGTGAGCTCACGGTATCTCCTGACGAACTCGTCCGTGTATCTCGTCTGTCTCGGCATGGTTCACGCCTGTTTCGCAAGCTCCCTCAGGAACTCGACCGCGTCGTGCCCCTTCGGAACTTCGCGAATTCTCCCCTTGTTGAGGTCCTCCACCCCGGTCATGATGCTCTGCTCGAACTCCCTGTCCAGCATCAGGAAGACATTCGTAAGTATCTGGTCCTTCGGCTGCCCCTCCTTCGAAGCCCTGGAGACGTAGTCGATCACCTCCAGAAGTGACGATGCCGAAATCTCGGCAGGAGGCGAAACGACTCCGCGCAGCGCCTCCTCCACCACGAAGCTCAGGGCTCCTCTCCTTCCCCC
This sequence comes from archaeon, assembly GCA_021828185.1. The sequence goes on from JAKASI010000001.1 coordinate 117,962, forward strand.
GTACTTCTCCTTGACTATCCTCCTCACCTCTTTCGCGAGGTCTTCGTCCACCCTGACCAAGATTTGAGCCATATCTTAAGAAATCATAGCATATCAAATAAACGTTATGCGGGCGCTGCCAATCCCTCTGAGGAGTGAAGATGCCGCGGGTCGGACACTCATCTCTCCCTTCAGGTCGGATCCGAGCGTTGATTTGCCGGCAAATCGATAGTGAATTATCATGTGGCTGTGGGGGGCCGAGGAGATTGAAGTCAAACGGCTGGCGCACAGTGAACCGGCCAAGGGAGAAGGGCGCCCGAAGGAACCTGACCGTCCAGGGAGTGGGTAGGAAAGGGCGTGGCGTAGTCACCATTGGACCCATCAAAGCAGGGACGCTGGTGGTGGGTTACTATGGTAGGCCGAAGTGGATATGGGAGATTCCGGAGCGCGACTGGGAATTCTGCGTGCAGGTCGGTCATGACAGGTACGTGGTGCCAAGGCGAGGATCCTTCGGACGGTATGTCAACCACTCCTGCGACCCGAACTGCGTCATCAGGGGGGCTGGAAGGGTCGTCGCCCGGCGCGACATCGAGAAGGGCGAAGAGATTACCTTTGACTATTCCACCAACGTAGGGTGGGGGCCATACCGGATGAAATGCATGTGCGGCGCAAGGAATTGCAGGAAGACGATTCGGAGCTATCCCCACCTGCCTGCTTCGTTGAAGCGGAAGTACGGGAGGAACGTATCCGCATTCCTGATGGAGGAATCGGCAGGTCTGAGGCGGGGAAGTAGAGTGAGGTGGGGTGGGCCCCCTCGAACGATGCGAGACACCCGCCCGGGATAAGCGCTGCCGCTTCCTTCTGGTCAAGGAAGGCATCGTCCCTCTCCGATGTGGACGAATCAGTGGTCCCCTAGGAAGGGAAAACCTCGCGTATATGCAAGCACTACTGCCGACTAGAAGTGCCCAAAGCCTTCTTCATGGCATCGACTTTCTCTTTCATCGGCGCAATAGCAGCCAAGTCCTTGCACCCCTATTCCTCCCGTGAAAGCGCTCCCTGAAGGTCTGCAATCTTGCTTGGCGCGTTTCCCAGACCCCGCGTGATTTCGCCCTGCGGGGCGTAGTTCAGCTTTCTCGGCATCCCCGAGAACAGTTCCCGCTGTACCTGATTGATCTCTCTGAGCTTCGCCTCATCTGCCGCAGCGAGCCACGAAACCTCCCTTCCAGCCCGCAGGCCCTCATACAACTGGTCTTGCAGCTTCGTATAGGACTCTCAGCACTTCATCCACGCTTCGTTGAAAGCAACGAAGACCCCTGCAAGCCTCGCATCACGGTCGTCCTTTGGTTCCAATCATGACTTCATGAGACGGCACTAATAGGGTTTGGACGTCGGACACGGGTTTAATAAGGCCGCCAAACGGTAAACACCGTGAATCAAACCCAACCGGAGGTATGTGTGACCCACCGGATCAGGCTCCAGCCGGATGGGGCGTCCTCCAAGCTCTTTTGTCCGGTCTGTGCTCAGATAAGCAACCAAGAGGCGCTCCGAAGACGTTCCCGAAGGCGCTAGCCGCATGAGGTAGCGCCTCCAACAGACTCAGCTCCCCTGGACTTGCCCGAGTTGCGGCGCCGTGGGTCGCCTACATAGGCTCCCCGTGGCCTCAGGTGCGAAGATTGCGTGAGAGTCATGGATTCTTCGGGGCTAAACCTCAGGTGGTCTCCAATCCCAATCCATCCTTTATATACAACGAGGTCATCCTGACCATGAAATACCGAGATATTTCTGATTCGTGAAATAAGATATCCACCAGTAGCAACTTTTCGCGGCTCCTCAAGCAGGAGAGGAGTTCGGACAAATGCCCGAGATGCGGCAAGCCCAACGTGGTGACCGACGGCGCCGGGGCGGAGACGTACTGCAGCAACTGCGGCCTTGTCATCAGGGAGAAGATAGTAGACCAGGGCCCGGAGTGGCGTTCGTTCTCCGGGGACGGCGACAAGGTCAACCGCAGCAGGGCCGGGCTCCCTACTTCGCTTGCTATCCACGACCAGGGGCTCGCGACCATGATGGGGACAGTGAACAAGGACGCTGCAGGAAAGTCGCTCTCCGGGAGCATGAGGTCTACTGTCGAAAGGATGAGGACCTGGGATCGGAGGAGCCAGGTCCACGAATCCACCGACAGGAACCTCCGCCAGGCGTTCAGCGAACTAAGAAGGTTCTCGGACAAGCTCACTGTATCTGAGGCAGTCACCGAAAAGGCAGCCTACTTCTACAGGAAGGCTCTGGAGAGGAACCTGGTGAGGGGAAGGTCCATCACGGCGATGATGGCGGCCTCGCTGTATGCCGCCTGCAGGGACGGTGAGATTCCCAGAACCCTGAAAGACGTCGCCGCGGTCAGCAACGTCAAGAAGAAGGACCTCGCGAGGTCGTACAGGCTCCTGTACCGGGAGATTGGCTTCACTATGCCTGTGGCCGACGCATCGAGGTGCGTATCCAGGATCGCTTCCAAAGCCAAGATGTCCGAGAAGACCCAGAGAAGAGCCCGCGAAATCTTGCTGATGGCGAAGCAGATCGGACTCTCCGCAGGCAAGGACCCAATGGGGCTGGCGGCCTCTGCCCTCTATGTCGCGTGTGCCCTAGAAGGTGACGAGAAGACACAGAAAGACGTCGCCGAGGCTGCTGGGGTGACCGAAGTCACTATCAGGAACCGTTACAAGGGCCTCAGGGAAGCCCTGGGAATCTGAAGTGAGGATTCGCCCCCTTTAATAAGGAGCCCACGCGCGCTCCCCTATCGGACGGAATAACGGTAGGGGGTTGAATGTATTGAGTTTCGGTCAACGAGGAGGATATGGCAATAGGGGCGGTTCCGGCGGCTTCGGTCACGGTTCCGGGTCCTTCAGGAAGCCGGTTGAGGTCGGGAAAGAGTACAACGTCAGCATCTCCGACACCAGCAGGCGAGGAGAAGGCATCGCCAAAGTCGAGGGATTCATCGTCTTTGTCCCTGGCACGAAGGTCGGCCAGAATGTGAGGATAAAGGTCACGCAGGTCTCCCAGCGGTTCGCGTCTGGACAAGTCGTAGAGGGTTCAGCGGCGCCCGCGGCACCAGCCTCCGGATCCAGTGGAACATCCACTAACTAAATCGGTGGCCTAGGCCGTCGAACAGTCGTTGGTCGATTCGTCAGAGTCGACCAATCCTCCTGTTATCATCCCCACGTTTCTGGTGTGTTGACTTGGTAAGTGCCGCGGGTCGGATTTATCACTACCTAGGTGGGTTCAAATCCAATCGTCGTAAGACAGAAGCCGAACAGTCATACAACTTCTGACGAATCTGGACGAATCTGGAAGAATCTGTGACTTGAACCGACAACCATGCTTGATCACCATGGACGCGAGTCGGATTTGAGCCTTAACCTACTGGTAAATCGAGCACGACGAATTTGGTCAATCTGTCCGTTACAAAGTGCATATATTCTTTGATTCATTTCTGTTCAGCCGACACCACATTCATCGAACATTTTCTGAAGCACAGGGTCGTTTCTACGGAGCCCAACTCGGCGGCTTCCCTCTATCAAGGGCTACCGCATCCGCCAACCACATTTCCATAACCTTCCTGACCTGCTCTTCGGGCATGCCCGCCCTTCGCAACAGGTTGGCAGAATATTCGTTCGCCTTGGCGCAATCCTTGAAAAAGAAATGCGTCGCGTGGTAGAACTCATGCCCAATGACGAATGCTTGGTAAGCACGAGGCAGCCTGTCGAACGAGGGAAGGTCGAGGTGAACTACTTTTTCTAATGTCCATGCCAAAGGCTGTTTCCTACAGCCGTCGCAGACATAGCAATACTTCACGAATTTGGTCTTTGTGGGCACCTTCAGGCATGTGCGCACGAGTTCTTCGATTGTTCTGAGGCGGTCCGAATCCACAATCTCATGCTCTGTTGCCATACCGATTCAGTGCTGTGAACCTATCCGAAGCTTATGACCCTGCCTCACAACGGCCACCCATTCGTATTCTAGTCTTATGGCCTCCTCGACCACATCAGGTCCCTCCCAATATTCCTGAGTTACCACCCAGGCACCCAATCTATCCACCGAGCTCACGAGGAAGCTGGCGAAGATAGCCTTTCGCCCAGGGACCGACGAGGCACATCGTGGAGTGGAACCTTGAGGGGTAGGGGTCCGACTTCTTGAGACAGAGTTGGGGTGCGAAGCTATAACGGTCCGGGGACATGGCCTATAGGCGGAAGAATGGATATCACACCGACGGAGGACGATCTGTGGCAAGGAATCGGTGGCCATTTCGATTCCTTCTCCCAGATAATGAACGAATTCATTGACAACGCCATATCAAACTTCATCAAGAACAATCCTACTTCAAGAACCATCAATATCGCGATCGCCGAGCAGCAACCCGACAAGGTCGAGGTCAAAATAGAAGACACTGGATCGGGAATGGGCGATTTTAGCCATATGCTAAGGCTTGGAGATAGGACCACGGCTGAATCTCCCCTTAACGAACATGGGTTCGGACTGAAGCACGCCCTCGCTGCAGCGGACATCGCAAACAGGAACTGGAAGATCTACACTAGAACGCGCGAAGAATTCAGAAGAGGGAAATATAGAGTCTTGTCTGCTCCGTACAAGTTCCAGATGGACCCAGTGGAAACAGATGTAAGTCGGGACCCCTGGCCAGGTGTATACAATGGGCCTGGAACCCTTATAGAATTTGTCTGTGCCCTGGACCTCTTCTACACTGTGAGAAAGGGGGTAAGGGGACCTCCCTCATTCAATAATTGTGTAGACTACTTGGTCGAGGATCTCGGCTATACCTACTCCGGGATGATTGAAGAAGGCAAGGCAAGCATCATAGTGAACACGGGGCCCGTACCTGCCGTAACCCCTACCATCGCCGGATTCTACAAGCCAGACCCAGGAACCACCAGCAAGGATCTTGGAGGAGGGACAGTGAATATTGCTTACAAATTCTGCGAGATAAGGGAGTCCACTTACCTCGTTCACTACAAGAAGAACACAACAACGTCGGGTGTCGAAATACGGGTGAACGGGCGAGTAATCATGTCGAACCTATTCAAGGAGATATGGTCGCTGGAGCCGCATCCCTTGTACAATCATTTCTTGGTCCAAGTCAACTTGGTTAGCCAGAACTTGGACGCGTTGCCAAAAACCCGTACCTCAAAGAACGGAATACGGAGCGGAGACCCCAAGCTCAAAAAACTGTTCGAATGGATCCTCGAAGTCCATCCAAATCCGGAAAAGAAGCTCTCTGGGGCAGTCCGGGAAACAGAGCTTGTTGCAGAGCTGGCTAAAGCGAAAGACACGCACATAAGACACCCAGACAAACACATTGAGACTGGCTTCAAGGTGTTCAAGACCATCGACACCGAAGGCGTCTTCGTCGATTTGTACGTCTTTGATGGAACCCTGGTTGTCCTTTACGAAGCGAAGAAGGACAAGGCAACAATTCAGGATCTGTACCAACTCCGAATGTATTGGGACGGGGCCGTTGTCGATGGGATAAATCCAACAGAAGGAATCCTCCTCGCCTCCGACTTCTCTAATGGGGTTGATGCGGTCATGTCAAACCTCAATGCCACCAAAGATGCGAATGGAAACAATTACCACTTTTCAAAGAAGACTTGGAACGAAGAAGGTATAACTTACCCCTGAATCTAACCTTCGGGTTCTTCTTCGCTTGAACTTGGACGCGCTAGGAAATTAAAATGCGTTGATTGGGCCGATGCCTAGTATCCCTTCCAGCTTGGAGAGGGACGCCTCAATCATTTGCATGTTGACCTTGGCGATCGAAACTTCTATTCCATGAGACGGGGGGTTTCGGTAAGCTATCAGCAAGTCGAAATTTCCGAAGAAGAGTTCATCCCTCAAGCCTGAATTCAGCATTACAGGCCACATCCACGCGTACGACATCTGCGCCCGCCAGTACAAGTATTACAAGGAATACGAGTTCACGGGATCAAGGTCCGCCGGCCAGGCATTCGGCTCGCTCGTCCATTACACAATCGAAGACATACACCGGCACTACCTTGAGACCAAGGACGCCAACTTGGACGAGAAGCAGATCGAAGCCTTCTTCGAGAAGAACCTCCGCGCCATCACTCGCGGCGGGGCTCACCCGCTTGGTATGAAGTTCGTTGACATGGCCTACAAGCAGGTGGTAAGCTACTACGAGCACAATAGGGGCATGTTCGCAAAGCTAGTGCGAGCAGAGGAACCGATACTAGTCGAGAGAGAAAAGTACGTCATGTCAGGTATCATCGACCTCATTCGCGACGAAAAGGGGCGGCTTGAGCTATTGGATTTCAAGGCGGAAAGGAGGGAGGACGTGGGTCCAGACAGGCTCGAATTCTACAAATTTCAACTCTCCATCTACGCGAAGATGATCGAGAAGAAGCTGGGGGAGCGACCGTCGAAGACCTACATCTACCTGACTGCGGAAGAGGACCCCAAGACCGCTTTGACCCCCCTTCCGATCGAAAACGTGGAGGCAGACCAGGCTGAGAAGACCTTCGACGAGGTGGCAGGGAGGATCATCCGGAAAGAGTTCGCCGTCAGCAAGGCACCTCCGCGGGACGTCTGCCGGAACTGCGATTTCAAATATGGATGTACCGATCGTATTCGGTTCTATCCAGACCTTAAAATCTGACCTGTAAACGCTGACGCAATACTTCCAGTTGAGGCCGGTGCAGCGAGCGCACCACTTGGTGTACCTAGGTCGATGGAGTGGACCACACAATCCAAAATAACACCTAGATGGACCCTCAGTGGAAACAGGTTGTCCGACGGAGCGGCTGAGAAGCCACTGAAGGTGCGGGGTGACACCAGTAGGGAGTACATGAGAAGGATGGTGGTAAGTGCATTCCTCGCTGAACTACCTGGCAATGTCAGGAAAGTTAGGTACCACTACAAAGTTGAAACCATGAAAGACGGTCGTGTAATGCGCCTAGTGCGACCCACTGGTGTACGCAAAGGGCCTTTGGACTTCAAAGTCGAGGTCTCTGAATGGGGGTCCAAGGGAACCCACGATGAGATCAAGGCTGACCTACTCGCAAAGAAACGAGAGGATACGGCAAGATTCCAATCATTGATGAAGGCGGTTCGAGATGTTCATGCATGCCGTGAACCCGAGTCAATACTCGCTGCCCAGGCGAATCTTGAGTTCAAGAGCGGATGGAGTGTTGAGTTGCTGCTAAAGGTCCTAAAGTGGTTCTTCATCCTTGAAGATGTAGACTACTGGAACTACAACGGAAGGGACGAGCTAATGGATTTCATTGAGAAATCTGTTGGACCCTAACACACGTTTCTAGGAAAACGCCAACTGTCAGGCAACCCAACCGGTTCACGTTAGCGAACTTGAGCGAACTTGTGGCAAGCCAAGCGGTCATAGCTTATGGAGAATTTGCTGGCCGAGCCTGGTCAACTGGTAGAGTCTCCCCTTCCTAAGATCCGGGGTCAAGCACATGACAGCTCGCACATTCACTAGTTCCTTCAGAGTTGAGCTTACGTGATTAAGGCGGAGGCCTGTCGCAGCAGAAATCTGTTTCGGTGTCTTCGGTCCGGACGCCATTGAACCTACCACCTTCTTTCTGTATTCGCTTCCCACTACGAATCCGTAAGCGTGCCAGTCGAAGTCAGCCAACTGCCAATCTCCGATAAACCACCAGTTTTTATATAGCTTAAATCCAGGATAGATACAACTTGGCCACCAGTAGGCGTTATAAGGGGCACGCCGGTACTGCTGTCGGGCAGATGCCAAAGACACTCTACGTCTTCAAACTCTTCAACAGCATAAAGGACGAACACGAGGTCAAATTCGCCGAACTCGAACTGAACTCTCTTTTCGGTCAGGTCGAGCCCGTCCGGAGCTTCGTCGATGTGATACCCAATTCACCACTGAACCACTTCTGCGGGGATGAGTGCAGAATCCAGGATGCTTTGACCTACGAACCTGTCTACGGAAAGTACCAGGGGTTTCTAGGCTGGAGAGATGAGAAAAACGCTTTCCCTATCAGCCAACTCGTCAGAAGACTTGCCTATACGCGCGAAGTCTTGGTAATAACTGAGGGTGACAACGTCAATGCTGCTGCGAAGGAGATCTTCCCTGAAGGAGCGGTCGGGCGCAATGTGGAAGGATACCTCAATGAAGGTTACGTACTCCTTCGCGCGATGACTAACCAGTACTTCTTGGAGAAGTCATCATACATTTCGAAGCTAAGCAGACAAGAGCAGGAGGTCAACAGGAACGTCGAGTCTCTCTTCAGCTATCCTTGGCCCCCTGGCCTGTACCGAATACCTGCATCCTCGACAATGGCAGTAGGGAAAAGACTCGAAGACTATTTTGCTATTCGCGAAGAACAGTCGCTCTATCTAACTCACATTTGGCATCCATACAAGGCGAAATTCCATTCGAGGATGGCAAGAGCACTCCTGAATTATGTTGCCCCGAATGACGACTCCTTAGTTATGGACAACTGGGCGGGAAGCGGGACACTCAACGTCGAGGCTACGCTTATGGGGATTTCCAACATAGGCTTGGAAATCAATCCTCTTTCGGCTTTGATGGCAAGTGTCAAGTGCCAAGCATTTTCATTCCAACCCGGAATCATAGAAAAAGAGATCTCGCACTTTACGGATGAGTTCCAAGCATACCTCCAGAGGATTCGCTCCGGAGCTGTAGTCGCTACACTTCTCGATTACGGAGGTAAAGGGACGGGATCAGACTCCTATTCATGTGAGGCAATTGAGCTTAGAACAGAGGCAGAGACGATCAACAACGAGCTTAGAAGCCTATTCAACATTGAACAGGTAGAGGAATTCCTGGTTGCGAGGAACCTGATTAACAAGATGTACAAATCGGCAATGAGGAACTTCATGCTATTAGCTCTGAGTGGGTCAATTAGTGACCTGGCCAGGAGAAGGAAAGGGCGACTCCTCGAAGTAATGACACTCAGGCTGTACAAACTGATGTACTTGCGGCTCTACCTCTACCACAAATTGAACGATACCCTGAAGGTGAATCCAGCCAAATCAGAAACCTTCGTCTGCGATAATAGGCGCCCCTTTGAGACGGCCAAGTCATTGGATGGTAGCGACTTGGCCCTTCGAAAAGGGTCTGTGGATGGAATTGTTACTTCGCCTCCGTACTCGACTGCGGTCGATTATATCAGGAACGACTTTCCGCAATTGAGGGTTCTGGGGTTAGTTAAGCCCGGCGAATTTGACGACTTGGAGAAGAATATGGAAGGCAACCCAAAACCACGATTGTATCGGGATGAGAAATTGGTGGCTGAAGTTAGCAATGAATCTGAATTCTACGAGAGCTTGCCACAGGCAGCCAAGAATTCCATCAGCAAGTTGAGGAAGGCAGGGCGGGAGCCCGAGGCAATGAGAACTTACAAATTCTTCAAGGACATGTATGCTTCACTTGTCGCAATGAACAGACTGCTCAAGGTCGGAGGAAAGTGTGCCATCGTCATAGGCAATAACCACTACAAGATATCTGAAAGCGACGTGGAAGAGGTCAGAAATGACGAAGTGATCTTCGAAATGGCCCAGCGAAAAGACGTGGGATTCGCGCCCGACAACATCACTGGGGGGATCGTCCAGCGCCCTCTAGAAAAGACTCAAGCAGGTTACATACGAAATGAAACTGTGGTCGTCCTCGAGAAGGCACGAGATGTACCTGAAACCTAGGATAACTCTCTCCCCGTAAACCTACTTAAGACCTGAAACCGCGGCCTTCGCCGTTCCTTGGCTTCCGCTGAATTTGAGGCGTTGATACCCATCCTGGGAATTGACCTTCAGAATGCCAAGCGAGGTAGCCCGACCCGGCAGCGTCGACAGGAAAACATCGATTGGGTCAGGCAGTTAGGCCTCGAACACTTGGGTTACAACAAGACTGAGAGACAGGTCTCAGTTGTAACAACTGGACAAGGAGAAAGGATTGCGATCCAATACCCCGGGAAGGAATCAATCCAAGGAAGAAAGAAGTGGAAGAACGACTGGGACTTCAGGCCCAAGTTAGTCAATCGGGAAAACGTTGACCTCACCTTCGAGCAGATATGGGACCCCTTATTCGACGATCTTCGTCAGCTATCAGGGGAGAGCCGGAGACAGGTTGGAAGTGTACTTGCGACTTTGTATTACCGGATTGCGTACATGGTTGATTACAGCAAGAGTTTGGAGGACCGTTATCCAACTAAGACAATCCAGGTTGATCCGTCCCTTGCAGAAGAGGTGAGTTCCAATTCCATCGAAGTGGGACCCTTCTGGGTGTACAAACCACCTTCTCCGGCAGTGGAGTTCGTTGCAAGTGCAGTGCCGAAATGGGCAGGAATGAGTTTCGAAGGTTTCTTACACTACAACAGCTTGCTTGCTTGGAACGAGGACATGAAATGCCTTGCCAAGTTTGACGGCGAATGGTCCGCTGGAGACCCTCGCGGCAGGATAAACACACTACTGACTTACATCAGAGTGATTGGTTTCATTGTGGACGAAGTTAAGCCGTCAACCTTACTGGGAGGTTTCGCCCGACTACGAGGAATGTCCATGGCCGAGCCAGATGAAGTGCGAAGGATTTGTCATCCGTTCGTGAGATAGGCATCAATCATTCCCTGCCGCAATTGCAACAACCGCTATTCCCATCCTATTCTCACAAGTTGGGCACTTGAAAAGGAAGTAACCACGGGGGTTCGGCGAATCTTGTTCTTCGACCATGGTCCGGTCACATCTTCTGCAGCAAGGAACAGCAGCGTGTCCGTCGACCGTTAACTTGACCGGCACCTTATCCCACGAACCCCTGCGCTAGTCTGAACCAATCCCACAAAGCAGCGCCATCATATTATCCGCCCTGGCGTTTTAAGGCACCCTGTGGTTTTTTGGACGCGTCTCGGACCGTCCTCGAAGGATTGATCTAGCGGCCAGGGGTGGGGGTGGACGTCCCATCGAGGGTAGGATTGTAATCAAGGCCACGTGAGGCTGGCTTCCATCCGAACATCCCCGGCATCTCACTTGGTCGTTTTATACTCGAGGTGCATCCGACTTTGGCATGACTGTACTTGATTCGGGTCTGGTCATCGCCCTGCTCTTGGCCCTGGTAGCGCTCTTGATTGTGGGTAGGTACGCTCAGCTCGAGCACCGTCGCAGGCTGAAGAAGGCATCCGACGCCTTTCGGCTGGGAGGCAGCCAGAAGATCGGTGACATCTCCCAATTGCTCGGCACATTTGATGTCCTCACAGAATACGACGAAATCACCCTACTCTCCTCTACTTCGGCCCAGTCAAGCATGGACCTGCTGGGGCGCAAGGGCAACCGCCTCGACTTCATAGAGTTCAAGAAGGCAGGGACGCCCCTCACGAAGGCAGAGAGGGCTCTCAAGGGCTACATCGATGCAGGCGAGCTCAAGGTGGCCTACAGGATACTGGACGTGAAGTGGCCTGACGAGGTCAGCGTGAAGGAACGGAGCTAGCATATGGACCGGTACAAGTTCGAAGTCAGAGTCCCCACGAAGCCGATGTCCGGCTCGGGAGGAAAGCGGAGACATGAAAGGAAGGAGGAACTCATCAAGGCGATCAGGGAAGCAAAGCCAAACGAGCTCGAGACGGCAAGACGGGCGTTCCGCGACAAGCGCGTGAAAGTTTCCGTCAGGTTCAACCTGGAGAAGCCCAAGGAAGGCAGTTCGAACACCGTCGGGAAGAAGGACCTCGATAACATGCTGAAGCTGGTACTCGACGCGCTGCAGACCAAGGCTGACAGCCAAGGGAAGCTGGACGGTCTCGGGTTGATCCACGACGACGACTGCATCTACCGCCTCGAGGCCAACAAGAAGCTGGTGGACAGGCCCGAGCAAGCCGGGATCAGCATCAGCATCTCCGAGTACTAAACCGGCCCGACGCTCATGCGCACCAGGGGTGCGACCGGCCCCAAAGCATTCAGAAGGGAGGTTCGAGTCAACACGTGCGGCAGCCTTTCATTAGACGTAGATGGTAGGAATAATAACAGTCGCGGCAGCCATTCGACGTCAAGCCTGTAGGCAATCCAGTCATATTGCAAATCTTGTTGTTATTCAGAATCAGAACCATAACCTCTCTAGGATTCGCGTTGCAGATCAATGGGATTAGAAGATCTCTCGGGAGCCGCGAAGCTGGACATCCAGACGGCTTACTCTAGGTATCAGGTTCCGGCCAGCGGCGCCTGGACACTACCCTGAACGGACCGCCCCTCTTCCGTTTATCCTCAAGCCAACGCTTGTCTTCCTCTGCCACCTTCTTCTGATAAGCCGCCCTCCTCAATCGGGTCAGCATAGTGTCGTCTCCCCGTTCATGGAGCTGCCAGGCCAACTCCCACTTCCCCGGCATCTCCGCTTCTTCCTGGTCTCTCTTCGCCTTCTCCTGCTCCTGCCGGGTCAAGAGCTTTGGATGCATAGAGAGGGACCGCTGGGTCGCCTGCTCCTCTCCGGGGACCTTGTCTGACTGCAGGAAGTCGTAGTATGGGTGTCCCGACGGGGGGTCGACCACCTCGATCTCGACGGGGTGGTTCAGCTGCCCCGGGTAGTTCTCCACTCGCACAGGGAGCGTCCCGGTCTCCTTTTGGACCAGGGTGCGGACCCGATCGTGGTCCTTCTCCGACATCACAACGAATCTGACAGGCTCCCCCTTCTTCTCATTCTTGCGCAGATTCCTCAGTATCGCTTCGTCGCTCTTCCTGGTGGCTTCCATCTCCACTTCTATCGCACCCCCGGACCACCACTCGGTAGGGGAATGAGGGGTCCATACGCTGATGTCGGGGAGTTGGCTCTCGACCGCCCCCGTGTCCACCGCGACCCAGCGCCCCTTGCTCTGGAGGATGTTGGCGTACTCGGTCACCATGTCCTTGTGCCACTCCGAGCCAGCCCTTTGGCCAGACAAGCGGAAGTAGAACAGGTTCTCCAGCCTAGGGATGTAGTGGTCCACTGAGTAGTAGCCTCTCGAGGAGATGTACCCCTTGTGCTCCCAGACCAGCCGCGCCGGGCCCAGTCTCTCTTGCGTGCTGAGCATATTCTGTGCGTTGTTTTTGGTGGCGTATCTGTGAGCGTCCCAGTAATCGGTCACCGACCAGAAGAACTCCCCCGCGAGGCTGCCAAGGTAGCCCCTCAGGTGGAAGCGTTGATCCGAGTGCTCGAACCAGCGGACCCACTGCTCCTGCCTTGGGTCGTTCCTCACCCAGTGTTCCAGGTCGTTCATCAGCTCCTCGCCGCTCCAAATCCCGAACCTGAGGTACATCCTCTGGATCAGTTGGAACTCGAAGGGGCGAAGCCACGGCTCCCTGGTGGTGATCATGTCTTCCCCTCCCGAACCTCGACGACTTCACCGGTCGCCACGGACTTCTCGAAACGTGGCTGGGCGATGGTGAACCCGCACCCGCCGCAGCGGACGACGACCTCTCGAAGGTCACCTTCCATCAGCCCCCAATCCAGGTTTCCCCCTCTCCTCGCACGCGCCCGGAGCCCCTTCTCCCCGCACCTCCTGCACCGAAGGCCGCCCACTTTGAGGGCCTTGACCGTCCTCGCCCTCCGCACCAGCCACCTGAACCTGTTGATGTAGTAGGCCGCCCAGGGCCTGCTCACCGATCCGCAGTTTGAGCAGGCGAAGCTCAAATGGAACCTCGCCCTGCCGTCGCTGAACCTCACCTTCTCGAGCAGGGGGGCCTTCACAGAGCCGCAATCGCACCTCGAAGTAGGTTCGCTGAACCCTTTGACACCGGACGCGAAGCCGACGTATCTCTTCAGCAGCTCCCTTACCCTCAGGTAGACGCCAGTTGGGACGAGGGGAGACTCCGCTATGGTCCCGAAGCCCCTGCCTCTTCCGAGGCTCCGCTTGTAGATGATGGTCAGGGGGACCGCATGGAATGGGCCTCTGACCCTCTTCAGATGCCCAAGGCAGTAGTGGACCCCTGTCACGGGGCACTTCGCGTAGACCAGAACGCGGCCCGCCCCTGCCGCCTTCAACGCTTGCGACAGGGCTTCCACCGGCGAGACGGCCTGTTGCGCCGATCCAGCCGTCAGCTCCGTCTGTTGGCTGCTCATGGCGTCTCCTCCCTCAGGATCGCCAGCCAGGTTCCGATTTTGCCGACGAGCTCCTCTGCCGGCAGATAGTCAGGCTCGGCGACGATAACCTTCCTGAGAAGGGAAGACGACCCGAACCTTGCGCTGACGAAATTCTTCAGGACTCTTATGTCGATATTTTGTGGCATGCGAGATGGATAGAAAGCCCCGTTGTTCGCCCTTGAATCAGAGGGCCCGGTATGGGAGATGCTTTGGCGTCACTCTGATTCCGAGGCTATCTATTCAGCCCCTGTCCGTCACGCTCTCGATCAAAGAGGCGACACGTTCCTTCTTCCTAACCCTCGCCTCCCTCAGGGCCACGAATGTCACATAGGAGACAGTGATGCCGAATGCAAGATCCAGCAACGAGAAATCCCAGAAGTATGATGGATACATCTGGAACACTACTTCGGTCAGACCAAGGAAGAAGCCAAGCCCCAGCATTGCAAGGGCTATGCTTGCGACTTCCTGCAGGCTGAAGGCGGCAAGGAAAGGTTTCAGGGCGTCCCTACCCAAAGGCGTCACGACGAGTTCGTTGGGGTCGATTATCTCTGCCACGCCGTCGACCGTAGGCACCCCTGGAGCTAGAGCGACATATCCACGATCGGATAACCAAGTGTAGCTGTTCTTGATCGTGTCATATCCCCCGATGCCGATTTCTTTCCCGAGCCTCTCTGGAGTGGATGCCCGCGTCCCCTTTTGGTGTCCGTCGAGGTAGAGGAGGACCTTCAGCGGGCTCAACCTTACTTTCTCAAGCTTTCTCTGCCAGAGTCTCGAGAAGAACGACAGGAATCTTCGCTCGCGGCCAATGTGGCTACCCATAGACTTCTCGTGGGAGGCCGGTAGAGGCTTGCCCATGTTTTAGCACAACCTCGCTTCGCTGGTCCGACAGGGGAGAGGGAGTGCTGAAAGTAACCGGCGAGTCCGCTTTTTGTGTCTCAAATGGGTAGCTTCAGTATCGCTTTTTCGTTGGGCAAGGCCGCAACGTATTCCCACCCTTGCGTCAGGTATGACTCGATCTCGCCAATCGGCACGACCCTCTGGCGGCTCCCGTTGTTGGTCTTGGCGCCGAGGAATCTCTCCTTCACCATCTTCTGAATCTCGGCGTCCTCCATGTTCGCCAGGTCGAGCTTGTCGACTTCCTCCTCGCTGTACCCGCCCACCTTTTGCAGGATCCCCCGCTTAAACTCGACATTCCTGTCTGCCTTCTCTCCCACTGCCACGAGAATCGTCAGGTTGGGGACGGCCTTCACATATTCGCTGACCATCTCGTCTTGGGTCGGCTTCATGTAGCTTCCAGACACGCCGATTGTGTGACCCATCAGCATCTCCGTTATGATCGGCTTGACACCGGACATCTCCATCCTCGTTTTGAAGAACTTTCGGAAAGAATGACATTGTTTCCACTCGTAGCTCCGATAGTTCTTGGTGTCGGTCAGCTTCTCCCTCATCTTCATCTGGTTCAGGAGCTCCCCCATCTGGTTCTTCAGGGTCCTGACGCAGACCGGCCTCACCTTGCTCTGGTCGAACCTCCTCTTGTTCACCTCCCTGACGAAGACCGGGGACGAAGGGGCGATGACCTCTCCGACCTTCTCGCGGATTTCCCTGTACTTCAGTAGGTACTCGTAGCACTCCGGCGACACGAAGGTGTCGTACTCCTCCGGTTCGCCCTTGTAGATCGTGACCTTGGCGAGCTTCCACCCTTCGAACTCCACCTCCTGTATGTCCCTCCAGCGGAAATACTCCACCGAGCCGATCCTTGCCCCGGACGAAGTCAGGAAGAGTATGAGGCACTTCGTCCTGAGATCTGCGACCGCCACCACCTTGCGGATCTCCTCGAGCGTCGGCGCCCTGTCCTGGCCCGACTTCCTCACCTTCGGGATGAACTGGTTGACATATTCCCAGTCGACCCCCTTCGTCCTGTTGATCTCGAGAAACCTCCGAAGGGAATCCCGCCAGAATGCGGTGGTGGAGGAGGCCGAGGTCCCGCTCACTTCGGCGATGAACTTGACGAAATCCTCCTCAAACGCCTTCGGGTCTCGGCTCACGGTTTGGATGAACTGGTCAGGGGACATGCCCGCCCGCCTGAGATACACCCGTATCCTGAGGATGTAGTTCTCCTTGGTCTGAGGCGCGAGCTTCCCTGACGCCCTGAGCGTCGCGATCGACGACTCTTCTTTCTCGTTCACACCCTATTAGTTGACCAGGATATTTAACGGCCGATGTTTCAGCCTACACAGGCGTGCCGCAGGGGCATTTCGCTGTAACTTGAGCCCGTGCCTGAACCTGCCTGCAATCAGGGAAGTTTCTGTTTGACTTTCGACAGAATCCTGCCCGCCTTGGCAACGGCGTCTCGTGCCTGAGAGGGCTTCATCAGGTCAGGTTGGTATTCGGCTTCGTTCTTCAGGGCAATCAAACCTCCGAACTGCTTGGACATATCCTTGAATTCGGACGGATCAACCGCCCCCTTGACGGCATCTACAGCTCCTTCATGTCCTCCGCTGTGGCGTTTCCCAAGATAGAAGACAGAAAGTGCATCTATGGCATTGATCGCACAGTGGACAGACGCCGTCACTGCGGCATTGTTCTTCGACTGTTTCGCAGCGTACTCCGCGACGTCGAGCATCTCCTCTGCCTTCTGCAGGTAGTTCCTGTAGAGGCTCTTATTGACGGGCTTGGACATCTCCTATCTTCCTCAGGTCTTTGCCCCGGACCATCCTGTAGGACTCGAGGATCGACCTACCCAGGTCCTTGTTCTTCTTTCTGACGAACGTGGCTTCGTCCATGATCAAGGGTGACAACCCAAATCCGAACTTCGAAACCGTTTTGGCGGAGGCGTCCGCAACGCGCTCGCTGGCGAGCTGTCTGTCACCCGCTACGATGAATATGTCGATGTCGCTCTGCTTCCCCTCGAGTCCCGTCGCAGCGCTCCCGAAGACGGCCACCGATCTAATCGACTTGTCGTCAAAGAACGGCCTGATCGTGGACAAGATCGCACTGAGGGTATCTTCCTCGGCTTTGATCGCGGGCCAGACTATCGAGTTCAGCACGTAGCTCTCCTCGTTCAGGATGACCTGCTGGGCCCTCCCAACAGGTTGGAGCCTCACAACCCCTCTTTTTTCCAGAGTCCTGGCCACAAGGGCGACTTCGGGGTGCGACAGGCCAGCCGTCCTCGCCAAGTCCCTTATGGTGAACACCTTCCCCCTGTAGCGGACCAAAGTCTTGAGCACTTTGATGCTGGCCTTGCTGCCCAGGACCTCGGTCAGGTAGTCGTGGAGGGACACAATTTCGCAGGTCAGGGGTACTGGTAGAAAAACATTCCATATGGTAGGGAATACTGCCATAACGGGCGATTTGAACACGCATAGGCGTGCCGCTGACAGTTTGGATGAATTGATCAAGGGACATGCCCACCGCCTGGGATGCGCCCTTATCCTAAGGATGTAGTTCTCCTTGGCCTGAGCCGCGAGCTTCCCCGAAGCCTGAGTGTCGCGATCGACGACTCTTCTGTCTGGTTCACGCCCTATTAGTTGACCAGGATATATAACGACCAGTGTGTGAGCCTACACAGGCGTGCCGCAGGCGCTCTTTGCTGTAACAGACGTCGTCTGAAGGGGAGCCTTTTCTTCTCCCTCCGACATCCTCTGAATGGCGAGAGGCCTTGGTCAAGGAGAGTCAATCGGTCATGGTCGTCAGTGACCTCCATTACGAGCAGACTTACCATCACGGGATCTGGGAAGGGGAGGCGTACGACTGGCTGCTAAGGATGGTCAGGAACGCCAGGCCGGCATCCCTTATCGCGTTGGGCGACCTTGGGCATCCGTGGTTGCCCATCGACTGGCAGAGCCTTACCGACTTGGTACCGGTTCACGCTATCTATGGAAACCACGACAACCTTAATGTCCTTCGTACGGCGGTGAACAGGGACAGCACCAAGGTATTGGCCGATGACGGCGAAATCAGGACCATCGGTGGGCTGAGGTTCGGCTTCATCAACGGCATAATGGCGAAGAAGGGGAAGCTGAAGGTCAAGGACGGCGTCCCGAGGCAATCGGCCGAAGACTTCCTTTCGGCCGCCGCGAAGCTTGTCGGCGTAGATGCCCTGGCCACACATGTGAGTCCCAACCTCCCAGAATACGGCGGCCGCTACCATGCGAGCGAGGAGTTCGAAGTCTTGGACGAAGTTCTGAAGCTTGTCAAGCCACCGCTTTCGATAAGCGGGCACCTCAGCGGGCCGTACGCCCTGTCAAAGCTGCGGGACACGACCATTCTTAGAATCGACAGCAGTCCTGCTGAACGCCACTATGCTTTGGTGGACTTCGAGACGAGACAAATCAGGATTATGCACGACCATGATCAGGTCGAAATCGGCAGTTTCGCGGAATCTTCCTGACCTGCGCCTCCATGGGATTCGTCGCGTTGGTGTTCCTTACGACAGACGAGTTCTTATATAGTCTTGGTACTCCAACTGGACAGATGCTCTACAACCAAGTCAGGTACGCAGAAGCGGCGCGAGTGTTCTACAAGCTTCGGGGCCGGACCAGCAACAGGGTCTCCACGGGGCTCGTTCAAGAGCTGGGGTACGCGAAGTACAGTACCCAGTTCTACGCGGTAAAGAAGCTGCTAGTGGAAGAAGGGATTCTAGACTCGAACGGAAAGTTCGTAGAGAACGCACCCAACGTCTGGCTGGCCGAGTTGCCGCAGATGGTCGGGCAGAAGGAAAGAGAGATGCTCTGCGACGAAGTACCATTCAAGATATTCCTGGCTTCCGTGCTTGGGTCGAGGCGTCTCGGAGACCTGTCAAGAGCGCTTGCTCTGAGCAGAAGCAGCGCCTATCACGCGGCTTCTAGACTCCTCAAGACAGGTCTGCTTCAAAGGAACGGTATGGAAATATCGTCTTCAGGGAGCGCGCAGGCATGGCTGTCTGGATATCTAGACGCCTGCAAGACACACGTCAACGTCACCGGTGACATCTCGGTTCTCTTCCGGGCGGTACCGGCATACATTGACGGGCCGAGGGCCTACTTCGCCCTTCACCATGAGGTCGGACGACCGATCGGCAGGGCAGACATGGTCATCGCGACGTGGGCCCCCTACCTTAGCTTCTGGGAATCTATCGTCAACGGGGTAAGGTATTTTCTCGAATACCAGAAGAACGTCAAGGTCCTGGTCGCCAATCCTTCGGCCAAGGTCACCTGGGTGGACAGGCTCCCGTTCAACGCGAAAGCGAGGATGCCAGGGTAGCTGCCGTGGGGATTTTCTTCAACATAGCCGACGATGCCGTCATCGGCACCGACCCTAGAGACCTGGTGAAGGACGAGTACAAGGAGTACTTCGCAGACGCAGAGTCTGTTCAGAAGATCTACTCCGAGATATGCGCCCTAGACATGATATACAGCGTCGCCCGGATGAAGAATGGCTACTATGACCGGAGGCTGGTCCTCAAGGGCGGCATGTCTGTCAGAAACCATGTGCCCCTGCTGGATCACAGGTTCTCCTTTGACGCCGACTACGACCCCAATTCCATGGCTGGCTACAGCTTCGGGGACGTCGACGAAATTAGGACGGACCTGACGAGGTATGCCAGTCTGAGGAGATGCGACGTCCGGGTCGACCTGGCGAAGAACGATGACCGGCTGCTGTTCCTAGAACTGAACTACAGGGACATCCTCCGTCGCGTCGGCTACACGATCGAAGAGAGGCCGAAGATTGAGCTGTGCAAGAGATGCAGGATATTCCAGCCGCCTGAAGAGAACGAGATGGCCACGATCATGAACCTGAAGTTGCTTGGGCTGGAACCGCTCATCATCAAACATGTTGGCCTGGAAGAGCAGCTGGCATCGAAGCTCTTCATAATAGGCGATTTGAGACGTGGGAAGAGGAACCACTTCGACGCCTACGACGCACTTCGAATCACTGAAAGCAACCCCGGCTTGGACTGGAAGCTGGTCAGAAACCTGTTTGCCCAGCGGGCTGAGAAACACGCTGTAAAGGGCCACGTCCTGAAGACCAAGGAGCACATCCGTGAGTGCAGGCGGCAGCTCGACACCATGAAGCTGAACGCCAACAAGAAGAGCGGGCTCGCTCACCTTGTCTTCAAGAGAGATTTCGACTACGACGCCATGATCGAAAGGGTGAAGGCGCTTTACGACAACGTATGACTTTCTACTTCACTCGCCTCCGGGTGCCCTAGCCCCGCAATCCCAACAGGGTCTCACTCGAGGTGCAACTGTTGGCGACCTCCTGCTCCGCCACCAGTCGCTCCGCCAGCGCCACCAACACGACCACCTCTAGGACCACCATAGATCGCGCTTCCCATCTGATTTCCGACCGACACTGCTGTAGTACGGAATCCAGAGCCTAGATGAAAGGAGTGAGTGACCGTGACTTGGCGTGAACTCCGCGTGCGGACCACCGCGGCTTCAGTGCCCAAAGTAAAACCCCCATTTCTATTAGGCGAACGATCATTCTCCAAATAGAAATACCAGTTTCTTATCTGTGGGCTCGTTGTGCCACCGAGCTCAGCTTCCGTAGAGGCGTAGCGCCCGCCTAACGTGAGCCTCTTCCATCTTGGCGGGACTGATGCCGGCGCCGCTCATGGCCGCAACAGCATGGTCGATTTCTCTGGACGGCGCCACTTTGATTAGCGCAACCAAGACCCCGAGAAGTTTCTCGGCGAAACCGTATCTCCGGGAGAGGAAGACGAGGAGGGAGTAGTCAACCTTGTTCTTCACAAGGAGTACGGGGACGGCCGCAATCCGCCTCTTGTCTTCACCCAGGAGCGCCGAGGAGACGATGTACTCGACGGCAAAGTCCCGCCCTCTCTCAGCCTCGGACCCAAGTTCTCGGTACCCCAACCTTGCGAGGTTGTAGAACAGGTCCTTCTCGCCAATCTTGGAAGGGTCGGTCCTTTCGGGGTCGAACCTGATGCGCACCCCGCGTACCACTGCGTCCCGGATTAACTTCCAAAAATCCTGGGGCATGCAGAGGACCACCACTACGGAGAGCATCTCCTTGAACGGGTTCTTCTGAGGGGACCTCAACTCCTCGATCAGCTCTGCGTCGGGCACGACTAGCGGCTCCACCCTTACGTTGAGCCGTACCCCTATCTCACGGGCGGCCTTCTCCACCCTCCCTTCCCATGCCTTATCCTTCCCGTCCATGAGGACCAGCGGCTCGGCCCGGTTCAGCTTCTCGTTGCGCTCGGGATCGAGGAGGAGGATCGACTCCACGGAGGGCAGGTCCCCGATCTCCCTCTCCAGGCCCTCGAGCAACGGCCAGGCATGGGGTCGCTTCCGCAGGAACTCCCGCTTCTTCTGGAGCTCCATTTCGGTCAGGGTGTCTAGGAGCAGGTAGCTAGCGAAATTGAGGGTGGGGATAGACGCCCTCCCACGCTTCTCCATCGTCACGATGCCTTCCTTCTCGAGCGACGACAACGCCCGGTAGATGTTCGGGTAATAGGCGGGGCCGGATTCCCTTTTCATCTCTGAGGTCAGCTGGCGGATAGAGATGGGGTCGCTCACTCGCCTCGACATGGCGTCCAAGACTCTGAACTCGGTGCCGTTCATCTTCCTCGCCGGCTGTCGCTCTCCATGCCCTATATCAATATAGCAAGAATGCTATAATATGATAGCAAAATGACTATAACAGAGGCGATTTGAACACGCATAGGCGTGCCGCGGGTCGGATTTGAGCCGACGACACTCCGGTCTTTAGCCCGACTCTTTGCAAGCCGATCAGCCGGATGCTCTCCCTAGCCACCGAATGTTTCAGGCTGAGCTACCGCGGCACCGAATCCGCGACCTCGGCCAATCGTATTTAGCCTTTAGACAGTCGCGGGGCTCTCCTTAAGACCGCCCAGCCGTAAACCCTGCCCGCCACGTTAGCAACTCACCACATCACAAGGAAGCAGTTTCACTACAAGTGGAACAAGGACCACACGCCTGCATCCGTCGTCAACCCGGGCGACACGGTCCGCTTCGACGCCAACGACGTCCTCAGCTGGCAGCTGACGGCCAAATCCGAGTCCTCCGACCTGAACAGCCTCGACACCGAAAAGCTCTATCCGCTGGCCGGCCCCGTATACGTGAAGGGCGCCGAGCCGGGGGACGCGCTGGTCCTCGACATCCTCGGCGTGAAGGTCGACGACTTCGGCTGGACTGCGATCCTTCCTGGCCTCGGCCTGCTCGACGAATTCAAGGACCCGTTCCTCTACAAGTGGGGGCTGAAGGACAAGAGGTTCGCCCGTTTTGAGAAGGGAATCAGGATACCCATACGTCCCTTCTGCGGCGTCCTCGGGGTCGCACCTGCGAAGGCGGGCTCCTTCGACGTCATGCCTCCGGGGAGTCACGGCGGGAACATGGACATCAGGCACACGACGGCTGGGAGCAGGGTCAGGCTCCCGGTGCAGGTGGAAGGCGCGCTCTTCTCGACCGGGGACATCCACGCCGCCATGGGGGACGGGGAGATCTGCGTCTGCGCGATCGAGTGCGCTGGTTCCGTGTCCATCCGCTTCGGCCTGGAGAAGGGCGCGAGGCTCCGCTTCCCTGAGTACTTCACCAAAGGTGAGAGGTCCCCCATGAAGGGGTGGTACGTCACCACCGGCATAGGGGACGACCTAATGGGAGCGGCGAAGGAGTCGGCCCGCGGCATGATCAACCATCTGACCAAGACCTACGGCCTCACCAAGGAAGAGGCGTACGTCCTGTGTAGCGTGGCCGCCGACTTGAGGATTCACGAAGTCGTCGACCAGCCGAACTGGGTTGTGGGGACGATGGTCCCCCTGGACATCTTCCCTAACAGGCTGAGGAAGGCTTAAATCACGTAACGGCCGCTCGAAGGCGTCCGTTGCAGATTTCGCAGTCTTTTCGCCGTTCTGCCATCTCCCGTGCCGCGACTGCAGTCGCGGTAATTGTGATAATCGCCCTGGCAGGAGTAGCCGCCTTCTACCTGACCTCCTCGGGCAAGCCGACGAGCTCCACGACGACTTCCAGCCAGAGCACTTCGGCGACCACCACCACACAGTCGACGATCCCGACCGGGAAGGTGCCGAGCTCCATAACCTACGAGACCGTCTCCACCATCCAGTTCCTCGACCCCCAGGTCTCCTACGACATCTACGGCGCTTCGGTCGAGCAGAACGTCTACGAGCCCCTGCTCTGGTTCGCTGGCGCCAACGGGGTCAACGTCGTCCCCTGGCTCGCCCAGAACTACGCCATATCCAGTGGGGGGCACACCTTCACCGCGACCCTGCGGTCGGGAGTCAAGTTCGCCGACGGAGAGTCCCTGAACTCTTCCGACGTGTACTTCACCTACAACAGGCTCCTTGTGATGGACGGGAGCGCTCCCATAGGGCACGGAACCCAGGCCTCATGGATAATGCAGCAGCTCCTCAACGCCAGCCTGAGCACGACCCTCTGCGGGTGCTCTCAGACCTACGGGAACTCCTACGTGAGCGCGGTCCTCGGGGAGAACTTCGTTACGATGCTCTCGCCGAACAAGGTCCAGCTCAACATCATGAACCCGAACGGCGCGCTGCCGTACATCCTCGGGAACCTGTGGGCCAACATAGTGGCCCCCGACTGGGTGATGCAGCACGACCTCGCCCTCTGGACCCAGTCGAGCCTCGGATACACCCTCCCCTATCCGACCCTGAGCGGCAGCCTCACTCAGAGGATGGACCAGTACTTCGACGACTACTCTGCCACCTGCAACTCGGGCGCGACCCCCAAGGGGTGCGCCGCCACCTACCTTGACTCCTCCACAGGGGGATCCCTCGCAGGGACCGGGCCGTACACTGTGCAGAGCGTCAACACCGCGACCAACGTCATCACTCTCCAGGCCAACCCCGGCTACTGGGGGGGCCCCAACGGCACGATACACGCCCAGATCCCCACCGTGATCTACAGGTACGTCCCCGACCAGACAACGCGGGAGATAGACCTGCAGAACGCGGCCGCCTCCGGGCAGGCGATGGTGATCGACGTGGCGACGACGAACATTTACGACGTCGCCAACAGGGCCACCTGGCTGACCCAGGGGAAGCTCCAGTCTTCCCTTTCGGGGGTCTCGATCTACGGACCCTTCACCCAGTACGCGACCTACTTCATCCCGCTGGACACCAACGTGACCAACCCCTTCACCGGGACCTTCTACTCATTCCAGCCGTTTGCCGACCTGCGCTTCAGGCAGGCCGTGGCCGACTCGGTCAACCTGACCCTCATCGACCAGCAGGTCAACAACAACCTGGGGACGGTGGCCAACGAGGTAGAGCCTCCGGGCATACCTCCGACGGGCGCATACAATTCCTCTCTCAAAACGAACTACCAGTATGACCCAGGGATGGTCCAACAGCTTCTCCTGAGCGCCATGGAGAACCCGATTACAAGCTTCAAGTTCGAGAACGGCACCGCTGCCCCCTCTGGCCTGTTCAGCAACGCCTTCGGCTGCACCCAGCTGGGGAGCAACAACCAGTGCGCGCATCCGACCCCACAGACCTTCTCCCTCGTCTATGCGGAGGGTGACACCGTCGACCAGGCGATCCTGGGCCAGATAGCTCAGACCATCAACAACGTCAGCGCCACCTACAACATGGGGCTGACGGTCAGCACGACCCCGCTCCCCTGCGGCCAGATGACGACCGAGGCGTTCTCGGGGCAGGTGTACGGGTGGGCCGAGTCATGCTTCGGCTGGTTCGACGACTATCCGTGGTCCCTCGACTTCCTCGGCCCGATACTCTCGCCTGGCGGGATATACACCGGCCCAGGCGGATGGAACCTCGCGCAGATGGGGATCTACTGGAACGCGGCCCAGGCGGCCAGCGCGGCCGGGAACAACGCAGGGGTGGTGAAGGCCACCAACCAGATGGCCGCCCTCGGCAACAAGGACGTCTCTGATATCTGGACCTTCTACCCAGACATCTACATGGTGATGACGTCCAACGTCAAAGGCTTCTACTTCAACCCGGCCATCTACACCACCGGCGAGCCCCAGTACTTCGCCGCCCTCTCCTGACCGTTTTGAACGCCAGTGCCCAAGCCTGGGCATAGACGGAGATCAGGCCGGTTGCACCTCTACGTCTACATCCTGCGCCGCCTGCTTCTGATGCTGTTCGTCCTCTTCGCGCTCAGCCTCCTGATCTTCTACCTCACCAGGGGGCTCCTCCCCCCCACCTCGGCCCTGGCGCCGTACATCACCCCCAGGATGGACGACAGCGCCAAGCTGTCGGTGGCCAGGGCGGTCGGGGTCGCGACAAGCTCTTGCCCATCCTTCCAGGCCTTCACCTCCCTGCAGAGCGGGTGCATCGTCCCCGTCTGGGGGCAGTACGGCGCCTGGGCGCACAACGTCCTCACCGGGAACTGGGGATACTCCCTCCTCCCCAGCGTGGCCCCCCTGACTCCCACATGGGACGTCTTCTGGAGCAGGTTCCCGTACACCGCCGAGCTCGCCATAGCCGCTGCGATACTCACGATCGCGCTCGGGATCCCCCTCGGCATCGTCTCGGCCACGCACAACAACAAATGGCCCGACCACCTGTCCAGAGTCGTCTCGCTGGGAGGGTACTCCGTCCCCCAGTTCTGGTTCGGCGCCGTGCTCCAGATCGTGTTCGTCCTCTACATCAGGCTCAACGGGCTGGGGCTCCTTTCGACCAGCAGCGCCGTCGCGACGGCCTGCGGCATCTGCTTTGCTAACCCAGGGACCATCACGACCTTCACCGGGGCGCCCGTCTTCGACGCCGTCCTCTCCCTCAACGCCCCCTACCTCTGGGACTCCCTGGTGGCCCTCGTCCTCCCCGCGCTGACCCTGGCGATCACCTCGATCGGGGCGATAACGAGGATAGTCAGGTCGAGCATGATGGAGGCGCTGAGGCAGGACTACATCACCCTGGCGCGGTCCAAGGGGCTCAGCGACAGGGTCGTTGTCTACAGGCACGCCCTTCGGAACGCCATCCTCCCCGCGGTCACGATATCGGGGCTGCTCGTCTCGTATCTCATGGGAGGGGTGGTCGTGGTGGAGATAGTGTTCTCCTGGCCAGGGGTGGGGAACGCGTCCCTCGCGGCCGCCAACGTCCTAGACGTGAACTTCCTCGAGCTCTATGTCCTCGTCACCGCGGTCATAATCGTGGTCACCAACCTCATCGTGGACATCGCCTACGGGGTCTTGGACCCCAGGATAAGGTACTGAGATGAGGCAGGGCGGAGGGGAAAAGACGGCCGCCCACGGCCGCAGGGCGGACCTGATGTACGCCTTCCACCTGATGAGAGGGAACAAACTGGTCCTCGTAGGGCTGGTGCTCTCGGTCGGCACGCTGCTCCTCACAGCGCTCTCCCACCTCCTGGTCAACCCTGCCCTGGCGAACCAGGAGCCCCTCGCGCTCAGGCTCTGCTGGAACAACCCGCTGATCAACTGGGGGATCACCAACGTCAAGGCCTGCCCTACCCCATACCCCCTGGGGACCGACGCCTTCGGGCGCAACCTCCTCCAGATGATAGTCCTGGCGGTCCCGGTGGACCTGCAGATTGCCTTCGAGGTGGTCGCCTCTGCCGTACTGATCGGGGTCGTCTTCGGCGGGCTCGCCGGCTACGCCGGGGGGTTCGTCGACGAGGCAATCCTGAGGATAACCGACATCTTCCTCGCCATCCCTGCCATCCTCCTGGCCATCGTCCTGATAGTGGTGCTGGGAAGGTCTCTTCCTACGCTCACCTCCGCCATAATTATCACCTGGTGGCCTTACTACGTCAGGCTCATGAGGTCCCAGGTCCTCACAGAGAAGGAGAAGCCCTATGTCGAGAGGCTCCGCGCCATGGGAGCCGGCGGACCGAGGATACTCTACATCCACATAGTGCGCAACGCAGTCTACCCCATCCTGATCCAGGCGACCCTCGACATCGGTTCCGTAATACTCACCGTCTCGGCCCTGACGTTCATCGGGCTGACACCCAGCCCGCTCCTCCCCGAACTCGGGAACCTCGCGAGCCAGGGGATTGCCAACATCTTCACGGCCCCGTGGCTCATCATCTTCCCAGGGGTGACCATACTCCTGGTCTCTCTCGGGTTCAACCTGCTGGGGGACGGAATCAGAGACATCTTCGACCCCCGCCTGAGGAGATGACCAGCTTGCAGAAGCCAGAGGTCCTCAGGGTGTCCAACCTCCGGGTGTCGTTCAACACCTACGCCGGCGAAGTGAAGGCGCTCGACGGGATAGAGCTCACAGTCAGGAAGGGGGAAGTGCTCGGCTTGGTCGGGGAGAGCGGATGCGGGAAGTCGGTCACAGCGCTCGCCATAGCGGGGCTCCTCCCCCCCAACGCAGCCGTCCTGGACGGGAACGTGGTGCTCGACGGAAGGGAGATCCTGGGGATGAACAAGAAGGACCTCCAGAAGCTAAGGCTGGAGGAGGTCGCCATGGTCTTCCAGGACCCGATGACCTTCCTCAACCCCGTCATCCCGGTAGGGTCGCAGATAACCGAGATAATGTCGGCAAGGCCGGAGCTCTTCAGAGAACGGCTCGTCGAATTCAGGGTCGCCCAGCTGGACAAGAGCGGGGAGACCGTACGGACGAAGGGAGAGAGGGCCCGCCTGGACATCGCGCGCAGTGGGGGCCGGCTTTCGGGGAAGGACTTCAACCGCCTTGCGAAGCTCTACGCCATCTCAGTCCTTGGGTCTGTGAGGCTCCCGGAGCCCGAGAAGGTCTTCAGGATGTTCCCCCACGAGCTGTCGGGAGGGATGAGGCAGAGAGCCATGATCGCCATGGCCCTCGTGAGGCGCCCCAAGCTGATCCTCGCGGACGAGATAACGACCGCCCTCGACGTCACTGTACAGGCCCAGGTCCTGCAGCTCCTCAGGGACCTGAAGGCCCAGATTGACGCCTCCGTCGTGTTCATCACCCATGACCTCGCCGTTATCGCTGAGCTCTGCGATAGGGTCGCGGTGATGTACGCAGGGAACGTGGTCGAACTCGCCGACGTGGCAGAGCTGTTCAGGAACCCCCTCCATCCGTACACAGTGGGGCTCCTTGCCTCTGTTCCGAGGGTCGATGCCCCGTCGTCCTCCGAGGCGGCAATCAGAGGCTCGGTCCCAGACCTGATCAACCCGCCGACGGGGTGCAGGTTCCACCCCAGGTGTCCGAAGGCGTTCGACGAGTGCCCCCGCATCAAGCCGTCCATGGTCGAGGTAGCTCCGGGGCACTTCGTTTCGTGCCTCTTGTACGGAGGGGACCCATGACGGAGGCTGCACCCTTGGTCAGCACCCAGGGCCTGGCCAAGTGGTTCCCGGTGAGGGGCGGCTTCTTCGGCCGGGACGTCTCCCACGTGAAGGCCGTCGACGGGGTGACCCTGAACATCAGGCGCGGGGAGACGTTCGGAATCGTGGGGGAGTCGGGGTGCGGGAAGACCACCCTGGGGAGGACCCTGATGAGGCTCACCGAGGCATCAGGGGGCCGGATATTCTTCGAGGGCTCCGAGATAACCGGGCTGAGGGGGAGGCGGCTCAAGCCGTTCAGGCGGAAGATGCAGATGGTCTTCCAGGACCCCTACGCCTCTCTGGACCCCCGCCAGAGCATCCGCTCCGCCCTGACCGAGCCGATGATGCTGCACCGCGTCGTCCCCTCCAGAGGTGCCGCAGACGCCTTCGCCGCGGAGCTCATTCAGAAGGTGGGGCTGAACCCCGACCACCTCTCCCGCTTCCCCCACGAGTTCTCCGGAGGGCAGAGGCAGAGGGTGGCGATAGCGGCCGCGCTCGCCGTCAGGCCGACCTTCGTGGTCCTGGACGAGCCGACGTCTTCGCTCGACGTCTCGGTGCAGTCCCAGATCCTCCGCCTCCTCCGGAGCCTCCAGAAGGACCTCGGGCTGACGTACGTCCTGATCTCTCACAACCTCGCTGTGATAAGGCAGACGTGCGACAGGACAGCCGTCATGTACCTGGGGAGGATCGTGGAATTCGCCGAGACCGTCAGGATCTTCGACAACCCGAAGCACCCATACACCAGGGCACTCCTTTCTGCCGTCCCGATACCCGACCCTGGGAAGCGGAAGGCGCTGCACGCCCTGGAAGGGGACGTCCCGCGCCCCACCGATATACCTTCGGGGTGCAGGTTCAGAAACAGGTGCGAGTTCGCCACCGACGAGTGCAGGGCGGAGTTCCCTCCCTTCGTGGAGGTGGAACCCGGCCACTGGGTGGAGTGTCATTATGACATAGACTTCCTGACCAATGTTAGAAGAGATTTCTCGCAGCCTCCGCCCGGGCAAGCGTCGCCGCCGGGGATGAAATCCTTGCAGGTAAGCTGACCTTCGTCCGCATTTTTCTGTTCAAATCCGCACAATTAAGTTCCCGGCGCCGTTGGCAAGGCCGACCTGCAGAGGCGCGGGCAGGGGCGAAACATGTTGATACCATTCCCGCATACGCTGCCGCCGGTACAGGGGTACTTCCCAGCGCAGCTGCTCCTCCTCGCTCTGCTGGGGATGTCGTTGGTGCTGATCTTCGCAGGGAGGACCCTGGCAAAGGTGGTTGCTTTCTTGGCAGTGGGCCTCGTGGGCGCGGCGCTGGGCGGGACCCTGGCGGCCCAGTACCTCCCTCAGATGTGGGTGATCTTCGGAGCGCTGCTGGGCTTCGTCATGGGCGGGGTCCTGGGAGTGGCCCTCTTACCTCTCGGGGTCGGACTGGCACTGGGCTATGCTGGCTACGTCGTGGCCCTGAGCTTCGCACTCAGCTCGACCGCGGCCTTGATCGTCGGTGTGGCCTTCTTCATAGTCGGCGCCCTTCTTTCGAACAGGATCCTCAGCGTCACGACGGCGGTGATAGGAGGCCTGCTGCTCTTCGACGTCCTCACGCGCTACGTAGGGTTCTCGTCGCCCATCGCCGGCGTGGTCGCCGCCTTCGTCACCTTCATCGGGCTCTGGGTCCAGCTCGCCCCGGGCAGGCGTCCGTCGCAGCCGACCACTGCAGCGGTAGGAGGTCAGCCTGGTGATCGCCGCTAGTCAACAGGTCCACCGGCCGAACGTCGTCCTTTCGCCAGACCGGGAACAGGAATTCCCCTTGGTAAAGGGCTTCTAGAGGCGCCTAGTCCTCGGAGGTCGCAGACCGCTTGCCCAGGACGTGGACTTCCACTTCATACTTCTTCACCCTCTCTTCTCCTTCCTGGACTGCGGCCAGCCTCCTCCCGTACTCCTTGTTCTTCCCACTTCTGGCATACTGCTCCGCTGCCTCCCGGTCGTCCCAGAGAGAGACGGCGACGAACTCGTCCTTCTTCCCTGCGGGGCGGAACAGGTAGAGCCTTCTCATCCCTTCTATTTCCACTGCCGTGGCCGCGACGTCGTCCCTGAACCTCTTCAGGAACTCACCCCCTTTCCCCGGCTTGGCTTTCATCATGATTATCCGCGCGAACTTTTTGGCCATGCGAGTCACCACCCGTTTTGGGGACGACTCTTATTAATGCGCGATTGACGCTTAGCGGCCTGTAACTTGCCTGTCCGGGTGGCCATCGACGTCGGCGGGACCTTCACCGACCTCTGCGGTCTCAACGAGGCGACCGGCGAATATACCTTCGTGAAAGACTCGACGACCCCAGATAACTACGCGACCGGGGTGATCAACGTCGTCCGCAGGAGCGGGATCAAGGGGGAGGAGATGAACAGGTTCATAGGGACAGGCTCGACCATGGTGATCAATGCCCTCACCGAGATGAAGGGCGCGAAGACCGTCCTGGTCACCACCAAGGGGTTCCGCGACGTATTGGAGCTGCAGCGGTCCAACAGGACCGACATCTACAACCTGCGTTATCAGAAGCCGAAGCCGTTCGTCCCGAGGCGCTTCAGGTTCGAGGTCGACGAGCGGACCAGCTACAACGGGGAGGAGGTGCGCCCCCTGAACAGGGGGGACGTGGAGAAGGCCGCCGACGCCTGCAACCAGAGCGGCGCCGAAGCGGTGGCCATCGCCTTCTACAACGCCTACGCCAACCCGAAGCACGAGCTCGAGTGCTACGACATCCTGAGGAGCAGGGTCAAGACCCCCTACATCACGATGTCCCACGACCTCTCACGGGAGTGGCGCGAGTACGAGCGGATGAACACGGCGGTAATGAACGCCTTCGTCCAGCCGAAGGTCCACCGGTACCTCACGACCCTCGAGACCGAGCTGAGGAAGATTGGAACCAAGGTCGGGGCCCACGTCATGCAGAGCAACGGCGGGGTCTCGACGTTCGAGCAGGGGAGGAAGACCCCCATCTACCAGGTGGAGTCTGGCCCCATCGGCGGGGTCATCGGGGCAGAGGTGATTGGGAAGACCGTAGGGACCGCCAACGTGATCACCTTCGACGTAGGTGGGACTACCGCCAAGACGTCCCTCATCGACTCGGGGAAGATGAAGATCAACACCGAATATTTCATCGGCAGGAGCCAGTTCTTCTCCGGGTACCCAGTCAAGGTCCCGGTCGTCGACATAGTCGAGATAGGCGCAGGGGGAGGGAGCATCGCCTGGGTCGACGAGCTCGGTTCGCTCAAGGCTGGGCCGCAGAGCGCCGGGGCAGACCCGGGTCCGGCCTGCGAGGGCAAAGGGGGAACTGAACCGACCCTCACCGACGCCTTCGTCCTCACAGGGGTCATAGACCCGAACTACTTCCTGGGCGGGGAGATCAAGCTGAAGCCCGAGCTTTCGGAGAGAGCGTTTGGGAAGGTGGGGGCAAAGCTCCACATGAAGGCGATTGACGCCGCCATCGGCACCATCGAGATAGCGACTGCAAACATGGTGAACGCAATCAAGCTGGTATCGGTCCGCCGGGGGTATGACCCGAGGGACTTCGCCATGGTCGCCTTCGGGGGAGGAGGCCCCATGTTCGCGACTTCGCTCGCCGAGGAGCTGGGGATCAGGAAGGTCATCGTACCGAGGGTGCCGGGGGTCTTCTCGGCCTGGGGGATGCTGATGACGGACCTGAGGCACGACTACATACGCACGAAGGTGGTGAGCCTCGAGCCAGACAACCTGAAGGAGCTCCAGTCCATCCTGGACGAAATGAAGGAGGAGGCGACCAAGCAGCTCGGGTCCGAGGGAATCGGCGGGAAGGACATGAGGTTCGAGGGGTTCTTTGACATCAGGTACAGGGGGCAGGAGCACACGATATCCACCCCCGTGCCGATGGTCATGACCAGGGACTCCCTGGCTCTAATCCACAAGCGGTTCCAGGAGCTCCATTACAGGGCCTACACCTTCAACCTGAAGGACCCGACGGAGGTCGTGAACATCCGGATGGTCGCCTTCGGGAGGGTCAAGAAGCACCCGCCGAAGCCCATGAAAGCGTCGAGGGGGAGGGCGAAGCCGGCGAAGACCAGGTCGGTCTACCTCGACGAGTCAGGGTTCAGGCGGCTCCCTGTCTACTCCAGGGACTCGATCCCCGTGGGGGCCAAGATCCACGGGCCGGCGATCATCGAAGAGCCTACTTCGACCACCATACTCAGAAGGGGGAATCTTATGACCAACGACCGGTACGGGAACCTGGTGGTGGAGGTCTAGAGATGGCTAGGATCTCGGAATTCACCCTGGACATTATCGAGAGCAACCTCATCGCCTCGGCGGAAGAGACCTTCTCCGCCTTCGGGAGGGCGAGCAAGAGCCCCGTCATATACGAGGTCCTCGACTACGCCGCAGGGCTCACAGACGCGAACGGCCTCCTCGTCGCCCAGGCCAACGGCGTCCCCGGGTTCCTGGGGACCCTCGACATGGCCGTCCAGGACTGCATCAAGAAGTTCGGCAAGGACGGCTTCTCCCCCGGGGACATCTGCATAGTCAATATCCCCTACAGCAGCGGGACCCACCTCAACGACGTCAACCTGATCATGCCCGTGTTCGCCCAGGGCCGGATCGTGGCGTTCTCAGCGATCAAGGGGCACTGGAGCGAGGTCGGCGGGATGCACTTCGGGAGCTGGACCCCAGACTCGACGGAGATCTACCAGGAGGGGCTGATCTTCCCTCCGATCAAGCTGTTCGAGAAGGGGAAGGTGGTCCAGGCGATGGTCGACATGATCAGGGCCAACGTGAGGACCCCGGAGATGACCCTCGGGGACATGGAGGCCCACGCGGCGTCGCTCAGGGTGGGGGCGAAGCGGATCGAAGACATCTGCAAGAAGTACGGGGTAGACACGGTCTTGGGGGCCATGGAGAGGATCCAGGAGAAGGGGGAGAAGCTCACCCGGCTCAGGCTGAAGGAGCTCCCGCACGGGACCTTCGAGGTGGAGGACACCATCGACGACGACGGCATCACCGACACCCCGATACCCATCAAGGCGAAGGTCACCATAACTGACACGAGCTTCGTGATCGACCTCAGGGGCTCCGGCCCGGAGGCCAAGGGCTCGATCAACTGCCCCTGGTGCGCGACCGTCTCAGCGGCCAGGGCGGTCTTCAAGTCGGTCACCGACATCCACGGCCCGGTGAGCGACGGCAACTTCAGGGCCCTGAAGATACTCGCCGACCCCGGCACGATCTTCAACCCGCTCCCTCCGGCCCCGACCTCGACCTACTGGGAGGCCATGGCGTTCATCACCGACCTGGTGTGGCACGCGCTGGCTCCGCTGGTCCCCGAGAAGCTCTCGGCCGGCCACTTCCTCAGCGTCTGCGGCACGATTGTAGGAGGGGTGGACGACAGGACGAAGCAGGCGTTCGCCATAGTCGAGCCGCAGCCGGGAGG
This sequence comes from archaeon, assembly GCA_021828185.1. The sequence goes on from JAKASI010000001.1 coordinate 151,723, forward strand.
GTGGGGAGGGGCGCTCGGAAAAGACGGCGAGAGCGGGCTCGTCTGCTCCGGAGACGGCGAGACGTACATAATGTCGAACGAGGTCATCGAAGTCAGGTACCCCATCGCGGTCGAGCAGTACGCGCTCAACATCGGAGACGGCGCAGGGAAGGGGAAGTTCAGGGGAGGGTTCGGGGTGGTCAAGGACTACAGGATAAGGAACTCGAACGCCAGCTTCACTTCTTCCATGGGGCGTTCCCTCTACCCATGCTGGGGGATAAACGGAGGAGGGAAGGGGACCCCCAACTACTTCCTGATCGAAAAGAGGGACCAGGCCCCGCGCAGGCTGCGCAAGGTGGCAGCCGAGGCCATGAAGATGAACGACCTAATCAGCCTGAGGACCGGCGGAGGGGGCGGCTTCGGGGACCCGATGCAGAGGGAACCGGAGAAGGTCCTCAACGACGTGATCGACGGATACATCACCGTCGACCAGGCGAAGGCCGACTACGGCGTCGTCGTCGGCGGAACTCCATTGAAAATCGACGCCGGGGCTACCGCGCAGCTTAGGAAAGGCTCAGTTCAACCCGAGATGGCTACTCGGGGAGATCCCGCGAACAAGCCCTAAATAGCGCATACGCCTTCACTGCGGGCTACCGCGGATGAAAATCTTAGGCCTTCATGAAAGATCTGCGATAGGCAAAGCGATAACAGCTGTCATCGTCATTGTCCTCTTGGGCATCGTTGCCTTCGCCGCGTATTATCTCTACTCGCCGGGGACCGGCACGAATACGACGACCACTACGACAACCACGACCGGCACATCGACGGGGCTGGCAAGCGGCGTGCTCAGCATGACGTTCGCCAACGTGCCCGTCACCGACCCCGCGAAGGGGTCGGACGAAGCGAGTTCGGCAGCCCTAGTCAACCTCTACGACTCTCTTGTCTTCCCGACCTCCTCGGGGACGCTCCAGCCTGACCTGGCGACGTCTTGGGACGTTTCGAGCGACGGCCTGACCTACACCTTCCACCTCAGGTCAGGGGTGACGTTCCACAACGGGGACCCGCTGACCGCCAGCGACGTCGTCTTCTCCATGAACAGGCTGATAGCCGTCGGGCAGGGGTATTCATACCTCTTCTCGCCATACGTCAAGAACATAACCGCTCCGAACAGCTCGACGGTCGTGATCACCCTGTCCAAGCCCTTCGGTCCCTTCCTCACAGCCCTCGTGCGCCTCTACATACTTGACCAGAAGCAGGTGGTGGCCAACGAAGTGCACAGCGGGCCGACGGCGACCTACGGAGCCAACGGGGACTACGGTTCGACCTGGCTCCTCACCAACGACGCCGGCTCAGGAGCCTACCAAATCGGTTCACCGACGAACCTGGAGTCCGAGATGACGCTCACCGCCTTCCGGAACTACTGGAACGGAACCCTCCCGAACCAGCCGAGCACCATCTCGATGCTGGGGAGCACGTCTTCGACACAGGCCCTCTTCAGCAGCCACACCATCCAGATAACGGACCAGTGGCAGGAGTACTCGACCATCCAGTCCCTCTCCCAACTAAAGGGAGCCAAGATGGTGACCATCCCGACGGTCAACGAGATGTATCTCATGCTCAACACCAAGATGCCGCCCACGGACGACATCTACGTCCGGGAGGCGATGTCATACGCCCTCAACTACACGGCGGTGGTCGACAACATCTTCCAGGGGAGCCAGCCCTCTGCCGGGCCGGTCCCGACCTCTCTCCCAGGGCACGACCCGAACATCCCTGTGGCGGCGCAGAACCTCGCCAAGGCACAGCAGCTCATAGCCCAGTCAAAATACGCGGGTCACCTCAGCAGCTATCCGGTGACGTACTACTGGGTCACAGCGGTGCCGGCCGAGCAGAAGCTGGCGCTGCAGTTCGCATCTGACATGCAGAAGATCGGGATAACGGTCAACGTCGTCGGGGAGCCCTGGCTGACGGTGGTGGCAGACCTGGCCAACAAGACCAGCTCGCCCAACATAGTCTCCATCGAGGACGGCGCCAGCTACTTCGAGGCAGGCTCCGTGCTCCAATCGAGGTACACTTCGGCCGCCGACGGTACCTGGGAGCAGAACGAGTGGCTCCAGAACTCGACCCTCGACAGCCTGATCTACAGCGCCCTGTCCATACAGGACCAGACGGCCCGCTTCCAGGCTTACGACAACGTCCAGCAACAAATCTACAACATGTTCCCAACGATCTACGCCTTCGACGTCTACGAAGTAAGGGCTTACTACCCGAGCGTGGTCAACTGGTACGCCGCCAACGGGCACCCGATAGTCCTGCTGGGGTACGACTTCTACTACAGGGACTTCCAGTTCTTCCCATCGCAGCTCGCCGCACTGGGTTAGTCCGGTGCGGTCCCCGCTTTTGTTCCCTCGGGTGAAGGGAGAGTCGTCTCAGCCGAGAGCAGGGAAGGCGGTCTAGGACGAGCAGCCGCTTCGGGTCTTGGGCCTTCATCCTCAGGAGGGTCGGCTATTCTGCCATCTCCATCTTCGGTCTGTCCATACTGATTTTCGTCATCGCCAGGGTCCTGCCGGGCGACCCTGCGAGGCTGGCACTGGGGCCCCGCGCTCCGCAGTCCGCCGTGGACGCGCTGCGGGCGGCCATGCACCTGAACGACTCCATCCCGGTCCAGTACGCCTACTGGATCGAGGGGATATTCACCGGCAACTGGGGCATATCCCTCTTCACCCAGAGGAACGTCCTCCTGGACGTCGAGCAGTTCCTCCCTGCCACCATAGAGCTGATATTGTCCGCAGCGATAATCGACATAATCATCGCGGTCCCCCTCGGACTGGTTGCGGGGAGGTACGCCAACTCCCCGGCCGACAACCTCGTCCGGCTCATCTCGTACCTCGGGATAGCGATCCCTTCGTTCGTGGTAGCCATTATGCTCCAGCTCTTCCTGGGATACGGGACCCATCTGTTCCCCATAATCGGGAGGCTGAGCCAGTCCGTCACCCCCCCGCCTACGATCACCGGGCTCTACACCATAGACTCGCTGCTGACCGGCAACTTCTCGACCTTCGGGAACGCGGCCTGGCACCTCATCCTCCCTGCGCTCGCCCTTGCCCTGGGCCCCCTCGCCCAGGAAGCGAGGATCATGCGCTCGGCCGTGGTCGAGAACATGCGCGGGGACTACACTCTGTCCGAAATCTCCCACGGCCTACCGGAGCGCACAATCTCGCTGAAATACCTGATGAAACCGTCCCTAATCCCCACCATAACCATCTACGCCCTGGACATCTCGGCCCTGATAGCCAACGCGTTCCTCATCGAACTGATCTTCAACTGGCCCGGGTTCTCGCGGTACGGCCTTAATGCGATGCTGAGCAAGGACCTGAACGCGATCGTTGCCGTCGTCCTTGTGGCGGGGATACTGTTCGCCATAGCCAACATCCTCGTAGACCTGATTGTGGGGTACCTCGACCCCAGGATCAGGCTTCAGGGGAGGAGCGAAGAGTAGGGTGCACTCGGGGAGGAGCCTCAGAGAACGGTACGGGAGGTACTGGTACAAGTTCAGGAGGAACAAACTTTCCATCGTCGGGCTGGCCGCCATCGTCGGGGTCATCCTCGTCGCCACCTTCGCCCCCTGGCTGTCCCCTGACCCGAAGAGCGCGGGGCTCTACGTCAACTTCGCTGCCGCAGGACAGCCGCCTTCGGCGGCTCACCTGTTCGGCACGGACGAGATCGGGCGTGACATCCTCAGCCGCATAATGTTCGGGTTCAGGTACTCGCTGATGCTGATGGTGGTCGTGCTCGTCGTGACCGTCCCCGCCGGGGTGGTGCTGGGACTGATTGCCGGGTACTACAACGGGAGAAAGATCAGCACGGTGATAATGAGGCTGGCAGACATCTTCGTGGCCGTCCCACCCCTGCTTCTCGCGCTTTCCGTGGCGTCGGTGCTCACCCCCAGCACCATCAACGCCATGCTGGCGGTCTCCCTCGCCTGGTGGCCCTGGTACACCAGGCTGGTCTACAGCACCAGCTCGTCGATACGGAACGAAGATTTCGTGCGTGCCGCGGAGCTCGTCGGCGCAAGCAGGTGGCACATAATGTTCAAGGAAATCCTCCCCAACGCCCTCGGCTCAATCCTCACCAAGGTGACCCTGGACTGCGGCTGGGTCATCTTGATCGGCGCCTCGCTCAGCTACGTCGGTCTCGGGGCGCAGCCGCCCACCCCGGACCTCGGGACGATGATTGCGGAAGGCTCTTCCTACCTCCCGGCGGAGTGGTGGATCAGCATGTTCCCGGCCTTCGCCATTGTCATAGTGATCTTGGGCTTCAACCTGCTCGGGGACGGGATCAACGACATGTTCTCTTCGGGGATATCCTAGGATGCGAGGGTACATGCTCTCGAAGGGGGCGTTCTGACGCCTCTTCTCGAAGTCAAGGACCTCAGGGTCCAGTACCGGGTCTACGAGGGGATGCTGAAGGTGCTCAACGGGGTCAACATCAAGTTGGAGAGGGGGGAGAAGATCGGGATCATCGGCGAGTCCGCCTGCGGAAAGACCACCACGGTCAAGTCCGTGATGAGGCTCCTCGCGAGCAACGCGAAGATAGCAGGCGGGGAAGTGAGGTACGGCGGAGAGGACGTCCTCTCCATGCCGAAGAAGAAGCTCACGGACCTGAGGAGGAAGAAGATGTCCATGGTCTTCCAGGACCCCTCAGCCGCCCTGAACCCAGTCTTCACGATAAGGCAGCAGCTCTACGACATGATCAAGTTCTCTTCCGACGACCACCTCTCGAAGGAACAGACGCACGAGAAGGCGATTGGGTACCTGAAGCAGGCGGCGCTCCCCGAGCCGGACAGGATCCTCGACAGCTACCCGTTCCAGCTGAGCGGAGGCATGAAGCAGCGCGTCAGCATAGCGATGGCCCTCGTCTCAGCAAACGAGCTGCTCCTAGCGGACGAGCCGGGGACGTCGCTCGATGTCACCATCGAAGACCAGATCATGAGGCTTCTGAAGCAGATAGTCGAGGAGAAGGGGATCTCGGTGGTGCTCATCACCCATGCCCTGGGGACCGTCAAGAACTTCGTCGACAGAATCTATGTGATGTACGCGGGGACGATTGTGGAAGAGGGCCCGACGAAAGAGGTTTTCAACGACCCGCAGCATCCGTACACTCAGATGCTGATCAGGGCTGTCCCGAAGCTCACAGGGGGAGGAATGCCTGAGGGGATACTGGGCCAGGTGCCCAGCTACCTCGCCCCTCCGCCCGGGTGCAGGTTCATCACCCGTTGCCCCTACAGCATGGACGTGTGCAGCACCGTCCCGCAGATGTACGACGTCGGTCAGGACCACCGGGTCGCCTGCTTCCTGCACGACGGAGTCCACGGGCGCAAATGAGCCAGTCGATTCTGGCCGGGGAGGGGCTGAAGAAGCACTTCCCTGTCAGGAAAGGGGTGATCAAGGCCGTGGACGACGTCGGATTCCGGATGGAGGAGGGAGAAGTCCTGGGGGTCGTCGGCGAGTCGGGGTCAGGCAAGACGACGCTGGGGAACATGATTATGGGGATCTACCCTCCGACATCGGGGAAGATCACGTTCAAGGGGGAGGTCCTGCCATCGAGGGCGAAGGAAAGGCCGATCCAGCTCAGGCGGGACATCCAGATGGTCTTCCAGAATCCGGCCTCTTCCCTGAACCCGAGGAGGTCGGTCCGCCAGACCTTGGAGGTCCCGCTCAGGGTGAGCGGCGACGCCGACTCGGCGAGGAAGAGGATCGACGAACTCCTCGAGACAGTCGACCTCCCTGTCGAATATGCAGACAGGTATCCCGAAGAGCTCGGCGGAGGGGAGAAGCAGCTCGTGGCCATCGCCAGGGCGCTCGCCACCAACCCCTCCCTGGTGGTGCTCGACGAGCCCACCTCCTCACTGGACGTCTCCATACAGGCAAAGATCATCAACGTCCTGATGAGGCTGAAGGACAGGCTTGGGCTCTCCTACGTCTTCATCACCCACAACCTCAGTCTGATGAGGAACGTGGCTGACAGGGTGATGATCATGTACCTAGGGAAAGTGAGGGAGGTCGCGGCCACGGAAGAGTTCTTCCGGAACCCGATGCACCCTTACACACGGATGTTGCTCTCTTCGATCCCGGTAATCACTGAAGCGGAGGAATCCGCCAAGCCCCAGAAGATTCAGAGCATAGGGGAGATCGCAGGCGCCCTCAACCTGCCCAGCGGTTGCAGCTTCCATCCCAGATGCCCCTACGTCATGGATGTCTGCAAGCGGGTGGACCCGCCTCTCGTCCAGGCCGCTCCGGAACACTGGGTCGACTGTCACCTTTACCCTAATGAATATCGGGCGGCGTCTGCGCAGCCGGTGGTCAAGGATGGATAAGAAAGCGGCTCCCTCGCGTCCGATGCGTGTCCTCTACGTCAACCCCGTCGGGAGCCCCCAGTTCGACGCGGGGATGAAGGATGTCCTCCAGAAATCCGCGTCCGCGGGGACGGAGGTCGAAGTGGTCTCCCTCAAGAGGGGCCCGTGGCACGTCGAATACATGTACTATGAGGCCCTCGTGCTCGCAGACGTGCTGCACGCCGTGAAACAGGCAGAGAACGACGGCTACGACGCTCTGGTCCTGGGGTGCTTCTACGACCTCGCGCTGCAGGAGGCAAGGGAGGTCAGCGAGCGGATGGTGGTCACTGCGCCCGCCGAGTCCTGCATGCTCCACGCCTGCAGCCTTGGCGACAGGTTCTCGATAGTCGTCGGGCGGAGAAAATGGATCCCCCAGATGATGGGGAACGTTACCAGGTATGGCCTGAGGGACCGGCTGGCATCCTTCAAGGTGTTGAATCTCGGGGTCCTCGACTTTCAGAAGGAGAAGGAGGAGACCGAGAGGCGCCAGAGGAAGGCGATTAGGGAAGCAATAGAAGAGGACGGCGCGGAGGTCATAATACTGGGCTGCACGGCCGAGTTCGGCTTCTGGGCGACGCTTCAGAAAGAGTTCCACGTGCCCGTGCTGGACCCGGTGATAGTACCGTTCAAGCACGCAGAGTATCTGGCCGGGCTCCGCAACAGGTTCGGCTGGGGGCACAGCAAGATCGGGGGTTACGAATCCCCGCCAACTGGCGAAATCATGGAGTGGAAGCTGGGGGAGCAGTACGGCACAAGCGTGTGGTCGAGGGGGACTGGCCGGCCCTCCGCGGCCCCGCCCAGGAAGCGCTAGCGAGGCGGAACTCGGGTCAAAGGGCGGCCGGGAGCGACAGCTGCCCCAGGATCAGGAGAACCGGACTGAACACTCCGGCGTTGGGGAAGAGCACGATCGCTCCGATGCCGTCCCAGTAGGCATGCAGCAGGATGACGGCGGCAAGGTTCCTCCCCGAGAACCAGTAGCAGGCGATCAGCGAGCTCGCGCCCACAAGAATCTGCAGGAACCAGAGCGAATAGACTGTCCCGAACCCCTCGACCTGCAAGACGGGGAGATGCGAGGTCGAATAGATCAAGGCGGAAAGAGCCACGGCCGCAGCTCCCTTCCCCAGAATCCGGTTCAGCTCGGTGGTCACCTACACTACGAAGAACATCTCCTCTCCTGCGACAATGAATGTCAGACCGAGGATGCCCCGGAGGAAACCCTGAAGGGAGGCATAGCACGTGAACCCCTCTCCCCCACCGAGGCACATGCTGAGAGGGCTCACCCCCAGCCCGAAGAACGCCGTGAGCGCCACAAGGAGGGCCCCCACCTCAATCAGTTCGAGAAGCGGGAGCTTTCCTTTCGACTGCACTTCGTCAAGGTGTCCCCCTCTCCAGAGCGCGAGGGCGGTGACCGTGACGAGGGACAGGCCGACGAATATGTCCTGGTTCGTCATGATCAACGACTGCAGGCCGCCGAAATACCACGGTGCAGAGTTCGTCACGGTGATCAGGATGAACCCGACCGCCAACGCCATGGCGAGCCGGGGCAGCCGCCGGAGGCGGGACAACAACTTGGATGACGCCCGAGAGGCAATTAATGATGTTCTGCGTCCGGCAGACATCCAGCCGCGCACTGCATAAAAGCCTCCATCCGCAGCCAACTCCCCTGGCTTGAGCGTCCCCATCCCGGATGACCTCCGGAAGATACTCGGTCCGAACGAGCAGGCCCAGCTCTACATCGCGCAGAAGATCTACCGTCCGAAGATAAGCATCGACTCGGTCCTCATCACCAACCAGAGGATAATCCTCAGACACCCCCACGCCATGGGGTTGAAGAAGGACTACACTGACTACAACTACCAGGACGTGGCCAACGTCGTCCTCGACAAGGGTTTCACCCGTTCAACCCTTAAGCTCGTCCTAAGGTTCGGCGGCGAGCCGTTGGTGCTGCAAGACCTCCCGAATTCAGACGCCGAGAGGGCCTACGCCCTGGTCCGGGATGACCTCGGCAGGTATCAGGCCCCGTTCACCCAAAGCGCGCCGTACACCGCATCCTATCAGGGGCCCCCCGTGCAGGCCCCCCCGACAGGCGGGGGGACGATAGTCGAAAGAGAGGTGGTCAAGGTCAGGTGCAGATACTGCGGGACCCTCAACGACGAAACCGCGAAGGCGTGCGTCAGCTGCGGAGCCGCCCTGTGACTAGGCGACCGAGGCGAAAAATCACGGACGACGTTTAAGGGGGCCTCGGCGACCCACCGCGCCATTGGACCTGAAGTTCCTCTCCATCAATCGGCGAGAGAAGACGATCTTCGAAGGCGTGCTCAGGCTCCTCGAGACCGTGACAAATACGGTGGGGTCATTCGAGTCGAGCGTCTCAGCCTTCGCCAACGGCGACCCGAAGTCCTCTGAGGTCGTCGAGAAAGTCTTCGATGGCGAGACTGAAGCAGACACGATCCACCGGGAGCTTCAGACCAGGATAGCCGAAGGCGCGTTCTTCGGGGGAGTCCGCGAGGACATACTGAACCTCCTCGAGAAGATCGACGACATAGCAGACAGCGCGAAGGATGCGGCCCGCTTCCTCTCCCAGGACTCGCGCCTGACCACGGAAGCCAGAGACTTCCTGGGCTCGCCAGGGATGAAGTCGTTCGTCTCCGCACTGAAATCTTCGGTCATCGCGCTTACGGGGCTCGTGAAGGCGCTGCAGCAGAGCAGGCGGGAAGCCCTGTCCAAGGTCCCTTCCATAGAGGACTTCGAGGAGGAAGCAGACGGCCAGAAGGACCTCCTTCTGAAGGCGCTGTTCAACTCCGACAAGTCGATGGACCCGGTCACGGTCATCCAGCTCAGGGACTTCATCTTCGTCGCCGACAACATCGCGGACAACGCCGAAGACGCCAGCGATGTGATCCTTGTCTTGATAGCAAAGGGGTATGGGTAGTAGTCACGAGTCATGGATGAGCTTCTAGTAGGGCTCGCAGCCGCGCTCTGCTTCGTCTTCGGCTGGAACAACAGCTCGTTCCTGATTGGCAATCTCAGGGGAGCAGGCTCTCTCTCGTTCGTCTGGGCCATCATCCTTTCGGTAGCGGGCCTCCTCATCGGCACCCTGCTCGAGGGGTCGAAGATGGGCGGGGCCCTCGCAGGTTCGCTCGCTCCTTCGACGACCTACTCCGTCCTACTTTCGGTGCTGGCCGTCTCTGTGGCGTTGACCCTCGTCCTCACTCTGCTCGACCTTCCGGTCTCCTTCAGCATGATCATGGTCGGCGCCTTTCTGGGTGCGACCTTTGCTACGTCCATCCCCGTCAACATGGCCAGGTCAGAGGAAGTGATCGGCTTCTGGTTCCTCGCGCCGCTGGCGACCGCGCTGATCACCTTCGGCATCTATGACTTCGCAGCCGGCTTCGCCTCGCGCTTCGGCATCCTGGCCGTCGACTCGATGAACAGGGCAGGAGCGATCGTGAGCGGCCTGGCGGTATCCTACACGCTCGGCGCCAACAACATCGGGCTCTTCTACGCCGGGACGGTGGTCTCCGCGTTCGGGACGTCTGTCGACCCGATGACCGTCCTCATCCTCGTCCTGGCCGGGACCCTCGGCGTAGTGGCTCTGGGCCGGACCGCCCTCGGGGGGACCATGGGGGACAAGATGCTCACCCTCAGCCCTCAGGGGGTCTTCTCAGCCTTCGTCTCCAGCTCAATCGTCGTATGGGTCGGGACCCAGTTCGGCCTCCCGGTCTCGATCAGCCAGTGCCTCCTCGGGGGGATGCTCGGGGCCGCCTATTCGCGCATCGTGGCTGCGGTCAACAGGAAGCTGGTGGGCGAGACCCTGTCCATGTGGGTGGTGGCTCCGCTGGTTGCGTTCGCGGCTGCCTACGCAGTCGCAAACTTCGTATAGACTGTTACGGGCGATTCTAGGGGGTTCCGATAAATAGCCCCCAAATGACGGAGGATAGGATGGCCTTCTGCGCGAAATGTGGAAAGGAGATTCCTGAAGGGGCGGCCTTCTGTCCCAGTTGCGGAGCTCCGAGCGGTGGCACGGCCGCTGCTTCCTCAGGTCCCATGAGCGGCATCGACACCCTGACCAAGGACCAGAAGGCCCAGGAGTACTGGATTTGGAGGCTTGTCGCCATCATCGTGGACTGGATTGCGGTCTACATCGTCCTCGGTATCATCATAGTCTTGGTCGCGCTCCCGGCCTTCCTGTTGACCGCAGGCGGCGCACTAGTCGCGGGCGTCGTGGGTCCCCTGGCGGTGCTCTGGGGGATAGTCTTCGTCCTGTACTTCGCGGTCACCGAGTCGATGTGGGGAGCGAGCCTCGGCAAGCGGCTCTTCAACCTGAAGGTCAAGTCCAAGAGCGGCTCGAACCCGACCTTCGGCGAGGCGTTCGTCAGGAACGTCAGCAAGATCTACTGGCTTCTGCTTCTGCTGGACGTCATCGTCGGCCTGGCGCTCTCCAAGGGATACCAGCAGAAGTACTCCGACCACCTCATGGGGACGACGGTCGTCCGCGGCTAGAGACGGCAAACCCATTTAGTGCAGCCTCTCTGCGCACGGGCCCGAAGCCACCATGGGGAACGCGACGGAGTCCAGAGCCATCATAGTCACCTATCCTGACGAGTTCGCCAAGGCCGAGATAACGGGGCTGGCGGAGGCGGCAGGGTACGAAGTCGACAGGGTAATCACCCAGAGGAACATCATCAAGTCAGAATATGGGGTCGGGGTCGGAAAAGCCGAGGAACTCGAAGGGATGGTATCCGAGAGCCATGCCGGCACCATCATCATCGACGAAGCTCTGTCGTCATCGCAGGCCTTCAAGCTGCAAAGCAAGACCCACGCCCAGGTCGTCGACCGGGAGAGGCTCATCCTGAACATATTCGCCCGCAGGGCTGTGACCACCGAGGCCAAGCTGCAGGTCAAGCTGGCCGAGCTCCGCTACGAACTTCCGAGGGCGCGGGACACGGTCCGCTACTCGGTGAAGGGAGAGCAGGCGGGGTTCATGGGGATGGGGGAGTACGCCGTCGACGTCAAGTTCCGGGACCTCAAGCGCCAGATGGTCTTCGCCAAAGAGAAGCTCGAGAAGAGCCGGACGGTGAGGGACCTCCACACGAGGCAGAGGCGGAAGCTCGGAGTCCCCTTCATTTCGCTCGCGGGGTACACCAGCAGCGGGAAGACGACGCTGTTCAACCGCCTGTCGGCCGAATCCAAGGAGGAGTCCCCTAACCTTTTCACCACTCTGGCGACCACGACCAGGATGGTCTCGTTCCCGAACTCGAAGAGGAGGGTCCTCCTCTCGGACACCGTCGGCTTCGTCTCGAGGCTCCCCACATACCTCTTCGAGTCGTTCAAATCGACCTTGGACGAGCTGCGCTACGCCGACCTGGTCCTGCTCTTGGTGGACGCAAGCGAAGGTGTCGAGAGCATCGGGATCAAACTGACGAGTTGCAGGGAGACCCTGAACGAGCTGGAGGTGGACCCGGCAAGGATACTTCTCGTCCTGAACAAGGTCGATCTGCTTGATTCAAGAACCAGAGGGAGCATCGAATTCGACCCGCTCTTCCGGGACCACAGCTGCGTCAAGATCTCGGCCACTCGGGGGGATGGGTTGCACCAGCTCAGGACCAGGATCTTGGAGCGGACCGCCGAGGCGAGAACTGCCCGGGTCTAGGATTCCGGCTTCTCGCCGGTCATGGCGTCTCGGCACTGCGCGTGGCGGCCTGAAGAGGGAGTCCCCGAGGCTTCATGCCATACTTCAGCTTCACCACGAGCAGAGTCGCCACCAGGACGGTGTCCGCACCGTTCCAGACGATGACCGACAGCAGGCTTTGGACAAGGCCGTAGCCCAGCCAGAGGACCGTCCCGGTCAGGTTAAGGAGGTTGAAAGCAAGGCTGATCTCCTGGGCATCCTTGAGCCTCCAGACCCGGATTATCTGGGGAACGAAACTCGCCGCGATGAAGAAGCCGGCGATGAGCCCGATTGACTCCGCTCCGGAGACCATCCTCGTCGGGGCGCCCGAGCGCCCTCCAAAAACATTGATGCTCGTGGCGAAGCCGGCGACCGGAGAACCCTTTTCTCACCTGCTTCTCCTTAAGACTGGGTTGAGCACAAGGCGGTTCAGGCTGGTGGCCCGCGTAAGCACCGATAGTCCGGCGGCCGTCCTGCAGGTCCTACGGAGACTAATCACTGACGCGACGGTCAAGCCCGGCGCCGTTCCCGCCGAGTTCCTGATCGAGGCTGAAATGGCTGGGCCAAGTGCGAAGGACCTGAACCGCTCGCTCCTGTCCGCGCTGAGGGCGGTCGAGAAGCGGACAAGGCTGCGCGCCGAGTGGACCTCCGGGGGAGTGACGGAGAAGTTCTTCGACTACGTCCCGAAAGGGACCCGATCAAGCTGAAAGGTGCCTGAGCTGTCCTCTGACGGCCGAGTAAAGTACTGCCGTGTAGACCATATTGACGAGCGAAGCGACTCCCGCCAGGGCGAAAAGGACCCGCCCGATGGCGTTGTTCAGCCATCCGAAGACGAACTGAATGGCGGACGGGAACATCTCGCCGAACCGCGAGAAGTCGAAGGGAAACACCGAAAGCAGCCAGAAGGCCGAAACAGCAAGGAAGAGCATGTTCAGGGAGTCGAAGGGTCTGATTGCATTCCTGCGCCCGTACACCGCCCGGCCGAAGGACAAGATCATCCCTGTGAATAGCGGGGCGTAGAAGAAGAACTGGGCAAGGCTCCCGAAGGATGGGGCGAAGAAGGCCGCACCGCGCAGCTGGTTCTCGTAGATGAACAGGAAGACGATGACTGCGATCACCACTCCGAACAGTTCCCCCGTCCTTTCTGAGACCCGCAGTCGGTCCTTCATGGCCCTCCGGCCGGCCCATCCTGAGAACCAACTGTCCCCCGCCTTCCCCCACCACGAAATTCCCGTCAAGACCATGACCACCCCGACCGCGATGAGCAAAGCTGGGAGGAGCATCAGCTCGAGCGCCGCCATTGCTGCGCCGCCGAGACCCGGGATGAACGAGAAGAGGAAAGTGACTATCGCCACGATCAGGAAGATCGCAATCAGAACCAGCCCTAGCGCAACAAGGAGCAGGCCCGGCAGGATTCGGCCGAAGTCGATCTTGACCTTCAATTCCTCTGCCTGATTACTTCTCTACAGTGATTCTGACGAAGCCGTCGCGGGTCTTCACCGACATCAGCTCGACCTGTCCGGTCTGGATGGCTTCCTGGACCATCTTCTCTAGGTCTGCGAACATGGCGTCGAAGTCGACCTCCTGCCCTCCCCAGGTCTCTTCCTTCGTCTTCTTCGGGACCAATTTCATCAGCTTCGGCACCCACTTCGCCATCGAGGCCGGTATCTTCACTTCGACGTCGGGGTCTCCCGTTGCTTCCCTACTCCTCCAGACAAGAATCATGAGGTTGGCCATTCGAGGCCTTGACGTAGGACGGAGACTTAAGGCGAGAAGACGATTGTCAGGACCGAGAATTTTCCTATCGGTTCTAAACAGCCGCTGGTTTCATGCCGCAACGGAACCTAGTGACTTTCACCCGATGTTCAACCCGGACGGCTCCAATGCGAATCCATCAGTCGGGCTTTGCCTGGTGACCGACCACGTAAAGGTGGACGTTCTCGAGAGACTCGATGGGTTTCCAGTCGGGGAAGCGGTGCTCCACAGAGACCACTCTGCCGCCTTCGGGCATCTCTCTGGCGACCTTCTCCTGGAGCCTCCTCATCAAGAGGGGGGTCAGAAAGAAGAAGACCTTCGAAGAACCGCCCAGGTCCAAGTCGAGCAGATTGCCCCGGCGGATGACGACCTTCGCAGAGACCCCACGCCTTCCCGCGTTCATCCTCGCTGTGCGGCAGCGCAGCGGGTCCACCTCCACGCCTGTCGCCGAAACCCCGTATCGTCTTGCGAAGAAGATCACCGCTCCGCCGAAGCCCGACCCGAGGTCGCACACGGCATCCCCTTCCTTCAGCTGCAACAGCGATGCCGCCGCTTCGAGCTGTCTCTTCGGGGTCGGAGCCCAGCCTGACCCCCACAGCAGTCCGGAGAGGAAGAGATACCCCCACGCTGCCGCGAAGGCGAACAGCCCCCAGGCGATGACGATGTGCCACGCGACCATATGCGAACGGGCGCCGGCCCGGTATATCTGGCTAGTTCGCAAAGGACGAAGGCTCTGACTCTTATAATATCGGCGCTTGAAGTCACCACCGTGAAGATAGCCGATGTGAAGGAGGGGCAGCAGCACATCGACTTGACCGGCGAGGTGGTCGAATCGGCCGAGACCTATGAGCGGTTCATGGGGCTGGACTTCGGACGTTCGAACCCGTGACCTGCCCGCTCAGGGACGTCGTCGTCAGGGACGAGACGGGTTCAATCAGCGTGCGGCTGGTGGGCGAGGAGTGGTGCGACCTGGGCGAGGTCGGGAACGTTCTCTCCATCAGGAACTGCTATGCGACCATAAAGGAGAACGACGACCTTTCCCTGATCGTGCGAGAAGGGGCGTCCGTGGAGAGAGCGAAGTAACCGGGGGATGGGCCCCACACTACAGGCTCGTCGCCATCCCGGCTGCCTCAGAGCGCAAGTTCTTCTCCAGGAACGACCAGACCTTGTTCCACCCGTCCACGGCCTGTTCCTGCCTGTAACCCGGGGTGTGGTAGTAGAAGAAACCATGGCCCGCCCCTGGATAGCTGTGGAACTCGTGGGCCTTTCCCAGCCTCTTCAGCTCAGCGTCGATTTGCGCCACCTGCCCGGGGTCGGGGTTCCTATCCTCCTGACCGAAGAGCCCCAGGAGAGGGCAGGACAGGCCGGCCGCGTAGTCAAGCGGGGAGACCGGGGCGTTGGGGACGAGGTCCTCTTTCTTCATTACCACCGACCCTCCCCACAGGTCAACGGCCGCGTCGAGCGACCTGGTCCTGCACGCGACAAGGAAGACATGGCGCCCCCCTGAGCAGGAACCGAAGCCACCCACCCTGCCATTGCTGGTCGGCAGTGACCTCAGGTACGCGGCCGCATTCGAGACATCAGCTACGACGTCGTCATCATGGACCCCTCCTGCGGCCCGCATCTTGGAGGTGACCTCCTCCGGCGTGCCATGGCCGAAGCCGAAGTAGAGGTTCGGGCAGATGGAATTGTACCCATGATGGGCGAACTTCCTCGTGGTCTCCTTGTACCATTCGTCCCATCCCGGCCGGTGATGGACAAGAACGACCCCGGGGAAGGGACCGGGGCCCAGGGGGCGGGCGAAGTAGGCGTTGATCCGGAGGCCCTTGTGCCCTTCGACCACGACAGTCTCGGAGAGCATCCCTTCGTACATGTCGGTGGTGTAGTGTCTCATGGGCGGGTTCTCGGCGTCGGCGTTAAATCGATTCCGTGAAAGCGGCGCGGCGGTCCCGGGGGACTCTTTCGTCCTCGAATCTGCGCTGAGTCGTCGTCTTCCCCGCCCTTCCTGACGACGGCCCTGACGAGGTGCGTGGTCGGACCGGTCCTTGCCCTGCTGTTGGCACTCCCCTTCGGCGGGGGATCAGCAGTCTACCTGCAGATGGTCTTCGAGGCGGCGATGCCGCCAGCCATAGTCAACACTCTCATCTCACACGTCTATGGGTTCGACTCCGACTCTTCGGCCAAGTGGACGACCATCCTCACCCCGCCCAACACCGTCGAAGCTGTCGCGTTGCTCTTCATTCTAGGAGGGTGACTCGAGCAAACGACGTGACGAGCATGTGGTCATCGGTTCGCGTCACGGCGTAGGTTCAAATCCTTCTTCCACGCAAACTCGGCGAGGTCTCGTTCAGACAGTTGAGTCTGCCAGCCGGAGGCATTTCTTCCCAGGCAGACCGGCGTGCCATGGACTGGCTCCTCGAGGAACGCCAGCCTCCGGTGAAGTACCGCACCCTAACTGAGCTGCAGGGGCGGTCAGAGAAGGACCCTGAGGTGAAGCGTGCGAGAAAGGGGATCACGGAGGTTGGCTGGGCGAAGGACATACTGGACGAGCAGCTTCCGGGCGGGAGCTGGGTTCAAGAAAAGAGCCTCTTCTCGCCGACGTTCCACGCGACTTTCTGGAAGCTGCTTGTGTTGTCCGACCTGGGCCTCACGAAAGAAGACCCTCGGATTGACAAGGCCTGTCAGCTGTGGATGAAACGCAACGGGACAAAGGACGGCGGATTCAGTTCGAGCGGCAAGGCCGGCGGCCACCTCTGCATCACAGGAAACTCCGCCCGCGCCCTGGTCAAGTTCGGATATGCTGACCACCCCAAGGTGAAAAGGGCCTTCGAATGGATCGTGAAGAACCAGGCGGAGAAGGGCGGATGGTCCTGCTGGAACTTCGGCAAGCACCCCTACCGCAAGAGGACTCTCGATTCCTGGGAACCTCTGAGCGCCTTCGCCGTACCCCCGACAGAAGTGGACGCGGAGCATGAAACAGGCCTGCGAAAGGGGCGCGGAGTTCTTCCTGGAAAGGGAGCTCCACAAGGAAGGAGCCCGCTGGGAGCCATGGTACCGTTTCCACTATCCGGTCCACTATTACTACGACCTGCTCGTCGGGCTTGATTTCATGACGGCACTGGGGTACTCAGAGGATGAGAGGCTAGGATACGCCATCTCTCTGCTGAAGGAAAAGCGAAGGCAGGACGGGAGGTGGGTTCTCGACTCCAACCGCCCCGAAGAGTCGGCCGCCCTGACAGTCTGGAAGAAAAAGCACCCTAGCTCCAAGGACTTCACGCCACTTGTCCTCGAGCAGGCCGGCCAGCCCAGCAAGATGATCACACTGACTGCGATGAAGGTTCTGGCCCGCATCGGCGCAGCAGGCCGAGTCTGGGTAACAGGCTGCGCTGTCAAGTCCCATGCTTCGGGCGACCCCGAACTGGATCGCGATTGCCGAAGCACCCATGCCCCGCGCAGCAAGACAGTAGGGTGCGACGGACTCCCGGTCCCTTCTGGGGAGTGAGGCATTCGTGATGGAATCCTCCGACTCAGGCCCTCAGCAAGGCGGCTCCTCCAGCACCTTGCTCATGCTGCCGGATGACTGCGCACGGCCAAGTGCCGGCATGCACTGATCCAAATGTTCTCAGATTTGAGAAACGCTCGCCTGTCCTAAATAGACACGGCGGCGGGTAAAACCTAGGCTCCATGGCGAAGATTGCCCTCTGGCAGGTGATTTTCTGCACCGTCTTCGTCCTCGCCCTCCCCACCTACTTACCCGACCTCTCCTGGGCTGTATACCTGGTCGCCTGCCTGGCTCTGTTCGGCCTCTGGGCGGCGGTCATCTATGATCTCAAAAGGCGCTGGCGTTCTATCTTGCAGAGATACTTCCACAAGGAAGAGGGTCGCTAGCCTGGGATTCCCAGGTCCCCATGAACTATCGCGCCCTCAGGGCATTCAGAATGACCACCACGTCAAGTACCTCCTGCATGATCGCCCCAATCGCCGGCGGGATGTAGCCGACAGCGGCAATCCCCATCAGGACGAAGCTCCCGCCCATTCCGAAGAAAATGCTTTGCTTCGCGATGTGGAGCATCCTCTGGCCTATCATGACTCCCTCGCCCACCTTGGTCACGTCGTCAACCAGAAGCACCATGTCGGCAGCCTCAGCCGAGATGCCAGTCCCGTGGGCTCCCATGGCAACCCCGACCGTGGCAGTTGCCAATGCCGGAGCGTCATTGATGCCGTCGCCGACCATGATGGACGTCCGGTATTGTTCGGTCAGTCTCCTTACCGCGTTCGCTTTCTGTTCCGGGAGGAGGTTTGCCTCCACCTTGGCGATACCGGCCTCCCTGGCGATTGTGCCTGCGTTCACCGCGCTGTCACCGGTGAGCATGACAGTCTGTTCCACCCCCAGGTCTCTGAGCTTCTGAATCAGGACCTGGACGCCAGGTCGAAGTTGGTCCTTGAAGGTGACGATTCCCGCGGGCCGGCCATCGACTGCCATGAACGAGACCAGGCTTCCCTTCAGCTGGGCTTCTGTGAGGACCTCTTCCAACTTCGAGTCGAAGCTCCTTCCGATGGACCCTTCAACCAGCCTCTGCGAGCCCAGGACAACCTTCTTGCCCTCGACTAGGGCTTCGACCCCCTGCCCGGCGATTTCCCGGAAGTCGACGGCTGGGAAGAGCTCGCCGTATCTCTCTCTTCCTTCCCTTGCCATGGAGACCGCCACCGGATGCGACGACAGCTGTTCGACGCTTGCGGCAAGCTTCAGCAGTTCATCCGGTTCTCCATCCAACGAGACGACGCGGTCGATGACGGGAGTCCCGTAGGTCAGCGTACCCGTCTTGTCGAAGATGACCACGCGACCCCTCCCGACTTGTTCAATGGCCGCCCCGCTCTTGACGATGATGCTCTCCTTGGCAGCCCTGTTAACCCCGCTGATTACTGCGAGCGGGGTCGCGAGAATCAGCGGACAGGGGGTCGCTACGACCAATACCGCCAGGAAGGCGTCGACGCTCCTGGTTACCATCAGGCTGACTGCCGCGATTATCGCTGTAACCGGGGTGAACCAGATGGCATACCTGTCAGCGAGCCTCTCGATGGGGGGTCGCTCCGCCTGAGCCCTCCTCACAAGGTCGACAATCCTTGCGTACTGGCTCTCTCCGCTGATTCGAGTCGCAACCATCTCGAACGGCATGCCCACATTGACGCTCCCGCTCAGAAGAGGGTCTCCCTCCCTCTTCATCCGTGGAAGAGGCTCTCCTGTCAGCGCCGACTCGTCCACCGAAGCCGCCTCCGACTTGACCGACCCGTCGACGGGGATGAGGTCGCCGGGCCGCACCACCAGGGTGTCGCCGACAGTCACCTCCTCGACTTTCACCTCGACCAGCGTATCGTTCTTCTTGCGCCTGGCCAGGCGGGGGGCGCGCGCGATGAGCTCCTCGAGCGAAGAGGATGCCTTCCTGAACCCATAGTCGTCGATGGCCTCTCCTCCGGTCTGCATCAGCACGATGATCACTCCTGCGAACGCTTCATCTGTCAGAATCGCCGTGACGATAGCAAGCATAGCCACGATGTCGGCCGCGAACCTCCGCTTCAGCATGCCTGACACGGTCTTTGCGACGACTGGCGCGCCGCCTACCACGAGCGTCCCGTACCAGACCCACCTCGCAACGCCGGGGCTTCCCAGAACAAGCTGTTCGGCTGCTCCCATGACGAGTCCGGCCAGAGCGACGAACGGGAGGGGGTAGAACCTCAGAGCCACTGCGAGCTTGGACCTCCTTCCCGGAGCCGGATTGACGGCCATTATTGGCCCGTCTCGGCATCCGAGAATTAAGACAGTAGGACGCTTCTCAGAGGTGGTAACGCCGAAGCGTGTCCTGGGGTGTGGTACCGCGCCATCTCATCTGATGATTAGCACCGGACAGCGGGCATGTTGCACCACACCGCTGGAGACGCTCCCCATGAGCAGCTTCTTGAAACCGCCCAGCCCTCGAGCACCCATCACGATTACGTCGCTCTTCCAGTCTGTCGAGTAGCTGACGATCGTCTCTACTATGGACCAGCGAGCTCTTACGATTTCAGCTTGGGCCTTGACCCCTCCCTTCTGAATCAAGGCAATGCCATTATGGATCACATCAGCAGCTTCCTTCTCCTGCGTCCTGTAGTAGTCTTCAGCTAGTGGAGCCGTATAGATGCTCAGAGTAGGGATCACATGAACCACCCTCACTTCCGACCCCATCTTCTTGGCCAAGAAAGCTGCCATCTCACAGGCCCTCAGCGAGCTGTCCGACCCATCGAAGGGGACAAGGATTCGACCGAACGAAGGAGTGGCCACGTTCCGCTCAGGGTCCTTCGCGTCTCCTTTAAGCTCGTCAGGCGATTCTCAAATATGGTAGCGTCAGCGCCGGCCGCGATTCTGGCCGTCATGTTTTCGCTTCTGCTGATGAGAGTTAATTGGGCCAAGGCCGCCAGAGTCGGTCGCCGCCGGGGGGCCCGGGGCCCTGTCGCCAGCCTGCGGGACCCTCTTCGACGGAGAAAGAGATCCAGAGTGCAACCGTAGGCCGACAAGTGAGGCTTCTCGGTGTGGGTTTCGCTGTTCGCAGGTTTCCATTCGGTTGATTCAAAGATGCCCCGCTAAATTCCCTGAGGGAGCTGGAACTGGACCAGAATACTGGCCACATACATTGCAAACAAGGAAGCTCCTGTCTTCAGCCCCACGCTCTTCTTGAACATCGGGACGATGGCAAGCACCGTGACCAAAGTGACCAGGACTACCTGATCGGTGAGTATGGGTGTGGGGGCAATCCGAGAATAGAAACCGCCGTAGGCCATGGCTCCGAAGACCGCCACTGCGAGGAGAAGTGTGTTGTTGAGAATCTTCGAACCGAGGACGTTGGCCACGGCTATGTTGGCGCCAGCCTCGCCTTTCCTCGCGAGAACCACCATGGACAGCTTCTCGGGCATCTCGCCAGCTATCGGGCTTATGATGACAGCCAGGACGATTGCGGAGACCCCAGTGTCTGCGGCGAAACCCTTCAGCGCCTCGATGAACGGACCTGCGCCGAGGTAGATCCCGAGGGTGCCCGCCAAGAAGATCAACGAAGCCTTCCGAACCGGACCATCACCGTTCAGTCCGAGGGGACCTCGAAGTGGTTGACCCTGTCCGGCGATGATCTCCGGTCCCCGACTGCCTCTTTCCATCCGTGTCTCCCTGAAGGCGAGTACAAGGTAAGCGACGAATAGGCCGGAAAAGACGACTCCATCTATGTAGTTGTACCCGTCGATGAAGAGGAGCGCGCCGATCATGCTCGTCAGGATGAGGAAGAGCTTGTCGAGCCCGAACCCGCTCATGTTCAACCCCTTCAGCGGCGCCCGGGAGAGCTTCGTGGTCGCGATCAGGAGCATCAACGCAAGCCCCAGCGTCATCATGAGCAGGTTGCTCCCCAGCCCTGAGCCGAGCGCGATCCCGTAGGAACCCTCGGCCGCAGCATAGACCACGATGGCCAGCTCTGGCAACGTCGTGGCTACGCTCATCAGCGTCCTGCCTACGAATCTCCCGCCGTACCTTTTGGACAGGTGCTCCACGCCGTACGAAAGCAGATAGCTGGCCAGAATCAGTTCGAGGAGCCAGAATCCCATCGCCGCAAAGTCTTCTCCGGCCAACACGCCTCTTTGTTCTGCGGGTGATAAAAGTGGGCTGTGCCAGATTACTCAGCGGAAGGGAGTACCTTCGAGCCTTCGCTTCGCGTTCAGTTCAGGGTTCGGGCGGCCGCAAGATGGTTCCACCAGTCTGCCCATGCTGTCCAATTGCCACCGGAGGCTCGTCAGACAGGGCGAGGAGCAGGGGTAATGATGAAAGCGATTACGGTCTCCGGTCCCCGAACCAAGTTGGTTCGAACTCAGTTGTCAGGTTCTATTTGATGCCAGCATCGCTTCCGGCTTTTCTCTTTCCCTCTTCCGACGCGCCTTCGCCCCAGCCGTCCCACAGGCGCCTGACCTCTCCCCATCTCTTGTCGGCCATCTCCGGCCCCTGGTAGCGGGCTCCAGGGTGGTCAAAGGCGGGACGAGAGTACGTCCCCCGCCTTAGCAGGCTCTCGATGTTTTCTCGGTAGACATCATCCATGCGCCCGTGGGCAAAAGGTTCCTTCCTGAGCCACAGGTTCTTCGGGTGGATGGGCTCGTCGTACATGTGCTTGAAGACCTCTGTCCGAAGGTCTTTGGTCCAGTTCGAGTTGAGGTTCATCGTCCGGAAGTTGCGGAGTGCTTCGATGTCGATTACTGCGGCAACCATCGTGTTCGCGCCCGAGGCCGAGTAAGAAACAACATTGCCGTAGTAATCGACGATGTGAGAGTTGCCACCCGCAATGTCGATTGGGTCGCGCATCCTTGGGTGCAGGTAGACGGGTCCCACGTTCGGGCAGATCATGTACACGCTGTTGAACTGGGCGTGTCCTCTGTTCTGCGCCATCCATCCGCCGCCCCCCGGGTAGGAGTTCCCTGTCATCGGCATCGCTTCGCTTGGGCGGTAGACCACTTCGGCCCCGTTCAGGGCGAGAGCCCTTACCGCCTCGGGATACTCGCCGTCGCTGCAGCAGATGGTGCCGATATTGCCTATGTCGTCTGTGCGAAGGACAGGGTAGAACGCCTCGGTCCCCTCCCCGAAAAGCTCCACCCACCTGTCGTAGACATCATGGGGGGTGCATGATCTCTCCCGGCACCATACATGGTTCTTTGCCGCCCTGTGGACTATCTTTCCCCCAGGGGATATGACGAAGATTGTGTTGAAGAACCGACCAGGCATCACCTCCGGCCAGCGGGCCTTGCACTGGGCGATGATGTAGGTGTCATAGGTCTTAGCGAGCCCAGCCAGTCTGTCCGTCTCCTGGCCGGGAATGTCAATGAATAGTTCCTTTGCAGCGAGAGTGTGGGGAATATCGAAGACCTCGTCGGTGAACCCTGTCATGGCCCCTTCGGCAAGCGCAACCAATCTCACAGGCAGGTTGATGTTGACCGTCGACACTGCCGCGTGGATGTTGTCCTCGATGGTCTCGAGGTTCACTCTGATGTGCTCGCGCCTGGCGATCCCGTGGACTATGGTCGATAGGCCAATCGCCATGTACGGTGCGACGGGCTCTCTGGTTCGTGACCGCCGTCTAGAGGCCAATCATCACACCCGTGAGCGGACCTGAGTCTGGCTGGTGGCAGCCGGACCTGTTGAGGATGGCCAATGGCCGACGGTCTTCTCCCGCGGTCTTATCAATATTATACATGGGTGTCCAACAATGTCCATTTTTGGACATATTTGGCAGACTTATTAACGGTAGCAAGGTTGGTTTCCAAGTCAGATGGACAAGGAGACTCCGGACAGATTCACCAGAGGGGCCACGGGGATGGTAAGGGAGCTGGGTGCTTTCGACTCATTCGTCTTCAACTTTCTGAGCATGAATCTCTTTGGTGTCTTCATCCTGATGGTGTTTGCCATCGGGCTGTATCAGTCGGCCAACATCGGCATCTCCACGGCGCTCGCCCTCGTCCCCGCTCTCCTGATCGCACTGGTGTACGTCCTGATGTCCGTCGCGATGCCGCGTGCCGGTGGAGACTACGTCTGGGTGTCCCGCGTAATCCATCCTATCGTGGGGTTCATGGTGAACTTCGGCTTCACCTTCGTGCTCTTCACCTTCATCTCCATCGACGTGACCGTCTTCACCCAGTGGGGGCTCGGCGCGTACTTCTATGGCGTCTTCGTCAACACCGGGAGCCAGGGAGCACTGAACGTGTTCTCGACCCTCAACACGCCCGGCAGTCCTCTGGTCTTTGGAATCGCAGTCCTGCTCATCACACTCGTTACTCTGGCCGCCGCGTTTGGCACTAGGAACGCACTGAGGATACAGAAGGTTGCATGGGTGTTCGTCATGTTCGCAGTCGCCGTCTATCTTGGACTCGCTCTTTCCGTTGGTCACAGCAGCTTCGTCAACAACTTCAACTCGCTCTCCGGGACCAACGAGACAGCCATCATCTCGGCGGCCAACATCAGCGGCTTCGACCCGGCAGTGACCCTGTCCGGTACGCTTCTGGGCTTTGTCTACATGTTCCTGAACTTCACCGGCTTCAACTACTCGGCATATCTCTCCGGAGAAATCAAGAACGTCAGAAGGTCCCAGCTCATCGGGATTGTGGCTTCGCTCCTGGTCTTCGCAGGGCTCCTAATCGTCGTCATAGAAGTCACCGAGTCTGTCTTTGGGTATGATTTCTTCCATGCCCTCAACTATCTCTTCGACCTCATATTCTTCGGCCTGAACCCCTCGGCCCCCTACCCCTCCACTCTCCCCCCTGCATTCCCCGAGTTTCTCGTGGGATTCCTGACGTCCAACCCTGCCCTCGTGTTCATCATCACAATGGGCTTCAGTCTCTCCGTGCTGATCAACGCAGTCCCGTACATGCAGGTCTCGGTCAGGAACATGTTTGCCTGGTCCTTTGACAGGAGCGTGCCGTCAGCTCTGAGCAGGGTCGAGGACAGATTTCATTCCCCCTATGTGGCTCTGATTGTGACCGCGGTCCTGTCCGTCCTGATCACCTATCTCTCGGTTTTCACCACGATCTCCCTGCTTTTCACATACATCACCTTCCTCTTCGCCCTGCTGTACTTCATAGTGGGAATCACCGCGCTGGCCCTTCCTTTCAGGAGGAAGGGGATTTTCGACGGTTCCCCTACCATCGTCAGCCGAAAGTTGGGAGGACTCCCGGTGATCAGTATCTTGGGCTTCCTTGCAGCCATCTCTTCCCTGTACGTCGGATACTCCCTGTTCACGCCTGCGTATTCGGGGCCCTTTGTCCTCCAGAATTTCGAAGTGGTCCTGGCAGTGCTGTTCGCGCCCGCGGTAATCTATCTCGTGTCCTACAGCTATTACAGGAGAAAGGGGCTGGACCTAAGGCTAAGACAGAGAGAGCTACCTCCTGATTAGGGCTCGGAAAGACCAGAACAGCACTGCCGACCAGGGCCGGCCGGAGAGGCCCGTCGCTCTGTGGTGAGACGGTGGAACAGGTGCCGCTGCCTGTTCTCATGCCTTGCTGCGGTCAACATGACCAGGAACGATCCGCCGCCTTTCAGGGGAGCTTATCTGTGGTGAGCCTGCATGCAGGACCGAGAGGCTTGAGCCCTGCATGACTGAATCCGGACCCAACGACCCGTTCGAGCCTTCACCCGCGGTTCCCGAGACGGAGTCGGCGGCCCTCCACGCGCTTCAGCGCGGAGCGAAGCCTCCAATCTACTCGATACTCGGTTCGATGGATTTCGCGGACCACTTCGTTGTCCTCGGCGACGTCGGGACAGGAAAGAGCACCGTGGTGCCGATCCACGAGTTCAGGTTGAGTGGGGGGAGAAAGAGGATCGTCATACGCGAGCCGTCGAGAGCCTCATGCAACGCGCTGTACTACTCACTCCTGGCTCTCCACCCCGAAGTCAGGGGCGAACTGGCAGTAATCACGAAGGACACGAAGGTCAATGTGGGAGGCAAGATCAGGATCGTCACCGACGGGGTCCTGCTCAGGATGCTGGCCGACGGGTCACTGTCGGGAACCTCGATTTACTTCGACGAGAGCCACCAGATGACATCGCAGCTTGAGCTTTGCATGTCTTTGGCGAAGAAGCAGGAGCCGAACGCGGGGAATCTGTTCAGAGTGATGAGCGCGACCATCGACCCGGGCGAGTTCCTCTCGTTCCTGGCAATCTCGAAGCTCTATTCGGTGGCAGGGCGGAGGTACCCCGTGACGCTCGAGGTCGAGCTCGTCGAAGACCTCGACGAAATGTTCGAAACCCTGTCCAGATACCTCTACGCCCAGCCCCGGGGCGAGTCGTGGCTCGTCTTCCTGCCTACGAGAGCCCTCGTCGAAAGGTTCGCCCGCAATTTGGGCGGGGTCTACATCCACGGAGGGCTCGACGGGTCGGAGATCAACAAAATACAGGAGAGGGCCGAAAAGGACAGGAACCTCAGGATCTTCGCGACGAACGTCATAGCTTCGTCAGTGAACATCTTCGTCGACAATGTGCTGATCTTCAACGACGCCATCGAAAGCAAGGACAGGCTGGGTCAGAAGTCCCTCAGGTACAACAGGATTGACAACAACTCCCTCCTCCAGATGATGGGGAGGGTCGGGCGTTTCAAGCCGGGGAGGGCGGTGATCATCACCGACACCCCCATCCCGAAGACAGTCACCCCGACAGCCATACGCAAGGCCCTCGAGTCAGAGACGCCGTTCGACTTGGTGTTGCTGATGTCGAAATACGGCCTGAGGTTCTCTGAGCTGGACTTCATGTCAAGGGTTAGCCACAAAGAGGTAACCTTCGCGGAAGACTGGCTCGCCGACATCGGAGCCATCGAGCCAGGAGCGCACAAGATCACCAAGAAGGGGTTCCTGATGAGCGAGATTCCATACGAGTCAGACTTCGCCCATATGATTTCCAGCGCCCTGGTCTCAGGTGACTATCCGGCTGCCCGGTTCTTCCTTGCGAGCGGGGCGTTCGGTGATTCCCTGAACCATGCCTACAGGACTGACTTCGAGGCGCAGGCACGCCAGATGCTCTATGGCTTCGACAGGTCGAACGAACTCAACGTCAAAGCGCACCTCCTGAAGAGATACGTGGAAGACACTGACGGTTCGTTTGCATCGAGGCTCCGCTCCAACGGAATCTTCTCCAAGTTCGTCGAGGAAGCCTGGAAGAACTACGAAGCGGCGAGGGACGCCCTGAACGACGTGCTCCTCCAGTCGAAGCAAGAGCCCCTGCCCAAGGAGGTGGTCGTGGACCCCGACGTGTGGCACCTCGAACCCTACCTGGGGGATTGCCTTTCATTCGAAAGGTTCGGTGCCCACGAGAAGGACGAATACGACCTGCGGAGCCTCGTCATCGAGGGCCAATTCTTCGCAAGGACGTTGACGGTGAACTACAGGACTGTGCTCTTCGATGTGGTGGCACTGGACAAAAGGAAGAGACTTCATGCCCGTGGCAGAGACCGATGATGGAGAGGTTCTTCTTCACATGCGAAGCGAGCATCAGTGGCCGACGAAATATTAACTAGCCGAAGTCCAGCCAAACTCGAGTCATGGGCTCAGTAGAACAGGGTGCGCTCAATGCCATCAGGACATGCATGGGCGTCAGGATCCAAGACAGGGTCCTGATTGTTACAGACAGAGAACAGGAAGAAGTAGGCGCCGCCTTGCGCAAGGCCGCCACGGACGTAGCAGGAAGTTCGAACGTCAGGATGTTCGTGCTCGAAGAATTGGCTCCCAGACCTCTGAGCAAGCTGCCTCAGAAGATCGAGAGGGCAATTCCCTGGGCCACGGTGACTCTCTGGGCTTCGTCCAGTCTGCCGGGGGAGCTCTCGGCTCGAGGGCCGTTCATAAGGAAGGCGATTCAAAATGCAAGGCATGGTCACATGCCCGGTATTACTGCGAAGATAATGGAGCAGGGCATGTGTGCAGACTACGACCAGGTGTACGACCTCACCCACAAGATATACGAAATCACAAAGAAAGCTTCCAAGATTGAGATCAGGAACGACCTGGGAGTCAGCATCGTAGCCGAGTTTGACAAGACGTGGCGGTGGGTCCCAAGCGATGGCAGATATCACGAGAAGGGCAGATGGGGGAACCTTCCCGAAGGCGAAGCATTCACAGCACCGAAGCTTGTCAGCGGCCACTTCGTGACGAACCTCTTGGGCGACTGGTTTTCGGAGAAGTACGGCAACTTCGAGGACCCCTTGAGCTTCGACGTGAAGGGCTCGCGAGTTGACTTCAGCACCATTCACTGCGAGAACAAGACGTTGCGAGACGAAATAACCAGGTACCTCAAGACGGACGAGAACAGTGACAGGGCGAGCGAGTTCGCTCTGCCCACGAACCCCCTGCTCATATCATCGCCAACCATTGGCAACCTCTTGCAGGATGAAAAGGCGAGACCGCATGTTGCATTCGGAGACCCATACCAGCATGAGACTGGGGCGCCTTGGGCCTCGAAAACACATGTCGACCTGTTGCTTGAACGTTGCGATGCATTCGTAGACGGCACAGAGATAATGCGCCGGGGAAGCTACATCGTCTAGCGCGTATCATGGCTGGGCAAAGCGGGCGCTCACAGACTGCCCACGCATTGAAGAGCGTGCGGCCTCCGGTCCGCAAACCCAAGTCCAAATCCCGGCCGTGGCTCGACCTCGGGCATACTTGGTCGATCTCCACGCTTTTGAAAATAGTTATTGGTTGTCGCGGCCGCCGGTTCGCGAACCTAGTCGGGTTCAAATCCCGACGGGCTGAGGGCGCTGCTGCTCCTTCATCGGCGCATCTCGGTATGACCCTCCTGTCGCCCTGAAGGTGCAATTCCTCCCGCAGAGCGGCGCATGCCTCTCCTCCGCGTGGATGAGGTCCTTCTTGACCGTCCAGAGGGTGTCATGCGGGCAATCGTCGTAGAGCCCTCCTGAAAGGCGTATTACCGATCTCACGTTGCATGCATCCCATGAAGCTCCCAGCCGTTGCAGGCCACGCGGTGGATCTCAGCCAGACCATCGAGAACGGCATGACCGTGTACGTGGGGGACGCGGTCCCCAAGATCTCTGCTCTAAGGCGCCTGGAAAAGGATGGCGTCAATCTGTCAATCATGACCCTCGGTTCGCACACCGGCACCCACGTCGATGCGCCGGTGCACTTCATCAAAGGGGGCAAGGCACTGGACCAGATTTCAGTCGAGAACTTCATCGGCGAAGCCGTCGTCCTTGACTTCTCTGGCATCCGACCAGGCTGCGAAATCTCCGCGTCCGCTCTGCAGAAGCACTCAGGGGAAGTCGGGCGGGGAGACATCGTGCTGCTCTACACAGGATTGAGCAGAAGGTGGGAAGATCCTCGGGCGCGCAGGACCATAACGTATCTCGGCGGGGAAGCAGCCCGCTGGCTTGTCAGAAGAGGGGTGAAGGCGGTCGGAATCGACTACCTGTCGGTGGAGAAGTTCGGGGCGAAGGTCCCGGTGGCGCACGTCACCCTCCTTTCGCATGAAATCCCCATCATAGAGTCTCTGAACAAGAATCTGTCGCGGCTGGTCGGACGCCGTGTCCTGTTCTTCTGCCTCCCGATCAAGGTCGGGGGGTGCGACGGTGCCCCTGCGAGGGCGATCGCCTACCCCCTTCGCGGTGACGGAGGGAAGAGATGACCATCACCCTCCACGGCATCTGGTCACCCATGCCAACGCCCTTCAGCCCTTCTGGCGAAGTGGACGTCGGCAGGCTCAATGAGCTGACGGACTACCTCATCGAGGGGGGAGTCGACGGGCTCTTCCCCCTCGGGACAACGGGGGAGTTCGCCCTCTTGGACCGGGAGGAGCGGAAGCGCGTAGTCGAAGTGGTGGCGGAGAGGGCCCACTCGAGGGTCCCCGTGCTCGCCGGCATCTGCGACCCCTCTCCCAGGAACGCAATCACGTTCGCCAAGGACGCAGCGGACGCGGGCGCCGACGGCGTCGTCGCCACCCCTCCCTACTACTACAGATTGGGCGAGGAGGGGCTTTACACCCACTTCAAGATGATCCACGAGTCAGTCTCCCTCCCCTTGGTTCTATACAACATCCCAGAGTGGACCCACAACTTCGTCCCGGTTTCCGTCGTCTCGAGGCTTGCAGAGGAGCGCGCCATCGTGGGGATGAAGTATACCGAGTACAACTTCTTCAATCTCCTCAGCTTCATCAGGGCCGTGGGGGACAGGATATCCGTCCTTACGGGGTCGGACGCCATGACATACTCCTGCCTCGAGGCGGGAGGGAGCGGGGCAGTCATCAGCGTCTCGAACATCTTCCCCAAGGAAGCCTCGAGCATCTTCGATCTGGTGGAGGACGGGAAGCTCGGGGAGGCGCAGAAGGTCCAGGAGGCCATCCTCCCGGCGATAGAGGCGGCAGGCGTGGGCTACTTCCCCGCAGGGTTGAAGGAGGCGATGAGGGCCGTCGGGTTCCCTGTTGGAGGAGTCAGGAAACCTCAGACGCCCCTTTCTAGGGAGGAGAGCGACAGGGTGAGGGACCTCCTGAAGAAAACTGGGTTGAAATACAGGCCGCCGGAGGAAGACTGAGCCAGGTGTGGCGCGTTGAAGATAGCGAACGTCGATATTTTCACGGTCGGTGAGCCCGCGAAGGCCGGGGGCGCGAGCTGGGCAGGCATCTCCATCGTCCTCCGCCTGACTACGTCCGACGGCGTGGTGGGGTACGGGGAGGCGGTCCCCACGCTAAGGGTGAGGCCCGTGGTGGAGTCCCTGAAGGAGGTGGGAAGGCTCTACAAGGGTAAGGACCCCAGCGACCTGGAGCTCAACCAGCACGAATGGCACAAACACGACTTCTATCTCCCTGTCTCCTTCGAATCCACCACTGCCCTCAGCGCCTTCGACATCGCCTGTTGGGACATCATCGGGAAGCATCATGGCGTGCCGATACACAAGCTCCTGGGTGGTGCGTCCAGAAATTCGATCAGGATGTACTCCAACGGCTGGTATGCAGGGTGCGTCACTCCCGAACAGTTCGCTGCGAGGGCGAAGAAGTACGCGGGAATGGGATACACCGGGCTGAAGTTCGACCCGTTCGGCAGGTACTACGACTGGATCGACGGAGAGGGCCTGGAACTAGCATACGGCAGGGTGAAGGCGGTGAAAGACGCGACAAAGGGGAGGGTGGACCTCATGATAGAGCACCACGGCAGGTTCAACCCCAACTCGGCCATCATGGCGGCCAGGAAGCTCGAACCCCTCGAACCTCTCTTCATGGAGGAGCCAATACATCCAGACAACGTGGAGGGGCTGAGGAAGTATAGAGCTTCAACCAGGGCCAGAGTCGCCCTGGGTGAAAGGATACTGACGAAAGAGCACGCGGCATACGTCTGTTCGAACCACCTTGCAGACTTCCTCCAGGCGGACATCACGAACATCGGAGGAGTGACCCAGGCGAGGAAGGTGAGCGCCATAGCAGAAGCGTACGGCGTAGAGATGGCCTTCCACAACGCGTTCGGGCCAATCCAGAACGCAGCCACGCTGCAGGTGGACGCTACGATTCCAAACTTCCTCATCCAGGAATCCTTCTACGACGTCTTTCCAGGTTGGAAGCGGAAGCTGGTCAAAGGCGGCACCGAGGTGGTCCGGGGCCACTCCAAGGTCCCAACCAGGCCAGGGCTGGGGGTCGAGGTAGACGAAAGCATCCTCGAGGAGTATAGCTTCGAAGGGCAGGAAGCGTTCGACCCCGAAGAGCCTGTCTGGGTCGTGAAAGACACCTGGAAGAACTCCTAGCCCCCCGACAGCGCCATCATGACGTCCGTCACGTTGGTCCCGGTTGGGCCGGTGACCACCAGGTCTCCCAGCTTCTTGAAGAAAGTGTAGGAGTCGTTGTTCTCCAGGTAACTTTCAGGGTCGAGCCCTCTTGACTTCGCTCTCCAGCAGGTGGAGGAGTCCGCGACGGCTCCAGCGGCGTCGGTGGGCCCGTCCACCCCATCCGTCCCGAAGGAGACCACGACGGCATCTCGCGCCCCCTGAAGTCCGATGGCAGCTGCCAGAACCACTTCTTGGTTGCGCCCTCCGACCCCCCTGCCCCTGACCGTGACCGCGGTCTCTCCGCCCCACACCGCCGCCCATTTCTTCCGTCCCCGCCCTTCCCACGCTGAGCGCGCCAGCCGCCTGCCCACCACCCTCGCTTCTCCCGTGATTCCGCCCAGGAATGGATGCACCCGGTACCCCGACCTCCTCAGTGAGGCCGCTGCAGCCGCGCAGGCATCGCTGTTCGACCCCACCACGACGTTGCTTACCCTGGCGAAGGCTCGGCTCCCCGGTTTCGGAGTCTCTGCCCTCCCTCCGTCGACCCCTGAACGAACCACTCTTCTGATCGCCGCCGGGATCCGGTTCCAGACCCGGTGCCTCTCTAGAATCCGCATCGCCCTGAGAAAGGTTGTCGGGTCAGGAACTGTAGGGCCGGATGCAATGGTGCTGAGGTCGTCCCCCACCACGTCAGAGACGACGAACGAGATCACCTTGGCACCGCGGGTTCTTTCTACCAACCGCCCGCCAGCGACCTGCGACAGGTGCTTCCTGACGCAGTTGATCTCTCCAATCTTGGCTCCCGCTTTGAGGAGCAGGTCCGTTGTCTCGCCAAGTTCCTGAACGCTCACTCCTTCCACCGGGAGCGGCATCAACGCCGAGCCGCCCCCTGATATCAGGCAGACCACCAGGCTCCCCGTTCCTGTCCCGTCCAAGACCCTCAGCATCTCCCTGGTTGCCTTCACCCCTCTTTCCGTTGGGATGGGATGGGTCGACCTGGCGAATCTAACTTTCCTGAGCCTCGGGAGGAAGCTCTGAGACTCTGGGACTACGACCACCCCGTCGGAGATCCGCTCCCCCAGTATGCGCTCTATCTCAGACGCCATCAGTCCCGAGGCCTTCCCCCCTCCCACGACCACGAGACGACTGAAGGCGTCCAGGTCCAGCCTGCAGTTTCCCACCGTGACTACGCTTCCTTCAACCCCCAGGGACCTGCGAACCATGAGGCGAGGGTCCGAAGCTTCGAGCGAGGCGCGAACAGCGAGCAGCGCGTCCCGCCTCGCCCCGTTGGCCCGGGAAATCGCCTTCGCCAGGTCTGATGATATCATCCGGCCGGCTCTCTGTCCGCCCAAAATGTAAATACGACTGGGCCGTCTTCGAGCTCACCACATTGGCGCCCTTGTCTCATGAAATGATGTTCATCGACGGTGAATGGGTCGAAGGCCAGGGGGAAGCGACAATCGGCGTGGTTAACCCTGCAACCGAGGGCGTCGTTGCCACGGTCCCCAAGGGAGCAAGGGAGGACGCCAAGAGGGCATTGGACGCAGCTCAGAGGGCCCAAAAAGGGTGGTCGGAGCTACCTCCACTGAATCGTGCCGCCTTCATGACTGAGGTCGCCAGGCTCATACGGGCGAACAAAGAGAAGCTGGCGGGAATCCTGACCATGGAGCAGGGGAAGCCTATCTTCGAGTCCAGGCTCGAAGTCGAAGGCTCGGCCGCGCATTTCGAGTATTTTGCCGAGTTCGCCCGCAGGATCGAGGGGGACGTCCTCCCCAGCGACAACCCCAATCAGACCGTGATGATCCTGAGGCTCCCCATAGGGGTGGTGGCGGCCATAACCCCTTGGAACTTCCCGTCCGCGATGGTGGCGAGAAAGCTGGCGCCTGCGCTCATCACCGGGAACACGGTGGTGGTCAAACCCTCGAGCAACACCCCCCTCAGCGCCGTGGAGGTGGTCAAGCTGGTCGAGCAGGCCGGCATCCCGAGAGGAGTGGTGAACCTGGTGACCGGCGAGGGCTCGGAGGTCGGGGATGAGCTCTGCGGCAACAAGAAGACCGGGCTCGTGACCATGACCGGGAGTACCGAGGCCGGGAGGAGGATAATGCAAAGCGCCTCCAACCAGCTGGGGAAGCTCATTCTGGAGCTCGGGGGGAAGGCTCCATTCATCGTGTGGAGGGACGCGGACATGGAGTGGGCGCTCAGGTGTGCCGTCTGGGCCAGGTTCTGGAACTGCGGCCAGACCTGCATCAGCTCGGAGAGGATGTACTTGGATGCCAGCATCAAGGACAGGTTCGTGGGCCGCTTCATCAAGGCTGCGAAGGCGCTTCGGATCGGCTCCCCCACCGCGGATACCACCGACCTGGGTCCCATGGTGAGCAGCAAGGAGAGGGGAACCAGCGAGCGATTCATCGAGCTCGCCGAGAAGGCGGGTTCGAAGGTGATCCTGGGGGGAGGGCACCCCGAGACCATGCCGACGGGGTGGTATCTCGAGCCCACGGTCATCGACGATGTCCCCCAGGGGTCCGAGCTCGTCCAGAAGGAGATCTTCGGTCCTGTGGTCCCGGTCCTGGAGGTCGAGACCTTCGATCAGGCCATAGAAATGGCCAACGACTCGGACTACGGCCTGGCGTCCTACGTCTTTACGAAAGACAACTCGAACGTTATGAAAGCCATGCACAAGATCAGGTTCGGGGAGACCTACGTGAACCAGGTGGGCCCCGAGCAGCTCCAGGGCGCCCACACGGGGTTCCGAATGTCCGGGGTGGGGGCAGAAGGCTCGAAGCACGGACTAGAGCTCTACACACAGCTGAAGACCTGCTACGTGGACTGGAGTGACAAGCCCAACCTATCCTACCTCTTCCCGTACTGAACGGCTAGTCAGGAGGGAGCCGCTCCTCCTTCCCCATCAGCATGTTCTGGTATGACTCTTCTGTCGCCCTGCGGGTGTAATACCTCTCGTAGAGCGACACATGCCTGTCCTCGGTGAGGGTGAGGTACTCGTGCACCCGCTGGGCCGCCTCCCTCCCGTGGCCCATAGCCTTCACCACGAGCGTCTCACCAGTGGCCACGTCCCCGGTGGCGAAGACGCCGGCCATCGAGGTTCTGTAGTGGTCGTCTATGGCTATGGAGCCCTTGGGCCCCGCCTTCAGCCCGCCTGCCTTCTCGAGAAACGAGTCTGGCCCCCTCCCGATGGCCAGCAGGACGGCGTCGCACTTCACGCGAAAGTCCTTCCCCTGGACGGGCTCTGGGTGCCTCCTACCGCTGGAGTCGGGTTCTCCGAGCCTCATCGACGCCATGACCGCGCCATTCACCTTGCTTCCTTCTCCCACGTACATCACGGGGTCGGAAAGGAACATGAACTCGATCCCTTCCTCCTTCGCTTCCTGCACCATGATGGGGTCTGCGGGCATCTCCTTCTCTGTCCTCCTGTACGCCACCACGACGTGCCCCTGGGTCAACCTGAGGGCGGTCCTGGCGCAGTCAAGGGCGCTGTCCCCTCCCCCCACAACGAGTATCTCTTCACCCAGTGGTAGCTTCTCATCCTTGAGGTATTCTGCTGCGCCATTTCCGTACACGCTCTCTAGGAACCCGTAGCCGTCGTACACCCCCTCGAGACCTGCCCCCGGCGTGTCCAGCTTCTTCACGTCCCTCGAGCCGGTCGCGACTAGCACCGCGTCCGACTCCGAGAGCAAGGCAGACAGCGAGACGTCCCTCCCCACCTTCATCCCCTTCTTCACCTCGGCTCCCTGGCCGACTATGCGGTCTGCTTCGTAGGTGAGGACACCCTTCGGGAGATGGTAGTCGGGGATGCCGTACCAGGCCGTCCCCCCGAGATACTCCGACTCCTCGTAAATCGTCACCTCGTGGCCGTAGCGGACCAACAGCTCGGCCGCTGCAAGGCCCGCCGGCCCGCTCCCGACGACTGACACCCTCTTCCCCGCCTGCGGCTCCGCTCTGGGGTCGGGCTGCCTCGACTCATTCTGCTCCCAGTCGGCTACGAAACGCTGTACCATGCCTATGGACAGAGGCTGGCCCCCCCACCTGACGACGCAGGCGTCCTCGCAGAGCCCCTCCAGCTGGGGGCAGCACCTGGCTGTCACCCCGAGCAGGGGGTTGGTCTCCCTTATGCGGTAGTAGGCGGTGGTGAAATCCCCTCTGGCCACCGCGTCCATCATCCCCCTTACGTCCATCTGCACCGGGCAGGCGTCTATGCAGACCGGGGTCCCGCAACGGAGGCACCTGTCTGCTTCAATCATCGCCTCCTCCTTGGTATACGGAAGCTCCACCTCCGAGAAGTCCTTCTTCCTGACATTGGGATCAGACTTCGGGAAAGGGAACGGGCCGGTTCTGTTGGGTTTGAGTTCTACCATCTTGGTTCGACCTCAGCCGGTAGAATAGAGCAGGTAAGACGCAGCGGCGAGCTGGAGCCCGATGTCTTCTAGCTCCTGGGAGATGGTGACCCGGAATTCGTCCGTGCCTAGCCCGTCGAAGGTGCCCACTGAAATTCCTCTCTGCATCCGTAGGCGTCCCCACGTTTGTAGGTCTATGTCCTCGAGGCGAGAGAATGGGAAGTTCTCGAGCCTGTTGACGTGCCGTTTCCCGAAGACGTGGTCTGCCGGGTGGACATCCTCGGGAATGGAGGTCAGCATGAAAGCTTTGGCGCCGTGAAAGAAGACGTGGTTCCTGATCGTCAAGATCGCCTCCCCCTTTGAACCTGGCGCGGTCACGTTCATCGAGAAAGGCCTCACTTCGCCGTGGACCCGCGGGTCAAGCACCCAGCTCTCATTTGCCTTCGATTCCAGCCTGAAGAGCAGGTTTCCCTCGCCGCGGAGGGTGGCCACCTCCTCCCCTCCCCGCCGGATGACAGCGTCGGCCGGCCTCCCTGACCGTCTTACGGTATACTTCGTCATCGTCGTTTCGCGCTTTTGCGGCGTGCAGCTCCCTTCCTAAGGGGGCCCTTCTCGCCAGTGTATCCGCCGAAGGCGAGGAACTCAACCATCTCCTCTCCGTCGTTCGTGATCGTGTGCAGCGCCCTGGGCGGGATGTAGATGGCGTCCCCGTCCCTGAACCGCGCGACCTCGTCGTCTACCTTCATCCTCCCGCTCCCGCTGATGATGTAGTAGATCTCCTCATGGTCGGCGTGGGAGTGGGTTTCGTATGACAACCCGGGTTGCAGCTTGGCGAGGGAAACATAGGTTATGGTCTCCAGGCATCGGAACCGCTTGTCCACGGTCGCCGGGATGTCCCCTTCCGTCTTGGCCGCCATTGACAGGAGCCGCCAGTCGAGGCCGCTCTTGTGCGCAATGGTGGGGTGCACGCTCCGCCAGTTCTGGAGTGCGATCATTGGCCCTCTCCCCTCAGATGCGGGAGCGCCTTGGTCGCGAAGTCCCGTATGAACGAGGCCTCGTCCGGGCTCGCGCTGTGCACCTGTACGATGTTGAATCCCTCCTGAATGAGGGCCTCGATTGGCTTGATCAGGTCCTCCACATTGGTCACGATGCTCCAGACCGACTGTATGTCTTTGTCTGTCACTTCCTCGTTCCCGCGTTCCTGCAGCTTCCTCGGGTCCGCGAGGTCCGAGCCGAGGATGCCTTTCACCATCGTAGAAGTCCAGACCCTGGTGGAGTCCAGGGCGTGCTGGTAGTCCTTGTCGTAGGAGCACTTGAACTCGATCAGCCTTCCGAAGCTCTCGCCGCTCTTTCCGTGCTCCTTTGCTGCTTCGACCGCGAGGTTCATGGCGTCCTTCCCCCCAGAGAATCCTATGACTCCATCCCCGTAGGTCCCTGCCAGCTCAGCAGAGCGCTTTCCTCCCGCGGCTACGAATATCGGGATCTTCGTCTTCGGAGGGGTGTAGAGCCTGGCGTTGACCAGCCGGTAGAAGAACCCAGGATAGTCCTGGAACCCTCCCTCCCAGAGCCTGGTGATTATCTCGAGGGTCTCCCTGAGCCGCCTCTCCCTCTGGCCGGGGACCGGGAAGTCTATGCCCAGGGGGGTGCTGTTCATCGCCTCGCCGGCTCCGAGTCCCAGCACGACGCGACCGGGGAACATGTCGTCCAGAGTCGCGAACGCCTGGGCTATCAGCGCGGGGTGATACCTGTCTGGAGCGGTTACTCCGGTTCCCACCCTGATCTTCTTTGTCGCGGATGCGCACGCACCCATCCAGGCCCACGCGAACCCTCCGTGCGCCCCCGTGTCGAACCAGGGCATGAAATGGTCGCTGGTGAACGCGCTCTCGAATCCCGCCTTCTCGGCTGCCGCGACGTTTGCCAGCAGCTCCGAGGGGCCGTGCTCTTCTTGTGCGGCCCAGTATCCAATTTCGGTTCCACTCATGTTGTCGATCTCCGTCCCCAGGTTCTTAGGTTTTAGGTGAAAGGGTCATCGCCCCATCAATGTTCTAGTATCTTTGAATGCAGAAACGCCTTTAGCGGGTCGCATGCCGGCCGGGCGGTCGCTTGGTCAACGAGCTACTCGGAAGAGGTACCCCCCATCAGGGAGTCGTCGGCAACGGGAGCCTGACCGCCTGTGTGCAACCCGACGGTAACCTTCGGAGCCTATACTGGCCGCACCTCGGATATGCGGAGCAGATGAAGGAAGCATTGGCGGGAATTTTCGTCGAGTCGGCCGGAGGCGGCAAGTTCTTTTGGCTAGACAAGAACGGCTGGGAAGTCAGCCAGAAGTACCTGGATCATAGTAACATCATAGAAACGAGGTACAGTGGGAACGAACTCGAAGTGACCAGAACCGTCTTCGTTGACCCCCTGATTGACATCTACGCCGCGCGCTTCAGGGTGTCAGCGAACCACACAGCTGCCAGGAACGTCCGCCTCCTTCTGTACCAAGACCCTGAGCTCGAAGAGACTACGTGGGGGGACGCCACCTTCTACGACGGGACGTACGATTCGGTGATCCAGTACCGCATGAGCACATACTTCGCGTTCGGCTCTACCGTAAGGTCCAGCTCCCACCAGTGTGGGATTGACGGCGGCGGAGGGGACGCCCGAGTCGACTGCGAAGACGGGCGGCTGGGGAACAGCGATGCGGCGCTTTATAGGGGACGGCGGGGCGTAAACTCTGCTCTTGCCTACGACCTCGGGGAGATATCGGCCGGCCGCCAGAGAGATCTATGCTACCTCGTGGCTGCCGGTCCGGACAGGGAGCGGGCCATCGTCTACCTAGAGACCGCAAGGAGCCTGGGGGCGAATGCTTTGATGGCCAGATCTGTAAACCATTGGAGCTCCTTGTTGGAAAGGAGAGGGAGAGGCGCAGCCGGCCGTATCCCGGCTCTTGCCGAGCGTTCCATACTCACCCTACTGTTGCTCTGTGACAGGAAGACAGGAGGGATCATAGCCTGCCCTTCGACTGACCCTGACTATCGCTATGTCTGGCCCAGGGACGCCTTCTATGCAGCCCTCGCGCTCGACAGGTGCGGCTACCACGACGAGGCCGGGCGGTTCTATCAGTGGTGCACGGAGGCCCAGGACAGATCAGGCGTCCTTCATCAGAGGTACTTCTCTTCCCCTGAGCTCATCGGCCCCGCCTGGGGACCCGCCTGGGGAGAAGAAATCGATGAAACGGCGTCGGTGCTCTGGGGGATGGCGGAACACCTGAGACTCACGCGAGACAGAGGCTTTCTCAGCGCAGTCTGGCCGTTCATTAGGGATGCCGCTTGGTACCTGGTCGGCTCCGTAGACAAGTCAGGGAAGGTGAAACCCACAATGAATCTGTGGGAGGAGAAGCCATCGCGCCACATCTACTCCACGTCCACGGTCGTCGCCGGGCTGAAGGCCGCTTCAGAAGTTGCCAGTGAGCTGAACTACACCAGTGAGGCGCAAAGATGGGACCGCGTCTCAGAACGGGTCAAGAATCAATTCCTAGAGGATTTCTGGGACGAAAGCCTCGGGCGTTTCATAAGGACGGCCGAGTCGAAGGACAGGCAGGTCGACATAAGCTCGCTTTCCATCTCCTTCCCGTTCGGCATCCTGCCGGACAGCGACCCCAGGATGGTGCAGACGGCGCGTGCCCTCGCAAACTCCTTCCACTTTCGCGTGGGCGGGATAGGCAGATTCCCATCGGACACGAACTACGGTGGAAATCCCTGGATTATTTCCACCTGCTGGCTGGCGATCCATTATTCTAAGGCAGGAGATACCGCCGCTGCCCGTACCCTGCTCGACTGGTGCGCCGACCACGCGACGGGGTTGGGGCTACTCCCTGAGCAAGTTGACAAGGAAAATGGCGCGGTCCTTTCGGCCGTCCCTCTCGCGTGGTCGCACGCCATGTTCATCCTGGCGTCACAGGCTCTCTCCGGAAGCCAAGTCGGAGAGAACAGTCCGACGGTCTCGGGGGATTCCTGATATGAAGGGCGACGTCAGGGAGAAACCGAGGCGGTGAGCTCGCTCTCTCGGAGCCGACCGCGGTGAGACGCGCGGTCGCCGGTTCTCACACTCAACCCGGTTCAAGTCCTTTCCAGGTTTGAATCCGCTGAGATTCGCGAACCCCAGGACAGGTCGTCGCTATCTTGGACGTACTTTCTACCACCAAGACTAACGACTCTCCCAATCTCTTTGATGCATGCTTTCTCACCGAATCACGATATGTCGCTTTGCATACTGGTTGCAAGCATTCCTCCCGGTGCCACCTCTTCTGCGCCCTAGCGAGAAATAGGTAGCAGGTTCCAAATCCCAGGAAGACCTCGGTCATAACAACCACACGAGCAGGAGGAGACATTCTTAATTCACCAGCCGAGCCGCTCGCGAGCCGTTGGGCGCGCCCTTCTACCCGACGTCAGCGTTTGTAGCCGAGAAAATGCTCGCCCTGGCCGGCGTCAACTCGGAGTCCATTGTCTATGACCTGGGGTGCGGGGATGGCGCAATCGTGGTCGCAGCAGCACGCAATTACAATGCCACAAAGGTGGTAGGCATCGAGCAAAAGCAGAAGCTCTGTTCCATTGCGCTCAGAAAGACGCGGCATCTCGGGAATGTTACAATAGTCAACGCGAACTATGACGACGTGGACATTTCCGAGGCCAACGTTGTCACCCTGTATCAAAGCTCGAGCGAAAACGCAAGGCTGAAGCGGAAACTCGTCGACGAGCTTCGTGAAGGTTCCAAAGTAGTTTCACACGACTTCGGGATTCCTGGTTGGCGCCCTACGGAATTTCGCGTTCTCAAAGAGGGCCGCCATAATCAAAGAATCCTCGTGTACGTCATTGGCTCCAACACTCCTTTGTGACTCCATGGAACACGTCGGCGCTCGCCTATTTCGCAAAGACCGCACTTCAAAGTGGGGTTGTACTCCTGAATCTTCGATCGGATGATGCTAGAACCAAATCAGACTGGCAGTTGATGGGCCGCTTCAGAAACCGATTCTCTCCTCTAGCATCTTGACAAAACCTTGCGTGACGCACTCGATCTCGACATCGCCTCCATCAGGTGCTCAAGTAAGGCGCACCTCTCCGCAGCCTCTTGATTCGACGACTTGGTCGACGAGTCTAGCTCTTTTTTGCCGCTGTGTTTGCGGACGTAGTCGTCGAGCCGCGCGAAGGCTCTGTCGACCTCTACCTGTTCTGATTCGATATCATGCTTCAACCTCGCGAATTCTCCCGCGCTCGATTTGTAGCCATCATGGTCCACTCTCGAGGAGCTCGAAGGGGAAGTCGGATGCCTGATTGAAGGAGTGCGTTTGTGACTGCGTGGAAGCGGATGGCGTCGTCCGTCGGGTCTGAACTGAAAGACGTAACTAGATGCTGCCCACGCTCCCTCTTCGTCATCCCCGTTGTCAGACTACGCCGCAGAAGAAGAGAAACTTAGGAAGCAATACGACCAGGCACGGACACAGGGAAACAAGAAGAAGAAAAGGGAATACAAGGACAAGATCGCTGAACTGAACCGGCTCCGCAAGTCTGCAGAGCGAGAGAGCGCTAAATCGAAAAAGTAGAGAGGTCCCAGATGCTTGTCCAAGATTCCTATTCTTATTAGCCTGTTCAAATCGGAACGAAGAATCATGGGAAGAGAAGGGAAAAAGAAAAAGAAGGAGAAAGTAAGGGAAAGGAAAGAGGAACGACGGGCGCGCAGGGGGTATTCGTCCAGCTAGCTTCCCCGGCCCTCACTCCGGATGCGATCTAGCCATCTCGGTGGGGCCCGATTCGAATCTAGGGGGTGTTGGATGTGGGCCAAGCTCCCCACCTTGGGACAAGAGTGCGGGCAGTCTTGTGAACAGGGGACCCGAATTTTGCCAACCATGTCTTCTGGCGAAAGCGACGAGAAGACTTCTATTGGCGGCACTGAAAGAGACATTCTGAAGAAGCTGAACCTGAGGGCAAAGAGATAACGAGCCAGCCCCTTTCACGAATCCGGCCGATATCACGGTCGCTGATGCGGCGGAGCGCCGGAGAAACAGGGCTCGTCCTGCGCCATCATAGAGACCAATGGAAAGGTAGTTGGGATGATTACTGAACGCTAAATGTCGAGGCGAGTCGTAGCAAAGGGAGCCTCGCCTGAGAAGACGAAGGTCGTGGCTGTAATGACGTCTCGAATCGTAGTGACACCTCCTGAAACCGACATAGAGGAGACACTCAAAGTCATGACAGCTTCCAAGGCGAGGAGACTGCCGGTCGTGGACGAGAAAGCAGCTTTGGTAGGTCTCGTACGCGTAGCCGACATAGCGAGAGCTCTCTCAGAGAAGGCGGTTACTCAACTTCACTGATCATGGCGATGACGAAGGAGATTCCACCCAGGAGCGGAGTGTACGGCTAAGCATCCGGGTCTTCTTGGAGGCCTGTAGCGTCAGTCAACCATGGACCGCTGTACTCAGACTCGATTCTGACCACTGGGTGGTTACTCCTTCCGGGACACAAACAAAGCTCCCATTTCGATTGCATCTGAACACAGAAAATACTCGGCCCTTAAATACTGCGTAGCACAAATTGTGTCAGCTGAAGTACGTGAACACAAACAAACAGCTGAATGCGTTGAGCAGCCGGTTCAATCCAAAACGCAATTGCCTGAACTGCGGAAGGGCCTTGGACGAAACCAAGAGTCTCTGTTCCAACTGTACAATGTGGTCGCAAGCATAGTCTCCGGCAGCCGGGAGCTTCCCTTCTGGATTCAAATCGATAACAACTTCGTCCCTTGCTCAGTGGCGCGGGTCGGTATCAAGGACCGAGTTTGTGGCTACCACCGTAATCCAACGCGTGGTGCCCTGGCCTGGCCCTGGCGGTTCAGATGCGTGTCCGTCGCAGAATAAGCGAGCTGGGCTTTCAGCTTATCAACACTTATATACAACGAGAGGTTGTATAGCTCCTGATTCATTTGTCAACCAGGGGACAACAGTACATAATTTTGAAGGAGGGCTCTGAAGAATCTCGAGGGAGCGAGGCCCAGAAGAACAACATCAGCGCGGCGAAGCTCATAGCCGAGGTCGTGAGAACGTCTCTTGGTCCCCGGGGAATGGACAAGATGCTCGTCGACTCGATGGGGGACGTGACGATTACCAACGACGGAGCGACGATGCTAAAGGAGCTCGACATCCAGCACCCGGCAGCGAAGATGATGGTGGAGATCAGCAAGGCAACCGACAACGAAGTGGGAGACGGGACAACCTCCGCAGTGATTGTGGCGGGAGCTCTGCTCGCGAAGGCGGAAGAGCTGATCAGCAAGGGAGTGCATCCCATGGTCATTGTGGACGGGTACTATGAGGCAGCGGAAGAAGCTCAGAAGGTCCTGGAGGCGGCGGCGGAGAAGATCGACCCGACGGGCAGGCCCGACCTGCTGAAGGTGGCAAACACCAGCATGGTCACCAAACTGGTAAGTGGGGATGCGCCCTATCTGTCGACGGTTGTCGTCGACGCAATTCTCCTCGTCGCGGAGAAGGCTGAGGGCGGCTTCAAGGTGGACATCGACAACGTGAAGGTCGAGAAGAAGCCTGGTGGGGCCATCACCGACTCTAGACTAATCAAAGGGATCGTGCTCGACAAGGAGGTCGTCCACTCCGGGATGCCCAAGCGGGTTGAAGAAGCGAAAATCGCGCTGGTGAACTCACCCCTGGAGATTGAGAAGACAGAGTTCAGCGCTGAGATAAGGATCAACGACCCCGCTCAGATGCAGGAGTTCATGGATGGGGAGACAAACATCCTCAAGGGGATGGTGGACAAAGTCAAGGATGCTGGAGCAAAGGTCCTCATCTGTCAGAAGGGGATTGATGACATGGCCCAGACCTTCCTGGCCAAAGCAGGCATACTTGCGGTGAGGAGGGCAAAGGAAAGCGACATGTCGAAGCTGGCGAAGGCAACCGGCGCCAGGATGGTCACAAACCTCGACGACCTGACAGAAAAGGACCTCGGATACGCCAAGGTCGTAGAGGAGAGGAAGCTGGAAGACGACAAGTGGGTTTTCATCGAGGGGTGCAAGAACCCGAAGGCGGTCACAATCCTGATTCGAGGCGGGACCCAACGTATCGTGGACGAGGCCGACAGAGCGCTCCATGATGCGCTCATGGTCACCAAGGACGTGGTGGAGCTACCGGCAGTCGTCGCAGGGGGCGGCGCGCCAGAGGAAGAAGTCTCGGTCCAGGTGAGGACCTGGGCCCAGAAGCTATCCGGAAGGGAGCAGCTGGCTGCACTCAAGTTCGCTGATGCCATGGAGTCCATCCCGCTGACCCTCGCAGAGAACGCAGGCATGGATTCCATCGACACCCAGGTGGAGCTCAGGGCGAGGCACGGGAAGGGGGGCAAATGGTACGGCGTCGATGCCTTAAGTGGGAAGGTCGTCGACATGTACGCGAAGT
The DNA here is from genome assembly GCA_021828185.1 of archaeon. The sequence goes on from JAKASI010000001.1 coordinate 195,600, forward strand.
CGGTTGTCGAACCGCTCGCCGTGAAGCTGCAGATTCTCCGAGCAGCGACCGAGGCGGCTTCGATGTTGCTGAGAATCGACGATGTAATCGCCGCAACCAAGATGAAAGCTCCAGCCGGGGCACCAGGGGGCGGGGCGGGCGGGATGGGCGGCATGCCACCTATGGGCTAGGGGCCCTTCAGCATCGCATTCGGCGTCTCGACTTCTTCCCTAATGTCGTTAGATGCCTCGACTCGTTCTTCGTCGTTCCATCTTGGCGCCTGCAGTCACTTGTCGTACGTCCGCTCCGGCATCCACGGCTCCACTTTTCTGATTGTATGTGTCGGCCAAGCCCGGTCCGAAGCTCATCCTTCCCCGGCTTGATATCCATCATCCGCGGCGCGACCGCGGGCCTCATCAGACCTTTCTGAGGAAGTGGGGGACCGCGCTTTCTCCGACTGTGGTCCCGCAGTCAACTCAATTGGCTTGGCCGTCAGTCCTTCGACGATGATGTTTTCCACTCCCTGACTTCGGCGTGACGCTTCAGACACGACTCTTCACCTGTGATATCCAAAACAACCTGGCGGGACATCCCTAGCGGTGTAATTCTCCCCTGATACGCCGGAGATAGTCCCTGATTCGGCCGCCTGACTTGGCTGGTGTCTTCGCTTGCTGACTTGCTTGCATCCTTGGTCACCAGAACCAATTGGTGCCGCCCTCTTATAGAGGGGAGGTATCCTTTGAATTCAAGTGCAGTCGAGCAAGGACCTGGGTCTCAGCTTGATCCACTCGTACCCGCAATACATCCGCACAAACTGAATTCGTCTATTCGCGTGCAGCAGAAGGGGCACAGTTCGTCAGAATAGGTCACATCCTCTGATCTCTTTCCGAACAGTTCAACGTGACTGTCTACCATAGAGCGATCCCCTTCAGCGGCCATAATGTCCACTCGTGCACCTATGGTGAGTCCCTACCGGGTTGTAGGGGATCCACCGAACTCCGTTCCTCATCCAGGTTATCTCCTTGCCGCATCTGCTGCAAAGGCTACTTTGAAGTTGTGACATGCTCATTTTGCCTTCGAATCCTCCCCTGAATCAGGCCCGTGTATGAATGGCGCGTGTTGTCTCAGAGCCAGCCTCTTCTTAATCTGTGCCGGTGTGAGTTTGTCTGCGTCGTACTTCACGGTCACCGAATCCAGAGTGTAGTCCACGTCGACCCGGAGCACTCCATCGAGCCTGGTAGCCGTTCGCCTGAATCGTCGGGCCTGTATTGAATCACTCATGCCTCGTATCTTCAGGATGGCTGTTGCTTCCCTCTTTCCTCCTACCATCACGGTTCAGCCCTTTTGGGGCACTAGACCTATTGAACTCGACGTATTTTCTGCAATCAACTGCAAAGGAGGGTGAAGCGTTTGACAACCCTGGTTGGGCGACTGCTCACTGAAGCTCGAAGGAAACTGCATTCTCGTCTTGCCGGAACCGCAGCGGCTTTCCCGGTGGCTCGAAGATCGCCTGGACGTAACTCTGCAAGAACAGGCTGCCCTTGGCGCCGAAGTCGTGCGAAAGGGTGACATTGATCTTTCCGCCCCGGATGGCTTCGCTGTATTCGAACAGGCTCGCGTGGTCAGCGGTGGTTCTGAGATAATCCAGTGCGCCTTCAGCGGTGAGTTCCCCCCACTTGGCTCCGATGTATGTCTTCGGGACGTCCTTGCCCGCAGACTTGCCGGCTTCCATCACAGCTTCGTTCGTTGCTGCCTGCAAGAGGTGCATGAAGCTCGATGCCGGCAGCTTCAGCATGTGAAATCGCTTCATCGGCCGGTCATAGTTGGCGTACGTGAGAAGGAGTTGGTTGAACATGGTGTTGACGCTGACGTTCTGCTTTCTTGCGTCTTCCTGGAGGTCGTCGAGGGCAGACTCGTCCAACCTGAACGAGGCTGTCGCCGTCTTCGGTCTCAAGTTGGGTCCACTACCCATTCGGATTCGCTGTGTTATTAGTTTGCCCAATGTCTCATGAGAGACGCTGGAGCGGGGTCCCCTTTCGACTGCACCTGACTGCAGAAAATACCTTGGCTCTATATGCAAGCGGACGCACATTATTCTCGGTGACCAGGAGTGGAACCACGTCACTGCGGATCAGAGGCAGGTCACAACGCCAGAGATGTCCAGCCAGGCTGTCTTAGAACGTCAGGGGCACGGCTCGTGACGACGTGTCCGCCGCTGGATGTGGGTGCATGCTCCTACGAATTCACGCCGCAGTCGCCAACTGCCGGAGGGGACCTTCCATGCCTCCAGGCGGAATGGGGAGGCATGGTCGGTCCGACGAATAACTGGGCCTCAGGGGTGACTAGACAATGACATTCGCACGGAGAAAGAAGTGGGCGGTAATACGAAGACGCAGGCACGCTTCTCACCAGCACGCGCTCGAGCAACGCGGTGGACGCCCCTCAAGAACCCCCTAGCCGCGGCTTAGGGGCTCGCCATCGCCTGATGGAGGGCGCTGAGCCTGACTGCTCCTAATGACCCACGGGCGCCGCTTTCCATATGTGTCGGTTCCTGCCGACCCAGGTTACAACCTCGTCGCGAGGATTGTGACCCTGTTAGTGATACTGGGCCCCATCGGCCTCATCCCGTTTTACCAGACGCTGATCAGGGACATCTCGCCGGCCCAGAAGCGCGACGTCGCCTAGAGGTGCGTCCCTATTTCGATGGTCCTCCTACTGATCTTCGCCTACCTTGGCCTAGCAGTCCTCGGGATTGACATCTACCACTTCGAGATAGCTTGCGGGACCCTTCTCTCGGTGTTCGCCATCCGAGACGCCATTTCGGACGAGCCGCTGCGATTGCCATGCCCTCCACGCTGTCCGAAACTCGGATTCTTTCATACTCCCACCGTCATTCCGTCCGACATAGAACACGTTCTCCTAGGGGTACTCAGAGGGGCGCATTGCTGCTAGCTGGTCGACCCGGTCTCACGCTTCTTGGTCTCGACCCGCTTGCCAATCCAGGTTTCATACGAATCCTGGGCGGGTTTCTCCGAACCTCTGGTCTTGGTAGACCTCTCCTTGTTGGTCCCCAACCACTTCTCGTAGGTGTCGCCCGGGAGCTTCGTCTTGTCTAACTTGGATGATTCTCTCAACTCTCCTCAAACCCGAGCAGGCATTCTCCCCTATAAGCTAGATTGAAACTGGCTTTGTCGCTCTTCCAGAGTACGACCGTCACTTTCCTCAGTCGCCGGCCGCGCTCATGGCTTTCTTCATGACTTCGACCTTCTCCTTCATCAGGGCTATTGCCGCCTCCAGGCTCCTGCACCCATCCTCAGCCTGAGCCAGGGCAGCCTCCAGGTCTCTGATCTTGCTAGGCGCGCTGTTCAGATCGCGGGTTATCTGCCCCAGGGGAGAGTAGTCCAGCCTCCGCGGCATGTTCTCAAAGAGCTCCCGCTGCACCTGGTTGATTTCACTCATCTTCCTTTCGTCTGTCGCGGCCAGCCAGGAGACCTCCCTCCCGGCCCGCAGGCTCTCGTAGAGCTGGTCTTGGATTTTGATGTAGGACTCCCAATATTTCATCCACGCCTCGTTGTAGGCGGAAAGAATCTCTCTCAGTCTTGCTTCGTGGCCCTTCTCATGGGACTCCAAACCACCGGAACCCAGGAAACGTTACTAATAGGGTTTGGAGTGGCATTACGCGCCTTTATTAGAGCCGCGAAACCGAACTGAACGTGAGTAGTCAAACACAATTCGAGTTATGCGTGACTCATCGAATCAGGCTTCAATCGGATGGAACCTCTAACCGCCTCATCTGTCCGGTCTGTGTCCAGATGGCCAACCAGGAGTCTCTCCGCAGGCGCTCCCGAAGGCGATAGGGCCATGGGGCAAGCAGGAACCGTCCAGCAGTCCCAGAAGCTCCCCAGAGCCTGCCCCAGGTGCGGCAGCATCGGACGCCTCTACAGGACTCCCCGGGGGCTGATGTGCGAGGACTGCGTCAGGACGATGGATTCCGCAGGTCTGGGCTTCAGGTAGACTCCGCGGGCCCACAAATGGAAGAGGACGACCCGCCCTTTATATACAGCGGCAGCGTTTCAACCTACGAAGTACAGGAAACTTCTGTTCGTGACCTGAGTTAGAAACAAGCACCAACTTCTCGCGGCTCCTGAAGATGGAGAGGAGTTCGAACAAATGCCCCAGATGCGGCAAGAGCAGCCTTGTCCTTGACGGCATGGGGTCGGAGTACTACTGCGCCGACTGTGGGCTGGTGGTCAAGGAGAAGATCACAGACACGGGTCCGGAGTGGAGGTCCTTCTCGGGAGACGAAAAGGGGGACCGCAGCAGGGTAGGAGTTCCGACATCAATCGCCATGCACGACATGGGGCTGGCTACAGTCATTGGCGGACTGAACAAGGACGCGGCGGGGAGGTCGCTGTCCGGGTCCATGAAGTCGACGGTCGAGAAGTTGAGGACCTGGGACAGAAGGAGCCAGGTCCACGAGTCGGCGGACAGGAACCTCCGCCAGGCGTTCAGCGAGCTAAGAAGGTCCGCTGACAAGCTTGCTGTATCGGATGCAGTCACGGAGAAGGCCGCCTATTACTACAGGAAGGCACTGGAGAGGAACCTTGTCAGGGGAAGGTCAATCGCTGCGATGATGGCCGCTTCCCTCTACGCTGCGTGCAGGGACGGTGAGATACCCAGGACGCTTAAGGACGTGGCCGCGGTGAGCAACGTCAAGAAGAAAGACCTCGCGAGGTCATACCGGCTCCTGCACAGGGAGATGGACTTCAGGATGCCCGTGGCTGACGCGAGCAGGTGCATTTCGGGGATAGCCTCGAGGGCGGGGATGTCTGAAAAGACGCAGAGGAGGGCGCGGGAGATTCTGTTCAGGGCGAAGCAAACGGGAATTTCAGCTGGCAAGGATCCCATGGGAATGGCCGCCTCGGCTCTGTACGTCGCTTGCATGCTCGAGGGCGAGGGGAAGACGCAGAAGGACGTGGCGGATGCTGCCAAGGTGACAGAGGTCACGATAAGGAACAGGTACAAGGGACTGAGAGAAGCACTCCGCATCTAGAACGGAAACGCCAGGCGACAGGAACTACGATAGATCGCAGAAGGAACGGAAGGTGGTGCCCTCCACCTTCTCCTCTCTTGTTTCCGGACACCTGGACGAACCAGCCAGGTCGGCAAGCTAATACGCGCTCGATTAGCCGGGCGAGCAATTGCCCAAGGTCGGCATCGACGCGAAGTCCGTCTACGTCCCTCCGTTCCACGTGGACAGCTTCGATTTGGCGGTCGCAAGGAAAGAAGACCCGAGGCGCTTCACAGAAGAGGTCGGCATCAAGACGTTTGCCATCCCAAGGCCTAACGAGGACTAGGCCAGCATAGCAGCGACCGCCGCCTACCGCCTGATGGAGGCTAACAAGATCTCGCTGAAGGACGTCTTCCGAATAGACACCCGCCGAAAGCGGTCTGGGCGCATCCAGGGCCTTGGTTTCGGATGCCACAGATATGCTGGAGCAGGTCTACGGGAAAGGGAGCGTCTCCCGAGTTCCGGGCTACGAGTGGAAGTCCGCCTGCGTGGGCGGCAGAGCTCTACTGCGTGGGGAACGGCTAGACTCTACGGCGCCGGTGGGAACCGCCATTTGGAAAGGCTGATAGGGCAATTGGTACGCACGTTGTCTTCGTGGTAGACCACAAAGACAGCGCAGACGTATGTTCGAGTTGCGGGCACCCACGGTCCTCTCACAAAGGAAGAGGCGGCGCGTCCAAAGATGGATGCGATATGCGCGGTTGCACTTGCGACCACTTCGCGTCCTGACGACTACACCGAATTGGCGACCCCGCGGAAGACCAGGAAAGCTGGGACCTTGGACACCCGGCGCTCTTTGTCTTCTTTGCGGTACTTGTCTGCTTGCCTGTGCGTGTGTGTGAGAGTCAGGGAGAGCCTGTCTCTCTGAGAGGGAACGCGCATGCGTCTGCACGGCAAAGAGCAGGAGCGGTGGCTGAAATCGTCTCTGTCATAAAAGACTCTGGCCAAATAACGGCCGAGTCATTCCCCGCGGACGCGCAATGACTCGTATGCGCCACAACAAGAGCCCTGTCTGATGCTATCGTCCCCTGAGGTTCACATTATGAAATAGCCTATGAGGGGCATTGTGAAAGTAATCTGCGGTCGCCGGGATTTGAACCCGGGTTGCCAGCTTGGAGGGCTGGCGTCCTAGACCAGGCTTCCCACATTCCGGAAAGTTGACACTTTCAGGATGTTCTGGACGACGACCGCACAACCTTCGAGCCCGGCCGACTCTTTTTAACGGTTGACGACCATCAGGGCCTTTTCGAACTCGTAGAGCAGTCTCGACGTCACTACATGGGCCTCCAGAGGCATCTCGTGCACTCTCACCAGCTCGTCCACGACAGAGAGCGTCTCAGGAGTGAAGTGCCCGTGGGGGAACCCTCCGACTAGGACGCAGGGATCGTCCGCCGCCATCAGCTTCCCGGCCAGCTCCTCCAGCTCCGTCCTCTTCCCCTGCACCGAGAGGCCGAAGACGATGTCGGGCGCTATGGTCTTCACCAACTCACGAAGACCCGACCTGCGCGCTCTAACGAGGCTCACATCTTCACCCGCGAGCGCCTTCTCCATCAGTCCCCTGAACCTGATGTAGCTCTTGGGGATGCGGGTCTTCGGCGCGATGTCGAGCACCAGGTTCGGATAGGTGTGCACGAGAGCCTTCACCCTCCCCTCGAGATAGAGCGGCGTCCCGGTGACGCTCAGCAGCGTGCCGTGGACCAGGTCTGGCCTCCCTCTCTTCTCCGAGTCCTCCAGCCTCTCCATGGCTGAGTGGTGGAAGCTTCTGTCGAGGAGGATCCTGGCCGCATCTACCCCCCGCCTCCTCGCGTCGCTCGCGACCGCAGGGGAGTTCTGAATCTCCCGGGGGATCAGCTCCAGCGCCGACTCGGCGAGGACGAAGTTGAGCAACGAACGGTCGTCCGGGGCGGTTATGGTTAAGACCTTTCTCTGCGACCTCCCGCCCGTGAAAGCCCGCAGGGCCAAGGAAGAGGCCGCCTCACTGGTAGCGTTTCTCACGAAGTCGGCGGTGGACCTGTCTTACACGAACCCTGCCATGGCGAAGGAGCAGGCCGCCCTGGCCAGGAGGGTGAAGCTGAAGTTCAACGTCCGGCTCGACCCTTCACTGACGAGGTTCACCTGCCGAGGGTGCAAGGGGCTGCTGGTCCCGGGGGTCAACGCCAGGGTGAGGCTGGGGCACGGAAAGCAGACCGTCCTTCGGGTGACCTGCACCGATTGCAGCCACGTAAACCGCAGGATTATCGAGGAGGCTTAAATACCCATGAGGAAGGCTCGGAATTTCGTCTCGTGAGACGTAATGGTTAGCGCGCACGACGTCCCGTCAAGCAGGCTGATCTCCGCCCTAGCGGAGCAGATGAAGAGCGTGGCAGGGGTGGAGCAGCCTGAGTGGGCACGCTTCGTGAAGACCGGCTCTCATGCCGAACGGCCCCCGGCCAACGCCGACTGGTGGTTCACCCGCGCAGCCTCCCTGATGCGCAAGCTCTACCTCCACGGGCCGGTGGGGCTCAGCGACCTGGAGAGGGCCTACGGGGGGACGAAGGCTCTGAAGTACTATCCAAAGCACCACAGGGACGCGGGGGGCTCGTCAATCAGGAAGATTCTGAAGCAGCTCGAGCAGGCGGAGCTTGTCGCAAAGACCCCGAAGGGGCGGACCCTTTCGCCGAAGGGGAGGGCCATGCTCGACAGGACCTCGAAGAGGATCTTCGATACCCTGAGCCAGGAAGAAAAGTCCCTAGCGAGGTACGCCTAGCCATGGCCGAACAGCCCCAAAGGCAGAACGGCGACGACGTCAAGGAAAGGAAGGCGGCGAGGGAGGCCGCCCTCAGGATGACGCTCACATCAGAGGCGAGGGAACGCCTGGCGAACGTCAGGATGGTCAGACCCGACCTGGCCTCCTCCATCGAGGAGTATGTCATCCAGCTGGCATCGTCAGGGAAGCTGAAGTCGGCCATCGACGACGACCAGCTCAAGCAGATGCTGGCCGCGCTCCAGCCGAAGAAGAGGGAGATACACATCAGGAGGATATAGCATGGCGAAAGTCAAGGACACTTCCAAGAAGAACCGCCTCATCAAGGCCACGAAGCAGGCGAAGTCGGTTCCCACCTGGGTGATAGTGAGGACCAACCGCAAGGTGAGGTCCAACCCGAAGCGGAGGAACTGGAGGCAGCGCAAGCTGGGGCTGAGGTAGTAGACGATGTCGGAACAGAAGATGGAAGAGCTGACCAGGACCTACGTCGTCCCCCTCGGAGTGGTCTACGAGGCGCCGCCGTACAGGAGGGCGAAGAAGGCAGTGGCGGTACTCAAGGCGTTCGCTACCAGGCACATGAAGGCCCGCCAGGTCAGCATCGACGTGAACGTCAACGAACTGATCTGGGCCAGGGGCATGAAGCACCCGCCGCGGCGGCTCACCCTCGAGATGGAGCGGGACGAGGACGGGGTCGTCACGGTCAGGCTCCCCCCTGAACCAGAAAAAGTGTGACCCCTTGGGTCTTCACCTGGTGGACATCTACAGAAGCCCGAACATAGGCATCTTCATGCGCTGCAACGACAGGTTCCTGCTCATCCCCAAGGGGCTCGCCGAGACCAAAGCCGAGAAGCTCTGCGAAAGCCTGAAGGTGACCGCAGTCCCGACGTCCATCGGGGAGTCGAGGCTCATCGGAGCCCTCTCGTCGATGAACAGCAATGGGATGATGGTGTCCAGGCTGGCCGAAGAGAGTGAAATTGCGGAGATCAGGGCTGCAACCGGGATGAACGTCTCCAGGCTCGACTCGAAGCTCACAGCCGTTGGCAACCTGATCGCAGCCAACGACAAGTGCGCCCTGGTGTCCCCCGCCCTGGACTCCAGAGCCGTCTCGCAGGTGAAGGACGTCCTCGGCACCGAGGTCGAGCGCACTCCGATAGGGGAGTACCACCAGGTCGGGTCGTTCGTCGTCGTCACCAACAGGGGGGCAGCCGTCTACCCCGGGCTCGACGAGAAGGAGGTCGAAAGGCTGGGGGCCGTGCTCGGGGTGGATGCCTATCAGACTTCGGTGAACAGCGGGGTCCCCTACGTGGCTTCGGGCCTCGTCGCCAACTCCAGGAACGCGGTGGCAGGGAGCCAGACCACCGGCCCCGAACTCGTGTTTATAACGCGGGCACTGGGTGTCTGACGGAGAACCTGAAATGAGCAACCAGCCGTCCCCTGAAGAGTCCGTCAACGCCCTCCTGATGGAGGTCCGCATCCTGGAGAGCACCTACAACGAGCTCACATCCCGAGAGACCCTCCTCGAACGGGCCCTGCTCGAGAGCCGGGCGGCTCTGGACTCCATCAAGGGGCTCTCCGACCATTCCCCAGAGGTCCTCACCCAGATCGGCGCCGGCGCGATGCTGCGGTCCCAGCCTCCGTCCACCGACAAGATCCTCGTGAGCGTCGGAGCCAACATCGTGATAGAGAAGTCGAAGGAGGAGGCTGTCGCGATGCTGGAGGAGAGGAGCAGGGATGTCGAGAAGACGATCGTCTCTGTGATGCAGCAGAGGAACGAGATCGCCGAGCGGCTGAACTCAGACAGAGAGATACTCAACAACCTGGTGGCCAGAAACCAGGCAGGGTAGCCTCGATGTTCGAGAGGCTCAAGCAGGCGTTCTCTGCCGTAACCAGCGCCGTAAAGGAAAAGCAACTAAGCGAAGAGGACTTGGACAAGGTCGCCTTCGACTTTCAGATTGCCCTGATCGAAAGCGACGTGGCCCAGAGCGTGGCCGAAGCCCTGACCGGGGAGGTCCAGAAGAGCCTCGCCGGGACGAAGGTGGACCGCTCCGCCGACCCCTCGGAGGTAGTGGGGGAGAGGCTGACGACGACGCTTAGCGACGCCTTCGGCAGGGCCGGGACGGTCGACCTCGTCGCCAACATCAGGGACAAGGTCAAGAAGACCGGCGAGCCCTACGTCGTCCTCTTCCTTGGGATAAACGGGACCGGAAAGACCACCACTGTCGCCAAGGTGGCGAACTACCTGAAGAAGAGCGGGCTCTCCGTCGTCTGCGCCGCAGGGGACACGCACAGGCCCGGGGCAATCGAGCAGCTCACCGAGCACGCGGGGAGGCTCTCTCTGAAGGTCATCACCCAGCGCTACGGGTCAGACCCAGCCGCAGTTGGCAGAGACGGCGTGCTCTACGCGAAGGCCCACCACGTCGACTGCCTCCTCATCGACACCGCCGGGAGGATGCAGACCAACCAGAACCTGATGGAGGAGATGGCTAAGATAGTGCGCGTGGTCAAGCCTGACTTCCGGGTCTTCGTGGCCGACGCCCTCACAGGGAACGACGCGGTCTCCCAGGCCGAGCTGTTCAACCAGCACGTCGGCTTCGACGGCGCCATCCTGACCAAGGCCGACGCTGACGTGAGGGGGGGCGCCGCCCTCTCCATCGTCTACTCGACCGGGAAGCCTGTGCTCTTCCTCGGGGTCGGCCAGGGGTACGACGACATCGCCCCCTTCGACACGGACAAGTTCCTCGAATCGCTTCTGAAGCCCTAGTCTGGCTCGAGGGAGTCCCTCGGATACGTCCGCTTGGCCATCCGGGCGGTGTCCTGATCTACCTCCACGGTCACGTATGGGCTGCCCTCGGAGGTCAGCCCGAGGACCTTCCCGTCGGGGTCGATGACCCACCCGCGCCCTGCGAACTTGACCTCCCCTCTGACACCCGCCCTGTTGGACGACAGGCAGTACGCCCCCGCGAGCACCGCTGCCACCTTCCCTCCGGCTACCCACTTCTCCAAGCTCGCCTCCGGGGTGCAGCGCGGCACGGCGATCAGCCCCACCCCCTTCTTGCCGAAGGACCTGGCGCTGGCCATCGACCAGAGGTCGCTGCAGATCATGAACCCTGACTTCCACCCGGAAGCCTGGAACGGGGTGAACGTCCTGTCCCCCCGCTGGTACCACGACGCCTCGTAGAACCCTCCTTCGTTCGGCAGGTAGTTCTTGTGATGCACAGCCTTTGTCCCCCTCCTGGTCCAGACGAACCCCTCGTTCAGCCTCTCCCTCCCCTTGTCGACCGGCCTCGACCCAAGGACGACGGGGGCGCCGAGCTCTCCTAGCCTCTCGATCCATCGGCCGTGGTCCGCGACCGCCTCCTTCCACACCTTCGGGTCGAACTTCGGCGCAGAGCAGAACCACCCGTAGAACGTCATCTCCGGGAGGAGGACCAGGTCGCTCGACTCCCTCTCGACGTGCTTCGTCAGCCCCTCCCAGGCGCGCTCGAACTCCGAGCGCTCGTCGGGCATCTCGCAGACTGTGACCTTCAACCTGACCCCGACCAGCCGGTCCCTCTCTTATCCCTAGCTGACCTCTTCCAGCTTCCTCTGTTCTTCGCTGACCAGCTCAGTCAGCGCCTCGAACGCCCGGCTCGCGTCCTTCATGCTGACCACCATTATGGTGTCGGTGTAACAGCTGACCGTGTCCTCCACGTTGACGTTCTTCCTCGAGAGCTGGTCGAAGAAGGCGCTGACGCACCCTGGGGTGTGGATTATGGCGTGCGGGCTGTGGACTGTGATGGCCGCGCACTCCTCCCCTTCCTGGAGGGTCTCCCCGCCGGCGAGGGCCCTCTTGACCTTCTTGTACAGCCTCTGGTCGAAGATCAAGGTGATCGACGACAGGGACTCGGAGACCTGGATGAAGTCCTCCTGGTGCTCCCCAAGAAGCGCCCCCACCGTCTGCAGGGTCCTCTTCGTCTTCTCGACCGAAAGCCTGGACACGTGGGTTCTGACGTTCACCACGCTCCCCCCGATCACCTTGGCGACCGAAGGGGACTTCGCGGAGTAGTCGCCTCTCAGCCTCTTCAGGGCGCTCGCGATCCCCACCTCGCTAACCTCCTTGGCCCTGACCTTCATCCTGCGCGCGACCTTGGGGACCAGAAGACGCGCCAGTGAGCTCAGGTTGGCGTAGTCCCTGGCGACGGAGTCCTGCATGGAGAAGTCGGAGTCGACCTCCTCCCTGACGGCCCTGTTCACCGAGACCGCTTTGGCCAGTTCTGGCCGTCGTTTGACCAATTCGTGAGTTTCTGGCCAAAATCTATAAAAGTATTTTGAAGGCGCCTGGCTTTCAGAGAATTGCGCAGGACAGTCGCTCTCGCCTTTTCGGGCGGCCTTGATACATCAGTCTGCGTCAAGTGGCTCCAGGAGAAGTATGAGGCCGACGTCGTGACCGTCACCCTCGACCTGGGACAGCGTGACGACATGGAGCAGATCGCGAAGCGCTCCCTGCAGATCGGGGCGAAGAACCACTACACCGTCGACGCCAAAGCCGAGTTCCTGAAGGATTACATCGTCCCTGCCATAATGGCGAACGCCCTCTACGAAGGGAAGTACCCGCTCAGCACGGCGCTCGGAAGGCCGCTCATCGGGAAGAAGCTGGTCGAGGTGGCCGAGAGGGAGGGCGCCGACGCGGTCGCCCACGGGTGCACCGGCAAAGGGAACGACCAGGTGAGGATAGACGTCTCAGTCAGGGCCATGAACCCCTCGCTGCAGGTCATCGCACCAGTCCGCGAGTGGAACATGAGCAGGGACGAAGAGATCGCCTACGCCCAGAAGCGCGGCCTCCCGGTCAAGCCGTCGAAGTCGATCTACAGCGTGGACCAGAACATCTGGGGGCGCTCAATCGAGAGCGGCCCGATGGAAAACCCGAGCAACGAGCCTCCCGAAGAGGCGTTCGAATGGACTGTCTCCCCGGAGGAGGCGCCCGACGAGCCCGGGTATCTGGAGATCTACTTTCAGGAGGGGGTCCCCACCCGGGTCAACGGCAGGTCCATGGAGCTCCTCAAGCTGGTGAGCTACGTCAACCAGTTCGCAGGGTCGCACGGCGTCGGAAGAATCGACCACATCGAAGACAGGCTGGTCGGGATAAAGTCGCGCGAGGTCTACGAGTGCCCCGCGGCATCGGTCATCATCGAAGCCCACAGGGACCTGGAGAAGCTGGTCCTCACCAGGCACGAGCTCGACTTCAAGGCACAGGTCGAAAGGGAGTGGGCCTGGCTCGTCTACTCGGGGCTCTGGCTCGAGCCGCTCCGGCTGGCGCTGGACCGGTTCATCTCCGCGACCCAGCACAGGGTCACCGGCTCGGTGAAGCTCAAGCTCTACAAGGGCTCCATGCGGGTCGTCGGAAGGTCGTCCCCCTATTCGATCTACGACCTCGGGCTGGCGACCTACGGCCGCGGCTCGAAGTTCGACCAGAAGAACGCCGTGGGGTTCATCGAGCTGTGGGGGTTACAGTCAAGAATCGCCGCGGGCCTGAGCTCTCAGATTGAGGAAAAAAAGGAGAATGGACATCCGAGGACCAAGGCTAAGGAAGCCGAGTGAAAGGGCCCTCGCGTTCACCTCCTCGATGGCTGCCGACGGGCGCATCGCCCGCCATGTCATCGCGGTGAACGTGGCCCACACGGCCGGCCTCGTGGAGGCAGGGGAGGTAAACAGAGCCGTCGGAGGGAAGATCGTGAAGTTCCTCCTCGCAACCTCCCCGGACGTCGACCCGGGCACCAAGGCAGAGGACTTCCATCAGCAGCTCGAGCAGGAGGCGGTCGACGCCCTCGGTCTCGAGACCGCTGGGTACATGAACTACGGCAAGAGCAGGAATGACCAGGTCGCCACCGCCATCAGGATGGAGCTGAGGGAGGGGCTCCTGGGGCTCCTCGACGGGATTGCGGGCCTTCAGCGGGCGATCCTCGGCTTCATCGGGAAGCACGGGGCCACGCTCATCCCGGGCTACACCCACCTGCAGCGGGCCCAGCCGGTCACGTTGGCCCATCACTTTTCGGCCCACTTCGACGCCCTCCAGCGGGACGCCGATAGGGTCCTCCAGCTCTACGCCAGGGTCGACCTCTCCCCAATGGGAGCCGCCGCCATGGCCGGGACCTCAGTGAAGGTCGACAGGGAGCTGATTGCCCGCCTCCTCGGGTTCCCGGGGGTCGTCCGCAACGCCATGGACGCGGTCTCTTCGAGGGACGTGGCCGTGGAGGCGCTCTCCTGCGCGACGATGACTATGCTAGACGCGAGCAGGCTGGCCGAAGAGCTGATTCTCTGGAGCTCGTCGGAGTTCGGGTTCCTGGAGCTCGACGACGCCTACGCTGCCTCCAGCAGCATAATGCCTCAGAAGAAGAACGCGGTCTCAGCCGAAATGGTCAGGGCCAAGGCCGGTTCCGTCGTCGGGGATTTGGTGGCGGCATGCGCCATACTGAAGGCGCTCCCCTACTCCTACAACCTCGACCTGCAGGAGGTCACCCCGCACCTCTGGCGCGCCCTGGACGACACCACCGACTCCCTCGCCGTCCTCGCCGGGATGGTCGCGACCGCCACGGTAAGGGCCGCCAACCTCCGGAGCTCGGTCGAGAACGACAACTCGACGGCGGTCGCCCTTGCGAACTACCTGGTCAGGGAGCACGGCATCTCGTTCAGGCAGGCCCACGCCATCGTCGGCCAGCTGGTCCGAGTGTCCGTGGGGTCCGGAGCCCGGTTGTCGCAGGTCGCCGCCTCCAACATGGGGGCCGTCTCCGTGAAGTTCGGGAAGCGCCTGACCATCGACGAAAGCACCGCGGACGCAGTCCTCGCCCCCGGGCGCTTCCTCGGGGCCATAGCCACCGGAGGGGGGAGCAACCCCCGTTTCATCGCAGGGGGGACGAAAGCCCGCGAGAAGGAACTGGAGCTGACCACGTCGTCGCTTTCGGAGATGAAATCATCCCTGGAGGCGGCTGAGCGGAAGCTGAACGCAACCGCGTCGGGCATCGTCCGGGAGGTGAAATCCAAGGGTTGAACACCAGCTGCAAAGAGTGCGGAGCTGCACTGAGCGTCCCCAACGACGCCATCGTCGGGGAGCTGGTCTCGTGCAAGGACTGCTCCACCGAATACGAGGTCGCAGAGATATCAGGCGGGAACGTGCTTCTCAGGCCGGCCGAGCAAGTCGGAGAGGACTGGGGGGAATAGGGTGAAGCTCAGCATTACCTTCGACCGGCTCAGGTGGGAGGAAAAGGCGCTCAGCGACGCCGCCGAGTCGGCCGGGTTAGAGTCATCTCTGATCGACGTCAAGGGGCTGGTCTTCGAGGTCCCGAAGAAGCGCCCCGAGTTCGGGGACGTGGTCCTGCAGAGATGCATCAGCCACTACAGGTCGTCGCTCCTCACCCAGATGCTCGAAGGGTCGGGGCTGAAGGTCATCAACAGCTCGGCGGTGGCCGAGACCTGCAGCAACAAGCTCGCCACGAGCATCGCCCTGGCCAACGCAGGGGTCCCCACCCCGCGCACGCTCCTCGCCCTGACGTCCGAGGGGGCTGAAGAGGCCGCAGAGGAGCTGGGGTACCCGTTCGTCATGAAGCCCTTCACCGGGAGCTGGGGGCGGATGGTCACAGTCGTGCGCGACAGGGCGACCTTCCAGTCTCTGTTAGAGTTCAAGGAGGAGCTGGCGAACCCCCAGGAGCAGCACATGTACTACCTGCAGGAGTACATCAGGAGGCCCCCGCGAGACGTCAGGGCCATCGTCGCCGGCGACACCATCGTCGCCTGCGTCCACAGGATCGCCCCCAGGGGGGAGTGGAGGACCAACGTGGCCCGGGGCGCGGTGTCGAAGTCCTTCAAGCCGGACAGCGAGCTGAAGGAGATCATCCTGAAGGCGGCCGAGGCCGTCGGCGGGGGGATCCTCGGGGTGGACGCCATGGAGCCGGACTCGGGCTACATCGTCCACGAGGTGAACAACACCGTGGAGTTCAAGGGAGCCCAATCCGCAGTGGACACGGACATCCCGGCCCAGCTCGTCAGGTACGCGGCACAGGCTTCGAGGAGATAGCATGGTCCGCGTCGGAGTCTTGGCCGCGTCAGGGTACATAGGAGGGGAGCTCCTCCGCCTGCTCCTCCAGCACCCTGAGGTCGAGGTCACAGTCGCGACCTCCCGGAAGTCCGCCGGGGAGTACGTCTTCAGGGTCCACCCGAACCTCCGCGGGGTGACGGAGCTCCAGTTCTCTCCCAACGACGCATCAAAGGTAATCGCGAATTCCGACGTCGTCTTCGCCGCCCTCCCCCACGGCGAGTCTGTGAAGATCGTCCCCCAGATTGCAGACGCAGGGCTGAAGGTCGTCGACCTCAGCGCCGACTTCCGGCTGAGCGACAGGGCGCAATATCCGAACTGGTACGGCTACGACCATCCGAGGCCGGACCTCCTGGAGAAGTTCGTCTTCTCGGTCCCCGAGATCAACAGGGACCAGGTGAAGGGGGCCCGCCTGGTCTCTTCGCCGGGGTGCATCGCGATAACCGCGATACTCGCCCTCGCCCCCCTCCTGAAAGACAAGGCCCTCGGCATCGACAGGGACCACCTTGTCGTGGACGCCAAGGTCGGCTCCTCCGGCGCCGGAGGGAAGCCCTCGCTCTCCACCCACTTCTCTGAAAGGTTCAGCGTCGTGAGGCCCTACAAGCCGGCTGGGCACAGGCACTCCGCTGAGATCGAGCAGGTGCTCGCCGCCATGGCCGAGGAGCAGGTCAAGGTCTCCATGTCCGCCCACGCTGTCAACATGGTGAGGGGGATCCTCGTCACCTCCCACCTTTTCACTGCCGCCCCTGTCAAGCCCATCGACGTCTGGAAGGCCTACCGCTCGATGTACACCGGGAGCTACTTCGTCCGGCTGGTGAGGGACAAGCAGGGGCCCTTCAGGCTCCCTGACCCCAAGCTGGTGGTCGGCTCGAACTTCTGCGACGTCGGCTTCGAGATAGAGGAGAGGACAGGGCGGCTGGTCGCCCTCTCCGCCACTGACAACCTGATCAAGGGAGCCGCAGGGAACGCCATCCAGTCGATGAACCTCATGCTCGGCCTAGACGAGAAGACAGGGCTGGGGATGGCCCCCCTCCACCCGGTGTAGTCGCATGAAGATCGTGGTCAAGGTCGGAGGGAGCCTGATGAAAGAGGGGGTCCCGATGCCGATGATCGAAGACGTGGCTGCGCTGGCGCCCTCCCACCAGGTGGTCGTCGTCCACGGCGGAGGGGACGTCGTGACCCAGTACGCGACGAGGCTCGGCAAGGAGCAGCGCTTCGTCGTCTCCCCGGACGGGATCCGGAGCCGCTACACCGACAGGGAGACGGCCGAGATCTACCAGATGGTCATGACCGGCCTGCTGGCCAAGCGGCTGGTCTCAGCCCTGGGGGGTGCTGGGGTGAAGAGCGTCTCGCTTTCGGGGTCGGACGGCCAGCTCCTGCAGGGGAAGAGGAAGACGAAGCTCGTGATCATGGACGACAGGGGGAGGAAGGTCGCCATCGAGGGGGGGTACACCGGGAGGGTGGTGGGGGTCAATGCGCAACTGGTGGACACCCTCCTCTCCCAGGGGTACGTCCCCGTCGTCTCGCCTGTCGCAGCCGGGGAGTCGGCCGAGCCGCTGAACGTCGACGGGGACAGGGCCGCGGCATCGGTAGCGATCGGCATCAGGGCCGACGCTGTGGTCTTCCTGACGAACGTCGACGGGCTGAAGCTGGACGAGAAACTGGTGACCCACCTCACCCCTTCGGAGGCATCCTCCAGCCTCCCGAAGATAGGGTTCGGAATGCAGAAGAAGGTCATGGCCGCGGCCGAAGCAGTCGAGGGAGGCGTCGGCGAAGCGATCATCTGCTCAGGGACAAGGGACGGGCCGCTGACGAAGGCGCTGGCCCACGACAGCTGCACGGTGATAAGCGACCAATGAGCAGGATAGACGAGATCGAAGAGACGTTCGGCGCCCAGGCCTTCAAGAAGCTCCCGCTCACCATAATCCGCGGAAAGGGGTCGGTCGTCTGGGACTCCGACGGTAAGGAGTACATCGACTTCATGACCGGCATAGGGGTCGCCATCGTCGGGCACTCCAACGACTACGTAGTCGCAGCCATCAAGGAGCAGGCGGAGAAGCTGATCACCTGCCACGGGACCTTCTACAACGACGCCCGGGCTGGATTCATGGAGCGGCTGGTCAAGGTCGCCCCCAAGGGCCTCGGCAAGGCCCTCCTCGCCAACACCGGGACCGAGTCCGTGGAGGCTGCGATCAAGCTCGCCAGACGGCACACCGGGCGCAAGAAGATCGTCTCGATGAAGGGCGCCTTCCACGGGAAGACCTACGGCTCGCTTTCCGCCACCTGGAGCAAGAAGTACAGGGACCCGTTCGGCCCGCTCCTCGAAGGGTTCGAGTTCGCCGAATACGGGGACCCGGCATCCCTCTCCCTGCTCGTGGACAGCGACACGGCCGCAGTCCTGGCCGAGCCGGTCCAGGGGGAGAGCGGCATCATCGTCCCGCCTCCCGACTACTTCAGGCAGGTGAGGGAGGTCTGCGACCAGAAGGGGGCGCTCCTGATCCTCGACGAGATACAGAGCGGGCTCGGGAGGACTGGGAAGATGTGGGCGTCCGAGCACTGGGGGATCGTCCCCGACATCATGACCGTGTCCAAGGGGCTCGGCGGCGGCGTCCCCATCGGCGCAGCCATAGCCAGAGACGACGTGGCCGCAAGCCTCAAGGGGGGAGAACACACGAGCACCTTCGCAGGGAACCCGCTGTCGTGCGCCGCCGGGTCTGCTGCGCTGGACTTCATCACCAGGAACGACCTCCCGGCCAGGGCCAGGGAGAAGGGGGCGGCCATGAAGGCGGGCCTCACGAAGATAGCTTCGGAGCACAGGCTCGCCAGGGAGGTCCGGGGGCTCGGGCTGATGCTCGCCCTCCAGACCCGGGTCGACATACATTCACAACTGCTGTCGGCCGAATCGAAGGGGGTCATATTCGGCTACTCGGGGAGGGACACCTTCAGGTTCCTGCCGGCGCTCACCATAGAAGAGAGCCAAATATCGAAGGGGCTCGAGGTTCTGGGGCGGGTAATTGGCGAAGAGGAAGCAAACAGACTCGGACAGGGTTGACGAGCTCCTCCTGGGGCTCCTGAGGGAGGACGCCCGGGCATCCAACACCAGGATCGCGACCAGGCTCGGACTCTCGGAATCCGCCGTAAGGCGCAGGATCGCCAACCTGAAGTCCAGCGGCAGGATACGGAGGTTCACTGTGGACGTCGACGACAGGAACCTGAGCAGCGCCATCACCTGGGTCTCGGTCGACCCGGCGGTCCCCACGCGCCAGGTGAGCGAGAAGATACGGGGGGTGAAGGGGGTCGAGTCGGTCTACGAGACCGCTGGTCAGTTCGACATAGCGGTCGTCATAAACGGTGCGAATATCGGCGAGGTCAACGCGACCATCGAAGGGATACGCAGAGCCGGAGGCGTGATCTCGACGAACACCACCATGGTGCTGCGCACAATTCGTTGATTTCGGCCGAATATCGTTATAACCGCACAAGAGCGCACTTTGAAGTAGGAGGAAATCGACGACGAACTGCACAGAGTGCGACGCTCCGGTGGCGGTCCCAACCGACGCGATTCAGGGAGAGATAGTCTCCTGCAGGGAATGTGGGACGTCCTTCGAACTGGTGAGGGAGCAGTCGGGAGGCCTCTTCACTCTCCGGCAGGCCGAGCTGGAGGAAGAGGACTGGGGCGAGTAGGCTGACCGCGCCCTTCTCTCTCCTCTACGACACGGTCCGCTGGGAGGAGAAGGCGATAGCGGCCGCAGCCGAAAAGAAGGGGGTCAAGGTCAACCTCGTAGACTGCAAGGACCTCTCGATCACCCTGAACCACGGCGAGTTACCTCTTGCCGACTGGGTGGTCCTCCAGAGGTGCGTCAGCTACTTCCGCAACGTCCACTCGACCGCGGCCCTGGAGTCAGCGGGGCACCGGGTGGTGAACCCGTTCGCCTGCGCCTGGGTCTGCGGGAACAAACTCTTCGGCAGCCTTGCCCTGGTCAGGAACAGGATTCCGACCCCGAAGACCGTCCTCGCCATGGCCGAAGACTCGGCGCTGCGGTCCATCGAGGAGCTGGGGTACCCCGCCGTGGTCAAGCCGGTGGTGGGGAGCTGGGGGAGACTCTCCGCCCTGATGAAGGACGGGGACGCAGCCAGGGCGATAATCGAGGACAGGGAGCACATGTTCCCCCTCTACCAGATTTACTATCTGCAGGAGTTTGTGAAGAGGCCCCCGAGAGACATCCGCTCGTTCGTGATAGGAGACAGGACCGTCGCCGCCATCTACAGGTACTCCGGCACCGACTGGAGGACCAACACGGCCCGCGGCGGAAGGGCCGAGATGTGCAAGGTCACCCCCGAGCTCGACGAGCTTTCGGTGAAGGCCGCGGGGGCGGTCGGGGGAGAGTTCGTGGGGGTGGACCTGATGGAGGGAGAGGACGGGCTGATGGTCCACGAGGTCAACAACACAACCGAGTTCAAGAACACCGTCCCGGCCACCGGCGTAGACATCCCCGGAATGGTTATTGATTATCTGATTTCGGTCCAGAAAAGATGACAGGTGCCTCGGGGGAGGCCGTGGACGTCCTCCTGGACGCTCTGCGGATCTATTCTCCTACGACCCAGGAGGAGGAGCTGGCGACCTTTCTCGCAGAGAAGATGGGCCGACTCGGGTACTCCAAGGTCCGCATCGACGAGGCCGGCAACGCCGTGGGGGAGATCGGGACGGGGAGGACCAGGCTCCTTCTCTGCGGTCACATGGACACCGTCCCGGGGAAGCTCCCGGTCGTCAGGAAGGAGGGGAGGATCTACGGCAGAGGGGCGGCGGACGCGAAGTCCCCACTCTGCGCGCTGCTCCTCGCGGGAGCCGCCCTGGCCGACTCGGGGGTCAGGGCGACCTTCGCAGGGGTGACCCAGGAAGAAGGGGAAGGAGCAGGGATCGAGCAGCTGATCAGGGACGGGGCTAACTACGACTACGCGATCTTCGGGGAGCCGAGCGGGGCCAACAGGATAACGGTAGGCTACAGGGGGAGGGTGAGCCTGTACGTGACCGTGAAGACCCCGGGAGGGCACGCAGGGTCCCCCTGGGCGCAGCGGAGCGCCTTCGACGAGTTCGCGCACCTCCTCTCCAGGGTCAAGGCCTACGAGAAATCCAAGGAGGTTGCCGGGGACCACTTCAGGTCCCTCTCCATCTCTCCCACCCTCGTGAAGGCAGGCATCCATCACAACGTGATTCCGAACCTGTGCGAAGCCACCCTCGACCTCCGCCTCCCGCCGGGGATGCCGTCGTCGAAGGCGGTCGGCGAAATCAGGCACGTAGCCAGGCAGACCGACGAGGGGGTCGAGATCGACATCAGGCCGGGAGAGCCGACCGAAGCCTACCAGGCCGACACGGGGTCGAGGCTGGTGAGGGCGTTCCAGAGGGCTATCCTCCTCCGGCTTAAGACCAGGCCCAGCCTTGTCCGCAAGACTGGGACTGGAGACATGAACACCTTCGCGCACAAGAAGAAGGCTGCTGAGTGCGTCACCTACGGCCCAGGGTCGTCGAGCACGAGCCACACGGACGGCGAGGTGGTCGAAGTGGCCGATTACCTGAACAGCATAGAAGTGTTGAAAGAGGCGATAAGCCAGCTGGTGGCCCTGAGCGGGAGCAAAGCGATTTGAAAGGCAAGGACTTCCTGACTCTCGCCGAGTTCACTCCGCAGGACCTCGAGTCGGTCCTCGACGTGGCGACACGCCTGAAGGCCAGGAGGGACGCCGGGCTGGGCTCCAGCGCTCTGAGAGGCAAGAGCGTGGCCCTGGTCTTCGAGAAGCCCAGCCTGAGGACCCGGACCAGCTTCCAGGTGGCGGTCAGCGAACTGGGCGGGTTCTCCATGAACCTCAGCGCCAACGAGCTTCAGCTGGGGCGGGGGGAGACGGTGGAGGATACGGCCCGCGTACTGTCGAGGTACGTGCACTGCATCATGGCCCGGGTCAACAGGCACGGCGACCTGGAACGCCTTGCAAAGGCCGCCAGGGTCCCTGTCATCAACGGTCTGAGCGATCTTCACCACCCGGTCCAGATCTTGGCAGACCTCCTCACCCTCAGGGAGCGCAAGGGGAGGCTGAGAGGACTGAAGGTCGGCTGGGTGGGAGACGGGGACAACGTCTGCAACTCGTGGTCAGTCGGCGCTGCCCTGACCGGCATCCACTTCACAGCCGCCACCCCCAAGGGGTACGAACCGGCGGAGGACGTGGCCGCCATGGCGTCGAAGATGGCAAGGGAGACCGGAGGGAGCGTCACCGTCACGGCCGATCCCTTCGAGGCTGTCTCTGACGCCGACTGCGTCATCACGGACACCTTCGTGTCCATGGGGTTCGAGAAGGAGCAGCAGCAGCGCCTGAAGGCGTTCATGCCGAAGTACCGGGTGACGAAGGCGCTCATGGCGAGGGCCAAGAAGGACGCGGTCTTCGAGCACTGCCTCCCCGCCCACAGGGGCGAGGAGATGGACGCCGATGTGATCGACGGCCCGCAATCGGTCGTCTTCGACGAGGCGGAAAACAGGCTCCATACGGAGAAGGCGCTCCTCTGCTTCCTGATGCTCGGAAAGCGCGAGTTCTCTTCGCTTATGCCCTGACGACTTCCAGACCGAACCGGCCGGCCAGCTCCAGGATCTTCTGCTTGTGCAGCCCGAGCCCCTTCCAGTCAACCACAGCGTACCTTACCGGTGCCGTGGTCCTCTGCAGCATCTGCCCGAACATCGCCTCGTCCACATGCTCCAGCGCGTGTTTCGGTGCGACGAAGGAGAACGCGAAGTCGGACTCGATGCTCATCTCAGTGAACTTCCGGGGGTAGTGGGTCCCTCCGAACCCGAGAGCGACCTTGCTCCAAATCTCCTTCTCCGTCAGGCTCTTGAGCAGAGCCTCCCCGATGACGGCGGCCGCGTGCCTGTCCCTCCACTCCTTCTCCGTCGCCCCCAACTCGACGAACATGACGGGCTTCTGGAGCGATGTGGGCCCGTGATGCGTCGCCTCCATGGTGATGTCATATCCCTTGACCTCCTCCTTCCTTGCTCCCAGCGCCCTGAGGTAGTTCTTCACGAGCGCCGGGTCTGCCCGCCCGAGCTCCCTCCCGTTCCCCCCGACCTCCGCCTCCCTGGAAAAGTTCCCTGTGGTGTGCGCGGTCAGCGCAGGGATCCCCGACTCGGCCCTGTGGGTCGAGAGGAAGATGTACGCCTGGGGGTTGAAGAACTCGTCCAGGTTCGGCGGGGAGACGATCGACCCGTCGAAGAAGGCAAGGAGCAGGGAGCCCCTCTGGTAGACCGGCTTCCCCAGGAGGCTCACCCCGGTCGAGGCGAATCCAGAGTCCTCGATCAGCGCCTTCGCCATCGTCATCGAAGCCAGGTTGGACGTGGACGCCAGGAGGACGGTCGCAGGCTCGCCTTGAGGCATCATCCGATGGACCCCAAAGCCGCGGGTATTAACGATGAAACGGAGGCGGAGGACCCGTCGATTCCCCGCTCAACACATATAAGCTGTGCAGGGGCGACGCAGGCCAGACCATGGGTTTCCGGGACTTCCTGAGGTCGTCGGCTGCCATATTCAGGCTCTCCCACAAGAGCGACAGGGACGAGTTCACCCTTTACCTCAAGCTGGTCACCCTGGGGATAGCCGTGGTCGGAGCCATCGGGTTCCTCATCAAGCTCGTCGGAAGCATCTTCTTCGGCTGAAAGGTTATTAGGCCAACGGAATTCGGGCAGTTTCCGCCGTGGCCGTCATGAGCGATCAGGAAAGAAACAGTTCGATATTCCCGGTCAAGACCACCGGAGGTCAGGAGAAGACCGTGGCCACCTTCGTGGCCAACAGGGCCATCCAGAAGACCAAGCCGATCTACTCCGTACTGGCCCTCGACACCTGGAAGGGGTACGTCCTCTTCGAGGCCCCGAACAGCCAGGTCGTCGACGAGAGCATCCAGGGGTTCAAGCACGTGAGGAGCAAGATCCCCGGGATGATGCAGTATTCAGACATAGAGAAGTTCCTCGTCACGAAGTCCATGGTCGCCGAGCTCAACGAAGGCGACACAGTCGAGATTGTCGCGGGCCCGTTCAAGACCATGAGGGCGAAGATCTCGAGAGTGGAGAAGGAGAAGCAGGAGATTACAGTGTCTCTCCTGGACACGGCTTTCGCTTTGCCCATAACGATTGACGCGACGTATGTCAAGATAGTCGAGCGCGCCAAGCCCGAGCAGCCGAAGTGATCACAGATGGGTGAAAAGACAGCCATCAACGTACTGGTGACCGGCGGCGAAGCGAGCGCGGGTCCGCCTCTCGGTCCGGCGCTGGGCCCCCTCGGCGTGAACGTCCTGGGGATAGTCAACGAGATCAACAGGCAGACCGCAGACTTCAAGGGGATGCGGGTCCCCGTCAAGGTCGAGGTCGACAAGGAGACCAAGCAGTTCGTCATCTCGGTCGGGACCCCGACCACCTCCGCTCTCATAGCCAAGGAGTCAGGCATCCCGAAGGGGTCGGCCAAGCCCAACCTCGACTTCATGGGGGAGCTCACCGTGGACAAGGTGATCGGCATCGCCAAGAGCAAGATGGCAGGGTCCTACGCCGCGAACACCCGATCGGCGGTGAAGGAGGTCGTCGGGAGCTGCGTCAGCATGGGGGTAAAGATCGAAGGGAAGGATGCCAGGGAGTTCATGAAAGAGATAGACGCCGGAAAGTGGGACTCGAAGTTCGCCTAGAGTCTAGGGCTTCCGTACCACCGCATAGATGTGGGCCCAGTTTCCCCCTACTCCGGGGAGGAACTCCTCCCAGAGTTTCACCAACTCGAGGTCCTTCAGCAGGGCCCTGAACTCTCCAACCGCGAAGAAGTGGTGTACTATCCCCTTCTCTTCCCCCGAAGTGAACACGTAGGTCCCCCGCTCGAGTCTCCTCCCTGTCCCGAACCGGAAGTCCTTGTCGGAGACCACGACGAACAGGGCGGCTCCTCCCTTCCGAAGCACCCTCATCGCCTCGGCGAAGGCAACCTTCACCTCCACCCTCCGTCCGTGGTGCAAGACGTTGGTGCAGACGATTCCGTCGAAGTATCCGTCGATGAAGGGGAGGGAGCCCATCTCGTGCCTGACCAGGGTCACACCGAGCCCGCTCCTCCTCACCTTCCGGTCGAGGGCGCCCTGGGCGGTGTCGGAGACGTCGAGGGCGACCACCTGGAACCCCTTCTCGGCCATCAGGAGCGCGTGCCTCCCTCCCCCGGCCCCCAGGTCCAGTATCCTCCTCAGCCCATTGTCCTTGAGGTAGCTGCAGAACTCCACCACCGCCGGGAGAGGAGGGGATTCATCCTTCCACCTTCCGCTCCGCCTGGCCGACTCCCAGGGGTGGACCGGCTGCTTCACGGCGGGCCAAGCCGGGGGACTCTAGCTAAGTTTTCTGACAGAGGATGAGACGAAAGGACACAACGCTTTTATCCGATGTTTCAAGGCTCGCCAAGGAATTCGTGAAGAGTGAATGCTCTCAAACCAGCAGCTTGCCGAGCTTGTCAAGAAGGGGAAGGAGCAGTCGGCCGAGCGTAAGTTCACCCAATCTGTCGAAGTACTGGTTACTCTGAAGGAAGTCGATCCGAAGAAGACTGACCTCAACATCAACGAGATAGTCTACCTGCCCCACCCCATGTCGAAGCAGGCCAGGGTGGCCTACATCGGGTCGGGGGACCTGGCCGTCAGGGCGAAGAACGCCAATGCCAACCTGGTGATGGACCCGTCCCAGCTCGAGAACTACGGGGGGAGCAAGAGGGACGCCAAGAAGCTAGCCCGCTCCTACGACTTCTTCCTGGCAGACACCGCTCTGATGCCCAGGATAGGCAAGATCCTCGGCCAGGCGCTCGGCCCCAAGGGGAAGATCCCTTCGCCGGTGCCTCCGAACTCCCCCATAGAGGCCATGATCAACAGGATGAGGACCGCGGTGAGAGTCAGGAGCAGGGGGTCGCTGGGGGTGATGGCGAAGGTCGGGGACGCCAAGCTGAGCGACGCCGAGCTCGCCGAGAACATCGTTGCCGTCGTGAACGCGGTGGCGAAGAAGCTCCCGAACGGCGACAGGAACATCAGGACGATAATGGTCAAGACGACGATGGGGAAGCCTGCCAAGCAGGTGGTGGAGAAGTAGGTTGAGCGAGACGGTCCAGGTCCAGCGGAAGCACAACCCGAAGAAGGCCGAGACGGTCGAGAGGGTGACAGAGCTCGCTCACAAGTACCCGGTGCTCGCGGTCACCAGCCTCTCCAAGGTTCGGGCCAGCCAGCTGATGGCCGTACGGAAGGCCCTCAGGGGGCACGCCGAGGTCTTCGTCGTGAAGAACAAGCTGGCGACATTGGGCCTGAAGAAGGCGGGGATCAAGAACGCCGACGACCTCCTGTCTCATCTCACCGGTCAGAACGCGCTGATCTTCTCGACCTACGATCCGTTCAAGCTCTTCCTCACCCTCGACAAGAGCCACGTCTACCTCCACGCCAGGGCCGGAGACAAGGCGCCCAACGACATAATCGTCCCCGCAGGGAACACGAACCTCCCGGCGGGCCCCGTCCTCAGCGAGTTCAGGGAAGCCGGGATCCAAACCAAGATCGAAGGAGGGAGCATCTGGGTGAACAAGGACTCCGTTGCCCTGAAGAAAGGGGCCGAGGTCACCCCCAAGCTCGCAAGCCTCCTGTCGAAGCTCAACATCAAGCCCATCCGGGCAGGGCTCTCGATCGCCCTCGCCTACGAGGACGGCCTCATCTACTCCGGAGACCTTGTGGCCATCGACCTCGTGAAGTACAGGCAGAGCCTGCTCGAAGCGTACTCGTCGTCCAGGGGTCTGGCGATACTGATAGGGTACGTCACCAAGGAGACGGCACCGGACATCCTGGCCAGGGCGTACAGGGAGGCGATGAGCGTAGCAGTGGAAGCAGGGTTCGTGACGAAGGAGACCGCCCCTAGGGTGCTCGGCAGGGCAGAAGCTGAAGCAGCGGCGCTCACAGCCGAGGCTAAGAAGAAGGGCCTTACCGAATAAGAGAGGTTTCCTCTCTCAACCGAAGAGCGAAGCGAGACCCTGTAGAGCCTCTTCTTCCTTCTTCTCCTCTTCCTTCGGCTTCTCTTCCGCCTTCGCAGCGGGCGCGCCCGGAGCAGCGGCTGCAGCCGCCACAGGGGCAGCAGCCATGGTGGCCGCGTTCTTCAGGGCCTCGTCGATGTTGACCTCGCTGAGAGCGGAGGCGAGCGCCTTGACCTTCACAGCGTCGGGAGCCGCGCCTGTAGCCTTGACGACGTTCGTCAGGTTCTCCTCGCTGACCGGCTTTCCCAGCTTGTGAAGCAGGAGGGCTGCGTAAACGTACTCCATGTTAATTCGCAGGCAGGCGGCCTTCGTTCCGTATTTAAACAGTGGGGCGCGGAGCGTCGTCCCACGTTTATCTATTGCAGGAATCGGGACTCCCCAAGCATAGTTTGAATGAGAAGAAGGAGGCTCTGAAGAGGAAGTTCTCCGCAGACTACAAGCGTTACTATCTCATCGACCTGTTCAGGGAGGAGGGGTTCGTCCGCAGGAAGTGCGAGAACTGCGGCCGCTTCTTCTGGACCCTCGACCCAGAAAGGAGGAGGTGCGACGACCAGCCCTGCTCGACCTACACCTTCATCGGCGACCCGCCCGCCACCAAGAAGTTCGACGAGGTCAGCTCCTGGAAGGCGATAGAGCGCTTCTTCGTGAATCACCGCCACGCCAGCGTCAAGCGCTACCCGGTGGTCAGTCGCTGGAGGCCCGACCTCTACTTCACGGTGGCGTCGATCGTCGACTTCCAGAGGGTCGAAGCTGGGAAGGTGGTCTTCCAGCTCCCCGCCAACCCCCTGGTCGTCCCGCAGATGTGCATGAGGTTCAATGACATCCCGAACGTCGGGGTCAGCGGCAAGCATTACACGTCGTTCGTCATGGTCGGCCAGCACAGCATAGCCGACAAGGAGGGGTACTGGAAGGACAGGTGCGTCGACCTAGACTTCAGGCTAATGACGAGGGAGTTCGGGATCCCGAAGAAGGAGATCACCTTCAACGAGGACGTCTGGGTGGGGTACGGCGCCTTCGGCTACTCGCTAGAGTTCTTCGTCCGGGGGCTCGAGCTGGGGAACGCAGTCTTCACGGCCTTCGAGGGAGACGTCTCCGACTACCGCGAGATGAAGGAGAAGGTGGTGGACATGGGGACGGGCCTCCAGCGCTGGGCCTGGCTCAGCCAGGGGACCCCGACCAACTACGACGCCAACTTCTCCTCGGTCCTCAGGAGGATGGACGAGCTCTGCAAGGTCGACACCGACAGGAAGCTCTTCCTCGAATACTCGAAGCTGGCCGGGACCATGAACGTGGACGAGTTCGGGTCCCTGGCGCAGCAGCGCGAGATCATCGCTAAGCGGCTGGGGGTGGACGGGAAGGCGCTCGAGACCCAGCTTGGTCCAAGGGAAGCCATGTACTCCATCGCAGACCACTCCAGGACCCTCCTCTTCGCCATCGCCGACGGGATGCTCCCGAGCAACTCCGGCGGAGGGTACAACCTCAGGATAGTCTTCAGGAGGGCGATGAACTTCATCAAGCGCTACAGGTTCCCCCTGTCAATCGCCGACGTGGTCAACTGGCACGTCGACCACCTTTCCGGGATGTACCCGGAGCTGGAGCAGCACAGGGAGGACGTGGCCAAGGTCCTGGAGGTCGAAGCCTCCCGCTATGCCGCTTCATCCGACAGGGTGTCCAAGCTCGTCTCATCGCTTTCACTGGGCGGGAGGCAGGTCTCCACGGAGCAGCTCATCCGCCTGTACGACTCCGACGGCGTGACCCCGGAGCAGCTGGCCGACGCCGGCGCCGTTGTCGACAAGCCTGAAGACTTCTACGAGCAGGTCCAGGCGAGGCACATCACCCGGAGGGTCGAAGAGCCGAGGCCGAAGTTCGACACCGACAGGGTCCCCCCCACCAAGCTCCTGTACTACGACGACAGCGCCGTGTTCGACTTCAGGGCGCGGGTCCTGAAAGTGTTCCAGGGGGGGTACGTTGTCCTCAACCAGACCGTCTTCTACCCGCGGGGAGGGGGCCAGGAGCCGGACAGGGGGACCATCGGAGAGGCGCAGGTCGTCGACGTGGAGAAGTACGGGGACGTCGTCATCCACAGGGTCGAAGGGAAGGCCCCGAGGGCCGGGACTACGGTCCGCTGCCAGGTCGACACCCGGAGGCGGCGGAGGATTACCCAGATCCACACGGCCACCCACATCATCAACGGGTCGTCCCGCCAGGTCCTGGGGCCCTGGGTCTGGCAGCACTCGGCCTTCAAGGAGGAAGACTACGGGAGGATAGACATCACCCACTTCGCCCACCTGACCGAAGGGGAAGTGCAGAAGATCGAGGACGTCGCCAACGAGGTCGTCAGGAAGAACCTGAAGGTCGCCAACACGTTCATGCCGCGGCAGGAGGCGGAGGAGAAGTACGGCTTCCGGCTCTATCAGGGGGGCGTGGTCCCCGGGAGGCTGGTGAGGGTCGTCAACATCGGCGGCTGGGACATCGAGGCGTGCGGCGGGACCCACAGCAGTACGACGGGGGAGGTGGGGCTGATCAAGATAGTCAAGGTCGAGCGGGTCCAGGACGGGGTCGAGAGGCTGGAGTTCGTGGCGGGAGAGGCTGCCATCGAGTACATGCACAGGATGGACTTGGAGCTGAGAGAGCTCACCGAGGTCCTGGGGACACAGAGGGAGAACCTCACCAAGGTGGCACAGGGGGTCCTGGACGAACTGGAGGCGGCCCGGGCCCGTGAGAAGAGCCTCGGGCAGGCCATAGTCGACCTGTCCTCGACCGGGATAGCCAGCCAGGCGAAGACCCTCGGCAGGGCAAAGCTTTACGTTTCGAAGAACCCACCCATGGGCGAGGAACAGATTATTGCTCAAGGGCAGAAGAGCGTCGCCGCCGAACCCCTGCTGATCTACGTCGCCCTCTTCTCCACAGGCAAGTCTGCGCGGATCATCTGCTTCGTCGGAACCGAAGCCGTCAAGGCAGGGTACTCCGCCTCTGAGATTGTGAAGAAGCTGGCCCCCACCCTGGGAGGCTCCGGAGGGGGTTCCCCCGCCTTCGCCCAGGGAGGAGGACCGCGGCTGGACAGGATCGACGAGGCAAAGTCTCTGGCCGAGAAGCTCGAGCCGCTGGCGCTGAGTTGAGCAAAATGTCCGCCAGAGAGAAGTACTGGCTGAAAGTCTGGAACGACAAGCACGTCTTCGAGCCAGACCCGGTAGCGGCGAAGAAGAAGATCTTCGTCACTGTCCCCTTCCCCTACATGAACGCCCCGGTCCACGTCGGGACCGCGTTCACTGCCGCGAGGGTCGAGTTCTACGCCAGGTTCAGGCGCCTCCAGGGGTACAACGTCCTGTTCCCCTGGGCCTGGCACTGGACCGGCAAGACCATCGTAGGGATGAGCCAGAGGCTCAAGCAGGGGGACAAGTCGGTCAGGCGGGCGTTCGTCGAGGTCGACGGGGTCCCCGAGAAGGAGGTCGAGAAGTTCGTGGACCCTGAGTATCTGGCGTCGTACTACACGAAGGTCAGCCGCCAGGTGATGAAAGACACAGGGTTCTCGATCGACTGGAGGAGGGAGTTCAGGACCGTCGACCCGGCGTTCAGGAGGTTCGTCGAGTGGCAGTACCTCCGCCTCAGGGAGCTTGGGTACGTGGTCCAGGGGACGCACCCGGTGGTCTGGTGCCCCTTCGACAAGAGCCCCACCGGGGACCACGACAGGATGGAAGGGGAAGGGGTCTCCCCCGAAGAGTTCAACCTGATTAAGTTCCACCTGGGCGAATGGGCCCTGGTCGCAGCCACGCTGAGGCCGGAGACGATCTACGGCGCGACCAACGTCTGGGTCAACCCCGACGCCGAATACAGCGAGGCCAGGGTAGACGGCGAACTGTGGGTGGTGAGCTCCGCTTCGCTGACGAGGCTGGCTGAACAGAAGCATAACGTCGTCCCGGTGAGGTCGTTCAAGGGCTCCGAACTGGTTGGGCGCTACGCCATGGCGCCGCTGACGGGGAAGTCCCTCCCGATTCTCCCCGGGAAGTTCGTGGACGACTCGCTCGCGACCGGAGTGGTGTACAGCGTCCCCGCGCACGCTCCGTACGACCTTATGGCCCTCAGGGACATACAGGAAGGGAGGGTACAGGTGCAGCGGCAGGTCAAGGAGATCGCCGACAAAATTGTCCCCATCCCGATACTCTCGCTCAAAGGGTACTCCCAGATTCCGGCGAAGGACGCTGTGGACAGGCTGGGGATCAGGGACTCTCTGGACCAGAGGCTCGAGGCGGCCACCGGTGAAGTGTACAGCGCCGAGTTCCACCACGGCGTCCTGACCCAGGCGTCGGGTCCGCTCGCAGGGCTGACAGTTGGGGAAGCCAAGACGAAGTCCGTGGAGCTGCTCGCGAAGACCGAGCGGCTGAACAAGATGTTCGAGCTCCCCGGGAAGGTCGTCTGCCGCTGCGGGACGCGGTGCTACGTCAAGATACTTGAGAACCAGTGGTTCCTGAACTACTCGGACCCGGCCTGGAAGGCGAAGGCCAGGCTCGTCCTGGAGCGGGCGGCCGTCTATCCTGAGGACGCCAGGCAGTGGTTCTATTCGACCATCGAGTGGCTGAACGACTGGCCCTGCGCCAGGCACTCGGGGATGGGGACCAAGCTCCCCTGGGACAAGGACTGGATCGTGGAGACGCTCAGCGACTCGACCATCTACATGGCTTACTACAACATAAGTAAATTCGTGAACCTGGAGAAGATCGGCCCAGAGAGCCTGACCCCAGAGGCCTTCGACTACATCTTCTACGGGAAAGGGAACCCGGCGAACATCGCGAAGGCGGTCAGGACGACCGAGAAGCGCCTGAAAGAGATCCGGGAGGAGTTCGCCTACTGGTACCCGGTGGACCTGCGCAACTCAGCGAAGGAGCTCATCCCCAACCACCTGACCTTCTTCGCCTTCCACCACGCCGCTCTCTTCCCGGAGAAGCAGTGGCCGAAGGGGTTCGGCGTCAACGGGATGATACAGATTGAGGGGAAGAAGATGAGCAAGACCAAGGGGAACTTCGTGACCTGGAGGAGAGCCCTGGACGAGTATGGAGCCGACGGGTTCCGGCTGGGGCTTGCTCTGACAGCCGACGGCATGGATGACGCCGACTGGCGGGGCCAAGGCGCAGAGGACGCGAAGGGAAAGGTCGAATCAGCGATCCCATTCGTCAAGAAGACGCTGAAGGGAGCATCAAACCGTGCGCCGAACGTCATCGACGCCTGGCTTATCTCCTCCATCCACAGGAAGATAGTCACAGCCACCGAGGCCATGGAGCAGATGAAGATCAGGCGGGCTTCTTCCACCATCTTCCTGGACTTCTGGAACGACGTCAGGTACTACCTCCACAGGACCGACGACCCCAGGAAGCAGACCCTGGTGGAAGCGTTCAACGCCTGGGTCCGGATGATGTCACCCTTCACCCCGTTCATGGCAGAAGACCTCAACCACGAGCTCGGGGGAAAGGGGCTCGTCTGCCAGGCCGACTGGCCCTCGGCACGGGACTTCCCGCTGGACGAGAAGGCCGAGCTGGCGGAGGCGGTGATGAACAGGGTGATCGACGACGCCCGGAACGTCCTCAAAGTGGTCAAGGGCCCGAGGTCGAAGCTGAACGTCTACGTCTGCTCGGACGCGGCCAAGAGCTACTTCTTCGAGCTGGCGACCGCCAAGAAGAGGAACGAGAACGTCGGCAAGGTAGTGAAGAAGTACGCCTCGCTAAAGATAGGACCCGACCGGGTCTTCAAGCTGGCGTTCGAAATCGGGGACGAAATGATGGCGAAGCTCCTGTCGCACAAGGAGGCCGACGAATACACGACTCTGACAGACGCGTCCGAATTCATGTCGAACGAGCTCGGGATCAAGGTCGTGGTGCAGAAGGCAGGCGCAAAAGACATCCGCGACCCTGCCAACAAGGCGAAGGACGCGCTCCCGACCAAACCAGGGTTCTACCTGGAGTAAAAAGTTCGGCGGCCGGGCTCGACGCCCTAGCCACCTATTTTGTACATCCCTGTCCCGCAGGCAGGGCAGACTCCCTTCGTGGCATGGCGCCCATTCTTCATGGTGATGCTCTGAGGGTTCTTGATTTCTCTACTTGCCTTGCATTTCACGCAGTATCCTTGTACCATGCTATTTCACCACCCAGTGTCTCGCATCCCGTTTTAAAACACCACTTTCGAACGCCGCAGGCAGGTGCCCTCAGGGTTCAAATACGCCCGGTGGGCCGCGCGAAATCGTCAGATGTCGTCGGTGGACACTCCTCTCCAGAAGGTCGCCAGGATCAGGATGTCGGACGAATGGTCCGACTTCACCCTTTACGACAGACTGGCCAAGACGGTCGACTCGGGGAGCCCCTTCGCCGACGTCCTGAAGACCCTCTCGACGACGGAGCGCGGCCATTACGAATTCTGGAGGAAGTATGTCCCGGGCGAAAAGCCGAAGCTCGCGCGATGGAAGCTCTATTGGATATTGTTCCTCAGACGGTTCTTCGGCCTGACCTTCGCGACCAGGTATCTCGACAGGCACGAAGCCAACGTGGTTGTGGAGTACGAGGGTCTCGCCCAGCTGATCCCAGAGTCCGACAGGGCGGCCTTCGACGCCATGGTCGCTGACGAGAAAGAGCACGAGAGGGCGTTCGCCTTGAAGGTCGAGAGCTCTGCGATCCGCTACATCTCCTTCATCGTCCTCGGCCTGGCGGACGCCCTCGTCGAGATTTCCGGGATCCACGCGGGGTGGCTAGGTCTCTTCGACAAGACGGAGTTGGCCGGTCTCGCAGGGGTGGTCGCGGGCGGCGCCGCTTCGATGGCGATGGCTTCGGCCGCCTTCGCCCAGGCGAAACAGGGATTCCATGGGTCAGCCAGCCTCAGCGCGGTCTACACGGGGGTCTTCTATTTCGTGACCGCGGTGATGCTTGCTACGCCATACTTCCTGACGACCGACATGCTGACGGCCCTCTTCTCTTCGCTGACCCTGGCAGTCGCAATCCTGGCAGTGACCACCTGGTACAGCGTAGTGATCCAGCAGAAGCCCTTCCTGCGGGACTTCGCCGAGATCCTCGTGATACTGTTCGGGGCGACGATAGTGGTCTTCCTCCTTGGGGCGTTCGTCGGCGCCGAAGTCCCCGGCATCAAGGGGCTCGCCGGCTAGAGCCCGGCTTCGGAGCCCATTTCGCAAGATTCCGACAAATGTCTTATTACCAAAACCCATCCCCGGCCAGGAAGTTGCAAAGGGCCGTCTCTGAGACAAGAGTGACAAGGAACGCGGAGCTCGTGAAGAGAGTCTGTGACTACCTCAGGGCAGACTCCACATCCAAGATCACGCTGGCAAGCCTGGGCCAGAAGTTTGGCGTGAGCCCCTTCCACCTACAGCGGATATTCAGGGACGTAATGGGGATGTCCCCCAGAGAGTATCTCGCGGAGTGCAGGCTCAACGACCTGAGGTCACGGCTGGCGAAAGGGGAGCCTGTGATAAACGCGCTCCGACAGAGTGGCTACTCCTCACAGAGTTGGCTCTATGAGGATTCAAGGAGGAGGCTCGGGATGACGCCGGCCACATACCGCAAGGGAGGGGAAGGCGCGGCGATAGCGTACGCGACAGGGGACTCCTCGCTGGGGCGGCTCCTGGTCGCCACCACCGAGCACGGGATATGCTCCGTCAAGGCGGGCCGGAACGACGTCGAGTTGGCCAGGTCCCTGCATGCCGAGTTCCCCAGGGCCAAGATCGAAAGATCAGTGAAGGCGAAGCGCTACCTTGATGCCCTCAACGACCATCTGAGCGGACAAGAAGTGAAGTTCCCCCTCGACATCAGCGGGACGGATTTCCAGATGAAGGTCTGGAGCGCCCTCCGTGACATACCGAGGGGGGAGACGAGGTCCTACTTCGAGGTGGCCAAGATGGTAGGCGAACCCGCTGCCGTAAGGGCGGTCGCCAACGCCTGCGCGTCCAACCCAGTCCCTCTGATCATCCCCTGCCACCGAGTCGTCAGGAAGGACGGAAGCCTGGGGGGGTACGCGCTGGGGATCGGCCGCAAGAAGGCCCTCCTCGCCGCTGAAAGGGCCCTCCCCGAGCGAATCGGAAGCTGAGGGTTCCGATGGACCTGAAGAGCGTCACCGCTTACTCGGGGCTGGCGGTGCTGAGCGTGATCTGGGGGATGGCGTTCGTGGCGATCAAGGCAGTGGTCACGGAGCTGTCACCCATCAACTTGGCCCTGCTGAGGTGGTTCATCGCCGGGGTCCCGTTCCTCATACTGCTTCCGATTATAGGCCGCCCGAAAGTCCCCTTCGAAAGGAAAGACATCCCCCGGCTGCTGGTTGTCGCACTCGCCAACGTGGCAGGCTACCACATCTCCCTCTACTACGCGGAAACCACGATATCGGCCGGCATGTCAGCCCTCCTGACCGCGTTGGGCCCCCTGTTCATCGCGATCCTGTCTTACCTGATCCTAAACGAAACCTCAGGCAGGAGAGTGGTCGCGGGCCTGGGACTCGCCACCTTCGGTACAGTCATACTGTCCCTAGGCTCGATAAGTGTCAGCGACCTGTCTTCTTACGCGGGGATTTTCGAGGCACTCGTCACCGCCTTCTGTTACGCGCTCTTCACCGTCCTCGGCAAGCCCCTGGTGCACAAGTACGGCTCGGCCTCCACCACCATACTGGCAGGGCTCGTGGGGACTGCAATGATGCTCCCTCTCCTGTCGGGGAGCTTCGTCAGCCAGACCGAGGCTCTCTCGTTCGATGGGTGGGTGGGGGTGGTCTACCTTGCGCTCCTCAGCACCGTGTTCGGGTATCTGATGTTCTACACCCTGGTAAGGAGGGGGGCCGTGACCGAGCTGGCGATTCAACTCTATCTGATCCCTGTGATAGGCGTGATAGGCGGCGCGCTGCTGCTTGCCGAGGCGGTGACCCCCGCGATCGTATTCGGAGGCGGGCTGATGCTCTTCGCCGTCGGGGTCACGACCTGGAAGGGGAGGCCCTCCACGCCGGCCCAGCCGCCGAATGAAAGGTGATGCCCGGTATGAGCCTGGGACCTCCGGCACCGGTGTCGACCTTAAATCAATTTGCAACGGCGCCCCAAACATGCGCCTGGTCGTAGCCATTTCAGGTGCAAGCGGCGCGGTCTACGGAATCCGGGCGCTTGAGGCCCTGAAGGCGCTTGGGGTGGAGACCCACCTCGTCATGACCGACGCTGCCCGCGAGACCGTCCGCCTTGAGACTGACTCGACGAAGGAGGAAATCAAGAAGCTCGCCACGGCCGCCTATGATATCAACGACATCGCTGCGAAGATCTCGAGTGGTTCCTACAAGACCGACGGGATGCTCGTCATCCCCTGCAGCATGAAGACCCTCGCAGGGATCGCGACCGGCTACTCTGACAACCTGCTGCTGAGGGTGGCCGATGTCACTCTCAAAGAGAGACGCCGCCTTGTGCTCGTGGTCAGGGAGACCCCGCTCTCACTGATCCACCTCGAAAACATGGTCAGGGTGACCACGGCAGGAGCCGTAGTACTTCCTGCCATGCCTGCCTTCTACAACAGACCAGGGACCGTCGACGAAATCGTAGACCAGATCGTCGGCAGGGCCCTCGACCTGTTCGGAATAGATCACGGCCTATCCAAGGCGTGGAGGGGCGAAGTCCGAAAGGGGCACCGCAGGGGCTAGCGGCCCTGGAGAGTGACGGAACCGCCGTCCACCCTCACCTTCGCGCCCGTCCTGATCTTGCTGATGTCCACCATGTCTACGCAGGGAATCTCCGAGATTATCGCCCCCACCGCGACGATGGTCTCGCACTTCGAGTTGACGATCGCCAGGGGGGCCGTTCCGTTCTTTGCGAGCCTGTACAGCACGTAGGACCCGACGGTCGAACCCTTCCCGTTTGGGAACACGAGGACTTTCCCCTTGACCGTCCTGCCCTCCAGCTCATGGCCGCGTTCGACCACCTCCCCCGACTCCGGGTCCACGCCGCCGTAGAACGACATGGGCGAGGAGGAGACCAGGGCCTCTCCTTCTGCGTGCCCCTCGAAGATCGCCCGCCCAACAAGCTTCAACCTGTCACCGTCGCCTCCGCGACGCACTCCTCCAGCGGCAGGAACCTCACCCCGATGCCATCGTTCCTCAGGTAGTGGCAGGCCTTCGCAGAGTTCGTTGCCACCACCTTGTACCCCAGGTCTCGGACGGGAGCCACCACCATGCAAGTGTCGAGGGCGAACTTCGCGCCGCTCTTTTCGATTAGGCGGGTGTATCCCAGCTGGTCGCTCTGCCGCTTGACCTCCCTGCTACAGCAGACCCAGAGCTCCCGCCTGACCTGCCGCCCCGTGAGCAGCTGGGCGAGGGTGGCCAACTCCGTCAGAGAACAGTGCGGGCATCCGATGGCGATCAGGTCAGGGACCCCTCCTTCATTCAGGGACGACTTCGTCTCTTCCGAGTCCTTCGAAGTGAACGCCATCGCCTCGACGTTCCGGACGCCTACGCCCGACTCGGGGGTCAGCCCTCCGATGTGGAACATCGCCACCCCGCCGGAGCTCGCAAGGGCGGCGGAGAGGGTCTTGAGTTCCTCGAGGGTGGCCCGCTTTATCCCCCTGAAGTACGGGATCCCGTCCCCGGCCGCCCTTCCGACGAAGTATCCCATTGCCGAGAAGTCCTCGGGAGAAGAGAGCTCCGCCTCGACGTTCACGACGAGGGTGGGCGCCCTGTTCTCCTTCAGGTGCAACCCGTAGAGGGGGGTCCGGCCCGTCAGGCTGGCTGCGAGGGCGCTTGGGCCTCCTTCGCGGTTGGTCCTGGCGCCGATGACGGAATTGGCGTAGACGACTGCCGAGCTCTCACCCCAGGCGATGTGCTCCCCGAAGCTCGGGGTGTTCCCCGCGAGGTACGGGGTGCAGGTGCAGGAGATCTCGATTCCCAGCCTCCTGTAGGCATCGATCACCTTCAGCTGCTTTTCTGCGAACCCTCTGTCGATCCCCTGGGACTCCCACTCGGTGAGGCTCATCCCCGCCGGGTTCAGGGTCGTCTTCACCCTGGCCCTTCCATCCATGGCGAGGCCGTCCAGGAACTCGAGGCCTGCGTCACCGAGGTTCTTGTACGACACCCCGGAGACCTGAACGCTCGAGACCTTCACCAGTCGACCCGCGCCGTAGATCTTCCCCAGGGCTACGAGGATCTGCATCGCCTTCTGGGTCGCGCGGCCCTCTTCTCCGGCGAGCATCCGCTCTTCCTCCTTCGTGAGGTGCATCAGCGACTCACTTCACGTAGTCGTCCACCACGACATCGTCCTGGCCTGGAATCCTCGATTTGACGAAGCCGTCCCTCGGAGAGCCCAGAGGTATCGTCGCGTCCACTCCCACCTTGCAGGTCTTCCGCGTCACCTGGTCTGCCGAAGGATCCAGGGACGAACCCAGCGAGCCCGGCCTGAGCGAAAGGTCCCGGTCCATCTGGGTCCTCGTGGCTATGGCCCACTCCACAGAGCTGGGGTCTTCGATGTCGATGTCATCGTCGACTACTATCGCCTGCTTGAGGCTCTGGTGCCCCCTGAATGCCGCTTCTACGGCGTTCTTGGCGTCCTCCTCCCTCTTCTTCCGGATCTTGACGACGGCGTGCAGCCACGACGACCCGCCCGCTGTCAATCGCACGTCGAGGCATTCGCACACCCTGCTCACTTCCCTGAGCATCGTCGCCTCGCGGGGGGTCCCCATCAGGAACCTGTGCTCGACCCCGCCGGGGAGGATTCCCTGATAGATTGGATTCTTCCGATGGGTTACCCGGTTGACCTTGACCACCCTCTGCTTCCTGACGATATCATAGGCTCCCGTGATGTCCGGGAACGGCCCTTCATCCACCATCTCGTCGGTAATCACACCTTCCAATACCAACTCGCTGTCGGCGGGGACAAGGGCGGAATTGGTCAGGCACCTGACGTAGCTCATCTCCTTCATGGCATTCGCAATCTCCAGTTCGCTCTTTCCAATCTCGCAGGAGACCGCCGACGCGAAGAGGAAGGCGGGATGGTTGCCCAGGCTGATGCCGACTTCTCGGTCGCCCCTCTTGATGAACTCGTCCAGGTGTCTCGGGAGGATCCTCGCCGCGACCCGGTCCTTCCCGAGGAGCATCAGCCTGTGGAAGCTGGCGTTGTAACCGTACTCCTTGTCGTGGGCCACGGCAATCCCGGCGGTGACGTAGGGACCGCCGTCCCGCTCGCAGTGCGTCAGGATGGGTATCCTGTGCAGATCGACCTGGTCTTCTACGACCTCCTGGCAGGGGGCCTTCTTCACCACCTCGAACGGCTTCGGGTGCTCAATGGCGTCCAGTACGGTCGTCAGCAACGCTTCGGGCCGTTTCCCGATTGACCTGGCCAGCATCTCCCTTGTTCCGCACACCCCCATGGCGACCATGTACTCCGAGCCTCTCACGTTCTCGAAAAGAAGGGGCTTGCCGTCGAGCCTGTTGGCCACTGCCGCAATCTCGTACCTGGTCGAGACCTCCCTCTTGATCCTCGTCAGGTCGCCAGTCCTGTCGAGGTCGTCCAGGAACCCCCTAATCCCGGTCATTCTGCAGCGTGCAGTGGGACCGGCGTGCGCTTAACCTTGCACCCTAAAGCATTCGACCTTCCCCATGGGGGGTCGCAGGCCTGAAGGCGGGCCCGGTGCGATTTGAACGCACGACCTACAGCTTAGAAGGATCGGCGCGATGCTCTGCCGCGCTATCCGTACTTCGCTCGACCATAGATCTGCGCTACGGGCCCAGGATGCCGCGACCAAGGTTTCGAGATAAGCCTTTGCAGCCGGATGACCTCATGGCCAAAGGCACGGGAGCCAACAATCGGAAGGTTTTACCTGTCCGGCCCCAATCGCTCGGCGTTGGTCGCATCCCAGCAGCGGCTCTTCGGGACCAATGGGGTAAGGTTCGTCCCGGGGGTCACCCACGACCTCGACTTCGTGATAGGCCTCTGTGAAGCCATCGGGACCTACTTCGGGAGCGGCGAAGTCATGGTGGGTCAGGACGGGCGCCTGTCCAGCCCCGCCCTCGCCAACGCGGCCGTCTCCGGCCTGATGAGCTCAGGGAGGGATGTCGCAGAAGCGGGGCTGGTGCCGACCCCGGCCCTCCAGTACGCAGTGAAGAACATGAAACTGGGCGGAGGGGTGATGGTCACGGCCTCCCACAATCCTGCCAAGTACAACGGCCTCAAGGTCGTCGGTCCGGAGGGAGCAGAGGTGGCTCACCTCGACGAGCAGAGGATAGAGAAGATCTACTTCGAAAAGACCCAGTCGAGGGCCGACTGGAAGACCATCGGCACGGCCAGGAACGAACCTTCCGTTGTCAGGAGCTACATAGCGGGGGTCCGTTCCAAGGTGAACGCGAAGGCGGTCGCGGACAGGAAGTTCACTGTCGTGATGGACCTGGGGAACGGTGCCCAATCAGTAGCAGCGCCCTACCTAGTGGAGTCTCTTGGGTGCAAGCTGATCACCCTGAACTCGGTGGTGGACGGGAGCTTCCCGGGAAGGGGACCGGAGCCGACCCCCGAGACGCTGAAGGACCTCTCGGCGGCCGTGAAGTCCGTCGGTGCGGACCTCGGGGTTGCCTACGACGGCGACGGCGACAGGGCAATCTTCGCCGACGAAGAAGGCCGGGTCCTGTGGGGAGACCAGAGCGGGTGTCTGATCGCCGACTTCGTCCTCAGCAAGAACCCGGGGGGGACTGTGGTGACCTCCATCGCATCGAGCCAGGCCATCGAGGCAGTGGCAAAGAGACGCGGAGCGAAGGTGATGCGGACTAGGGTGGGGAGCGTCGACATATCCAGGACGATACTGGAACGGAACGCGGTCTTCGGTTTCGAGGAAAACGGCGGATGCATCTACCAGCCTCACATCCCAGTCAGAGACGGCGGGATGGCGACCGCGCTGCTGCTGGAGTGCCTGGCCAGCAAGGGGATGGCCTTCTCCAGGGCGCTCTCCTTCGCAGTCCCGAGGTTCTACCAGGCCAAGACGAAGGTCGAGGTCAGCAGCAAGAAGGTCGAGGCTGCCATGAAGGCCGTGGAGAGACAGGCGAAGGGTGCCGTCGAGAGGATCGACGGAATCAAGGTCTGGACCGACGACCGCTCCTGGGTGCTGGTCAGGCCCAGCGGAACCGAACCGGTCATCAGGGTCTTCGCAGAGGCGGATTCCCAGGAGGGTGCGGACCAGTTGGCGAAGAAGTTCGCCAAGGTCGTGAGCGCAGCCTCATCTTAGGTGCGTCCACCCTTCGTCCTCGACCATCCTTCTCTTCCCTCCGGCAAGCAGCTCGACCTTCCCAGACCTCGTCGCCCTTCCTATCTCGAGCAGCTCCCCTCCGGCTCTCTTCGCCGCCCGCCGGGCGGCCCCAAGCTCCCGCCTTCTCAGGGTCCCGACCATGACGTACTCCTCGCCCCCCTGGAGCACGAGGACGTCGGGATCCAGGCCGTTCGAAGAAGCGAACTCCTTCACCCCGTCCGCAGCCGGGAGCGACGTCAGCTCGAAGCCCACCCCGCTGGCCTTTGCGAGGGTGTGCAGGCTCCTTGCCAGGCCGTCGCTGGAGTCCATGGCCGAAGTGAGGTACGGGGCTAGGGCTATCCCCGCTCGGAGGTTCGGTGTCGGCATGAGCACGCTTTCGGTCGCCTTCTTCCTGAAGGGAGCCTCCGCCGCCGCCGACTTCGTCAGTATCCCGAGCCCGGCCCTCGTGTACCCGAAGCGGCCGGTCACCATCAGAGCGTCCCCAGGGGACGAACCACTCCTCGGCACGATCCGGCGTGCGAAACCCAGCATCGCGCAGTCTATGATCAGCTCCTCGGATTCGTTGGTGTCCCCGCCGACCAGATGCACCTTCCACTCGCGCTCGGCGTCCCTGAACCCTGCAGCCAGCGCATCCACCTGCTCCTGCGTCACCCCTCTCCTTAGCCCCAGGGAGACCATGAAGGAGTCCGGTTTCACCCCCTTGGCGGCGAAGTCGCTGACGCACATCGCTGCTGCCTTGCGTGCCGCCTGCCTGTAGGTCATCCCCGGCGGGACGTCGGTGTGCTCCACCAGCATGTCCACCTTCACGACCAGCCTCCCCTTCCCGGGAGGGACGGAAGCGACGTCGTCCCCGATTGCGGCGTACCCCCTGGGGACTCTCCCTGCCCGCCTCACGATCGAGCCGATGACCCCGAGTTCGTCTGGCGTGCTACCTGCTCAGCTCCTGCAACCTTCTGGCGAACGCCTTCGCGGCGCGGCCGGCGGCCCCTTCTGTCCCCGCCTCGGCCGAGACCCGTACCACATCCTCCGTGCCGGAGGGCCTGATCAAGACCCAGGCATTCCTGGGGAGAGTGAGTTTGAGCCCGTCGGTAAGGTCGGCGTCCTTGTTC
Source organism: archaeon (assembly GCA_021828185.1). The sequence goes on from JAKASI010000001.1 coordinate 237,835, forward strand.
TCCGCCGCGAGCCTCTTTATCCCCCTCAGCGCCTTCGCCCTGGAGATCTCCAAGGCGACCCTCGTCTGGTGATATGCAGGGACCGACTCGTAGAACCTCCTCCCTCTGCTCTTCAGCTCCCTGATGATAGCCAGCGCGGCCAGCAGCGAATCCCGGCAGTAGTTGAAGGAGCCGTCGATGAGCCCTCCGCTGCTCCCTTCCCCGCCGAGCCGCGCTCCCCGTTCTTTCATCAGGCCCACCACGTTCGCTTCGCCCACCTTCGACCTAAACACCGAGGCCCCACACCTCTTCGCTATGTCGTCCACCCCCTGGGTCGTGTCTACCGACACCACCGCCTTCTTCTCGCCCGTCCGACTGAGCATCGCAGAAAGGGCCAGGGTGAGCATGTAGTCTCCGGTCCTCTTTCTCCCCCCGGAATCGACAATCACCAGCCGGTCTCCGTCGCAGTCGAACCCGAGCCCGATGTCGCACTCCTTCTGCTTCACGGCCTTCCGCAGGAGGACGAGGTCGTCGGCGACCGGGTCCACTTTCCTGTTGAAGACGCCGTAGCTGTCGTTCATCGATGAGACCTCGCACCCCAGCTTCGTCAGCAGCGGAGCCGCGTGCGAGATGGCCGCACCTCCGCCCAGATCCAGTGCCACCCTGACCCCTTCACACGAACCGGCACCGAACATCTCCACAAGGTCGTCCACGTAGGCGGGCCGCCTCCCGGGCCTCGAGGCTCCATGCCCGAACTCTCCTTGGCGCGCTTCAGCCCCGCCGACCACGGCGTCGAGGGTCCCTTTCCCGATCCCGGCCCCCTCCTCGACGAACTTGAGCCCGTTGAACTGCGGCTCGTTGTGGGAGGCCGTGACCATCACCGCCGGGAGCCGCCTGAGCCTGCTCTCTCGGAAGAGCGCGGGGGTGGAGATTATCCCATAGTCATGGACCGTGGCACCAAGAGAAGCCATCGCTCCCGTGACCGCCCTGCTCATGGCAGGACCAGTGCTCCTCGAGTCCCTGGCAAGGAGGAACTCCATGGCGCCCGTCTCCCTGCCGAAGTTGGCTGCGAACCTGGCGACGTCGGCCAGGCTCAGGTCGGAGTTCAGAACCCCCCTGATCCCGCTGATTGAAGCGATCAATTCGTCCGCCCCCCTTTACTGGTCCGAGTGCAGATAAAGTAGGGGTCTATCGCGCCCCGTTCTCAGGGGCCAGGCTCTGCATCGAGGGCCTTGACGGTAAGGTCTCTCGCCGCTGACCGCTCAGCCTAGGTTAGGAGTTCGTCTAGCCTTCCTTCTTTGATGCCTTCTTTGATTTCCATGGCAATCCTCCTCCCCATGCTGACGGGCTCTTCCCCGAGCAGCGCAGAGTAGGGGGACCCCTGGACGTAGAGGTTGGTGCCCGCGACGATCCTCGCCGAGAACTCGAACGCCACGAACTCGCCATCGCCGCGGTAGACCCCCTCGATGCAAAAAGGCCCGATCATCCCCGGAGGGGCCAGCCTCCTTGCGGCCTCGACGAACCTCTCTCCCATCCTGTAGACCTCGTCCAGCAGCGACTCCCTGATCACCATCGGGAAGTTGCCCACTACCATGTAGGAGGGGGTGACGTCACGCGTCTCCGCAGGGAGTCTTCCAAGCGCGTCAGCCGTTGTCTCGTATCTCCTGTCGATCCCCAGGAGCTCGACGTCGTCCTTCAGCGCGGAATAGAAGAACTGAAAGTAGACTGGGACCCCCAGTACGTATTCCTGTATGAAGAGGGGTGTGCCCCTCGCCAGCGCCCCGGCTCTCTCCTGCTTCTTCCTGTTCGCCGCGAAGGACTTCGCGTCCTCTGCTAGGAAGTATCCGTGCCCCCCCTTTGCACCATGCTGCTTCGCAATCACGAGCCTGTCGATCTCCTCAGGGGTTCTGAACGTCTTCGGGGAGGTCAGTCCGGCTTCCTTGACCAGTCTCTCCTTCAGGTCCCTGTCGGCCTCCCACCGCAGCATCCGCCTGTTTCCAAATACAGGCACGTCGAACCTGCCTTCGATTGCATCCACGCCGAGGTCCGAGACGAAGGTGCCGTGGGGGATTACGATGGCATTCCGCCGCTTCAGCACGGCCAGGTTGTCCCGAAGCAGGATATCTTGGAACCTTTCGACGACGACGAACTCGTCTATGAACCGGAAGCGCCTGTAGAGACCCTCGCGCGCCTTCAGCGTCACCAGCAGCGTCCTGAACCCCTCATCCTTCGCGCCCTTGAGGACCTGGAGGGCGCAGTGGGAGCCGAGGGTCGAAACTGCTCTCAAGTCACCAACTCGCGCAACCGTCCCTCCTTCACCCCCCTGCGCACCTCCATTGCTATCCTCCGTCCTGTGCCGACGACCTCGCCGTGGTAGTACTTCGAATAAGGGCTCGTGGTGGCGAGCACAGGGCTGCCTGGAACTCTCGGGGAGACGTCGAAGATGACGATGTCCAGGTCGACGGTGACCGCGCCCTGAAGGGCGAACGGGCCAATGGGACCCACCCCGTATTCCTCCTCGACGGCCCTCACGAAACGTCCGCCAATGTCGAACACCTTCCCGAGCATCGATTCTCTGATGGTCGCAGGGGTGTGCCCGATCTCCACGTTCCTGACCTCGACTCTGATGTCGAGCTGTTCGCGCGCCGGCAGTGAAACGAAGTCGTGGAGGTTCGTCTGGAGCCGCCTGTCTATCCCAAGGAACTCGGTCTCCTCAGACAGGGGGGAGTAGAAGTAGTTGAAATTGAAGTACGTCCCGATGACGTATTCCTCGATTACCGCACTCCTCAGACCCTCTTCGGTTATCAGCCCGGCTCTGACCTTCTCGGCCGCCTTCCTCTCGAAGTCGTCCGAGGAGACGGCGACGAAAAACGCTCTCTCGGTCCTTCTCTTCGCCTCCTGGACCTTGACCATCACGGGCCTGTCTATGGACCCCCTCTGGACGGCCCTCGGCATCCTTATGCCGGCGCTCGAGAGGAGGTGGTACTGGTTCCTCGCAGAACTCCGTTCCTCCGCTCTGAGCAGTGCCCTGTTCCCGAACAGGGGAAGCATGAAAGTCTCCTCTATGGCATCGTAGCCGACGTAGGTGGTGAAAGCCCTGTGGGGCACGAAGATGGTGTTCCTCTTCCTCAGCTCACCCTGGACGGCCTCTCCGGTGATTTCCGAGAACCTGGGGAGCACCAGCACATCGTCCACTATCCGTTTGAAGCGGCGGTATGGTCCCTCCCTCCCCTCCTGGCAGACTACGACCGTCCTGAACCCCTCGTCGTGGGCGCCGTCAGCTATGTCGAGGGCCGAATGGCTCCCAAGCGTCCCGACCGTTATTGCGTCGGGGTCGTATGACGCTACCAGATCCTGGGCTGACGACCTTGGAATCACAAGCACCCCTGGGCCGCTTGTTCGCTTTTTTATCCTTCACCGGAGGCGATGGAGCCGCCGCTTCCACCTCATACTCCGACGAATCCGCAGGACCGAACGCTTTTCATGGTCTCTCCTTCGGCTCGGCTGGGAGAAGTCAACCCTCGTGTCGCCTACCGCCCCGACCAACACGGAGCCAGCATCGGACAAACCGATACGGAGGGGCCTGGTCAGGCCCTATCTGGGGCAGAAGCGCTTCGACGTGGTGATAGGCGGCCTGAGGAGGAGCCTTCCCATCATACAGGCGGAGAGAGGGGTCTGGATAGCCTCGGACGCAGACCTCGTCCTAGGGGATACTTCCTTCATCCAGCGGTGTGCCGAGCTTCTCGTAGACAAGCTGAAACGGTCCCCCTTCGACATGGTGTTGACGGCCGAGGCAAAGGCCGTCCCGCTGGCGTTTGCCGTCTCCTCGCTTCTAGGAAAGAAAAGGTTCCTGGTCGCCCGAAAGACCGTGAAGAAGTACATGGGACGGTTCGTCGAGGAGCCAGTGCGTTCCATTACGACAGAGGGGAGCCAGAAGTTGGTTCTGACTGCAGAGGAGGCGTGGACTGCTCGCAGGAAGCAGATCTGCATACTCGACGACGTCGTCTCCACGGGAGAGACGCTCGACGCTCTGTCGCGTCTGGCCGGGAAAGCTGGCGGGCGGGTGACATCAAGATGTGCCATATGGAAGGAAGGCCCCTGGTACCACTCCCGCGACCTGATATACATCGGCACCCTTCCAGTCTTCAAAGTAAAGACTCGCTAGGCAGGGAAGAGCCATGACCCCATCGTTCCTTCGCACCGACGGGCGTTTCAGGCCAACGAGGGTCGCTGCCTGACAGTGTGAACCAAACTTCACCGCACCAATACTACTTTTTGAGTTCCGCTCTTTTGATTGCACAGGCCCTCTCAACGGTCAGACTTGCGGGTGAAATCATTTCACGTTCGCAGAAACGCGGTCGTGGGAGAGTACAAGCTGTCCGAAATCTTTACGGGCCTGGAGTCGTCCAGCGCCCTCCTCAAGGTCTTCGGTTCAAGGACGCAGATGACCAAGGTCATGAAGCACCTTAAGCTCCGGGTCGAGCGCAACGACTCCGGCCTCTGGCTTGACAGGGACACGGGGACCGTCTGCATCGGCTCGAAGTACCTGACGAACGCCAAGAACGACTTCCTCTACCTGGACGTCATACACGTCCTCGTGCACGTCAGGCAGTTTCTCGAAGGGAAGGAACTCTACGACCAGGCGTTCGAATACGTGGACCGGCCGACCGAACTGGAGGCGTACAGGACAACCGTGGCCGAGGCCAGGCGGATCGGCATGGAAGAGGACGAGATACTCCGCTATCTGAGGATGGACGCGGCCGACGACTCCGAACTGGGCAAGCTGATGGAGAAGATCGGGGTCAGGGTCAGGCGCTGAATATCTCCGTTTTCGTCTGAAAACGTCACTTGACCTTCTTCGAAGGGATTCCCGGCTCGACCAGGTCCTTCATGTTCAGCATCTCCTCGATCTCCTTGTCGCTGTAGCCCAGCTCCTTCAGGGCGCTCCTGATGGAGACTCCCTTGGCCATCTGCTTTCCAATCTCCGTCGCCTTGTCATATCCGATCTTTGGGGAGACAAGGGTGATAAGTGCGGGGCTGGTCTCCGCGTATCCCCTCGCCTTGTCCTTCATGGGGACGACGTGGTCGATGACCAGAGAGGAGAGCTTGTTTAGGGCTTCAGAAAGCAACTTCGCCTGAAGCACCACATTGTATCCCATGAGCGGGACCCCCATCGTGAGCTCGAATTCTCCGAGCTGGGCCGTGAAGGCGTTTGCGCCGTCGAGTCCCACCACCTCGGCGCAGGCGAGCAGGGTGCTCTCGACCGTCACCGGGTTCGTCTTCCCCGGCATTATGCTGCTCCCGGCCACCTCTTCCTGGGTGGGGATGTCTATCTCGCCCAGGGCGGTCCTTGGGCCCGAGAACATCAGGCGGAGGTCCTGGCAGAGCCTGTAGAGGTCGAGACTGACTGACCTCATCGTCCCGCTGAGGGATGACATGTCGGTGAGGAGCTTAGTGGGTCTGAACTTGTTCGTAGCACTGCTGAACTTCAACCCTGCCAGCCCCGCGACCTCCTCCGCGACCATCCCGCCGAACTTCGGGTCCGCGTTCAGCCCGGTTCCGACCGCCGTCCCGCCGATTGGGAGCTCCAGCAGGTACTCCACCGCCTGACTCACGAACTTCGCGTCCCTTGAGAATTCGTCGGCAAAGGCGCCGAACTCCTGCCCCATGCTGACAGGGAGGGCGTCGCGGAGGTGCGTCCTTCCTGACTTGTAGACTTCCGCGGTCCTTCTTGAGAGCCCATCGAGGCTCTCGCCCATCTTTTCCAGCGCCGGCAGGAGGTCGTTGCTCACCGCCATGGCAGCGGCTATTCTGATCGCGGTGGGCCCGACGTCATTCGACGACTGCGACATGTTGACGTGGTCGTTGGGGTGCACCGTCTTCTTGAGCGCGGCGGTCGCCAGCTCGGCCAGAATCTCGTTGGCGTTCATGTTCAGGCCGGTGCCAGAGCCTGTCTGATACACGTCGACGGAGACAAGCGAATCATGGTCGCCTTTCATCAGCTCCTCGGCCTTGGACTGGATCGCTTTCCCGATTTCTCTGTCGAGCAGCCCGAGCTGGACGTTCGACTTCGCCGCCGAGTATTTTATCGCCCCCACCGCCCAGATCACTTCGCGCGGGAACCTCGTCCCGGTATTGAGAAAGACCCTCTTCGAACCCTCTACGTATTTCATCACAGGGTGCGGAAAGCCTTCTGCTCTTAAGGAAATAGCCGAAAGGGTTGGGAATCAGTGCCCGCCGCAGCCGCAGGACTCTGCATGGATGTTCGGGTTCTCCAGCTTAAACCCGGTCCTCTGCAGGCTTTCGACGAAGTCGATTTTGGAGCCCCTCAGCATCTCGGCGTCGGCCTTCGTGGCTATCACCTTCAGCCCCGCGACGTCTTCCACTACGTCGCTGGTACCTGGCTCCTTCTCGAGGCTCAGCGCATATCTGAATCCTCCACTGCAGGCGCAGCCGCCCCCCTGGTAGACCTCGATCTTCAGGTAAGAGTCGGTGGCTTTCTCCTGCTCAAGCACTTCTCCCAGCCTCTGTCTGGCCAGAGGCGTGAACACGACCAGTGGTTGCAATCCCTGCATACTTGGATGAATATTGGAATCTTTCTATTTATTCCTTTCCCGGCTTGGCTCTAGTAAGTTGGCGGTTGATGGCAGGAGTTCAGGGCGGTGTAAAGGCGCGGTTGATGATGTGCTAACCGTATTCGACCGTTAATTCGCAATGGTGGGTCTTCGGGTCTACTTGGGTATCCCCGACGTTGAACTTCTGCCACTTCTTGCAACTGGGGCACCTCATGTATCTCCACTTCCCCAATCGGAATGCAGTCGTCGAGATACCGGTTGCCCAATGGTAGTCAAATTCGACCCCACACTTCGCGCACCTGAGATGTGAGACTCTCGCGCTCAATCTCCCTTCACCTCGACCCTACTGCCTTTGATGGTGTATGTGATGGCTTCCACACCCTCGCCCTTGCCAAGATGGTCTATCACAGGCTTGGGAATCGAGGTCGTGTAATATCCACTCGCCTTGTTGTGATTGACGGAGGCTTAGGTTTCAGCCTTCTCTCGTCCTCGCAAGCCGCCAGCCCCAGAGGAGCAGAAGGATGACCATGATGCCTCCTATCACGACCGATGCAAGCGCCAGGTACCCTCCCCCGGGTCCGGAGCCGAACGCGATTGGAAACGGGCCTATGAACACGACTCCCCCCACCGACGAGTTCCCCTGACCCATGGAGCCCGCAAGGACCAGGGCGAACCCCGCAAAGATGACCAGCAGTCCGGCAGCCAGGAGCCTCTGCGTCTAGACCACCCACAGAAGGAAGTAGACCAGGATGAGAACGATGGCTAGCACTATCGCCACGCTCGCCCATCTCGCGTCGGAACCGAAGATTATGGGTATGGGCCCGATCATAATGACCCCTCCCCCCCTGACTTCCGTCTTCGTCCCGCTTTCATTGGAGAACATCGAGACCATGACGACCGCGAAACCAGCGATGATCAGCAGCAGGCCGGCAGTCACCAGGTCCATCGCGGACGCTCTCGCGTCGCGGTGCCGCTAAATGTTTTTGCGGGGCGTCTTCGGTCAGACACACCCCTTGGCAGAATACAGGTGGTGCGAGAAGTGCGGGATGAGGACGGAGCACGAAGCGGTCGTCGACAACAGGGACTACAACCCTCGTGGGAGGGGGCTCTACAGGTGCAAGCGGTGCGGGAGGGTCAAGTCGATGCGCCACCTGCGCCCAAGCTCGGAAATCGGGTACTAGATTTCACAGACAGGGTACGGATTTGCATCCCTGCGTTAAAGACAACTAATATACTATAACCTTTTTGCGAAGTTCAATGGGTGATACCCAGCCGGACGAGCACAAACCCCAGACGGTTTTCGTCAGGGAGAGCACCGGCCTGGTCAAGAGCGTCTCCTTCCTCGACAGTATAACGCTGAACTTCAGCAACATGTCCGTGGGCCCGCTCCTGACGACCATCGCTGGCTCGACCGTCGCGACCATGGTCCTCGTCAACGTGTCCGGGCTGAACCTGGTCATGGCCTCGGTCATCGCCTTCCTGCTCTCAATCCCTCAGATAGCGGTCTATACGATGATGTCCAGGCGCTTCCCAAGGGCGGGCGGAGACTACATCTGGCTTTCGAGGACCTTTGGGGGGTTCGCAGGGAGCACTCTGTCGTTTTGGGGGTATGTCATGGAGACCCTGGCCTTCATCGCGCTCGTAGTCATCCTCCTGGACTACGCGATAGGAGGCGTCGGCGCGACGATGGGCTTCAACTACGGGTTCCCAACCACCTCCTGGGTTGACCTCTTCAACCCCGGGTTCTGGCAGTTCGCAGTGGGCGCGGTCGCGTTCTCCTTGGTAATCCTGCTGAACGTGTTGAAGCCGAAGGCAGGGTACAAGTTCGTGACGGTTCTGGCGGTCTTTGGCGCCTTCACTCTGATTGTCGGCATGGCCGTGCTCCTCGGCGGAGGGTCCGCGGGGCTCCAGAACTACACCAACTGCGCTGGTGCCTACGCGGGCGGGACGAACTGCCTCGGGCTCAACGGCACGAGCTCCTACAGTACGGTGGCGGCGACCTACCAGCCGTCGGGCATGCCGTTCGACCTGAACTGGGGGAACATCATCTACATCATGCCTGTCATGTTCGCCTTCATCTACCCGTGGCTCAATGCCGCGCCCGCCGTCGCCTCTGAGATTAAGGGGAAGACGGCGCTGAAATGGAACGTCCCGATTTCGGCGGTGCTCTCCTTCGCATTCCTGACGTCCACCTTCGCCGTCCTCTACGCGGTCGGCGGGGTACCGTTCATCAACGGCGTCTTCCACGACTTGGCCTACCAGTCGATAGGAGTCAACTTCTTCTCGCTCGCCATGGGGGTCTCCAACAACGCCTGGGTCGCATGGATCATCGGGCTCGGCTGGATCGCCCTGCAGTTCGCAGTCATCGCCTATGCGACCATCGTCTTCTCAAGGTACATGCTGGCGCAATCGATGGACAGGTTCCTCCCTTCGAAGCTGGCGTATGTCAGCCCTCGCTTCGGGTCGCCCATGGTGGCGTATGCGCTTGACTGGGTAATCACCATCATACTGGTCGCCATCACCGCCTATTACTTCGGCAGCATCGCGGGGATTTTTGGTGCCATCATCGCGGCGATGATCTACTTCATGTTCGTAGGGCTTGCCGCGGTCGTCCACGCCGCCAGGAAGGAGACAGGAGCCTCCAAGGCTGTGCTCATGCTCGCCGGCGTGCTGAACATCCTGGTGTTCGGGTTCGTCGCCTACCAGTTCCTCGCCAACCCAGGGTTCACCGGGCTGAACGAACTCACCGCAGTCTACAGCATCGGGACTCTGGTGGTCGGGGCATTGATCTACCTCGTTTCGCGCTGGTACCACATGAAGCGCGGCATGAACATCGACCTGAACTACAGAGAACTCCCGCCGGAATAAGCCCGTTCGACCATGATCGAGGACCCGGTCCTCCTCAGCGACTGGCACCCCGTCCTGAGGTCCTCAGACCTCCCCGAGGCCTCCGTTCGGTCCGTAAAGCTCCTCGGAGTGGACCTGGTAGTCTGGAGGATTCATGGCGAACCGAAAGTCTGGCAGGACCTCTGCGTACATAGGGGGACTCGGCTCTCGCTGGGGCACATCGAAGGAGGCGCCATGAAGTGCGCCTATCACGGATGGACCTACAATGGCGAGGGGGAATGTGTCAGAATCCCCGCCCACCCGGACCAGAGGCCACCGTCCAGGGCCAGAGTAAAGACCTACCGCTGCACGGAGCGCTACGGACTCGTCTGGGCGTGCCTGGGAGAGCCCGCGAAGGACGTCCCCCCTTTCGACGAGTGGGACAACCCGGACTACCGGAAGATCTTCTGCGGCCCCTATGCCTACAGGGCCAGCCCGACCAGGGCCATCGAGAACTTCCTCGACGTGGCTCACTTCCCCTTCGTCCATGGCGGGCTGCTGGGGGATGAAGCCCACGCCGAGATCATGGACTACGACGTCAGCTCAGGCCCCGAGGGGGTGGTCGCAAGGAACGTGAAAGTCTGGCAACCGGACCCAGACGGGACCGGGAGAGGAAAGAGCGTCGACTACACCTACTGGGTCCTCCGCCCTCTCACGGCCCGCTTCAGCAAGGCCACCGACGAGGGGACCTTCGCCATACAGCTCAACGTGGCCCCGGTCGACGAGCTGGACTGCACTGCCTGGATGTGCATAGCTCTGGACTACGCCCGAGACACGTCGGACGACGAACTGAGGTCATTCCAGGACCGGATAACGAGGCAGGACATTCCTGTCGTGGAGTCCCAGAGGCCAGAGCTCCTCCCCCTCGACCTCCAGGCAGAGCTTCACCTCCGTTCCGACAGGATTGCGGTCTGCTACAGGAAGTGGCTCAAGCAACTCGGGTTGACCTTCGGGACGGCCTGAATTCGAGTTCCTCGATTCTTCGATAGAAGATTCTCAGGAAGATTGTTATGTGACTAACTTACAAAATTCGTTTAAACGTGCACCGGCCCGCGGGCCTCAGATGTCCCGATTCCAAAATTCTCGGCACGCCGCCGTTTCAACTGCTGCCGTGGTCGGAGTTGTGATCATAGTGGCCATAGTCGCGGGGATAGGGAGCTACTACGTCTTCACTTCGGGATCCTCGCCCGGTAGCTCGTCAACCGCGAGCTCTACCACAACGTCTTCGACGACTTCATCCACGACCTCAGCGTCGGGGGTCATGATAATGGTGCCGGCCGACGCTGGCAGCCTACCCACGACAGGCTGCTGGAGCAGCTCAAGCTGCAGCAATTCAAACGCCACACAGGGAGCCGAAGTCTCGAACCTCTACTTCAGTCCGGACAACGTGACTCTGGTGATTGGCGTGAACAACACGGTCGAATGGCAGAATCCGAATCCGGTACCTCACACGGTGACCTCGACGTCGGTTCCTTCAGGGGCGTCAACTTTCAGCCTGCAGCTCGGTGCGAACAGCCACGTCTCCTACACGTTCGCTGTCCCAGGAGTGTACTACTACAGATGCACCGTCCACCCCTGGATGGGCGGCGAGATCATAGTGAAGTCAGGCACGAGTTCTTCCCTGGGCGGCTACTGAGCGCACGCCGCTGCATCCGGTCCTAGGCGGGCTTGCTGACGTGGACGCAGCCGTCGCGGAAGACCTTCGCGAGCCCCCGGGACGTGAGGTATGGTGCCAACAGGAGCACCGGGATGCTCAGGAGGATGAACGCCGGCTGGTAATATCCCAGGAGTGCAGCAAAGGAGACGGCCCCGGTGCCTCCGAGGAAGTTGGCAAAGAAGAGGCCTGCGCAGGTGGGACATCCTGTGAACAGCCCGACCACCGCCCCTATCCCTCCAACCCACCCTCTCCCGGCCCCCCTCAACCGGCTGTCGAACGCGAAGGCCGCGAGGGCAGAGTTCAGCCCGACAAGGACAGTGGTGGTGGCAAGGAGGATCACGGTCAGAGGGATGAGCAGGAGGCCCAGATGGTTGACCACGTACACCGTGACCACCGGAGTGAACAACGGCGCAGCCTGCACAGGCGTCACCTGCACGGAGGGTATCCGGGCGCCATAGGCCTGGGCGAAGTCCACGGTCGGCTGGTAGACCAGCATGCTCGTGATTATCGAGTAGAACAGCCCGTAGAGCACCGCCGAGAGAACGAAGTATCTCCGGTATCTGCGGATCGAGAGAACGTAGGGGACCATCCAGCTTGGGGACAGGAGCGCAACCCCTCTGCTCTTGATTACACCTATCCGGTGAACCGTGGCACGCCACGCTTCAAGCAGGACCAGGGCGACGCACAGGACAATGATGACGAAGAACGCCTCGGCAACAGGGACGAGGTCCGACGCGCCCTGGGGGGTCGGGACCGTCACGCTGGCCAGCTCGAAAGAGTAGACGAGGGTGGCGGCCAGTGCACACATGACTCCAGCCAGAGCAAGGAGAGGGGCCCGGCTAGGTCTTTCGGCTTTCATGTGACTCTTGGATGCTCAGCTGGCAGATTCGTTAAAGGTTTGCAGGCGAAAAGAGCCGGCGGAGGGCTCTGCCCCCTCGACCCCGCGCTTACGAGGCGCCTGAGCCCCAGATTTGGGAGTGCTCTGCTGGCTGAGCTACGCCGGCACGTCTTCGGGCCTCTCCAGACACGCAATAAAGCCTTGACCCATTCTCGGGTATCATCCGACAGAGTCGAGATACTTCAGGGCGGTCCCGGTGTTGTATAGCAGGATCCTTTCGTCTCGTCCGATGATGCCTGTATCGAGGAGCTCTCTGTACCCCGCCAGGGTCGCCGCCCCCTCGGGGCAGGCGAAGACTCCTTCCTTTGCCAACGCGCTCACTGACGCTATGATTTCATGGTCGCTGACCTTCACGGCGCCACCCTTGCTCTGGCGGAGGACCGAGAGGATTTGCTTTCCCGCAAAAGGCCGCGGAACCCTGAGCCCCGACGCCACAGTGAACCCGTCCGGGAAAAACGAGTCCGGTGCCTCCTTCCCTGCGGCGAAAGCATCGACGATCGGGGGACACGAAGCGGATTGGACCGAGAACATCTTCGGACGCCCGGGACCGATCCACCCGAGCTCTTCCATCTCTCCGAACGCCTTCCACATCCCGATGAGGCCGGTGCCGCCCCCTGTCGGGTAGAGTATCACGTCAGGGAGGTCGAACCCCGTCTGCTCCGCTATTTCGTACCCCATGGTCTTCTTCCCTTCAAGCCTGTACGGCTCTTTCAGGGTAGACATGTCAAAGTACCCGTCCATCTGCGACCTCATCTTCGCCCCTGCATCCCCGATGTTCCCCTCGACCTGGATGACTTCCGCCCCGTACATCCGGCACTCTTTGACGATGGACGGAGGGGTTTCGACGGGCATGAACACTCTGGCAGTAATGCCTCCCCTGGCCGCGTAGCACGCGAGAGCCGCGCCGGCGTTACCCGCAGAAGGCACTACCAGCTTCTTCAGACCAAGGGCCTTCGCCTTCGACACAGCGACGCTCATCCCCCTCGCCTTGAAGGAGCCCGTCGGGATGAGCCCATCGTCTTTGAGTAAAAGCCCGCTTAGGAGTCCGGACATCGGCGTGAACCCCTCCCCGAGGGTCACCACATCACGGTCGCCGACGTCGGGGAGGACCTCGCGATACCTCCAAAGGCTCTTTACACGTCTCGCCATCTGTGCCCGGTCCATCCCCTCTTTCGCCTTCTCGATATCGTATGAACAGCTCAGCATCGACCCGCACTTGCTGCAAGTGTTCAGCGGGGAATGTTGGTCGAAGATGGCATCGCAGGAGACGCATTTCACTCCAGTGATTGTCGACGGGGACTCGCTCGGGCTCTTCACAGCCGCATACCCGCAGGGTTCCATCCTAAAGACTTCGGAGAGTTTTTAGAACGACGGCAGAGGGCGAGACTTGGTGCGGGGGTCGCCCAGCATGGTCAACGGCGTGGGACTGAGGCTCCCATCCCTTAGGGGTTCGTGGGTTCAAATCCCACCCCCCGCACATTAGTTTCATTCAACCCCGTCTGAATCGTACGGTGCAGAAGACTAGGATGGAGCGTTCCCTCACCGTGAAGAATGATGATACGCAGAGAGAAGCCCGGGTTGAAATCCCGGCGACCGCATGGTCTTCATCGCTCGGATTGCATCTATCGCCAGTGCACTTAGTGTGCCATAGGCGGGCCTTCCACCTTTGAGACTTGGCTTGGTTCTTGTCGTTGGGGCGGCTAGAGGAGGCCCCAGATTCCGACTACTATTGCTATGATCCCGATGATCGTCTGGAATCGTCCCAGCCACCTGGCTAGCTTTGCAATGTCCTTCCCCACGGCAGGTATGCTTGGTAGGATTCCCAGGGCCAATACGAGCCCGGCCACTATCGCCACGATTCCTTGTAGCCCGAAGTATAGAATCCCAATCACAATTGCTATGATCCCGATGATCGTCTGGAATCGTCCCAGCCATTTGGCGAGCCCTGCGATGTCCTTTCCTATTGCTGGAATGCTTGTCAAAATCCCCGCGGCCAGTATCAGTCCGGCTACGATGTTCGTTATTTCAACTATCAAGTAAAGACGGTACCCTGAAATCGCCTCTTAAGGCTTGCGCCCATCCTCTTCGTAGGGTCAAACCAACAGCGCCACGGCGAAGCACAGGCCGAAGGCACCCAGTGGCGCGACCACCCAGAGCGAGACCGTCTCCCCAGCCAATCTGGTGTTCAGGACTGTTACGTTCCTGGGGAAGGCCGCAGCAAGCATCCCGCCGAGCAGACACTGGCTGATCGAGACCGGGATTGTAAGTTGGGTCCCCACCCAGACTACAATTGCGCTCGCGATAAAAGCTGAGAAGACTGCCCGGGGGCTCAGGGCGAGCATCCTGCCCCCCAAAGTCCCACTCACCCTCCCTCTGCCGAGGGCTAAGATGGCCACAGAAGCCGCAAGAACCAAGATGAGAAGAGGCCCCAGTACTGCGTTCCTCCGGAGTTCCCTATCCTTGTACCGTCGTAAATCAGGCAGGTCCTCGATGACTTCACCTTCCAGGGCTCCATCCCCGAGCCGGTCCGGGTTGCAAAGCTCCTGGCCAGGGCCGAGCTGTCTAGGGCAGCTTGACTCCGGGGTTCAGAACCCCCTTCGGGTCGCGCACGCTCTTTTCATGTTCTCTCGGCTAATTAAAGCGCCAGCAAGAGTTGGTAGCTTTGAGCACTACATGTAGAGTTCAAGTCCCACCCCCCGCACTTTCGACTCGACCCGGCCCACACCCTTCGAAGTTCTGGATCCTCGAGAGCAGGCTGGCCTTGGCCTGGGGCCACTCGTCCTTGACAACGGAATACACCTTTGCATCGCGCATAGAACCGTCCGGCCGGATGCCATAGTTCCTCAACGTCCCCTCGAACTTGGCACCCAGCTTAAGGATGGCGCGCTGCGAATGCAAGTTCCTCGAATCGGTTCCGAATTGCATCCTCACCGCTCCCCACTACTCGAAGGCGCGTCTGAGGAGCAGGAACTTGCACTCAGGGTTCACCGCTGTCCCCCACACGTCCTTCGGGTACCATGTGGACACTATCTCGGCACGCTTGTGCCTCGGAACCACGGTAAGGTATGACGTGCTTCCAAGGATTCGACCGTCGCCGAGCATCGTTACCGCGAAGGCGTACGCTTCCCCTCTTCTTTCTGCAGCGATTCCCTCGGCAATCCTCCTGTCGACGTCCCTCCTCGTCCTGAGCGGACCCAGGAACCACTCCCAGTCGGTCGACTTGCTCGCCTCATAGAGGCCGGTTGCGTGCTCACGTCGAAGTGGTTCGAGCCGGACGAATTTGCCTTCGAGGACGCAGGGCCCAAGGTCTTTCGCATCACAGACTCGCGTCAGAGAGCAGGCTTGGCCAACTATTTCAAGGAGGGCCGCGGAGGTTGCCGATATGGCCAAGCCAGTAGAGATACGGAGCTTCGACGATTTGCGGAGGTTCAGGCTTGCCGACGAAGGCTACTTCGTGGTCACCGACTCCATCGGCCACGCGATCATCCACAAGGTGAACTCGAAGTGCATCAAGACTGACAGCTTCAACCTCAAGGTGACCCTCGACCACCGGAAACTGGGGAGCTACTTCTGGGTCGACAGCATCGCCACCGCAGCTCAGAAGTTCGGAGCCAGTCGCTGCAAGATGTGCAGGCCGGAGTTGCATCTGGTCCCTCCCTCGTCCTTCGAATAGTCTCGGTATACCTCCAGGCGGCAAGGAGAGGAGTTTATACGGGAGGATTGCCCCCTTACCCGTTAGGGATGACGAGACCCGGCCTGAAGTCTCCGCTGCTGGTCCTATTGGTCGCCACGCTGTTCGCAGGGGCTCTTGCGTCAACCATGATTCCTCCGGCATCCGCTCAGGGCGGTGCCGCTGTCAAGATTCAGAACTTCGCATTCAGTCCCGCCTCGATCACAGTGGTGATAGGAGTCAACAACACGGTGACCTGGACCAACATGGACTCGGTGGACCACACCGTGACCGCCGACGGTGGCGCCTTCGGGAGCAACGACCTGTCGAATGGCCAGACGTTTACCTTCACTTTTACAACGCCGGGGACCTACGGTTACCACTGCAGCATCCATACCTACATGAAGGGAACCGTAATCGTCAAGGGCACCAGCACCACGACCACAACGACCACGACCACAACGACCACGACGACGACCACTTCGGTCGCGCCAACGACTACCACTTCTTCCTCCCCAACCGCGACCACCTCCTCGACGACTACTCCGGGATCCTCTTCCGGAGGAGTTCCCGAGTTCCCGTTTCAGGGAGTGCTCCTGACCGTTGTGACCCTGGCACTGGCAGCTTCGTACTTCGTCATCAGGCGGAACGTCAGGGGTCGAAGCGCCATGCAGCCCACTCCAGAGTAAGATTTCGAAGCCTCGGCGTCAGCGTGCTTTCGGTGCTCCCTGTTCTGAAGCAAACTCGCGCACAGCCTGCTCCTGCCTCCGCTCCACGAACTCGGGCTTCAGCTTCCTCAACGTAGCCATAGCTTCGTCCGCACCGATGCCCCTTGTCCGGATCAGATAGGCGGCAAGCACACATCCGGTCCTCCCCTCTCCGGCAAGGCAATGAACGAGGACCGGCCTCCCCTGGGAGAGTTCACCCCGTATGAAGCTCGCCCCTTTTCCCATAGCTTCGACGCTTGGGGGCTGGTGGTCAGCCATTGATACGTGCCCAGCGGTGATATCCAGGCCCTCCGTCCACGCCGCCGGGAGCGGCTGCTCCGTCAGGCTCAGTATGCTTCTCACCCCAGTTTTGGCCAGCCATTCAACCTGGTTCCTCGAAGCTGGATAGCCCGACCCGGCCACCTTCCCTTTCTCGACCCATACGAACCCGGTTGGCTGATCAGCTACCTTCGCTCTGAGCTTCCTCAGAAAGACTCCGCCGGTGCCCAAGTCAGAGGTAACCAGTCTGCCGCCTCTTTATCAGCTTTGGAGCACATTCATGTGCTTGCCCCGCTTTCGGCCAACCGAAATAGCAGCGCCTCTCGCCCGTCGCTGCTCTGGTGTATAACTTGCCCAGACTCTCCTCGATACCTCTCCTTGCCGTCGATTCGGAGTGAAGTGATTGTAATAGTCGATTATGCTTTTCAACTGACGCCGCTTTCGCTCCGAGACAACGAAAGGGAGCAACAACGGCGCTACTCGTAACGCTTTTCTCCCTTCGACCCTGTAATGGAAGAGCATCTTCTGGTTCCCATTAGCTCGTTTTGCGACACGAACGGCCCTACAGCAACAATCACTCGGAGTCGTGCAAGTATGGAAATGTCCGTGTCTTCGATTCGAATTGAAGGCCGACTAGCGGGATACCTGACGAGCCTGCCCTCCGTCTTGTTGAAGACTCGTGAGTGCGCTATGTACACTTTGGCGTTGCCTTCCCTCGAACACTCCTGCTGCCCATCCGAGAGATGCCTCATCCAACCTAGGTGGAGAATTACTGTTCTAATACTTCAAGACGGCCGTACTTGCCAACATTGAGTCGCAACTCTCCCCTGAAACTATTCGTGTACCCGTTCGTCACCCTCACCTTCGACCCCTGCTTCACCATGTCGATCTGGTCGTCCCAGAGGGAAAGCTTGATCTGGCCGCTGTCGTCCTTCAGCATGCAGTCCGCGACCCTCGCCTCCCCACCGGTCCTCAGATTGACCGTACGGGGCTCAGCCATCTCGACGATCTCCCCTTCGGCGTCGACCCTCCGCATGCCATCTCTCAAGTCCCTTACATTCATCGAATGACCAGGTCGCCTGACGGCATTATTTAACATTGAAGCGGGGGACACGGCCTCCGGAAACCGTTTAATGAGAAAGAAGTCGGCGGTCTCCAGCGTTGGTCTCGGCGATTGAAGCCGCCGCATTCCTTTCGCTCGCGTTCTTCGTTCCACTGTTCTTCACGCTAGGCGGACTGCCACCATACCTGCGCTGGCTTGTCAGAAGGGGGAAAGTCTCCGCCGACGCCCACAAGAGCCCTCCGGTGAAGGTTCCCGAGCCTGCGGGACCCATTCTCTTCCTGGGGGCACTGGCAGGGGAGTTGTTCGTATTCCTGGTGTCACGGTCCTTGGTCCCCGTAGCCATCATCCTGTCGACAGCCGCCGCGTTCGCCATAGGCCTCGCAGATGACCTCTACGTGCTTGGCGGCAAGACGAAGCCGCTCCTCCTGGTCCTCGCGGGCCTGGTCTTCGCCGCGGTGGTCGTTATGGAGCCTGACCTGTACACCCCTGTCCTCTTCTTCCCGTTACTCAACGACACCAGCCCGCACTTCACAATATTCACTTTGCTCGCTGTGGCAGCCTTCCCGGTGGTCTCCAACGCGTTCAACATGATGGACTCGTTCAACGGGGAGATCTCCTGGTTCACCCTCCTTACTTCGCTGGCGCTCCTGGCCGGGGTGGCGCTGCGGACCGCCTTCACCGGCTTCTCCATCATAAGGCTCGGGACAGACCTCCCCCTCGTGGCGGTGTCTGGGGTGTTCCTGCTTTTCAACCGCTATCCTTCGAAGGCCTTCGACGGGGACAGCGGCTCGCTGATGTTCGGGGCGATGTTCGCCGGGCTCGCGGTGACCGGGGGGGTGGAGATAGCCGCCATCATAGCCATAGTCCCAGCGATACTGAATTCGTTCTACACCCTGTCGAGCGTGAAGGGGTTCGTGGAGAGGAGGAGAATGAAGTCGAGACCGACCTACCTCGGGGAAGACGGGAGGATGCACGCGTCGGACGACCCTGGCGCGCCGACCACCATCATCAGGCTGATTTTGCTCTCGGGACCGCTCACCGAGCGGGAGCTCGTGAAGGAAATAGTGAAGCTCACCGCCGTCGCCTGCGTTCTGTCCGTCATCATCTCGGTGCTCACATGGGTGCATTGAAATTGAAGCTCGCTCCTCTCGTCGTCATCGAAGTGGCCGCCTTCCTCCTGATAATCGGGGAGACCTACGCCTTCTTCACTTTCGTCATACTGTTCGGCCCATTCCCGCACAATCTCGGAGAGTACACGGTGGACGCGATCGCAAGGGTGATTCTGACAGTCGGCCTGGGAGTGCTGTGGTTCTTGGTAGTCCTTGGTCTGACCAGGCTTTACACGAAGTCGAAGCTCAGGAGCCCGACTCCCACTCCTTCATCCTAGCGTCGAATTCCTCCCTGGTGTACTTTACCCGGGCGGGGACCCCCATCACCACTTTGCCCGGAGGCACATCCCTGGTCACAACCGCCCCCATGGCCACCACGCTTCTCCTCCCGACCGTGACCCCGGCCTTGATTACAGCCCGGGCGCCGATCACTGCTCCGTCTTCGACGGTGACCCCGATCATCCTCTTGCTCGGCGGGTAGGGGTCATTCGTGAGCACCGCAGCCGGGCCGATGAAGACATTCTTCCCGATCCTCGACATCGGGGGGATGTACGCGCTCCCTTCGATCATGGTCCCGCTCCCTATCCTGACGTTGTAGTCGACATGGGCGAGGGAACCGATCTTTACGTTGTCGCCAATCACGGTCCCGCTCCCGACGTATGCGTAGTGCCAAATCCGAACATTCTTCCCAAGCTTGGCATCAGGAGCGACGGAGTTTGTGACTTTCATTCTCTTAACCAAGGTAGATTGGTGTCCCCGAACTGCTCGATGCGAGTACTGCCTCGGCGACCCTGATCACGTTCAGCCCGTCCCTCCCTGTCACCAGCGGCTGCCTCTTTTCTTGAACCGCGTTCACGAACTCCCTGAGCTCCAGCATCAGGGGCTCCTGAAACTGCTTTGTGGGGACCGTCGTGGCCGCGCCTTCGTGGATACTGGTCTTCTGCGTCACGAAGTCGACGTCCACGACCCCTCCTGAAAAGACCGCGCTTAGAGTCCTCACCCTGTTGGGGGTAATCCAGTTGGTCACCAGGAACGCAGTCTTCTGCCCGGAGAAGCCCAGGAGAATGGCTGCGAAATCCTCGTGTTCAGGCGGCGCCTGCATCGACCCGACGCGCGCATACACCACCCTGGGGACCTCTCCGAAGAGCCAGCATGCCGTGTCGATGTCGTGTACCGAGGCGTCCTTCACTATGCCAACGTCGCTGATGTTCTCCCCCCTCCGGTTCTCCCTGTGGAACTCCAGGAGTATCGGCTCCCCAATCCTCCCTCCCGATATCATCTGCTTGAGGTCGGTGATGGGCGGGTTGAACCTCTCGATGAACCCGACGGTGAGCGCCCTGTTGGCGCTCTTTGCCTTCCCGATGAGTTCCTCCCCGTCCTTCACATCAGTTGTCATCGGCTTCTCTACGAACGTGTGGAGCCCTGCGGCCAGGGTCTTCGAAGCCATGGAGAAGTGGGTCGACGCAGGGGTGCAGATGGTGACTCCGTCCAGTCTCTCCTTCTTCAGCATCTCCTCAAGGGATGAGTATCCGGGGACGTGGAAGTTCTTGGAAAAAGCGTCCATCCTCTCCTTGTTCGTGTCGCAGACGGCCGCAAGAGCCTGCAGCTCGTTCAGCACTCGGACGTGGTTCTTTCCCCATCCCCCCGTCCCGACGACCCCTACCCTGGGCATGTGAGGCGAGCCCCATTTCCTTTCGATTTAGGGTTATCCGGCTCGTCTCCACCCTCTCCGTTTCATGTTCCATTCAAACCCGTTGAAAATCCGAAATGACTGATTTCAAGCGCGTCGTCTTATTATCCGAGGTCGGAATAGGGGACCTCGTGCATAGGCTGTCACTGATTTCGCTGACCGCCTTGATGGCGGTTGGCGGGGTCCTCGCCTTTAGCGTCTTCGTCAGCCCGCAGACTTTGGCCGCGCCGGCTCCGACGCTGCCAACGCAGCCGGCAACCACCCACGCTCCAACTCCCACAAGCACCGGCAACAGTACGAGCACCGCCTCCAGTACCAACAGCACCCTCCTCACAGGTCTGCCCACATCTCACAGCGGCTCCGGGGACGATGGTCCGGACGGCGGCTCGGGCGACAACTAGCCGGAGCTGACCTCTGGATGCAGTCACTGCTGCTCGGCGACCTTACTGGGTTCGCCGCCCTTGCCTTCGTGGGTGCTTCCGCGGCGATAATGGCGTTCAGGGCGAGGTTCGTAAAGGTCCTCGGGGGGGTGGAGCCCCTCCGGGACATCCACATCGCGGTCTCCATACTGGCTACCGTCTTCCTTTCCGTCCACATCATCCAGTTCTACTCCTTTCCACTGACCCTGGCAATGGAGCTCGGTTACGGCGCTTTCGCCCTTGGTCTGGTCCTGTGGGCGACGGGGGTGGGCTTCCTAGAGCGCAACAAGGACTCCTTCTTCCTTCACGGCTCCCTGGCCGTGGCGGTCGTCGCGCTGGTCGTGGTTCACGCCGCGGCGTCAGGGGCGACCCTTCCACCCGTGGTCTCCGTGACTGCCCTCATCGCGTCAGGCACAGTGGCCCTGGCCAGCGCGTCGTACAACATCAGGAAGATGCGGACAAAGTCCATGGTGAGATAGGTGGACAGGAGAGAGTTCGTCAGGAGAGCGTCGCTCACGGTCGTCTTCGGCTCCATCGGGGCCCTCGCCTTCTTCGAAGCGCTTGGCAAGTTGGCCTCCCCGGTCCCGACGATGATCCCCCAGACGGTTGGGGGCGGGGGAGGGAGTCAGTCGCAGACGAGCCAGATTCAGACTCAGACCCAAACACAGGCGCAGACACCCGTCGGGTACATCTACGTCGCCCCTGCTTCGGCGGTCGCCGGCAAGACTTCCGCCTATTTCAACCACCCGACGGGTGGTTCCTGCATCCTCATCGACTACAGCGGCCAGTGGCGCGCATTCAGCGCCATCTGCACCCATGCAGGATGCGCTGTGAACTTCACCGGTTCGTCGCTCTACTGCCCCTGCCATGGGGGGTCCTTCAGCCCCGCGAACGGGGCCGTCCAGAGCGGCCCCCCACCGTCACCGCTGGCGGAGTACGGAGTCGTCGTCCAGAATGGGAACCTCTACGTCAGCAAGAACATCGTCAACTGAGATCTACTCCCTTACGAGGCTCGGGGTGGCCAGAAGCACCGTCGTCTCGACGCTCCTCTGGTCCTTCTTCGCCTGTTTCGTGACCTCCCAGTCTTCCTTCGAACAGACGATTACGACGTTGTGCTTGAGCGGGTTGAGGAGCTCCGACCCACCTTTCCCCCTCGGGCGCGAGATCACTTCGACGTCGGTCACGTAGTCCCTCAGCCTCTGCTGGATGTTCTCGGCGACCTGGAGGCGCTCGCCCCGCATCTCGTACTTGTCGAGGCTCCAGAGCAGCGAGATCTTCGTCCTGCTCGCCTTGAGCTGCTTCTCCTTGAGCACCTCGCGCGCCTCGTCGACCACGTACCTGACGTAGTTGTCGAAACTCTTCAGGGCCGCCCCCGCGAGGTATGCGATGGACTCCCCTGTCTCCTCGCTAGACTGTATCGCCTTCAGCTCGTAGAGGAACTTCGAGAACTCGTCGAGGTAGACGTTCGACGCCCTCTGTAGGGACACCCTGGCCTCCCTGGCCTTCCTCGCCATCTCAATCTCGGTGACCGAGCAGACGGCGGTCTCCATGACGCTCGACGCGTATTCCAGTTCAGCCGAGTAGACGTTCTGGGAGTTCGGTGCGAACCCGAGCGACTGAAGCGCCCCCTTCTCTGCCAGGCCCGCGGCGGACACCACCGCCGGCTTCGGGTCCCTCGGCCTCAGCGGCATGTACGAGTAGGTGAGAGCTGACCCCACCTGCAGCCCCGTCTGCTTCTCGACAAGCATGATATTCTCCGAGTTCCCGCCAGGTCCGGTCGGGAGGGAGTTGACGAGGGTGACCCCCTTGGAGAGGTACCGAGCCAGGTCCCTCAGCTTCGAGCCGGCCTCGATGAGGGTCTCGTCCGATGGTCTCCTGAGCCTCGGAGTGAAGAAGATGACCTGTGCCTCCCCCAGCACCTGTTCTAGGGGCTTGAAGCTGAGGAGGGGCTCCTCGGCCATCACGTCCTGGAGGTCCGGATTCTTCTTGAGGAAGGCTGGGTCAAGGTCCATGGCCATCTGAAGGGTTTCGTCGACTATCGTGACCTGGGCCTTGTCAACAAGGTCGGCGGCGAGCTTGTATGCCTCGCTGGTGAGTCCGTACATCGCGACCTTGATCTTTGACAAAAGCTCCCCATGGCTCCGAGACCGTCTGGTATATGCTTTGAAGGGAAGCAAACGGATTAGTATGCAGAACCTCGGTCGGCAACGCGAGGAACCGGGTTGAAGGCGTGGATCGATCTCCTGACACCGAAACAGATCCTGTTCTTCCACCCGATAATCAGAGAGCTGAAGTCTTCCGGGGCCGAGGTGCTAGCCACCTCCAGGAGATACCGAGAGGTAGGACCGCTTGCTGAGAGGGCGGGGCTGGACCTGACCTACGTGGGGGAAAGGGGGGTCAAGGGCCAGGAGGAGCAGCTGCTCGCCGCCACGCGGAGGCAGGCCGAGATGATCCCCATCGTGAAGGGGTTCAAGCCACAGGTTGCGGTGTCGATCGCATCGGCGGTCTGCGCCCGCGTCGCATTCGGACTGGGAATCAGACACGTGGCTGTGAACGACTCCCCTCACTCCGAAGTGGCCGGAAGGCTGTCCCTCCCCCTCAGCCACCGCCTTCTCTGTCCCTGGGTCATCCCCTA
The DNA here is from genome assembly GCA_021828185.1 of archaeon. Next base: position 261,402 of record JAKASI010000001.1, read on the forward strand.
CAAGGCATGGGAACCGTTCGGCCTGCGGAGGGACCAGGTCACCACCTACCGCGCCCTGGATCCTGCGGCGTGGCTCAAGCGCCCACCTCTGGGTGGCCCGACGCCGAAGCTCGACCCGGGGAAGAAGACCATAACGGTCAGGGTGCAGGAGAGCGACGCCCCCTATCTTGCGAAGGCTGACATGAGCTGGACAGACAAGCTCCTTTCCTCAATGATCGAAGCGTTCCCAGACGTGAACCTGGTGGCACTGTGCAGGTACGACTTCCAGGTCGAGGAGATCAGAGCCAAGTTCGGTTCGAAGTGCACTGTCCCCGAGGAGGTCGTGAGCGGGCACTCCCTCCTTTCGGCGACAGACCTCTTCATCGGCATGGGAGGGACGATGAACGCCGAAGCGGCCCTCATGGGCGTCCCGGTGATCTCGGCGTTCCAGGGCTCCCTGTACACCGACGGCTACCTGCACTCGGTGGGGCTCCTCGAAAAGGCGCTCACCCCCGCGGCGCTCGTGTCCCATGCGAGGAGGCTCCTCGCTCCTGCGGCGAAGGAGAACCACGCCAAGAAGGCGAAGCGGGTGCTCGCGTCGATGGAGGACCCGGTCCCCAAGATAGCGGCGTCAGTCAGGGCGACCGCAACGCAAGCCTAAATCACCACGAGACAGCCGGCTCAAGACGCAGCCCGGTCGTCTAGTTGGTCAAGGATGGAGGCCTTTGGAGCCTTCGACCCAGGTTCGAATCCTGGCCGGGCTACTCCAGAATCAGGCGGGCGCTTCCCTAGTCGCTCCGCGAAAAATGGAGGGGGAGAGTGGCCTAGCCCTCTTCCAGTCCGACCCAGAACCCGTGCAACAGGTCCAGGGCCTCCCTGATGCCACCTTCGAACGACTCTTCCGAGGCAGGGTCCTTCCCTATGATGCCTGACACTTCCTCCATGGCGTCCTCGTGCTGGCTCTCGAGTTCCCTGTGGAAGAAGTACTCGATATCCATGTTCGGCAGCTTCCTGTCCCTGACGGCCCCGAGTCCGGGGAGGAGCTGGTCCCACATGGGTATTGCCATGTTCTCGAGGCCGAAGGAGGCGCCCAGGGCCCTGGGGTGGTCCCTCCCTCCGTAGAGCCTCCAGAGGCCGTCGAGGTAGGTGCTGGTGCTCGGCTTTGCCCGTTCCGAAATCACCTCTGAAGGGTCGATGTCGATAGATCTGAGGAACTTGCGGAAGAGGAGCTCATGCCGTCGAGACGGGTCTCCGTCCCCGAGCTCCGACGTCAGGACCTTCGTGAGTTCGAAGGCCTCCCCCTCGTCCGGGGTGTTGACCAGCAGGTTGGCCAGGATCGCCGGGAATGTCCTCGAGAAGTGGAAGAACTCCCTGGCGAAGTCGTCGAACTCTCTGTCAGTGACGTCGCCTCTGGAAAACCTCGTCAGGAAGTCGTTGTGGATGGCGGGGTGCGCGAGTACCATTTCTTTCATCCTGTCATGCAGGCTTGCTTGGCTGACTTGGCTCATCGTTTCACCTCCTGAATAGGAAGAACCTGACCGACATGGTCAAGAAGGAGGAGGACGACTTCCATCCCCGACGGCGAAAGCGACGTGGCGTGGTCCGCGAGGGAGATCAGCCCCAGCTCTCTCAGGATTCTGGCGTTCAGTTTCAGCGTTGAGAGGGGGACCCCTGTCGCCGCAGAAAGGGCGGTTAGCTGACGGGTGATAGGGGTGCCTCTGGGCTCGGAGAGGTGCTCGAGGACAAGTCGCTGGTTCTGGTTGAGTGCTTTCGCTAGAAGACGGGCGATTCCTGCCTTCCCTTCATCCGATATCGGCGGGACATACCTTCTTCGGCCCTGTTTTCGGTCGTCCCCTTTTGAGCCTTTTGGGCAACATTACCTGTCTACGCTCCGCCCAGCGAAACGATGAGGTCCGTGAGGAACCCCAGGCAGAGCCCGAGGAACACCCCTCCCATCATGAGCCCGCTGCTGTAGCGGCGCCTTCCGGTGTTGAACATGAGCATGGTCACGTACACGAGGGCTCCTCCCGCCAGAGCCAGGAAGAAGACGTAGGCCTCGGGGGAGTAGGACAGGCTCCCGAGGAGGGTGCCCAGGAGGGTCGGGACACCGCCGATGAAGAGTACCTTGGCAAGGAAGGTGACCTTCGGCCGCGGCTCCAGCCCGACCAGGGGTGCGGTTATCCCGAACCCTTCCGTGGTGTTGTGGGCCGCGAAGCCGACGACTAGGACCACCCCGAGCCCGACGAGCCCCGCTGCGAAAGACTGGCCGATGGCCAGCCCTTCGCTCAGGTTGTGGGCCCCTATCCCGAGGGCCGTCATCGTCGATATCTTGGCGGGGGCTGCCGGTCCCTCCCCCTTCCCCATGTAGCTCCTCTCGTAGAAGACCAGCCCGAGAAGCCCGATGGTTATGCCTGCGAACATCAGGGCCAGGTAGGTTAGCGCGCCTCCGACTGACCCCGCGCCCTGATAGGCCGACACCGCCTCGCTTGTCGTCGTTTCCCAGGCGTGGCTGAAGACGTCGACGATCAGGAACATCAGGATCCCGACCGCGAAGGCGTTGAGAAGCCCCCTCGCTCTGTCGCTTATCCCAAGGAGGACGATGGGAAGCCCGAGGAAGATGGTGAAACCGGCGAAGCTGCCGAGGAGCGCCAACTCTAGGACGTTAACCAACAGATGAGGCCACGTCTAATAACATATGTTATAACCGTTTGCTCTCCCACCTAACCCTGAAAGCATCTGCAAACCTTAATGGCAAGCTCAGCCCCTTTTACGGCGGATTGGCTCAGGGGACAGGGCTCACGGAACCCTCGGGGAGGGTGGCCGAGCTATGTCGCGACCTCCCCAACGGAAAGGTCCAATGTACCGCCTGCGCCAGGCTCTGCCAGATGGGCGAAGGGCAGGTGGGCCTCTGCGGCGTGAGGGGAGTCGTGGGAGGGAAGCTATACCTCCTCGTCTATGGCAGGGTGATGGCGGGGCACATCGACCCCATCGAGAAGAAGCCGGTGGTCCACTACAGGCCCGGGTCCAAGATCTTCTCCATCGCCACGTCAGGGTGCGACTGGCTCTGCCGCTACTGCCAGAACTATGACATAAGCCAGAGGAGGAAGATCGAGGGGGTCGAAGCAACCCCTGAGGACATGGTCGCTCAGGCGCTCGCCTACGAATGCGAGGGGGTGGCTTACACCTACAACGAGCCGACAATCTTCATGGAGTATGCCCGGGACGTCGGGAGGATCGCAAGGTCCAAGGGTCTCTTCAACATCTTCGTCTCCAACGGCTATGCCACGCCTGAAACCGTGGCGATGATGGACGACTTCCTCGACTGCATCACCGTCGACTTCAAGGGGAGCGGAGAGAAGGAGTTCGTGAAGAGTTACATCGGGATACCCGACGCCGAGCCCGTCTTCCAGTCGCTGCTCGAGCTCAAGCGACGTGGCAAGGTCCACGTCGAGATAACCGACCTGGTCGTCCCCCGGGTGGGAGAGTCTCTCGAAGCCGCAGAGAAGCTCTGCAGGTTCGTTTACGACAACCTCGGCCCCGACATCCCGGTCCACTTCCTCCGCTTCCACCCCGACTACAAGATGATGGACTTCCCCTGGACCCCGGTTCAGATCCTCGAGCGGCACGTGGCCATCGGGAGGAAGGTAGGGCTGAACTACGTCTACGTCGGGAACGTACCGGGGCACCCCGACGAGAGCACCTACTGCCCGGGGTGCAAGAAGGTCCTCATCAAGAGGTACGGCTACGAGATCGTCGATTACAACCTGGACGGGAAGAACAGGTGCAGGGCCTGCGGCTACGAGACCCCAATAGTCGGACCGCTCAGCAAGTCCTTCGCCGAGGACAGGTTCGTCTCCGTGATCAGTTAGGGACCCTTACTTCCAGCTTCTGCTTGACGAACTTCTCGGCGTCCAGCAGCGCCTTGCACCCGTCGGCCGCGGCCGTAATGGCCTGCCTGTAGCGGAAGTCGTGCACATCCCCGGCGACGAACACCCCGGGGACGCTGCTCTCCGTGCCGTTCTTCAGGACAGCGTATCCCTTCGCGTCCAGCTCGAGCTGCCCCCTGAAGAGGCCCGTGTTCGGCTCGTGCCCTATGGACACGAAGAGCCCGTCCACCTGCAGCTCGCTCTCATTTCCTGTCTTGACGTTCCTGATCTTCACTCCCTTGACCTTGCCGTCCCCGAGCACTTCGGTGACGGTCGAGTCCCAGACGAAGCTGATTTTCGGATTGGCGAAGGCCTCCTTCTGCATGGCCGCGCTCGCCCTCAGCTCGTTCCGCCTGTGGATCACCTGCACGGACGTGGCGAACTTGGTGAGGTAGGTCGCGTCCTCCATGGCAACGTCCCCTCCCCCGACCACGGCGACCTTCTTCCCCCTGAAGAAGAACCCGTCGCAGACCGCGCAGTTGGAGACCCCCTTCCCCATCAGCCTCATCTCGGAAGGCAGGTTCAGGCGCTTGGGATTCGCCCCCGTCGCTATGATCACAGAGAGGGCCCTTGAGACCCCGGAGTCGGTATAGACCTCGAAGGGATACTTCTGAAAGTCGACCCTGACCACGTCCTCCTGGACAAGTCTGGCCCCCAGCCTCTCTGCCTGGGTCTTCATCTTGTTCATGAGGTCTGGCCCCAGAACCGGGTCCGGGAACCCCGGGAAGTTCTCCACCTCGCTCGTCAGCATCAGCTGCCCCCCGTAGGTCGTCCCCATGTAGACAAGCGGGTCCAGGTCCGCTCTGCACCCGTAGATCGCTGCGGTGAGCCCTGCCGGGCCCGACCCAATTATCACTAGCTTCTCTGCCTTGTCTTCCATATCCTGTGGAGTCTCGCCCGGCTTCCGCCTCATAAGCTTGCCCCCGGTGGGCGCCGGCCGCTAAAGTAGCTTGGCTTCCCTCTGCACAGTGTGGAGCTCGTCCGAGAGCTGGTTGAGGGCCCTTTCAAGCCTCTTCGTGTACTGGGGGAGGAGCCGGTCGTACACCTCCTTCCTCATCTGCTTGAGATAGTACTGCTGGTAGAGGTTCAGCTTGTCCTTGGCCGCCCTGTCCACCTCCCTCTCGGTCGTCTGTATCTGGTTCACCACTTCGGAGAACCTCTGGGTGGAGGGCTTCTGCTTCACCTCGTTCAGCCTCTGCAGCGCCCTGCTCCTGAAGGTGTCGAGCCGCCCCCTCAATTCATCGAAGTATGCCTTCCCGACCTCGTTGGGGTCCTTCCCCTCGATTTCGGGCCAGAACCCGTTGATGAGCGTGGTCTTCTCGTCGAAGGCCTTGATCATGTCCGATGCCAGCTCGGAAGACGTCTCCTCTGCCTCCGTCTCCTCGGCCTGGGCGGTCGTGGTCCTGGAGACGAAGAGGCCCAGCAGGAGGAGGACGAAGATCACCGATGCAGCAGGCACCCCGGCGTTGATGGCCCAGCCGAAGCTGAGCCCGTAGGTGAAACTGGCTTCGCCTTCCTGCCAGGGGGTGACGGGGTTCCCTGGGGTCCCCAGGGTCGAGGGGGCCGACTTTGACGCAGAGGCCCCCAGCGGGAGTGACAGGCTGATGGTGTAGGAGTCCACGAACGCTCTGACCGGCGGACTCTCAGGGACCTTGACGGTCACCTCCCCCCCGGACACAGAGTAGAACTTGGCCCCGAGCGGATACTGGTAGCTGATCGTGAAGTTGCCCCCGGTCGAGACCCCGGGGTTCGGGTAGTTGGACGCGAACGCGGTCAGGGGGATGGCGCCGTTGGTGAGCGAGAGAGTGATCGGGCTGACGAGGGGAGGGTTCGGCCCGGGGAGAACAGTCACCTTCGTGGTGGACGGCGCGGCGATGTCCACGTAAAGCAGCCCCAGAGGGTTCGTCCCCAGGTTCTGCAGCACGATGGTGTCGGTCACCAGCGGGCTCCCGTTGCCTGACGTGGTTATCGTCCTCGTCGCCCTGAAGACGTGCAGGGGGTTGAAGTCGGCGGCGCTGTACGGCGTGACGGCCCTGACAGACGTCGCCGCAGTGGGCGTGACCTCCTTGGCAGTCGACGTGTAGGTGTTGGTGGTCCCACCCAGGTTGGCTGTCATCCCGGCGGGCGAGGACCCGAATGCTGTGGAAGTGGGCATGTCGACTTCGTTGGTGAGCGTGTCGACCTTGGCGCTGATCGAAGGAGACGAAAGGACGAGCACCTCCAGGCTCTCGTTCTTCGCCGTCGAGACGACGTTGTTCAGTAGGACGCTCAGCACGAAGCTCGCGTTCCCCCCTGCAGAGATGGGCTGTCCTCCGGCGACCGTGAACGGCCCTCCCTGCGACGGCGGGGTCGCGAGGCTGAACCCGTTGGACACGGCGAGGTTGTAGGCCGCCACCCTGGCAGAGAGGTTCCCGAACCCGAAAGTCAGCGCGGGGGCTGTGACTGCGGAAGTGCCGTTGTTGGTGAACATCACGCTCTCGTTGATCGTAGCGAAGCCATACCTGTCGAGGGTGTACACGCTGGTGACGGCCACCGAGGGTGCCCCCTGGGCGTGCGCCGTGAAGGCCACCGGGAGGGCGGCCAGGAGGAGCAAGAGCAAGAGCGCGAGTGTAACTGAACGCCTCAAGGCGAATGGCCCCTCGCCGCTACGTTCTTATTTTAAGCGTTTTTCGGCCAAGATAGATGGAAAGGTCTCGGGCGCACCATCCACTCCTCCCGAACCTGGACGGGTCTGCAATGTCCGCCATGCTCCGGAAGGTGGGAGCGGCCTCGGTAGACGACCTCTTCTCGGACATCCCCCCCAGCCTTCGGCTCAACCGCAGGCTGAAGCTCCCCGAAGGGGAATCGGAGTACCAGGTCCGCCGGGAGGTCCAGGCCCGGTTGAGGCAGAACATGACCCCCCCGGACGCACTCTGCTTCCTTGGGGGCGGGGTCTGGCCCCACTATGTCCCCGCGGCTGTGGAGTCCATCACATCCCGTCAGGAGTTCTACACGAGCTACACCCCCTACGAGGCAGAGGTCTCACAGGGGATGCTGCAGGCGCTCTTCGAGTATCAGAGCCTGATGTGCGACCTTCTGGGGATGGAGGCCTGCAACAGCTCCCTCTACGACTGGGCCTCGGCTGCTGGGGAGGCGGTCAGGATGGCCGGGCGCGTCACGGGGAGAAAGAGGGCCCTGATTGCCGGAAGCGCCGGGCTCCAGAGGAGGTCGGTCATCAGGACGTACACCGAACCGATGGGGATGGAGCTGGTGAACGTCCCCTTCGAGAGTCCCAGCGGCAGGATTGATCTCGACGGGCTCAGGGAGAAGCTCTCGGACGACGTCGCCTGTCTTTACATCGAGAACCCGAACTTCTTCGGTGTCATCGAGGAGGGCATCGCGGACGCCGTCGCCAGGGTGCACGAAGCGGGGGGGCTAGCGATAGTCGGGGCCGACCCCATCTCGCTCTCGCTCCTCAAGGAGCCCGGCAGGTACGGCGCAGACGTGGCCGTGGGGGAAGGGCAGCCGCTGGGGATCGCGATGAACTATGGCGGCCCGCACCTCGGCATCTTCGCGGTCAGGGACCTCAGGCTAGCCAGGAGCATGCCGGGGAGGCTCATCGGCCTCACGAGCCCGGTCTCGGAGCCGGACAGGAAGGCTTTCGCCATGGTCCTCCAGGCGCGCGAGCAGCACATCAGAAGGGAAGGCGCCACCTCGAACGTCTGCACCAACCAGTCCCTCATGGCCGTGGCAGCGGCGAGCTACCTTTCGCTTCTCGGCCGAGAAGGGTTCAGGAGCCTGGGGGAGACCGTGATTTCGAATTCGCACTACGCCGCGAGAAGGATTTCGAAGATACGGGGGGTCCGCTCCCCTCACTTCAGAGGCGCGTTCTTCAAGGAGTTCGTCGTGTCCTATTCCCGGACGGACGCCGAGAAGGTCTTCAGGCGCCTTGCGAAGAAGGGGGTGCTCGCAGGGAGCCCGGTCTACAGGGGGATGGGAGTCGGGGCGGAGGCAGGCCTTTACTGCGTGACAGAGGTCCACAGCCGCGATGACATAGAGAAGCTCGCGACGGCACTCGAGGGGTCCCTGTAGCGTGAAGAAGTTCAGTCAGGCGTACTGGGACGAGCCCCTCCTCAAGGAACTCAGCCGGAGGGGGAGGGTGGGGACGGAGGTCCCCTGCGACGCCGCGATCAGGTCGCGATTCAGGGCCCCGGCTTCGTTGGTCCCGAAATCGATGAGAAGGGAGTCCGTCAACCTCCCGGAACTTTCGGAGCTCCAGGTCCTCAGGCACTTCAACCGGCTTTCGCAGATGAACTACTCCGTCGAGCTCGGCATGTACCCGCTTGGAAGCTGCACGATGAAGTACAACCCGAAGGTATCGGAGGTGATAGCGTCCTCCGATTCGATGAAGCACGCCCATCCCCTGCAACCCAGAGAGACTGCGCAGGGGCTGCTTTCGATATTCTACGAGCTCGAACGGTATCTAAGCGAGATAACCGGGATGCATCGCTTCTCCCTTTCGACCGCGGCCGGAGCCCAGGGCGAACTGGCCGGGGTGCTGATGATCCGCAAGTATCAGAGGGAACACCACGGCGAGGCGAGAGACGAGGTGCTGGTCCCCGACTCCGCCCACGGAACGAACCCGGCGAGCGCGGCCATGGGGGGCTTCAGGGTGGTCAAGGTCCCATCGGATGCTTCGGGCCAGGTCAGGGCCAGTACGGTCAGGAGCCTCTGCTCCGAAAAGACCGCCGGGATGATGTTCACGGTCCCCAACACCCTCGGCCTGTTCGAGAGCGAAGTGGCAGAGGTGTGCGGCGCGGTCCATGACGCAGGGGGCCTGATGTACTACGACGGCGCCAACATGAACGCCCTCCTCGGGAGGGCGAGGCCCGGCGACATGGGGTTCGACATCGTCCACCTCAATCTCCACAAGACCTTCGCTACACCTCACGGTGGAGGAGGGCCGGGGGCCGGGCCCGTGGGGGTCGCGAAGAAGCTTGCAGACTACCTTCCGGTCCCTGTCATCGCCAAGGCCAAGGATGGGTACTCCCTGGACTACAGCCTCGGGCACTCCATCGGCGCCCTCAAGGGGTTCGTAGGGAACTCTGCAGTCCTGCTCAGGGCGTACGTGTACATCCGCCTCCTGGGGGCGTCGGGGCTGGCCGACGTGTCTTCGCTCGCCGTGCTCGCAGCCAACTATCTCTGGAAGAGCCTCGACCCGGAGGCCTTCCCTCCATCACATGGCCCCGACCTCAGAAGGAAGCACGAAGCGGTCGTGTCGGTGAAGAGCGAGCTTCCGGGGGCGGCGATGACCGTCGCGAAGGCGATCCTCGACTACGGGATGCACTCCCCCACGGTCTACTTCCCGCTGATCGTGCACGAAGCGCTCATGATTGAGCCCACCGAGTCGGAGCCCCTGGAGATGCTGGACGAGTACGCAGCTGCCCTGAACCAGATCCACAGGGAGATGAAGGACGGAACCCTGGGGACGGTCCCCAAGAACACGAGCGTGGGGAAGGTGGACGAAGTGAAGGCGTCCCACCCGCTGACGCTGAAGGTACACTGGTGAGCCAAAGGACATATAGGCTCCGGAAGGGCGGAGCTTCCAGCGTGCCGAGTGAGCTATCGAAACGGGTCACCGAGCGGCTGAACGAGATAGTCGACGAAGAGACCAAGAGGAAACTGGGGGAACTGAACGTGATCACCGAGGTCACCGAAATGGCCAGGGGGTCGATCAGGATACGGTTCCAGCCTCTCTCCGCCTACAGCCCCATAGCAGTCGACACCGGCAGGAGCATCCGCAAGGCGGCCATTTCCGTGGACGGGGTGCAGACCGTCAGGGTGGAATGCTCGGGGCACATGATGGACGAGCTCGTCAACAGGCTCGTCAACGAGGAAGACGCCGTTCCCCGGACCGCAAGACAGCCTTAGCAGTATCAACGCGAGCAGGGTAAACAAAAACTACTTCGTCGTCAACAATATTGAGTAGTGGCCTTGTTTATTCCGACTGCTAACTAGGTCTGCGCCCCAGAATTGATTGTCAACAGCAGAGGAGAAACCACCGTCGTCGGCGTCGGGAGCGCCGGAATCAAGATTGTATCCCTCCTGAGCAGGAAGCCGCTCCTGGCGGACAGGTATGTGTACATCTCCTGCGACGAGGAAGATTTCTCTACGGTGGAACCGGAGGACATGCTCCTGGTCGAGTCCCCCGTCGACCAGAAGCTGACCCCCGCGATCGCCCGCGGACTGGCTCTGAGGCGCATCGGCAGCATCAGGGACGCCATCGGCAGTTCGAAGCTGGTCTTCATCGTGGCCGGCCTTGGAGGGGCGACAGGGAGCGGGCTTGCCCCCCTCGTCGCTTCGCTCGCCGGCGAGTGCGGCGCCGCTCCGGTCGGCGTCGCTGTGATGCCATTCGAGTTCGAGAAGAAGATGAAGTTCTACGCCGGGGTGTCCCTCAGGCGCCTGCGGGCCTCATCCAGAGGGGTCGTCGTGATAGACAACGACATCTTGATGCATTCGTCCTCCGAGGACTCGACCCTGGCCACCCTCTACGATTCTGCCAACAAGGCAGCCGTGAAGGCGCTCGGGTCGCTCCTTTCGTCGGCAGCAGCGAGGCCCCTCGGGCTGAACAAGCTCCTCGGGACCGTCCTCCAGGACGGATACGCGCTCCTCGGGGTCTCCAGCAGCGCCACCGAGGACAGGGCCGAGGACGCCCTCGCAGGCGCGGTGGTGTCCCTGGGGAAGCTCGCGGAGACGAAGGAGGCGAGCCGCGCCGTCGTGAGCCTCAACGGAGATTCGACCCTCTCGGTCAAGGAGGTGGGGCTCGCCGTGGACAGGCTGGGATCCCTCATGGACAACGAGGGGGTGGACGTCGAGTATGGGGTGGACGAAACAGGTTCTGCGCAGCTTCAGGTGAGCGTCCTCGCGTCTGGTTTCAGGTCTACGAAATACGACGACTATGACCCTGTTGCGAAAGTGCTCGGAGACCGCGTCCTCGACGACGAGATGGACGCAGCCCTCCCCGAAGGCCTGGAAGCGCTGCAGCCCTGTGACTGAAAGCCGTCATCGGCGGAAGTACTCGCCGACAGGCTTGCTCCTCGTGGTCATCGACTTCGCCAGCTCGATTTGAGAGTCTTCAAGCTTCTTGAAGGGTATCTCCGGCCTTGAGGCGAGCTTGATCTTGCGGTGGGGCTTCCCCAGGTCCCCGAGCCGGGGTTCGGCGCCGAGCAGACCAAGAATCTTCTCCGACGACCTGGGAAGGAAGGGCTGCAGCAGAATCGAGATGGCGATGCAGAGCTCCAGGCAGGCGTGGAGGACCGCCTCGCACCTGGCCCTGTCGGTCTTGACCAGGAGCCAGGGCTGATTGCGCTGGAAGTACTCGTTCCCCAGGTCGGCTATCGCGAGTATCCTGGACAGCGAGTCTCTGAACCGGACTTCGTCGAGGAGTTCCTGGGTCTGGGCCGCGAGCGCCCCCGCCTCCCTGATGAGCTCCTTCCCGTCCGGAGCCGGGTCCGCGGCGACTTCGCCCTCGAAGTTGTTCCAGGTGAAGGTGGTGGTCCTGTGGATGAAGTTCCCTATGTTTGCCACGAGCTCGTTGTTGACCTTGCTCTTGAAGTCCTCCCACTTGAACTCGGTGTCCCTGGTCTCGGGGATGATCTGGATCAGGTAGTATCTCCAGATGTCGGGGTCGAGCCCTGCCTGAGGGATGTTCTCGCAGAATATCCCCCAGTTCCTACTCTTCGAGATCTTGTCCCCTTCATAGTTGCAGAACTGTAGGCCTACGACGTCGTATGGCAGGTTGATCTTCCCGTGGGCCATCAGCATCCCGGGCCAGAATATGGTGTGGAACGGGATGTTATCCTTCCCGAGGAAGTTGTAGATCCTGGTGTCGCTGTCAAGCCAGAACTTCTTCCAGGCCCCCTCGTTCCCCTGCCGCGCCCCCCATTCCTTCGTCGCAGACACGTACCCGACGGGAGCATCGAACCAGACGTAGAACACCTTGTCCCTGTACCCGTCGAGGGGGATGGGCACCCCCCATCTCAGGTCCCTCGTTATCGACCGCTTCTTCAGCCCCTCTTTGATCCACCCCTGGGCCAGCGACGTGACCTGTGTCCTCCATTTCTTCTTCGAGCCGATCCACCGTTCGAGCCGGTCCTGCACTTTTCCCAGTTCCAGGAACAGCTGCTTGCTGTCCTTGAAGACCGGGACGCTGCCGTCGACCTTGCACCTCGGGTTGATCAGCTGGATTGGATCGAGGAGGGTCGCGCACCGTTCGCACTGGTCTCCTCTGGCTAATTCATAGCCGCACACCGGGCAGGTCCCTTCGACGTATCTGTCGGGGAGGAAGATCCTGTCCTTCTCGCAGTAGGGGAGCCTCATCACCCCCTCGCTCACAAACCCGTTCTTGTTCACCTCCAGGAAGAACTCCTGGGTGGTCCTGTGGTGGGTCGGGCTTGAGGTCCGCGAGAAGTTGTCGTAGGATATTTCGAACCAGCTGTAGATGTCCCTGTGGACCCTGTGGAGGACGTCGGTCAGCTCCTTCGGCGTGATCCCCAGCTCGAGGGCCGCCACCTCGGTGGGGGTGCCGTTCTCGTCCGTGGCGCCGACGAAGAGTGTCTCAGCCCCCTTCAGCCTGCAGAACCTCGCGAAGATGTCTGCCGGGAGGTGGGAGCCCACCATGTTCCCAATGTGCGGGACGGCGTTGGTGTAAGGAAGGGCGCAGAGGACGAGGACCCTCTCTTTCTCGGATCGCTTGGGCACGTTGGGCGCGGCGCCGTCCGTTTCAGTATAAACCTTGGGCTAGAGCCTCCAGCTCTTGGCGTACTCTTTCTGCTCGCTGGTGGCAGAACCGATGGTGATGCCCATGGACTTCAGCGCCGCCCTCGCCACCTCGTCCTCAAGCTCCGGAGTGACGCCGTACACCTTTCGTTGCATCCTGCCGTGGTCTCTGTGGATCCGGATTGCGGCCATCATCTGGTTGGCGAAGGACATCTGCATGACCTCCGGGGGGTGGCCTTCGGCAGCGACCAGGTTCGCTATCCTCCCTTTGGCGAGCAGGTACACCTTCCTCCCAGATGGCAGGGTCACCTCGTCGACATGGGGCCTCACTTCCTTGACTCCCTGGGCCTTCGACAGCAGCGTCCTGACGTCAATCTCGACGTCGAAGTGGCCGGCGTTGGCCAGTATCGCCCCTTCTTTCATCCTCTCGATGGCCGGGTAAGGTATCACGTTCTTCTGCCCGGTGGTTGTGATGAACAGGTCCCCCTCCGCGGCCGCAGACTGTATGCTCCCCACCTCGAACCCCTCGAGGTGCGCCTCCAGGGCCCTTACGGGGTCCACCTCGACGACGGTCACCCTGGCCCCCATCCCGCGCGCCCTCATCGCCACCCCCTTCCCCACCCAGCCGAACCCCACGACCACGGTCTTCATCCCGGCAAGGAGGAGGGCGGTCGCCCTCATGATCCCGTCGAGGGTGCTCTGTCCCGTGCCGTACCTGTTATCGAACATGAACTTGGTCCTGGCGTCGTTCACCGCAATGACAGGGTACTGGAGTCTCCCATCGGCTTCCAGGGCCCTCAGCCTGACCACTCCAGTCGTCGTCTCCTCCGAGCCCCCCACGATCCCCTTCGCCTTCGAGAGGTGCGCAGCTACATGCAGGTCGGCGCCGTCGTCGATGAGCTGCTCCGGTTTCGCTCCGAGGACCTGCGCTATGCACCAGTCGTACTCTCTCGCCGACTCTCCCCTCCACGCCCACACGCCTGTCCTCGTCGAGAGGTATGCGGCTATGTCGTCCTGGGTCGAAAGGGGGTTCGCGGCGGCGAGCTTCACGTCGGCGCCAGCCATCAGGAGAGCGTCAACGAGCACCGACGTCTCCTTGGTGACGTGCAGACAGACACCGAGCCTCACCCCTTCCAGGGGCCTGGACTTCGCATACTTCTCTGCGAGGGTCGTGAGCGCCCCCATGTGCGCCTTCGCCCAGAGGAAGTTCCTCTCCCCGTCCCTGCTCAGCTTCGGGTCGGCCACCTTGGTCATTGTCTCCCCCCCTGAAGGGAGCTGACCGTAGCTTCTATCAGCTGCTTGACCAGCTTCCCGATGCGCCTCATCACCCTCACGACCTCCTCGTGGCTGACCTTCGGCTGCATCCCTGCAGCCCAGTTGGTCGCTATGACGATGGAAGCGTACTCCAGCCTCTTCTCGTTAGCCAGGACCACTTCGGGGACGCCGGTCATCCCCACGACGTCCCCTCCCAGGATCTTGTACATCTTGATCTCCGCAGCGGTCTCGAACCTCGGACCCTCGGCGCACACGTAGACAAGCTGGGGGTGCACTTCGGTCCCCATGCGCCTGGCGGCGGCCGCGATCTCCAGGTTGAGGTTCCTGCTGTAGGGGTTGGTCATGTCCGTGTGCACGACCTGGCGCTCGAAGAAGGTCGTCTGCCTCCGCTTCGTGAAGTCCAGGAACTGCTCGATGAGGCCGATCTCTCCCACCCTGAAGCCGCGGTTCATGGACCCGACCGCGCTCGTCGCTATGATCTCCTTCACTCCCAGCTGCTCGAAGGCGGCGATGTTCGCCCTGTAGTTGATGCCGTGCGGAGGGGAACGGTGAGCTGCTCCGTGCCTCGGGATTATGATGTACTGGGCCCCCCTGGGCTGATAGACCGTCGCCTTCCCGTAGCGGGTGGTCACAGTCTTCGGCCCTCTGAGGTCGAACTGATCCGTCACCCCGGTCCCGGTTATCACGCCTATCGGGCGCATTCTAGTCGCTCTTCGCGATGGTGTATACCTCGTATCCGGACAGCTTTTGCCTTCCGTTCAACCCCCTGACCTCGGTGACGAAGGCGAAACCTATCACCTTCCCCCCCAGCTTCTCCACCAGGGTCGCCGCAGCCCTCGAAGTCCCTCCCGTCGCGAGGAGGTCGTCGACGACCAGGACCCGGTCTCCCTTGGAAATCGAGTCCTTGTGCATCTCGAGGCCCTGCTTCCCATACTCGAGCTCGTAGCTGATCTCAAGCTTCGAAGCGGGGAGCCTCCCCACCTTCCTCGCAGGCACGAACCCGATCGCGAGCCTGTCTGCCAGCGGCGCGCCGACGATGAACCCCCGAGCCTCGATTCCGACGATCTTGTCCAGTCTCTCTCCCCTCCATCTCCTCTCCAGGGCGTCGGTGACCTTCCGGTTCAGCTTCCCGTTCTTCCACAGCGTCGTCAGGTCCTTGAACGGGATTCCCTTCTTCGGGTAGTCCGGGATGACCCTGATTGCCTTCTCCACTTCCTTCCCTAGCGACGCCACTACGCGCTCAGCCTCGCATGCTCCAGAGCCCTGTCGCAGTCGCAGGTCCGCTCGGTCGGCATCCTCTTGACTATCCGGTCGATGAGCTTCCTGAGGTTCTCCAGGTTCCTGTTGAAGACCTTGATCACCTCGCCATGCGAAACAGGCTTCACGGTCGGGTCTCCCTCAAGCCCCGCGTCGTAGTCGGTGACCAGAGAGATGTTCAGGTAGCAGAGCTCCTGCTCCCTGGCAAGGACCGCCTCGGGGTACTGGGTCATGTTGATCACGTCCCACCCCTGTCTGGCGAAGAACCTGCTCTCGGCCTTCGTCGAGAACCTCGGACCCTGTATCACCACGACGGTCCCTGACCTGTGAAACCGCAGCCCAAGGGTCTCCGCTGCCTCTATGGCGATCTCCCGCATCTGCGGGCAGTAGGGGTTCGCAGCGCTCACATGGGTGGTCTCCGGCCCGTCGTAGAACGTGTCCTTCCTCCCCGAAGTGAAGTCCACGAACTGATCGCAGAAGACCAGGTCTCCGGGCCGCACCTCGGCCCTGAGGCTCCCCACCGCGTTGGGCCCGATGATCCGCCCCACCCCGAGCTTCTTGAAGGCGTAGACGTTGGCCCGATAGGGGACGACGTGCGGAGGATACTCGTGGTGGACCCCGTGCCGTGGGAGGAAGGCCACCTTCTTCCCTTCGACATCAGAAATGGTGATCCTCGCGCTCGGCAGTCCATAGGGGGTCTTCACTGAGGTCCCTCTGGCCCCTTTCGAGAAGCTGTAGAACCCGGAGCCGCCAAAGACGCCGATCTCCGCCTTCGGCTTCACGGTTCGCCCTCTGAAGTTTCCGATTTAATCTTTTGACCCCCGACCAAATCCTGAGGCCCACTAGAATACTTGAAATACCATTGCCGGGCCGATTCGTCCGTTGCCTCCATCGTATGAAGAGCTCCTTTCAAGGGCAAGGTCGGGTCTGGACAAGGACGCGAAGAAGTCCGGCGCCCTCCGCCTCGAGCTCCCCGAGCCGGATGTCATCTGGGTGGGAAACAAGACCATATTCCGCAACTACGCCGAATTCCCCAAACTCTTGAGGCGGGAGTCGTCGAGGGTGTTGATGTATCTGGCAAAGGAGCTGGCCACGGCTGCCTCTCTGGACGGGGAGAGGGCCATCTTCATCGGGAGGAAGGACAAGGACTCTTTCTCCCAGCTCCTGCAGCGCTATGTCAAGGACGGGGTCATCTGTCCGGTGTGCGGGAGCCCTGACACGCGCCTGGAGAAGGACAAGCGGATGTGGTTCATGGTCTGCGAAGCCTGCGGGGCGAGGTCGGTCGCAAAGGTTGCCTAGCGAGAACAGGGCGGGGTTCTTGGTCCGCACCGCCGAGTTCAGGGGGACCATCTTGGTTAACATCTGCGACGAGGAGCTCGTGGGGAGGACGGTGACGGAGGGGAAGCTGCAGGTCCACCTTTCGAAGGAGTTCTATTCGGGCGAGGTCGTGGACAAGGGAGAGGCGCTGAGGCTCATCCGCACCTGTTCCGTAGTCAACCTCGCGGGCTCGAGGTCGGTGTCGCTGGCAGTGGAAAACAAGGTGGGTACCCCCGAGGCGGTTCGGGAGATAGAAGAAGTTCCGTTCCTGATGATCTACAAGTTCCTGCGCTAACGCTGGTCCCCGAACTTCTTCAGAAGCTCCTTCTGCTGGTCCGTGAGCTTCTTCGGGATCTCCAGGTTCACTGTCACATACTGGTTTCCGTTCCCCTTCCCCCAGCCGCCGAACCTCGGCAACCCCTTGCCCTTGATCTGGAACCGCTCTCCGGGCTGGGTGCCGTGGGGGATGGCGAGCTTCACGTCGCCGTAGAGGGTCGGGACCGCCAGCTCTGTCCCCAGCATGGCGTCCACCACCCCGATTTTCATCTCCAGGTAGATGTCGCTGTCCCGCCTCCCGAAGATTCTGTGGGTGGCTACGTTCACCATCACGTACAGGTCCCCGGGGGGCGTCCCGTTCTCGCCGGCGTTCCCCTCACCCCTGAGCCGGAGGGTGTAGCCGTCCTCGATTCCGCCCGGGATCATGACCCGGATCCTCCTGGTCTTCTCGATGGTCCCTCTCCCTCTGCAGTCCCTGCAGGGGCTTTCAACCAGGTACCCCTTCCCGCCGCACTTGGAGCAGGCCGTGATCCTGACGAGCCGAGCGAAACCTGCCGATTGGACCTTCTGGACCTGACCCGCTCCCCCGCAGGTCTCGCACTGACGGGGCGAAGTGCCTGGCTTCGCTCCGCTCCCGCTGCAGGTCTGGCAGACTTCGGCCCTCGGGACTTCGATCTCCCTCTCCGCGTCCTGTACGATGTCCTCCAGGTTGAGATAGAGATGGTAGGTCAGGTCCTCCCCCCGGGTCGGCTGGCGGGCCGCGCCCCCTCCGAAGAACTGGGAGAATATGTCGTCGAACCCCCCAAACCCCATCCCCCGGAAGAACTCACCGAAGTCGACTCCGCGGAATATGTCCTCCTGGCTGTACCTCTGGTAGACCCCCTCCCTGCCGTAGGCGTCGTACTGCCTGCGCTTCTCGTCGTCCGAGAGGACCGCATATGCCTCGGAGATTTCCTTGAACCTAGCCTCCGCCTCCGGCGCCTTGTTCCTGTCGGGGTGGAACTGCAGGGCGAGCTTCCTGTAGGCGTCTTTGACTTGCTCCTTCGTCGCCCCCTTCTGCACGCCGAGTACCTCGTAGTAGTCTTTCGCCGCCACCCTTCGGTCCCCCTACTTTCCTTCGTCCACTACCTTGTAGTCCGCATCGCCGACCTTCTGGCCGTCTCCCGGTCCGCCCGGTGCCGCCTGCTGTTTCTGGGCCTGCTGCTGATACACCGAGGCGCCGACCTCCTGGAGCACCTTCTTCATCGCCTCGTTCTTCTCCCTGATCTGCCCGGTGTCCTGTCCCCCGATGGCCTTCCTCAGCTCCTGCGCCGCCCCGTCGACCCGGTCAAGGCTCGCCTTGTCGACCTTCCCCTCCAGGTCCTTCTTGGTCCTCTCGGCGGTGTAGAGCATCGAGTCGGCCTCGTTCCTCACCTCCGCCTCCTCCCTCTTCTTCTTGTCTTGCTCCGCGAAGGACTCGGCCTCCTTGATCAGCCTCTCCTTCTCGTCCTTGGAGAGCTTCGTGGAGGCGCTGATTGTGATTTTGTTCTCCTTCCCGGTCCCCAGGTCCTTGGCTGTGACCGTCAGGATCCCGTTGGCGTCGATGTCGAAGGTCACCTCGATCTGCGGGACCCCGCGAGGGGCCGGGGGTATCCCGGCGAGGTTGAACATCCCCAGCGACACGTTGTCGGCCGCCATGCTCCGCTCCCCCTGGACTACGTGTATGGTCACCGCGGTCTGGAAGTCGGCAGCTGTCGTGAACGTCTTGCTCCTCTTCGTCGGGATGGTGGCGTTCTTCTCGATCAGGTGCTCCGTTATGCCTCCCAGGGTCTCGACTCCGAGCGAAAGCGGGGTCACGTCGAGGAGGAGGATGTCCTTGATCTCGCCTGCCAGCACCGCTCCCTGGATTGCGGCTCCGATGGCGACGGCCTCCATCGGGTCGACCCCCCGTTCTGCCTGTTTCCCTGCCACATCCTCAACGAACTTCCTTACGAGGGGCATCCTCGTCATCCCGCCGATGAGGATCACCTTGTCGACCTGATCCGGAGTGAGCTTGGCGTCGTTCATCACCCTCCTGATCGTGTCTTCGGTCCTCGCCACTATGGGCCTGGCCACTTCTTCGAGCTTCGTCCTGGTCAGCGTGTAGTGGAGGTTCTTCGGGCCCGATGAGTCGTTGGCGATGAACGGAAGGTCGATGTCTGTGGACGTCAGGTTCGAAAGCTGGATCTTCGCCTGCTCGGCCGCTTCCTTCAGCCGGGCCATGGCAGTCCTGTCTGAGGAAAGGTCGATCCCGGTCTTCGACCGGAAGTCGTCCAGGAGGACCTGGATGACGGCTTTGTCGACGTCAGCCCCGCCGGTCTGGGTGTCCCCCGAAGTGGCAAGGACCTGGAAGACCCCTTTCCCGAACTCCATTATCGTAGCATCGTGGGTCCCCCCTCCGAAGCTGAACACGAGGATCTTCATCTCCTTCTCCGACTTGTCCAGACCGTAGGCGAGGGAAGCGGCAGTCGGCTCGTTGATTATCCTGACCACCTCCAGCCCTGCGATCTCTCCTGCGTCCTTCGTCGATTGGCGCTGGTTGTCGTTGAAGTGCGCGGGGACTGTAATCACCGCCTTCCTGACAGGGTACCCGAGGAACGCGTCCGCGTCATGCTTTATCTTCTGGAGGATGTACGAGCTCAGCTGCTCCGGGGAGTACTCCTTCCCGTACAGCTTCACCCTGTAATCAGTCCCCATCTTCCTCTTGATCTCGAAGACGGTGCCGTCAGGGTTGGTGACCACCTGGCGCCTGGCGGGGTCTCCGACCAGGAGCTGGCCGTCCTTGGTGTACGCCACCACCGACGGGAACATCTTTCCTGCGGGCGTCGCCCCTTCGGCGCTCGGTATCACGACCGGCCGCCCGGCTTCGACCACGGCCGCGGCGGAGTTCGTGGTCCCCAGATCTATCCCGAGTATCTTCTCTCTTGCGCTACTCAACTTCCTTCTCCTCCTTGGCTTTCCTCGACGCCAATTCAACCTTTACCATGCTCGGCCTCAGGAGCTGCCCTCTGAAGGTGAAGCCGGGGCGCACCTCCTCCACTACCATGTCCTTGCCGGGCGAGTCCCCCTGGACCCTCTCGACTGCCTCGTGGATTGCAGGGTCGAAGGGCCTGCCGACCGCCTCTATCCTCTCCAGCCCTACCGACTCGAGCGCCGACCTGAGGTTCCCCCTCACCATCGCTATCCCCTCCTTCAGGGCGTCCCCCGGCTCTCCGTCTTCAGCATGCTCCGCCGCCAGGTCCAGCTCGTCCTGTACCACGATGAGCCTCGAAAGCAGGGTCCGTGCAAGAGACTCGCTGGCGTCCTTCGCCTCCTTATCCATCCGTTTCCTGTAGTTCTCAAGGTCGGCCTGAGTATACTTCAGCCGGGTCAGCAGCTCCTCGCTCCGCTTCTTCTGTTCCGCCAGCTCCTGTTTCAACGCCGTCGCTTCCGCCTCCGGCTCCCCTTCCTGGCTGCTCTCCGTCTCCAACTATCTCATCTCACCCGGCACGCCCGACGTTGTCGCCGCCCGCTCATAGGTATAAATTTTGAGCCGAATTGGGCTAGGCGTGGCCGAGCCGGAAGACTCCAGGAAGATGGAAGAGAGGCTACTGCGCTTCGAGCGCGAGAGCAGGTATCTGAGGAAGGACTCCGACCAGCGGAAGGTCCTGGAGGAGGTCTTCGACCAGGCCACCCTGCTGGCCATCGAAGAGCTGGTCGCCAGGAAAGACCTGGGAGACCTCTTCGGGGTGGTCAGCGCAGGGAAGGAGGCGAGGGTCTACTACGGCGAGGACCACGAACATCGGCCCGTGGCGGTGAAAATCTACCTCGTGTCGGCATCGGACTTCCGGAAGCGCCTAGTCTACATCGCCGGGGACCGCAGGTTCGGGAGGCTCCCCTCTGGCTCGAGGGACACCATCTACCTCTGGACCAGGAAGGAGTTCAGGAACCTCCAGGTCACCGAGAAGGCAGGGGTCCGGGTCCCGAAGCCCATCGCGTTCCACAAGAACATCCTTGTGATGGAGTACATGGGGACCCCGCCTGAACCCGCCCCAACCTTCTCAGGATCTGAGGTCGACCAGGGGGACTACGAGTGGACCTTCGGGGCCATCCGCGCGCTCTGGAAGAAGGCGGGCCTAGTGCACGCGGACTTCTCCGAGTTCAATGTCTTCAAGGCGGGAGAGGAAAGGGTCCTCTTCGATATGGGTTCGGCGGTGCTCGTGTCTCACCCCCAGGCAGCCGAGTTCCTCAGGAGGGACGTAGCCAACATGGTGAGGTTCTTTAGGAAGCGCGGCGTCGAAGGGAGAGACACCGATTCCTGGTTGAGGGAGATAGTGAAATGAGCTTCGAGCAGGTCGTTCGGATACCGGTGGAACGGGTCGGGGCAGTCATCGGGAAGGAGGGGGCCACGAAGAAGTACCTTGAGAGCGAAATGAGGGTCACCCTCAGCGTCGACAGCAGGGAGGGGCTGGTCACGGTGAAGTCCGGATCCGCCCTACAGACCGACCCGTTCTCGGCCACGAGGGTCATCGAGGCGATTGGGCGGGGGTTCTCCCCGCAGAAGGCGCGAAGGCTCCTCGACGAGGGGACCGCCCTCGAGGTCATCGACCTGAGAGACTACGGTAGGAGCGCCAACTCGCTGGAGCGCATCAGGGGCCGCGTCATAGGGCTCAGGGGGAAGTCCAGGAGAGTCATCGAGGAACTCACGTCCTGCCACCTCTCAGTCTATGGGAGGACCGTCGCGATCATCGGGGAGGCTGGAGAAGTGCAGCTCGCGTCCGAGGCGGTGAAGTCCCTGGCGACCGGGAGCCAGCACAAGACGGTCTACAACACCCTGCAGAAGGCGAGGACCAAGCGAAAGATGGAGCGGATGTTCCTTTGGGAGGGCACGTCTCCCGAGACGATTGAAGAAAAGCTAAGCAAACTGGAGCGTTAGCATATATCCCGTTCGCGTCGATACCCGCGGGGCGGGGCGCCAGTTCCGAAGAGAAGTAACTTGATTGAGAAACTTGTCGCGGTCACAAGGTTTGAAGGAGGTGGTATGAACTGAGCAGCAAGACAACTTTCGCGGAAATCTCGCCCTCGGAATTCTTTCTACCGTAATCGCGACCTGGCGGGCTTCACCAACCCGGCACGCGCCCTCTACATGGCCGTCAGGGAGCTGGTGGAGAATTCGCTCGACGCGGCCGAGATGGCCGGAATCCTTCCTGACATCTATGCGAGGATCATCCCCGAGTCGACCAGCAGCGAGGTTCCAGACCCGAGGCCCTACCGGCTCACCGTGATAGACAACGGGACCGGGGTCGCCCCGCAGCATGTCCCCAGCGCCTTCGGCAAGGTGTTCTACGGCTCGAAGTACGTCCTGAGGCAGTCCAGGGGGATGTTCGGGCTGGGGGGGACCATGGCGATCCTCTACGGGCAAATTACCACGAACAAGCCGGTCGTGGTCACGACTTCCGCCGACGGGAAGTGGAAGCACATGTTCCAGATGATCATCGACATCGGAGAGAACAGGCCGACGGTGTTGAAGCGCCAGAGGACCGAGGCCAACGGCACCACCGGGACCAGGGTGGACCTCATCTTGGAGGGGGACTACCTCAGGGCCTCTCAGAAGATCAACGAGTACTTCAAACAGACCGCGGTCGTCGCGAGCTACGCGAACCTGACGTTCGTAGACCCCGCAGGCCAGGTCACTTTCTACGAAAGGGCGACCACGTCTATGCCTCCCGCCCCCAAGGAGACCCTCCCTCACCCCTACGGAATAGATGTCGAGGCTCTCAAGAGGATCATCAAGATCTCGGAGACCCACGACATGAAGACCTTCATGGTCACCCACTTCCACAGGGTCGGGGACAAGATCGCCACCAAGTTCCTGGAGTTCGCAGGGATCAGCCCCAAGCTCCCGCCCAAGAGGCTCAACAACAACCAGATCGTGGCCATCGTCGACGCGCTTCAGCGGTTCCCGGACTTCCTCCAGCCCGACGCCGCCGTGCTGTCTCCGGTCGGAGAGGAGATACTGCTGACTGGGATAAACAAGGAGCTCTTGCCAGAGTTCTCCACCGTGGTGACCAGACCCCCATCCTCCTACTCGGGGTTCCCGTTCCTCGTCGAGGTCGGGGTGGCCTACGGTGGGAAGATACTCCAGCCGGGGGTGAAGCTGTTCCGCTTCGCCAACCGGATTCCGCTCCTCTACGATGAGAGCAGCGATGTAAGCTTCGAGGTCCTCAACCAGGAGGTCGACTGGAGGAGGTATCACGTCCCTCCTGATGCCCCTGTCGGGGTGATTACACATATTTGTTCAACGAGGATTCCGTACAAGACAGTCGGCAAGGAGTACATCGCCGACAGGCCGGAAATCCAGAGAGAGATCAGGAACGCGGCCCGGGAAGCCTTGCGGCGCCTCGGCATCTTCCTCTCGAGGAAGGGGAGCATGGAGGCGGTCCAGAAGAAGATGAACATCTACGGCAAGTACCTTCCCATGATCGCCCAGTTCTCCACCGAACTGGCGGGGAAGAAGGACCTCCCCAACTACAAGAAGCTCATAGGAGAGGGTGGTGAAATAGTGGAAGAGGACGAGGGGGGCATGGCCGACGGCGGCAGTGGAGAGAGTGAAACAAATAATGCCAAGCAAGAAGAAGCAGGGCAAGAAACAATCGACAAGTACGGCGGAGACTAGGCAGAGCGCAGTCCAGGGCCTGCTCAGAGGCCTGGGCGGGACGGTCTACTCCGATCTGGACGAAGGGCGCTTCCCGAGCCTCACCCTGGCCAGCCGCTCCGTGAGGAACATCGTCTACGACAAGAAGCTCCAGCAGTTCGTGCTCGGGCCAACGACGGTGAGGAAGTCCTCGGGGAACATCAAGCACATCAGGCCGTTCACCCAGCTGGTGTGGCTAGCCTACTTCGCCAAGAAGCTGGTGGACGAGAAGAGGACCTCCACCCTCAGAGACGTCTTCTACTCTGCCCAGGCCTTCAACGTAGAGTTCCAGGACCAGGCGGAGTCGGACGAGCTGATCACCGACCTCGAGGTGCTCATGCAGATGGCCCGCGAGGGGATGAACATCTACCCCGAGGAGAGGAGCGCCATCTTCGGGAACATGACGATCGAATACACGGTCCCCGGCTACGAAGGGAAGACCGCCGACCTTTCAGCAAACCCCGACGGCGTGATGATAGGTCCAGCGCTCACCACCGCCGAGTTCAGGGACACGGACGCAGAGATTGTCCTTGCGATAGAGAAGGGCGGCCTCTTCACCAGGTTCACCGAGGAGAGGGTCCACGAGAAGCACAAGGCGCTCCTGATCAACACCGCGGGCCAGCCCCCCAGGTCTACGCGCTACCTCATCCGACGACTCAACCAGGAGCTGGGACTTCCCGTGGGCATCCTCTGCGACGCTGACCCGTGGGGGGCCCACATCGCTATGGTGATAAAAAGTGGCTCGGCGAACGCTGCGCATTTACGCGAGCTCACAACCCCCAATTCTGTCTGGCTGGGGGTCTGGGCTTCGGACATCCAGAAGTACAAACTCCCGTCAGACAAGCTTACCGAGGTCGACATCAAGAGGCTCTACGAGCTGAAGCAGGACCCGCGGTACACGGAGAAGATGTGGCACGACGAGCTCGAGACCTTCCTGAAGTACAAGCGCAAGAGCGAGCAGGAGGCCTTCGCCCGCTATGGGCTGAGCTACATTGTGGACAAGTACCTGCCTGAGAAGCTCGAGCTCATGAAAAGCGCCTAGCGGCTGCCTCTCATGGCGAACAACTGCTAAATACCGTGGGCGCCCGCCCCCGAAAAGGCCGTAATGAGTACCTTCACAGCGCAGCAGTCCAGGGTAGATGCTCTCATCAGGCTGCTGGGGCTGGTGGTGCTTGCCTTCGGGCTGGCGATGGTGTACTACACCTACTCAAACGCCGTCGGAACAGGCATCGCCCCCGAGATAATCACGATTAACTACGCCCTGGGGATCCTCCTGACCATCGTAGGCGCCTTCGCCACGTTCGCGAAGTTCAAGTGAAAGACTTGCCCGTGAAAATCGCTCTGGCCGGGGTCGGGAACTTCGCGTCCGTGTTCATGCAAGGGCTGAAGTTCTACTCCGGGGACGAGCGCAGGGGCCTCTGGCATTCGAACGTCGCCGGCCTCAAGCCCGGGGACCTGCAGGTCGTCGCCGCCTTTGACGTCGACCCGAGGAAGGTGGGGCTCGAACTCTCCAGGGCGGCATTCGCGCCCCCCAACGTCGCCAGGAGATTCATCACCCTTCCGAAGACCAGAGTCATGGTCGGCCCCGGCATTTCGAAGGGGGATGCCGCGCCCCACCTGAGCGGTGTCAAGCTCGAAAGGGCGCCCACCGAGGAAGTCGCCCGCCGGATCGAGGATTCCGGGGCGGAAGTCGTCGTGAATCTAATCTCTTCGGGCTCGACTGCGTCGTCCGAGGAGTACGCCAGGGCGGCGCTCAAGGCCGGCTGCTCCTTCGTCAACTGCACCCCGGCCCTCGTCCTGAGGAACAGCAGGCTGGTGGCGGGATTCCACAGGGCGAAGCTCCCTTTGATAGGCGACGACCTGATGAGCCAGTTCGGCGGGACCATCTTCCACAAGGGGCTCCTCAGGCTGATGGTCAAGCGCGGGGTGAAGGTGTCGAAGAGCTACCAGCTAGACGTAGGTGGAGGGTCCGAGACCCTGAACACCATCGACGAGGGGATCAAGATGGCGAAGCGCGAGGTGAAGACCACCGCAGTCGCATCCGAAGTCCCCTACAAGTTCGAAACGATTGCGGGGACCACCGACTTCGTCGACTACATGGGAAACGACCGGACCAGCTACTTCTGGTTCGAGGGGAGCGGATTCATGAGCAGCGGCATCTCCGTGGACATCTATCTCAGGTCGTCCGACGGGGCCAACGGGGGGAACGTCCTCTTGGACGTCATCAGGGCGACCTACCGGTGCATGAGAGTGGGCAGGTTGGGGACCGTGGGCGAGATCTGCGCCTACGGGTTCAAGTCTCCCCCGAAGCCGGTGCGGTTCGACGAGGCCTATAGCAAGTTCGCGGCTCTCTACATTCGGTAGCCGCTCAGCTGTACCTGGAAGCCAGGTAGTCAGTGAGTTCCCCGAGGAGGGACCTCGCCCTGCTCGCCGGAACGCTTTCGAGGGCCTCCTTCGCTTCATCGGTATAGGCGACGACCTTCCGATGCGCATAATCCAGCGAGCCGGTATCCTCGATGAGCCCCCTCAGGCGGGATATCTCCTCTTTCGCATATGGCCCCGACCTGTTGAAGAGACCCATGATGAAGCGCCTGTCCCCGTCTGAGCACAGGCCTGCGCAGTGCATCAGGACGACGCTCCTCTTGCCTCCTCTGAGGTCGGTGAACACGGGCTTCCCAAGAAGCGACTCGTCCCCCACCAAGTCGAGTGTGTCGTCTTGGATCTGGTACGCCATACCCACGGCTTCGCCAAACTGCGTGGCCTTCAACACCTGCCAGTCGTCTGCCCCTCCGACGATCGCCCCGCTCGCGCACGGCGCGCTGAGCAGCGTGGACGTCTTGAGCCGGATCATCTCCTCGTATTCTCCCTCGGTCCAGCTGTCTTCCCGGGCCATCTGGAGGTCAAGGAACTCTCCCCAGGTGGTGGCCCTGCACGCTTCCCCCACGAGGTCGAAGATTCTGGCGAGGCGCGAACTCTCCAGACTGGAGTACCTCGCCACCATCTTCGGGACGTAGAAGAGCAGGAGGTCCGAGGCGAGGATCGCGTTGGCCAGCCCATACTTCACAACTATGGACTCCTTTCCCCTCCGCATGTCGGCGTGGTCTATGATGTCGTCCTGGACAAGAGCGCTGGCGTGCGCGAGCTCATAGGCGACGGCCAGCGGGATGGCTGGTCTGTAGTCTCCCGAGTACGCTTCGCACCAAAGAAGGGCAAGGATGGCCCTCACCCTCTTCCCGCCAGCGGAAAGCGCGTCAGCCACGGCCCTCTCAAGGTCGGTCGTCCGGCCGGGAAGGTACAGCCCGCTGAGTTCCACGTCCACCGAGTCTTGGTAAACCTTCAGCCACGACATCGAGTCCTGCATCAGAGACCGAGCCGCCAACCCTGCGTAGAGTAATATCCCTATTGCTCCTCCCGACGGGTCAGGGACGGGCACCGAGCCCCGAGCTGACCCGGTTCCATTTCGGCTTTGGAGACTTGGCCTGGGGCGGACCTCCTCCTTGTGATTACTCTGAATCTGTGAAGACGGGATGGAAGAAGGTCGCAGGTGCCTCTGCCGCTTGACTAGGCGAAGGGGAGAGCTGCGAAGACCTTGGTGTCGTTTATCAGATTCTTGATGTGGCAGTACTCGTTGGGCGTGTGTGCCACCTCGTCTATTGTGCTCCATACTGCCGTGGGGATCCCCTCCTTCCTGAAGAGATTCCCAACGGTGAGGCCCCCGATCCCGACGTACTTCGGCTTCTTTCCTGTGGCGAGCCTGACCGCCCTCCCCAGCAGAGCGGCCACTTCGCTCTTGGCCGACGTGGCCGGCCCTGCGCTGTCCTGGTTCACGACCTCCATCTGCATCCTTGCGCCGTACTTCTTCCCGTAGGCCTTCGCCTTCACCCTGACGTCGGCGATGACCTCACCCAGGGGGTACTTCGGCAGGACCCTGCAGTCGAAATAGAATGTGTCTACCCCAGGTATTGTGTTGACGTTGGCCACGTTCGGTTCGATCATCGTCGGCTCGAAGGTCGAACCGGGCTCGTTGAACAGTCTGTCCTTGGCCGTGTATTTGCGGTGGAGTAGCTCGTCCAGGTCCGCCGCGAGCTTGATGCCCACCCTGTGGGCGTTGAGCCCTCTGCTTGGCAGGCTGGCGTGGACCTGCTTGCCTGTGGTTGTGACCTTGAACCAGAGGAGGCCCTTCTCCGCAATCTCGATGTCTGCCCCGTCCGGCGTCCCCGAGTCAGGGACGACCACCAGGTCGTCTTTTTTGAAGTGACGGTGGCTCAGGAGGTGCTTGATGCCGTAGGTGCTCCGGTACTCCTCGTCGGCGACAAGCCAAAGCCCGACGTTGAAGGGAGGTTTCACTCCCGCCCGCTTCAGCTCCACGAGCGCGAAGAGCGACGAGACGAGGGACTGACCGTTGTCCTCCGCCCCGCGAGCGTAGACCTTCCCGTCTTTCACGACAGGGTCGAACGGGTCTGATTTCCAGAGTTCCATGCTGCCTTCAGGTACCGTGTCCATGTGGGCCACGAACCAGACGTCGCGGGGGTTTTCCCCCGGCAGCTTGGCACAGATGTTTGGCCTTGCTTTGCCGGTCTCGGCATCGTTCACGTCGACTCGTTCGACCGAAAACCCTTCCTCGCGCAGGAAGCCCTCGAGGAATTCGGCTCGCTCCGCCTCCCCGGGCCCTCCCATCCTGGGGTTCACTGCCTTGATTCTGAGCATCTGCAGGAAGAAGCGCTGGATGGCTTCCGAGTCCCTATCGACGCGCGCCGCGAGCTCCTCCATCAATTCCCTGTTCGCCGCCATAATCCTAGAGCCTTAGACACGCGATTTACGCGTGTCGCCCCGAGCCGCTCCGTGGTCTTTGTCATGGCCGCCAACCTCGGGATCATGGGGGGTCACTCTACCCAAGCGTCGGCTACTCTCATTCATTCATCCTCGCCATCGTCGGCCTCGTCACCGTCCACGCGGCGAGCAACCTCTTCAACGACTACTGAAATCTTCGCTGAACGTCGTAAAGCGTGAAGTTCCCTTTCATACTCTGGGCTACTTCAATCAGCCGTTCGAGCTAATACAAACCGGTTCCAATCCGGTAGAATCCCCATGGTTTCTAATACTTGTTATGCAGAGACACGGGTTCATTATTTCTCACAAGTGTTACGTTATTTCCATCGTAGTGCAAATTCAGGCTGTTGCCGAGCAGACTGAATGGAACTTCTTGCATTGGACTGCCTGATTTGGTAATCTGAAGTATGGCTGAACCATTGCTTGTTTGCGCAGTGCCTCCGTTTATCACTGTGTAGTTGAATGCTTCGGCCATGTAGCTATTTCCCACGAGTTCGTACATCACACCTTTCTCAGTAGTCTGAAAGACCAATGTGACAAGGGTTGAATAATTTGCGGGTCTATCTGTAGTCCAAACACCAGCAAATTGGTCAAACAAGAGAAGAGTTTCAGAAGTGGAGCTACGATAGGTTTGCACAGAAGTGGAGCTGCCATAGGTCGTAGTGGGGCCGTTATTTGGAGCCTTGGTAAAACCTGAAAAAGCAGCAGCTGCAATTACGACTACCAAGACGACCACTGCGACTATCCACCAAGTCTTGCTCTTGTGTGAAGAGATTTTATTATCCACGATTTAGCAACACTCCTTCGTCGGGGTTGTATGCATAGTCAAAATTACATCCTGTCGTCCCGGGAGCTTCTCCGAAACAAACGCAGGGATTCGCCTCCCGATATGATATGCCTATGATTGAATTGTTCACTGTAACTCCATGCGCTACCCACTGAGCTAGAACAGAATCGGTCATGTGAGGAAGCAGTGGCTCCTGATTTTCCAACAGGACAATTTGCGAATTATATCCATTAACAACTCCGTTGTACTGGGCTGATTCGTTTGAGAAACGCTGCAGATTAATGTCGAAATTGTAACCCGGACCAGGGATAACCGCGTATGAAAGGAGTTCGCCTGCGGTTACGTGAGCACCCACATAAATCTTCGAATCGTTGAAATTCTGGTGGAAGAAAGTCACGTACCACCCGTCGAACGGCTCGTGTCTAATGACATAATGCATGCCTCTATAAGTGTCTGTAGGATCTATGTATGTGACTGTCCCGTTGAATGGGGCAAATACCTGAACTTTATCGCTTGTATTTTGAAGGCTGCCGATTGGGGTGGCATACATCTTCATAGAACTCAACGGCTCGCTGCTCCCATTGTAATCCACGCTGAAATAATCATGCCCGGCACAGCTTCTGAATGGCGTAATGGATCCAATTTGGGATAGGTTCAAAAAATTGGCAACAATGATTTTATCCGTTGACAAAGGATTTGCTATCTGGTTACCTGCAACAGGATTCGAGTCTGCTTTAAGAGTCTGCACGGAAAATGGAAGAGTGAAAAAAACAACACCAACAAGAAGTGCAGCGAGAAACTTCTTCATCATTCTATTACCAACCGATCGGCTATTAATTATACATTTTCGGGTACAAGGTTACCGTTCTGAAGTGGGTCTGCCCAGGTACGCCATCGCGTAGTCGAAGAAGTTCTCTTTCCTCAGCCCGCACGTCACCCTGATGCTCATCAGGACGGCGTGGGCGTGGGCTCCCTCTTCGGACTGGTCCCCATACGTGATCTTCCTGATGACGACGCTGGACCTCAGCGCCCTCTCGGCCGAGTTGTTGTTCCAGCCGACTCCGTCCTGCTCAAGGGAAGTGAAGAGCATCCCCCTCTCCCTCCTCAGCCGCTTGAGGAGCCTGGCACAGTTCCTCTCCCTGGCAGAGGAGTACGACGAGACGAGCGCCTCCACCCTCGCCTCGAACCTGGTCTTCGCGACCGGCCTCTCACCGCGGCCCTGCGCCTCGGCCATCCTTATCGCGTCCCTGAGCATCCTCCGGAGCTTCTTCCGGAAGGGGAGGATGACTTAATCCTCTCCCGCGGGGTCAGGCATCGCTCTCACCCGAATAATTCGGGTACTGATTTAACACGGTATAGGAGGCGGCGACGGTCGGACTCGAACCGACGACCAATAGGTTAACAGCCTACTGCTCTACCACGCTGCCCAGTCGCCTGTCGACTTCTGAGCTACGTCGCCGCATTTCGATGGGCAAATGGGTGGGCTCAAAAACGTTGTTTAAGGTCTCATGGGGGTCGAACGTGACACATGGCTTCCCGCCCCACTGACAATGACAAGAAGGACATCGAGGAGACCATCCGTGCGTTCTTCGAAGCCGGGAAGAACAAGGACCTCACCGCCCTGGCGAGCTTCCACGCGTCTCGCGACCAATTCACGAAGTTCGATGAAAACCCGCCGTTCACCCGCCAGAACTCTGAGGAAGCTTTCGTGTACGAACAGGCCGCCTTCGCCAACATCTCAGACTACAGTTACTCCATCGAAGAGCTACGCGTTGACCTTCTTGAGGACGCCGCTGTGGCCACCTTCTACCTGGCCTATTCAGGCATGTTTGTCAACGACTATTCCTTCGAAGGGTCGCCGGTGCGGGGGAGGGCCAGGGTGACGATGGTCCTTGCGAGGACGCCCAGCGGGTGGAAGATGGTCCACGAGCACTTCAGTCGGCCGGGTCTTCCACCTCAGAGACTCCCAGAGAATTCAACCTGACCCCCCGTGATCGCCAGTCCTACCACCTGCCGCGCCACCAGCGGCGCAGCGAGAGGGCGACCACGGCGACCCTGAACCATCGAGCGCGGAACCATTCCCGAGTCTGCGTCGGCTGGAGCCCACTTGTCAACGCTCGTCCATGGCTTGCTCACTCCAAACTAGTCTTGAGGTGAATCCTAGCGGATTCGCGTGGGCCCGGGGCGATTTGAACGCCCGACCACGCCCGCCAGCCCTTGCTGGTACCGGTGTCTCCGGCCGCCGTATGAGCCGGTTGCTATGGTCGGTCATCTCTAACCGAACTGCTCGCAGTCAGCTCTGAGCTACGGGCCCACTTTCGCGGCTCCTATACTGCTGCCTTTAAGTTCCCCGACCAAACCTAAATAGCCCCCAGAATTAGTCAGAATCCAGTCGCAGTGAGCAAGGACCAAGACGAAGGATTCGAGGATATTCTCGCAGAACTCGACCGTGAAGAAGCCCGCGTGAAGATAAGGATGGAGATGAGGCGCTTCGGGAAGCCGACGACGGTCATCGAGGGGATCAAGATGAGCGACAAGGACCTGCACGAGCTGAACTCCAAGATGAAGCGCGCCCTCGCGACCGGGGGGACCGTGAAGGACGGCATAATGATCCTGCAAGGCGACCACAGGGAGAGCGCGGCCAAAATGCTGAAGGAGAACGGGTTCTCCGAGGGCGCCATAGAAATAATCTAGCTAGGAATTTTCGACCCCGTCTCAACTGTCTCAAACCCATTCAAACTTTTAAAGGCTAATCCGGGGCGCAGTCCGTCCAGTAGTCATCATGTCGAAGCCGATTACGACTTTCGAGGGCTTCATCAGACGCATACTGACTATTCTGTTCTTCGTCGCTCTGCTGATGATCATCGCCATAGTCCCGATCTACTACCTCCTTGACGAGGCTTTCCATTTCCCGGTGGACTACCTGCGCCTCGCGATCAACCCCAACCTGGCCCTCGCCTATACTCAGACCATGCTATCCACAGAACCGTACAAGACGCTGTTCGCCCTGGCCGTCTTCCCCGGGTTCTCCTTCGTGGCCGTCTACGGCACCATATTCATGGGGTGGGTCGAGAGGAAGTTCACCGCCAAGATACAGCTGAGGACAGGCCCGATGAACGCCGGGAAGGTCGAAGGGATCCTCCAGAACATAGCCGACTTCTTCAAGCTCGCCTTCAAGGAGCTGGTAATCCCCGAGGGGGTCGACCGCGCCACCTTCCTCGCGGTGCCCGTCGCCCTCATGGCAGTGGCCGGGGCCCTCATCTCCCTGGTCCCCCTCTCTCCCACGACTTACATCGCAAATCCTTCGGTGGGAGCCGTCCTGGTCTTCGCCATACTCGGCTTCACCCCATTGATAGTCCTTCTGGCTGGGTGGGCGAGCAACAGCAAGTACCCGTTCCTCGGCGGGCTGAGGGCCCTTCACCAGCTCGTGGCCTATGAAATCCCCATGATCCTCTCGTTGGTGGGGGCCGTGGTCCTTGCCGGCTCCCTCAACCTGATGGACATCGTCAACGCCCAGGCCGGGATCTGGTACATCGTCCCCGAGTTCCTGGCGGCCATAGTCTTCTACATAGGGGCCCTGGCCGAGTTGGAGCGCATACCGTTCGACCTCCCCGAAGCCGACAGCGAGCTTGTCGCCGGCTGGCAGACCGAGTATACGAGCATGCCCTTCGGGGTCTTCCAGCTAGCCAACTTCTCGAGGATGTACATCATGGCCGGGCTGTTCACGACTTTCTTCCTGGGAGGGTGGCTCGGCCCAGGTCCAGTCCCGCCTGAGGTCTGGTTCATCGTGAAGACCACGATTGTGATGATCATGCTGATGCTGCCGCGCAGCATAATGCCGAGGCTTAGGATCGACATGCTCCTGAGGGCCGGCTGGGTCAAGCTGCTGGCGATCTCCTTCGCAAACATATTCCTGACGATGGTTATCGTCTCGCTGGGGTTGATTCACTAGATGGGAACCTGGGCTTACATCAAGGGGGTCCTCGTCGCCACCTGGACCGGGATGAGGCACCTCTTCCACCCCAGGATGACCCTCAGATACCCGGAACAGAAGCTCGACCTCGAGTACGCAGGGTATCCCACCTCTCCGAGGCGTCCCGCGGGCCTGCCGCCGGGTTACAAATACGACCCTCTCCAGGCGGTAGGCATTGCCGGGTTCAAGGGGCGGCACATACTCTACTTCGAAAGGTGCACCGGGTGCCAACTCTGCGCCATCGCCTGCGACGGGGTCGCCGTGGCCATCGAGATGCAGAAGGTCTCCAAGGGGAGGCCGCAGAACAAGAAGGACGTCTGGCCTGCGGTCGACTACGGCAGGTGCTTACCACCCTCCGCTCCAATCACAACGATCGCCGGAGTCAAGCCATTATCAGAAATTCGGGTAGGAGACAGGGTCCTTACTCACACCGGCAGGTTCCGAAAGGTCACACGTCTGTTCGAAAGAAGGTATACTGGGAAGCTCTACACATTCAAGACTCGCGGGAACCCCGAACTCCTCACCACCACCGAGGATCACCCCATCCTTGTTCTTCGAGGGAGTGAAGTGAGCTGGTCTTTTGCCAATGAGATTGAAAGGGGAGACTTCCTTACCCGCCCGATTATCTCCGATACACTCGCCAGTGGATTCCGATTGGACCCGGCCCTCTACCCAGCGGAGGCTGCTTCACGCACTTCCACCAGTCTCGTCTTGGCCCGCCCAACAGAGGGGCCACGAAACGGCATGCTGGTCTCCGAGGTGGTCAGCGTGGAAACCGCGAAGGTCGAAGACTTCCTTGTTCAGAACTTGGAAGTGGAAGAAGATAACAGCTACGTCGCAGCCAACCAGAGTGTTCACAACTGCGTGTTCTGCGGTCTTTGCATAGAGCCGGATACCGAAGTCGCCACAAATCCAGGACTGAAACAGATCAGCCAATTGGCGATAGGGGACTTTGTCCTGACGCACGCGGGCGAATACAAGCCCGTTACCAAGATCTGGGACATGACATACACCGGATTGTACTACAAGATCCATGTGCTCGGCAAGCCCGAGCCGCTTCGGTGCACGGCGGACCATCCAATTGTCGCCGTATCAAGGCCTGTCTCCAATCGGAAGGACAGACGCCTCCTCAGGGTCACCACGCCATTGCTATTCCACAAGCCCGGGGAGCTCAAGGTAGGAGACTACCTCGTCAGCCCGATCGTTCGGAAGATAGTTCCGACGGTGAGATACGAGAAGGACGTCCCGATGTACAGAGGCGGGACACACATCGCACGGCTTTCTCTCGAAGCTTCTCCGGAGCTCTTCCGTCTTATTGGGTACTACTACGCTGAGGGATCGTGCGACGGCGACAGCAGAGTCGACTTTGACTTCGAAACCGAGGGGGAGACCCATGCAAAAGAGTGCGGTGCCCTGGTTGCGAAGTTCTTCGGAAAGGAATGCAAGATCAAGAAGAACGGGGAACACGGAATCAGGCTCGTTCTTGACTCCGCATTGGCAGAGGACTTCTTCTCACAATTCGGAAAGGGGGCACCGAACAAGAAGATGCCTGATTGGATCTTCTTCGCGGAACCAGAGAAACAAGCAGAACTCCTCAAGGGAGAGTGGCAAGGAGATGGATGCAAAGTCAGACAGGCCCGTCAGAAATACCTCAATATCACAACTACCTCGAAGACGTTAGCGTTCCAGTTACAGGCCGTTTACGCAAGATTAGGAATCGTTTCCACAGTCGATACGGAGCACTCGCTCAACAGGCTCCGGAGCTATCACGTCAATGTCTTTGGGCGCTGGGCCATCAAGCTCGCCAAGATCTGGAACGTGGAATTCGACTACAAGCCCTCCAGATATGCCGACAAGTTCCACATCGACGACAGGTATGTCTACATGCCGATAAGGAAGATCGAGTCCGAGGAAGTCAAGGACCACCGCGTGATGGATGTCACCGTAGAAGACAATCATACTTTCGCTCCACTCGGCCTGGCTACCTCCAACTGCGTCGACGCGTGCCCGTTTGACGCCCTCTACATGACCAACGACTATGAGCTGTCTGCCTATGACAAGATGGGGCTGAAGTACACCCCTGACATGCTCTCTGTCCCTCCGAAGCTGGAGGGGAAGAAGTACAAGGTCAAGCTGGACACCGAGACGGGAGAGGTCCGCTATGGCTGACGTGGTCTTCCTGGCGATGATGGTCCTGACAGTGGGGAGCGCCATAGTCGCGCTGGAGGCGGAGGAAATAATCTATGGAGCCATCGGGCTGGCGGGCTCTCTGTTCGGTGTGGCCACCCTCTTCTTCCTCCTGGACGCCCCCTACGTCGCCGTCTTCCAGATTGCAGTGTACATCGGCGCCGTCGCCGTCCTGATCCTCTTCACCGTGATGCTGGTCCGCCAGGAAAAGTGGGCAAAGGAAGTGCCCGCGAAGTCCCTCACCATGCTCGCGGGGGCTCTGACCGGGCTCGCCGTCTTCGTCGCCCTGACCTTCGCCGTCCTGGCAACCAACCTTTCTCAGTTCACCAAGGTGGTCAACACCGCGACCTTCGTGGACATCGGAGATCTCATCTCGACAGGGGACTCGCCCATCCTGTTGGTCCTGGCGCTCGTGCTCGCCGCCTCGGTCGTCGGGGCGCTGACGCTGTCCAAGGTCGAAAGGGAGGGCAAGGCGGAGTGAACTCCCTATCCGACTTCGTCATCGTCTCAGCCATGCTCTTCGGTATCGGAATCTACGGTCTTGTGACGAAGAGGAATGCGCTGCGTCTGCTCTTCGCGGTGGAGATAATGATCAACGCTGCCAACCTGAACTTCGTCGCCTTCAACCAGTACCTCCCCTACAAGGCCGCGGCCAACGCCGCCGGGCAGACCTTCGTCCTCTTCTCAATCGCCCTGGCTGCAGCCGAGGCGGCGGTGATACTTGCGATTGTGGTTGTGGCCTACAGGCTCCATCAGGACGTCGACGTGAGCGAGCTGAAATCGATGGAGGGATAGTTGTGATAATAAGAACATGGTCGGAGACTAAAACAGGGCAATCGGAGTAGGCGCGAGTGTCACAATACATACTACTCCAATCCGTAGTCATCCCG
The DNA here is from genome assembly GCA_021828185.1 of archaeon. The sequence continues at coordinate 297,547 of JAKASI010000001.1, forward strand.
CTAGTCGCAGCCCTGCTCTGCTACGTCCTGGCCCCCAAGGCAGGCAAGCTGGTCGGATGGGTCGCTTTTGCGGCTCTGTTTGTGACCACCCTGGTCCTGGTCGCGTTCGGGTGGAACCAGCTCTACTCCGGTGGTGGCGGAGCAGCCATCTCAGAATACTACACCTGGGCTCCAACCGCCGGCCTCACATTCGGCTTCCTCGCCGACGGCCTGAGCTATCCGGTCGCCATACTGGTGAACCTGGTCCTCGCTGCGACGGCCGTCTACTCGATGCCCTACATGGAGGCGAGGATCAAGAGCCTTTACGGAGGAGAAAAGCCGGCGCGGTTCGGCCTCTATTACCTGAACTTCCTCCTGGTCGCCACCGGCCTGGTCGGCATCGTCTTGTCAACCAACCTCATCGAGCTCTACCTCTTCGTGGAGCTCGTTCTCATCCCCACCTTCGTGCTGATCAGTCTGTTCGGATACGTCCAGAAGGAGATGGTCGGAATCATCTATATCATGTGGAATCAGCTGGGGGCTTTCATCTTCCTGGCAGGGGTCGCCCTGTTCTACTCCGCGACAGGCACCTTCAACCTCACCTCCTCCTCCTTGTCCGCTGCCGCTGCCAGCAGCCTCGCCTACTGGATCGCTGGCCTCATCCTGATCGGATGGCTGGTGAAGATGGCCGTGTTCGGGGTGCACATGTGGCTCCCGATAACCGAGGCCGAGCCTCCTACCTCGTTCGCGCCGACGATGGCCGTGGTCTCGGGGATAGGGGCCTACGTCATAGCCAGGGTGCTTTTCTTCGGGATGCCTTCAATCTTCAGCGCCTTCAGCCTTCCGCTGATGGCCTGGGCCGTGATCACGATGCTCTATGGGGGAGCCGCCGCCATGGTCCAGAGCGACGTCAAGTACATCTTCGCGTGGTCCACCATGAGCCAGACGGCCTACTCTGTCCTGGGGCTGGCCAGCGTCTCGGCCCTGGGCGCCGTCGGCGGGGTCTTCTTCTTCGGGAGCCAGATCCTGGGTAAGTTCGTGATGTTCGCGGTGGCGGGGATCCTGCTGACCCAGACAGGGCTCAGGGACGTCAAGAAGATGGGGGGCCTCGCGGCCAAGATGCCGTTCACCGCGGCCCTGTTCGTCCTCGGCGCGCTGATACTCTCGGCGGTCCCCCCGACCAGCGGCTTCCAGGCCGAATGGATGATGTTCGCCGGGATCTTCTCCCAGGGGGCCCAGGGCTCCATGGCCTACCTGGTCGTGGCCATCCTGGGGCTGATCGCGACCCTGTTCACCGTCGCCTACACCTTCTGGCCGATAAAGAAGATCTTCTACGGTCCCCTGGCGACCGGCCTCGAAGAGGTGAAGGAGGCGCCGCTCACAATGACCCTCCCTCTCCTCGCCCTCGTCGCCGCTTCGATAGTCATAGGGATTTACCCGGACATAATCACGAAGTTCCTGACCGGGTTCGCCAAGATCCTGTTCATAGGAGGCGCGTTGTGAGCTGAGCTACGCGATCCCGTCCTACTTCGTCTGGCTGATATTCGTCCTCCCCTTCGTGGGTTCGCTCGCGACGGTCGCCCTGAGGAAGGCGGGGAGGCTAGGAGACTACGCAGCCGTCGTCTTCTCGTTCCTTTCCGCTCTGTTCGCGACCACGATGGTCCTCCCGCTGCTTGAGGGCCAGGCCCTCACCGTCAACAGCGTCCCTCCTCTTTCGACCAGCGTCCCATGGATCTCAGGGGTCAACCTCACCTTCGGCGTCCTCACAGATCCGTACACCGCGGTCCTGACCAGCGTGGTCGCCTGGATCTGTTTCCTGATAGTCCTCTACAGCCTTGAGTACATGAAGGACGACGGGGGACACAACCGGTACTTCTTCTTCATCACCCTCTTCATCGGGAGCATGCAGCTCATCGTACTCTCGGACAACCTCCTCTCGCTGTTCGTGGGCTGGGAGATGGTCGGCCTGTGCAGCTACGCCCTCATAGGGCACTACTGGAAGGACGAGACCAAGGACTGGGTGGGGACCCCCGGAGACAAGGCTCTTGGCGAGGACCAGGCCTACTCTCCCTCCCAGGCCGGGATGAAGGCCTTCGTCATGACCAGGATTGGAGACGTGGCAATGCTGGCGGGGATACTGGTGCTCTTCTTCTACTCTGGGACTTTCAACTACTACCAGCTCGCGGCCGACCAGGGCTCCTGGTTCCAGCACCTGTACAGCAATGGGCTCTTGGTCCCCGTGGGGCTCCTCATATTCGGCGGTGCGGTGGGCAAGTCCGCCCAGTTCCCGCTTCACGAGTGGCTCCCCGACGCCATGGCCGGCCCCGCCCCTGTATCTGCACTCATCCACGCGGCGACTATGGTGAAGGCCGGGGTGGTCCTGGTCGCCAGGATAGCCCCCATCTTCTTCTTCCTCGCAGTGGCCAACCCGACGATTGGAGTGGGCGGGGTCCAGCCGTTCTTCATGACCGTCGCCTGGATCGGCGCCTTCACCGCCATCCTGGCTGCCAGTCAGTCGCTGGTGGGCTTCGAGCTGAAGAAGATCCTGGCCTACTCGACGGTCTCTCAGATCGGGTACATGATGCTCGCAGTGGGGGTCGCGGGGCTCTCCACAGACTTCGCCCAGGGTCTGTCGGCTGCACTCTATCAGCTCATGAGCCACGCCATCTTCAAGGCGACCCTCTTCCTCACGGCCGGAGCGCTCATCCACGCCGCCGATTCGAAGTACATCAACGACATGGGGGGGATGAGGGACAAGGTGAAGATCACATTCGCGGCCTTCCTGATCTCCGCGGCATCCCTCTCAGGGATACCGCCATTCAGCGGATTCTGGAGCAAGGACGCCGTCCTCGGGGCGGCCTGGTCTGCAGGGCAGTACGCCCTCTTCGCCGTCGGAGCAGTGACTGCTGGTCTCACTGCGTTCTACTCGTTCAGGATGCTGGGGTTGGTCTTCCTCGGCGACAGGAGCAAGAGGCTGGAGCAGGTGGAGGCGCAGGGACACCATGTGCACGAGCCCAGCCCGATAATGTGGGTCCCGTACTCCATCCTTGCCGGGCTCACTGTCATTATCGGCCTCGCAGCGACGGGAGGACTGGTGATTCCGTCCCTCAACGTGGACGCCTCCCTCCAGTCCTTCGCTTCCACATACATACACTCGTTCTTCCCGGCCGCTGCGCTATCAGCACCTTCGGCCGCCCTCGACGCGGCTCCGGCCGGGATTGGGGGGCTCTTCGTCGCCATTGGCTTCGCGATTGCTGCGATGATCTATCTCCTCAGGAGGACTCCACCGACGCGCTTCGTCGGGCAGACGGGAGCCATGCACGGGCTCTACAAGTTCCTGTACAACAGGTGGTACATCAATGCCATCTACTACAAGGTCTTCGTCAACGCGCCGCTGGCCGCCTCGAGGTGGCTGAGCGACAACTTCGACTACAGGGGGCTCTTCAGAATTAACGAAGCCGGCTCTGTCCTCGGCGTGTACCTGTCGGGCGCCGGGAACTGGGTCGACGTCAACATCGTGGACGGGACGGCCAACGGGTTCTCCTCAGTAGGCCAGGCCCTGTCCAGGGCGTTCAGGAAGATCGAGACCGGGATACTCGAGCAGTACGCGCTGGTCTTCGCCGTCGGGGTCGTCCTCATGGTGATCCTTCTGCTGGCTGCCCTATGGGCCTCGGGCCAGGGGGTCCCTCTGCCATGAGCTTCGTCCTCTCTCTCCTGATAGCGCTCCCGCTATTCGCTGCCCCGCTGGTCTACCTGGCCACGAGGGTGAACAGGCGGGCAGGGATCTACCTCTCGCTGGGCCTCGCAGCCGTAATCACCGTCATCGCCGGCTACATCTTCTGGCAGGTCTACGCCAACACCCCCGCCATCGGCCAGTACGCCTTCCAGGAGAGGTACACCTGGATCAGCTTCAGCAACTTCGGCCTGGACTACTTCCTCGGGGTCGACGGGCTGAGCTCCCCGCTCCTCTTCGTCTCGGCGATCCTGACTGTGCTTGTCGTAATCGGTTCGAGGAGGCTCATCGACCACCACGAGGCTGAGTACTACGCTCTGATCTTCATGTTCGAAGGCGCGATAATGGGGGTCTTCATGTCTCTCAACCTCATCCTGTTCTACATCTTCTGGGAGATTGTCCTCATCCCGATGTTCTTCTTCATAGGGGTATGGGGCGGACCCCGGAGGAAGTACGCCGCTCTGAAGTTCATCATCTTCACTTTCGCCGGGAGCACCATCATGCTCCTGGGGTTCCTGTACCTCTACCTTGGGATGCCGACTCCGACCTTCGACATACCATACCTCGCCGGGAAGATCCCGCTTGCCCTCCAGTACATCCCTCTCGTCACGTCTTTCATCGGGTTCGCAGTGAAGCTCCCCCTCGTCCCGTTCCATACCTGGCTCCCCGACGCTCACGTCGAGGCTCCGTCCCCAATATCCGTCCTCCTGGCGGGAGTGCTGCTGAAGATGGGAGGGTACGGGTTCCTGAGGATCAGCCTCGGCCTGTTCCCCAACGCCTCCGCCCAGTACGCCTGGGTCTTCCTCGCCCTCGGCCTGTTCTCTATGTTCTACGGCGCGGTGGCTGCGGTCCTGCAGAAGGACCTGAAGAAGATGATAGCGTTCACCAGCATCAACCATATGGGGTTCGTTCTGTTCGGGGCCTACGCCACCCTGATTTCAGGGAACCTGCTCGGGATTCAAGGGGCCATCTTCCAGATGTTCACCCACGCACTGGCGGTCGGGAGCCTCTTCATGCTCTCCGGCTACATCCAGCACCAGGCAGGGACGAGGGAGATATCACTCCTGAAGGGGCTGGGGTCGTCCATGCCCCGCACGGCCGCAGTCCTGGTGCTTGGGTCTGCGGCGGCCATGGGACTCCCTCCGTTCTCCAGCTTCCTCGCCGAGTTCATGGTGATAGCTGCCGGCATCTCGGCCTCCGCCTTCACCGCGATATCCGTCCTCGTCCCGGTCATCACGGCCGGGTACTTCCTCTGGATGATCAAGCGCACCGTCCTCTCGGCTCCCGAGGGGGGACACGGGGCCCACGACATGGCTTGGTCGGACGTCGCGGCCTTCGCCGTATATCTCATCCCGCTCGTCATACTGATAGTCGCTTCCTACCTGATCCTGGGCCCTGCGCTCCCGGTCGCCCAGTTCCTCAAGGGGATCGCCTAGAATGATAGACTACCTCACCCTCACTGTTATCATCCTGGGGGCCGCGGCCCTGGCTCTCCCCCTCCTTCAGCTTCTGAAGGGCAGGTCGCAGAACCTCGCAGGATACATCCTCGCAGTCGTCCTTGCTGCGTCGATCGTCCTCATCGGAGATTTCACCCTGTCCGGACCGAACGCATCTGGCGTCCCCTGGGCGGGAACCCTCCTGCACCCAGACCAACTCGGCGGAATCTTCGCACTGGTGACCCTCGGGGTCACCCTGGCGGTCACTGTGGCCTCCTTCGACTTCGAGAAGGGGCCGAGCAACCCCGTGTACTACAGCCTGCTCGCATTCACCGCCCTGGGGATGGTCCTCCTCGCCTATTCGCAGGATCTCCTGATGCTCTTCGTCGCCTGGGAGCTGATGAGCCTCCCGACCTATGTCCTTGCGGGGTTCAGCAAGACGCGGCAGTCGAACGAGGCGTCCGTCAAGTACGCCATCATAGGCGCCATGTCTTCGGCCGTAATACTCTACGCCATCAGCCTCGCCTACGGTCTGACGGGGAGCACCCAGATCTCTGCTGTTGTGGCGGGATTCACCTCCAATCCGACGGCCCTCGCAGGGGTGGCGACCCTCCTCTTCGTGGCCGGGTTTGGCTTCAAGATGTCCATCGTCCCGTTCCACATGTGGATCCCGGACGCCTACGAGGGGGCTCCGACCACCATCAGCACCCTGCTGGCCGCTGCGACGAAGAAGGCGGGGTTCATCGCGGCAATCAGGGTCCTTCTGGCCATAACGACGCTCTACGCCGTAACGCAGAGTCCAATCTTCACCATGGCCAACGTCTTCGCAGTGCTTGCCCTGGTCACCATGACCCTGGGGAACGTCTCGGCGCTCACCCAGAAGAGCATGACGAGGCTGCTCGCGTATTCGAGCATCGCCCAGGCGGGGTACATGCTTATCGGGTTCGTCGCCTTCTCGAACGCTCCGGGGTCGGCGGCGGCTTCCCTCGGGCTGACCGGGACCATCTTCCACGTCATCAACCACGCGGTCATGAAGGGGGTGGCCTTCCTCGCCGCTGCGCTCGTGGTCCTCCAGCTCAAGAGGGCAGACCTGCGTGCCTACGACGGCCTGGCAAAGCGCATGCCGCTTACGGCGTTCACTCTGGCCGTGGCGTTTCTCGGCCTGGCGGGAGTCCCGCCCCTGAGCGGGTTCTGGAGCAAGCTCCTGCTTGTACTGTCAGTCGCCAACGGCCCTTACGGCTGGCTTGCGCTGGCGGCGATACTCAACTCGGCGTTCAGCCTCGGCTACTACGCCTGGGTGATCAAGCGCATGTACATGGACGAGGGGGAGAGCACCGAGAAGGTCAAGGAGCCGTTCTGGTTCGTCATCATCTTCGCAATAATGGTGGGACTCATCATAGGCATCGGCCTGTTCCCGCAGCAGGTCATCAGCTTCGCCTCGTCGGCAGCCAACAGCGTGGTCGGCTAGAGCCAGTTTATCCTGATCCTCGCCCTGTCGGGGAAGATCTTCGTGAACGGTTTGCCGGTCCCCGCATAGAACTTCGTGAAGAACTCGTACAGGTGCAACCTAAGGTCTTGGATGTACACGATGAAGGCCTCGAAAGAGATGATGAGGAGGTTGAGGATGACCCAGGGGACGATGTAGACAGGGTTGCTCCAGGGCTGCATCAGATTGATAATCAGCAGAAGGGCCGCGTGCACAAGAAGCATCACAGCGAGTCGAACGTAGCTGATGGTGTTGGACATGAACTGGGAGATTCTTTCGAAAACCTCGAGCCCCCCGTTGGAAAGCGCCCCGACCACCGACCCCCCTTTCAGCCTCCCGGTCGCGATGGCCACGCTCTTCCCTGCCAGAAGCACGAGCATCGAAGGGACGAGCACAGCGAGGGACACAGCGCCGAGGATGTCGTTGGGAACCCCCAGGAGGGGGTTCGGACTCGAGCTTGAGAGGACGTTGAAGCTGTAGCCGACGCCGATGAACGCAAGGCCATACCCCACCCCTGAGACGTACATGGTGAACACCGGGACCTTCTCGAGCCAGAGCTCGGTGGGGTCGTGCTCCCTATAGGCCTGGTAGACGTCAAGGCCAAGGGCTGTGGTCAGGTGCGCCACTCCGATGAGTATGCTCACTATGAAGACGAGGTTCACGCCTGCAAACGCCGTAGGGAGGAAGTTGAAGGTATCAACCGAGCCCGCTGCCCTGTGGATTATCTCCACCAGGGGCGGGATGGGGACGAAGCTGTAAAGGGAAAGCTCGAAGAATTCGCCGAATATCACCCCAAATACTATTGCAGACAGTCCGGCTACCAGGAACATGTTGGCCCACTGTCTCATGTTCCCGGTCGATCTCTGCCTCACGAGGAGCATGAACAGGGTGAGTATCAGCCCATGCCCTGCGTCTGCGAACATCAGCCCAAAGAAGACGGGGAAGGCGAACGCTACGATGGGGGTGGGGTCGACCTCCTCGTGTCCGGGCATTCCCTGCTCAAGGGTGATCGGCCGGAACAGCCCGAAAGCGCGCCTGTTCTCCATGAGGGTGGGGACTCCTGACTCTGGGTCGGCCTTCTCGGTCTGAACTATCCACCTCCAGAACATCTCTTTCATCTTCGCCTCCTCTTTCTCCGGGATGTATCCGGAAATCATAGCCATCCTCTGCATCCCTCCCGAGACCCTCGCCTCGTCCAGGGTCCTCCTCCCGACCTCGGCCAGCTCCCTCGCCGCCAGCAGCGCGACCCCATGCTTCTCGCTCGTCTCTGCCATCCTGGCCTCGACCTCCTTTCTCGCAGCGGTCGCCGCCTCGTGCTCCTTGGTTACCTCCTTGAACGCCTCGGCAGGGTTCTGTGGGAGGGTGGCAGGGAGGTTCAGGGGCTTGAGGTCCAACAGCTTCATTGTCTTGTCCAGGCGGCTCTCCTCTGCCTTCGGGACCACAACCATCACCAGCGTCTGCTCCTTGGAGACAGGCTGGGCGAGGACGAGCGCCTCGGGGAGCGACTTCCTGAACTCGTCCACCTTCTCATTGGCGACTGTCGAGACGACCGCCCTGAACAGCGTGAGGTCGCCGAGCCCGGTCAGGTCCGACGAGAACCCAGACACCACCCTCAGGGCGCCCATCATAGCTTCGGCGTCGGCCTCGTCCTTCTGCGCCTTCTGCAGCCGGGCCTTTTCGGCCTTCACCTCTTCGACAATCGGGGCGAGCTGGGCCTCCGCCTTGCCGAGCAGGTCTCCCCAGCCGGCCGCCTCGAAGGTGCTCTGGGGGACCTTCACCCCCCGGAAGACTATGTCCATCTGCCCGGGCATCAGCTTCAGCTCAAGATCCTTGACGGCCTGGTCAGCCTGGGCAAAGAGCCGGACCGCCCTGACGGTCAATTCCTGCACGCCAGGGTCGAAGTTGGGCGCCGGCGAGGGGATTGGATGGAAGTCTTCGAACTTCGCCAGGGCCTTGGCCACTTCTTCATACTCGCTCCTCGGAGAAATCACAGTGACTTTTATGAGACGAGCGACCCCCAACTGCTACACGCTTGCTTTTTCCAGCCGCACCCGGATTCCGTTATTAAGCGTGCTGACGGAGTATCGGCGCCTGAAAGTCGGGAAACATCCGGGTTGGGGAGTTCGGCCGCTTCCACAGCTGAAATCATTATATCCGGTGTGGCCTCGGCACCGAAATATCCGGGTGTTGCGCGACTGTCAAGCAGAGTCTATATCGGTACCAAAGCCTTCGCCCTGAAGGGTTCCCTCCTGGACGCATCCGCTGTCCAGAAGCTTGCCGAGTCGACCTCCCTGGACGAGCTGGTCAACAGGCTCCGAGGAACCTCCTACGCGGACTCCCTCTCTGCTCTGACTCCGCCCTTCAACGCCCGGCGGATCGAGCTCGCGCTGAGGGAGCGGCTGGCTGAGGTGCACCATTCTGTGGTTCAGGGCGCGAGCAAATACAGCATCCTTCAACTCTACTACCTGAAAGACATAGCCTGGGACCTGAAGCTCATCCTCAAGGCCCGGGCGCTCGGGAGGACCTACGAAGAGACCGTAAAGTACCTCGACATGAAGGCAGAGGAGCTCGTGGGGAGGCGGGACCTGATAGTAAAGGTCCTGTCAGCCAAGGATGTCACCGAGGCAGTCACCATGCTCTCTGGGACAGAGTTCTTCTCGGACGTGGAGAAGGCTCTGGGCAGGTACGCCTCGAAGGGGGAGGTCAGGTTCTTCGACGTCTACATCGATCATGCTGTGCTCGCCTCGATTTCGAAGGACTACTCGCTCAACTCCAAGACATACGCGGCAAGACCGCCCAACGCGAACGGGGTCGAGGAGATGGTCGGCCTTGACATCGACGCATACAACGTACTGGCGGTCCTCCGCTCGAAGCTCTGGGGTCTCTCAGAGTCAGACATCCAGGAGTTGCTAATCTCTCCTGCAAACCGCGTCCAACTCCCGGCTCTGATGAGCATGGCCAGGGCGGACTCGGTCACCGAGGCGGTCAAGTTGCTGGAGCCTTCGTACCACTTCGCCCTTCAGGGGGCACAGAATGAGGAAGAGCTGATTGATTTGGTCGAGGACTGCTTTGCCAAGCTCGCGAAGGGGACCGCAACCTTGGCCTTCGTGTGGCAGGGTCTCGGTCCAGGGACGATGCTTGCCATGATCAAACTGATGGAACTCGAAGTGAGCAACCTGGCGGCCGTAGCGATCGGGGTCGAGGCTGGCATCGAGCCGAAGAAGATTCTCTCGAAGCTCCGGGTCTGAAGGTCTGTGGTTTTCCGTTTCAACCTGTCAACGTTTATAAGCGGTATTCGAAGGCGCTGATTCGTCAGTAATGCGCGGCATTTCAAGAGTCCTGCTCGCCTTGAGCTTTCTGGCAGCCCTGATGTCCATGATGTCAGCCCCTGCATTCGCAATCACGACTAGCAGCAGCCCTGCTGCCGGGGAGCAGTTCCTGGCAGCGGCGATTGCCTTCGGCCTGGCCGCGTTCGGTGCGGGCATAGGGGTAGGGACATCCGGCTCGGCGGCCATCGCAGCGGTCACTGAGAAGGCAGAGGTTAGGACCACGGCTTTGATCTTCGTAGTGTTGGCGGAAGCAATCGCGATCTACGGGTTCGCCATTGCCTTCATCATCCTGGGGCAGTCCTAGCATCTGCGGGCGCTCTCAGACCGTAATCTAGTATTCCCTGAGTATCGAGAAGTCCGAAAGGTCTTCCAGCAGCACTGTTGCTCCATTCCTGGGCAGGTTCATCAGCCTGCGCTTGGCCTCCTCGGCGAACGACTCCGCCTGGGCCGTCATCTTCCCTACCACTTCGCTCTCGCTGTGGGTCTTGAGGAGACCAACGGACACCTTGTCCTTGGACCTCCAGTCAAGCAGGTCATCCTTCAGCTGGTAGGCGACCCCAATGCATCGGCCGTAGTCCGCGAGCGCTTCCACTTCCTTCTCACTTCCGCCGGCGATGAGCGCGCCGAGTTTCGCTGACGTCTCGAAGAGCGATGCGGTCTTTTCAGTGACTATTCTGAGGTACTCGTCCCAGGTGAGCCTGTAGATCTTGGGGTCGATGGTCAGCTCGGAGTACTCCCCCTCGGCCATCTGCAGGGCGGCGTTGCTGACCTCCTCTGATATCCTTCTGTCGTCGTACCTGGCAGCAAGGGCGAGGATCATGGCGAAGACGAAGTCGGCGCTCAAGAGGGAAGCGCTGTATCCGTACTTCATGTGAAACGGCAGCTTGGACCTCCTGATCTTCTCTTCGTCGATTACGTCATCATGGATTATCGATTCGGTATGGAGCAGCTCGACGGCTACTGCGGCCCCGAGCACCGAGTCGTCTCTGCACCCTAGCGCTTCGGCAGACAGCATGAGCATGACTGGCCTCACCCGCTTCCCTCCCTCGGTGGCGTAGACAAGGGGGTCGTGGAACCGCGAATGGGCGTAGAGCCTGAGCTCCTTTGAGAGAGCCTCATTCACCCTGGTGGCATAGGACTTCATGCGGGCCTCCAGCGACTCCAGGGAGACCGCCCTATCTTCACCCACCCCTGTCCACCTGAGTTTTCAGAAGATTAGGTTCGTATATAACAGGTTGCCCTGAATCCGACTTTCCGTGCTCTCGTTCAGGGTTCACCAGCTTCGCATCGGGAGGCTGCACTACCTCCTCCTTCCGAAGATGACCAGGGCGCAGATGAATGTGATCTCGAGGAGGGTGAGCAGGGCGGGGTACTCGGTCGAGCTCTCGAGTTCCCTCTCGGCGCGGTCCGGTCAGGGCACCATCCAGGTGGACCCCTCGGGAGTCTGCAGGTCCACCGTCGACATCGCTGACCTGATTGTCCCTGCAGTCCCCGACATCCTGGCTTGCGATAGGGAGCGAATCCCGCTGGGCGAATTGGAGTCGTTATACCTGACAACCGACAGGTCAGGAAGGAAGAGCAGGGTGCGCATCTCCACCAGGACGGAGTCTTTCCTCCTCTGGGAAATCATGCGCGCTTCCGGCGACTGTGGTCTTTCTCCCGACGAGCACGCGGTTGCGACCTTCCTGCTCGAACGTGCGAGCGGTACTTGCGGAGTGCTGACTGACTTCCCGGAAGACGGATCGGTGGCCAGGATGGTGGAGGGAAGGCGGTACTTCGATTCGAAAATCAGTCCAGCCATGGCAGCGAAGACCTTGCGCGTTGCAGGGACGAAGTACCCCAAGAACTCCTATCTCCGGCGGGACGGGATTCTGGAGCTCTCTGACATCGGGAGCTCCTCGGCCGGGGACTGGCTGGATCTCTTCGACGAGCTAGGAGAGTGGTGCTATTTCACTCCCGAATAGCGCGAAAGCCCTAATTACAAACTTCGCCGGCCTCGGCCCAGCCCCGGTAGTATAGAGTCCGTCAGGGCGTATAGCCCGGTCAAACCTAAGAGGTGTCGAAAGTATGCCGGCCTTTCGAGTCGGCGACCCGGGTTCGAATCCCGGCCGGGGCATATTAACCTACACCTCCTAATCCCCGATGGGTGCTAATCCCTAGGGTCTGTGCGGTTGGGGATTCGGACCCAGAGACTAGGCCTCTGGTGCTGGAGTGTCAAGTGCCTTGCATATCTGTTGGGTGCACAACGATGGCGCATCCCTGCTACGGTGACCCTTTTTGCAGGACATCCATCAACCTCAGTAGCACTTTCCCATGCTCAGTCAATTGATATAGTTTGACGCTGCCACTTTGGATATTCGTTTGGACTAACCCGTACGTCGCGAGGGTGGATAGCTCGCGGTCGACTTCCTTCCAATCTATGCCAGTTAGCTCGGAGAGCTCTTGTCGGTGCTTCGGTTCAACCATGCTGCGTAGCAACGTCAACCTGGAATTGCTTCCACGCATTCGGTTCATCAAGTCGTACACATCTTTGGTGAAGCCTGCACCCTTCCATTCCTTCACTGTTTGTTTCCTCCAAAGAAAGACCCCTACGAGGGTCCACCCCGAAATAGACAACGGAATCGAGTAGTTCCACAGCGCTCCGAATGGTCCGCCATATGCCGGGGGACTTATTCGTATAGCGTCACACAGCGGAGTCTCACAGGACCCCGCCACCTGGCCAAAGGAAAGAACATATTCGACACTTAGGAAAGTTTCGAAGGACGTGAACACGAGCAGGATAACTACAAAAAACTGAGAAACCTCAAGTTACTTTGGTTTGGAGCCCGAGAGAGATATCAACTTTTCCCAGAAGAACCCGTGAAAATCTAATCTGGCTTGGTCACCAGTACCTTCGCGTGCGAGGTCTAGAGGCGTCGCGCCCGTCACAAAAGGTTTTCGTCGTCTCGGTTGGAGTAGTCGGCCTGGTCATGCTTATTTCTTCTCTAGTCTTGGTTTCGCCAGTACATTCAGTCGGGACCAGCGTGGCTCTCAACTACAGTGTGAATGGGCTGACATGTTCCCTCCCCGGAGGGACACCGACTAGCGTGGAACTCTTGGTCCAGAGAGTCGTACTGTCCCCTCAGTTCATCTCAAAGACTGGCGGACTCCCATATGTATTCTTGGGATTTGACAATACGACAGACCATGTGATAACAACCGGCAAAGTGACGACTACGGCACCCTCGCCCGGGAACGCCACAAGCGGAGTGAATATCGTCGGCGGCGTCACAACAACAAGGCTACCTGACACGACAGAATTGGGTTTCGCAACGTGGGGGCCTGCTACCTCGTGTGCCAGTGGTGGGACCTACCTTCACTGGATAAATGTACAGGTCCCTATTCAGGAAGGAAAGTACAATATCACGGGCGCGCAGGTCTTTCAAGGAGGGCTGGCATGAAGGGTTTCTCGCCCTTGCGCCCAAGCTTGGCCCGCAATTATCTCCTCCCCATCGGAGTCGCTTTCGTATTTGCACTCTTCCTAATCCAGCCTGTTGCTGTGTTCGCTTTAAATGGGCAAGATCCCAATCGTCAAATACAATCGACAAACACATCGAGCGATATCGGCTCTTGGGCCCGACTGGAGGAGCAAGCGAACAACCTCTTTCACTTTACGGGCTATGACAATACCATAAAGGAGGACGCTTTCAGCATGCAGCTGAATGTCCTTACGAACGGGGGCACGCACGGATGCGGATCAAGCTGTCAGTACAATTGGGCCCTTCAGGATGTTGAAGACGTTGTGAAAGATTATCCGGGGACGGGAACAATAGGAGCGTGGTTGGTAGATGCTCACATGGAAGCGTGGGTTGGCAGTAGTGGGTCTCAAGGTTTCTGTCAACTCGCTCCCAGCAGTCTAGCAAACCTAAACAACACTGGCACCTTCGCGCAAATGGAATTCTTCCTGCATTCGAGCACGCAGGTGACGAATGCGCTTACTATCGTGGTCAACGGTAACACATTTTATTCAAACTCGATGACTTGCTCTTATCCAAGCGGGTACGGGCCAGTGACTTACATGACTTGGGTCGAGGGTGTTATCGTCGGGTTGTGCTGCTCTGAACACGCTTCATTCTCGCCTCTTCAATCAGAAATCTTCCAATCCGGCTATATCGATCTGGTCAGCAACTACAACTCGATGAGCAGCTATTATCCAGAATCAATAATCACCGCAGAAACCTCGAACCTCTACCAGAGTAACTACAACTACTACGCGTCAACCTACGGGTCTCTGTACCTGTACACCGTTCAATTCACACAGAACACACAGACTGGTACGTAGTCTGGCTCCGGCGTCGTTGCGACCTGGAAGATGACCATGCCGGCTCGCAAATAACTACCCCACAGGCCGTGTCCTGGTGGCCCTGCGCCGATTCTTCCGCTGTGCTGAACCCTGGGGGTGGAAGACAAAACCAATACGACCGTAAGCGAGTTGGTCTCGATGACCTATCCAATGCCAACAACGGCGTCATCCCTTTCCTCCGGCAGGTCTCGAGTTCACAGCCATAGACCAGACTCTTCTCCCTGGGGTTCCCGGGGATCAAAGGAAACGAGACCCCCGGGACTAGAAGTCGTCTGCGGACCCAACGCCAGATCATTCCCGCAGGCCAAGATTTCAGGCGCAGGCGGTCTTCCGAAGGTCCGCAACTCATAGGATAGACCAGGTGGCGGATTGGCGCGCCGAAAGGAGCTTCAGCCCAGGGCAGGCAGCAGTATAGACCATCAACATCGTTCAAAAAACACACAGGGGAGAAGTAATAACCAAGCCGTGGGTCTCTACCATTGTGACGGTGATCGCAGGGCGGCCGTATAGACCACGAAAGCGGCTCAAAAGAGGAGGGAAAAAGGGGATAATCAAGCCGCAACTCTATACCAATCCCGACGGGAACCGTATACGCCAGAGAACTGGTGCACAGGGTACAGATGGACCAGAGACTGTAACTAAACCGTCGGTATATACGACTAGGGTTCTGGCTGGGACGCTGCACCTGCCAGGGTTTGATTGACTAGGCCGGGTCGATTCGATGATACCCACATGAGACGCAGAGGACCCCTACCGGCGTCAGCCTCAACCCTCCCGTGCGAGTCGGTCCGTCCCCCTCGTTCACCCTAAGCCGGTGCTGGGCGTATACGGAAACCAGTCCCTTCTTCTTGACCCCCTTCTCCGCTTCTGCAGGGCATAGCTTCAGGTGGTTCGAAGACGCTTGCCTGGCCCTGATCTCTGCCAGGGTCCGTTCGGTCAGGTCGTCCCGTTGCTCGGTCACAATCCTGCGCCTCTGGAGGTACTCCAGCGCCATCCGGACCTCTCCCGTGAAGACATGGCGGGCGCCAGGACAGTTCCCCTTCATTCCCTGGACCAGCTCGTCGAGGCTCTTCGGCCCCTGCTGCAGCGTCTCTACGGCGCACGCGACCAGCGGGGATGGTAGGTCCAGAGGAATGAATTCCAGCCTGTAGACGGACAGGATGACATGGTTAAGCGAGCCGCACTTCATGCAGGCCCAGAAGATCCGGTTCCACTTCGATTTGCCGTTCGATTCCATCTTGACGTAGAGCGTCCTGTGCGCCTCGCGCAGCCGGCAGTTCGGGCAGAGCCTCGCCGAGAGGCCGAGGTTGGGCATGCAAGGAATGATCTACGGGTGATTTAACGAGGCGAGCGCGCATGGACGTTGGGAACTGCCCTTCAGTCAGGATGGTTGCATCTATGCTCGACACGGCGACACGAGTGTCGCAGGCTGAGCAGAGCCCTCGCTTAGGGCTTCTTTCACGACCCGTTCCGTACTGGAGCGGGCCTCTTTTTGCTTGGGGGTTTGCTAAAATGGGTTTAGCATCCTCAAGGTGGCCGGGAGTATTTAACACGCGGACGGTTCTGGGCTTCTAGGCTTGGCATTTCGCACCCCAGGCTTGACATGGCAAGGGAAAGGGTCCCAGGCTTGACATCGACGACGCTAGGCTTGACACCTGGGCTCGAAGGGTGACATCCGGAGCCCGGAGGGAGACATTTCCGGGTTCAAAGGGAGACAAGTCTGACCGGAAGGGTGACATCGGTCTCTACGGATGAGTGGGAAACGGTGACATTTTCCGACCGAAAGAAGACATTGGTCTCTACGGAAGGCAGGGAAAGGGTGCCATTTTCGAGCAAAGGGTGACACTGGTCTCTACGGCGAAGCAAAAGTGGATATGATGGCCTGGGCCGGAATGTCCACCTTCGATGTCTACCTTGGTTTCTTGATGTCCGCCCTGGCTCGCGACTGGTAAAGAAGGTCTAGACGGGTCCACGGGGGTCGAATCCCTTTCTGGGTCTTGGCCATAAGTGCCACTTTCAGTCATCCCTCTCTCCGAACTCTGCCAGCCTGCAGGCTCCTTCTGTAAAAAGCAAGGTGAATCTGACTAGTCCCAAATGGAGGGCGAATTTACAGAAGTCAGGCAGCACCCGCGCGTCCTCCTCGACTTCTTCACCCTCGACGGCCTCGAGAGGCTCACAGGGATAACGAAGAGCGAGTTCGTCCGCTTCATAGCAAAGGAGCTCATCGACAACGCCCTCGACAAGCCCGGCACTAGCAGGATCACCATCGACGTCACCTCCGAGGCGGACACCACCATCGTGTCTGTCTCCGACGACGGGGAGCCCCGCCTGGCAAGGTCGGACCTGGAGAAGATACTCGACTTCTCCAAGGCCCCCTCCTCCAAGCGCGGCCTGAAGCGGGTGACCCGCGGCATCCTCGGGAACGCCCTCCAGTCCTGCTTCGGCATCTCCTACGCCACCTGGGACAGCTGGCGGAGGCCCGAGTTCACGGCAGAGGTCCACGGGGACGGGATCTATGAAATCCACCTCGCCCAGGACGGGGAGAAGCCCACGGTCGCCATCAAGGCGTTCAGCGCGGAGCGTCAGCCGGTCACCAAGTTCCTCTTCAGGCTCCTTGGGAACACGGTCCTCTATTCCACCCCTGAACCCGAGGTCACCTCCATCGCCATCCTCAACCAGCACGTGACCTTCGTCTACACCAGGAACGGGAAGCTCGAGTTCTGGGGGCCGAACGAGGGGAGGGCAGAGCCCCCCCGCGCCATCTCCCCCGACATCAGGACCTACGCCTTCCAGGAGTTCAGGCAGCTCCTGACCGAGGCCAAGGGGGTGTCGGCTTCGAGCATGATCAGGGAGTTCAAGGGGCTCAAGGGGACGGTCGTGGCCCGGGGCGTGAGGGAGGACGCGCGGATAGAAGACAGGGCCGATGTCTCTCAGCTCTCGGACTCGCAGACCAGAAGCCTCTTCGACGCCATGAGGGCCCGGGCGAGGAGCATGGGCCCGGTCGCCCTCCCCCGTGTGGGGAGGGAGGCGTTCGAGCGCTACGGCTTCAAAAGGTACGCCCGGAAGGCGGGGGTCTTCACGGACGGGGAGGTGAGGGTGCCTTACGTGGTCGAAGCTGCCGCCATGGAGGCAAAGTCCCCCAGCCTCTCCGAGTGCATCAACTTCACCGCCGCCCTAGGCTCCCCCTTCTCCGGGTTCGTCTATTCGAAGCAGCGGAGCGAGGACAGGGTGATGAGGCTGACGGACCTGCTGCAGGAGAAGAGGCTCAGTGCCATGGTCCACCTCGTCTCCCCTTCGATCCGCTGGCAGAACCCCGCCAAGGGGCAGCTGGACATCGGGCCGTTCTATGACGACATAGGGAGGGTGATGCGCTCGGTGTCGAGGGTCCTGACCACGGCCGGGCTCCCCAGGGCAGACATCGTCTCCGCCGTCAAGGAGTACATGGACCAGCACCCAGAGATGCTGTTCACCATCCGCCAGCTCTTCTACCAGATGGTGGCGAAGAAGGGGTACCCGAACTCGAGGTCGTCCTACGGCCACTTCAGCAAGGCCCTGGTCGAAGGGAGGCTGGAGGGGGAGATAGACTACGAGAGGATAATCGACATGTCCCGCCCAGAGTACTTCAACGACCCCGAGGAGGACGACCCCATGAGGGAGCTGAGGCGCCAGGTGGAAGACCTCATCACGGGCCTCAACGTCAACGCCTGGCACGAGCAGCCGGGCTACCCCGAAGTCTGGATAGAGAAGGAGGCCCTCTCGAGGGTGGTCTATCCCATATGCCAGCGATACAACGTCAACCTGATCGTGGGACGCGGCTACTCTTCCTACACCCAGGTGGCGAAAGCCCTCGACAGGTTCCCAAGGGGGAAGAAGGTCCGCATCCTCTACCTCGGGGACCACGACCCTTCCGGGCTGCACATACAGGAGAAGCTGACGACCAGGCTGGACGAGTACGCTCATGCCAAGGGGAAGGACCTAGACATCGAAGTCCAGCGGATCGCCCTGACCTTCGAGCAGGCCCAGCAGCTGCACCTCCCTCCGTCAAAGATGAAGAAGCTCGGGCAGAAGTCGCGGGCCTACAAGAAGCTGTACGGCGAGGAGGTGTGGGAGCTGGACGCGCTGGAGCCCGCGCTTCTGCTGGATCTCGTCGAGAAGGCCATCTCGGGGATGATGGACAAGGGAAAGTGGGAGGCGAACCGGGAGAGGCTCGAAGGGTTCAGGAATGAATGGGCAGGGAAGCTCCGAGCCATATTGGATCATTAGAGTATCGGTGGCCCTCGGGGTGGAGGATGGCTGCAGTAAGGGTCGCCTATTCTGATTCGCTCCAGGCGACAGTCCCAGTCGCTTGGGAGGCAGGTTGGACCAAGTGGGGTCTTTGGTGGAAAAGATCGTTCAAAAAATATATTGGGAGATTGGCGGGAAATATCCGCAACGAAATCCCTGGCAACCCTGCCAGCTGAGGGCTGCGAACAACCAATCGTTGGTACCTATTGGCCCTATGGCGTCCTAGGATGCTCTTTCAAGGCCGTCCCTAGGCGCCAACATTCCTTTCGTCGTCGTCGTATTTCAGCCCAGAGAGAGAAACTGAGTTAGACGCTTCATTATGCGCCCCCGGTATTTAACGCGCCTACGAAGGGTTGCCAAATCTATCGCAGGGTTGTCAACCGAAACGTCGCTTTCTACCCGATTTTGGCAACCCTTAGGGGCTGAAATGGCAACCCTGCAGGCCAAGGTTGCTAACTGACATGTGAGGTTGCCAAATTCTGACTAAGGACTGCGAAATGAGCGCGGAGGTCGCCGTGCTGCTGCGGTGGTGTGGAAGGGAACCAGTGGCAAACCACTTGACAGTATAAGCATGTGTCGAACGGTGTCCAAGTCAAACAGGGTACTCCGCTGCATTACGGGCCTCGAACCGGACAGTTCCTTGTACTGAGGTTTTGGCAAGCCTCGAATCGGACGGACAGTCGAATTCCGGGTAGAGCCTTGAAAACGTACGATACCAGCAGTGGCTCTGTCCGGCAAGCGGTGCCTGGAGGGGCTTTCATCTGCTGTCCATTTTCGATGCCTAGGAACCCATCAAATGCCAACCTGTCCAGCTTCGAGGCCTGATGTCAATAAGCAGAGATTCCCGGCTGGGACGCTCTAAGACATCTTCAAATGCCCTCGCGCGCGGTATAATCCGCTCCTGGCCTCTTCGATAGGATCCTCTGGAACCTCCTGGTGTCCCACTTCGAGTGGCCTTTCTCAACTCAGACTATATTCGACGCTTACGAAATCACCATCCCCTTTAAGCTGCAACCCGGTTCTTGAAGTAGTCGCGTAGGCGCTGGCCAGGTAGCTCTTTAAGAACGATGACCATTTTGGACCCATGCCATGGTACAGTGTCACCTTCTCTGGCTTGACAAGCGCCCCCTCTACTTTGAACCAGCGCCCCTGGCTTCCCAAGATTTCAGTCAAGTATTGTGGGAAGGTGAGCGGTTGGCCCTGACTCTCGGACAATTCGCGAGCGAGGGAATATGCCTTGCCCCCCCGTTCGCTTCCCATAATCTCCAGTCCATTCGCATCTGTCATTCCTATAATCGATCGAAAAGTCTCTTTCCCGAAGCTGATTCGATCAAAGGCCTCAGCCAGTGTTTCAGCTTTTAGGTTTCTGAGGAGTACGTCTTCGACCACTGCATTTTCGCTTATTCCACGTCTCTGAGCGGACAGCGCCAACATGCGAAGCAAGTTCCCGTCCAACCTAAACGCCCTTACTTCCTTACGACTTTGCATGAATAATACTTCTTGCCACTGTGTAAAACGTCACATTTAAGACCCTCGTTCTTGTTCACCGAGTCGTGGTCAACCAAGGTCCAGTCTGGTTCGTCAGGCTTTCCGACTACTCTAGGGTTTCGTTTCTGGAATTGCAAAAGAACTCGGAAAGCGAACCCATCTCTACTGGCGAACGGGCCACGCACTCTTTGCGCCAATTCCGACGCCACCAATTCCGACGCAATCCTTGCAAGACTCCTGAACTATGGCATCCCCAAAACGGGTCTATTCAGATGAATCAGGCCCTGGTCGCCAAATTCTACTAGGGCTCCGAATGTGGTTTGCACAGCAGAAGAGACCGCAGGTCCTTTGAAACTCCACGTGCTGGCGTAGTCCGCACTATGCGTTATACTCGTCCGAAAGTCCTGACCGTTTCATACGAGGTGATTACAATCCCGACGACGACTACAAACAATGCAAAAAGGTAGCCCGCCGACAAGACTGGTGGCCGAAAAAAGGTTAGCATCACGAACAAAGACATCACGAAGAATGCAACGAAGGCAGTTTGAGTGGGTATGTTTGTTCTCCGTAATCGAATCACGTTGTCCACAACGACCCTGTCGACGACGTAGCCGTCACCTTCCTCCCGGGCTAGCTTGAGATTCACCAGTTTCCTAACGTGGTATTGGGCTACTGACGGCGAACTAAGCCCAAGACTACGCTGAACGTCATGAATCCCGAGAGGCGCCTTCGAACGGAGCATCAGGCGGTAGACTCTCAACGTGGTTCCCTTGAGCGAATCTGCGTCTGATACTTCTTTGAAAGCCGAGTCCGCCAAAGGTCCCCCTCCTACCCAGGTGAATAGTCCCTATAGTCCTAATGTTTAGGATGCCTGCGCGCGGACACGTCCTAAAGCGTAGCACTAACCGGGGGGATTGACCAGCCTAGGGGCGAGCGACAAAAAATTGTCGGAATATCGTAAGGAAGTGACTGCCGGCGTGACCGTGGCGATAATTGGGGCGCTCGCCCTAGCCGCTTTTGCAGGCTATCTCGCCCCTCTCTCAGGAACAAGCTATGTGGGCACTCCGACAACTACTGTGACCGGGCCTGGGGGGTCTGCTTCCACAGAGACCTCTCTAAATACACAAATTACCTTCTCCATCGATCCTTCACTTTGTAACGGGAACTGCACCATAAACCCTCCCTGGCAGATCTATCAGACTCTCGCAGATTTGACCGCAGCGTCGCAGCTCATAGTTGAGGCAAACGTAACGGGCGCGAAAATAGTCGGAGTCCGTGGCGTACCAGTTACATACTACAATCTCACAATTCTGACTTCGATAAAGGCCAACTCAAACATATCCGCAGGGACAATCCTATCCATGTCCCAAATAGGCGGAACTTACAACGGAACCACCATGAACCTAGAGGGCTATCCGTCTCTCACCGTTGGCAGCGAGTACGTGTTCTTCTTGGGCGATCCAGGGTCGTTCCTCGCGCAATACTACAGCGCCTTTGGCACTCCGCTGATTTCGGTGGGTGGACCACAAGGTACATTCGTGGCGCGGGGAGGGAACGTCTTCTCACTGGACAATGTCTACACACAAGCTGACGCGTGGCTCCCAGTGAAAGCGTCAGGAACTCCGTTGAGTCAATTCGCATCTGAGGTGGAGACATCATGAACGCCAGTAGCAGGCAAGGAATATCGCGGAAACATGTGGCTGACGTCTTGGCGGTGGCAGCGGTAATCGTCCTGGCGACCGCGATTGCAGCCTATTCTACTCGGTCTGGAACCGCGCCTGCAAGCTCCAGTTCACTTGCCTCCTCCAAGTCGAGTTCTTCGACAACTTCGTCTCTTCCCTCCTCGACTCTGTCAACCAGTTCGGGAACGGGATTGTGTGCCACAGCTGTTGAATCCACTCCGTTTGCCTTCAAACTTCAAGCTGATTCGCAGTCTCCAGCACTCCTGTGCGTCCAAATCTACTACTACAACCAAACGTCGACGTTGACGTTGAACCCGCTGAATGAGGTCAGCATCCTTGGTATGAAGACATATCCTAACGGGACGAATGCGGTGTTCAACGCCAGGTCCAACTTCACCATGACTTCATCCGCGGCAACCATAACCATAGGCGGACAAGAAAACCAGAACGAGGGAGCCGCCGTCATCTTCAGCATCACTCCCAACCAAGGGACAAGTGGAAAGTTCGGGCTCAACTTGGGCTGGCTGCTGCCAGGGAAAACTCAATGTAATGAGGAGTTCGTCCTCCTTGTTGGGAATGGCCTGCCCGACTACACTTACAGTACACTCTGCTCGATGATTTCAGGGGGGAGCGGCGGCTCTGCATCATACCCTTCAGGATACATCTTCACAGAGATTACGGGGGCAACCAACTCCACGCAGTAAGGTGTTGAAATGAACATCAGGATCTTCCTGCCCGAGACGACGCTAATGATTCAGGTGCGGGCGTTGGCACCATGGCTTCACGGCAATCTCCAGCTTGCAGCGTTTGACCTTCACAGCTCAGCCACGGTCGTACAAAGTAATACAGTGTAAGCTCCAATTTTATATTCAGCCCAGTGCAAAAAATATGCATTGATTATGTTCCACAGAAGGAGTACGATGGAAAGATATCCGCAGACCAAGGTCACATTTGGTCTGGGTTTCAATATTTTGGCGATATCACTGCTCCTGTTCGCGCCCTTGGCTAGCGTTCCCTTCGTTTCGGCGCAGCCCACTCCGAACGTGACACAACGAAGCTCGATGTATTCGCTACAGTCTTCCACCGTCGTTTCGCACTCCGATAATGGGACTAGCCATGGGGGCGCACCTAGTGGCTCCAACTCCACAACTGCGACTGGAGGAACCAGCAAGAACAACGGCACATCTCCTGCTTATGCCGTTCAACCCAGCCCTCCAGTGCCAGTCCCCGCTGGAGCGACATGGAAGCACTGGTCAAAAGCCGATCCCAATGATCCCAACGTCCTAGTCAACTTCACGGGATCGACAACGACTGTCTATGTTGACTTGACGAATACTGCATACAATGACCTCGCAGGCAGTTCGTGCGCAAACCCTGCTTGCACACCCAACGATGGTCAATTCTCGTATCAGTGGAATATCGTATTTCCCAAGGATTCCAATTTTATGATTCAAGCGGTAATCGAATTTGACACGGTCAGCAATTCTTGCTACGCGCACGCTCAAAGTTCCACAGGAAGCCCATCAACGAGCAAGTATTCCTTTTCATGTAGCAGCCTTACCGCGCCCGGGGATAGTTTCGAGTGGTTAGTTACCACGACGAGTAGCGACTTTAACACAATCGAGTTTGAACTGAACGGCGTACTCAAGATGACATGGACCTCCTCGAACGTCTTCGGATGCACCGCACCGTGCATAAGCATGACCGATGTCTACGCCCAGAGCGTCTGGGCCGGAGCCGAATCTGGTCCCTTAGCTTACACCTACGGCAACATGTACTCTGGAGCAGGAGACATGGACTACACGGGCGTACATATGTTCAACTGCGGGTCAAGTAGTTGCATTATCGTGGTCACAGCTGAATACTCGAACGCACAGTACACGAATCTCTCAGGGAGCGGTACAAGCTATGACCAGACCTACCTAGCGGGGTCATTTGTTACCTCTTACGTCACTTCAGGCGCTTCCGGGGGCTCCGTTACAAATCCAAGCTACATAGTGGGCGAGCCTGATGGCAATTATGCGGTACTGGCAGCTCCCAATTCAGGAGACAGCGCATATGATGAAGGATCTTTCGGAGCAAAATACAATGGCACCATAGCGATTTACGGGTACTCGTACAACAACGGAGGAGGAGCGTACTACAGTTACGTCCAAGTTGCCGTATCTGCCACCGGCAGTTCTTGGACCACCGTTTATTCAGCTACCTGGGACCCGTCCTCAGGTAATACGCCCACTTATATCCCCGTTGCGAGCGTTACAGGAATAGAATACGTCAAGATTACCGTTTCTGACAATAGCGGGTTGTCAGCTAAGATCTACGTCGACGCGATAAGTATCTTTGTCGGCTCATATGTTCAGAGCCAGCCTACCGGTGGCTATGGGACCACAGGAGGGGGAACTGTGACCAATCCTACCGACATCGTAGGAATACCTGACTCCGCTTACACAAACCTGCACGCGCCCAACTCAGGTGACTCCGCCTGGGTAGAAGGAAACTTCGGCACTCTGTATAGCGGGGAATTGGTGATTGACGGATACTCCTACAACAATGGTGGCGGCGCGTACTACAGCTACGTCACTGTCCAGGTATCGAGTACGGGCAGCTCCTGGACAACGGTGTATACCAACACATGGAACCCTTCATCAGGAAATACCCCTACCTGGATAACCATAGCGTCAGTGAGCAATATCCAATACGTCAAGGTAACGGTATCCTACAATGGAGGATACAGTGGCGACATTTACATGGACGCCATCTTCGTGGCTTGACTGAGTGCAATGACGAGAGTTTCTTCTTTGCTTTGAATCCAGCATGCGGACCAGACTTCCCGGCCTAGCTGAAAATCCAATGAGCCGCCCGCAAGATGACTCGTCTGCTGAAGGGATTTTGACCCCGTCGTCGTTAATCCCGGCAGAGGCATTGTGAACCCTAAGCGCGGCGTTAGGCGCCCCGGCTATCCTCAGGCACAACCCTAGAGCGATGCTACCGACCTAGGTTGCGGATTCTCGCCACAGCGTAGATGCTCACGAAAGCCAACATGCCTAAACCTAACGACCCGTTGACCGACAAAATGGACGAGAGTAACCCTGCTCCAAATATTGAAGCGATGCCCACGCACAACATCAGAGTGACTAATCCCCCGACCACCTCAATTGCTTGGCAAATCATCAAATCTGCGAATGGAAAGAAGGCGGCGATAAGTCTTCGGTTCTTCCCACGTTTTCAGCAGATGACTAGTTCAACCCGACGTCGGTGAGGGTCATCCAATGCGAGATACTGGTGAACGGTATCTTGACCCTTCCCCTCGATAGCCCTCTCCCGTAGACTTCGCCAAGAGGGCCGGTGACCTTCTCTTCAAGGATCTCGAAGGTGTCTCTGGGCCTCACATGTCTCTCGGTTCTTTCAAGTACAAACCCTTCTATTATCGTCCCATTATGCAGGAAAACCGCGACCCTTTCGTTCGATGGGATGCTCGAATTGCTCATGGAGTTTGAGAAGAACTTGGTTGCTATTTGGGGAATGAATTAGCATCAGGAGCGATTATGCTTCTCCACACATGGTTAGCTTGTCCCGCTGTTGGACACTATGTACATGTAGTATGATGACGAGGGACAGGCCCGCGCTTCCATCCCACCGTCTTTTCTCGTTAAATACAGTCGGGCTCCACTTGCACATGAGCCAGACCAAGCAGTCCGCCCCGGCGGAGGAATCCGTCTCTGTCAAGAGGTCTGACCTCGACAGGATCTTAGAGCTTCTCTCCAGATTGGAGAACCGGGATTCGCAAGGCGCCTGACCGATCCACCCCGGACGGGCCCTCCACGGCAGGATTACATAAGTTTATATGACTCTCGGCATGCAAGTGCGTACGAGGGCGGATTCAATGCATTCACCCAAGCTGGACACGATGCTGATGGTGGAGAAACAGATTGTGGACACGATCAAGAAGGCGGAGTATCCGACCAGGATGCAACTCTGGCGCTCGCTGCCCAAGGAGATGGAGTACCAGACGTTCAAGCAAATCCTAGACTACCTCGAAGCGTCCAACAAGATCATCTACGGAAAGGACAACAGGATCGTCTGGGTGGCGGCAGACAACCCCAAGCTCAGGGAGCTCCTCGACCGGAGCGTCAAGCTTCGCTAGTAGTGGAATCTTCTTTCGTAGTCCTTGTGGGTCCTGAAGAACTCGATCACCTCGACGTCCAGGTTACTCCCTTCAATCCTTATGGTGTAGGCGATCCGCTGGCTCCTGCCCACCTCTATCCTGAAGAGGTTGCTGAGCTCCATCTTCTGGTAATCCTCTGGCCACAGCGACCTCTCCACGAGGTCTCCTGCGTCTGGATGCTCCTTCAGCACGTTCAACACGTCGTCGAGCCTCTTCTTGAGCTCCTTGTCCCGCAGGTTTTGGAAGAACGAAGCGAATCTCGGTTCGCCCCGGACGGTTATCTTGAACCTGCTGTAATCACGCAACCGGAGGGCCGCCGCAAGAGAATCTGATGAACATGATTCAAGGACCGCCTCCTGGCTGGGGACGCCAAAGCGAAACTATTCGAAGTGTGGCCGTCAACTCATCTGAAGGAATCGCGAACGCCGACCGTTATTGCTAGGATCAGGAAGGAGTTGAACACGTAGAACCACGGGCCTAGGACCCACGAAGGGATGAAAAAGTCGGAGCACGAGGAGGAAGAAGACGAGGATGCCTGTGGAATAGGCGGCGTCGTATTGCATCGCCGAGGAGTGGGTGTTATATTCCCTCTGGTCCTCGCGCCTCCCGGCCTCCTGGTTCAGCCTGTAGAAGATGACCTCTCGCGGGTCGTCGTACTTTTCCGGTCCCAGGACGTCATATAGGTGGCGCTTCGCGTCGTCCGAGAGCACAGCGTACGCCTCGCTGGCCTCTGCGAACCTCCTGCTGGCGTCCTCGTCTTTGTTCCTGTCAGGATGGTATTGGACCGCTATCTTCCTGAACGCGTCGTTGACCTGGTCCCTTGAAGCAGTCCTGGGCTCCCCAAGGATCTTGTAGAAGTCCGTCAAGGGGGCCCTCTCTGGTCGGGCTCCTTCCCTTCCGGGCTCTCGGGGGCCGGAGCATCCGGCGCCGGACCGTCCTTGGCGGCAGAATCGTGAAGGTACTTCTCAAGCAGGCCCCTGAGCTCCGTCACCTCCCTCCTGGTGCTCTCCTCCTGTATCGCCATCTTCGCTCTCTCCGACCGGTCCAGCGGCGTGGCGCACTTCGGGCAGTACGCCATCCCAGGCGATGCCTTCTCTTTGCACCTCGGGCAGATGACCGGGGCGAACTCCGGCTTCAGCGGCTCCACCGGCCTCCCGGAGTAGACCGCCTGGTACTTCCTGTCCAGGTCCCCGCCCGAGAGGTGGATATAGGTTGCGGGGGTCCTGGAGCCCATCGACCACCCGTACATCAGCCTGAGCTCGGAGTCGGTCAGGAACTTCGCATTCCTCGTCGCCGACCCGTGCCTGAACATGTACATGTGGACCCTCGGCTTCTGGATGGCTGCCTTCCTCGCGACGTCCTTGAGCACCGCTGCGCACGCCTTCCAGCTCAGTGGCTCGTCGAGGTGGTTCAGGCTCATCGTCAGCCAGAGGGGGGCGTTGGGGTCGCTCTGGAAACGGTGCGTCTCGAGGTAGCGCGCGAGGTGGTCGACGGAGGCGATGAGCCTCAGCGTCCTGGCCCCGGTCTTCCCCCTGCGGATGTGCACCAGGGCCCCGGCGTCGTCGAACTGTACGTCCCCCACCCTGAGGAGGAGCAGCTCGCTGACCCGCACCCCGAGCTCGGCAGCGACAGAGATCAGTGCCTTGTCCCTCGTCGTGCAGGCAGCCCTGATCAAAGCGTAGACCTCTTCATCCGTGAAGAAGAGCGGCTCCTGCTTCTCGCTCGCCTTGATCGTCTTCCGGAGCCACTTCACCTCCTCAGGGTAGGGGGTGTCCTTGTCCGTGTCGCCGTACCTGACGAACTTCATGAACCGCTTGACCATGATCTTGAAGTCGGCCATGGTCTCGGCGGAGTAGTGGCGCCTGCTCTCGGTCCCGTCCCAGTTCCTCTTCGTGAACTCGTGGTCCGCCAGTTTTGTCATCAGGTCCTCGATGTCCCTCCTCTTCGCCCTGCGGAAAGGGATCCTCATGTGGTGGGCGACGGTCGTCAGGGTGTTGACGTACTTGGCTTGGCGCCCGACGGATACCCCCTGGGCCTTCACCTGCCTCATGAACGCCTGTATCAGCTTCCTGTCCTGCGGGCGGACCCTCAGGTCGCGCTCCAGCCTGCTCTCCGCGTTCCTCAGCTGGTAAGGGTAGTCGTGGATGTCGTCCAGTGTCATGCGGTAGGTGGTGCCGGCGCCTTTTAACGAGGGGTACCTTTCGAGTCTGGGATTGGCCATCGCTCCAGGCTATATCCGGCCGGGGCAATCCAAGCACGAAATGGACTCCGGTTGGCAAGCAGGGTCTATTCTATCCTTGGCCATCCGCGCCGGGCTTGGTATGAATTTGTCCATTTGCACAACGCACCATGATTCGACAGTATATGCAAACTGTGAAACTACATGCCAGCTGAACTTGGTCCCAACTCAGTGAGGGATTACAGGTTCTTGAGCGTCTTGTACGCCTCGTATAGAATGCTGAGAATCAAGACAGTCCAACCCAGGATAGGCGGGTTCAAGAAGGCGAAAGGGCCCAATTCCCGTCGGGCCCGAGTCCCGGCCGCCCGGCGCTGTAGACAATAATACCGAATCCTTAAGTATTACTCTTTCGGAATTATTACTCATGGCTGAAGCAGTCGTCACTGTGACTAAGAAAGGCCAGGCGACGATTCCGAAGAGTATGCGCGAAAGGCATGGCATCGGGAGGAAAGCGCTCGTCGAGGATACCGAAGAAGGAGTCTTGGTGAAACCCCTGCCTAGTCCGTCGATGGAGAAGGGATCCCTGAGGTTAGTCCTGAAGGGCAAATCATCGAAGGAGATTATGGAGGAGGTCAGAAAGGCAGAGTCCACCAGGGAGAAAGGGCTTTCGAGAGGACGTGGGACCTGACAATTGCGCCCCCTTGTTTTCGATACTCAGGCTTTGTTGGTGTTCTATTTGGGGGAGGCCGGGTCGGACAGGGTTGAATCCTGTCTTGAACAGATTTCAGGGGGAGCGGCAAAAGGCTACCTGAACATTGTCAACCTGACCGAATTCCACTATGTCTTGCGAAGAATCAGTAAAACTACTGCGGAAGAGAAGGAGAGGAACCTGAGGAGTTTCGGCGTCAAGATCGTACCCGTCACTGACAACTCTCCTTTGTGGAGGGAGGCTGCGGCAATCAAGGCGGACAATTCCATCTCCCTCGCCGACGCCTTTGCGGCATCAACTGCTCTCCTGCGCAAAGGGACCCTTCTGACGGGAAGCGACGTCGAATTCGACCGTGTTAAAGGCCTGAAGGTCGAGCGTGTGGGTAGCTAGCCGATGCTCAAGTGGAGCTAGATACATTTCTGAAGGTGCTTAGGCCCGCATCTGAAGGCCCGAATCCCGGCCGGGGTTTGATTCACGCCTCCTCGGACGTGACGCCCCTCTCCGTTGCCAACCTTATAACGCAAGTCTGAGGCTTCTCGCTCCGAGTATTTGGCGAGAATAAGGTTCACGAGGCACGCTGAGGAAAAGTTCGAGGTAGTCCATTCCTACGGTTTCGACGTATCTCGGAGTCAAGTTGAAAGAGCCATTTCGGCACCGGACCATACTGCATGGAAAGGGGTCCAGACCTTCTCAACGGTGATCCTCGACGACAAGTTCGGTCTGAGGGTGGTGCACGAAGAGCGGAAGGCATTATAGTAGTGATAACCTTCTATCCAATCGAGAGGAAGAGAATTGGCCTATAGGATGAAGTACGATTCTGATGTCGACGTTCTATCCGTCGTGCTGAAGGAGAAGGGGAAGCTCTCGCACGCCGAGGAGGTTGGCGATGTGATTCTTCACGTGGATAAGGAAGGCAGGCCCCCTTTTTTCGAAGTCCTGAACGCCAGCAAGGTCGTCCCCAAGATGGTTAAGGCCATGGCTCGGGGCGAAGTCGTTGCCTAGACGTCCTTTCGTCGGGTCGATGAGCATTGGCACATGACTGGCCATTATCCCAGATGGACCAGCGGTAATTATGGTCCCGAGTCTTGTCTTGTTGATCTCGGCCTGAAGTACCTCTATTTTGTCTTCCTTGAACCATCTCGGAGCATACAAATCTAGTCCACTTTTCAGGCCAGCGCTATTTATCCTTCAAAGACGAATCGAAGCGAGCCCTGGTGAATGTCCCATGTCGTCATTGGAAAGATGACTGTTCGCGCGTACCGCCAGTAGGAAGGTAACACGCTCCGTTCAGCAGTGTGTGCAAAGTGTTGCAACAAAGCGAAGGTCAAAGCCGTACCGGACCCCCGACTCTACCCGGATTCGAGCCCATAATGGGTCCGGACTCGTACGATTCTCAGTCCTAATAGCAACCCTGGGTCGGCCGGCGGTCAGATTCTGGACACGGGTCGGTCGTCGGGTTTTGGGGCCGGCGGGAACCCCTGCCTTCGAAAGATATTAGACCGGCATAACCTGCAAGACCTGCGTAGCGGACCCATATGGACCTGGGTGGACTGACAGGCTTCTTTGTCTGGCTGCATTCGCTGACAACGTTACAGCTCCTCGCCATCCTAGCGATTCCCATCGCGTTCGACCTTTCCAGAAGCGTAGGGAAATCGGTATTCCTGCTGCTTCACCATCTTCACGAACGGATTCACCCGCTCAAGTTCGATCCTGGTTTCCGACCCCGAGTGAGTATCATCGTCCCGGCCCACAATGAGGCTTCTTCGATAGAAAGGACCGTCCAGGCACTCCTTGAGCTGGACTACTTGGACAAAGAGATAGTTGTGGTTGACGACGGCTCTACAGACCAGACCTCCTTCAAGGTGATGCCCTACGCTGAGCAGAACTTGGTGAAACTTGTCCGGAGAGAAACCGCGAGCGGTTCGAAAGCCGGAGCCATAGATTACGGGGTGTCTTTTTGCACGGGAGATATCCTCTATGTAGTCGACGCAGACACGCTAGTCGAAAGAAAAGCCATCAGTGAAGCCACCAAGTTCTTCCAATTCGAGGGGACAATCGCTGTCTCCGGTAACGTGAGGATACTCGCTGGCGACGGGAACGTCAACAATCTGTTGACGAAGCTGCAGTCCTACGAGTATCTCATATCGATAGAGCTCGGGAGAAGATACAACGCCCTGATGGGAATGCTCATCATAATCTCCGGCGCTTTTGGCGGGTTTAGGATCCGGACGGCGAGAGAACTCGGCCTCTTCGACAAGGACACTCTGACCGAAGACTTCGACCTGACTATGAAACTGAGGAAGACCGGGGGGAGAATATTCTTTGCCCCAGAAAGCATCGCGTGGACCTACTGTCCCGCCACCCTGAGATCATGGTTCAGACAACGAAGGAGATGGGCAGTGGGCCAGATAGAAACGCTCGTAAAGCACAAAGATGTCTTCCTTAACCGCAGGTTCAGGCTCGGATTCAGGGTCGCCCTCTATGACACCCTGCTGATGGACGTGGTCCTTCTGTTCGCAAGGACGGCTTGGGTCCTGTTTGTCCTCCTCGATTTCTCCTCAAACCTCTTCTACACGCTCGTTTTGATCTATCTGCTCTATGTTGTTTCCGAGCTTGTTACGTTCGTGTCTGCCGGACTCCTTTCCCCGCGGAAGACTGACGTCAAGCTACTCTATCTTCTTCCGATAGTGGTGTTTGTCTACAGGCCGCTGTACGGCCTAGTGCGAATGTATTCTTACTTTGTCAGGGCCGTGGGCAGAAGGGGCTTGTGGTAGACGTTCAACCTGAGCCTACATCCCTTTCCGGCCGCTCCGAAGCATGACCTTTCCACCCTTACCCACTTTCACGGGCGCCAAAGCCGGCTGACCTGCTGGTATCCAGCGGTGCCTCCTCAAGACCGTACCATCATCTCTCACTTCCCTGCAGATGAATTCGCTTGCGCGGCGAGTGCCGCCATCGGGGCCCTAGACTCCGCCCCGTGAACCCGCGTCCCCTGCCACGAGCCGCCACACTTCTCCGGCGCTGGCTACGGACGGCTTGAGCGGAGGAAAGTCCTTTCCCAGATCAGAACGACGTCCGCCGAAAAGAATTCCTAAATAACTCCTTGGGGGATTAAAAAGCGCGTTAGGAGATGGCACCCATCGCTGTCGCGCTCCAAGTTGTCAACGTCGCATTCACCTTTGTCGTGATCGTCTTCGTCGTCTTGGTTTCGAGGGTATTCAACACAGGGATCTTCGCGCGCTTCTTCATGTACATCAAAATCGCGGTCGTCTTCCTCTCATTCTATGTGCTCCTCCGCGGTGCCCTCGGATATTCTCTCCCGGGAAATTTTGATGCCCTGATAACCCTCCTGAACGTATTGTATTCTGCTTTCGTTATGGCCGCATTTGCAGCTCTGTACCGCGACTGGAAGAGGATAAGCTTGGACCAACCCATACGTCCAGTCGAGAGCTCAAAGGGAACATGACCCCCAGGACCCCCTCGGCGGGAAGTGCATGACGGGCTCCATACCTCTCGCTCAGTCTCCGATATTCTCGTCTATCGTCTCGGCAGCCTCGAAGGGGACGGTTCTACTTTTCGGGCCAAGCGGCAGCGGCAAGACAACTTTCGCGATACAATTCGCGAAAAGCAAACTGGAAGCAGGGTACCAAGTCATCTTCGTTCTAACTGTTTTTCCACGAGCAGACCTGGACGCCACCGCCGGGAGGCTGGGGCTCGACCTTGCCTCGTTTGGGCACCTGGTAAGCGCTGTCGACTGCTACTCTTCATCTTCTCCAACCTCCATCAACGTTCCGCCGAACGCGACGTTACAAGAGGTTCTCGACGCAATCGAAAAGGCGGCAAAGGACAAGGTAGGCTATCTGCTTGTTGTTGACGACATTTCTTCTCTAATCGCGTACACGCCTCCCGATGCGGCATACAAATTCATGCAGATGTTAGTCTCCAAAGTGCACAAGGACAGGTCCCAGGCCCTGTTGCTCATTCATCCGGAGATTCTCGACTCGAAACTCATGACCTTGTGCCTCTCGATGGCCGAAGGCCACCTCGAGATCGTGGAAGACGATAAGGGAAACAAGAAGGGCCGGGTGAAGATGCTTAGGCATAGCCCGATTTCGGCCGAGTGGTTTCCTTTTGCAATCGACGAAAACGGGATACAACTGACTGTGTCGGAAGATGGCCTAGAAGAGCGAATAGTGGCTGAGCTGGGCCGTGTTGGAAGAATCTATCCTAGCGAATTCGCCCGGAAGTCAAACGAGAAGACCGAAACAGTGGAAAGAACGATGGAGAAGCTCACAAAGGAAGGAAAGCTGGTCCGCGGTGAAGAGGAGCTGAAGATGAGCTGCCCCAGGTGCTCGTCGCTCGATGTGGAAATCAACGGGCTGTGTCCCAGGTGCGGATCCAGGAGGTTCGAAGAGGTCGTTCTGATTGAGCATTACAAATGCGGAAACGTTAGCGCAGAACGGGACTACCAGAGAGGCGTCTGCCCGAAGTGCAGGAAGGAAATCAAGCTCGTAGGGGTGGATTACCGGAGAAAAGAAGGGCAACACACGTGCCAGTCATGTGGAGAAATCTTCTCCCAGCCCAAGAAGAACCTTGTGTGCGCATCGTGCGGGTCAACCCTGGACCCCTCCTCGGTCAGCTGGGTCAGGGTTTACGGCTATTCGGGGACGCGTGAAAAGAAAGCGCCTGGAGTCACGCCGCCAGCTGCTTCCTGATGAGGGGCCCCGGGGTTGCAGGTGGCTCCCTGCCTTCTGCAGGGTACAAGCTTCTGTGAAGCGATAGCGTCAGGTGGTGGAAGGTCGGCGGGGGCTTGCTTGCAAATCGTAATGACCAGGTTGGCGGGAAGGATTCAAGCCCGCCCTTTGCTGGCTAAGGCGCTGACTCGTAGCGGGATTCCGAAGCGTCCGAGTCAGGCGGGGGGCGCTGCCGCCAACGGGTCTTCGAAGAAGGACGAGGAAAACCGCAAGTAGGCCATGTTACCCTTCCGAACCCGAAGTGTCTTGACACAGGCCCCTGGATGACGTCGATGTTCGTTACCCTGTTGTAGGGCACGAAGCTTTTCCTCTTCCACCACACCCCTCCCTCGTACACCACCCGGTCCGTCCCTGGAGTATACCTGATTGTCGAGAGGAACTTCGGTATCCAGTAGGCAATGGGGCCATTAACGAGTAGGCAGGGTGACGGCTAGGCTCAGGGCCACTATCCAGTACTCCCCGATTCCAGCCAAGTAGAGAGTGGACACGACGACGGCAGTCAGGGCCGCCAGCACGAGTGCAGGGACGGCTAGATAGACATAGTACAATTTCCTTGCTTCGGGGTGGGGGTCGAAGGTCTCGCCGACCCTCGCACTAGATCTAGGTAGATCCACGGCTGCAGAGAAGGAGGGCTGCGCTCTTAACTGAAGCAGACGTTTGCCAAGAGTGGGAACCTCCCTTGGGCAGGTCGCTGGGCTCGCTGTGGCTCCATTGCTCAACATGAGGATGGCATCTCGTCAGGCCACCCTTTGACGGAGTCCATCTGAGTCGGCGTTCATTGGATAGCACGGCCAACGAGATGACCACGTTGCGAGATTGTTGGCAGCAATTCTCTAAAGAGCACCACGGCGCTCCTCGTCTACCTCGGGCTCGCGGCCTTCGTGGCCCACATGCTCTTCGCGGGCAACTAGTGACCCAAAGTCCTGGGGCGCGCTCTAGGCTATGTGTCAGCCAGGCGGGTGCCAGGGTCATCGTCACGGAGCCGGCCACGAGGGTGCCATCAGGTGGACTGGGACGACGTCTGAGATGATTGTCGGCGGAGCGCCACCCTGGTGCCGGGCTTGAACCCGACCTGGCCAAAGCCGGCACCGCTGACCACTGTCGCGTTGGGATTGTCTGTCGTTCTTCAGGAGATCAGGCAGTCTAAGGGTGCTTCCCGAACAGTCCGGGATTCGTCGAGCCGTGTCGCCACGCACACCTCTTGAAATACGCGGGTCGGTCCTTGTTTATAGCGCCCCATCGGCGCGGGTCCCCCGAAGAGTTGGAAGAGGTGCAGACCGGCACGGCCGGCCAGGTCACTGACGGGCGTTCTCTCGCCTTCCTGGCCGCCCTCAGGGTCTTCAGGAGCGTTTCGGCAGGCATGATCAACATCGCCTTTCCCTTTCTTGTCCTGACCGAGCTTCATCTGGGGAACCTGCTCCTGGGTTTCATATACGCCTCAGCAACGATCGCCACCGCCCTGCTGGGGCTTGGAATCGGGTTCGCGGCGGACCTCGTCGGGAGGAGATTTTCATTCGTTGTCGCTCTTGCCCTGCTCCCGATATCTGCCTCCCTTCTGGTGGCCAGCACCAGCATCCCCTCCCTCTTCGTCGCTGCCGTGGTGGGAGGGATATCCGCCAGCGGATCCCTTCCGGGGGGCGGGGTCGGCGGGGCCGCGCAGCCGATACAGTCTATCCTCACCACCGAGCTCACTTCCAGGCAGGACAGGACGAGATTCTACTCCGTGCTGGCATTCACCTCTGGTATCGCCTCAGCCGCCGGCGCCTATCTCGGAGGTTTCGGATCGATACAGGAGGTGTTCGCCATCGCTGCCTTGCTGAGCCTGGCTTCGGTCCTGCTCGCCCCTTTCGTCAGGATGGGCAGGTCTGTCAGGCGCTCCGTCAAGCTGAAGTCAGGGGCGGCCATCGGGAAATTCAGCCTCACCGGTATACTCAACGGGCTCAGCCAAGGACTGATCACTCCCTTCCTGATCCCTTTCTTCATCGTAGTCTACTCCATGACCAGGACAGAGATGAACGTCTACGCGGCAGTTTCGGGGGTCATAGCGTCTTTCGCCCTCCTGCTTGCTCCCCGCATCGAAAGGAGGGTCGGGTTCCTCCGAGGGATAATAGCCACCCGTGGAGCCTCCGTGGTCCTTTCGGTGGTAATGCCGTTCGTAAGGGTGCTCCCGGTCTCCCTGTTCGTCTATCTGCTCCTCCCAGCGACCAGGGTGATGACCCTCCCGGTGCAGCAGGCGGCGATGATGGACATGGTCTCTGAGGACGAGAGGGGGGCGGCCTTCGGCATCAACCAGACCGCGAGACTGCTCGCCTCTTCGGGGGGGACTTACTTTTCTGGGTTCGAGTTCGCCGGTGCGGATACAGACCCGGTGGCCATCGACCTCCCGTTCGCCCTCTACGGCGTGGTCCTGGGCCTCAACCTCTGCCTCTACTGGCTCTTCTTCAGGAGGTACAGGCCCCCTCCTCGTGTCACGCCCTCTCCGAAGACGTGAGACATCCACCTGCTCTCGCCGGCGGTCTCAACCTGGCGTTCCACTCGAAACCGCCAGAACTTGTCCCCGCACGGACAGGGTGTCAGCCGCCGAAAGGCAGAGCGCGAAAGCGTACACCGTGATTCTCCCAGCAACGGGCTGAACAGAACCAAACCCTTCCTGCCTCAGCCTGACTGTCTTGCATGCATGTAAACGTGGCGAATGCGGGCGTGCTGTCTCCATTCTGCGACAGACGACTGCCAGTCTGACAGCATATGCGCACACCTCATCATACAGGGACTTTTTAGGCGCTAATGGCATGGTTAGTCACGCTCCAGTAGGGACTGTGGTGCGCCAAGCTCTGTTTGATAAACAGAGCCCTTCTTCGCCCGCGGAGTCCAAGCATAACCAGGACTGAGCTCGTCTGGTGGGTCTTCCGAAGCTTCGTTAGGCATTCGACGCCACGAGCACATTCTCGTGCGAATTCCCCGCAGCAGCGGCTCTCCGGCCGAGTGCCGCCCTAGGCGCCTGACGCAACTAGTGCGACCAAGGCCACAGCGAAGAGGCTGAGGATGTCGGAGCCATTGATCGGGTGACCAGCGAAGCAGAGAGACCCGGTCCCGAAGGGGACCTACTGCCAGGCGAGTGTTCGTCCGCTGAAGCTGAAGATGGGCGCCGATTTCATCCGAGAGCGTTCCGAACCCTACTGCGACGGTTGCTACAATCAGGAGCAGAGTGTCCGGGCCGGGCTCGATCAACTCGACCCTGAGTTGCGGATGCTGGAGGCGTGCTATTTCGGGACCTGGGTGTGCTTCCCAAGGCTCTGAACTTCCCAATCCAGAAGGTGCGAAGGCAGGGCACGGGCCGTCCTGTAAGGTCACCCTCAGGTCGAAGATTGGGCTGAGCTGTGCGCCCCGCCTCTCCATCGCCCCGTTCGCTGGCGAACAGACCGAAGTTCCACTGAGGGCAACGGTCCAAAGGACTGTGGCCGGCAGCTGCGGCGAGCTCTGTCTAGTGAACCCTGGCAAGAATCGAGGTCAGTTCTGAAGTGCGGATCTCCTCGAGCCTGTCGACCGCGCCCACTATTTCCTTTCTGAGCGGGGCCGAGACATGCTGCCCGGCCAGCACCTCGAACTTATTCACCACAGAGCCCCAGGTCATTGGACGCGTGAAGAAGCCCTCATAGTCTCTCACCCGATCTTCGACGACCTTGCCGCCATCAAGTTCGATTGAAACCACGCATGGCATGGCCTTGGGGAAGATTCCACTGAGCTCAGGGTCAGGAGCGATGAGGACTCTTCTTAGAAGACTCTGGACGTCACTCCTGTTGATCCTGTCGGGGCTGTACTGCGCGGGCGTGACCTGTCCGTCCAGAAGGGCAACCGCAAGTATGTAGGGGAGGCTGTGGTCTGCCTCCTCCTTGGTGCTGACCTCGACCTTCGCGCCCTCCTCGCCTCCGCCAATGATATTGTAGGCCACATCGAAGATCCTCACCCTGACTACTCTCACTTTCTCGGGCTTGATGGCAAACCTTTCTCGCATCCTGAGGGTACACTCGACTGCGGACTGCGAATGCATCTCTGCGTTGTACTCCTTGAGCACCGTTCTAGTCACCGCCTCCAGGTCCTCCTCCTTCCAGTCGATCTCGAAAGGTCCTGAGATCGTGTCGATGAAGCCCTTGTTCCCCTCGAAGACCTCGAGCGGACCAGTGATCCCGGCCCGCGCAAGCAGTGTCGCCTGGATAGCGCCGAAGGAAGTGAACGGGTAGGCGAGTCCCTTCCAGTTGGACAGCTTCCCCGTCCTGGTCACCCGGAGGGCGTTCAGGGCGGTCCCGCTGATGGCGATCGCATTCGCAGTCTTGGCCCTGTCAAGACACATTGCCCTCGATGCGCCTGCAGCGACCGCGTACGAGCCCTGGGTGGTGTGGTCGAACCCCTTTCCCCTTACTGGTGCCATGTCGCTCAACCTGCACTGGACCTGGTATGCGACGGCCAAGGACGTAAGGAGGTCCTTCCCGCTTCCGCCGACGTACTCCGAAGCGCTCATCACCGGAGCAATGTTGTCGCTGGGGTGACAGGTCTCACCTTTCGCGAGATAGCTGTCGTTGAAGTCGAGGTACCGGACCAGTGCTCCATTGCAGAACGCCGCCCTGTCTGGGGCGACCTTTCCTCCGCCGATGAGCGTGCAGCCGCCCCCCTTTCCCAATGCCCGTTCAAGTCTCAGCAGCCTCTTCACCGGAGGACCGCCCAGGGCCCCGATGGCGCATCCCAGTCCGTCAAGGATTCTGATCTTCAGTTCCCGAACAGCGTTCTCCGAGAGGTCGCTGAACGAGGTATCACACGCGAATTGGGCCATCTCTTCGGCTGTGGTCAATTCAGTCCCTCTTCCTGGCTGAGGCCTTCCGTGCCTTCACTCCCTCCCGGTCTTCAGGATAGGTGACTTTGGGCCCCTTTACCTTCGCGAACGGTGTGAGAGTGTGGAGCCTGCCGGGCTTCCTGCTTGAGATGTGTATGGCCCTGACCCCTCCGGCCGTAAGGGCGTCGGCGACGAGCGAGCGATGACACCTGTAGGGGTTCCCTTCCGCACACATGATTGCTACATTCCTCCTCTCACCGAGGCGAACGAGCTCGTCGAGCCCCTTTGCGAATCCTTCGGTCGACATGTAGTCGGCAAAGCCTCTAAAACTTTCGTTCCTCCAACCCATGTTAGGGGAGTCGCTCAGCGGCCGCCTTAATCCTCCGAGCTCTCTCAGATGCGTATATCCTATCCCCGCTTCCCCGAGCGAGGTCTTCAGCGAGTCTGAATTGAATTGAGGGTTGTGTCTGGACTTCGGGATTGTTCGTATGTCGACCAGGACGTCGATGGAGTGTGCTCGGAGTATGCTGAGGAAGGCCCCGATAGACCGGGTGGAGTGACCGATGGCATAGACCGTCTCAGCCTTCGATCCGCTGGGTGCATGCTTCCGTCTGACCGCTGTCAAGGTGCCTCCGCGTGGCATCTCAACTACCTTTGGCGAAGGACCTCAGCGTCCTCGATTCATCTGCTAGGACCGCAGGGTCAGGAAAGTCCTTCCTGCCTTCGATTAGGGCCTTCGCCCGTTCTATTTCATTCCAGTCGGCGTTCACAGACAGAATCCCGTTCAGGGTTGCTCTGTCGAAGTAGAACTGGATGAACCCCCTCTTCGGGTCAAGCGGACCCCTCCTGACGACATCCGTGTGCTGTGACAGGTCGCCAAAGGCGTTTATCTCGAGGTCGAACTGATTCGAGAAGAAATAGGGCAGTTCATCGAAGGACTCCGCCTTGCCTGCCATGTTCGTCCCAGCCACTGCTCCCTGTTTCTGAGCCACATCGACGTGCTCTACCCGGAGGTAGCGCTTGAAGATCGGGCTGTAGAACCTCGCGACGTCGCCCGCGGCATACACGCCGTCGGCGCTAGTCTTCAGATGCTCGTCAACTACAACCCCTCTATCCACCTTGAGCCCAGCTCTTTCGGCAAGGGCTGAGTTGGGCGTTATCCCAACCCCAACGGCTACGAAGTCTGCGGGTATGACCTCGCCCCCCTCCAGCTCGACGCCGTTCACCCGTCCGGCCTTCCCCCTGCAGCCAACAGCCTTGGCGCTCGTCAGGACCTTTACTCCGTTCTTGGAATGGTGGTCCTGGATCCAGCGTGATGTCTCTTCGTCGATGGCCGCACTAAGGAGCCGTGGAGCGACCTCGACGAGCGTGACCTTCAGGCCCCTGCCAGTCAACGTTGCGGCCAGTTCGCACCCGATGAATCCACCGCCGATGATTGTCGCCTTCTTGGAATTCTTGGCTGCGGACCTGATTGCGTCGCAGTCCTGAAGAGTTCGTAGGTAAAGGATTCCCGCCAGGTCGGAGCCGGGCAAATCAAGCTTCCTGGCGGTCCCTCCTGTCGCCAAAAGGAGCCGGCTGTAGGAGAGCTCGCTCCCGTCGTCAAGGGTGACGCTTCGGCGTGAAACATCGAGGTCCCGCGCTTGGCGCCCCTTGACGAACTCCACCTTGTTCTTGGAGAAGTAAGAATCGGCCCTGAAGAAGAGCTCGCTCCTTTTCATCTTCCCGGCGAGGTACTCCTTGGAAAGTGGCGGACGGTCATACGGGAACTGATTTTCGGCATTGACCACCACTATCTTCCCTGACTTGTCGAGCTTTCTGATTCCGAAGACGGCATGGCCGCCGGCGACGCCGCCCCCCAGAACAACGTAGTCAGCAGAGTCGGGCATGTGGCTTCTCCCCCTGGGTAGAGCGGAATATACTGTTTAACGGGGTCCACCGATTGCCGGTGCGCCAGACTTCCAGCGGCTACCAGAGGTTCTTATTCACGAAACCGGCACGCCCACGGAGGCAATCTTGTCGGGTGCCAAGGGTGAAGGGGACGGTGGGCCGTCCACTGCATCAGAGGTCGGTCACTCGCCGGCCAGCCAGGTTCAACCACTCCAAAGACCAGAGAGAAGGCTGACGATTCTCTTCCTCGCGACAGCGGTGATCCTGGGCTTCGCGGGTACCACTCTGGGGGCATTGATGCTCGCTTACCTCTCGGGTGTTCCCAGCAACGCAGGTCTCTCCCTGTTTCCCAGTCACCCGTTCATCCAGATTTTCGGCTTCGTCTCCGAGTTCGTGATGGGGGTAGGATACTCCCTGCTCCCGAGGTTCAAGGTGGGCCACATCCCGAAAGTCCCCCTCGCCTACGCGGTATACGGTGCGATGACCTCGGCCAACGTCGCTTTCATAGCTTCTCAGTTCACCGGAGTGCCGCTCGTTCTCCCCCTGGCGGCGTTGCTGACGGTCGGAGGCTCCCTTATCTTCACATACCACGTCATCTCGATCGTCCGCAGGCCGGCTGGCGGATTCCCTGAGGTGACCCCCCTCCTCATCCTATCCCCCGCTTCACTTGTCCTTGCCACCGTACTCCTGTTCCTCGAACTTGAACGGGTGGTCAGCATTGGCGGTGGCGTCTTTTCGCCACAGCTGGTCTTCCTAGCGCTAGTTGGGTTTGCCGGCTCCGAAATCTATGCGGTGCAGATTCGTTCGGTCAGCTTGAGGCAGTGTGACTACAGAAAGCGGGCGGCGACTTCGGCTTCGATCCTGCAGGGTGCAGCCGTGGCCACAGCCTTCGCCGACTCCCTGGTCTCAACCCCGGTCCTTTCGGTCCTGACCGGAGTCCTATTCCTGGCAGCGGCATCCAGCGTCCTTCTTTCTATCAAGGTCCTGGAGCTCGCACACCCTCTCATGCTGAGGCCCGCCATGACCAAGATGCATTATACGATCATGCGCTACAATGAGGTCTGCATACTCTCCGCGGCAGCCTGGCTGCTAGTCGGGTGCGCCCTCGGGATAGCATGGTTCGGGTTTGGGATCGGGACGTTCCTTGTGAGAGACTCGTTCATTCATTCGATTGCGATTGGATTCATCGGGGCAGACATCACCTGCTTCGCCCCGATGCTCTTACCCGGGCTGCTGGGAAGGAAGGGACCGGTTACAGGTCTGTCCTACTGGCCGATCGCGTTGCTTGATCTCGGAGTGGCAATACGGATAGCCGGCAACCTGCAGACATTCGCAGGTT
Organism: archaeon; assembly: GCA_021828185.1. The sequence continues at coordinate 339,164 of JAKASI010000001.1, forward strand.
CGGGGCTTCCGATCTGGGAAGCCGTTTCCGGACCTGTCATTCTCGCCGCCATGGTCTGGTTTCTTCTAATGCTGAAGAACGTGGGAGTGAAGCGTCCAGAAGCTCCGAAGCAGCCTGGCGCCGGAACCACGGAGATGTCGCTGAAGGGGGACCTGGAGGGCCTGATAGACGTGGGGCTCTCCGTTGGAGGCCTGCCCTCCGCCAAGCCTGTTCCCGTCTGGTTCGTGGAGAGGAAGGGCGTTCTATATTCTCTCCCACTGCAGGGGACCAAGACCCTGTGGTACATGGATGTGGTCAGGGACCCGAAGGTGACCGTCACATTCAGAAGCCAGACGTTCCACGGGACCGCGCTGCCTGTGACGGATGCCAAGGAGGTCAGGCGCATCGTCCGGTGGTTCAAGGACAGGTACGGCCTACGGAACTACGAAAATTACATTGGCGCACGGGCAGATGTCGGGGTCAAAATTGAAATCGAGCTCGCATAGAGCAGCACCAGCATGACGGCAGAACGAAGGTTCGCAGACTTCTACGAAGGTGCGCTCCCGTTTCAGATGGACAGAATTCCCAAGGGCGGAATGTGCCTGTCCGTGTTCCTGGTCCTCTGGAAGAACGACTGGCGAAACGTCCTCCTGGGCAAGGTTGACCCAGGACACGACTGGGTGCGCATCGGTGCCCTGAGCAAGGAAAGGACGGAAAGGATTAGCGACCGATGGATGCTGCCATCCAGCCACCTGCTTCTGTACGAGTCACCCCGCGATGCGGCGAAGAGGGTATCAAAGGAACAGCTTGGGTTGATCTGGGAAGACGTGAAATCGCAGGAACTCCAAGTCTTCTCTGAAGCATACAGTGAACCGACGCATTGGGACATGGAGTTCGTCTTCAGGGGAGAGCTGGAGAGCCTGCCGCGGAGCACGGCGTGGAGGGAACTGAGATTCATCGACGTTTCGAAGGCCCCTGACAAGGAATTCGCGAGAAGCCACCAGGACATCCTGGCAGAATTCGGGCTAAGGTGAGAGGACGCCGAGTGCCCGGGGCTCGACGGGCATTTAGCGATAAATATCGTGGACGACTCGAACCAGAACGATGGCAATGGATCGCAACGAGAAAGCGTTCGATTTTGTTACAGTAGACATGCCGCCGAGGAAGCCGAGAGAGGCGGGCATCATCGAGTTCAGGGGTCCCTACTATACGTCCGTGAGTTACGGATACCTCAAGGACCTGCTCGACGACTGGGGCGAGTACGTGGACGGGTACAAATTCGCCGGAGGCTCGATGAGGCTCCTTCCGAGGGAGAGGGTGAAGCAGATCATCAGGACCTGCCATGACCACCAGGTCTATGTCTCCACTGGAGGGTTTGTCGAGAGGGTCATAGTCCAGGGCGGCACCGCAATGGACCAGTATATCCGCGAATGCAAGTCCCTAGGGTTCGACGTCGTCGAGGTCTCGAGCGGCCTCGCCAGCATCCCGCTGGAAGACAAGATCGCGATCGTCGAGCAGGTCCAGAGAGAAGGGATGAAGCCGAAGCCGGAGGTGACCATGATGATAGGGGCAGGCGCGGGGACCCACATAGTGGGGTACGAGGAGGCGATGAAGATGAGGAGCTTCGACGACTTCGCAGCCGAGGTGGAAGCGGAGGTCAAGGCCGGCGCCGAGGTGGTCATGGTGGAGTCGGAAGGGCTGACCGAGGACCTCCCGCCTGAGAAGTGGAGGAAGGACGTGATTCAGAAGCTGGTGGACAGGTTCGGTTACAAGAGGTTCATGTTCGAGGCTTCGGACCCGCCGGTCTTCAAGTGGTACCTCACCACCTTCGGGAGGGACGTCAACCTCTTCATAGACCACTCGCAGATAGTGGAGTTCACTGCCTGGAAGGTGAAGCTCTGGGGGGACGAGAGCATCTGGGATGGGAAGAAGCTCTCTTACAAGCCTCAAGCGTCGCCCTAGCGCAGTCGCGGCCGGGGAGAGCTGTCGCTTCTCCCAGCCGACCCTCTTTCAAGGTCATCTCACTCCCCTGCCGACCCGGCTTACCGAACCCTCCCTTCTTCGCCCTTCCCATAAATCCGAGTCGAGATGCCGGCGTCTGCAGGCGCCATGAGCTTTTTAGTGACAACCGAGGAATCGGATGTGGGCTTTCACCCTCCGGCACGGAGATTTATTCGCTTGCGTCCCACATATTTCATTAAACTGAATTCCGGAGTCGAGGTGCAGCTTGTATCGATAAATCCCACGGCTCGCCGATTTCGGTCGTGAAGACCCCAGCGCTGACCAAGCTGGTCCTGGTGCTCCTCGTCGTCGTACCCGGGTTCCTGAACTTCTACACGCCGCTCTACAACTACTCGAAGCCCGCCCTGGACGGCATGCCCTTCTTCTACTGGTTCCAGATCGTCCTTCTGGGGGCCATGGTCATCCCCTACATCGCCTTCACCTACATCGAAGCCAGGCGGTCGGGGACTGAAGAGGAAGGAGCTGCATAGCTTGCCCGTCGGCGCCGACGTCATCGGCTCCTTCGGCGTCCTCTTCGCGGTCTTCGTCTTCCTGGGGTTCTACGGCTCCAGGTGGAGGAAAGGGGACCTCAACCAGCTTTCGGAGTGGGCGCTCGCGGGGAGGCGCCTCGGGACCTTCCTGGCCTTCTTCCTGGTCGGGGCTGACGTGTACACCGCCTACACGTTCGTTGCGGTGCCTTCGGGGGTCTTCGCGAGCGGCTCCCTGTACTTCTTCGCCGTCCCCTACGTCGCCATCACCTTCGGGATTGCGATCGCCTTCACGCCCAAGCTCTGGAAACTCTCAAGGGAGAAGGGGTACGTGACTGGTTCCGACTACGTCAGGGACAAGTTCCAGAGCCGCTCCCTGGGCATCTTGACTGCCATCACGGGCATAGTGGCCGTCCTCCCGTACATCGCGCTCCAGCTCGTCGGGATGCAGGCGGTTCTCGCCTCGATGCTGGTAGGGGTGGGAGACGCCCACATGATCGAAGAGATCGCCCTTCTTGTGGCTGTGATCGTCCTCGCTGCCTTCACGTTCACGAGCGGGCTGAGGGGGGCGACGCTGACTGCCGTCTTCAAGGACGCGCTCGTCTGGACCGCTGTCATCACTGTGATAGTGGCCGTGCTCATCAAGGTCGGCAGCTTCGCGCCGATCTTCAGCGCCGTGCCCGGCCCTCAGTACGTCACCGTCCCTTCGTCGACAGTCCCAAGTTATGCTACATTGGTCCTCGGCAGTGCCATAGCGCTGTATCTGTACCCTCACACGGTCAACGGCACTCTGAGCGCGCAGAGCCCCCACAAGCTCAGGCTGAGCACGTCCTTCCTCCCGCTCTACGGCCTGGGCCTGGCCTTCCTCGCCCTCTTCGGGATCATCATCTACTCCCTCCCGTCCGCGCTCGCCTTCCTGAAGAACTTCCCAGCCGGGTCACAGGGGATTTACGTGGTACCCTCGATCATACTCGACGTCCTGCCGGGGTGGCTGGCAGGGGTCGCGCTGCTCGGCGTCTTCGTGGGCGGCCTGGTCCCTGCAGCCATAATGGCCATCGCCCAGGCTAACCTGCTCACGAGGAACATCATCAAGGAGTACAGGCCGAGCCTCACTGCCCAGGGAGAGAGCAGGATTGCCAAGTGGGTGTCGGCCTTCATGAAGTTCCTGGCCCTGGCGTTCGTCTTCCTGACCCCGGCCACCTACGCCATCCAACTCCAGCTGCTGGGTGGGATACTGATCGCCCAGCTCTTCCCGTCGTTCTTCGTGAGCCTGTATACCAACTGGTTCAGGAGGGAAGGGCTGATCGTCGGACTTCTGGCCGGGACCTTCTCCGGGATCTACATGGCCATCGCGACCAACGCTGCGAACGGCTACCAGCTCAAGTCGTCCCTGTTCGCATCCCCCTTCGGCTCCCTCTACATAGCGGTCATAGCCCTGGCGATCAACCTGGTCCTCGCAGGAGTGATCAGCTACGCGTGCCGCCCGAAGCGGTAATGAAGACAGGGCAGTAATTCGCCGGCGAATAACTCGGCCGTCACCCACGTCTTCCGCGTCTGCATGGGGTTCCATGCCACCAGCCCACGGGACCGAAAAGGGAGAGTTCTCGGCATCCTTCAACCAGCAATCATCTGGGGGCCGACGCCCCCTGCGCTCTGAGGCGGAACACAGGCTCATCTCGAGAGTGGTCAAGCTACTCCCGGCCATCAGGGCTAGCGTCGATGCGGGTAAGGTGGACGAACTTGTCTTGTCTGACGTCGTCGAGTTCTTCTCGTCGTTCACCGACAGGTTCCACCACGCGGAGGAAGAAGGCCTCTTCTTCCCGGCGCTTCAGCAGCGGGGGGTCTCGCCGCCGGGATGCCCTGTGGGCGCTCTCAGGTTGGAGCACCAGCAGGGCCGCAGTCTCATGAACCGGATGAACGCGGCCACCAAGAGGCATAGCGAAGGAGACGTGGAGGGTGCCAAAGTGATATCCGAGGTCCTGGGGAGCGCCGCAGAGCTGTACGCGGGCCATATCTGGAGAGAGGAATACCTCCTCTTTCCGATGAGCGAGAAGGTGCTATCAGTTCAAGACCGAGAGGCCCTCGCCAAGGACTTCCACGGAGTCCAAGAGAGGTTCAGTTCGAGGTTCCTCGAGCGATATGCTTCGCTCGTCGAGAAGCTCGAAAAGAGAGTAGGGCAGGCGCCTGCTCAGGTGGCGGCCCCTCGGGGCGCGACCGTCAGCTCCTGAGCGAGCCTTGCGAAGTCCACGTTTGACTTGCCGTTCTGCAGCTTGATCCCTTGCTTGGCCGGAGGCCGCTCAAGATATGACGAAATACGGCCCATTAGTCTGTCCTCGTAAGTCGGGACGCTCTCGTTCTGGTAGAACACGCCGATGGGGATCTTGTCGCCCCACTCCTTCGATATCCTGTACAGTTCGCCCACCTTCCTGTCGACGTCGTCTTCCGTCATCTCACCGGTCACGAGAGGGTTGAATCCTGTCTTTTCAATGTCGTAGCACCTTGGCATAGCCCGTTTCGTGGCCGGATCCATCCTGTCCTCGCCGCCGTAGAACGCCTTGGTCTCTATGTCGTTGTAAGTGGGACAGGGTTGGAGGACGTCGACAAGGGCGAACCCCCTGTGGGCCACGGCCCGTTTTATCGTGTCCTTGAGGTGCCGGCTGTCGAAGGCGTAGCTCCGGGCGATGAAGGTGTACCCTGCTGCGAGGCCGAGCATGATGGGGTTGATCGCGCTGTTTATGTTCGGCTTTGGGAGTGACTTCGTCTGCTCGCCGAGCCTTTGCGTCGGGGACGCCTGCCCCTTGGTGAGGCCGTAGACCTGGTTGTCATGGACGATGTAGGTCATGTCTATGTTCCTCCTGCCTGCGTGCACGAAGTGCCCAACTCCGATGCCGTACCCATCGCCGTCACCGCCGATGGCGATCACTTCGAGGCCAGGGTTTGCGAGCTTCGCCCCCTGGGCAAAGGCAAGGGTTCTCCCGTGGAGGGTGTGGACTCCGAAGGTGTTCGTCCAGTGGGCGATCTTCCCGTGGCATCCGATGCCCGAGAAGATTACGATGTTGTGCAACTCGACGTTCAGTTCCGTCATTGCCATCTGCACCGAAGCTTCAATTCCGAAGTCTCCGCACCCCGGGCACCAGTCGTTGTGGAGGTCCGTGCGAACGTCTGTGAGCTTAAGCGCCGCCACTCAACACCACCCTCTGATTCGCCTCAGGTCTGGAGACGACCTGTCTTATTGAATCGTATATTTCGTCTTGTGAGATGGGCCGCCCGTTGAACTTCACGATCCTGTTCCTTATCCTGATTTGCGTCTTCTCAGCGATCACTGCGGCCATCTGTGCCGAGTAGTTCTGCTCGATGTCTATCGCCAACTTCGCCTTCGACAATCTCTCCCTGACTAGCTCCGTCGGGAACGGGCTGACCATCCTTAACTGCAGGAACTCGACATCGATGCCTGCCTTCTGAAGCGGGCTCATGGCGTCTACGATCGCCCCCTTTGAGGACCCCCAGCTCACAATCGTCGCTGCGGGACTCCCTTTGGCAGAGAAGAGTCTCACTTTCTCTGAATCCGGAATCTCTCTGTCCGCCGTCTCCAGCTTGGACATCCTCTTGGTCATCATCTTGATCCTGTTCTGCGGGTTCTCGTTGATGTGCCCCAGCTCGTCATGTTCGTCTCCCGTGTTCCAGAAACGGTGCTCCTTCTGCCCCAGCACAGCCCTCGGAGAGACGCCGTCTTCGGCGAACGCGAACCGTTTGTACTCCTCTTCCCGCTTCGCCGGGCCTCCGTCAGCCTGGGGGATCAGCTTCCCCCTATCGATGCTGACCAGGTTTGGGTCGAGAGGCGGGACTGTCTGGTTGCTGTTGGCCAACCCCTTGTCGACCATGTGGATGACCGGCAACTGATACCGCTCCGCGTAGTTCATGGCTCTGATGGCGTCGTAGAAGCACTCCTCGATGTCTCCCGAGCAGACCACGATCCGGGGAAACTCCCCGTGGGACGCGTTCAGCACGAACTTCAGGTCGCCTTGCTCCGTCCTCGTAGGCAACCCGGTGGACGGACCGCCCCTGGAGTACAGCGTCACCACCAGAGGAACCTCGTTTATCCCGGCCCACCCCAGTCCTTCCGTCATCAAGGAGAAGCCGGGGCCGGAGGTCGATGTGGCCGTCCTTGCGCCCGCCAAGGCCCCACTGGTCGCCATCGTGACGGCAGCAATTTCGTCCTCTGTCTGAGCTACAACGATCGACCCACTCCCGCCGTCCTGCAGAGCGAAGGTCTCGTGGGCCTCGAGGAACTCGCTCTCGTCGCTTGCAGGAGTGATGGGGTAGTAGGTCTGCATCCTGCATCCGCCGACCATCTTGCCCAGAGCGACGGCCTGATTCCCGACCATGAACAACTTCGGCCCGCTCTTCATCGGTGAGAGCTGCGCCTCGATCTGGCCCGGAGAGTGGTCCTTCACGTAGCCGTGCGCGATTCTTGCCCCGGTGACGTTCATGTCTACGAGCTTCTGCTTCCTCGAGGCGGAGAAGGACTGCCTGACTGCTTCTTCGAGAAACTGCCCGTCAAGGCCAAGCGCGGTAAGGGAGGCCGAGACGGCCAGGATGTTGATGATGCGGTTGACGTTGCTGGAGGCAACTATGTTGAGGTCTTTTGCGGTCTGCCTCAGAAGGTCGGTGTACGGGACCGGGAAGGCCTTGACCCCCCTCATCCTGGCCTCCTCAAGTATCGCTTCGACGTCCGTCCCGAGCCCTTGCTTTGAGAGCCTCGCGAGAAAGTCCCTTCTTTCTGACTTGTAAATGGTATCGACTTCTTCGATGGGCGTCTTGACGAGGGCCGAGTCGTAGATGATCCCTCCGTCTGCATTCACGGACTCTGCGTGGCGGATGAGGGTTTCCTCGTCGAAGGTTGCTAGAAGGTCTACGCCGTCGACCTTGGATTGAACGTTCTCGCTGCTTACCCTAATCCCGAAGTAGCTGTGGAGGCCCTTGATATTGGAGTAGTACTCCCTCGTCCCGAAGAGCCAAAGCCCAGCAAGGACGCATGACCTGGCGAAGGCGCCCGCCGCGAGGTCGACCCCGCTCCCCTGGGCTCCTCCTATCATCCAGTTGACGTTGTTGACTCTGGCCACGCCGCTACCCTCCCGCAGCCACTCCCGGACCTATTGCGCAGCTGCATTCTTCAATCATGCCACAGGTTGGGCAAGCACAGGTACACTGGTCAATGAGGTTCCCGCAGTTCGGGCAGGTTTCCAGCATCGCAAACTGGGTTGACATTGGTCTGATCTGTCTGCTATGGCTGTGTGATCTTGATGGCCTGGACGGGGCAGACCGTTTCACAGGCCATGCAGAAGATGCAGTCCTGCTCTCTGACCATGTCAGTCTTGTCGGTCCGGTACTTGTCCCATTCTGCGCTCCCCTTCTCGATTATGTGGTCCTTCCCTGTGCCAATCTGTCCCGGATTCAGGGCCCACTCGTAGACCTGCGTCGGGCACACGTCAAGGCAGCCGCCGTCTGCGATACAGCAGTCCCAGTCGACCCCGACCTGGGTCCCGTGGATTCCCAGGGTAGTGGGGTAAGGAGTGCCGTCCGCAGTCGGCCTGTGCGCCCCCTCCGCTCTGATTGCATGACCCACATGATCGCCTGTGATCGGGTACTCGTCAGGGTTGTTTAGGAAGTCTCTGTCGATCGGCTTTGATTTGAAGTCCAGCAGGCTCAGGTCAACCATAAGTCCGCTGTGCACTTGAACCGTTAATAGTGATTTATCGTCAGCAGTCTGAGCGCCTGAACAGATATTAGCGCCCCCCTGCAGTCGAGGCCAGAATGCCCCTCAACGTAGGCGAACTCACTAGGCTGGAGAACAGCATCCTGAAGTCCAAGCAGGACATCGCCAGGATTACGCGAACCCGGTCAGAAGCCACACTCTCCCACGACGAGCGCGCGGCCCTGAGGGCCTGGACAGACGCTTCAGAGAAGACGCTGGAAGGGTGCGGCGCTATTTCCAAGTACCTCGACCATTTCAGCAGGCCGATTGCCCGGCAGCTGCAAGTCGGCCTGGACGCGACAAGGAGCGGCCTGGAAACGGCGAAGCGAACCGGAGACCCTGAGCAGTTCCACGCATGGATTAAGACGCAGTTCATCCCACACGTCAAGCTATCGGAGGGGATGGCCCACCTTGCGACGACCACAGTGCAAAAGGCCCAAGGGCGGAACGTGGACTTCCATAGGTGGGTAGAGGGCGGAACCGGCAGGCCCAGGCGCTAGAAAGAGCCCGGTCCGCAGCCTGTGCGCAGACACGCCTGGGCCAGCGGCTGGCCGATACCTATGCTACAGGCTCGACAAACTGTGAATAACCAATACGGACGATGTCAGGGGGCTGGGCGATGGCGTCAACGAGTTCGAGGATAGATTTCACCGAACCGATACCCAAGGTGGTCGAACGCCTGAAGGAGGAGCACCGAGCCTTGGAGGTGAAGCTTGAAGAGATAGCCGCGGCATGCAAGACAGATCCGACTTCGGCTGTGTCTCAACTTCAAGCTGTTCGCAAGCAGATCCTGCACCACTCCGTCGAGGAGGAGGCCAGGATCATCAGAGTGATTCTCCAGCGCCTCAAGCCCGATTCGGCCGAGTCGGTCCGTATCATGCAGGAACACAGATGGGTTGTGGAGTTTCTCGAGCGAACGTTGGTTGCTCTTCGGAACGCGGCACCCGAGAAGATACGAAAGGATGTCCTGAAGTTCGTCGAGGACCTGAGGTCGCACTTCGAGGAGGAAGAAAGAGAAGTCTTTCCACTGGCGCTGAGAGCTTCTCGGGCTGGGTGAGGAAGCTGCCAAGTTCAGGCATGCCCAGCTCTGGCGCCAGGTTCATCCTTGCCATATCCTCAGGCGAAGGGAGCGAGATTGCGAACCCGAAGTGGCTGGAGCGTTCGGCGTACGTCTGGAGCAGGAAGCCTTCGCGTCCCTTCATCAGCCAATGGTGGAACGTGCAGTATCTCATCCTGAACCTCCGCCACTTCTCGACCGGGGTGTGGACCCCCCAGCGCAGGCAGTTCGGGCATTCATGAGACCGGGAGCCCGCAGGCCCCGATGTCCCGGATTCAGCCGCTCCCATCCTCTGTCCCCATCAGAACTGAATCGGGGCGTCGGTGGACCTGTGGTAGGGGATGGTGCCTCTGGAGTAGGCGCGGACTCGTGCGGGAGGAACTTCTATGGAGAGCTCGGCAAGTATGTCGTCGATTTCACTTGCGAACTGCCGCGCAGTCTCCGTGATGGTCTCCCTCTGCTCATACCTGTTGAAAGAATGCACGAGCCTGGAGTCCTCTCCTGCGAGCTTCCAGGAAGCGGCCCTGATCAGTGACTCCTTCTCTCCGGCGATGTGTTGCCGCATGAAGGCGATGTACTCTTCCGCTTCCTCGACGAAGGCGTCCCGCGCCTCCCTGTCGGTGAGGTCCTCGGAAGCCTGCCTGATGTCTCGGAGGACCCGCCGGGCGACTTCGTGGTCGTAGTACACTGCGCCTATGGCGGGGCCGAGGTGGCATCTGGACCTCGACTCGCACCCGTCTTCGAGTTCAGGAATCAGCACATGCTCTTCCTTGACATGATGATACCTGTCGCCGAACACCTGGAAGAAGTCGAGGAGCCTCTGGACAGCCCCATCGGGGACCGCCTCGCCGGCTCCAATCTTCCGCACGATCACCTCGAGCGCGCCAAGACCTCTCCCCACGAGGGCGTGCTCCATTGTCAGTCTTTCTAGAGATTGCATGCTGCTTCTGAGGATGTTCCGGGAAGGGCCTCCCTTATTCCTGAGCCCGAAGGTCTTCGGGGAGCCCGGTTGGTGCTGGGCCGGCAGACTGACCGAAGCGATCGGCCTAGAAGGCTCGCCTACCCCCAAAGTCCTTCGGGGTCAATCATAACCATCCATGGCCTGCAGGAGGAGCCGTGAACTAGCATGAACGTAATCGGGATTCCTGAGTCGATAAAGGAGGAGCATGAGGAGCTGTTCGCGGGTCTGAGAAGCCTCGCTTATGCGCGCGGCCCCACCGGAAAGGCAGTCAAGGAGCTGCTGGAAGTGCTGGAGCCACACTTCGAAAAGGAAGACGAGGTTGCCATGCCCCTGCTGGGCGCGGTCGCCTATATCTCAAAGCGCGAGACGGGCGACGGGCTCGACAAGGTCATCCTCCTCCAGGAGAGGCTCGCCAGCGAGCTCGATTCGATGCTCTTGGAGCACAAGGCAATCGGGGACCTCATCGTCTCCGCCAAGGCGGCCGCGAAGAAGGAGAAGAATGCCGATGCTCTAGCACTGCTTCAGGCGCTCGAACACCACGCGAAAATCGAGGAGGAGGTCCTCTATCCGGCAGCGATACTGGCGGGTGTCGCGGCGAAAGCCATGAAGGAAGCGGTCCCTGCTTGAGCAGCGTCATAACCGCCAAAACAGAAGTGAGTTCGCTCAGGGAGCTGGTCGACAGGCTCATTCAGGAGCACCGGGCATTCCCGTTTCAGGTCGGGGCCTTGAACGATGACCTGGCCCGCCATCGGACGTTGAGGGCCCTCGGTGAGCACTTCGTGAAGCTCCAGGACACGCTGACGGAGCATATGCTCACTGAGGAGTTCGAGATCTACCCGGAGCTCATGAAGAAGGGCCTCTTCGACGAGGTGACGAGCATGATCATGCAGCAGCACCACGACCTGACAGCGTCGCTTGGGAAGATGGAGCTTGCTCTGCGCATAAAGAACCTGCCCGAGTTCAAGGCGGCCCTGGAAGAGTTAGACAGAGTTCTTCGCGTCCACCAGCCGGCGGAAGAAGAGAAGGTCTTCCCGAAGGCGTTCTGACTCACCTCCACTTTGGTGAAAGGGCATATGCCAAAGTCGAAGAGACCTGTGGGGTTCAAGGAATATGTCGGCGCGGATCTCAACCGCGACGCGCTCTACGGAGGCGTCAAGGCGATGGCGCTTGCGGGAGTCCTTGCGCTGGTCTTCGGCAACGCACTGGGCTTCCTCCCGCTGGAATATTCAGGAATGATCTTCCTGCCGCTTGCCACCGTCTTCCTGGCGTTCCTTGCAAGGTGGTATCTGGGAGCGCTTCAATACGAGAAACGTAACCGGAAGGGTTGGCACGATTCGTCGGGGGCGCCTGAACGCCCGACCCCGGGCTGATTCCTGACCAGCGGGGTCACACAACTGAAGCAGCGCGCATCGAAGACTTTGCCGGCCGATAGTCACCCGGTACGGTCCTGAAGGCGACGTTGAGCCTGTTCCATCCGTTTATCGCTACGATCGCCATCGTCAGGTCGACAAGCTCTTTCTCAGAGAACTCGCACCTCGCTTCATCGTAGACATCGTCGGGCACGCCGCCCTGAGAGACAAGGGTGACCGCTTCGGTCCAGGCAAGGGCTGCCCTTTCCCGCGGGGTGTAGAATGGCGTCTCCCGCCATGCGGATAGTGCGTAAAGCCTCTGCTCAGTCTCGCCTCCCGCCCTGGCATCCTTAGTGTGCATGTCGAGACACCAGGCGCACCCGTTGATCTGGGAAGCTCGAGTCTTGACAAGGTCAAGGAGCGAGCTCTCGAGACCGGTAGATTTGACATACTCTTCCAGCTTCAGGACCGCTGCAGGAGCTCCGGGAGCTACCTCCTTATAGTTCAGTCTGGCCTCCAATTCGCATCGCCCGGACACGCCTGTATTGTGAGATAGATATAACCCCAAAGAATTTCGGTGCCAAGACCATGCTCCCGAAGCCCCTCCCTACCACAGCGGAAATTCGATTATTAGTTCCTGCGATATTAGGCCGGTCGTGCCCAATTTCGGGATAGAGAAGCTGACCGATTCTGACTTCGCCCTGACAGACGCCGTGGGGAGACGGATCCGTCTTGGAACAGGGTCCAAACACGGGTCGAGCAAGACCTTCGAGCTATATCTAAGGGCCCCCGTCTCCAACGTCGTCGCTTGCTCTCCAATCCAGCTTGCGTATTCGCTCAGGCTCGAGAAGGAGTTCGGAGGAGTCCTAGACAGGTTCGTCGGCATCCTCAACGCTGCTGAGGCTCATCTCGTCCTGCCGGAACTGGTCGAGAGGTTCAGGACAGGGAAGCTCAGGGACGTGAGGAGCATCGCGGAGCTGAGGGCGATGAACCCGGGCCTCGTCTTCTCCTTCATCTATCCCAGGGAGGACCCGCAGCTTGTCAGCATCATGGAGAGGTTCGGGCTCCCCCATGTGGTGCTCGACAGCTGGTACGAGCCGAGCTACTCAGATCGAATAAGGTGGATCGAGTTCATCGCCCAGTTCTTTGGGCTCGGAGACAAGGCGCACTCTCTGGTCTTGAGAATTATGGAGGAGCTGGATGCGATACGTGAGGGGGCCAAGGGAGGCGAGCATCCCAAGGTGATGTGGTTCGTTGACTTCCAGGATTACGCCTTCGTGACCGGAGGAAGGTCGTGGGTGGCCGAGTCCATAAGAGAGCTGGGCGGGGAGGTCCTCACCTCCGGTCCCGGAGCCCGGGGGAGTGCCGACGCTTCGAGAGAGTGGGTTGCCGAGAACATGCCGAGAGCCGACGTTCTGGTGTTCACCATGGTCAGGCCTAGCGTAAGCCATATCCAACAGATGTATCCGAAAGTCGTTGAAACGCCGGCCTTCAAGAGCAGGAGAATCTACGGCTTCAGTCTGAGCTACTGGCAGGAGTCGGCTTACGCCCCTGAAAGCTGGTACGCTGAGCTGGCCGGCATCCTCCATCCCGCTCCTTCGCCCATCGAACCGCGCATATTCACGTCGGCGCGGGTTTGATGAAGGGGCAAGGCCGCCCTCCGACACCAACGAGTCCGCGAGTGGAGGACGAGGGACACAGCGGCGCGGGGAAGGCATCAGTAGTCTAGAAGGACGCCCCTGGTGGAAGCGGGGTCGTCGTGCGACGTTTCTGCGTCAAGCCCGAGCTCCCTGCCGAGGTCCACCCTCAACCCCTTGTACCTGTTCCTCACCGTCACTTCCGTAACGCCGGCCGCATCGGCTATCTCCTTCTGAGTCTTGATCTCGCGTTCAAGCACGGCAGCGAGGTAGAGAGAAGCGGCGGCCAAGCCCATCGGAGACTTGCCAGCTGAAATCTCCCTCTTTTCAATCATGTCGATTATCCCGATTGCCTTGCGAGCCACCCTCTCTGGGAGGCCGACCTGGGAGGCAATCCTGTTGACGCTCCTCGCCGCGTCAGCTACGGGCATCGTAAGATCCATCTCGCGTAGGAGTTTCCTGTAGTCCCTCGCCACGTCCTTCTTGTCGAGGTTGTTCGCCGCTGCTACGTCCTTCAAGGTCCGGGGGGTCTCCATATCACGTATGGCTGCGTAGAGAGCGGCGGCGGAGATCCCGGTGATGGAACGCCCTCTCACGAGCCCTCTTGCAAGAGCTTTCCTGTAGATGTAAGCCGCCCTTTCCTTGACCGCTTCGGAAACGCCGAGCTTCTCTGCCGTCTTGTCCAGCTCGCGGAGCGCTATGATGAGGCCCTTCTGTGAACTGGCGGCAGGCGAGCGCATGTCCCAGGTCCTGAGCCTGTTGATGGAGCTGCGCATCGTGGGGCTGAAGGCTCTCCCTGAAGCGTCCATGTTGTTGCTGCCTACCATCGTCGAGAGGCCCATGTCCCAGTAGGTGATGGACGTCGGGGCTCCTGCCCTCGCCCTGTCCTGGTCTTCGTCGATGAAAGAGCGCCAGTCCGGTCCCTGGTCTACAGAGCGCTCGGCGACCACGAGGCCGCAGTTTCCACAGATGCACTCGCCGTCGAGGCCGGTGTCTACCAGGGCGGGTTTCCCGCATCGCGCGCATCTTCCATGGGAGGGTACTAACCCGAGCCCGCGTGACACAGACGAGTTTTCGATTCTCCCGACCGTCCTCTGGTCGAGTCAGCTCTGCTAATCAAGAAAAAGCAGTTCTCGCCTGACTCTTGACTATTGGCACCCTATTTGCAGGCGGTGAGATTCCCGTTGCTGCAGGGCAGGTAGTAGTTGGTCGCGTTCACAGTGAAGTGCTCGAAGAGGTTGGAATTGGCATTGGTGATCTGGGCCACCGTCGCCGCCCCCGGGATGACCACCTGTACATTCGGCCCTCCCAGGGTCTGCCATACCGGATTGTCCGCGTTCACAGTGGATACGCCACTGTCGTGCGTTGTGAGCGCCTTTACCAGTCCGTTATAGTTGCTGAGGCAGTCACCGGTCGGGTCGGTCAGGTTGGACGCGGCCACGGCCGCGCATTGCCCAGTGACAGCATTCGGGAAGATGTTCGGGTCGAAAACCAGGACGACGATTGTGTACCATGGGACAGTTTGGAAACAACAGTCTATGAGGTGGTCATGGGCTGGAGTAGGCAGGACCCCCTCAGGGAGTCCCCCGTATCCGGTCTTCAGTCCCAGGCGTTCTTCTACCGCTGTGAAGAAAGGAGAATACAGCAGAAGCGGATGATCAGGGCACCCCGACGGCGTCCCTGACGCTCCGCACTGGGTCACGATGGTCTGGTTGTCGTAGACAGGGAATCCCTCAGGGGACGCTCCAAGCTTCCCTGCACCGAAGATGGAGAGGCCCGCGAACGCCGGGACCATGACCCAGAGGGCGGCGGCACCCTGCTCGGCCGTCGCGTCTCCCTCGCCCACTTCACACTGGGTGAGAGCTGATGCCGTGGTCTCATTCGGGAAGTACTTCGTGAGGGAAGGGAGGCACTTGTACTGATGCGGATAGACAAACGTCACGACTGTACTATTGTAGAACCCAGCCGTCTCCGTAGGAATGGTGAAGAAGGTAGAACCAGTTTGGGTGATGGTCGTGTACTTGGTCATGGCTTTTGCGGACCCCGGAGTCGCCGCGTAGAGACCGAAACCGGCAGCCGCGATGATCATCAGGACAATCACGCTGACAGCGAAGATGATGTTGGATACCCCCGCTTTTGAAGATCGCATTTCGGAGCTGATGGACCGACGGTGAATAAATGAATTCAGATGCGTGCGCCCCCAGGCTCCGGGGGCGCGTGGTCACGGGGGACTTCGGTTCCGCGGTAAAGGAGTCTTTTGCTGCCCTTTCGCCGCATCGGCGTCAGGGCCTCCCGGGCCGGAAAAGTGGGGCGCCAGGAGGCGCGAGTACGTATTCCCCCTTTTCTGCAGCGCTATGATGCTGTCTATGAATTGGTGAATCATCCATCTGCAGTGGATGAGCGCCTCCCTCCGGACAAACCACTCGTCCTCGTTGAGATTGTCAACAATGTCGTCGATTTGAGTCAGGCAGACTTTCAGACTCGCTATGGATTTCGACATCGCTCTGTCGATCTTCCGGACTTCCGCTTCTTCCATCGTGTAGCCGTGGATTCCTATGGCTGCCTCCGCCCTCTTCAACTCCTTTACCGTCCTCCTGACTTCCGACCTCCTGATGCCGCTTGCGAACCTGCCCACTACTCTCGTCGCTTCGCTGGGATCTAGGCTCGACAGTTCTTCTGCCACACTCGGAGCTATTCGCCGGCGAATAATGTCCTCCTGCACCTTATTCGGCAGGTCAAGGAGCCCCAGCCTCTTGCTGACATAGGGTTCGCTCTTTCCTATTCGCCTCGCAAGCTCAGATATGCCGCCGTAGCCGTATTCATCTACGTATCTTCTGAAGGCCCTTGCCTCTTCGATAGGATTGAGGCTGTTCCTCTGAAGGTTCTCGATGAGCGACACTTCGTAGGCCTGCTTGGAATCCAGGCCGACTACGTAACAGGGGACCTTCTTCATCCCCAGCAGTCTGCAGGCTCCGAGCCTCCGATTGCCGGCGACCACTTCGAACCCTTCCTTGAGAGGCCTGACAACCAACGGCTGCAACAACCCCTTCTCTTCGATTGAAAGGGCGAGCCCATCAACGGCACCGACTTCCTCTCGCAGCGGGCTTCTCGACGGTCGAATGTCTCTCAGCCAGAGTTCTTCTGTGAAACCAGGGAGCATTTCCGTGCCGAAGCGCCTTCTGACCTTGGTCACGGGTAGTGGCCCCTTTCATGGTACACGCTGTGCGTTTTCACTGGTCCGTGTTCGGAGCCGGAAGAGGCCGGGTTCAACCCAAAGCGTCCCTAACCTGTTAGGGCGAGCGGCTGATATATCCCTTTATCGTTACCTCCATCCCCACCTCAAACCGGCACGGGACGAAGACCCGAAAAGATACGTGATGAAACAAGAAATCCGCGCGATTCTCTTCCGGCTCAGCGTAGGGTGGTGACCTGGAAGCTCTGTGAAGGGGTTCAAGGCAGACTTGTCTAGTGTCTGCGGGTGCGAGTTATTCATCGTCGGCAGGACCAAGGAAGACCTTATTCACAACTTCAGGAGGCACGAGAAAGACGTGCATCGACTGCTGCGACCTGCCAGGGGAGCCCTCCAGAGACTGGAGAGAGCGGCCGATGAAATCTGACCGCCGATTGGAAGCCGGCAGCGCCGCCCTGCTCCGTTGGACAGGCCGGATCAGTTTGACCGGTTCATAAGCAGCAGGTCCCTGTCAGTCCCGGCAAGCACCGTCATGTCGTGGCTCGCCAGATGGTTCTCAAGCCAGCTAAGCAGCGGGGTGTCCGAAGCGGCTCCACCCAGAAGGTAGGAACAGGCAAGGAGACCGCTGAAGCTCTTCATCCCTGCAAAGCTAGGGTCGACCGCCTCGCCTCTGATTGCTGCGTTGACGAACCTCTCGACTTGCTTGTTGGCCAAAAGCTGCCGTTTATCGGTCAGGTCGCGTATCCATCTCCAAGAGACAATCCTGTCTGGGTTGTGACTCATTATCTGCTCAATGATGCGTCCGACGGCTGAAGGCCATCCGTCTCTTCCCTGAAAAGGGTCCTCCACCTTGACGATTTTCAGCTTCCCCCGCTTGAATTCCTCGACAGGGACCCCCAACTCCGCTAGACGGCGCTCTGTTTCGTCGACGTCCTGGTGAGTCGCGTATACACATCGCTCACCCTTTGAGAGGCCATCCATCAGCAGGCGAGCTTCCAGTCTGGTCCCGACTTCGAGCTCGTCGTACATCAGGAACACGTGACCCCTCAACGGGAGTTCGCCTGGCTTGCCGGTCATTCGGGGGCCATCCCGTGCCCATCTGGGGTCGGTTCGGAACCGCTTGACGACCCTCCCGTCTTTCATCGCGAGGAAATGGTCGTCGTCGACAAAGACAATGGTGTACACATTCTCGAGCTCTGAAGCCAGCTTCTCGAGGTCCGCTCTGCTCCTCACCTGGATTGGACGGACCATCGACAGTTGGAGGCTGGTCTGGGATATTAGTTTCTATCGGACCGGCAGGCAAAGAATGAATATGAATCGATGATTGGGAATAGTCGACCGAAGGAAGACTGATGCAGAGGAGGGGCCGTTTCTCCTGAGATGAACAGGATCCACTTCATTGCGAAGCCAATCCCTCCCTTCAGGCTCGACCTGACCGCATGGGCCCTTAGGAGACGCCCGGTGAATTCCATTGACAGGATGGTGGACGGTGTCTACCGACGGGTCCTGGTCGTTGACGGGACAGCGGTGGCCGTGTCGGTTGCCCAGGGCGGCTCCGCGGAAAGACCCAAACTGGAGGTGGTCGGCATCGGCAGGGACCTTCCATCGGGAGCCGAGGGAATCCTTCGGGGCGCGGTGAGCGCCATTCTCGGCCTGAACGTCGACCTGGCAGACTTCTACTCGATGTCTTCGAAACATCGGAGGCTCAAGGCACTGGCAGCAAGGTTCAGGGGCGTGAAACCGCCGCGGTTTCCATCCATATACGAGACCCTCGTCAACGCGATCGCGTGCCAGCAGGTCAGCCTCAACGTTGGGCTGATTCTTCTGTCGAGGCTGTCGCTGAAGTACGGTCTACCGCCGGCCCAGGGCGATGGGTGGTCCCGGTCCTTCCCGACGGCTGAAGCGGTGTCACGGGCCGACCTCCAGGCGCTCAGAGGGCTGGGTTTCAGCAGGCAGAAGGCCGGATACCTGCTCGAACTCTCGCGGTCAGTCTGCACAGGCCAGCTCGACCTGGAGGGACTCGACGGGATGAACGACCGTGACTCCGTGGCGTTTCTGACGCAGATACGGGGGATAGGGAGATGGTCGGCAGAGTACACACTTCTGAGGGGACTAGGGCGGCTCGGTGTCTTCCCTGGAGATGATGTCGGGGGCCAGAACAGTCTCAGGAGATGGATGGGACTCCAGAGAAGCCCGAACTACAAGAAGGTCCAGGATCTTCTCGAGAGGTGGAAGAGGTTCAGAGGGCTACTGTACTTTCATCTCCTCCTGAAGGGATTGGACGAAAGCGGGTATCTTGAGCCGGTCACCAATCTGCATGCATCTGCATCCTTGGCTGAGACAGCCAGGTCGCGCTCGCCGAGTCAACGGTCGTAGCCAGGAGGCAGGCATCGGTTCCTTGGGAGCGGAAGACGAGGGTGCTCGTCAGCGGCCCCCTCGATCGCGGTTCTTGCAGGGAAGGTCGACAGACCTGGTCGTCACGACGTAGCCTTGGGGGGTGGAATTCGGCCCAGACCACTCGGTGATGATGAAGCTGAACTTGCCACGCCCCCCGCATGCCTCGCACAGTTCGTTCAATTTACATCCGTTTCTAGGAGGGCCTTGTGCAGGCTTGCATCTTGCCCCCAAAGAGTTCGGGACTGGCTGAGCGCCAGAGAGCTCCTGCCCAGGTCTCGCTTCGTCCTGACCAAGAGCCAGAAGTCGCCCGAAGAACTGAAGGAACTCTGGAGAAACAGGCAGCCCAAGTGCCTTGCAGCTCTGAACCCGCCTACACCGATGCCTGCTTCGCCGAGTTACGGCCTATTTCTTGTTCGCCAGGGCATTGTAGGCTTCTTCGCACTCGCTGCTGCACAGGTGCCCCTGGTTGACTTTTCGTCCGCATACCCAGCACCTGCCCACGTCTCCTGGATAGGTCTCGCCGATGCTCTTCACCACCCGCACAGCGGCCTTCTTCACTCCTGTGCAGCCCCACGTCCTGTCAAGCGAAGGGAGCTCCCCATTCTTCTCCGTCCATGTCCAGCGGTCGAGCCAGTCTGATGTCTTGTCCCATATGCGCGTGAAGTGGAGATAGACATATTCGCCGTCCTGCTCATTGAGGTATCCCGTGAACTTCCTCCCATCGGTCGTCTCGAGGTACACCCAACTCTGCTCACTCCAGTTGGTTGGGCCTGGCGAAGGGCCGTCAAGAGTCGGAAAGAGCTCCTCCCTCTCAAGCGACTGATGGACCGCGAGTGATGCGATGAGGCCCTGAAGCGCCAGCCCGAACTGCAGGCCGTCGTGAATCCGAAGCGCCACCTCCATGTTGCTGAGCTGGCCGATCAGCTCGTGGTCCTGCCTTACCAGCCGGGCTGCAGCGTCGGGCGCGAGAGCTCCCCTTGAAAGACCATTGAAGATCTCTTCTTCTGCCGTACGAATATGAGCTGTCAAAGCTCCGCGGAGGCGCTCTGAGCGAGGGAGGATCCACTCGTACTTCCAGATGGTGAGCTGCTCTCTCCTGATCGCCTCTGCCTCTAGACTGATGTCGCCGTGGTCCCTCGTGAAGGTCTCGACGGTGGCCCTCGCCGGAAGTCTGATCTCTTCCTGAACGGTAGCCAAACCAGCTTCACACGCTCCGCAATCCTGGTGTCTCCTGGGGTCGTTTAGCCAGTTCGTCTTTTGGCGCGAAATTGCGGTTCGCATCGACCGTCCAGGATTCTTTCGGGAGGATCCTCTTGCAGCAGTCACACACTGTGAACCTGCCGGGATGGCTATGCAGGTGCTCGTCGAAGCGAGCCCTGTCCGGGTGCCACTCTCCGCAGAATCACTTGAAGCCATCGCGCTCAGGATTGACCAGCGCCGCTTTACCGACAACAACCGCAGCCTGTCTGCTCATCCGACGCACCCTCTCAGCTGGGTTTTCCCTTGATTGCCCTGGATACCTTCCCTTCTAGCTCTGGAGTGATCGCTTCGAGGTCGTGGCACCGCTTTCCATGGCTCGCGATGATTCCGACCATCTCTTCCTTGGACGCAACCCCCTTCACTTCGAAGTCGCAATGGAACCCTAGATCCTTGCACCTGAAACGCAGTCCTGGCACACCAATCCACCTGCTTTCGGTGTCGGACCGCCTTCGGAATAATCTCGCCCCGAAGACCTATGGGGGATACCGAGGAGGGTGGAATCAAACTGAAATATCAGGATGCACGTGTCCATCCTAGCGATGATGGAGCTCCGGCTGGCGATAGAGAATCCCGCGAACTGGGTGGGAAAGATGGCGGACTCCGCGCGGGTGAAGATAATGCGCATCAAGCAGAGGGAGGGGGCCGTCGAGGACCTCGTCGAACTCTCGTCGGAGAGCCTTTCGCCCGAGGAGCTCCTCGCACACCTGAGAAAAGAGGCCGGGATTGTGTATTCTGACATGACGAAGGTGGACAGGAACAGGGTGGTCGGCATGGTCTCGACGCACGACTGCCCGATCTGCTCAACCTTCGCCGGCCTCAACACCTTCCTCATATCAGCGAACACGAGAAACGACGGAAGGATGGAGTGGAGGCTGCTCATCGGAGGGGACACGGACCTGAAGACGCTCTGCGGAAGACTGGATGGCAAACACGTCAAGTATGAAATCCTCGAAGCCTCGCACCGAGCGCAAAAGAGGGAGATGACTGCGAGGCAGGAGGAGATTCTGAGAGTCGCCCTCGACCTGGGTTACTTCGATTTCCCGAAAAGAATAAGGCTGGAGGTGCTTGCTGAGAAGCTGAACATCAGTCCGGGGACCCTCTCGGAAATCCTCCGGCGGGCAGAGAAGAACATCCTCTCGAGCCACTTTGGCGCGGCTGAGTGAAGGTCGCAGGGCCCGGCTGAGGCAGGGTACTCCATGTCGCGCGTCTTGACTCCGGATGGACGCCCCACTGTCTGCGGTGGAAGCCTGCCCGGTTCCCTGTTGCAAATCTTTATGAGCAATTGGCGATTCGCAAGGCGGTTGTGACCGCCGAAGCGGAGCGGCTTGACATCTGTCCCGGATGCCACAGTCCGATTGACCAGTGCAGTTGCGTCTGCCCGTCGTGCGGTCAGGCCGGAGGATGCGACTGCGCCATCGGTCCGGGTGTGGCGACCGGAGGGTAGCGTGGGCAGACCCCGAAGTTCTTCGGGCCAACCCATAACTGGAGGAGCCGGAGAATCAGCGCTGCATGCCCGTCCAAGACTCGCGGCGGGAGATCGATGTACGGAATTTACCCCCACGTGAAAGGCATGGCAGGGTCTTCGAACTCTTCGATGCGCTGAAACCCGGGGAAACGCTCTTCGTCGTGAACGATCACGAGCCGGTGCACCTGTTGGCTTTCATGAAGCACGAGCGGAGGGACTTCGACGCGGAGGCATACATCGCCCACGAAAGGAAGCCTGGGGAGTGGGTGGGCGAGTTCACCAAACGAGAGGGTGTTGCAGAGAACAGGGGCGGCCCGGTCATGACGAGCTTCGAGAAAGAGAGGCAGTACGGCGAGTCGGCGTTTTCTCCGGTTCCTGTGTACGCGGCCCCCACATATCGTGTCCTCCTCACCTACATCAGGGCCGGGCAGTTCATCCCCGTCCACACACCGAACATAGACCTGATCTTCGCGGTGCAGTCCGGAAGAGGCACCATGGTCGCCGGGGACGAGAGGCGGAGCATAGCTGCAGGAGATATTGTCGTCGTGCCCCGGGGGGTCAGACGCGGCGTCCTCGCCGAGACCGATATGGAAGCGCTCCACGTCGTCTCTCCACCCCCGGACGACTCCGATCACGAAGAGGTTTCGCGGAAGATTGCCGCAGGCTCCTTTGAGTGAGACCTGAGGAGGGTCTCGAGACGCCTCGGAGCATGGCCCTCCCCTTCATGGGGGTGTCGGTCGCGTTCATGTTCCTCGCCCTGACCGTGGGGATATTCCGCCTGTCGGCACAGAACGGGGTGGGCCCCATCCTGCTGGCTGACCTCTACCCACTCCATCCGTTACTGATGGTCTTCGGCTTCATCGCAGGGGTGATAATGACGGAGAGGATAGCCGGGGTTGAACTTCTCCCCCACACCAAGCAGACGACGCTCTCTCTCGCCATGCCCCCTTTCATTCTCGGAGGAGTTGCAGTGGAGACAGCCAGCTACCTCCTCGGCCTGACCTCGCTCCGATACCTTGGCGCAGCCCTGCTCGTGATCTCCTGCCTCTTCTTCCTAGCCTTGTTGCGCTCGTTCCTGAGAACAGGGCGTGAGAGGATTTCGGTCCTGTTCATGATCCTCTCGGCTTGCGCTCTGCTGCTCTCTGCCGTCCTCTCCGCCTTTTCGCTCCCTGCCGGGAACGTGGGCTTCGCGATGACCCTCCTCCTGTTTCCGGTCATCTTCGTTCTCGGAGAGCGGGTGGAATTGACCAGCCTCGCAACAAGTCGCTCCCCGAACAGGTTCACTCCGGCCTTCTTCTTGGCTGCGACTGCCGCCATCTTGTTCGGGTTCGGGGCCTGGTTCCCGGCCACAGGCTCGCTTGTCTGCGTCGTCGCGTTCGGGGTGACGGGGGCCGCCTTTGCATTCTTTCTGGTCATGGAGAAATCGGCGCGCCCGAGGAGCGTGGTCTCGCCTTTCCAAAGATACGTGAGCAGCCATGTCGGGCTGGCGTACATCTGGGGGCTCGCGGGATCAGCGTTCGGGGTCGCGTACTCGCTGTCCCCTCTTTTCGTTTTCTACGACGCCTTCATCCATTCGCTCGCGTTGGGCTTCATCGGCCTGATGCTTCTGGCCCACGGTCCGATAATCCTCCCGATGGTCGCCCGGAGGGGGTTCGACAACGCCAGTCTCTCCTTCGCCCCCTTGGCTATCCTCGTGGCTGCGACTGTCCTTAGGATAGGAGCCGAGTTCGCACTGCTCGGCAGCCGCGCCTGGCTGCTCAATCTCTCGATCTCGGCTTCAGGATGGCTGGTCCTCCTGGCCGTGATCGCCTTCTTCGTGGAGATCGTCCGAGGAACTGCGCATGTCAGTGCTGCCGGGTCGGCGACAGGCGCTCTGCGGCCAGCCCGCTGCTCCGCTGGATCGGCGCCAAGACACGACGTCGACAGTGGAGAAAGGATGATTTCGGCGGCTCGACTTGAAGAGTGGAGAGCTTTCTAGGTCAAACTGGCTGGTGTTCCACTGTCCGGGACCGTGCTTTCGCGTGGCGACAGCGGGTACCAGCATAGGCACTCCCTATTCGTTCGATTCTGCCATGGGTTCGGTCTCGTCCTTGTGATAGTAGCGCCTGGCAACTACCATGGCTCTGTCCAGGTCTGCTAGAATCGTGTCCAGACGCGGAGCAGACGGGCTTGCCAGCCCGTTTCCGTCCCCAAGGCTCAGGGCCCGCTCCAGCGACGCCCTGGCGCCCGACTTGTCGCCCCTATACAGTTCAATCCACGCAGCATCGGCATAGTCGACCCGGGCACTGTTGAGATCGCCTCTTCCAGACTCCTCGGCCGCCTTTCGAATCAGTTGCTCCGGAGTCCCGAGTCGGGCAACCTGCTCTTCTGGTCTGAGGTACAGGAACCAGCTCAGGGCATCGTGCAGCTTCTCGTCGCCCTCGCACGGCGTCGAAAGAAGGTCCTGCGCATGCGGCGTCGGCTCCGCTTTCACCATCGCTTTCTCACTTCGCCCAAACAAACCAATTCACAACTTCAAGCAAGAGCCCACCTGCGGAATAACTTCGCCCCGAAGAATTATGGGCGTGCGCCAAAACTTGCACCGCTGCGGGATGTTGCGAGGGGCGAAGATTGGATGGGCACTGGGCGGCGTCGGAGGGTGCGGCAGACTCCCGGCCAGGCGCGAACCCTACAGCAGGACGTAGGCCACGATGGCTGTGACCATCATTGCGTCGAGAGAAGCTTGTTCGATTCCCAGTCTCTTGAAGCTCACATCTCTTTTGGACGAGCGCCAGACAGCGCAGAACCCGACCAGGAGGAGCCCGAAGACGACGGGAGAAGCTTGGGATGGCGCGAAGGAGAGGGATGTAGCGGTCAGTATGGCATAGGCGGACAGAAAGACGTACAACACAGCCAGTCTTGATCGCGCTCCCTGTGGGCCCGAAACGGGGGCGTTTCTGCTCGAAAGCCTCCTGACCTCGGCGATGCGCTGCACCATGAGCTCCTGCGCAGAGAAGAAGGTGAAGGGGAGAGCGAACATGAGGAGGGCAAGGGGCACGCCGATTCCGAATCCTGACATGAGAGGTCCCAGGAGTGCCATGAGAAGTACCGCCGCCGTAAAGCCCACCCTCGCCTGCCATTCTCTTTCTCTTCTCCGGATGAACTGGATACTTGCGAACGCGAGCGCTATCACGAAGAGAACGAGGACGGCAGTCGCATCGTAGGGGAGCACAAGAACCCATGCGACCAGCCCGAGCGCCGGAGGAATCAGAAGCTGGAGGTGTGCTTCCCTCCTTCCCCGGAGCTGTCAGATGAATCCCTCGACGGTGTTGATGGAAACCAGGAGGAGCAGCGATCCGCCCAGATAGAAAGCAGACGCCAGAAAGACAGCCCGTTCAACAAGGAACGACAGCCCCATGGCAAGGCCGCAGAACCAGAGCGTGAGGATGCCTCTTTCTAGAGGGATCGGGAACTCCATGCGCGTAGTCTCAGCTCGATGCTGAGTGGGTGCTCAAGTCCACCTCCAACCGACACCGGTGCGGGCACCCCCTCTGCTGAGCCACCCTAGGATCGGCGTCCCGGGCAACAGGTGCCGCGAATCCAGTCCAACTCGTCCGAGAGTCACAAGGGGAGGTCAGTAGACGGCCCCATGTGAGGGTCGATGCGACGCTGGGACCAGGAACCGAAGGAGTTAGGGGAAGGCGTGGTCTTCTAATTCGGGGAAGAGAATAAGTGAGACGAAGGCAACAGTTTGATTGATCCTGTGTAATTGAAGTGCGATGGGCAACTAGAGAGACTCGGCCAACCGAAGAGATCGGAGGGCGGTCTTGTCAGTTGCTGTCCTATTCGCGATGCTCCTTTCCTCACAGCTCTCGCCCACGCCTGCCACAGTGAGCCAGAGCCCGACGGCGCCGGGAGCAGTCCCTTTGAATCACTCAGTTGTGTTGCGTCTGTACAACTATCAGAACTATGAGGTCGATTCCTTCTCAGCGAACACTTCAGTGTCCTACGCCGCGTCGAGCGACGTCCCGGTCTCCACCGCGCTGATGACCGCCGTGCAGTTTGACGCATGGCAGAACAACGCCAGCGATTCCATCTCCAACTCGCTGACCTACAAAAACGGCACCGACGTGCAGAATAGCCGGACGATAGGTCCCGGCCAGTACTTCCTGGTCTTCTACGCGTACTATAGCAGGTCGGCAATCCAGTTCGGCCTCCAGGTCAGTCCTGTCACCCCCTACAGCTTCGGGGCGATCAGTCCGCCGCTTGCGATGGGCATCTCGACGTTCGGCATATCCAACCAGTCGGGTGAGGTGGCTCCATATGAGATTCAGACAAGCGAGATAGTCGGACTTGCGAACATATCTTCGGTCCAGGTCAACACCCCCAACGCCTACCGCTATGGGGTCTCGCCGACCGGCTTCACTATCCAGCTCAACGCCCTGCTCGTGGTCAACGACGGCGGGTCTCTCCAGAAGGTCTACTGGGTGCAGGACGTACCTGACTTCGAGACAGGGTACTCCACGGTGTCTTTCGGTGATGAAATCTGGAACAACACCGACGCCGCGGGGTTCCTGAGCAACCAGACGATCACTTCGACCAACTTCCAGTATGGCGGCTTTGTCTACAACACGGGCGCCACGCGCTTCTCCTCCGGGCTGGACTTCTACTCCTATTCCATGAACAACGGAACCTACGCCCTCCCGCTCAGGTTCGGAATGCTCATGAAAACAACCACTCTTCCGGGAACCGGAATCATGGTGCAGACCGGCTACCGCCTGCTCGCGAACGGCTCTTCGCTCAATTCTCAGACTGTGTGGTTCGACAACGTCACAATTCACGACCCCACCGTCCAGTCGGCATTCTTTGAAGTCTCGGGGAGTCAGACACCCCCCACGGGCCTCTACTACGACGCCGAGCTCGTGTTCGCCGGAGAGGGGAATCTGGAGTCTGCCTACTTCACTCAGCTGGGCGCATCACTCAGCCTGTTCTACCTCAGCAGCGCAGGTTCACTGCGTTCGTTCCCGACCTACTATGGTTTCAGCGGGGACACTGGCGAGGCAGCCACCAACCTCGTGGAGTCATACACGAACGGCGTCGTGCACCTCTCGCCTGGGACAAACATCGTCCTCCCCTACCTCGGCGGTGCTTCGCTCTCGCTGGACCCGAGTTCTTTCGCCGTCACCGAATCGACCGGTACCTCCACGACGACGTCCACCAACACCGATAGCCTGACATCGACTTCGAGCCAGAGCTCTACGGGCGCTCAGCCGTCTTCTCCGACCGAGGAATACGTCCTCGTAGGAGTGGCCGTTGCCGCGGTGGTGGTCGTCATCCTCGCCGTGCTCTACCGCCTCAGGCCCTCGAGTCCGCCTCCGCACCAGGAACCCGGATTCCCGGCTGGCGGAGATGCTCTTCCCTCGGCCGGGTGAACCCGGGCCCGCGCTTCGCTGCTTCCCTTGACGGGCAATGCTTTTGCGCAGCTTCCGAGAGCGTTCGGGCGATGGCTCGCGGCCTCTTCGCGTTCGTCGTCCAGAAGCACAAGGCGACCGCGCTCCACTACGACTTCCGGCTTGAAATCGGGGAAACCATGCCGTCCTGGTCTGTCCCCAAGGGCCCGACGCTCGACCCGGGGGTCAGACGGCTGGCCATGCCCACCGGCCCCCACGACCTCGAGTACAGGCACTTCGAGGGGGTGATTGGGGAAGGTTACGGTGCGGGCACCGTGATGATCTGGGACGAAGGTAGGTTCACCCCCGAAATGGAAGTAGAAAGAGGGTTCAGGAGCCTCGTCAAGGGGAACCCCGAGGCGGCGGAGGCCGCCAGTGCCGGTCTGAGGGACGGGAACCTTAAGTTCACTCTCTACGGCAAGAAGCTGCACGGGTCCTTCGCACTGGTGCGCACGAAAGGTCTCGGGGGCACGAAAGAGGCCTGGCTGTTGATAAAGCACAGGGACAGATACTGTGAAGCAGAATACGACGCCAACGACTACGACTTCTCGGCCGTCTCCGGCCGCTCTCTCGCGCAGATCTCACGCGAAGCGCAGCCGAGGGCCCCGTGAATTTTTTTAAGACACCCCATCTCTTTTTGATACCTTCTGAAAATGACACGATTCGTTCTGGTCGCAGATACCACGCTGGCGCGGAACTACAGGAGCGTCCCGCTTCTCGATTTCCTGGCCAGCGCTCCCACCAGCGCGCTACCCGGCTCCATCTACTCCTTCCTCAGGGGTCCTGCTCCGCCTCAAGAGAACGGCCGGTCTGCCATAGCCCCCTATTCGGTGAGAAAACTGGAAGCATCCCTCCTAAAGGACTATCGCAGGGACGAGGTGGTGGTCGCTCACCAGGATCACCTCCAGCAGTTCATCGACGACGACACCGAAGTAGTGGGTGTCACGACAATGGACCCCCTTGGTCTCGGTCCCCTAACCATGTCCTACTCCGTGTTCCTCGATACCACAGCCCCTGCCTACGTCTACAGCGAATTCAAGTCCCTCCTGGCCCGCATCAACCGCGCCAGGGAGGGGAAGAAGGCCAAGCTCATCGTGGGGGGACCCGGGGTGTGGGAGCTGACCGTGCGTCCTGACGAGCTCGAAAAGAACGGAATCGACTACGCCTACCAGGGCGAAGCCGACGACATCCTCTCCGACCTCTTCCGCTACGCGGTGGAAGACGGCGGCGAGAACACCGAGTTCTTCCGAGGCTATCAGACCTTCGACGGGAGCTTCCACAAGCAATGGAGGTCCAGCTCGAAGTTCATCAGCCGCTATCAGTTCTCGAAGCAGTTCCCCAAATTGGAGGACATCCCTGAGATAGTGGGACCCTCGACCAAGGGGATGGTGGAGGTGATGCGAGGGTGTGGAATCGGCTGCGACTTCTGCGAGGTTACACTCCGTCCGCTTCGCTACTACCCGTTCGAAAAGGTCAAGCGTGAGATTAGCGTCAACATCGCCGCCGGGATGAAGAACGGGTGGCTCCACAGCGACGAGATATTCGCCTACGAGCATGGAAAGAACTTCGTCCCCAATGAGGAGGCCATCCTGGGGCTCTTCGGTGCAGTCATGGGGATGCATGGCATCACGAACTCAAACCCCACTCACGGCAGGATCTCGATACCTGCGGCCTATCCCGACCTGATGAGGAAGCTTTCGCGCGTCATGCGCTCAGGTCCGGACAACTGGATCGGAGTCCAGGTGGGCATCGAGACAGGGAGCGACCGATTGGCTTCGGAGCACATGCCCAACAAGACCCTTCCGCTGAGGGTGGGCCCTGACGGCTCCTGGGGGGAAATCGTCTGGCGGGGAACCTACGTGATGAACAAGTACTACTGGCGCCCCGCCTTCACGGTACAGGTGGGACAGGCGGGGGAGACCCCGGAGGACAACTGGGAGACGGTGTCGCTCATAAATCGGATGAGCGAATCTACCCTGGACAACGGCACCCCCTTCGAGTTCACGGTGACCCCGATGCAGAACGTCCCTCTGGGGCTGCTTAAGAGCCGGGACTTCTCGTCACTGAAGCTCAATCAGTCCCAACTGGCAGTGTACTATGCCTCATACAGGCACCTCGCCAAGGTGGCCCTGAGAGACGCACCTCGCGCCTCGAGCGAATCGAACCCCGCCTCCAGGTATCTCACCGGTGGGATGATAGCTCTGGGCGGATGGACGATGTTCAGACTGGTGAAGCGCATCTGCCGCAGGGGGGGGCTTGACCTCGAGATGGCCGCAAGGCATGGCATGAACGGGCCGCAACTTCAGGCGCCGATGATCCAGGCATAGACCGCACTTCCGTTTCTGCAATCGAAGGACCTCGTTGCGAGTCGTCAGCGTTTCGAAGGCATGCAGCGGACGCAGCCAAAGTCGCTGTCTGGAGCGAACCCCCGTTCAATAACCAGATCACAATTCTAGGGCGCGGGAAGGGAAATAAGAGCCCCCTCGGAGCCGGTCTTCCTCTCGCTGCTCGATTGCGCGCAGAAAGTCCTCGCCACGGCCGGTTTCCCCGCACTCGGGTCTGACCTCAACGGCGTGGTCGTTGGGCTCGTGACTACGCACACCATGCCGAGTCCTGGCCGCGCAACTGGTGGAAGGGCAGAGGAATCCTCCGCAGGGCGAAAATCCGATTCGCACAGGACGGCAAAGTCCCTGCATCATACAGGACACCGGGGTCGAGGGATACAGCGGAGCCACGAGAGAGCCGCAGCTGCACGAGTCCTTCTGAGACCCTGGTCCGTCACCGCCCGTCAACACATAATTACGCTGGAAAAACGGGGCCCCGACCATTGCTGGTAGTCGAATTCGAGTTCTTCTTGTTCCTGGTGTCAGTCTTCGCCGGGGTCTTCGGGTCCATCGTCGGTCTCGGGGGCGGGGTCGTGGTCATCCCTGTCCTGACCCTCTTGCTGGGGGTTGACATCCACTTCGCCATAGGCGCGAGCATCGTCGCCGTCATAGCCACGTCAAGCGGTGCCGCCTCGACCTACGTCAGAGACAAGGTGACGAACCTTCGCGTGGGGATGTTTCTGGAGCTCGCGACTACCAGCGGCGCCATCACCGGCGCAGCGATTGCAGCGTACACGAACTCGGCTCTCCTGGGGCTCATCTTCGGCGTCATCCTCTTGATTTCTCTCGTCCCCACGGTCATGAAGATAGGCAGAGAGCTGCCGGCGTCGCCTGAGCTGAAGGGACTCGCGAAGCGTCTCAAGCTGGCAGGCTCCTATACGGAGAAAGATGGCAAGGAAGTGCAATACAACGCGGAAAGGCCAGCGGAGGGCCTGGCTGTCGCCGGGGTGGCCGGGGTGCTATCGGGACTCCTAGGCATCGGGGGTGGCGCCTTCAAAGTCATCGGCATGGACATCTGCATGAAGCTCCCGATGAAGGCGTCGACTGCAACTTCGAATTTCATGATAGGCGTGACCGCAGCAGCCAGCGCAGGGATTTACTTTGCAAGGGGGGACGTCGATCCCGTCATAGTTGCGCCTGTCGCCCTCGGAATCCTGCTGGGCGCGGCCATCGGCGCACGAATCCTCCTGCGGTCGCGAAATGATACGGTCAGGAGGGCTTTCGCAATCGTCCTGGCGCTGGCCGCCATCGAGATGATTCTGAGCGCCTTGGGGGTCACGCCATGACCGTCAAGGAAACCAGCTCGATGAACATCATAATCGGGAAGGTGCTCAGGTACGGGGTCTTGTTCTCTGCGTCGATAATCATACTCGGCACAATCGGGCTGGCCGGATCCAAAGGGTATTCCGACGCGTCAGCGTTCCTGCAGTATCCTGACTCGATTTCCCGCAACGTCCCAACTAGCTTCGCCGCGTTCTACAACGGGCTGGTGGCGCTTTCCGCGTTCGCTTGGATCGAGCTCGGAGTGATAGTGCTGATCGCCACCCCGGTCTCACGCGTCCTAGTCTCCGTGTTCCTTTTCGGGGGAGAAAGGGACAGGCTCTATGTCCTGATAACTGCAGTAGTCCTCACGCTGCTGCTATTCAGCATGCTCATCACACCGTTCATCCCACTGTTTCATGGCTGAGACCTGCCGCTCTGCATATCTAGCTGCCTTAGCAGGAGAGCCTCGCTTGAGAAGGAAGATCGTCTTCTTCGACCTGGGCGGAACGCTCCTAGTGATGAGGAGGGACAGAATCTTCCGCAGGGTGCTTGGTGAGGAAGGGTACAGGATCGGGCTGGGCGCAGTCCACGCTTCTTACCTCAAGGTCGAGACCTGGTGGCTTTCGGTCTACGGCGGCAGGGCAATGAGCCCCGGAGAGACCAATGAAGCCTACCGTGACCTCGACGAGAAGGTCTTCTCGTCCCTCTTCCCCCGCGTGAACCGCTCCGAGGCTTTTAGGGTGTCGAAGCAGGTGAGGAAGAGGTGGCCAGAGCTCGAAGGGGAGATACCCCTCGAACTCTACCCCGACGTCGAACCTACGCTCAGCCGTCTCAAGAAAGACCGGTACACCCTGGGCCTCGTGTCCAACGCCCCACCAGACACCGGGAGGGTGGTGGAGGCACTCGGACTGACGAAGTACCTGGACAGCGTGATCATCTCGGGGGTGGTCGGCTTCTCCAAGCCCAACCCTGAGATCTTCAGGATCGCGCTGGACGACGTGGGCGCGAAGCCATCCGAAGCCGTCCATGTCGGGGACCTCTACGAAGCTGACATTCTGGGCGCGAGGAACGCGGGCATCACCGGCCTACTCATCGACAGGGACGCTACAGCCCGCGGGTTGGACTGCCCCTCCCTGAAGAGCCTCGAAGAGGTCTACTCGTTCCTGAAGTGAACCCTCACCGTGTGCCTGTCCGTCAGGGGCGGTAGCTGGCGCAGAGCATCCCGAAATATGTCGGGACCTGGTATGACAGCAGTTCGCCCTTCATCGGCACGACAGACAGCGCTCCCGCCAGCATGGTCATCTGCCACAGGCTGTCAGGCTTGGCTCCTTCTACGAAGCCGGGGTCGAACTCCATGATGCCCTCCAGGGAACCCTGGCGGACAAGGTCTGCGGCCCGCCGGTCATACGCGGCCGCTCTGCTGTCAAAGCCGTAGGGGCCGTTCTTCTTGTGGGCATGCGCCTGGTCTGCGCTGGCGACGAACGCCACTCGTTTCTTCTCTCTCTCGGCGACCCGGGCCAGCGCCCTTCCAAACTCGAAATTCTGCCGGAGGGGGATTCCCCTGGAGGGAGTGACTATCACCACCTTTCTCTTCGATCCGCCTCCCCTCAGGAAGAACCAGAGAGGGATCAGGGTCCCCCAGTCCATCGCCAGGTTGGAAAGCGGGCCCTCTAGCGCCCCGTAGTTGGCTGCAACCACGGGGAGCCCTTGCTTCTCGGCCTCGTCCACGACGCGGTCCGCGAAGGCGACGTCACAGGTCGCCCTGAGCCTTATCGCCCTCCTCCCCTCGGTGACGGTGCCGGATGAATACTGGGAGGTCACAACCCCGATGTGCTTCTGGAGCCTCAGGTTGTGGGGGGTCGCCACCACGATGGTGTCGGGCCTAGCCTGCTTCATCTCAAGGGCGAGGGCCTTCATCGCCTTCCTCGTGGGGGCGAAGAGCCGGAGCTTCTTCCCTGCCAGAGCCGGGACCACCTCGCCCCCATGCGGAGCGATGCAGGCATAGACCAGTGGCACAGCGAGGCGTCAATCGGCGACGATATTCAAGCGTTCTTTTCGAGGTAGTGCGTGATGCCCTTCACGGAGGTCCTAATCGAAAGCTGGGCGAAGACCGGGAGTTCGGCGACCCCCGCGTCTCGTTTCACCCCCGCTTCCATCAGGTCTGCGATTACGTCCGGCGACGCCCCCCTCCTCCAATGTTGCTTGACTTCCTCCACCCAGGACTGGACGAGTTCCACGGTCCGGTCGAACACCCAGTTCACGTCAGTCCTGACCCCGAAGTGCGGCACGAGTAGCTCCGAGGGGGTCATCTGCCTGAGGGCGCCGACCGTGGCCACCAGCTCGTCCGGCTTGAGGCTCGGAGGAGGAGTGGTAGGGATCATCGCCTTCATCCCTGGATAGACTATCCCGACCGAATCCGCGGTGAGCAGCGTCTTCGTCCTGTCCAGAAGGACGGAGATCTGGTGCGGAGCATGGCCGGGGGCGTGCATCAGCGTCGCAGTCATCCCGTCCCCGAGGTCGACGTGGTGCTCCTTCCCGACCGAAGTGACCCTGTCTGCGGGGATTGGCTCCGGATCCCCGTAATGCGCCATGATCTCCTTGCCAAAGACCATGGTCGACGACTCGACCAGCTTCCTGGGGTCGACCAGGTGGGGGGCGCTCCTTTCATGCGCTATCACCTCCGCGTTGGGCATCTCCCTGATGAGGCGGCCCGCCGCGCCCGCGTGGTCGAGGTGCACATGCGTAGGGATGATGTACCTGACGTCGGTCGGCATCACACCCACCTCGGCCAGGCCCGCCAGGACGTTCTGGTAGGAAGACGCGTACCCGCAGTCCACAAGAGTGGGCTTGGGTCCCTTCAGGAGGTACGCGCCAACAGTCCCTGGCTGCCCCAGGGCGTAGGTGTCGAGCAGGTACACTCGTTCGGAGACCTTCGTGGCGTACAACTTGGCCCTCCTATTACGGTCCGTTCGGGTTCCCGAACTCAAAAGCGAGCAGGGCCAAGGAGGCAGCACCGATTTTCAGCACGTCTTCGTCGATCTTGAACTTCGAGCTGTGATTGGGATAGACGCACCCCTTGGCCGGGTTGTTTGTCCCGAGAAAGTAGAATGTCCCGGGGGCCTTCTGCAGGAAGCGGGAAAAGTCCTCGCCCCCCATCACCGGGTCAATCTCCTTGACCTTCAGGCCCGGGATCTTCCGGAGGACCTTCATGACCTCCCTCGTGGTACGCGGGTCGTTGACCGTAACGGGGTAGGCATCCGTTTCGAACTCAACCTCAGCCCTGGCCCCGAAGGATCTGCTCACGCCCTTCGCCACTTCTTCGATCTTCTTCTTCGCGCGCGTCCTCGTGCTCTCGTCGAGGGTCCTGATGGTTCCCTCGAGGAAGGCCTCATCTGGGATTATGTTCTCTTTCGTCCCCGAATGCACTGAACCCACCGTTATCACGAATGGGCGTATCGGGTTGATCATCCTCGCTGAGACGCCCTGGAGGGCGAGAATGACGTGAGCGGCCACGTAAACCGGGTCGACTGTTTCATGCGGGGCCGAGCCGTGCCCGCCCCTCCCGACTATCTTCACCTTGAACGTGTCAGGAGCCGCCATGAGGGAGCCTTCCCTTACTCCGACCTCGCCTGACTTCTGAACATTCGATATGTGAAGACCGAAGACGTAGTCCACCTTGGGGTCCTTCATGACTCCGTCCTCTATCATCGGGAGCGCCCCACCCCGCCCACCGTTCTCTTCAGCGGGCTGAAACAGGAACTTCACAGTGCCACAGAGTTCCCCCCTGTTCTCGGCGAGTATCCTTGCTGCCCCGAGCAGCATGGCCATGTGGGTGTCGTGGCCGCAGGCATGCATTACACCGTCGGCCTTGGAGCGGAACTCCACATCCGACTGCTCCTGGACCGGAAGGCCGTCCATGTCAGCCCTCAGGGCGACGACCCGCCCCTTCTTCGCACCCTTCAGGGTCCCGAGGACGCCTGTCCCGCCGACCCCTTTCCTGGTTTCAATGCCCATGGATTCTAGTTGCTCTGCTATCAGCTTCGAGGTGGCTTTCTCTTGGTAGGCCAGCTCAGGGTGCTGATGCAGCGCCCTTCTCGTCTTGATTATCTCGGGCTCGACCCTTCTGGCTTCGGCAAAAGTGTCCATGCCTTCGGCCCTCGGTCCGCTCCTAAAAAGGCCTCGAGCCGTCAGAACACAAGCGACCCCTGCATTCCTCTTCTAGGCTCCCACCGAAGAACAGCCTGGTCGGCCTTCGGGCATCGGGGAGGCGCGAGGGCCGGGAGCACGGGCCTTCCCCGGCATCAGACTCGGTTCTCGCAGGGGCCCGACCACGGGGAGAGGCTCAGGCTTTTAGGACAAGCCTGCAATGCACCCGCGATGGCGCTTTCAAATGCCTCGAAAGCGGGCATTGCCATCTTCGTGGGGACCGCCCAGTATGCCCTCTTCCAGGTGCTCTCCGAAGTCATCTACGCGGCGCACGGTCTAAACGGTTACAACGAGTCGACTGACTACATCAGCAACCTCGGGGCTGATTGTAGCTTCAGCCCGTGCTACATACCGCCCTCGGCGTTGCTCTTTGATACCACTGTTATCGTTCTTGGCCTTTTCATTCTGGTAGGAGCTTACTATCTCCAGCGTGCATTCCACCACAAGCCGACTACAGTTCTGATAGCGCTTGCCGGGGCAGGGGCCGTGGGCGTGGGTGTCTTCCCCGAAACCGCAGGGGTCCTGCACGAACTCTCTTCCGTCGTGGTCTTCCTTTTCGCGGGTCTTTCGGCAGTGGTCTCAGCCAGATTCCAGAGGAAAGTAGCATCTCTCTTCTCAGTCATCCTCGGCCTCATCACACTCCTCGCCCTGATTGCGTATCTGGGAGGGGAGTATGCTGGTCTGGGCGCCGGCGGAATGGAGAGGATAGTGGTTTGGCCTGTCCTGCTGTGGGGCGTTGGCTTTGGCGGCCACCTGATGGCAATCGAGAGTCAGTGAATGTGGCAAGCACCCGCGCAGGCGGGTACAGCCGTAGGGCTGCGGCAGTCTCTGAACGCCAAAGTTCGAATATGTGAATTAGGCTTAAATGGCAAAGTGCTTACGTGAAGCGGAGCACCGAAAAAGTGTCCCAACAATCGTCGGCCAGCTCGCAGGCCCCGCCCGACTGGGCGAATCCGGCGGTCATAGGTCTGATGGGCTTCGGTATGACGACAATGGCAACCGGTCCGTCCAACGTAAGCAGCTCGAACATCAGCGGTTCCCCCGTCTTGGCCCTTGCCTTGATCTGGGGGGCAGTTCCTCGCGGGTTTCGTCGCCCTCAGGAAAGGAAACATCTTCCCCGGCTCAGCATTCACAGGCTACGGTTCCTTCTGGATCGCCCTGTTTCTAATGCTCTTCGTTGTGGGCGGGGTATCCGGGAACGACATGCTTGTCTTCTGGTTCGTGTGGGCTCACTTCACCTTCACCTTCCTCATCAACTCGATAAAGCACGGCCCGGGTATCTTCGCCGTCTTCCTGCTGCTCTTCATCGCCTATCTCCTGCTAGATGCGGTCTCGGCGACGAGCGCGGCAGCGGACTCGACCCTCACTACGGTGACGGGCTGTGAAGTCTTCCTCGACGGTCTGGTTGCGTGGTACGTGGCAACAGGGATCGAAGTAGAAGCCCACTACGGCAGAAAGATTCTGCCGTTCTGACATCCCTCCTCCGTTTTTTCCCGACGCTCCTCTGCTTTCTCCCCAGCCCATCATGCAAGCCGGTCCCGAGCGACAGCGTCCGCACCGGCCCCAGACAGCTCCCTGACCACCGACGACCACGCGACCGAGACGTTGTCTGGGTTGTAGCCGCCTCCCCCCATGGCGAGAATCCTCCCGCCGCACAGCTCGTGGGCCAGCCTGTGCAGCCTCATGGCGGCGTAGGCATGCACAGTCGAGGAGTACCGGAGGTCCGTTATGGGATCTCCTGCGAGACCGTCGGCTCCGCACTGGAAGAAGATTATCGCGGGCTTGGCCTTTCTGACGAACTCCTCGATCCTGTTGAAGGCTTCGAAGAACTCTGCATCCCCTGAACCCGGAGGTAGCCCCACGTTCATCTTCGTGCCTGCGCCGAAGTCCCGAGACCTTCAGCGATGAGATTGTCGCGCTAAATGACGTAAATGAAGCTCTGAATAGTATAGGTGCTGACGACTGAAGGTCCCCAACCTGCTTTGCAGGGAGCAGGCCGGGCTTCCATTCATCAGCATGCATGAAACTCATGACCGCGGCCGATGGCGGACAAATCGTTAATGGTCAAGAGCGCCCTTCAGCCTTCTATGGTCAATGAGCGCACTGCGCCAACTTCTCGTGGTCGTTTTGGCGTTGGTCGGTTCCTTCCTGTTCAGTGCGGGAGCAGATTGGTACTTGGGAGCAGGGGGCGTCACTGCGCTATCACTCATACCTGCAATGATAGGTTCGGGACTCGTGATCCTGACAATCGCAGTCTTGTTCAGCCAACTAGCCTCAAGAATCATTGTCGGAGTCGTAATCACCATTGCGGGAGCGATACAATTTCAGTTGTACACCTGCGGAGGTCTTGGCCCCGTCTGCGTTAGTTGGTGGAACGGATAGCTGACCGGACTTGCAATGGTATCCATCGGCTTGGTCGTCGTTGTTTGGGGGCTTGCAGGCAAGGTAGCTTCGAGAAAGGTTCGCCGAACGAGTCAGCGACGCCCCTCAGATGCCTCGCCCACGCTCTCTGGCAGCCCTTGTAACTAACGCATGGTTCAAGCGCTGATACTCTGCCGATGCTTTATGGATGCGGGGGGTGGGATTCGAACCCACGAACCCCTAAGGGAGGGGATCTCTCGGAGTTGTCGCCTTAAGTCCCCCGCCTCCAACGCTGCTGGCGTTTTTGGCCTAGCTCAGCAACCCCCGCGAATGACGCGCCGTCAGGTTGCGATATTAACCTTGGAGGGGCTCAGCCGACGGAGTTGAGCAGGGCCTTGAGGCTCTTCGTGTTAGCGACATGTTTCGCCTCCAGCCACCCTCTTCTCGCCATGACGATCCCGTAGCCTTCGTTGTCCAACTCCCCCACGGAGTGGGCGTCTGAGTCTATGACGATGGGGACCCCTTCCTCCATCGCCCTCTTCGCCCAGACTTCGTCGAGGTCGAGCCTCCGCGGCTCCCCGTCGATCTCCAGCATCTTGCCGTTGTCCTTCGCAGTCCGGATTATCTTTGCGAGGTCGACCGGATTCCCCTCCCTCCTCCCGATGAGCCTGTTAGTCGGGTGGCAGAGGAAATCGACTGAAGGGTGCGAGAGCGCCTTCACCGCTCTCTCGGTCAGCTTCTGCGCGTCCTGCTTGAAGTTCTGGTGAAGCGAGGCCCCCACCAGGTCGAACTCGTCCAAAAACTTGCCGAAGTCCAGCGACCCGTCGCTCTTGATCTCGAGTTCTACCCCTTTCAGAATGCGGAAAGGAGATAGCTCGTCGTTCAGCCTTTCGACTTCCTTCCACTGCCTCCTGAACCTCTCTTCGGTGAGCCCGTTGGCCACCCTGACCGAGACCGAATGGTCGGTCACCGCGATGTACCGGTACCCCCTTTCCTTGGCGGCTGTCGCCATCTCCTCCAGGTCCGCGGAGCCGTCGCTCCAGATGGTGTGCATCTGCAGGTCCCCTTTGATGTCGTCGAGCTTCACCAGGTCGGGGAGCTTCCCCCTCCGGGCGGCTTCGATCTCTCCCTTGTTCTCCCTCAGCTCGGGAGGGATGTACGCCATCCCGAGCTTCCGGTACACCTCCTCCTCGGTCCTCCCTGCAAGCCTTGCGCCCGCCCTGTCGAAGAGCCCGTATTCGTTGAGCTTCCACCCCTCTTCTATCGCAAGGTTCCTGAGGGCGATGTTGTGGTCCTTCGACCCGGTGAAGTAGACCAGGGCCGCGCCATATTCATCCTCTGCGAACACCCTCACATCCACCTGCACCCCTTCTTCCAGCCTCACGCTGGTCCTCTTCGGTCCGCTCTCCAGCACCTGGGCGACTCCGGGGCACCCTTTGACCGCGTCCACCACCCTGGGGTCGGTGGCAAGGAGGTCCAGGTCCCCCACCGTGCTCTTCCCCCTCCTCAGGCTCCCGGCCATGCCGACACTGATCCCGAGGGCGCCGAAGTAGGAAGCCAGCTTCTGGAACGTCCCCTCGGCTTCAGGGAGCAGCATGCGTTTCTCGAATCTGTGGAGCTTCTCTATTCCAAGGCGGAACGACTCCCTCACCGTCGGCCCGAACTCCGAGTCCAGCCTCCCTTCGGCGAGCGCCTTGCCGAGCTCCTCGACGCTGGTTATGCCCAGGTCGCGAGAAAGACGGTAGGCCGTCCGGGGCCCGATTCCCTGGACCTTCGTGAGGAGGGGGACCCCGGCGGGGGTTTTCGCCTTCAGCCTCTCGAGGAGCTGGAGCTTGCCGGTGCTGAGGTACTCGTTGATCTTCCTGCCGATCCCCTCCCCGACATACTTGATGTCTTCGAGCCTCTTCTCCCTCCAGAGCTGCTCGACATCCTCGTCCAGGTTCCTGACGCTTGTGGCCGCCCTGTGGTAGGCAATGACCTTGAACCTGTCCTCGCCATTGGCCTCGACCAGGTCTCCGAGCCTGTCCAGGAGCTCTGCGACTTCGGAGTTCCTCATCGACGGCGGTTTTGGCGGGAGAGTTTTTTAAACACAAATCTCGGCGCCCTGATTCACTTGCCGGTCTATCAGAAGGCGTTCGTCCTGGTGAAAGTGGCTCCTGGCCACGAAGAGGAGGTCGTCGATGACCTGATGAAGATCCCGGACGTCAGGGAGGCTCACATAATCCCCGGCGACTGGGACGTAATAGCCGTGGTCAGCTCGCAGAAGGAGATCGTCGTCCCCAGCGACGAGAAGGTCTACAAGCTGGTCCTGGACAAGATTTCCAAGATCAAGCACGTCCAAGACACCAACACCATGGTGTCCCAGTTTTCGAAGTCGAAGTAGCTACTTCCACCAGCCAAAGTCCTTGGGGGTGTCCGTCAGTGCCCTTCCTCTCCTCCTGCCCATGAGGACGTCGTCCTCTATCCTGACCCCCAGCTTCCCTCTGATGTAGACTCCCGGCTCCACCGTGAAGCACATGCTCGGGCGCAGCTTTTCCTTCCCCCCCTCAACGATGTACGGGGCCTCGTGGACCTCGAGCCCGAGTCCATGCCCTGTCCTGTGGATGAAGTACCTGCCCATGCCTGCCTTCCTCAGCACTCCCCTCGCTGCCCCGTCAACGCCTCCGACCGGCACCCCGACGGCCGCGCTGTCGATCCCCGTGGTCTCGGCCTGGAGGACCCTTTCGTACACCCTTTCCACGTCCGGGGCCGACCCCAAGCAGAACGTCCGGGTGATGTCGGCGTAGTACCCTTCATAGACCGACCCCACGTCAATGATTATGCCCTCCCCTCTCACAATCTTCCTCGAGGTCGGGAGCCCATGCGGGTCAGCGGCCCTCGGCCCCGACTGGACCAGCATGTCGTCCACCTTGGTGGCGCCGTTCGCGTAGATGGCATCCGTGGCTGCCTTGGCCAGGTCGAGCTCGGTCATCCCTTCCCTGATCAGCCCAGGGAATTCTCTGAATGACCTGCTGAGGATCTTGGCGGACTTCTCCAGCAGGCCAATCTCCGCGTCGTCTTTGACCTCTCGCAGTCCCTGCAGCACAGGCTCCGCGTCAGTGAGTTTGGGCGATGCCCGCTTCAGCACCCTGTCCAGGAACTGGAACGG
Source organism: archaeon (assembly GCA_021828185.1). Next base: position 379,494 of record JAKASI010000001.1, read on the forward strand.
GACCTTCCCCTCCACCCCCCACCTCCCCTCCATCTCTACCCCCTGGACCGCTTCGGCCACCGCTCCTGCCGACCCTTCGGAGTCGGTCCAGGAGTGGATGCTCATCGGGAGCGGGCATCCGTGATAGGGCCCAGCCTCGAGCGCGGGCGCGACGAGATGCGGTTCCCCTTCGACCGGGACCATGAGGATGAATGGCCTCTCGAGCATCAGTGAGTTCACCCCGGTGAAATATCTCATGTTGGGCCCCGGGACCACCATCACCCCCCTCAGACCTTGATCTTCGAGCCCTCTCCTCAGTTTCTTCGCTCTGCGCGCATAGACGGCGTCCTGACTCATGGCCGCCTCAGGCGTTAGGAGCCATCGTTAAATGTAGTCCCCTCAGCGGATGGCTCGCCTTGGGGCTCAAGGAGAGGGTCGTCCTCCCGCTCGCGAAGCGGTGGATTGCCGGGGTCGACATGCAGTCTGCGATAGAAGACGCGAAGAAGGCGAACTCGAGGGGGGTAGGCGCCATTGTGAATTTCCTCGGCGAAGACATCAAGGACAAGGCCACGGCCGACGCCCACTCCGCGGAATATCTCAGGCTGCAGCAGTCCCTTTCCGAAGGGGGAATAAGCGGCTTCGTCTCGGTCAAACTCACCCAGCTCGGACTCGGCGCCGACGACGAGGGCTTACGGTCCCGGCTGGAGAACATCGCCTCCAACGCAGACCGCCTCCGACAGCCGCTCTGGATCGACATGGAGGGCTCGGCCTTCACCGAGGCCACGGTCCGGACCTACATCGCCCTGCACGAGAAGCACCCCGCAGCAGGAGTGGCCCTCCAGGCCTACACGCGGAGGAGCGAGTCGGACCTGAAGTCCATCCTTGACGCCGGCGGCAAGGTCAGGCTGGTGAAGGGGGCGTACAAAGAGGGCCGCGACTTCGTCTTTCCGACGAGGGACGAGGTGCGCGACAACTTCGCGAAACTCATGGGGGCGCTCTTTGAACGAGGAGATGGTTTCGCCATAGGCACCCACGATTCGACTCTGGTCAACAAAGCCAGGGCCCTCGCCGATTCGAAGCACGTCGAATTCCGCTTCGAGCTTCTGAAGGGGATCAGGGACGAGCTGAAGACCGACCTGGTGAAGTCCGGGTACAAGGTCTCGGAGTACCTCCCCTACGGTGACAGCTGGTACGCCTACTCGAAGAGGCGCATATCCGAGCACCCGAGCAACATCTGGCTCCTCCTCAGGTCGTTGGTCTAGCCCTTACCACGGGTATCATCCGTGAACCAACGGCTCAACTTGAATAGACTCCACTCGCAAAATACCGTCCGGGCCCCTGAAACAACAGAGGCAGAAACAGAATGCCAGAATATCAAAAGGGACAAGTCTGGGGCGCCCTCCGCAAGGCGTGGAAGGGGTACCGGATCGCGAAGGTCCAGGGCGACAACGCCCGGATGAAGGAATACGCGACCCGCATCAAGACCCTCCAGGGCCAGCTAGGCGTTCCGCAGGCGACCTTCCCGAACATAGGACTGTAGAGGAGCTCCCGCTCCTCTTTCCCTTTTTAGTCGGAACCAGCGAGCTCTTTCTCTATCTCTTCGAGAATATCTCCGACAACCTCTCTCTGAAGGCCCAGCGAAGAGCAGATGGTGGAGACGCCGTCCCCTTCCTCTCTCATGAGGTACCTTAGGACCCTCCGTCTGTCGGCGCTCGGCAGCGAGGTCGACACCCTGGCTGCCTCCCTAAGAGCTAGGCCCCTCAGGTAGAGCAAGACCGCCCGCTCCTCCTCCATCTCCTTGAGCTTCTTGTCGACTTCGGCCACCACCTTGGTCAGAGGCCGTATCCTCGAGGCTGCATCGGGATACTTGAGCACCTCGCTGATCTGGGTCATCACCTGGGCGTGCTCGTCGGTCTCGCGGACGCCGGGGAGCGCACCAAAGGAGAAGATCCTCGCCCTGAAGAGGTTCGGTGCGAGGTCAAGGGTGACAGAGACGCTCTTCTTCAGGAGGTACTCCTTCCTCTGCGGCCCCCGCGGGCTGTCCTGACTCACCGTGCTCACCAGCCCCGCGTCCTCCATGGTGACCAGGTGCTTGGCGACGAGCTGCTGGCTGATGTCGAGCTCCTTCGACAGCTGAAGCTGGTAGTTCGGCTCCTCGCTTATCCTCGCGATAATCCTGCGACGGATGGGGTTGTCGACTGTCCCCAACACCGAATCAAGCTCGGACTGGCTCAACGGATATCTCCTTGTGGTTGTATACGTCGGTTCGTTCTATAAATAGATTCCCGAGGCAAGGTACTCCGTGAGGCGCGGCAGGACAGAGCACACCCACGGCCGAGTCACCGCTTCCCAGCTCTCGGCCAAGACCTGGCCCGACTTCGAGAGGCTCTTCGCATCGAACGGGGGCGTCTGGGGCGGGTGCTGGTGCATGTTCTTCCACAGCTCCGGGAGCTTCGACTCCAAGGCCTATGAGGCGAACAGAGACGCGAAACGAACGCTCGTCAGAGCGGGGAAGGCGCATGGAGCCCTTGTCTACTGCGGTGGCGAGCCCGTCGGCTGGTGCCAATTCGGCCCCAGGGAAGAGCTGGGCCGGATCGACAGGAAGAGAGGATATGCGCCGACGGCGGTGGATCCTTGGAGGACTACGTGCTTGTTCATCGCTCCAGGGCACCGCAGGTTGGGGCTCGCGAAGCTCGCCGTCCGCGAGACAGTGAGGGCGATGAGGAAGCTGAAGGTGAAGACCATCGAGGCCTACCCCGTCGGCGGCGAGTCCAATGCGACCTTCCTCTGGGCCGGGACCCCCGGGCTCTTCGAAGGGGTCGGGTTCTCGCGGGTCGGACCTCTGGGCAGGAAAAGCTCGATATACTCCTTCACGCTCTCCAGGCGGTCACCTTTGAGGTCAGGAGCAGGAACAGGTTGACGCTCAGCAAGACCCTGATTGGTGAGCGCGCTGCTGTCGCCAGCGAGCAGCCTCTGGCTTCGCTGGCTGGCTACGACGTCCTCCGGAACGGAGGCAACGCCTTCGACGCCGCGGTGGCCACCAGCTTCTCCCTGGCTGTTGCCTTCCACCCGGCCGGCGGAGTCGGCGGCGACTTCTTCGGGATGTTCTACGAGGCGAAAACCGGGAAGGTCCACTGCCTGAACGGCAGCGGGTGGTCGCCTTCCGGGCTCACGCTCGACCTTGTCATGTCGAAGGGGGGCGGGAAGATTCCTCAGTTCGGGCCTCTCACCTGCATGGTACCAGGGTACCCCGCCGGGGTCTGGGAGATGCACAGGAAGCTGGGGAGCCTGGAGTTCAGGGACCTCTTGGCCGCTCCGATAGGGCTGGCTTCAAAGGGGTTCCCGGCGGGAGAGGCGCTCTGCAGGTCGGTCGCGGCCGCCTACTCTTCCCTCCCGGCAGATGCGAAGAAGGTCTTCGCACCAGGAGGAAAGCCCCCATCTCCGGGCGAATGGATCAGGCAGGAAGCCCTCGGGAGGTTAATCTCCGACATCGCAGAGGCTGGCGCCGACGGATTCTACTCGGGGTGGCCCGCAGAGAAGATATCGGCCGCGCTCGACTCCCTCGGAGTCCCCTGCGATGTCGCTGACTTCCGTGACTTCAGGGCGGAATGGGTGAGCCCGCTCACTCTCGACTACCGCGGCACCACCGTCTACGAGGTGCCTCCGAACAGCATGGGGGCCACCAGCCTGCTGATCCTGAAACAGCTCTCCGAGGGCACCCTCTCAGGGACCGGTCCGCTTTCGAAGGAAAGGATAGAGCGGACGATGACCGCGGTCCTCCCCGCCTACGCCCGCAGGGATGAGATGCTCGGGGACCCGCGGTTCAGTCGCATCGACCTCGAGTCCTTCCTGGACGTTGGGAGCCTGGCCCCTCCCACCCCGGGCACGGTGAGGTCCGGGGACACCACCTCGTTCGCCATCGCCGACGGGGAGGGAAACGTCGTGTCGGGGATTCAGAGCCTGTTCCAGCACTTTGGCTCAAGAATCTTCGTGCCTGAATGCGGCATCGCGATCAACGACAGAGGGGCAGGGTTCAGCATGGCCGGACCGAACAAGGTGGGACCTCGGAAGCGGCCCCTCCACACCCTCTCGTCGCTGATCCTCGAGAAGGACGGCCGCCCCTATCTCGCGATCGGGGCAAGTGGGGCCGACTTCCGTCCGACGCAGCACGCCCTCTTCGTGACGAACTCCGTCGACTATCAGATGCCTACCGAACAGAACGTTGCCCACCCGAGGTTTCTCTGGGGAGGAGGACGAACGCTGCTCGTGGAGCAGGGGTATGAGCTCCCCGAGGGGGACACCTTCGACGTCCAGAGCCTCCCCATGCCTGGGAGGACAGGCGTCTGCCAGGCGGTCGAAATATCTGACAACTACCGCAAGGCGGTATGCGACGTCCGGGGCGACGGAATCCCGGCAGGGTACTAGCAGGCGAGACAAACCCGGAGTTCGCAAGAAGCGAACACAGGTCGCGGGGGTGCCGGTCCCCCGCCGAGCTTGAACCCGAACCACTTGAGCTGAGGAAGGCGGACCGACTGGGAAACCGCATAACCATCGAGATGGGCGAAGGGCACCGAATCCTGGAGCGATAGTGAAGCGCATCGCATAACCTAAGGTGTTAGGCCCCCGTGCTTATCAAACGTTAAATATAATGCGCCATCAACGGTTACGAAATCCTAGTTGGTTGCGGAAGGGACCCTCGGCCGGGAGCAGGCCGTCAGGAGGGAGAGAGCGCAGATGCAGTCGGTGGTCCTGGTCGGCACCTCCTTCAGGACAGCCCGCATCGAGGTCAGGGAGCTTGTGGCGACCCGTCTGTCCAAGATCCCCGAACCTGGAGACCAGGTTGGGAGCGGGCAGGTCTTCGAGAGCGCTGTCCTTGAAACGTGCAACAGGCTGGAGGTCTACCTCGCTTGTAGCAGCCCCGCCGATGTGGCCAGGCGCGTCCTGACCATGCTCGACGGTAGTGGTGCGCTCCAAGGCAGTTTCTACGTGAAGACGGGCACCGACGCCCTGGAGCACGTCTTCAGGGTGGCTGCGGGCCTGGACTCGCCGGTCCTCGGGGAGGAACAGATTCTCGAGCAGGTGAGGGACGCTGGAAAGACCGCGCGGGCAAGGGGGCATGCGAAGTCGATTCTGTCGTCTCTCTTCGACGCCGCCTACAGCTCGGGGAAGAGGGTACGCGAATCGTACCACGTGTCACCGGCGAATAGGTCGGTGAGCGTCTTCGCGCTGAGGCGCGCCCTGGCTGCCCTGGGACGCCGGCCGTCCAAGGTGCTGCTCATAGGGTCAGGGGAGACGGCGAAGCTCGCTGCTCTGAAGCTGAAGGGGTCTACCGTCTACCTGCTATCATCGAGGCGGGGGGTCGAGACAAGATTCCCCAACGCAGTAAGGATATCCCGAAAGAGGCTTCGCGAAACCGTAGCCAGGTGCGACCTGATAATAGCCGCTACGAGGCGGCGAGGCTACGTCCTTGCCAAGAAGGACCTGCCGAGCAGGAAGAAGACCGTGATTCTGGACTTGGGCTTCCCGAGGAACGTCGATCCGGGGATCAAGGCCTCACAGAATGTCCGGCTCTTCGACCTTGACGCGGTGGCGGAGTGGGCCCACTCGAAGGGGCCTCACGGGGACGAGGCCGCCGAGATGCTGGTCCGGACTGAAGCTCGAAGGTTCGATTCTTGGCTCACGGCGAGCAGGCTCACGCCGACTCTCGGCAACATCTACAGGTGGGCCGATAGGATTAGAGAAGAAGAGACCCTTGCGGCTCTTAGGAAGCTCCCCGGCCTTTCGGAGCACGATAGGACTGTGGTCGAGTCTCTCAGCAGACGGCTCACCGGCAAGCTTCTGTCCCCTCACGTTTCCTTCATCAAGGATGTCAGGAGCGAAGAGGACCAAGGAGAGCGGCTGCGTCTGCTCGAGTCCATCTTCAACGAAGGGAAGTGATAGTGCGGACCCTGAATGTAGGAACCATGGGGAAAAGACTCGCGCCGGAGACAGACGAGGTCTTGGAGCTCCTTGCGTCGACCTGGAGAACGGGTGCTAGCATGACGTTCGCGGACTTGGCTGTGAAGCTGAGGGAGGGGCCCTGATGGAAGAGCAGGAGCAGAGGATCCCCGACCCTGTCGAGCTCGAGAAGGGCTATCTGAAGTACACGTTCTTCAAGGTGGCCCGCGAGTGGAGGTCTCTGGAGCGGGAGGCCAAGGAGGAGTCCAAAAGGGAGTTCCTGCAGGTACTGGGTGACTCGCCTCCCGCGGTGCTCTCCTTCTTCTCTCTCGTCGGGCTAAGGGGGGACACCGACTTCATGATCCTGGCAGACTCCCCAGCCGTAGAGCCGTTCCAGTCCCTGGTCGCCGGCCTCCTCTCTACGAAGCTGGGGAGGTACTTGGAGATTCCGTATTCCTATCTCGCCATGACGAGGAGGTCGAAATATCTGGGGTCTCACAGGCACGCAGGACAGGAAGGGACGACGCGGGGCGGCTCCACCAGCAAGTTCATCTTCGTCTACCCCTTCGTGAAGAAGCGCGAGTGGTACAGGCTTCCGTTCACAGAGCGGCAACGAATCATGGCCGAGCATTTCAAGGTGGGCCACACGTATCCCTCCATCAGGATAAACACGGGATACTCTTTTGGTCTCGACGATCAGGAGTTCGTGCTCGCGTTCGAGGGCGACGACCCCTCCGAGTTCCTCGCGCTGGTCGAAGACCTCAGAAGCTCAGAGGCGAGCATGTACACCCAGCTCGAGACCCCAATCTTCACCTGCAGGCGCGTCGACCCCGCGACGATGCTGTCGCTCCTGGGGTAGTCACTAACCATGAGGGTGCAAGATTCTAAGGAACCGTCTTCTGAGACCAAGGGGGCGCTGATGGGGCGAATTGACGGTCCCGTCCGGACCTCAAGGGAGGCGTGCTCGTGAGGGGAGCCGACTCGCAGTTCGTCCGTGCGTGCCTCAGGCGAGAGACCGAATACACCCCTGTCTGGTTCATGAGGCAGGCGGGGAGGTACCTGCCCAGCTACAGACGGATCAAGGGGGCGAGGAACGTCTTGGATGTCGCCAAGGACCCGGAGCTCTCCTCCGAAGCGGTGGTCGACGCTGTCCGCGCCATCGGGGCGGACGCAGGCATCATCTTCGCGGACATCATGCTCCCCCTCGAACCAATGGGGGTGAAGCTCAAGATCGAAGAGGACGTGGGGCCGGTGATATCAAACCCCATCCGAACCGCAGACGATGTCGCCGCCCTTCGCAGGTTGGACCCGAAGCTCGACCTCCCGTATGTGTACTCTGCCATAGACCGGGCCATCCAGAAGCTCGACGGAGAGACCCCTTTAATCGGATTTTCGGGAGCGCCGTTCACCCTCGCATCCTATATGATTGAGGGGGGCCCCAGCAGGGAACTCTCGAAGACGAAGTCCCTGATGTATTCGAGCCCGGACACCTGGGAGGCTCTGATGAAGAGCCTGACCGAGATGATTCGGGATTACCTCTCGATGCAAGTCAGGCACGGGGTGTCTGCCGTCCAGCTCTTCGACAGCTGGGTCGGATGCCTTTCGCCCCGCGACTACCACCAATTCGTCTACCCCTTTACACGAGAGGTCTTCAGTTCGATAGGCTCGGTCCCGAAGATACACTTCTGCGCCGATTCTTCGGCCCTCGTGGAGGAATTCCACGGCACAGGGCCCGAGGTGCTAAGCGTAGACTGGAGGGTGCCGATCCAAGACGTATGGCGAAGATGCAGCGGGGAGACGGCTGTCCAGGGGAACTTGGACCCCGTTGCGGCCCTGGCAGGAGGGAGAGAAATGACAGACCAGGTCAACAGCGTCCTGGATGGGGCCGAGGGCAGACGGGGCCACATATTCGGCCTCGGCCATGGCGTCCTCCGAGGCACCGATCCGGAGAACCTCCGTCAGATAGTGAAGATGGTCCACAGCCGGACGAGGAGGACGAACGGATGAAGGGGGTCCTGCTGATGACCTATGGGACGCCTCGCTCCCTTGAGGGGGTGGAGGAGTACTACACGAACATACGAGGGGGCCAGAAGCCCACCCAGGACGAAATCGAAAACCTCCGCAGAAGATACGAGGCAATCGGGGGGACGTCCCCGCTGATCCGGATAACAGAGAACCTGCGGGCGAAGCTCCAGCGGAGTCTGTCAGACCGGGGGTCGGGAACGCTGGTCTATTCTGCAATGAAGCACTCCGAACCCTTCATCGCAGACGTCGTGAAGCAGGCCGCAGGCGACGGGGTCGACGAACTGCTCTCCATCGCCCTCGCTCCCCACTACTCCAAGATGAGCGTCGGAACCTACATGCTCGCCGTTGAAATGGCGAACGCATCCCTCCCGAGGAAAATGAGGCTCGACTCGGTCAGCTCCTGGCACCTGAGTCCCAAACTTGTCGAAGCGTGGGCGTCCAGGATCAGGCGCGCCGGGCAGAAGCTCCCTCGAGGATATTCCCTCGTCTTCTCCGCCCACAGCCTGCCTGAGCGAATCCTCGCCGGCGGGGACCCGTATAGGTACCAGCTCATCGAGACCTGTGAGTCGGTGGCGTCCGCCCTCGGGAAGACCGAGTGGAGCTTCGCTTTCCAGAGTGCGGGACACACCCGGGACCCGTGGCTCGGGCCTGACATACTCGCACACCTGCAGACTCAATTCGACGGGGGCTCCAGGAGCTTCCTGATCGCCCCGATAGGGTTCGTCGCGGACCACCTCGAGATTCTCTACGACATCGACATAGAATGCAGAGAATGGGCCGCGGGGAAGGGTGCCCGGCTGGAGAGGTGTGACATGCTCAACGACGACGACGACTTCGTCGGCTGTCTCCAGTCCGTCGTCGACGAGAAGAAGTTCCTATGACTGCGTAGGGCTGTCGGTCCGCTTGCTCTGGAACCTGCCATAGAGGAAGCCCAGGACGGCCACGGGGACGCTGGCGGCAAGAAGGGTGCCGATGAAGGGCAGTATGACGATCGATACGATCAGGGACCCCCAAGGAAGGGCGGTCCGGACCCTTCCTCCCTTCAACAGCTTTACGCCGGAAGCAGAGCCGACCACGTAGGTCAGGACCGCAGCCCCGCTGGTGGCCAGGAAGGCGGTCTGCACGTCCACGTTGGCGACGTAGTAGACGACAAGGGCGGCCACAACCAGGAGGAACAGCGCGACCAACGCCCCCCGGGGGACCCCCGTCCTCGGGTCCACTCTGCCGAGGACCCGCGGGAGGTTGCCGTCGAGGGCCGCGGCATAGACCACCCTCCCCATCCCCGCCGTGTAGGCGTTCACGGTCGAGAAGATTATGACGACCGTGAGGGCCGAGACGACAGCCCCGCCGTAGGTCCCGAAGACGTTCGACATCATCACCGCGAACGGGGTGACCCCTCCCCCGGCGGTGAAGGCGTCGGTGCCGACGACGGTGGCCGCCACGGCCATGTAGAGCACCCCGATCAGGACCACGCTGATGGTGACGCTTCTCCCAAAGTCCTTCTTCGGGTCCTTGAACTCCTCGGCTATGTTCGAGACGTTCTCGTATCCCAGGAACGACCAGACCACAAGCGCCGAAGCGACCCCGACCGACGCGATTCCGTTGGGGAGAAGCGGAGCGAAGTTGGCTGGCTTCACCGAGGGGGCGGAGGCCACGACCCCCAGGGTTAGGATACCGACCATCACGGCCACCGCGACGACCTGTACCCTCCCGCTCAGCCTTACCCCCCGCAGGTTGACCCCATAGGCGAGCGCGAGGATCGCCAGCGCCACCAGGAAGATGCCTGGCCCCGAGATGGGGAAGGCGTAGGCTAGATATGACCCAGCCGCCAGAGTGATCGCAGGCGCCCCAAGTACGACCCACGCAACGAAGAGCCAGGCCGTCATCGTGCTCGCCCCGGGGCCGAATGCCTCCTTGGCGAACGAGTAGATCCCTCCCGATTCGGGCCTGCGGGCGGAAAGGCTGGAGAATGTATAGGCGAACGGATAGCTGGCGACTGCGAGGAACCCCCATGCCAGGAGCGACCCGGCCCCTGCGGCCTTCGCCGCCAGGCCTGGAATCACGAGTATGCCGGCTCCAAGAACGGAACTCACGTAGATGGCGACGGCGTGGCGGACGGTGATCTCCTTCCGGAGGGAACCTTCTGGTGCTCCCCGTGACTGAGCCGCCGCCAACTGTCCCCGTCCGCATCGGCCCGGATTTAAGATAGGGCAGCGGCACCCCTTCATGGCGGGCCGGGCCCCTGACGAAGAGAAGAAATCTTGACCGCATGGATGAAACTTCCAAAAAGCATAGATTAGACCCAAAATCTGCCAAGGAGGGAAGGGGAACCGGGTGAAGGTCTTCCAGGAGCTTTCGGCCACCTGTTCGTGCAGCGTCTGCAAGCCAGGGTGCCTGTGCGGGGACTGCAAGGCGTGCTCCAACCCCTCCCTCGACTCGGCCATGCTGAGGAATGCCAAGAAGCTCTCGGCGCTCGCCGTCCTAGCCATGGTCCTCGGCGGTTTCGTCTACTTCGCCCCGGTCGTCACCCTAGGTGCGACCCCCACGGTGACCGAGACGATCTCGATGCGGTTCCAGCAGCCGAACAACAATGGGACGTTGCCCATGGGCTCGATTTCCTTCTGCCTGTTCGGGGACGGGGCTGTCCTGATCAACGGGACCTACTACCCGGCGGTGGCGCTGAACCAAAACATTAGTCAAACCCGCTATTGCAGCAAGGGATAGTTGTCCGAGTTCCCCCCTGGGATGCGCCCGGTCACCAAGAGCGGACAGCGTGATTGCGAGAAGCGGGCCCGGTGCGATTTGAACGCACGACCTACAGCTCACTTCGCGTGAGCATAGGAGGCTGCCGCGCTATCCGTATTTCGCTCCATCATTGATCTGCGCTACGGGCCCACAGGCCGCGACCCGAAATGAACTGGCATATTACCTGTTCCGCTTTCACTCGGCGAGGTCGAACTCGATTTCGAGCTCCCTCTTCGCGTGCCTGAACCTCGGCCTCCCAAGCCTCACCCCGCCGACCTCCGCTGTGCTGTCGACGTGGCCCTGGTTGCAGCAGTTGATGTTCCAGTCCGGTATCCTGACTATCTTCAGTATCGTCACCCCGCCGGGAAGAGGGAACAGGTCGTAGATCGCGTCCCCGAAGTGCCCTTCCGCTTCCTGCTTCTCCATCTCGAACTCCAGCACCTCTGCCCCCTCTGCGATCTTCAGGTTCGCCTCCCGCTCTATCCTCGCCATCTCCTCGTCGGTGGGCTTCCGGTCGAACTGCACCGTCAGTCTCCCGTGGCTTCCCGACACGTAGACCGACGCGGTCCATTTCGCCCCCAGGACCTTCTGTACTGCGCCCTTGATTACATGAACCGCGGAATGGGTGCGGAGCTCTTCTGAGCTCATCTACAGCCTCGTCACGATCTTGTAGAACGTGGAGAGCTCCGTCCTCAGGCCATAGCGCCTCGTGTTGCTCCTCATGTACCAGTAGACCGAGAGCAGCGTAGGGAGCATCCTCGCCAGGTTGAACCTGTCCTCGACCTTCGCCTTGATGAAATCGTAGACCTTGGCGTAGATGGCGTACTGGTCCAGCACGGCCTTCCTGTACCCCTCCCTGTCCCCGAAATGGTCCACGAAGAGGTTGACGCACTGCATGCTCGGGATAATCCCCTCGCCCAGCATCGGGTACACGGTCCCTATGGACTCCCCCACCCCGACGACCTTACCGTCGTAGAACGGCTCCATGAACTTGGGCGGGGTCACCCGGACCGGCCTCCCTATCTTCTTCACAACTTCGCACCTGTACTTTTTGACGAACTCGTCCAGCTCGTATCTGTACCTTCCCCTTAGGTCCCCCGCCCCCACATGTGCCATCCCGTCCCCCAGGGGGAAGTACCACCAGTATCCCGTGATCCCAGGATAGGGCCTGATCACGAAGTCATCGTAGGGGAGGTCCTTCGATTTCACCTGGTACTCGAGCGAAGGGATCAGAAGGTCGTCCTCGACCTTAGGGAGGAGCGACCTGTGCAGCCCGGTCGCGTCTACGACGGTGTCGAACCCCGAAAGGTTCCCGTTTGCCCCTTTGATCTGCGCCCCCCAGTGGACCTTCTTCCCTTTCAGCATGTCCTCGGTGAGCCTGTGCTTGTCGTAGGTCACCAGCCCCACGAGGGGTATGCTCAGCTCCTCGTCCCCGAGGTCCACGGTCATCTTCTTCCCCCTGTGGAGGACGTAGTCTCCGAAGTTGAACCCTGCCTGCTTCACCAGGTCCGTGATGAAAGGCTCGCTTGTCCCCCAGGCGCACACTGTATACCAGTTCTTCTCCGTCTTCGCCTCGAAGGCTTCCGCTTCGACGTTAGGGGGGAGCCGGTTGAGGAGGTAGGCGCCAGCAACGCCGGTACCGACGACCGCGAGGCGCATGAAAGACAAACCTTCATGAAGGGCGCCGCTCTGGACGCTTTTCTACCTATCGAAAAGCCGTGACCTGGCGTCCGGGCGGCCGACCATGGGCTCCCCTGGGGGCCCGCCGTCCGGTCCGGTTCTCCTCACCGTCTTAGTCTCGGCTATGGGACGTGCCGCTCGGGGTACCCAAGGTAAATCTGCCTCGGCCGCGCGATCTTCTGCTCCTGGTCGAGGAGGCCCTCCTGCCACTGCGCCAGCCATCCTGACATCCTCGGTATGGCGAAGAGCACGGGGAACAGGTCGCTCGGGAACTTCATGGCCTGGTAGATGATGCCGGAGTAGAAGTCGACGTTCGGGTAGAGCTTCCTCTTGATGAAGTAGTCGTCCGACAGGGCCACCTTCTCCAGCTCCAGGGCGATGTCCAGGAGCCGGTTCCGTCCGGTGATGCTGAAGACCTCCTCCGCGACTCTCTTTATGATCCTGGCGCGGGGGTCGTAGTTCTTGTAGACCCGGTGCCCGAACCCCATCAGGAGCCTCTTCCCATCCTTGACCTGCGCGATGACTTCAGGTATCTTCTCCACTGAGCCGATCTCCGCGAGCATCCTGATTACCTCCTCGTTGGCTCCGCCGTGCAGCGGGCCGTATAGGGCAGCTGCAGCTCCTGCGGCCGCTGAGTAGGGGTCTGCGTGCGAGCTCCCGATGCTTCGCATGGCGTTGGCGCTGCAGTTCTGTTCGTGGTCGGCATGGAGTATGAAGAGGACGTCGAGGGCATGGGTGAGGGCCTCGTCCGGCTCGTACTTCGTGGTCGAGGACGGGGTGTACATCATCGAAAGGAAGTTCGCAGGGTAGCTCAGGTCGTTGCTCGGATACACGTACGGCATCCCCCGCGAGTGCCTGTAGGCGAAGGCCGCCAGGGTCGGGATCTTCGCGATGAGCCTGTAGATCTGCAGGTTCCTGGAACCCTCGTCGAAGATACTCTTCGCGTCCGGATAGAACGTCGAGAGGGCGCCCAGGGTACCCACCAGCATCCCCATGGGGTGCGCGTCATGATGGAACCCGTCCATGAACTTCTTGATGTTCTCGTGGACCATGGTGTGATAGGTGATGTTCTGGACCCACTCTTCATACTGCGACCTGGACGGGAGCTCGCCGTAAAGCACGAGGTAGGCGACCTCCAGGTAGTTCTTCTTCTCTGCCAGCTCCTCGATGGGGTATCCCCGATACCTCAGGATGCCCGCGTCGCCGTCGATGTACGTCACCTTGCTCTTGCACGACGCCGTGTTCTGGAAGGCGGGGTCGTAGGTCATCAACCCGAAGTCCTTGTCAGAGACCTTGATCTGCCGCAGATCCATGGCCCTGATGGTGCCGTCCTGGATCGAGATCTTGTACTCCTTCCCAGTGCGGTCGTCTCTGACGGTCAGAGTTTCGCTTGGCATGCCCCCCGATGGCTGCCCGGGCTTCTTAACAATCACTCCTGTTTGTGCCATGCTGTATTCAGTGCCCCGAGGGGAGTTAAGCTCGATACGCAATTCTCATCAATGAAAATAGACGATCTGCTGGAGGACCGGTCCTACGGAAGCATTGAAATATCACCATTATAATGAAAATAATTCAATATGCCAATGCCACAAAAACCAGAAGTGGATTTCACGACAATCAAGATTTCGAAGGAAAACCAAGCCAAGCTTGCCGCCCTCGGCAGGTACGGAGAGACCATGGACCTGATAGTCCAGCGCCTCACCACCCAGGCCAAGGGGCTCGAAGACGTGGTCGCAGGCAAGAGCTCCATCTGCTATATTGACGGTCACGAAGGGAGGCTCCTGTATCGGGGGTACGACATAGGCGAGCTTGCAGCCCACTCCACCTGGGAGGAGACCACCTACCTCCTCTGGAACGGCGAGCTCCCCACGGTGAACGGGCTGCGCCACTTCAGCGAGGAGATGGCCTCGAAGCGCCCCATCCCCCGCGAAGTCGTGTCGATCCTCTCCACCCTCCCCCGCAACTGCGACACCATGGACGCCCTCAGGGTGGGGGTCGCGGCCCTAGGGATCTTCGACGACCCGATGTACACGCAGCAGGAGAAGGCGATGTCCATCGCGTCGAAGATCGGCACCCTGGTGGCCGCCATCCACAGGCACAAGCACGACCAGGAGATCCTGATCCCGCGCGACGACCTGAGCTTCGCCGCCAACTTCCTGTACATGATCACCGGGGAGGTCCCGACCGAGGAGGACACGAGGCTCATGGACGTCTTCCTGATCCTGCACGCAGACCACGAGTTCAACGCGTCCACTTTCACCGCGCGCGTCGTCGCTTCGACCCTCTCCGACATCTATTCGGCAATAACCGGGGCGGTCGGAGCGCTGAAGGGCCCGCTCCACGGGGGCGCCAACGAGAAGGTGGTCGAGATGACCAATGAGATCGGGAGCCCGGCGAGGGTCGACTCCTACATACATGCCAAGCTCGCTTCGAAGACGAAGATCAACGGCTTCGGGCACCGGGTCTACAAGACCGTCGACCCCAGGGCGAGAATCCTCAAGAACATGGCGGAGCACTTCGTCCAGACGGAGCGGGAGAAAGCCAACCTCGAAATAATCGAGAGGACCGAAGCGATCCTCCGCGAGGAGAAGAACCTCTACCCCAACGTGGACCTCTATTCAGGGCTGGCCCTGAACCACATCGGCATCCCGAGTTACCTGTTCACTCCCGTCTTCGCAGTGGGACGTACCCCAGGCTGGCTTGCCCACGTCCTCGAGCAGTACTCGGACAACCGCATAATCAGGCCCGTCGCCGATTATGTCGGCCACCAGCTCACCTCGTACGTCCCCATCGAGAGGCGGTCCGCCGCAGGGGCCGCTCGTTGAGGGTCGAGGCTCTCGTGAAGCGGCCTCCGGTGACCATCAGCCCTAGCGCCACCATTCGCCAGGCCGCAGAAGTCTTCGCCCGGGAGAAGGTGGGGCTCCTGGTGGTGGCCTCCACGGTCAGCCCGGTGAAGGCCCAGGCGGTGATCTCAGAGCGGGACATAGTCCGGGCAGTGGCAAAGGGGACCGCCCTGACAGGCCAGCTGGACAGCGTCTCGACGAAGAAGCTCGTCAGCGTCAGACGCTCCGACCCCCCGTCCAAGGCTGTCCGCCTGATGATGGACAACGGGATCCGTCACCTAGTGGTCGAGAACGACGACGGAACGCTGTTCGGGGTCATATCCATCCGCGACTTCTTCCGGGAGACCAAGCTCCTGCAGTCCTTCATCAAGGAAGAGGCCGAGGACGTCCACGGAGTCGACTGACACCTCGTCTGAGCTTCGCCAATCTTAAATAGCGTGAGACGGTCGCAAATTCTCGATGGCCCTCACAGGCGACATGGGGATGGTCTTCCTTATGGCCCTCGTGGGCGTAGTCTTCACAGTCCCCGTCATGATAATCCCCGTCCTCTTCGGGCCGAAGCACCCCAATCCGATAAAGTCCCTCCCCTTCGAGACGGGGCAGGTGCCCCAGGGGGCCGGCAAGATGCATTTCATGATGCAGTACTACGCCTATCTCCTGATGTTCATCGTCTTCGACGTCCTGGGGATGTTCCTCTACGCCTGGGCTTCGGCCTACAAGCCCATGGCCCTGGGCCTTTCGTCCGACTGGGTGGTTACGATCTTCATCGGGATGCTCTTCATCCCCATGGCCTTCGCACTGGTCCTGGCCGGGAGGCGGGAGCTATGGTGACGGCCCCCCAGCAGAAGACCGGCGCCTTCCAGGCGCTCGTGGGGAAGATCGACGACGTCCTGCAGTACGCCGTCGGGGACCCGATGCGTTATCTGGCCAACTGGGGGAGGCTCTACTCCCTCTGGCCGGTCCACCTTGAAACGGCCTGCTGCGTCCCTCCCGACACACTCCTTCTTGGCGACAACAAGCCAATCTCGGACTATGGCATTGGCGATTTCACTACGGGAGCCAGCGGGCTGGTGCAGGTCAAGCAAACATTCTCGCGGAACTTCGAGGGCGAACTGATCGAGGTGAGAGGGAGGGGGATGCTCCCATTCCTGGTAACCCCCGAGCACCCAATCCTGACGGTCCAGCGAAGGCTGGAGAGCGGAAAGGGAGCGTATGGAACGAGCCTGGTCTGGAAGCAGGCGGGGCAGCTTGCTCACGCGCCGCCTACGAGACAGAACGGGCGCTGCCTGCATCCCACCGGGGTCCACGACTGCCTCCTCATACCGCGGATCAAAGGATCGGTCAGCCTCTCAACAGTCCCTCTGGGAAGGTATGCGACCAGCCGAGGTTTAAACATCGTCAGGGACCGCGGCGGGAGTCCACCTCTGGAGTTCCCCCTCACCACGGAGACCGCGTGGCTCCTGGGGGTCTATACCGCCGAAGGGTGGACCACCAAGAACCACGACGTGTATTTCTCGTTTGGCCTTGACGAGCAGGACCTTGCCGGCAAGGTCTCGACGCTCGCGCGTTCGCTCGGCTATCACCCAGCTGTCAAAAAGAGGAGGACAGGCGTCTGGGTCAGGTTCTCGTCTAGCATATTGGCGAGGGCCCTGCGAGAATGGTGCGGTAACCTCGCTGAAAGCAAGAAGATTCCAGACTTCATCCTCTACCACCAGAAAGACGAACTGCTTGAATCGTTCCTAAGTGGATACCTCAAGGGAGACGGAAACGTGGCTATCGACAGAAGGGGACCGATATTCGACCGGGCAAGCACAACCTCGAAGACTCTCGCGTTGCAGCTGCAGCTGGCCTATGCAAGACTTGGTCACTTCGCGCGCATCAGGAAGGAGGCCCGCGCCGGCACAGCTCGGACCGAGGGGAGGACGGTCAAGACGAGGGATGCCTACTCCCTATGGCTGTTGACTTCGAGGAGGAAGATCTCAGACTTCCGAGTCAACGACGACAGCATCATCGTCCCGATTCGAAAGATTTCCAGGGTGCCATATTCCGGAGAGGTCAGGAACCTCGAAACAGGTGACAACACCTATCTCGCGTCGAACGCCACGGTCCACAACTGTTCCGTCGAGGTGGGAGCAGCGGCAGGTGCACGGTTCGACATGGAGAGGTTCGGCACCCTCGAGGCGTTCGGCTCCCTGCGCGCATGCGACCTCATAATCGTCATGGGGACCGTGACCCGGAAGTTGGCTCCGAGGCTCAAGATGGTCTACGACCAGATGGCTGAGCCCAAGTGGGTAATCGCCATGGGCGCTTGCCTTCGGGGTGATACACTGGTCTACACCGCCTCAGGTGTCAGAAGAATCGACAATGTCAGCGCAGGTGAGCTCGTGCTGTCCTACGACGAACAGGAAAAGAGGGTTGTCAGCGGCCAGGTAGTCGCGAACAAAGCTCAAGGAACAAGAGACGTCTGGAGGCTTCGAGCCGGTTCGTACGAGGCAGTAGCCACGGAGGACCACCCATTCGCAGTCTATGAGCAGACGCTATCGAGGAAGTGGGTCGCATACGAGTCGATGCTGGGCATGGTCGAAGAAGGGTTCACCCTGCGGGAGATTGCTCCGTTGATCGGAGAGAGTGCGAGGATTCTCTCCTACTGGAGACAGCACCCGCCGGCGCAACTGGGGCTGGACTTGGTCTGGAAGCGTCTCGATCAGGTGAGGGAGGGCGATTTGCTGACCACCTTTGGAGAACCCCTCGGTGGCATTCCGCGCCGACTCGACTATTCGTACCCAGGTATGCTCAGGAATAAGGTCAAGATACCTCACTTCGTGGATGATGACCTTCCGTGGCTCGTCGGTCTATATCTCGGGGATGGCTGGAATGCGGGCTCACGGGTAGGGGTCTCTCTCATGAAGGACGACCCGTCGAAACCGCGCCTCATCCAGGCAGTGGGAGAGCTCTTTGCGACTGAAGCTTGGGCAAGTCGTCAGGTCGAAGTCCAGTCAAAGGCGATCTCTGGAATGTTCGAACAATCGCTCCTCCTCCACGGTGACGTCCACACAAAGCGGGTCCCATCTTGGGTTTACATCTTGCCGATTTCCTCCATCTACAGCTTCCTCGCAGGCCTCGTAGAATCTGACGGCCACGTAGAAGAACAGGGACTCGCCCAGCTCAGCTCCGCTAGCTACGACCTAGTGCGAGACGTCGTCGAGCTTTGTCACCTCCGCGGAATCCATGTCGGAGGGGTCTTTGAGAATGAAAAGGAAAATGTCCTCGAGGGAAGGCATCTGAAGTCGAAGGAGTACATAGTGTCCTTCCCTGCTGAGGTGGTGGCGAAGCTCCCACTGCACAGAGCCGACTACCTGAGCAGAGTGAAGAAGGACACCCGTTCCTTCGACGGCAAGTCCCTCTTCAAGACCAACCACGCGGGCATCGCCCTCCAGAGGGTCACTTCGATAATCCCCCGTGGCAGGGAACGGGTCTACGACATCGAGGTCGAGACGCATCACAACTACTTCGCCAACGGCCAGCTGGTCCACAACTGCGCCATAACCGGCGGACTGTATTTCGACTCCTACAACGTCCTCAGGGGGATAGACGACATCATCCCTGTGGACGTCTACGTCCCTGGCTGCCCTCCGAGGGCGGAGGCCTTCCTCCAGGGGTTGGTCCTGCTCCAAGAAAAGATCCGTAGGGCTCCGTCGCTCAGCGGCCGGTGACAGCCTGGATGAGCGAGACGCCCGCTCCTGCGCCTCCACAGGCTCCGAGGCCAGCTTCTGCGCCGCCACCCCCTCCCAGGCCCGCGGCCCCGGCGCCCTCTCCACAGCCGCCGAAGCCAGAGCCGGTAAGGGCGAAGGACTTCGCCTCCAAGGTGACTGCGAAGTACCCCGACGTGAATGTGGACTGGATGAAGGAGCGCCGCCTCAAGGTGACGACGGCCCCGCCGAGGATCAAGGAGGTAGGGCTCTTCGTCCGCGACACCCTCGGCTTCGACCACATCAGCACGGTGAGCGGCGTGGACTGGATAGCAAAGAACGAGCTGGAGGTGGTCTATTTCGTCGGGTCGACCAGGCCCGGCCAGGAGGACTTCGTCATCGCGGTCGCAGAGAGGGTCGCCAGGGACAGCCCGGTCGTCCCCACGCTGATCGAGGTCTGGAAGGGGGCGGAGTACATGGAGAGGGAGACCCACGAGATGTTCGGAATCAACTTCCAGGGGCACCCGAGCCAGGCCCACCTCTACCTCCCAGAGGACTGGAACGACCTGCCGCCGCTGCGTAAGGACTACGTCTCCCCAGGTAGATGACATGACCCTAGAATCAGAGTACTCACCCGACGAGGACAGGATAATGTCTGTCTCCTTCGGCCCCCAGCACCCCGGAGCCGGGCACTTCCGGATCAGGCTCTGGCTCGACGGGGACTACGTGGTGAGGTCCGACCCCGACGCAGGCTACGTCCACCGGGGGGAGGAGAAGATGGGGGAGTACAGGAACTACACTCAGAACGTCCCCCACCTGGAGCGGCCGGTGATACTTGACAGTTCGAACATCCTGTTCCCCTACGCCCTGGGGGTCGACGAGCTGATGAGCAACAAGATCCCCCCGCGCGCCCAGTATCTCCGCGTGGTCATGTCAGAGGTCAACCGCATTATCTCCCACATGTACTTCCTCGCCATCCAGGGGCTCTTCCTGGGCCACACCACCATGATCACCTGGGGGATGGGGGACCGCGACATCTGGATCGACCTGGCCGAGCGGATCGGCGGCGCCAGGGTCACCTTCGCCTACATCGTCCCAGGGGGGGTGCGGAACGACACCCCGGAGTTCGCCATCGATAAGGGGCTGAAGACCTGCGACTGGTTCGACAAGCGCATGGACGAGTACGAGAAGATCTTCTTCGACAACCCCATGGTCCACCAGCGCTCCGACAGGGTGGGGGTCCTCACCAGGGACGACGCCATAGCCTACGGCGCGACCGGGACCGTGGCCAGGGCCTCGGGGCTCTCCCTCGACGTCAGGAAGGACGAGCCGTACAGCTCCTACCAGGACTTCGAGTTCAAGACCCCGGTCCTTACGCAGGGGGACTCCTGGGCCAGGGCATATGTGGCGCTGCTCGACATGAGGGAGGCGGTCAAGATCATCAGGCAGGCCCTGAAGAAGCTCCCGCCCGGCCCCGTGAGGCTGAAGCTCGGCCCGCAGCCCCGCGTTCCTGCAGGCGAGGTCTACTCGCGCACCGAGGCCGCCCGCGGGGAGATGTCGTATCACATAGTGAGCGACGGATCACCGAGGCCATACAGGCTGAAGATCGGGACCCCCTCCGCGAAGAACCTGAGGGTGCTCCCCCATCTCATCCGCAACGTCCACGTGGCGGATATCCCCATCATCTATTGGAGTTTGAATTATTGGCCGGTGGAGTCAGATCGGTGATAAGTCCGTTCACAGTCAGCATTAATCTTTAACACCAGGCTGTTCATTTGCTCTGCTCGAAGCTTCTTTGTCCCCCTTCCCAACTCCACTCCTGCGAGTTTGACAAAAGAGTGAACAGTCTCCTTGGTCCCTGAAGTCAACAGTCTCCAGTCTTCACTCTCGCCTTTCCCCACGCCATGGCTGTCCGCGCAAACCAGACGAGAAACAAGTCGGGTCTTTGCCACCTTCTCGCCATGTCGCAGCGGGAGAATGGCGAGAAGCCTGCAGACCTCCGCCTGGTTGGTCAATCGGCGGACATTGATTTCTCCCCGCTTGTAATACCCCAATCGATAGTCATCTTGGCGTTTCTTCTCCGTGCAAGGACTGTAACCCAACCACTCTGGCCTTCTCGTAACTTGAGCCAAGAGCTCGGCTTCGGTGTTTGTAATCGCGAACTCAAAGTGGGAACCATAAAGTTTCAGATGAAGCAGAGTGGAGCCCTCTGCGTCCGCAAGTCCGGCAAGAAAGGCCACAAATTCGGCGGGGGAGAGTCTTTCGAGTTCAAATGGCACCAGTCTTTCGATCATGAATCCGAAAGTGGAATCAAGGTCGCATTCAAGGGTCCACTCGTAGGCAGCAAGTCTGGCCTCTCTTGGGTACCAAGATATAGATCCGTAACGTGAAAAGAGGCTGTGAAAGAGCGCCGCCATCTCGGGGTGCGTGGTGCTGACCCGAACGCGAACGGCCCTGCCGTGATTGAGCGCGTTAAGATCACCGAATCCCAGGCCTAGCAAGTATGCGCGTTCTAGATTATTGCCGCTGAAAGGGGTCCGTTTGTGCTTGGTTACAGCCTGAATCTGCGCCTCTGTCTTATCTCTTAAGACAACGCCTCGGGCTTTCAAGTGACTCCAGACAGTGAAAGGGTCCACATCCTCTCCAGCAATCTCTCTGAGCGAGTCCCCAGCCTGGTATCTCGCGACCCACTCGTCCACCATCTTCCCTGTTACCTTCCTGAGGTGCTCCGCTCTCTCTACGCTGGGTCCGGTTCCTCCTCAGGTGGTACAGGATCGTCGATTCGGCCACCTTCGGGCTCCTGTACTTCAATCCGTAGACCTTCGCAATCTTCGCCGCCGACAGCTTCTTCACAAGACAGAGTCGCTCAAGGTCCTCTTTCCTCGGCGGCCAGTCGAGCTCTTCGGCCAACGGTTAGGAAGATGACTGGTGCACTTAACGTCCTAGGTCGGACCTGGTGACGAACTCTTAAGACCGCAACCCCGAGGGGCGAGCCGTGTCTTCCAACGCGGAGATACTCGACGAACTGAAGAAGATCAGAGAGCTCCTGACGCCGAAGCCTGCGCCCCCTGCTCCACCGGCACCCAAGGGCCTTGCGGCCGAGTTCAAGGCTTTCCTTCAGAACTACAAAGTCCTCGGCCTCGCTGTGGCCTTCATTCTGGGTCTCTACCTGGGCCAGCTGGTGCAGGCTCTGGTCAACGACTTGATAATGCCCATCATAACCATAGCCACTGGAGGCGCTCCGCTCAAAGCCTGCTCCCCAGGTGCGACCCCTGTGCCGGCCTGGCAGTGCATCACTGCAGGGCCGTTCCTCACAGGCCTGTTCTTGGGAACCCTGCTCACCTTCCTGATTGTCGTCTTCGCCATATTCCTCATCGTCAAACTCGCCAAGCGCTACAAGTTCGAGTAGGAGCTCTCTCCGCCTTTTTCCGACCCCGACAGGTCTATTTCCTTAAGCACACAGTCAACCGTTCTTGCTATAGTCAGTCATGTCTGCCGCCGCCGTCGTAACCCAGGAATTCACGATGAGCAGCAGCAAGTTCGAGAAGGGATGGAAGACACAGGAGAAGGAGCCGTTCGGGAAGCAGGTCCGCGACACGGTGCGCGGCCCCAAGCCTATGCGCCCTCAGATCCAGAAGGCGACCCAGCAGCTGACCGGGGAGATCAGCCGCCTGGACCAGGCGATGAACCGGCTGAAGCAGCGCGAAAGCTCCATCTTCAAGAAGGCAGTGACATCAGTCCAAGCACACGACCAGGAATCAAGCAAGGCGTACTCCAACGAGCTCGCCGAAGTCCGCAAGATGGAGAAGATCGTCACCCAGTCCAAGATCGCACTGGAGCAGATCACCACGAGGCTGCAGACGGTCACCGAAATCGGAGACTTCGCTGCGACCATCGCCCCGGCGATCGGGGTGATCAAGAACGTGCGCGTCACCCTCGGCGAGGCCATGCCCGACGCCCAGGGAACCCTCGGAGAGATAGGAGCCCAGCTCAACTCGATCATGGCGGACGTCGGCCAGATAACCGGCACGACCTTCTACCAGGCCGAGAACAGCGAGGAGGCCAACAGGATCCTGGCTGAGGCATCGGCCATCGCAGAGAAGCGCATGGCGGAGAACCTCCCCGAAGTCCCCAACACGGCTGAGCAGTCCATCTTCAGCAGCGAATAGGCAACCTGAGGCAGCTCGGCGGCAGCCGGGCGGCCCTTCTTACTGTATCCTGCGCGTCGAGGTTCTCGAAACAGAGGACTGTCCTGCTCCATAAGGGCGGTCCCGGCCCTCCCCGTTCTCCTACGTCGCGGTCTCTGCCACTACTGAGATGCTCGGAGACTTCACCCACGCGCCCGTCGGCATGGTCAATCTCGCAGTCTGGGTCGTCGAGACCCTCCACACCGCCACGAAGCCGTTCAACTCTGAAAGGATACTCACCCCGAGGTTCACCTTCGGACATAGGAAGGAGGCGCGGCCCGCCGGCGACGGCTAGGTTGGGGACGACGTGTTCCAGAGCAACTCAAGGAACTGCTTGAAGTGGCCCGCGACGGCTGGGCTTTCGATCCAGCCACAGGCCGAATGGTCAGGGAGCCCGATGAGCGCGACCTTGTCGTCGACGAGCAAGTCGAAGGCGACCTGGTTCCCGGTCCTGATTTCGACCCCCGGCGGGAGGAACCCCTGGGCCTCCTCGTCACACATCGCCCTCGCTGCCACTCCTCTGCCGGTTGCCTCCGAAAGGAGCTGCATGATCTTCGCGTCCTGGAGCCCCATGGGGGGAGCGACGATTATCAGGGTGTCCTTCGCGCTTCTTAGCAGCTCGTAGACCTTGGTTAGCACCTTGTCGCTCCCGCGGATGGTGTAGACGAGCTCTGCCTCTCCTGCCGGCTCCGTCCTGTACATCCTCTGGAGTTCCTTGAAAGTGTCGTCCAGGTTCGACGTAATCATGGCCTTGACGTCTGCAGGCCTCTTGGCGCGATACGTGATGGGCTTCTGGACGACCTTGTCCGTCCACCCCTTTGCCTGAAGAGCCTTCAGCGCGGTGTAGGCACTGGGGTAGGGAATCCGCGCGTCTTCGGCGACCTTCTTTGGCTCCGACGGGCCCAGCCCTGCAAGAGCTACATACGACTTTGCTTCGTAGCTCGTGAGCCCGAAGTCAATGAGCTGCTCTATGATGTCGCTCCGGTTCACGGGCATCGGACAGCAAAGCTCTTATATAGTATTTTCGTAGTCTTCGCACTTAATGTCCGCCAAGCAGGACTACGACGTGGTGATAGCAGGGGGAGGGATGGCAGGCCTCATCACGGCCGCCTCGATCGGCTTCAACTCCAAAGGAAGGGCCCGCGTCCTGGTGGTGGACAGAAACAGGGAAAGCGAGCCGGGGAGGAAGACCAACAACGGATGGACCTGCGGGGACGCTACCAGCAAGCGGTCGCTCGACTATCTGGCAGACCACATAGGGATCAGGTACGGCGCCCCGGAGCTGGAGCACCCTGTCAAGGGGGTCTACGTCTATTCGCCTGATAGGAAGACCAAGGTCCTGTTCGAGGGGGAAGGGTACCTCTTCAACAGGAAAGTCCTGCCGAGAAGGCAGGTCGCCGACGCGAAGAAGTACGGGACCGAGTTCATGTACGGCGCGACGGCAGAGCGGCTCCTCTCCGAAGACGGCCGGATCACCGGGGTCACAGGCAGAAGGTCGGACGGCTCGGCGTTCAGCGTGGCCGCAAGGATGGTCATCGATGCGACGGGCTCGTCTTCCACGCTCCGCAGATTCATGCCGATTCCGTCCAAGATCGAGAAGGAGATTGACCCCGACGACGTCGTCGGGACGGGGAGGTACATCCTCGACTTCGAGCCTTCCGGGGACCAGCCCGAGTTCTTCTCGCCCGACTACTGCATCATCCACCTTGACCAGTTCATCGCCCCGGCGGGGTACGCCTGGGTCTTCCCCAAGGGGAAGAAGAAGGTCAACATCGGCCTGGGGGTCTCGCATTCGGGGCTCGCAAGAAGGAACAGGCGGTTCGGGCTCAACGACAACCTGCAGAGCCTGATCGACAAGTACCTGGCAGACAACCCGGTGATCAAGGGCTACTCCCAGCCCTCAGACGACGCCAACTCCGGGAACACCAAGGGGAACTGGCAGGTCCCGGTCAGGAGGCACAACGACTGCATGGTGGCCAACGGCTTCGCCGTTGTGGGGGACGCGGCCTGGATGCCCCGCCCGATCGACGCGGGCGGCATCAGCCCTTCGATCTACGGAGGCACCATCCTCGGCGAGGTCGTGGCCGAAGCCCTCGAGGCAGGTGACACAGGCGAGGCCCAACTCTGGAAGTACAACGTGGAGTACATGAACACCCACGGCTACCCCATGGCGAGCTTCGAGGTCCTCAGGCGGTACCTGCAGACCGTGACCAACGACCAGATTAACTACGGCATGAAGCACTTCCTGTCCGAGGAGGACGTCAACGCCATAACGGAGCGCAAGCACCCGGAGTTCAACCAGGCGCGCTTCATGAACCCGTCGATGTGGCTCCGGGTCCTGAGGCAGCTCTCCCTTGCCAGGGGGCTGAGGTACACGGTCAAGAAGAGCGCGGCCCTGGTGGCGATAAACCTCGACTACCCCCGGTCTCCAGAAAGGTTCTCCGCCTGGCAGAAACGCCTTGGAAAGGAGCTTGCCGAGACCGTCGACAAGTTCAAACCCCTGGACGTCTCGAACTAGATAATAACAGGCCCTGAGACGCAGTAGGGTATGCAGACAGACCCTTTCGATACTCAGGTCATGGACCTTGTGAAGGAAATCAACCCCTCGGGCGCCTACCTGATGGGTTTCAACGAGTACGCTGGGATGCTCTTCATCGCGTCAAAGGAGAACGTCGAAGCCGCGCTCTCGAGGGTCAGGAACCTGAGGGTCAACGCCCGGACCGAGCTTCAGCGAAAGGTCCTCGACAGCCTGGAGACCGCCCTGCTCTTCGACGAGCCCCAACCCGTCCTGGACGACATCGTGGGCACCGTGTTCGCGCTCCTTGCCAAGGAGGGGGTAAATGACCGGCACATGATGTCGCTC
Source organism: archaeon (assembly GCA_021828185.1). The sequence goes on from JAKASI010000001.1 coordinate 405,442, forward strand.
TTCGAGTATGCGGGCAAGGGTATCCAGGCGTCCAGAGCAAGGTATGAAGGGAGGGAGATCCCGGTACCGGTCAAGGCGCTCACCCTCTACAGGCTGGACGGGGTCCTCGAGATCCTCGACACGGTGAAGGCCCAGACGAAGAGCCAGGAGGTCAAAGACGCAGCCGACGCCCTCAAGGTGCAGGTCTCGGACTACGTGAAGCTGTTCGAGCTAGATGGCTGGGGGAAAGGGGAGTTCCCCAACGCCGAGAGGATATTCGCGGAGAGGGGGTTCGACCTCAGGAGGCAGGGGTTCTATCTCAGGGCGCTCTCGAAGGGGTTCGACTATTCCGAGACCCCTGAGCAGCTTGAGGAGAGGGCCATCGGCTGGATCGACGATGAGCTCCCGAGGTTCAAGAAGGCGACGGAGAAGCTCGCCAGGAAGTTCGGGTGCACCCCTACCCCCGAGGAGGTCGAAAAGAAGATCAACGAGAAAGACAACATAGACCCCAAGAAGCTGGTCGGCATAACCCTGGGCATCAGACGGGTAGTCCAGAGGCTGGTCAACGAGGACGTGAGCGGGGTGAACCCGAGATACAGGACCACGCTAATCGAGACGCCGTCCTACCTCACAGGGACCATCCCCACGGGGGCCGCGCAGTTCTTCGACACTTTCACGAAGAAGCCGTTCCAGTACTTCTTCCAGACCACGGACCCAAAGAGGGACCCTGACAAGTCGGTGGCCGCGCTTCTTGGCCTCCTGGTCCACGAGGAGTACGGGCACTGCCTACACCACTCTAACAGCGCCATGCAGTTCGTCAGGAAGCTGTCACCGGTCCAGCTCCTGGGCAGCCTCCCGACAGGAGCGCCGATCACCGAGGGGCTCTCGTTCAACAGGGAGATCGAGTTCCTCGAAGTCTCGAAGGGGCTAGAGACCAAGAAGAGGCTGACCAGGACCGAGAAGGACTACGTCAGGCTGCTGGAGAAGCACGGCGGGCTGAAGGAGTTCAACCTCGAACTCGAATTCATGATCATGCGGATGCGGATAATCAGGTTCCTCCGCGTGGTCGGGGACGTCCGCATCAACACTGGCAAGCAGGGTCTCATCGAGTTCGTCGACTGGGCCCACGGGCGCACGGGAATCCCGAGGAGCAGCGTCTATTTCCAGCTCTTCCCTGCCCACGAGGGGATATTCCCCGGGTACGCGACTTCATACGCTGTCTGCGGGCAGAAGATCAGAGCAATCGAGAAGAAGATCAAAGACCCAAAGAAGAGGGTCAAGTTCTCGACCTATCTCTGCAGCATCGGGTTCCCTCCCATGAGCATCTACATGCGGATGCTGAAAGAGCACGCAGCGAAGTTGAAGTAGGGGAGGGGAGCCCAGTGGCCATGCCCAAGTTCACTCCGAAGGCCGAAGAGTTCCTCAAGGGAAAGCACTTCGGGAAGCTGGCCACCGTCCGGAAGGATGGCTCTCCGCACGTCACCCCCATCTGGTATATGCTCGAGAGCGGCAGACTGTTCGTCAACACGACGACGGGCCGGGTAAAGTATCACAACATCAGACGGGACCCCAGGGTCTCCTTCTTGGTCGACGACGGGTATCCCTATGTCATGGTCGAAGGCAGGGCCAGGATAGCCGAGGAGCGCGACGCCAAGAAGGACATTGAGACCCTGGCCGTCAGGTACACCGGGGAAGAGGCAGGGAGAAAGGCGGCGAAGGAGCGCTACTGGAAGGACCCGCGGGTCTCGATAGAGATAGTCCCAGAGAAGATAGTCGTCGGCCTGTGACGGCTACGCCATCGCCCTGAAGAAGAACTCTGTCACAAACCGCCGATAGGCTTCTTTGTCAGAGCCCCTCGCGAAGTGAATCCGCTCGAAGATGTCTCGGTTGAGCATGCCGAGCAGGCAATCCGCGGCCAGGGCAGGGTCTGACTTCCTGAAGACTCCCTTCGTCATGGCGTTTGCGATCAGCCCCACGGCGACCTCCTTTGTCTTCTCGAGGTCTTCGAACACCATCTGGGCGCTGTGCTTGTCCAGAGTCGCGGAGTCTCTCATATAGAGACCTATGTCGAAGGTGTGCTCCGGGAAGGAAGACAGATAGGCCGAGATGAAGTTCTCGAGCCCCTTCTTGGGGTCCTTGGTCTTGGAGACCGATGACAGCTTCTGTATGAAGTCCGTCATCGTTATCCTTTTGCGTGCCACTGCGTCGAAGAGCCCCTTCTTGCTCCCGAAGTAGTAGTAAATGACGGGCGCAGTTGTTCCTGTCTCCTTGCAGATGTCTCTCACAGAGACGTTTGCGAATCCCTTTTCGGCGAACATCCCCGACGCCACCTGTAGAATCTTCTCTGCTGTCGCGTGCGTCTCCTCTGTCTGCATCCTCTCCGAAACCGCCTGCATCATATTTAATGATTGAAGGGGCCTCTCAGACCTGCTGGCCAGGGGTGTCGGCGGGGGCCCGGGCCTCCGTCAGCCTGTTCCATCGACGAATCCGCGAGGGCCCGACCGGCCCCGATGAGGTCCTGCCCAGCTCACGCTGGGACAAGACGAGACGCGGACGTCAGTGCTCCCTACCCTGTCTAGTCGAACTCGCCGCCGCCCTCGCCGCCCATCCCGCCGGGCCCTCCTGCCCCCCCTGGCGGACCTGCAGGCGCCTTCGACTTGCCCGCGGCGATGACGTCATCGATTCTCAGGATCATCGATGCAGCCTCGGTGGCCGACCTGATAATCTGGACCTTCACGGCCAGGGGCTCGAAGACCTGGCGCTGGAACATGTCCTTGACCTTGCCGTCGGCGGCCTCGATGCCGAACCACTTCCCGTTCTCCGTGGCATGCTTCGCCCGTAACTCCACCTGAGCGTCTATGGGGTCCATGCCGGCGTTGAGGGCCAGCGCGATGGGGATCGACTCCAGAGCCTCGGCGAACTTCTGGGCGGCCAGCTGTTCCCTCCCAGAGAGCTTGTCGGCCCACTTCAGCACCTGCGCGGCTGCCTCCGCTTCGGCGGCCCCTCCGCCTGCGACGATGGCGGGCTTCTCGATGACATCCTTGGTCACCATCAGAGCGTCGTGAAGGGCCCTCTCGGCCTCGTCGACGATCCTCTGGGTCCCTCCCCTGACCAGGATCGTCACGGCCTTGGGGTTCTTGCACCCTTCGACGAAGACCCACTTGTCCTCCTCGACCTTCCTCTCCTCGACGTGGGCTGCATACCCCAGGTCCGACGGCGAAAGGTCTTCGAAGTTGTTGACCACCCGGGCACCTGTGGCCTTCGCCAGCTTGGTCATGTCGGACTCCTTGGCCCTCCTGACCGCCAGGATCCCTGCCTTGGCCATGTAGTGCTGGGCGATGTCGTCGATCCCCTTCTGGCAGACGACCACGTTGGCTCCCACTTCCACTACCTTGTCTACCATCCCCTTCAGCATCTTCGTCTCCTCGTCCAGGAACTTCTTCATCATGGACGGGTCGTTGATGTTGAGTTTCGCGTCGAATTCGGTCTTCTCGATCTCGAAGGGGGCGCTGACGAGGGCGATCTTCGCCTTCTCTGTCACCTTCGGCATCCCCGAATGCACAACCTCCTTGTCCAGGACGATCCCCTGGATCAGCTTGGTGTCCTTCAGAGAGCCTCCGGGCTTCTTCTCCACTTTGACGTTGTCGATGTCGACCCTGAACCCGCTGTCCTCCTTCTCAGCGATTGCCAGATTGGCATCAACCACCAGATTGGCCAACTCCTCCGCCTCCTTGAAGACGAGCTTCGTCTGCATGCTGGTCTTCGCGACCTTCCTGAGCCAGTCCTTGTCTTCGGGGGTCACCGTCTCCGCCACGCCCTCAAGGGCCTCAATCGCCTTCCTCGACGCCTTCGAGTAGCCGTCGACGATCACGGTCGGATGAACGTCCTTGTCGAGGAGCTCCTCTGCCTTCTCCAGAAGGGCGCCCGCGAGTACCACGGCTGAGGTGGTCCCGTCCCCCACTTCGTTGTCGGTAGTCTTCGACACCTCGACGAGCATCTTGGCTGCGGGGTGCTGGACGTCGATCTCCTTCAGCATCGTCGCCCCGTCGTTCGTGATGGTGACGTCGCCGAGAGAGTCGACCAACATCTTGTCCATGCCCCGCGGGCCGATGGAACTCTTGACGATCTCCGAGATCAGCTTCGCGGCGGCTATGTTGTTCCTCTGGGCCTCCTTGCCCCTGCTCTGGCTCGACCCTTCCTTAAGAATCAGGACGGGCTGTCCGGACGAAGTTACGGCTGGAATTGCGGTTGCAGACACATTACTTCACTAGGTGGTATACAACCAATTGGGGTATATTAGCATTACGCGACTTGCGTGCTTCCAGCGGGCAGACCCAGTACCGCCCCGGCTCGCCTGTCTAACCCTTCCTGCCACCCTTGGTCTTCGCACGCCCTGTCAGCATCTTCTCGATGGCTTCTGCGAGCTCCAGGTCCCATTCCGTTACCCCTCCCTCCGAGTGAGTCTGCACCGAGAGGGTGACCGCCGTATACCTGACGTGGATGTCAGGATGGTGCTCCTCCGTCTCTGCCACCCTGGCGACCTTGCCGATGAAAGCTATGCCTTCCATGAAAGTCGTGAATTCGAAGGTCTTCTCGATGAATGCCCCTTTGTGCCTCCATCCCTTCAAGGGCCTCAATCGCGTAGATATCTCCGGGTCGCTGAGCAGCCTCGGCACGCCCTCCCGCTGGTGAGCCTTCGCTTTAATTTTAGCGAACTGGCAACGCATCTTGACCAGTTGCATTAACGAACATGGCCGGGAGACTGGTTCGGTCAATGCAAGACAAGAAGCTTGTCCGCGCCGTCGCCGACTCCTTGACCAGGCTGAACGGGGTCAAGGACCAGGTCGCATCGAGCGTGGACTCCGGGTCTGTCTCGCGTCAGGTGAAGAACCTCTCCAACCCGGCTTCCCCGAGTTCCACTCTGAAGAAGGTCGGCTTCGCGCTGATTGTCGGGACCCCGGACCCCGTCACTGCGGTCCCCGGGGTGGCGCTCCTCGCGGCGTCGGTCGCGGCAAAGCGCAGGGAGCCGACCAAGCTCGACGACCTCGCAGCCGAAACCAGGAAAATTCTTCGCGACATCGAAAGCCTGAGGCTTTAATTATCCGGGCGGACCGTCCACCTACTCGATGGAGCTGAAACCATCAAAGGGGCTCAGGGTCCGCGTCAACGCACGCCGGGAAGCCATCTTCGGCGACGAGTCCGTCTCGGTCCAGCAGGTCGCCATTGGGAACGGCGCCAACCTCGGTGTGATGACCGGGCGCACGCTCATCGGATTCTGTGAAGTAGAGATGCAGAAACTCGACGGGCGCATCCACTGGTACCCTGTCGAAGAACTGACAGGCGAGCACGGGGAGAAGATCGTAGAAGAAGAGATACCGGTCGAGCTCAACGAGGACGAGGGTCCCGAAGGGGAGCTAGACTAGCGTGGCTTCGGCCGGCGCGGCCGAGCTAGTCTTCGTGGTCGACGTTTCGGCTCTCACGGCGAAGGGGTTCGTCGGATCAACGGAATACGAAGGGAAGAAGATAGACTTTGATTTTGACGATGCGAATGCGGGGGTCTTCGTGAACTCGGAGATGGCCGGGAGGCTCCATGTGAAGAAGGGTTCTCGCGTGCTAGTTGTCATTGAAGATGACGACAACCAGGTCGCCCAGACTGCGGTGGCCTCGGTGGGGAAGTCGCTCCGCATTTCGGACGCGAAGGTCTACTACGCCGTCGGGAGGGAAGGCGGGGCGGTGATCCGGGTCCGAAAGGGCTAGCCGCCGGCCGCTATCTCGTCATGGCGCGGCGGAACACCGGGACAGCGATCGCGGTCATGACGGCCCCGAACGCTACGATGACAGTCAGCTCCGATGTTATGTCGGGTATCGAAGCTCCCAGTACCATCACCTTCCTCAGCGCATCCGTTGCGTAGGTCAAGGGGAGCACCTTGGAGATGTCCTGCATGTACCACGGCATCTGCTGGATTGAGAAGAACACGCCGCTCAGGAACATCATCGGGAACATGAGCGTGGTCATCAGCATGGTCGCAGTCTGCTGGTCGCTCGTGAACGAGGTCAGCACGATACCCAGCCCGACGAAGCTGAATACGCCGAGCAGCAGCAGACCGAATACGAGGAGGATGTTCCCCTGCACCGTTACCCCGCCCCGAATCTCTTCCTTAGGTTCTCAACCACGATCATTGGCTGGCCGCCGGCGGCTCGTTGTTCCGCGACAAGGGAAGTCACACTCACAGTCTCTCCTCCCTGCTATGCCCCTCCGGACATCTCCTTCTTTGGCCGGCCCTTCGCGCCGATCTGCTCGATCAGCTGGGTCGCCCTGCCGAGCTCTCTTTCGAGATTCAACTTGTACTGGCGGAGTACGAAGAGTCTGTCTTCATCGCCCAGCCCGCCCTTCTCAGATTCGACGACTTCACGCACCAGTCCTGTCTGCACCTCGAAGGAGTTCAGGACGAATCTGACGAGGTCGTCTGGCTCCATTAGGTCGAGAAAGAGCGAGCTCATGGTCCGAAGGCGCTGGCTTGACGACCCCATCGCCCTCTTGGCTTCGGTCACGCTCCGTCGCCCCGCCGGGGTTATCTCATAGAGGACCTGTGCAGGGGCGTCCGCTGTTTTCTTTCGGGCCGCGATGTACCCCTCCCTCGCCAGCTTCCTGAGCACGGGGTAGACGGCGCCGGGGCCTGGACGCCAGGCCCCCTCTGTCTTGAATTCGACCTCTCTCATGAGATCATACCCTCGCATCGGTTTCCTGGCTATGCTCAACAGGGCATAGAAGTGGAGGAGTCCCCTGGGGGCGACGTGGGAATGGAAATGACCGATGTCCGGAGCGCCACCGGACCCGAGGGAAGACTGTCTTTTCGTTGGCATGAGAGCCCGCGACCATGGTAGTTATTTAAAATACATCCCTAACTATATCGTCTGCGATAGCCCGTCGAGGGGAAGATTTACTAGCACGGGTCCTCCTAAGGAGGAGCCTTGGCAAGCCGCGTCCGTGTTGGAGACCCAGCGCCTGACTTCACTCTGCGTTCTCAGACAGGTGATGAGGTGAACCTCAGGAAGGTGCTCGAGAGTTCCGAGGTCGTCCTCTACTTCTACCCGAAAGACAATACTCCGGGGTGCACCACCGAGGCGAAGGCCTTCAGGGACCGCTACGAAGCTTTCAGGGACATGGGAGCTGAAGTACTCGGTGTGAGTTCTGACTCGGTTGGGTCGCACCGAGACTTCGCCGCGAATTGCGGCCTTCCTTTCACAATTCTGAGCGACGAGGGGGGGAGAGTGCGGAAGCTCTACGGCGTCCCGTCAACCATGGGGCTCATTCCAGGGCGGGTGACCTACGTGATTGACACGAAAGGGGTTGTGAGGCACGTCTTCAACTCGCAGATGGACCCAGCCAAGCACGTCGAAGAAGCGATGAAGGTCATGGAAGCCATCAGAAAGGAGAGAGCCGCTTCAAGTCTCCCGGGCGCTGCGTGACTGGGCCTGGACCTGTTCCTTGTCTGGTACTTCATAATGGGTTTCCTCCTGGGCAACGGAGTCCCCCACTTCTCCTTCGGCGCCGCAGGCAAGGTCTTCAGGAGCCCGTTCGGACAGAGGTCGGCCCCCTGGACGAACGTCCTTTGGGGGCTGTCGAACTTCATCGTCGCCACGGTCATTGCCTTCGCCCTAGCATTCTTCGGCGACTACGACGGCTTCGCGCTCCCGGTCCTTCTGCTCGGATTCTGGTCGATGATGCTCATGTTCGGGACAGGCATCAATAAGTTCCTGAACGATTAGGAGCCCTGCCTACTGAAGCATCGCATCCCCGTCGGCGTCGGGAAGGTCATACCAGCGGGTCCTCTCTCCTATCCTCGCACGCATCTTCCATCCGAAGCTCTTGGGCGCTGCTTCCATCATCTCGATCAGCTTCTGGATTCTCGACCTCACAACTGCCCGCTCGTCGTCATCGAGGTCTTCGGTCTTCATCAGCAAGGATTCAAGGCTCTTGTTGAAAGTGGTGTAGATCCCCCAGTCCCTGGAACACAGGTCCGCAATCTCGTCTCCCCTGATGCTGTCCTTCAAGGTCACGTCGAAGTCACGGAACGCCACAATCAGGTCCTTGTACTCCTTCTCGGTCTTCTCGACCACCTGCAGCTTGGTCATCAGAAGTTGCGTGATTGGGAGGGTGTAGGTCCCAGCGAGGATGTTCTCTCTGAAGTTGAACTTGTGGCACATCACGAATTCATCCAAGAAGAGGTCTATCCTGCGCCTGTTCTTCATGTCATAGTAGATCAGCCGCTGCCCCATGTTGAGCCTGTTGAACAGCTCCCTCGGCTTGTAACCGAGCGTTTCCATGATTTTCACGATCTCGCGCGAGTCCTCCCTCTTCCCCATCAGGTCGATGTCCTTGTTCTCCCTGAAGTAGCGAGGATCCATGGAGCTCGGACAGAGCTTCTTGAACGCCAGGCCGCCAAGCAGCCTGAGCCTCACCCCCTTCCGTTCGGCCATGTCTATGATCTTGGTCGCGGCCTCTAGCGCATCCGAGGGAACCAACACTAGGCTCTCCATACAGATGCTTCGAAAGCCGTCATTTGGATTTAAGATGTCCTTAGCATCGCCGTGAGAAACGGCGTTCTTGGTGTGAAATCAGCCCCGGACTATTGGTCATGCGGCCCGACTCTTCGCGCCCTCGACAACACCCACCTCGGCTTCTCCCAGAGTTCCTCGGAACCCCCCGCGTTCTTGACCAGGACCCTCCTCCCATCGTCGTCCAGCAGTTCGACCGCCGGGATTTCGGCCCTGAGGCGGGTGTACTCGGCGTCCGTCATCTCGACCTTCTTCCTCCAGCCGATGCTGGCATGCCAGTCAGCGCTGGTTCCGTCCAGGGAGAAGCGCACCGCCGTCGGTCCGGCTTCGAAGTAGACCCTGGCATATCTCACCTTCCGGGGGAGCTTGTGCTCGAGCAGGAACTTCATCACTTTCGCAGTGGCCTCTCCGGGTTATTAATCCATGCGGCCTAGCCTTTAAGCCGCGAGGAGGGGGGTCGCAAGAGTGATTGCAGCCTGCGGAAGGTGATTCCATGTCATCCGAGATAGCGGAGGACCTATCCAGGCAGACCCGGGACCTCATCACAAGATTCGAAGGGCGTGCCAGCTCATTCTCGCGACGGAGAGATCTCGCACGCCTTACCCTTCCCGTGGAGCCGAGGGCTGCCGAGAAGGCGGCGCTGGAGTTCTTCGGCGCGGGGGAGCATCTCGCGACAGGAATCGACGGGTCCATGGACTTCGACGAGCGCCTTCAGATGATCCTGTTCTACGCCAACGCGACCGCATACAGCTCCCCCTTTTCCGTCGGCGATCGCATCAGGTTCGACCTCGGGTCGGCCCACCGGGACTCTCGCCTCGGGGCTTCGGCCGCAGTCCCGCTCTGGGCTGAAGACCTCTCCAGCGTGGTGAGCAGCGAGCCAGAAATCGACATCGACCTCGAGCACTCCATGGAAAGGATCCCCAACTCGTTCATGACCCTGGGCGAGCTCTACCTCGCGTACCTCTCTTGCCAGAGATCGAAGTTGGTCTTCCTCGACAGGCCGATGTCGGGGACCTATTCTACCCTCGCGCGTGACGCAAGGAACATGATCAGGCGCGGCGACAACCGGCTGGGGAGGTGGTCCGACGAGCACCGGGCGTCCATGCTTGACTTCGATCTGGCCCTCCGGATCGGGCCCCCGACGGCGCCCGTTCCTACCCGCCCCCGCCATCTGCCGTTCGCCATCCTGAGATCGCTCATCGGCTCTCCGGGGAGCCTGCCTGAGATCGCCGCCCGACTCGGGACCTCCGACGCTGAAACGAAGCGTGGAATAGGGAGGCTGGTGAAGTACGACAAGCGGCATGACGGGGCAGTCCTCGCAGACGCGTCCGAGACCAACATCAAGGTCAGGGATGAGCTGCTGGGATACTGGGAGCGCGCCCTCGACCTGGCCATCGAATACTCCGGCGACGTCTTCTCCCGCAAGAGGCACCCCCTCGCCCTGAAGGGGGACGAGTACCTGACCATCCTGGACGTCAACGCCTTGGCCTTCGTCCTCCTCGAAGGGACGGTCCAACGGGCCAGGGAAAGCGGGACGCTGCTTGTGGGGATCGCCAAGGATACCACGGCAACGGACGTGTCGCGCGCGATGCTCCCCTATGCGGCTTCGGCAGGTTTCATCAAGCTGGATTCACCCGCCCCGATGCTGAAGAACGACAGGGCGTTCTTGGCCATACTTAGCGCCGAGAACCCCGGCATATCGACCCCCTGGAGAACGCTGGGCTACGACTCGGCCTTCTCCACCATGGTCGAAGTCAACCACGAGCTGCGTAGCGCCCGGAAGGTGGTGTCAAGGGAGCAGCTCTTCGTCCGCTCCTACTTCCAGCTCAGGACGCTCAGGAACGACCCGAGCGTGCGCTCTCAGGTCTTCCTCTTCGACCGGACCTTCGACCCGAGATACGATGCGGGGAGCGTGAGGAGGTTCAGCGTCAACGAGAGGTCCGGAGCCACCCGGGTCGACTGCTACTTTGAAGGAGGGGACCAGAGCCCACTCTCCAACCTGGTGCTGCACATCCTGTCGATGAACGACAACCCGGAGGTCTTCGAGGCCTTCGGCCACAACCAGCTGCTCTACCTGGCAGACAAGGCCGTCAAAGCGGAGGTGAGGATGATGAGGAGCTCCCTGCGGGGGGTTGCAGACCTCAGGGTCGGAGGGGTCACCAGCAGGCGCAAGATCTTCGGGCTCGCCACTCCTTATAGGCAGCAGCGGGCGGAGGCAGAACACGCGAGGATGAGGCAATAGATGCTCACAGAGCAGGAAAAGTCGTTCTTCGACACCATGGGCGGGGAGTTCGACGCCAGGCTGAAGCGGAACACGGTAACGACGCGGACCTCCAAGAGCGACGGACGGGAGTTGACGGTCTCCAACCCTCTTGCAATCATAGAAGCCAGGTTCAGCTACAAGGTGCTCGACAGGCTGTATTTCCCAAGCTTCGTCGCCATCGAGCGGGACGTGGGAGGGGAGAAGAGGTATGTCATGTTCGAAGTGGTCGGGGTGACCCCGACGCACTACCAGCTCTCCGGGGTCGACTCTTCAATGCCTACCCTGCTTAGGAAGGAGTATCTCGATACGATCAACGACAGCTGGGGCAAGTCCCAGGAGACCTGGATCGACCTAGCTGCCGTCCCGACAAGCTACTGCGCCAAGATCGGAGGGGGTGGGATGGAGTTCACACGGGCTCCCTATGCGCCTCTACCGGGAGCCAAGGCCTGGCTGCTGTCGACGCCCGCTGTGGAACGGTTCCTGTGCGTGGATGGAGGCGAGGCGATCGGTACAATGGCTGGATTCAACCTCCCGTTTACAGTGGACATGGACAACCTGATACGCTACCACGCCGGGTTCTTCGCCTTCACCGGCAGCGGCAAGTCCAACCTCGCCAGCATGCTGCTCAGGATGGCCCTCAAGCGGGACCCCGGCCTCACGGCCGTAGTCATAGACATAGCAGGAGAGTACGCCGTCAACCTGCTTGACCTCCTTGGAGACCAGGCGCGGATGATCACCACCGAGACCTTCGACAACGAGCAAGAGTTCATCAGCTCCCAGGCCGTCCCGGAGAGCCTAGAGGAGACGGCAGGGAGGAAGGCCGTCGAGCAGGCGCTATCTAAGGTGTGGACAAGGGGGGTAGACAGGCTCTCCTTGCAGGAGGGGGCGGGGATAGACCTTGCTTGGATACAGCAGCTCCTTGAGAACACGGTCGACAGCGCGAAGGCAGGGGGGACAGCTGCGAAGATCTCCCTCGCCAAACTCACCATGGAATTCTACGAGAAGGCAGGTTACAGGCCGAGCACAAAGCTGACAGACCTGGACGCCGCATCCAGGAAGGCGCTCACTGCGCTGCTCACAGATCTGAGCCAGAAGGTTCACGAAAAGTCGGGGCTCAAGTCGGAGACTGACCTGATCCTGGACATGCTCGAATCGGGGGACTTCGGTTCGACTCTATCGACCCGGCTAAGCCCTGAGAAACTCGCGGAGCAGCTCGCCAAGGGCCAGGCGCCTAGGCTCAACGTCCTCTATCTCCCAGAACCAATGCAGGCAAGAATAGCGACCGAGCGACTGATTCGGAGGCTCCTGTTCCTGAAGAAGAAGTACGGGAACAAGCAGAGGGTGCTCTTCCTCCTCGATGAAGCACAGGAGTACATCCCGGACGAGCACACCGACAGGGAGTACACAACGCAGTCGAACAGGGCCGTAGAGCAGCTCCTGCGGCAGGGGAGGAAGTACAGGCTCCACTGCTGGATGGCGACCCAGAGGGTCGCGAGGCTGAACGTGAACGCCCTCCAACAGCTGCACAGCTACTTCGTGAGCACCCTCCCGAGGATGTACGACAGGATGGTGATTGCCGACGCCTTCGCCCTCCCCTACGAGGTCCTGGAACGGTCCGCTGACCTGGGGACGGGCGATTGGCTCTTCGTGTCGTTCAAGGCCGCCAAGCAGAGGAACGTCCCCGTCTTCCTGAAGACCGAGAACAACGAAGCCACGATCGCCAAGAGTCTCGCGTGAGCCGTCAGAACCGGTCTCAGGCTAGGCCACCCTGGAGGGGCGCTCGCTCACTCCAGAGGCCCGGCGCCAACCGGTCCGTGGCTCTCCTTGGGCTTGGTCATGTAGGCAGGTACCGCGGCGAAGAGGCTGATGAAGCCCAGCAGGAGGAAGAGGCTGTGAAGGGAGCTGACGAAGGCGTCGAGCTCCAAGGGGCTGATGGCGGCGTTGCTCCCTGAGAATATCGCCTGCAGCACCGTGGTGGGCACGCTGGCAGCCATGACCGCGAAGGCGATCCCCAGGCTCAGGAGGAACCCCGTGTTCACCAGGGTCGAGGACATCCCCGACGCGATCCCCCTCCTCGGCGCAGGCGTGGCGTTCATTATCGACCTGACGTTCGGGGCGACGAACATCCCTCCCCCCGCGCCTGCCAGCACCATGGGCACGAGCAACTGCGTGTAGTCGGTCGTGTTTCCGAAGGGGAGGAGGCCAAACCAGAAGAGAGCCGCGGCGATTATGAGCAGCCCGGCGGTGGCGAACCCCCTCGACCCGAACTTGTCTGAGAGGTAGCCGCTGAGCGGGCCGAGGGTGACGAAGGCTAGCGAAAACGGGATCAGCCAGATCCCTGCGGTGAAGGCGCCCAGCAGGAGGACCCCTTGGAAGTAGAAAACCAGAACGAGGGAGACCCCGCCCCTCGATACCGACGCGAGGAGGTTGCTCGCTATCCCGGCCGCGAAGGCCCGAATCTTGAAGAGGGATATGTCCATCATGGGGAATGCGACCCTCGTCTCCACGTAGACGAATGCCCCCATCATCAGGAGGCCGAGCGCCATCACGCCGAGATAGGCGACGGACCACCCAAGGAGGGCGCCTAGCATCAGGCCGACCAGGAACACGGTCAGTCCCCCTGAAAACAGGACGTTGCCGACAGGGTCGAGTTTCTCATCAGGCCTCCGTTCAGATGTGTCCCTCAGTCTGGAGTAGGCCCAGATGGTGGCGAAGGCCCCTACCGGTAGGTTGATCCAGAAGATGGACCTCCAGCCGAGGAAGGAGCCGGCGAGGACGCCCCCAAGGGCAAGGCCCAGCACCGACCCCACGGTCCCAGCGACCTGATTAAGGCCGAGCGCCTTCCCTCTTTCCGTCGGCGGGAACACGTCTGTCAGAAGCGCGGCAGAGTTGGAGAAGATGAGGGCTCCTCCCGAGCCCTGCACGAGCCTGAACAGCACCAGGGCGGTCCCGCTGGGCGCGATGCTGCAAAGGCCCGATCCGATGGTGAAGAGCGCGAACCCGAGGTTGTAGAGCCTCACTCTTCCGAAGATGTCCGACAGGCGCCCGAAGGTCATCACAAGAGAAGCCGTCACCAGCACATACCCCATGATGATCCACACCGCGTCGAACGGGCTCGCGTGAAGGTCCGCCGTTATCGTCGGGAGCGCTATCAGAACGATATTGGAGTCCAGGACCGCCATGAAGGCGCCGATGGTCGTGTTGGTCAGGACGACGTACTTGTACTGCAATTAGGGGGGTTCCCTTGCGCGGGCAAACTGCATGCGGATAAGACTTTGGCCTCAGAAGGCGACCGCGATGACGAGGGCGCCGACAATCAAGACTCCGCCCGCAAAGTCAAGCGGCGAAGGAGACTCCTTCCCGAGAGCCTTCGAGAATATCTGAGTCAAGAGAGGTGAAAGGCTCGTCAGAATCACGGTGAGCGCCACCCCCGTGGTGGATATGGAGTAGACGAAGAGAGCCGACCCCAGGACCAGGTCGCTCAGCATGAACGCCAGGATGAAGCCGTAGTTCCGCGGGGAGAGCCCCGACGGCCAGACCCTGTAACGCCTGGTGGCGATGAACGCCGCCCCGAGGGCTACTGCCGCGGCCGCGTTCCTGGCGAAGGTGACTGCCACGAAATTGCCACCTGCGTTCGTGGCCGCCTGGAGCATCTCCTGGCCGACGGTCCAGAACACGGCAGCCGAGGTCGCCAACGCGATCCCTTTCGCCCGGGGCTTGCCGTCCCCTCCCCTGGAGAGGCTGAAGATCCCTGCCAGCACCATGAACGCCGCGATGAGGTTGGAGTACGGGACCACCTGCCCCAGCGCTACGCTTGCTACCTGGACCATCAGGACGTACACATACACGACAGGCGCGGCCACCGAAGCCCCTGTCTCCCTTATCGAGAGAAGGAAGAGGCTGTCCCCGCAGGTGAGCGTAATCACTCCGGCGACGAGTGCGAGCCCGAGTCCAGCTGGGTTCCAGAAGAAGAGTGCGGGGACGCCTAGCACCGCAGCCGCGGCCGAGGTCCTGAGCAGGTTGAAGCTCAGGACGTCGAACTTCGCCAGGAAGCCGCGATAGTAGATTGGGCTGAAGGCCCAGATGAGAGATGCCACGAGAGCATAGGCCGGGGTGGCCAATCGCGTAGCCCGGACGTGGGGGCTAATTAGTCCGAACGGTCTTCCGTCTCAGTGCCTTCACTTCGGCGGCGAGGTCCGCGGGGACCGGCCGGCAGCCGCATGCGACCGAATGTTCAGCGTGCCATTCGATTCTCTGCAGCCTGGTAGGGCTCGCAGGCATCCCGTGCGCCTTGCGCCACTCTGAGTTGAGTCTCACTTCTGGGCCATGAACCTGTGCTCTACTCGCATGCACCTGTCCATCACGTAATCGACCTTGGCGTCAGAGAGTATCTTCTTGGCCTCCTCGTTCTCCAATCCGAGCTGCCCCCAGAAGACGTGGGGCCTGCCAGTCCTCTTCTTCATCTGCACCACCTGCCTCGCCACCTGGGGGAACTCGTCGGATGGCCTGAAGACTTCGACCACGTCCACGGTCCTGGCTGTCTGTTCCGGGATTTCCGAGAGCGAAGAGTACGACTTCACCCCGAGTACGCTGTCCGCCGTCGGGTTGACCGGGATGACCGTGTATCCGTGCTCCTGAAGGTACGCCGGCACCGTGTTGGCCTCCTTCTCGGGGTTCTTGGAGGCACCCACGACTGCGATCGTCCTGTACCTTCGCATGACCTCCTTGGGATCGAGCGTGAACTTCTGCATGGAACGGGAGTCCTGTCGCCCGTTAATACGGCTGTCGAGGCGATCCTGACGGGCGCAACGCTCTATAACCAGGAGGTGACAGGGATGGCAGCCAGTCATGTTCGGGCCATTTCTGTCCAACGTGCCCATAAGCACGGCAGACTTCCTGTCTTACATGATGCTCGTGATGGTGGCCATCTACCTCGTCTCAGGGTCCTCCGTCACCTACTACTACTGGAAGAAGAACAGACGGATGAAAGCGGCATCATCGCAGCCGTAGGCCACGCGCATCCTTATCTCACGTTTCAACCGTAGACGGCCGGTTGCCTGAAGCTTCGCGGGAGGCCGTCGAGTATGCCCTCAGGGGGAAGACACTTACCGTCTACCTCTATCTGCTCAGGCACGGCAGGGCGATGGGGGTCAGGGAGATACAGAAGGCCCTCGACTTCTCAAGCCCCTCAGTGGCGTTCCATCACCTCGACAAGCTGGTCGAGCTGGGGGTGGTCGAAAAAGACGAGTATGACAGGTATGTCCTGACCAAGAAGGTCGACACCGGGATACTTCATTCGTTCGTCAGCATCGCGGGGCTCACCCTTCCAAGGCTAGGGTTCTATGCCGCGTTCTTCACCACGATCGCAGGCGCATATGTGTTTGCCAACAGGGGGTCCCTGGACCTCTACGCCCTAATCGGGACCGCGGGCGGGGCCGTGATCTTCTGGTACGAAGCCTGGCGCGTCTGGAGGAGGAAGCCGTTCTGAGAACTAGAACTATCTACCCGCCGGGACGGAGCGGATAGCATGGAGGGCAGGCAGTTCGGCATTGGGTTGGCTGCAGGCCTTCTGTTCGCCCTCGCGATAGTGGCTGTCTCGGGGGTCGCGGCCGCACCTTTCTCCGGTACCCCGGGCAACGGGTCATCATCCTACAATTCGCGGACTGCCACGACCACCGCGGCGAATTCGGGGGCTGTCTTCGGGGTGAGCACCACCTCGACGGCCCCGGTTGCGCCCTCGGTAGGCAACCTCACAGACTCCGTCGGCAAGACGGTCAGCGGGGGAACCAACGGGCAGAGCTCTGGTTCCGTTCCATTCACCTCGAGCCTCGAGGGCATGGGCCAGCTCTCTTCGCTCTCGCTGGCGCTCGTCCTTGCGCCAGTCGTCGTCGCGATCCTCCTAGGTTCGCTGCTCTACCGACTCTCTCAACGCTCCCAAGAAGAGCCGGATCGGCCCTAGCTTCCAGTTGACCGGGGGCTACTTCGGGACCAAGAACTCTCTGCTGTTGGGTTCCTTCCCTTCCCACCGCTTCGACCAGGTAGCGAGCTCGCATAGTATCTTGTAGACCTCGTGCCCTTTGACCGTGAGAGAGTACTCGATTCGTGGCTTGTCTTCGGCGTACACCCTCCTCTGGACGACGCCGAACTTCTCAAGTTGCGTCAGCCTCTCGGCGAGAGACGTCGCGCTTATCCCCTGGATGTGCCTCTTCAGCTCGTTGAACCGTGTCGGCTCGGTCTGGCCGAGCATGTGAATGGTGGGGAGAGTCCAGGTGCGGGTGATTTGGTTCCAGGTCTGGTGCACGATGGCGCACGAGTCGAGCGTCTTCTGGTCAAGCTGCTCTGACTTGGTCATGTTCGTCATCGGCGGCTGGTTGCCTCCTGCGACCACTTTAACTTGTTCCCGTGAACGCCTCTCACGAGATGCGCGCACCACGGCGTTAGCCAGCACGAAGTAGAGTGGTACAGCAGAATTTGGCTGGTAAGGCATCGAATACTACCAGATTCTTAAAGGTCCTCCTTCCGCTCCGCCTATGATCGAAAAAGAGCGCGCGCAGAGGCCTGCGCACGTCTTCAGCGAGGCCGAAGCCGAATTTCTCGCCGAGAATTTCATCGGCAGGGTCGCCACGTCTTCCCTGTCAGGACAGCCCCATGTGGTCCCCGTGGGCTATGAGTTCGACGGGAGCACCGTCGCCTTCGGCGGGTGGAACCTGACTCAGAGCCTGAAGTTCAGGAACCTGATGGCCAACAACAAGGTCGCGTTCGTCGTCGACGACGTCGTCTCGACCGACCCCTGGAAGGTGAGGGGGGTCGAGATCCGCGGGAGGGCGGAGCCTGCGACCGGGGAGGGCGGCGTGACGGTGATCAGGATAATCCCGCTCAATATTAGGAGCTGGGGGCTGGGGGACTGATCTTGGCGCTCTCGGGTTTCGAAGACCAGGTCACGCAAGCCGTTGAGAAGCTCAGCGAAAGCATAGTCGGCATAAGCAGCATGAGGCTCGAGCGCCGCTTCTTCGGCATCGTCCCGCTCGAGGGCCAGGGTTCCGGGATAATCCTCGACAGGAGGGGCCTTGTGGTCACGAACAACCACGTCATCGACGGGGCCAGCCAGGTCCACGTGAGCCTGAAGGACGGAAGGACCTTCACAGGCGAAGTGGTCGGCTCAGACGGGGCCACCGACGTCGCGGTGATCCGGGTCGACGCGGACGACCTTCCTGCGGCTGAACTGGGGGACTCCGAGCTGCTGAAGGTAGGTCAGTTCGTGCTAGCAATCGGGAACGCACTCGCCCTCCCGGGAGGCCCGACGGTATCCTTGGGGGTGCTGAGCGCGAAGGGTCGCCCGCTGCCAGGGACCGATTTCATCTTCGAAGGGCTCCTCCAGACCGACGCGGCAGTGAACCCGGGCAACAGCGGGGGCCCGCTGGCAGACCTCGATGGCCGCATCATCGGCATGACCACCATGATGATTCAGTACGCCCAGGGGATGGGGTTCGCGATCCCCATCAACACGGTCAGGAAGATCGCCCAAGAGATCCTGGAGAACGGCCGTGTCTCCAGGCGCTGGATAGGAATCTCAGGGGTCGATGTGACCCCGCAGCTCGCCCGGAGGTACGAGCTGAGGTCCGAGTCAGGGTTCCTGGTGGCCGAAGTGGTGCCCCGCAGCCCCGCAGAACATGCCGGGATCAGGAACGGTGATGTGGTGGTGGGCGCCAACGGGAGCCAGGTCAGGAGGACAAAGGACCTGCTGCTCGCGATCTCGAGGGCAGGCGAGGGAGGGAACGTCCGGCTCGACATCGACAGGATGGGGAGACGGGGGTCGGTCGACGTCAGGCCCTCGGAGTCCCCGCCGGTCCAAGACCCCTACGGAAGGTAAGGCAAGCGGCTCGGCCTAGGCGACCTTCTTCCTGAGCGCCTCTGCCCTGTCCGTCCTTTCCCAGGTGAAGTCGGGGTCTTCCCGCCCGAAGTGGCCGTAACATGCCGTCTTCCTGAAGATGGGCCTGAGCAGGTCTAGGTCCCTTATGATTATCCCGGGCCTCATGTCGAAGAATTCGCCGGCCACGTTGGTGATCCGCTCGTCGGAGACCTTCCCCGTCCCGAAGGTGTCGACCATGAAAGAAACCGGCTTCGCGACTCCGATGGCGTAGGCTATCTGGACCTGGCACTTGTCGGCCAGCCCTGCCGCGACTATGTTCTTGGCGATATACCTGGCCATATAGCTCCCGGAGCGGTCAACCTTGGTCGGATCTTTCCCTCCGAAGCACCCGCCTCCGTGGGCAGCCATCCCCCCGTACGTGTCGACAATGATCTTTCTTCCGGTCAGGCCCGAGTCTGCAAGAGTGCCACCGATCACAAACCTGCCCGTGCCATTGACGATGAACTTGGTGTCGCTGTCGATGAGCTCACCGGGAATGACCTGTTTGACGACCTTCTCGACAACATCGCTCTTCACTTGTGCCTCTCCCGCGCTTTCGTTATGCTGAGCGGCGACCACCACGGCCTCGACCCTCTGCGGTCTCCCGTCGTCGTACTCTACAGTCACCTGCGACTTGCCGTCGGGCCTTAGGTAGGGGATTGTCCCATCCTTTCTGACATCAGCCAGTCTCTTGACTACGCCATGGGCCAGCATTATCGGGAGTGGCATCAGCTGAGGGGTCTCCCTGGTCGCGTAGCCGAAGACCAACCCTTGGTCACCGGCCCCTATCTCCTCAATGGGCCTGTTGACCCCCATGGCGATGTCGGGGGACTGCTCCTCAATCGAAGTCAATACGCCGCAGGTCTCCCAGTCCAGCCCGTCCTTGGCGTTGTTGAACCCTATGTCCCTCAGGACGTCTCTGACCACCTGCCTGACGTTCACGTACGCCGAAGTGGTGATCTGGCCGGTGACCATGACTGTGCCCTGCATGATCAGGGTCTCGGCGTCCACCCTGGCGGCCCTGTCTTGCCTTAGGACTTCATCAAGAATCGCGTCCGAAATCTGGTCGCTGACTTTGTCTGGATGCCCCTCCGCAACGCTCTCGGAAGTGAAGAGGTGCCGCCCCGCCATCAGCAGTCAGTCCCGCTCTGAGGCACGGCCGTCGGGCTATAGTAATAGGTTAAATAGGCTCCTGAAAGAATTATTCACAGAGGAATAATGTCATCCCTCATCGAGCCGAGACAGCTGAGGAAGATACGGACGCAGCTCGGCTACACCCAGGGGGGTCTTGCGAAGGCCGCCGGGGTCAGCCAGTCCATCATCGCGAAGATCGAGGCCGGCTCGGTCGACCCGACCTACAACACCCTTTCGGCGATTTCGCGCGCCCTCGTCGCAGGGAGCGCGGACAGGGGGAACAGGGCTTCTGCGATCATGTCCTCTCCGGTCATAGGCGTGCATGAAACAACGACCCTGGCCGAATGCGTGGACGTGATGAAGAAGAGAGGGTTCTCCCAGATTCCGGTCCTCTCAGGAAGGAAGATGGTCGGGACGATTTCGGAGGGGCATATCATGAGCCTGGTCTCGTCGTCCCCTGACCCACGGGCAGTCCTGGGGGAGAGAGTCGGGGCCCACCTCCTCCCTTCCTTTCCGATTGTCGCAAGGGACACCCCTGTGGAGGCGCTCTTCTCCCTGTTCCGGTTCTTCCCAGCAGTAGTCGTGGGGTCTGCAGATCACCCTGAAGGCATAATCACGAAGATTGATCTTCTGACTTCGGGACCCCGATGAGGGAAGCCCACCCGAGCCAGTCACGAATCTCCTTCTCCTCGCTCGCCTGATCTCGGCCTTCGTCTCCCTGAGCCGTTGGCTCGTGCTTCTTCAACCGATGGTCCTTCTCGCTTCTGCGAGACCGGCCACCCGTGTCCGCGCCCCGCCCAAGGGAGCCTAGTCTTCGCGCCAGCGGAAGAACTTCACGGCTAGGGCGAAGGTGATGACCGATATGACCACCAGGATGACGGAGTCAAGCAACGCGGGCCCGTAGTTCCTATAGATCATCACGTTGTTCAGCCCGTCAATCATGTAGAACAGGGGAAGGACGTGGGCGACCTCCTGAAGGTACGCGGGCATGGAGTTGACGGGAAAGAAGGTCCCCGAAAGGAACATCATGGGGAACGTCACGAGATTGCCGACCACCGCGGCCGATTCCGGCGTGTTGGAGACGGTCCCGACCAACATCCCAAGAGAGACGAAGAAGAACGGCCCCAGCAGGAGGAAGACGCCGATTCCCCACGAGAGGGCGATGTGGGCTCCGAAGGCGTAGGTCCCGACTGCGGTCATCAGGATGAACGAGAGCACGGTGGTAGCGATGTACCAGATTATCTTCGACAGGAGCCATTCGGTCTTCGTGAGGGGTGTAAGCGAGAGGAGCTTGAACACCTTGTCCCTCCGGTAGGTGGAGGTGATGTTGACGAGGGCGAACATGGGGCTCGTAAGGGCCGAGAACCCGATCAGCCCGGG
Organism: archaeon; assembly: GCA_021828185.1. The sequence goes on from JAKASI010000001.1 coordinate 426,666, forward strand.
GATGAGGAAGTCGATGTACTTGAAGTTCGATTCCGCCGCTGTCCGTGAGGAGACCCCTATGACGCCCGTGCTACCGCGGAGGTTGAACGCGTTCACGACCTCCTGAGTTATCCCGGAGACTATGGCGCTCGTGGTCGACGCAGGGTTGCCGTAGAGAGTCACGTTCACTTGCCGGCTCGCTTCATAGGAGGCGCTGAATCCCTGGGGTATGACGACCCCGTCTGACGCCGACTTTGACGAGAGATACTGGGAGAAGTTCTGGGCCGTGGGAACAGGCCTCAGGCAGAGGCCCGACGTCGCCGAGGGGCTGCAGTTGTTCGACGTGCTGTTCAGAGCATTGATGAACGCTGACGAAATCGGACCGGAGTCGAGGTTCTGAACATACACGGTCGTCTGGCTGATCCCGCCTCCTGCGAAGATGGCTCCGAAGAGGAGTATCAGGATTATTGGGAAGACCAAGGTGAAGAAGAACCCCTCGCGGCTCCTCACGTTGCTCCTGGCGTGCACCTTCAGCTCCGCGAGCATCCTTCTGACGCTGAACGCCATCTAGTCTGTCCCCTCCTCTTCCCCGACGAGCTTGAGGAATACGTCCTCGAGGCTGTCTCTCTTTACGGTGAGGTCCCCCCAGTGAGCTCCCGACTCCTCAATCGCTCCGAGGGCGACCATTGCGTCGTTCTTGTCTCTCAGGCGTATCGTAACCGACCCTGCGTCCCCCTCAGCCTGCAGCTTCGTGTTCTCTCTGAGATATCTGAGGAGGTCGTCCCCGGCCCTGACGACCATCCTCTGCCCCGACCCATACCTCGTCTCGATGTCGTCGGTCGTCCCCATCGCCACGATCTTCCCGTGCTTCATGATCGCGACCCGGTCCGCGAGCTCTTCTGCCTCCTCCAGATAATGGGTCGTCAGCATCACCGTCCTCCCCTCACTCTTCAGCTTCCTGATCACCTCCCATACGGCCCTCCTCGCCTGAGGGTCGAGCCCGGTCGTCGGTTCATCGAGGAACACCACCTCAGGGTCGTTGACCAGAGAAAGCGCCATCCCCAGCTTCTGCTTCTGCCCCCCAGACAGGTTCTGGAACCAGATGTTGGCTGCGTCTTCAAGTATCACTCGGCGAAGCATCTCGTCGGGGTCCACCTTTCTTCCGAAGAGTGCCCCGTAGTACGCTATTGCCTCCCTGGGGGTGGGATAGTCTAGGAACTTGAACCCCTGGGGGATGACCCCTATCTTCTTGTGGAGGTCGTACCCGCTGTGCCAGGGGTCGAGGTCGAGGACCTTTGCAGTCCCCCCGTCCTGCTGCCTCAGCCCTTCAAGGATCTCGATGGTGGTGGTCTTCCCGGCTCCGTTGGGGCCGAGGAGGCTGAAGACCTCCCCCTTCCTGACCGAGAACGATATCCCGTCGACGGCCCGAAGCTGGCCGTAGTTCTTCTCGAGCGCCGTGACCTCGATGGCGGACAACGAAACTCCCCCCTTCGCCTTTCTGTATTTACACAGTCGGGATTCTATCCTCTATGTGCTCGCCGGGGGCCCGCCCCACCGCCAGGGGCCGCGTCTCCACATCCTCCTGCCGAAAAGAAGCATGGCTATCCCTCCGAGGACCAGCGCCAAGCCGACGATTACCGCCAGGAGTTCCAAGAGAGTGACGATCACGCTCGCAATGAAGCTCGCCAGCAGGACAAGGACGGCGACCCCGACCAGGATCATCAGCGCCCCGGCGACCTGAGACCTTCGCATCGTTCGATGCACCGAGCGGCGCTATTTATCCTCACGAGCACTGCCGTGGTTAAGCAGAAGTCTGCTTCACAGGGCCCCCGCTGAGGGCCCTGGTCTCCACATGCTCGCAGACTCTTTTATAGCAAAGCGGAAGGGGGCGGCGAAAGTTTGCAAAACAGCCCAGCCGCGACCATGCCTCTTCCGGCTTCGAACGCGACGACCAGCCACCAGCTCAGGGCACTGATGGCCATGGTCGGGGTCGCCCTCCTGCTGAACTATGTCGAGACTATGATCATCCCTGGAATCCCTGTGATACAGAAGGACTTCTCCACGACCGAGAGCCTCGTCTCTTGGGTAACGTCGGCCTTCCTCATAGTCGGGAGCGCGGTCTCCCCTCTCTTCGGGAAGCTGGGGGACAGCTACGGCAAGAAGCGGATGTTCCTCGCCGCTCTGGTGTTCTACACAGCCGGCGTCGGGGTGGCGGGATTCTCGAACTCGATCTACTTCCTCATCATCGCCAGGGCGGTCCAGGGCATAGGGTTCGCGATTGTCCCCCTGGCACTGGCCATAATCGCAGAGACCTTCCCCAAGCAGAGGATCGCCACGGCCCAGGGGATCGTAAGCGCGACCTTCGCCATAGGGGCAGCGCTCGGGCTCATCATCGGTTCCTACGTCGTGCAGGACCTGGGATGGCAGTGGGCCTTCCACACCGCATTCCTGCTGAGCGTGGTCCTTTTCGCCGTCGTAGCCAAGTTCCTTCCCTCGGGGCACCCGGGGAGCAGGCTGAAGGTCGATTACGAAACCGTAATCCTGCTCATGGCTGGGGTGTCCCTCCTGCTGCTCTACCTCACGGAAGGTCCCTACGACGGCTGGACCAACCCATACAACCTTGGAGCCCTGGGGGTCGGAGCCGCCCTGACCATCGCCTTCTTCATCGCGGAGAGCAGGAAGTCCAACCCTCTCATACCGCTCCACCTCCTCAGGATCCGGAACGTGCTGGTAGCGAACATGACAGGGATCCTCTCCGGATGGGGGATGTTCATGCTCTTCTTCGCGGTGATCTACTACACTGAGGACAAGGTACCTCCGGCCCCCACCGGCCTCGGCCTCGACGTGATTTCGGCCGGGCTGACGATCGCTCCAGCCACGGTGGTGATGCTGGTGGGCGGGCCAGGGCTGGGGAAGATCGTCTCGAAGTATGGCCCCAGACCGGCGATGATCCTGGGGGGGCTGGTCGCCATCGCAGGGTTCTCGCTCTTCGTGTTCAACAGGGCTACGGCGACCGATGTCATGCTAGACACGGCCGTGTCGCTGATAGGGGCCGTAGGCATCATAATCCCGATCGTGAACATGGTCAGCGTCTCCCTCCCCGATGAGACCGTCGCCACCGGCCTTGGCCTGAATACGATGCTGAGGAACATAGGTGGGGCCATCGGGCCGGTGGTCGCCACCACGATCATGAGCAGCTACGCACTGACAGTCACAACGCCGGTGGGACGGTTCTCCTTCCCGACGGCGACGGCCTTCGACTACGTCTTCTACTTCGGAATCGCGTGCATGGTGGCCGTGGTCGTGATCTCGCTGGCGACCAAGAACTACGTTTTCGGAAAAGACATGCCTCCCGGAGCTGCCCCCTAGAGGCGCGCGAGCACAGCCACGACTCCGAAGCTCAGGGTGGCCGCAAGGCTGACCCAGTAGGCGGCCTTCAGGGCTCCCCTGCTCGCAAGGTCGCCCATCACCCGGGAATCTGACGCGACTCTGCCCATGAGGAGCCCCGGGCCCGCGAGGACGAAGACGAAAGCCACCATAAGGCCAAGGACCAGCGAAAGCGGGTCGGGAGATATGATTGGGACGGCCACAGCAGGGAGCGACTCCAGGACGTAGACCCAGAAGAAGCTGCTCTTCTTCCATCCCATGGCCTCGACCACCGCCCAGGAGCTCCCCATGGAGATGACGACCAGGGCGAGGAAGGCCGCGGCCACAAGCCCCACCGCGAAGAGGTAGGGCGCGAAGGAATTCGCTACCGTCGAGAGGGCTTGCGATAGCACCGCAGCGGAAGCGAATCCTGCCGAGGTGCCGAGGCCCGCCGTCGCCATCATGATGACCACCATTCCTACCTCGCTGGCTACGGCACCGATGAGCGTCTCGGTCCTCATGGCCCACAGCCGCACTCTCCCCTTCTCTGCGGTGGCCGATGCCTGATAGAACAACATGAATGGCATGACGACTGCGCCTGCGCTTGCTGCAAGCAGGAATAGGTATGACGGATCCGAGCTGAAGTAGGCGAGGGAAGAGGAGGTGAGCCCCCGAGCGACGAGCGAACCTGCATAAGAAAGGATCAGGACTGTGGAGATCGCCAGTAGCATCTTCTCTATTGAAACGTAACTTCTCTTGCGGATTATCAGGATGTGCGCGAAATAGGCCAGCGGCATCGACACTACGGGTGGGACACCCACAAGCTCGCCACCGATGGCGATCCCGGTGTACTCGGCAACGTAGCTTACGATGTCCACCAAAGCCATCGGGGCGCTTGCCAGGACTGCTGTCCTCCGCGAATAGGTCGTCCTGATGACCTCTCCCAGGCCCTTCCCAGTGGCGATCCCGATCCGCCCGCTCACCTCCTGTATGACGAAGAGCGGAACGACAAGGATGAGGAAGAACCACGCGAGGCCGTATCCGTACGCCGCCCCCGCCGTCGCTGCCGTGAGAATGCTGGGGGCGTCGACGTCCGCAATCATCACCACCCAGGCCGGCCCGAAAGACCGGAGGAATTCCTGGACTCTGGGCACCGCAAGCCGCCTATCCGGATGCCCGTCCAGCCATAATACGCTTCATCGTCTCCTAACTGATTGGGTTTCGAAATTTAACGCCATGAGACGATTCTCAAAGATGGGACTGTCCCTCACTGATTAGGGCGATTTCGGGAGGGTGCGTTGCCTTGCGTGACCTCCAGAGGGCGACCCCCACCGTGCAGATCGCCGCCAACACCATGGCTGCGACAATGGCTACCGTCAAGGGAAGGTTCGTGGGGTTTGTCCAGACCATCGCATACCCCCAGACGAACGAACCGTCTTTCGCCTGGCCAAAGGAGATGAACGAAGGCGGGCTTGCTCCCGAGCTACCCACCGCGAACAGAGGATTGTGGGCTGGATCCCAGTCACTGTATGCGTATACTCCTCCTGTAGCCTTGGAGCCGTCCAGGAAGATTCCCGTCAGAGTGAGGTTGCCCATGTTCTGGAAGGTCGCCCCCGACCTCGAGTACGATTCCAGGGCAAAGACCTCCTGATCCCCCGGCCTCAAAGACGACCCGATTCCTGAAGGGAACCGCTGTGTCACAGCCGCGCCTGTCTGCTCATCGGAAACTCTGAGATTCCATGTGCCCAGCGTCTGGTATATCGATATCGAGATGTTCGCTCCCGGCGCCATGGTGGGTCCGGACGCGTTGAGTATCCACTGATAGACCAGCGGGACGGAAACGGTAGAAGGGATCAGCCACGCGTATGCGGACCAGCTGCTGTCGTTGGGGCGGATTCCCGCGGCAGCCTGCAGGACGCTCCCGTTGGATGTCATGACGGAGAGCACTGCGTAGACTATCTCGTCCGGAAGGGAGATCTCTGGAAGGGTCACTGCTGCGGTGAGGATGCTTACCGCTTCCCATCTTAGCTTCCCACCCCCCTGCAGAGAAGCGCCTTCGGGGACGACCAGCCCGACCGCCCAGCTCGTGGAGGGATAGGCGTGCCCGGCGGCGCCAGTCTGGCCCGGCGCCTTCGTAGGGACGGCAGGTGCTTCGGCACCTGCGAGCAGGATCAGAGCAAGCGCCCAAACGACCTGGAGCCGGTGGGGTGTTTCGCCGCTTTTCACGACTGGGGCCACCTAGCGCGAACCATCGAAAGGACCGCTAGGGCGGCACCGATAACTGTGAGTAGCACCATCGCCGTGATGGGATAGATGTACGGCGACAAGAGCGAGTTGATGAACGTCGTGGATGCTCCCTCGAAGATGGAATCGTACCCTCCTACCGCCCCTGCCACGGCCAGGAGGAGGCAACTCCCGACGACCCCGACGGAGAGCAGGATTAACGCGGGCCACATGGTCCTGGGGTTGATGATGCGGTTTTCGTGGAGCTCTACCGTGGTCAGGAAGGCCGAAAGCGCCCCGAACCCTCCGATGCCCACCAGGAGGAACAGGAGGTACGCCAGGATGAACCACGTGCCCGCTTCACTGCCGACGATTATGGAAGGAAGGTAACGAAAGGGGTCTGTGGGGATGACTATGACCACGGTCCAGACGAGCGCGGCAAGGGTGTACAGATAGGCTGCCCCCCGATACCTCCTGTACCAAACAGGCCTGTTCGCATCAATCTTCGCAGCGGTCATTGGCCGTCCTCCAACCAAGCTGTCACTTCTGCTTACACCCGCACAGGTTAGGTCAACCCGGGCGCTATAAACGAGGGCCCTCACCCTTCGGAGGGGCGGACCGGATCCTGCCGCCGACTCGGCTTGCTCTCATCCGATTCGTCGTGCATTCCTTTCCTCCCACGGTGCACACCTTCAGACAGGGCGCAATCCTCACCGCGGGAAACAGACTCTTCGAGAGCTTGGTCGGGTGCCCCTGGTGAGGCCCGTAGGGAGCGGTGCCCCGTTTTCGTCGTCTACCAGGACTGGGCCGTCACTAATGCTTCCTTGTTTGCGTGGTTCCGTGCCTGGCACCAGAGTCTTATCGTCCCTGGATGAAGGTCCTCTTCGACAACGGAATATCCATACCCCTCGATTACCGCCTTCAGGAACTCGCTCGAGCATTCCGTGGACTCTATGCTCTTGCCTGCTCCCACGACGTCCACCCTCAAGTTCCCATTGTGGTTATTCCCATTGGTCACGCTGAAGTGCTTTATTGGGACTATGAAGGTAAAGTCCTTCGCAAGCTTCGCGAGCGTAGGGACATCGTCGGCGAACACTGTCAGCAGCCCCACGATCTGTTCGCCGAGCTCGCGGAAATGCTTCAGAAGACTCGCCCTGTTGCTCTGGTAGAGCTCCTGGATCAGAATCTCGACGAACCCTGACGGCAGAGTCACCACTTCGGCTTCCTTCAGAATAGAGAGAACCTTCCAAACGTCGTACAATCCGGCAGGGTCTCCGCCCTCTGCGGATATCTTGGACATCGCCGAGAGGCACTCGTTGGCGAAGGCGTAGAGCGTCATGTTCCTCTTGACGACTTGGTTGGCGAAGTCGTCGAAGACCTCTCTGTCTATTGACAGGTTGACCCTGGCCATTTGCTTGTGCATTTGCATGCATCGTTATTTAAGGCGGGGTAGCGATTCTCATTTGCGATTCTCATGTTTGAGACCAAACTGGGTCTTCTTGGATTCTGCAAGTGCGCCTGATGGAATTTCTTTGCCTCCGGGCCGAATGCCCGGTCTGCGCATGAGCCTCCTGCCGAAAATCCTTGTCGACTTCTGCCTGCCTCGAGGACTCTGGGGCCGGGCTCGTCAACGCATGGTTACCACGTGTGAGAATCGTCATTCCCTCTTAAATGGTCAGCCGCAATTGTCGACGAAATATGGCACTGGACCCAATCGAATGGATAGTAATCGGGGTAATCGTCGTTGTCATCTTCATGTGGGGGCCTGCCAAGATTCCCGAACTCGCGAAGTCGCTCGGACTCGCCAAGAAGGAGTTCGACGATGCAAAGAAGCAGTTCGGCAATCCGACGCAGGCACTGCTCCAGGCAGCGACCCAATCGCCAGCACCGGCTGCGCAGACGAGCGCTGACGATCTGCTCATCCAGACCGCAAGGAAGATGGGCATAGTCACCGAAGGAAAGACCAGGGAAGAGATCACCGCTGAGATGGTCTCTCGGGCTGCCAAGACCCAATCCACCCAGACGAAGTAATCAGCGAGGTGCCCCTGTTGGGAGACAAGGAGGCACTTCCCCGGAAAAATGGCGCCGAGGCTTCATCAGCGAACGCCGTGCCTCACGGCGGCGCCGCCCTGGGCGGAACCGGGGAGCGACTGGGGAAGATGGCTCAGGATGCTATGAGCCCGAGAGGGCGGATGGGTCTCCGGGAGCACCTTGGGGAGCTCAAGCAGCGGCTCAAGTGGGTGGCGATTGCCTTCGTCGCCAGCTTTGTCTTCTGGCTGCTCTTCCCTGCCAAAGCTTTCGACCCCAGCGCCCTCTTTACCGGCCTGTACTATCCAATGATTTCCTTGGTCCTGGACAACGCGAAGAGTCTCGCCGCCGATCGTCTGACTCTTATCATGGGCGGGATGACCGATCCGCTCGAAATCTACTTCATATCAGGAGCGGTCATGTCGCTTCTCACTTCGAGCCCGGTGATAGGATATGAGATCTACAAGTTCGCCGAGCCCGCCCTCAAACCAAACGAGAAATCGAAACTCACCAAGTTCATGGTCGGCTTCCTGGGCCTCTTCACCCTGGGGGCGTTCATCGGGTACTTCATTCTCTTGCCGGCAATGATCCGGTTCATGACCTACTTCGGTGGTATCGTAGGGGCAAGCACAATCGTGAATGCGTCTGACTACTACGGCATGGTCTTCATCGGGGTAGGCGCGACCGCCCTGGCGTTCACCACCCCCGCGATCTTCCTCCTTCTGGTCGACCTCGAAGTCATCTCCACCGACGCCCTGGCGAAGAACAGGCTCATTGTCTACCTCATCCTCTACGTCATCATCGCGTTCTTGGTCAACGAGCCTGTGGTGGGGCACTTCGGCATGTTCTTCCCCATCGTCGGCATGCTGGAGCTCTCGATCATCCTCGGGCGGAGAATCGAAAGGGACAGGGCGAAGAGGAGGGGCGCCGCATTCGCTCCTTCGAAGCCCAGGTGCAAGTTCTGCGGCGCTGAGCTAGAGGCAGGCAACCCCTACTGTCCGAGATGCGGCCGGGCAGTGGCCTAGATGTACCTCTCATTCTCCTGCAAGGTTGCACAGGTTTATTAGCTGGATGGATTATCCATCCAAGGTGCGAACCTCCCAATCGCTGGCGATAATCGCCATCTTCACCGCCCTGGCCATCGGCTCCGACTTCGCACTGGCCGAAATTCCCAACGTCAAGCTGGTGGACGCCTTGGTCTTCCTGTCGGCGTATCTCTTCGGATTCCGGGTCGGGGGGTCCGTCGGGATACTTTCGGAGCTAATCTGGGCCTACGCCAGTCCATGGGGAGCGCCCGGGTTCATCGCGCCATTCTTGATAATCGGGGAAGTGGTCTATGCGGTCGCAGGCAGTACGGCTGCCAGAATATGGTCGTCCGGGCCAGCCTTGAGCCCAGGGAAGGGCGCGGTGTTCGGGGGGCTCCTTGCGATCTGCGCCTTCCTTTGGGATGCGGAGACCAACCTCGCCTCGGCGCTGATCTGGTCTTGGCCGGCCGTGACCGTGCTCAAGGTCATGACAACGATGCTGATGGGAATCCCGTTCATGCTTATGCACGAGATAAGCGACTTCGCTCTCGGCCTCCTATTCGTCCCGGCGGCCATATTCACGGCCCCGAGACTCGCAGGACAGAGGCTCCCGATGAAGCCTATCCTTGCGGAGGAAGAAAGGTGACCAGCAAAAGCACTCTCTACGGGGTCGTGGTTGGAGCTACCGCGCTGATACTGATCTCCGCCACCTTCGCCGGGTATTACTATGTCCAGGACTCCAACGCCAACCACAATAATGCGCAGCTGACGTCTGAACTGAATGACGCGAACGCCAACTACTCGAACCTAGCTTCGGGCTTCAACGTCCTTCTGGCGAGGTACAACCAGTCCATCTACCTCCTATCCAATTCGATTGCGGTCATGAACACGAGTCTGCCCGCCTACAAGCAGGCAAGCGCCCAGCTTGGCGACCTCTGGGCGGTCTATCAGAGCATGAGCCCAGCCAAGTCTCTTCTCCGCAACAGTGTCTATTTCGACTTTGGGAACGGAACCCGCAGCTGGTACAATGGGACGGCCATCAATGCAGGATGGAACCTATACGTCGAAACGGTCGTACTCATGAAAGGCCAGGTCGCTGGGGCATGGTATCCTGCGTACGGTGAGCACTTCGTCACAGGCATCGGGGGGATCTCCAACTCTGCGAGCAGGTACTGGTTCCTATGGACCTACAGCACGACCACGTCTTGGCAGGTGGCCCAGGTAGGGGCCGATGGAATCCTCGCGGCCCCGGGTTCGGTGTACGCTTGGACCTATTGCGGCGCCGACTCAGGCTTCAACCCGACCTGCACTCCCTAGGTGAGTCAGGACCTTGCGCCGACGATTATGTCGGGGAACTGGGGGAGGAAGAGTCCCAGTGCAGTCTTCACCCCGTCTGGAGAACCTGGAAGACAGACGACCAGCCTCTTCTCTGCGACCCCGGCCATGGCCCGCGTGAGGATGGCCGGTGCTCCGATCTTCTCGTAGCTCAGCATGCGGAAGAGCTCTCCGAAACCTTCGAGTTCCTTCTGGACGTACGGCCTGATCGTCTCGATCGTGACGTCATCCTGTGAGACGCCGGTTCCGCCTACGAAGAGTATCACATGATTTGGGCTCGTAAGGAACTCCTCCACGCGAGGCTTCAGCATCGAAGGATCGTCGGAGACAAGAAACCGTTCTGCAACACCGTGCCCGCTCCGCTTCACCACCGCTTCTGCCACATCTCCAGACTCGTCGTCGATCTCCTCGCCCCGTGACTTCTTTCCGTGCTTGCTGGTGCTGACCGTCACCACGACGAAGCGCAGTCGGTTCGGAGGGCCCTTACGCCTTGATGTCCGCCGCGCTGACAATCTCCACTCCTTCAACCCAGACCTCCCTCCCTGTCGCAAGAGTCTCCTTCTGCCATATGGGGACTTCTTTCTTGATCTTTTCAGTCCCGAACCTGCACGCCTCGAAGGCGTCTCCTCTGTGCGCGGAAGAGACTGCGACTGCGACGCTGACGTCCTCGAGCCCCATCTTCCCGACCCTGTGCACCACTCTGGCTTTCTTTAGCGGCCATCTTTCGAGCATCTCTTCTCTCATCTCATCAAGTTTCCTCTCCGCCATGCTTCCATAGGCCTCGCAAGTCATTCCTTTGACCTCGCCTGCGGCCCCCAGGTTCCTCACGGTGCCAAGAAAGAGCACAGTGGCGCCTGCGGCCTGGTCTTTCACCGATTCCAGCACCTCGCTGGCAGAAATCTTGGATCTGGTGACGAACCCCGCCGGAGTCCTCTTTGGCCTCTTCTGCGTCCCCTATCCCCCCGCAACGGGCGGGAGCAGTGCGACCGTCTCTCCCCCGCGGAGTCTGAATTTGTCGTCGACCAATACTTCGTCGACAGCGACTCTGCTGAACCTGCGGAGATCCCCGAGTCCGGAGTACTTGCTCTCCAGTTCGTCGAGCAGGTCCCCGACCGAGCCCTTGGTCAGCACGATTCGTTCTTCCCTTCTTCCCGTGATGTCCCCTGCCATCCCGAAGTACAGCATCTTCACCCTGACTGGGCTCAACGCTCAGCCTCCTATGGTGTGCATCGGCCGCACTCTGCCGAAGGTCGCGTTCTGCCTGATCAGAGACTCGACGCCTTCAAACTTCAGCCCATAGCAGTTGCGGACGAAGCTCGCGATCTCCTCGTCCCCTGCCCCTCCTCGAAGGAGGGACCTCACGTCGTACTCGTCCTTGCTGAAAAGGCAAGGCACTATCTTCCCCTTTGCGGTCAGTCTGATGCGCTCGCAGTCGGAGCAGAATGGCTTGGTCATGGAGGTGATCGTGCAGATCTCCCCTGCAGCGCCGTCTTCGAACCTGTAGGCCGTGGCCGTGGACCCGTGGTCTCTGGGGAGCGCGACGAGCCTGCTCACGGCGGCCGCCTTGGCGATTATCTCGGCTCCGCTCACTACCCTGCCCTCGTCCCAGAACCTCTTCCCGTCGAAGGGCATGTATTCGATGAACCTGACAGAAACCCCCAGTCTCCGGGCAAGCCGGACGAAGTCAGGTACCTCGTCGTCGTTGTTCCCCCGTCTGATCACGCAGTTGATCTTCAGAGGTATCCCGACCCTCATTGCCTCGTCCATGCCATCCAACACCCTTCCGAGCATGTTCTTGGCTCCCGTGATGGACTCGTAACGGTCTGGCTTCAGGCTGTGCAGACTGAGTGTGACCCCGGAGAGACCGCTTTCCTTGAGCTTCGCGGCCATCTTCTTCAGCATGGAGCCGTTGGTGGTGAGGCTGACGTTCCTTATTCCTGGGACCGCGACCAGAGAAGCTACGAGTCTGTCCACGTCCCTCCTGACGAGCGGCTCCCCGCCGCTCAGCCGGATCTTCTCCACGCCCATCTTCGCCAGGATTCCTGAGACCCTCGTGATCTCCTCGAAAGAGAGAATCTCCTTCCTTTCCAGCCAGATGGGGTTGGGGGGCATGCAGAAGTCGCAACGGTAGTTGCATCTGTCCGTGACCTGTATCCTGAGCTTCTTCGCCACCCTTCCGCGCGAGTCTGACAGTGCCTTGTTCTGACTCTCCGAGACTTCGCTCATCTTGACATGCGGTCTCCTTCTATTGCCGAGGGCAGCCCGGGGGCCACCCTCATTACTCTTCGCCTATGAGGTGCATGAGCCGTCTCGTGTCTTTGGGGAGAGTGAGTACGGGTATCCCCTCCATAGAGGAGTCCCCCGTCAGTCCTCGGTTCAAGATGCACAGGGGCCGCGGATGTATCCACAGGAGTTCTCTGGTATCCTTCAGAGTCCTTGCGCAGAGAATCCTGGTCACCCCTTTTCTCCGAGAAAGCCTCCGGTAAAGGCCTTCTATGAGAAGATAGTCGACGCCTCTGGAACTGAAGACACGGAAGAGTCCGTCTATCGTCAGTTTGCTCGTATCCCCCTTCTCGATGATGGCGAGTTCCTTGGGAGCGAGCGCCATGACCGTGGTGGCCCCCGCCGACGCGTGCCTCCAGGTGTCTTTCCCCTCTTGGTCTATTGTGAAGTCTTCATCGTGAATGTGTTTCAACGTCCCCACCCTCTTTCCTGCCTTCACGAGCTGGCCGGCGACCCGGGTCAGGGCTGTAGTCTTTCCGCTGTTGCTGTAACCCAGAAAGATGATGACCTTCACGGGCGCTCTTCCTCCTTGATTCGGAGCAGCTCATTGGCGCCCAGGAGGGAGACATTCACCTCCTGGCTCTTTTCCAGAGACGTGTTCGGCCCTACCTGGACATACCCATTGGCACGTGCAAGGCTCGAGATGAGGTTCGAACCCCAGGGCAGCGGCTCGGCCCGGTACTGCTCCCCCTGGGCAGTCAGCCTCACAAGAACGAGCATACCAAGAGGACGTGGGTTCGAGAGCCTGTCAGAAACTCGCGCCCTCACGGCAGGGATTCTCGAGTTGAATTTCAAGCCGGAGAGGATGCTGACGATAGGTCGGACCACGAGGAAGAAGGATAGTGCCGCTGAGACGCCATGCCCCGGCAGGAGTATGACTGGCTTCTTTCCGACCATGAACACGCCGGTCGGTTTCACAGGCACCAACTTGATGCCGTGAAGGAGTTCGCTTGACTCGCCCAGACCCCCGAGCGCACGTGGCGTGAAGTCCTTGACCCCGACGGAGCTGCCGCCAATGGTGACGAGGGCGTCCAGCTGTGCAAGTTGTCCCCCAACCAATTCGGTGATACGCGCACGGTCGTCCTTCGCAACTCCGAGAGGGACTGGGACTGCTCCTGCCTCGGACAGATATCCAGCAATCAGGTTCGAGTAGTTGTTGACCCGCTTGTCCTGTTCTCCGCTGCCGAGGCGGGTCAACTCGTCTCCTGTCGACAGGATTCCCAGCCTGGGACGCTTGAACACCTCAACGTCAACTCTCCCCGCTGCGATGAGCAGCGCAACGTCCGCAGCGTTTAGAATGTGTCCGCGCTCGACGACGATATCTCCCGCATGCACGTCTTCCCCCTGTAGCACCACGTTCTTCCACCTCGGAATGTGGAAGGAAACGGCTACGCTGCTCCCGGAGCGCCTGCACTCCTCGACCTTCACCACCGCATCGGCGCCTGGCGGGACGGGTGCCCCCGTGGCCACGTAGTATGCATCGAACTCGCTCAACAATGCAGTCGGCCGGTCGGAGGATGGTGACAGGGCGCCTCTGACCCTGAAAGAAGCGGGGCGTGAATCGTCGGCTTCGACTGTGCCGTCGGATCTAATCGCGTAACCATCCATCATGCTCGAAGGAACGGCTGGGATGTCGCAGCGAGAGGTGACCCATTCCGCACTGACCCTGGCCAGCGCGTCGTCGACAGGCACCCTCTCCGTGGCTAGCTGGACCCCCGAAAGGGCTCGTTCGATTCTGGTTCTGACTTCGTCATATGGCACGAGCTTGAGATAGTTGCCGATGTCGGTTATTCCTCGACTGTAGTGCTCTTGGGCCAGACCCTTTCACTGTCCTCCTTGGCCTTGGGCGGGGATTTGGCCCCGCATCCGGTCCTCGAGCCTTGCGTATTCCTCGGGGGTGTTGATGTCGACGAGCGAATCAAGCGACGGGTCGACAAGTCTCAGCCTTGAAACATCGACAAACTGTACGTCTCCCAAGAGCATGACCATCCGTTTGAGCGATGCGTCGCTCTCAAGGGCTTTCGTGGCTGCCTTTCTTGCCTCGATGACGCTGTACACTCCACAGAGGGGCTCCATGGTCATTATCTCGTCCTCTTCCCAGACCGGAACGGCAGCGACGTGGTCCCCCATCTCCTCGTAGAGGCACTCGATGACCTCTGCCCTTAACAGCGGGGTGTCGCACCCTACTATTGCAGACTGTGGGTGTCTCGCCAGCCCGAGCCCAGTGAGGATTCCGCCGAGGGGGTTCGACAGGTACCTGTCGTCCTTGCAGACCCTCACCCCTTCTCCGAAGAGCGGTCCGAAATCAGACGGCTCCTTGTCCCCGACGGCTACCACGACGTCATCTGACACCATGGACAGCTGTCCTGCGATTGCTGAGACGAAGGGCTGCCCGTCGTAGGACAGGAAGGCCTTCTCGCGACCCATCCGTCTGTTCTGTCCGCCCGCGAGAATGATCGCCGAAAGCCTTCCCCGGCTATCCGCGCCTGCTCCCCCCGAAGATCGACTCCATGAGGACCTCTTTCTTGCAGGAGGGGCAGTACTTCACCAGCTTCGCGTCCGGGCCAAGCACCGAGGACACCTTGTTCACGAACTTCGCGCTGCCTATCGGTTTCCCGCATCTGACGCAGACTACGAGCTCGTCTTCATACACCTGTTCGCTTTGCATCAATTGGGAGATTTTGCCGGACGCGCCCGAAAGCGCTATGGCGTGTTCGGGGCAGGCCGAGACGCAGGCACGGCAGCCCGTGCAGGTCGAGGCGTCGAAGAAGAGATGTCGATCGTCCATCCTCAGTGACCCATGGGGGCAGGCCTTGGTGCACGCACTGCAGAGCGTACACGATTCGGATACGCCCATCTCCGTCAAGCCGAGGCCCGAGGCGAAAGCTCCTGCCGGCAGTACCGAAGTGAGGTCGGCTACGTAGTCCTTCCACTTGTCTCCGGTCCTCGGTGGTCGGGGACTGCGCGGTTTCGATGCCTCGTGCAGGCTCGCCAGCCTGCCTGTGCCACCTGCTTTGCCCACGAAGTCGACGAAGGGTCCGCTAGAGTCCGCTGGCAACGAGCCCTTGAGGGCATCCACGGCAAGCCTCACCCTTTCTTCTCCAGCGCACTTCCCGTCAGGGCAGACCACCGCCACCCCTCCCAGCGAGGATGCGGCTGCAGCAGCGAGGAATCGGGGGCCTACCATCCCGACGCTGGCGAGCTTCTCAACGACCATCCAGGGCTGGCGCTCAACAGCCCGATCGTCGCACGTGATGACGAGTGTCTTCTTCGGTGCGTCCGAGGCGTCAACGGCGTCCAGGAGCCCGAACATAGACGCGTCCGACAGCTCCGGCATCTGAATCGCCCCGACGGGGCAAATGCCGGCGCAGATCCCACAGGCGGTGCAGCTGGTATCGCTGACCCTGACGACGCCTTCGGAGACCTGAAGTGCATTGGCAGGGCAGACGTCCACGCAACTCCTGCACCCATGCCTTGCTTCGCACGAGTCGCCGAACACATAGGGGAGCGTCGAAGGCCTCTGGAAACCCTTCGTGACGCCCAGGAGGAGTTCCCGTCGGGAGAACGCCCCTTCCCGAGTCATGTAGGGGCGAGTAGCCTGCTTTGCCAGGTAAGACTTCGTCAGCCTTCCGAGCTTCGCGTCGACCTGGAACAGGACTTCGGGGACCTGTGCGGTAGCAGGGTCCAGCCTCAGGGAGTCGGTTACGAGGACCCCTTCCGCCGGTGCTCGGCCCGCTTCTCCCACCACGAGAAGCCCATCGAGCTCCGTGTCTCCGGTGGTTTCCTGGAAGACCGCGACTTCTCCCGGGTCCCACTTTTCGGCCACATGCAGTGCGATGGCCTTCTCGAGAGCCGGACCCACCCCCACCAGCTGCAAACCCACTCTCAGACCGATGCGCCTCTCTGGACAACACTGTTCGCAGTCTCATCAATGCTCTCAATCAGCTGTGCATCCCAGTCGAGTATCGACCTGATCACGTCGGCAACGCTTCTGTAGAACTCCGTCTTGGCCAGCTTCTTGGCCTCACCGCAGAATCGAGGGATCCATTGCCGCATACGCTCCTGGACGAATCGCTTTTCGTCCTCGATGATTTTTACCGCCTTGGACGGGTCGCTCCCCCAGGCTTTCGACTCCTCTGAAGCCAGGGTCGACATAAACTTGAACTCGACCCCAATGTAGTCGGGCATCTCGTTGGACTTGTCCGACAGCCCGAGACCGTTGGTCGCATAGATACGGGCGACCGCCTGGCTTGTCGGACCACCGAGGAGACCCTCCTTGTAGACCGACTCGTAGGGGGGAGGAGGGCTGTATCCCTTGGCTACGCCGCGGAACAGCCTCGTCCAGTCGACCTGTAGGGCAAGCTCGCCATCGGAGGAAAGGTCGGGCCGGCTCGACTGGAGCCCTACCATTGCCTCTTTGAGGGCTTTCGGTGCGGTCCTCCCAGCGAGGTTCACGGACCGCTTCATGAGCGAACCCACGGTCTGGGCACTGGGCTTAATGCATAGGATCGCGAGGAAGTCGTACATCCCTGCCCGGGCAGTTGCGAGGCTAACGAAGTCGCTCCGAGTCAGCGCGGTCTGAGTTTCTCTCCCCTTCTCGTGGCTCGCCATGTCGCTTGCTTCACGGATCGAGGTCGTGCGACGGTTCAGACAATTTAAGGGGGGTGCACAATTCTTAGTTTTGAGAGCATCACAACGAGACGGCTCCTCCAGTTCTCCTCAGGTGCACGCATAAGTGTTGTCCTGAGTGCATAGCGTTTTAGACCCGGCGGGCGGCGCAGAACCGAAAACGACATGATAGAAGACAATACCGATTACAATCAGAACAAATCCAGCAGTCAGCAACAAGTTCAGGAGAACAAAGGATTCCATCTCACAAGACGAGAATTTCTCGAGGTCGCTGGTGTGGTCAGCGCCTTCGCTGGCCTGAGTGCCTTGGCGTCCAAGCCTCCATTTCAGCTTGAAGCGGTGGAGGCCCAGACCCAGACCGCCACGACCCCGACAGAGCAAATCATACCGAGCTCATGCAGACTCTGTGCAAGCCTGGACGGGATACTCGTCCATGTGGTAGACGGCCAGCCGACCTTCATCGAAGGGGATCCCAAAGACCCGCGGTCGTTCGGACGCGTATGCGGCAAGGGAAACGCTGGAGTCTGGCTTCACTATGACCCATACAGGGTGAAAGCCCCCCTGAAGAGGACCAACCCCAACAAGGGCCTCAATGAGACCGGAAACTGGGTCGAGATATCATGGGAGGAGGCCTACAGCACAGTGGCAAACAAGATGGCAGCGGCCCGGGCAAAAGGGGCAGCAGGATACGTTCGCTACAACGACTACTCGGCGCTCTCCTACAGTCAGACCTGGAGGAGCTTTACGGCTGTTGCGCCTGGTCAGAACCACAATGTACAACTTGAAATGAATTGGTGCGGTCACACGGCCCACTACCTATCCAGACAAGCGCATGGTGCATTCACTTCAGCAGCCGATTATGGCAGGACCAAGTATCTGATTCAGCCCGGAAGGTCCCACGGAATGCAGGCAGGCGGCTCCCTCATGCAGTACGGATTGCCGCAGGCTGACGCCCGGGCGGATGGGATGCACATCGTCCACCTTAGCCCCTTCTTGAGCCCAGCCGCGGGAATCGCCAATGAATGGGTTGGGATTGTCCCTGCTACCGAGGGTGCGGTCGGATCTGCGCTGCTCGAGGTTGTTCTTCTGGAACTCAAGCAGTACGATGCCCCGTTCCTGAAGAGCAGCACCAACGCTCCATACCTCATCGGACCCGATGGAATGTACGTCAGAGATGAGGCCACAAAGAAGCCACTAATCTGGGACGCGGTGGACAACACACCGAAGACGTATGACGATGCGTCCATCAAGGACTATGCGATACTCGGGAGCTTCACGGTGAGCGGCGTAAGTTCCAATATCTACAATAACGACACTTCCACCCTCACAAATGTCACAGCCAAGCCAGCCTTCCAGCTGCTAGTCGACGCAGTCACTCCGATGACGCCAGAGTGGGCAGAGAAGATTTCAGGCGCCCCTGCAGCAACCATCAGGAGAATAGCAAACGAATTCATCGCAGCAGCGACCATAGGCGCAACCACCACAATCGGCGGAAGGACATACCCGCTCCGGCCGGCCGCAGTCGAGTACTACGGCGGAGGGGCGAGCAACCACGTGCACGGAACAGCAAATGGGATGGCACTGGAACTCCTCAATACGGTGATCGGTGGGCAAGACGCTCCGGGCGGCCATACCAACTCGGGTCCTCCGGGGTTGCTACCTGGGCCCGACGGCTTGATTATGCCTGCCGCCGGCGCCTATACCTACGGCCGGCCTCTGGTTGCCAACAAGTACAAGTGGCAGTTCCCGCCAGTGACCCCCGAACTCAAGGAATTCTTCCCCGTAGGTGACCACCCGCCTGTGCCTTACTGGACCATGAACGACCCAACCAACTACTGGGGAGTGGGAAACCATACACTTGACTTCATCCTATTCCACGCGTGGAATCCTATGCTTACCATGTTCGACGAACCCAAGATGGAAGGCATCTGGAAGAAGGCAGGATTCGTCGCCGGCATCTGCGTATGGGTAGAGGAGACGGCGGAATCATACGCCGACGTCGTCATCCCCGACCGCATCTATCTGGAAGAATACCAGATCAACGGCGGCGTTCTGATGCAGCCAACGACTTCTCCGCCAGGAGACATTCCATTCCTTCACGACACGCTTTCTGAGCTCGCATCCAGGGCCGGATTCCTGACAGACTACAACACGTCCATCAGCTCCAGCCTCAAGGCACCAAACACCTTCGACGTGACCCAGAAGGTTCCGACAGAAACCTACTTCGACCTTCTGCTGAAGTCAATCTACGGGGCCGACCATGACCTCGCGTGGTTCAAGCAGAACGCTCAGGGTCCGTTCAGCAAGGGTCCGCAGAAGTTCAACTACCAGCCATGGAAGTACAACTACACCCCGGCGAGGAGGATACCTGTCTACTTTGAGAACCAGGTCGAATTGATGGCGATGCTAAAGAAGAACATGGACGCCAACGGCGTCCAGTGGGACTTCCGCGACTACTCGCCAGTCCCCACATGGATCCCGCCGCCGAGCGTACAGAGCACACCTCCCTACGACTTGACAATGATGGCGTGGCTATCACACAACGCCTCCTACGATTGGTCCAATGTCAACCCACTGCTCGCGAACATCTACCTGGAAGAGCCTTACCAGCCATACGTGGCAATGAATACCACGGACGCCGATGCTAGGGGAATAAAGACGGGCGACCTAGTCTGGGTCGAATTCAGTATCGGAAGGCAGCAGGGAGTCGTCAAGGTGACCGAGACGGTCTACCCAGGCGTCATTGCTGTCAACCGAAGCATGGCGGGCTGGGCAAGGAACGCAGTGGTGAAGGACCTATACAAGAAAGTTCCAAACGTGGCCTACATGGTGATTCGGCCAGCCGCGCTGGACCTCACCGACACACTCACAGGCACTCTCGAGAACGTCGTCAAGGTCAGGGTATACAAGGTGATCTAGAATGACAAGATACGGAATGGTCGTCGACCTGAACAGGTGCGTCGCGTGCACCGGCTGCGTCGCGGCCTGCGCTGTGTACCACAACCTACCGAATGGCATCCTGTGGAACAAGGTGGTGTACAGCGAAGAGGGAAGGTTCCCAGGTGTCCGCCGACTTCAGATGCCCAAGGCATGCCAGCAGTGCGACAACACGCCCTGCGTGAAGGTCTGCCCCACGGGAGCCACCTACAAGCGAGCCGACGGCATCGTGATGGTCGACTACAGCAAGTGCATAGGGTGCAAGTACTGCGTCGCGGCCTGTCCCTATGACGCCAGGTCGTTCCTTGCCAACATCACGCCGTGGTACGACAGCGGCTTCACGAGCCTTGAGAACCTGAGCCCCAACCAACAGGCAGGGGTCGCACAGAAGTGCACCTTCTGCGCCGACAAGATCGACGCTGGGGTCAAGGCAGGATCAACGCCCGGAGTCGACAGGAATGCGACACCGGCTTGCGTCAACACGTGCCCTGTCGGTGCAAGATACTTCGGCGACCTCGACGACCCCAACAGCAACGTCTCGCAGATAATAGCCAGTAGCAGGGCGCAGCAGCTCCTTCCAGATCTCGGCACCCAGCCCAAGGTCTACTACATCCCACTCACCAAGTCCGTCACAGCCAAGGGGGTACTGCCAACTTGACACTCCCCTGGGGCATCTACATCGCCAGCTACCTCTTCCTAGGGGGAGCTGCGGGTGGGGCCTTCCTCATAGGCGGGATCCAGGACCTGAGGAACAAGGGGAAGAGGGTGGCCGAGTTCGCTGGGCTGACCAGCTTCGCGGCCATAGTCTTCGGACTGGTCTTCCTCCTCATCGACCTGGGCCGGCCACTCGACGCGTTCAACGCCTTCAACCAGCCGACGACCTCGGTGATGGCGTTCGGAACATGGATCATCTCTGGGTTCGCACTGGTCTCGATCATCTACACGAGCTTCCACATCAGCAGGTTCCCCTGGAGCAGGTCCGTCGGAGGCCGCAAGGCCTTTGCTGTCCTGGGCATGATTCTGGCCCTCATCACCATGTACTACACAGGGCTCCTGCTAGGAGTGATCCTCGCGAGGCCACTGTGGAGCCAGGCGCTCATCCCCATCCTCTTCACGGTGAGCGGAGCCTCCACAGGCATCGCCCTGGTGGAGATCGCGCCGAAGGTGATGGCGAGCAGGAACCGCCCCGACCTGGAGGAGGAGACCAAGGGGCTGGCCGGGACAGACATGCTCCTCATGGCAGCAGAAGCCTTCATCGTAATCTCCCTCCTCTACGTCCTCTACAACTCAACCGTCGCTGCTTCCCAGTCAGTCAACACATGGCTGACAGGGAGCCTCAGCCTGGACTTCTGGGCGGGGTTCGTGGCCATCGGGCTCGCGGTCCCGTCCCTCCTCTACGCTGGGGTCCTCACAGTCTGGAAGAGGAGCCTCAAATCCTCTGCCGTGATGACCGCCCTCGCGGGGATCCTCGTCCTAGTGGGAGGGCTCGTCCTCAGGTACATCGTGCTTGGGGCAGGCCTCAACACGGACTTCCTGCAGAGCCTAGGGTTCACGACACAGACAACAGTCAGCTTCGGACCAAGTTCCACAGAGCTGGTATACACTGTGGGCCTCTTCGCAGTATTGGCCATGGTGTACGTGATAGGGGCCCACGTGACCCTCCACTCGAAGGCAGTCCAGCCTACCGCGGCCACAATATCTCCATAGCAATGCAATAAAGCCGGGCCTCCAGCTACTGGAGGTCCCTCCCCCATGTTGTGCAGATGGGCAGGCCGGCTGCGAGAATGCTTCGTGTTGCCTTCTACCCACGAGAGTTCTCCTCCCACCCAACCCACGATTCGTTGATTTGTGCAAATGCGCCAACTTAGATGGATGAGTACTTACGCTTCCCGACGGCCCCGAAAGCCGAGGTGTGCGAGATGCGCCAGAGACCACGGCCGTCAGGAACGAGGCAGGCGGCGCTGCCACGCAAAGGTCCTGGCCCCTGCAAACTATCCAAGAGGATCCCGAGTCGCGAGTCTAGGAGGCCGCGCTAGATGGATTCTACACTGGTCGCAGCAGGCTTCCTTTACGAGGCGTTCCAGGGGACCTTCATCCTTGCAATCGGCAGCGGAATAATCGTCTTCGTCACCGCCCTGTTTGCCCGCCTACTGTGGGACATGAGGTACTGGGACTGCACGAGGGTGTATGCGAAGGCGTCCGCGGCGTTGTTCCTGACAAGTTCGGCATTCCTTGTCATGGCCATGGCCTTCGCAAACGCCGTCAGCCCTGTCCCTGAGATGTCTCTCTCCTTCGTCTTCTCCCTCTGGGGAGTCCCCCTTTCCCTGACCCTTGCCTTCATGTCCATCTCCGTCCTCCTGATGTTCCTCGAGTACAGGTTCCAGCGCCCCTTCGGTACCCCGACAGATTCCTCGGTGGGGATGACGAGCCTGCTGACTTCTCTTGGGGCACTTTCTGCGCTAATCTCCCTGCTGTTCTTCAACCTCCTCCACTCGTACATGGTCTCTCCGGATGTGCCCTCCGGCCTACAGGTCATTGCCCAGGCCGGGAGCATCGACCCTCTGACCCAACTTGGGCTGATGCTCAACAGGAGTTACTTCCCTCTCACAGTCAAGATCATCCTAATCGGGTCGCTGACCTTCTCTGCACTCTTCTCCGGCGCAGCCGCGCTCCGAAGGCTGCGCACCAAGTCCTCGGACGAGTCCCCCTGGCTCGACTTCCTGACTTCCTGGGGCTTCAAGACTGCAATCCTGTTCGGCGCACCCATCGGGGTCATAGGCTACTGGAACGCGGCGATCCTTCACACCACGGTCCCTACGCTCGCCCTGGGTCTGATGGGGGTCGTCTCCGAAGGGGTGAGCAGCGCCCTCGTCGTCGGACTCAGCCCGCTCTGGGACATCGGCATAGCCCTGTCGATGAGCCTGGGCGCCATCGCCGGGGTCTATTACCTGTCGAGGGGCCATGGCAAGATCGAGCTCGGCAGCACCGACCAGTGCGTGCTGAAGATGTCCCTGCCGTGGCTGATTGTCCTGCTGGCGATAGGCACCCTCGGGGTGCTTTACGTGGGCGAGTGGTACCCCCAGCAGTTCGTCCTGGCCATGGCAGTCCTGCTGGACGGGGTCCTCATCTTCGAAGCCGTGAGGAGATACGCCCTGGGGCAAATCCGGCTCTATTTTCCAGCCACGCTGTTCGTCCTCTCCTGCTACGGGCTCATCGTCTATGAGGCGCCCTATACCAACTGGTTCCAGGCGGTCAACTTCGGAGGCATTTCCTGGCCGCTGATCGGGTTCCCTCTGCTCGCAGTCACCGCCTACTACTTCACGACCCGATGGGCCAAGACGAAGTATTGGATTCCTATCGCGGTCGGCGTGATCGCGCTCCTCATAGTCACAGTGAAGATGGCTGACGTGGAACTCGTGAAGGGGGAGACCGTCGTCGCCCTGGATCCGACGGTGAAGAACGTCGTCCAGAGCTGGGCCTACCTCAACGGCTACGACATCAACGCCATCTATCGGACCTATCCGATTCCGAGCAACACCGAGCTCTTTTCGGCTCTGGTACTGGCCTATGCTCTCTTCCTGGGGGTGTATTACTGGATTACGAGGGTGGTTCGCTCCTCGGGGTCCGCTCTGCAAAGACTTGGCCGCGGGGCGGCGGAGGGTTAGCGATGCCAGACATCTCACGAAGGACCCTGCTCAAGATGCTCCTCGGGGTCTCGACGGTTCTCGCAATCGCGCCTCTGTCTGCCCTCGGCCGCTACCTCGACATCCCATACGTCTTCAAGCCCACGAAACAGCTGATACAGAGGGCTCCGGGCATGCCGAAGAACTCGGCAGTCAACTTCCAATGGCCAACCTCGACCAGACCGTTCGACTCGGACATGCTCATCAAAGACGCGAACGGGAAGTACAACGCGTTCAACCGCGTCTGCACTCACCTCCAGTGCATGGCCAACTTCGACCCCAACTCTGAGACCATCCAATGTCCGTGCCACGGCAGCGTATACGACTCGCATACGGGAGAGGTGCTCAGCGGACCCGCGCCGAGGGCGCTGCCGACCATAGACCTGGAGGTCGATTCGGATGGCGACGTGTATGCTGTGAACGCCGAAGGCACCTTCGGCTACGGGAACGTCCCAACGACATCAACGACAACAACTGCGAGCGGTGGAAGCCAGTGACCAGGTTCCTCCCCTATGCCGACGATAGCATCTGGCTCCTCTTCGGACTCGGAGTGGCGATCATCGTGGGAGACCTCGCGGCATCCCTCGCAACGGGGGAGTTCGGATGGGCAACCCTGGGGTTCCTCGTGACGGGCATCTTGGTCTCAGTTTCATACTATGTCGTGGGAACTCACCCTCCGCGCAACCATGGGACTGACAAGTCATGACAGAGAGCGACGACAACCGAAGGCCAAGGGGCCAGGCCGAAGGGTGGGTTGCCGACAGGGTCCGCAGGACGATCCTTCCGAGCTACAGACTCCTCTTCCCCCGCAACAGGACGAACCCGATGACGTACCTGGGGCTGTTGACATTCGTCTCGTTCATCGTCCTGGCCCTCTCAGGCGTCGGGTTGATGCTATATTACTCACCAGACTTCACCAACAGCTACAGCAGTGTGTCGCAGATCAGCTCCCAGGTCCCGTTCGGGCTGGACCTCAGGGACATCCACTACTACGCGTCGGACTTGATGGTGCTCCTGGCGCTGGCTCACTTCTTCTATCTCTACTTCGCGGGCAGGTACCGCTTCCACAACGAGGTCCTCTGGGTCACCGGAGTCATCTTCGGTTTCCTGACGGTGATCGACGCATACACAGGGTACGTCCTGGTCATGAACGAACGCGCCATGTTTGCCGCCAACATCGGCCTTGGGCTTCTCAACAGCATCTCGCCGAGCCTTCAGGTCCTGTTGGCGGGGAACAGCTACGCGGACTTGGTGCTCAGGGTGTACACGCTCCACATAATGGTGATTCCGCTCATCATGGGTCTTCTGGTGCTCGTCCACTTCCCGCGCGTACTCACGATCGACCTCCCGGTGATTTCCTGGGTGACGGGGGCGACCGTGATAGTTGCCGGCCTATTCCCGGTCCCTCTCGGACAGCAATTCGTCCCGAACGCGGCAGCACCGATAACGGTCCCCGAGTGGTATCTCAGCGGCATCTATGCCTTCCTGAGGACCGGCCTCCCAGTCTTCGTGGCCGGGGTCTTCCTCCCTTTCCTCCTACTGTTCCTCTTCACACTCATCCCGTTCTACGACAGGATGAAGACAAGGAGCTCTGTCCTCCGGAAGCTCATCATAGCCTTCGGGGTTGCAGTGGTCGCCCAGGCAGTCCTGGTGGCCATCTGGGGGGTCAGCAGTGCCGACCTGGGTTCCGCCCTGGCCAGCCAGGCTGAAGTGGTGATAGACCCTGCCACATTCTGGGGGGCGTTCCTGCTTGTGGGCTCGGCCAGCATGCTGGCCACCTGGTTCCTCTTCCCGAAGCGGATTATCCCAGCATGGACCACGCGAATAGGGACGGGCGGGCCGTACAGCATGGGCAGTTCAGCCTGGGTCATCGCCTGCCTGGCTGGCGCACAGATTGTCCTTCTCGCTCTGGCCGTGTTCGAGCACTCTGCCAACCCCGGGCTCTCGCTGGTAGGCGTCGGAGTTGCGACAGTCCTCTTCGGACTGGTCTTGAGGGTCTACTTGGATTCAACCAACGGCAAGAGTGGGAAGCAAGTTGCAGCTCGGGAGATTCAACAGATGTAGAACCGCGTCGACTCGGCTGCCGAGGAGGCACGAAGGACTCGGGGGCAAGGAGTCGGCAGAGGACATCGAACCTTGAAGAACACTCCCACGGCGGGCGGCCCCTGCTGGTTCAGGGGAAGAGAGGTCCCCTGCGAACTGAGCAGGCTGATGGGGAGCCTGTCCATTCCGAAGTCCGTCGTAGACCGCAGCACCTCGATTTGCTGCGAGGTCGTCAACAAGAAGTTGATCCGGAAGCGGCCTCTCACCGTAATCGCAGCGTCTTGTTCGTATGCGGCCTGCAGGGAGGGCGGCTCTCCTGTGACTCTGAGAGAACTTGCAGCAGCAATCCACGCAAACCCTGAAGATGTGGGCCGATGCTACGTTTCGGTCAGAGATAAGCTCCACCTGGCCCCTCCGTCCCCCGACGTCACGGCCTATACGATAAAAGTCGCCTCCAGGGTCCAGGCGTCTGAAGAGGCGACAAGGCTCTCGCTCGACGTCGAGAGGAGGGCCGCGGCGGAAGGCCTCGGAGTCAGGAATCCCATGACGCTGGCTGCTGCGGCCGTTTATCTGTCATGCCTCACAACGGGCGAAAACGTTCCCCAGTCCGACGTGGCCGAAGCCGCCGGGGTCGGTGTCATCAGCGTGCGGGAGTGCGTCAAGTTGATGCGCCGCTTCTTCAGCTCTCCCTAGGGAAGCAAGCTGCTGCATCATCCGCTGCCACTCTGACCTCAGCCTCCGGCTAAATAGGTATCCGTACAAGTGAGTGAAGGTTAGTACTCGTCCTTAAGTCGAACCCATCGCCGTTCCACGCATCGGCGTTAAAGCTGAATGCGCTCCAGATACCGCCTGAGAGAAGAGGCCCCGGTCCCGGGCACGGGGCCACAGGGGGTCATCTTCAGCCGCGGGTCAGCGAGACCCGCACTGCTGTCCCCTGCCGGTTCAGGGGAGGCAACGTCCCGTGCGAACTGAACAGAATCGCCGCCGAAGTGGGGCTCCCAGAAGAAGTGAAGGCACTGGCCATGCCGCTCTGCCGCGCCATCGTCGAACGGAAGCTCGCGAGAGGGAGACAGATTGGAACTGTCGCAGGGTCATCCATCTACGCCGCCTGCAGAGAGAGCCGGGTCCCCATCACGCTGAAGGAGCTTGCGGACGCTAGCCACAGTACGCCCAGGGAGCTGGGACGGGTCTACATGCTGATTCTCGACAGGATGGAGATCAAGCCCCCCAGTCCGAACGGCAGCTCCTACATCGCGAAGGTGGCCACGAAGATACATGCCTCCGAGGAGGTCAGGGCACTCTCGCAGGAGGTCGAAACCAGAGCGGTCCAGGGTGGGCTGGGAGGGAGGAGCCCGATGTCACTGGCGGCTGCTGCGCTGTACACTGCTTCACTGTCAAAGGGGGAACGCGTGACGCAGGCAGATCTCGCCGAGGCGGCGGGGGTGAGCGTCATCAGCCTGAGAGAAACCGCGAAATGGATGCGATCGCTCATGGGGCTCCGGAAACAGGGCCTCTCGGAGCCCATTCGGTTTGCGACTTTCTTGACTTCGCTCCTCAGCGTCGTGGCTGCCCTCTCCCTTGGGGTCTGCTTCACCTAGCTCCAGCGGGGAGCGAAGGAACGACCTGTCCTGAGTAGCCGTTGACTGAGAGTTGTGAGGCTATCCCTGCGACCTTCCGCAGGAGCTGCAGAACTTGGAATTCTCCCCCAGACTCGCCCCGCAGTACCGGCATACGGGGGGGCTCGCCGCTGATCCCGGCCGCGGTCCAGTTGCCTCAGAGGCCCCGTCCCTTCTCTGCAGTTCTTCGTTCTTCCTCCCCCCTGTCTTCGCTCCGATCAGAGCAAGGACGACCCCGACGAGGACAATCACGGCAGGGGCCGTCGAGGCGGTCGAATCTGGGGCGCCTTGAAGCGAAGAGTGCACGAGGACGTCAGTGGAGGAGGTGATCGACGTCGAGTCAAAGACGAGATAGTATGTCTGATTCCTGCTTGCGCCGGAGAAGCTGAATGTGTAGTTCTTGACATTGAAGGCGTACTGCGGGTACACCTGGCTTGTCGCCGTCTGGGCCCTTGACCAGATCGAGAAGTTCCCTGCGTTCATCAGGAAGAAGTCAACGGGCTGGGGCCCGGCCGCTATCGTCACCGCAAGCTGGTCGTTGGGCGCCAGCGGGTATGTCAGATAGGAGTAGTTCCCCGGCGCGACCTTTACCAAGTACAATGACTGCGTCGGACCTGGAGCGAGCCCCACCCCAGTCTCCAACTGGCCGTAAGCCGTCGGCATGAGGACGAACAGCGCACCTATGACCGCGATGAAGATGCCAGGCACCAGTATCTTGAGTCTCATTTGCCTTCACTGCTCCCCCCCGACCCTGTCGCCTTCAAACTGCCTTGGCAGCCAATCGGCTCCGCTGGCGGCATCGGACGATCTCCTTCTATTATGCATTCACCGTCCAGGGCGGTGTTCACCTCTTAAAACACTGCGACGTTTCTCACGAACGGTAATATGCTTAGCTCTTGGGCTTCGGAGAGACAGTCGGAGATGCCCAGCGATTGTGCCAGCGTTGGCTACCGCCGCTAGATCCTTCCATAGGCTCTGCTCATCCAGATGGCAACCGGCCTGTATATCACATGCGCGAACTTCGTGAAGGGTGCCATCACTAGCAGCTCGAAGACTGCGATCAGGTGGGCTGCCAGAGCGTAGTCAATCAAGGTCCCCGAAGTCCCGTAGCTGGAGGCCTCCAGCACGAAGCCGCTCAATCCGGTAAGGAAGAGCAGCGCGAGGAAGACCCAGTCGGTGAATTGGGTGCGCCGGGTCGAAATCTCGCTCTTTCTGAGCCTCTTGACCATCATCGCCAGAGTCCCATAGGTGAGCAGGACTCCGCTGACGGTTCCAAGCAGGCGGACCGGTTCATAAAGTGGGACGACGGCGCCGTTGGTCGGTACCACAATGTACCTCAGGGTCGTGCTAAGCAGGAGCCCCACGAACCCCCAGAAGATCATCATGTGGGTGATCCACCTCCCTGTCACCCTATCCTTAGTAGTCTTCTCTGAGGGGCACTCCTCCGACCTGGACTGGAGCAGCGACTCCTTGAACACCGTCGGGACCAGCTGCCTCAGCCACGTCCCCAGAGGGGGGGCCTTCTGGCCGTCTCCCTCCAGTCCCTCGGACACCCGCCTGTACATCCTAACCACCCCGGCCAGCGCAGCCAGCCCAATCGCAGCGCCGACAGCGATGCCTGCGTAGTGAATCCACCCCTCGGGGACGAAACTGAACATGTTCGTTGCGCCTGTCCCGGTCGGGATTGGGAGCGCAGCGAAGATCCCGATCGGCAAGAGCGCAGCCACCGCCATGAAGAGGAGGACAAACGCCCTAGACGTGAACATCAGCTCCGAAATCTTGGTCGGGGTGTACTTTGAAACCGCGAACCTCCTCGCCGCCATCATGAACTCCGAAGGCTCCGCCTGCCTCGGGCAGGTCTTCGTGCACTCTCCGCAGTAGTCGCAGAGCCACATGTCCGGTGTCCCAAGCAGCTTCCCTTCGAGCCCCTGCTGGGCATATGTGATCATCCTCCGAGGGAACGCGGTCTTCCCCACGGAAAGGGGACACAGGGCCGTACAGTTCCCGCAGTCGAAGCAGGCGTCGACTTCGAACGCCCCGAACTTTTTCAGCCTCTTGACCAGTGTCGGGTCGGACCGGAGTGCCTGGGCTTGTGCCAAGCTACTTCTTCTTCTCCTTGAGGGCGTACCGATAGTAAGCATCCTCCGTCTTGCCGGCTGGGCCCACCAGGCCGTACTTGTAGTAAGTCATGAGGTACCACAGGACCATCCTCTTGTTCAGCCCGGTGTCCCTCGCCACTTCGGGGACCGTCTTCGGCCCCCCGGCGAGAGACTTCGTGATCTTCCCCCTTATGTCGAGCTGCTCGCGCCTGAGGTCAAGGAGCTTCTGTGGCGCCTTGGCTCCGGTCTTCTCCCTGTAGGCTGTGATAGTGAACTTCTTCCTCTCTACCACTTCTCTTTCACCCCGCCATCGCCTCGATCATCGCCGTCACCTGCGAGTTCTTCAGCCCGCGGAGTTGTATCGCTTCGGTGGGGCAGACCGCGACGCACGCCCCGCACCCCTTGCACTTCGCCGTGTTCACCCGGGCCTTCCCTTCCCGCACTTCAATCGCCTCGTAGGGGCACTCCTTCATGCACTCCTGGTGGAGCCCGCACGCCAGCGTGTCCACCGCCGCCACGAACGGCTCCAGTTCCAGTTCTTTCTTCAGCGCGAACGACGCCGCCTTTGCTGACGCCGCCGATGCAGACGACAATGTCTCCCTGATGTCCTTCGGCCCCTGCGAAGTCCCGGCGATGAGCAGCCCCGCTATGTTTGTCTCGACCGGCCTGAGCTTCTGGTGTATCTCGCGATAGAACCCGTCGCTCCCAATGGGGAGGGGGATGATGCCATTCAGTCCATCGTTGGCCCGCGGAACCATCCCGGTGACTAGAACGACCAGGTCAACCACCAGCTCAACTGGCTGGTTCTCCAGGAGGGCGCTCTTCACCGTTACCCCGCACCTCCCGTCCTTCTCGTAGACCGAGGGCGGGTTGTCCTCGTCAAACCTGATGAAGATCGACCCCTGGCGCGCTGCCTCCTCGTACATCAGCTCGTTTCGCCCGTAGGTCCTCATGTCCCTATAGAGGTGGTAGGTGGTCATCCCGCCGTACTTCTTGCCCAGCACCATCGACTCGTTCACAGCGGCGTTGCAGCAGAACCTCGAGCAGTACCTGTTCACCTTCGGAGCGGGTCTATCCTCTTCTATCGGTGCCTCCTCCTTCTGCCTGCTCCCTACGCAGTAGATGAAGGCCGCGTCTCGCACCTTCCTTCCGTCGACCTCCAGCGATGTGCCCGTGCTCTTCCTCTGCATCGCCTCAAGCTCGGGGAGTGTCACCACCCCCTTGACCACTCCATAGCCGTACTCCCCCTGCCTCGGGACATAGGAGTCGAAACCGGTGGCGACGATGACGCTCGCTACCTTGACCGTGATCTCCTCCTCCTTCTCGCGCTGTGAAGCTATCCTGATCTTTGCCTCGAACTGCCCCAGATACCCCTTGTAGGATACAACTTCGGCGTTGGTAAACACTGTGACGTTCTCCCTCCCCCTCAACTCCCCGACGAGACTCTCTACGATCTGTGGCCCCTCCCTTCCGTAGGGGTACACTTCCCCCAACTCCGTCACGTGCCCTCCGAGCGCAGAGGACCTTTCGGCCAGGAATACCTGGACCCCCATGTCCGAAAGATCTAGGGCGGCCTTGACACCTGCTACCCCCCCGCCTATCACGAGGACCGCCCTGGTCGATTCAATCCTCGGCCTTTCTAGCGGCTCCGCGAGCGAGACATAGGCGACGGCAGCCTTCGCGTGCGCCAGCGCCTTCTCCGTCGCCCCCTTCCTGTCCCCCTCGTGCGCCCAGGAGGCTTGCTCCCGTATGTTGGCATGGTAGTACATGTACGGGTTCAGCCCGCCGCGCTTCGCGGTCCCCCTGAACGTGAGCTCATGAAGCTTAGGCGAGCACGCCGCGCAGACGATCCTGTCCAGGTTCTTCGCTTTGATGTCGTCAATCATCTCGTTCTGCGAAGCGTCCGAGCAGTCGAACATCAGGTCCTTGGCGACCACCACGTTCGGGTCCTCTCCGAGTCTCTTCGCCACCTCTGCGACGTCCACGTAGTCGGAGATGTTGCCTCCGCAGTGGCAGACGTATACCCCTATCCTCGGCTTCTTCTCTTCAGGCACCTACCCCGCCCCCTCCTTTCTCCGGACTCTGGTCAGGTATGCCGCGCACTCGGAGGCAGATGCGGCCGCCTCCAGTGCGGAGTCTGGTATGTCTTTTGGACCCGTCGCGCACCCTGCCGCAAACACCCCGTCGATGGTCGTCCTCACGGCGCTTTCGTCTTCGTCTGCCAGCTGTATCCAACCGGCTTCGTCCAGCTTGAGTTCCTGGTTCGTGAACGCCCTGGCGATCTCGGGTCTCGGAAGCAGCCCGACCGCGAGCACCACCATGTCATGCGTCGTCTTCTCCAGGGTCCCCTTCCCCTGTGTGTCCTCGTGATACACTTCAAGGTCTCCATTCTCCTTCTGCTCGATCTTGGCTACCTTTCCCCTGACGAAGTTCACCCCCATGGCCTTCGCCTGCTGGTAGAACTCCTCGAACCCCTTCCCGTAGGCCCTGATGTCCATGTAGTACAGGGTGACGTTCGCGGCTGGAAGAGACCCCAGGATCAGCTGGGCCTGCTTCATCGAGTACATGCAGCACACCTGCGAGCAGCGCGGGTTCCCCAAGGACCTGTCCCGGGAGCCCGTGCAGAGGGCGTAGGCGATGTTCTGGGGCTCCTTGCCATCCGAGTTCCTCACCAGGGCGTTGTACGGCCGCGTCGGACCCAGGAGCCTGTCCATCTGCATCGAAGTGACGACGTTTTCATACTCTCCGTAGTGGTATTCGGCCTTCTTCTCCGCAGGGAACAGGTCATACCCCACGGCGAGCACCACGGCCCCGACCTTCAGGTGGTGCTCCTTCGGGGTCTGGAGGAAGTCGATAGCTCCTGCCGGGCATGTCCTTTCGCACTGGAGGCAGTAGATGCAGCTGCTGATGTCTACCACAGCCTTCTTGGGGACGGCGGTGTCGAACGGGATGTAGATTGCCTTCCGGCCCCGCAGTCCGAAGTCGTTCTCCTTCTCCACGATGATTGGACAGGCTTCCTCGCACTGCCCGCAGCTGGTGCACAGCGAGGCATCAACGTACCTCGGCTGCTCCAGGACTTTGGCTCTGAATCTCCCCTCCCCTTCTTTGACGATTTCTTTGACATCCGAATATGGGAGCAGGGTAACATTGGGATGATGAGACGACGTGGACATCTTCGTCCCCGAGATGCAGCTGGCGCAGTCCAGGGTCGGGAAGACCTTGCTCAGCAGGTACATGTGTCCCCCGATGCTTGGCTCCCTGTCCACAAGGAGAACCCTGAAGCCCATGTCCCCGAGGCTGACAGCGGCCTCCATTCCACCTATGCCCGCCCCGACGACGAGCACGTCATAGTTCTCTTCCGATAGCTGCTGGACAAGAGCCATCTCTGTCTCCTCCTAGGGTCTCCTCACCGGCCCGAGCTTCCTGGCCGTCTCAGTGATACCCTTCACGCCTCTGGCAAAGGCATCAGAACATACAGAGCAGATTCCAGCCATCCTGAGCCTCGACTGTTCTATCCCGTTCTCCTTCATCAGTTCGTAGGCCTTCTGGATTCGTTTCGCGGTCCTCTCGGGGCAGTCTCTCAGGTAGGGGCAGTCCCCGCCGTCGGCAGCCACGAAGACGGCGTCGAACCCACTCTTGAAGGCGTGCAGAATGAACTCCGGCCTTATCATGGACGAGCACGGAAGACGGATTATGCGCGACGAGACTGGGTAGTCCATGTGCCCCAGTCCGGTGAAGTCGATCCCCGGGTCAGAAATCATGTTTGTCGAAATGACAAGCACCTTGGGGGCATACTCCTGAGTTTCCATGGTCTCTCTCCATTTTGAAGGTCGCTTGGGCCAAGCAAAAGAGTTCAACCGGCCGCCGCCGGCACCATCCGACCTCGGCGAAGGAAATCGCTACGCAGTCATGCCTGCGGCCATCGGGGCAGGCAGCGGAGCAGCGAAGCCTGGCCTACGACACAGCCTAATCTACTTCCGCCTCCTTACGAAGATTCTGTCGTATCCAGCCTCGTTGACCACGCCGAGGTACTCTTGGCCCGTAGCCTTTGCCCACACGGGGATATCGGCTTTGGACCCTTCATCCGACGACATGGTCTCGACTATCCCGCCTATGGGGATGGTCGTGATGGCGATCTTCGTGTCAAGCAAGGGGCCCGGGCAGGAGGTCCCCCTGGCGTCCACCACCTTGTTCGCCTTGATTGCCGCGAGGTCAGTGCTCATTCCTGATTGCCTCCTAGATGAAGAGGTTGACCTTGGCGTTCTTGGCGTATGCGAGCAAGGTCCCGACCCCGCACATGTCGTCCACTATGGGATCGAAGTTGTCCTTCTTCAGGCCCATCAGGTCCGCGGTCATGGTGCAGGCGTGAATCCTGACGGTCCCTGCCTGCTTTGCCTTCTTCATGTTGTCGTACCAGCTGGGCATGTGCTTCTGCTGCATGAGCTGGATCATCATCCCGCTCATTTCTTCGAAGTCCTTGCTGAACTTCATATTCGTCCCGACGACTTCCTTTCGGAACGAATTCAGGCCGTAGAACGTGGCGAAAATGTCAACGTCCATTCCCATCGCGACTGCTCCCGATGTAATGACGCTGGCCGCCATTAGTTTATCCACGGTACCTGAAAACAGTACCATTGACATCTTGTCGCTCATGAATTGCCGAGGGTATCCTACGGGTTAAGAAATCATCTGTGCAAATGCGAGCAGCTGTACGGACTGAGTTAAGCCAGGCTCACCCTTAATATACTGCCGGGGCAGTCAATGGGACAGACTGTAAGGTTCGAGGCAGGCCCGAGCAGCAGGGCTCACAGTCAGGAGGCCCTTTCGCGCTTCATTCAGGAAATGACGGTCCTGTCCGACAGCTTGGGGCTCCCCGATGAGGTCATGGCAAGAGCGGCCTCGATCGTCACTCGGGCAGCCGCGATGCGGTTCTGCAGGGTCACGACGAGGCCCGTCCTGGCCGCTTCTGCGCTCTATGTTGCCTGCCGCGAGTGCAAAGTGCCCCTGACCCTCCGGGAGGTCGCGGAGGCGACCGGGACAGAGCTTAGGGATGTCGGGAGGTGCTACGCAACAATGCTCGAGCGGATGCACATCGCCCGACCGGGGGTCAACGGCAATTGCTACGTCCACCGCCTGTCACTGAAGACCCCCCTCTCGAAGGAAACCTACAAGGAGTCGGAGGACGTGATTCGGGAGGCGATTTCGGCCGGACTGGACGGTAGGAATCCGATGACCCTCGCTGCTGCCGCCCTCTACCTGGCTTCATGCAGCAACGGAGAGAAGGTCACCCAGAGCGAACTGGCGGAGGCGGCCGGGGTGGGGGAAGAGAGCGTGCGGGAGTGTTGCAAAGCCATCAGGACCTATGTGGTCCTCAGGGGGCATAGTCGGCCATGGGAGTATCATTAAATCAGGAACCCGTTCGATAAGGGCCATGGCCCGGACAAACCTCTCGATCGACAAGACCGTTTTCGAGGAATTCGCCGCCGAAGCGGACAGGAGGAAGATGACCCTCTTCGCGTTCGCCAACGAGGCCCTCTCGGCCATAACCAAGATCTCGAGGGAAGGGGGCGACCCAGAGGAGTTCTACAAGATCTGGCGCGTCCTTTCGATACTGAGGCAGGTCGACGTGATCACCCTCCCAAGCGACTTCGTCGAGTATCTCATCGAGAGGCAGTACAAGACCGACACCGCAGGCACCAAGGCCAAGTTCCGTGAGCTCGGCACCTCTCTGGTGGGGCTGCTGAAGATGGCCGCCGAGAACATCGAAGACGTGACCCCCCTGGCCAAGGACTTCGGGTTCTTCATCCCGATAAAGCACTTCGCCCTCGCCCAGGTGAAAGAAGGAGTGATCCAGCTCGACGTCGTCGGGGCGGGGAAGGGGATCGAGACGACTCAGTGCTCCTCTGAATTCTTGAAGGCCGTCGTAGTCGGGTACGGATACATCATCAAGAAGGAAGAGCTCCACCCCGGCACCATCAGGCTCGTGGCCGAGAAGGCGGCCCGGGACTAGCGGCGAGCGCCTCGTTCTAGGCCTGTGACTTCCCGCAGTTCGGGCACCACTGGGCGCCCTGGGTGATGGCCGCACCGCAGAACCTGCAGGAGTTTCCTCCCTTCGGACTTGGGGCGCCTTGCTCCTGGCTCCCCCTGACGACCACGTGCTCAGATATCCCTGTCACATCGGAGACCTTCACCTGCGATTCCGTGCCGTCGCGCCCCCTCACCTGGAATGCTATCCCCCCTCCCAGGTCGAACAGGACGTCTGTCACCTGCCCCTTGACATTCCCTGAGGTCTCGATGACCATCTTCCCGACCACGTCCTCTTTCCTGAACGACTTCATCTGCCTGCCAGTTGGCCCGAGGTTGAGAATAAGCCTTGCCCGCCCACCTCCGACTCGCTCCGAATCACGGAAAGCTTCATAACCTCTTACCGAAGGGTCGTTTCAAAGGTCGAAGTTATGCCGAAATTCAAGACCACCGCCGAGGCTCTCAAGATAGTCCACAACAGGGAACAGATACGTAACCTCGGCATCATTGCCCACGTCGACCACGGGAAGACCACGACCTCCGACTCCCTTCTCGCGGCGACCGGGATGCTCTCACCCTCGGTGGCAGGTCAGGCTCTGGCTCTGGACTACATGGAGCTCGAGCAGCAGCGGCAGATGACCATCAAGGCAGCCAACGTCACGCTCTACTACGAAAAGGACGGGAAGCCCTACGTCATCAACCTCATCGACACCCCCGGCCACATCGACTTCACCGGGAAGGTGACGCGGTCTCTGAGGGCGGTGGACGGGGCGATAGTGGTCGTCGACGCGGTAGAAGGGATCATGACGCAGACCGAGACCGTGACCCGCCAGGCCCTCGAGGAGAGGGTCAGACCGGTGGTCTACATCAACAAGATCGACCGCCTGATCAAGGAGCTCAGGCTCACTCCCGAGAAGATGCAGGAGTGGCTCTTCGGCATCGTCAGGGACTTCAACCGCCTGGTCGAGACGTACGCGGAGCCAGAGTACAGGCAGAAGTGGAAGGTCTCTGTGCAGGACGCCCAGGTCGCCTTCGGCTCGTCGAAGGACAAGTGGGGGTTCAACTTCGACATGGCGAAGGCAGCCGGGATGTCCTTCAAGGACATCATCGGCGCCTATACCGCATCCACCCCAGAACAGCTGGGGGAAAAGCTCCCCCTCCACGAGGCTC
The DNA here is from genome assembly GCA_021828185.1 of archaeon. The sequence goes on from JAKASI010000001.1 coordinate 463,106, forward strand.
TCCTCGGGATGGTGGTGAGGCACCACCCGCCGCCCCACGTCGCCCAGGCGTACCGCATCCCCAAGATCTGGCCGCAGGGAGACCTGACCAGCGACGTCGGCAAGGCGCTCCTCGCCTGCGATGAGAACGGTCCCACGGTCATGATGGTCACCAACGTGGTGGTCGACCCCGCAGCCGGCCTCGTTGCCACGGGACGGCTCTTCTCGGGGAGCGTGACCAATGGAGACCAGGTCTACCTCCTCAACTCGAAGCGGGAGGGGAAGATACAGTCGGTGCAGATATTCATGGGCTTCCAGAGGGAGATCGTAGACTCCCTCCCTGCGGGGAACATCCCCGCCCTGCTGGGGCTCGACATCCGCTCAGGAGAGACAATCTCGAACCAGAAGGGGGTGGCTACATTCGAGTCGATACACTACGTGAGCGAGCCGGTGGTGACCGTAGCCGTCGAAGCGAAGCACCCACGCGACCTCCCGAAGCTGGTTGAGGTCATGCGGAGGCTCAACATCGAAGACCCCAACCTCGTTGTCACCATAAACCAGGAGTCCGGGGAGACCCTCATGTCGGGAATGGGGGTACTGCACCTCGAGATCGCGACCACCCAGATCCAGCAGGCTGGGCTGGAAATAGTCACCTCTCCCCCCATAATCAACTACAGGGAGACCATCCGGTCACGCGCGGGCCCGATAATGTCCCGCTCCCCGAACAGGCACAACAAGATCTTCATCGAGGTCGAGCCGCTGGAACCGGAGGTCATCGAGCTCATCAGGAAAGGCACCATAGGCGAGAACGTCGAGAAGAAGGCCGTCATCAAGACCCTAAGGGACCACGGCTGGGACCCGGACCAGGCAAGGAACTTCCAGGCCATCGACGAGAGAGGGAACGTCCTCACCGAGGTGACCAAGGGTGTCCAGTTCCTTCAGGAGTCGATGGACTCCATCAGGGCGGGGTTCGACGACATCATGAAGAACGGACCCCTGGCCTACGAGTTCACCAGAGGGGTGAAGGTCGCTCTCACCAACTTCGTCCCCCACGAAGACCCGGCCCACAGGACCTATGCCCAGCTCATGCCCGCTTCAAGGCGCGCCATCCTGGGGGCGATGCTCTCCGCCAACCCGACCCTCCTGGAGCCCATCCTCGGCATCGAAGTGAAAGGCCCGTCAGAACTCATCGGCGCGGTCACCGGCGTCATCAGCGCGAAGAGGGGTAAGCTGGTCAAGATCGAGCAGAAGGAGGTCATGACCGTCGTGGAAGGGGAGATCCCGGCGTCGGAGACCTTCGACCTGAGCGAGAAGATGAGGGGCGCGACTGCAGGGAAGGCGGTCTGGAACACCCACTTCAAGACCTGGCAGGCGGTTCCACAGAACATGCTCTGGGGGCTGGTGACGGAGATCCGCAAGAGGAAGGGGCTGCCGCCGGAGCCTCCGAAGGCCGAGGAATTCATAGACAAAGAATAGGGATTTTTCGGCAGCGTGGTGCGCCTCCACGGCGCCGTTTCTCACGATTGAGAATGGCACTAACATGTAAGAGCAACGAACGGAGAAGAAAGTCCGATTGAATCGAACACTCACCGTTCTATTCCTGCTCGTCCTGATGCTGACCATGGGCTCATGCGTCCAGAGTTCGAGCGCGGCTGCGCCGGGTCTCCACCACCCTGCCTCCTTCCTCCCCTACGCCGGTTCTGCCAAGGCGCCTGCGGCACAGACCTCAGTTAACTACGACGAACAGATCGGGATGACCTTCACCCAGTCCTTCGCAAGCGTGTCCTACAACGTGACCGCAGTCTTGCAGACCGACAGCGACGGCTATGGCCCGGGTTATCTCCTCAATGGAGTGACTGATGGGGGGTATTGGTATCAGATTGGCATTTCCTATGACTGGCCGGGGAACGTAGGGTACTCCCCGGGCTGGGCGGTGAACTATGAAGTGTGGGACAACACTGGGAACAGCATATTCCCCACGAATGGCGGGGGCGGCCTTGCAAACCTCACGGGCCCCGTCAACGGCGGGGACAAGGTGCTGCTGAGCCTGTACTTCTCCGGAGGCCAGGTGCAGATGACCGTCAAAGACTGGAACACCGGCGCCACGGGGTCAGAGCCCTATGCGGCCTTCGGTTCGACCTTTGTGGGTGTGACCGGCGCCCCTGCTGACGCCAACGGATACTTCACCGGTCCCATGACCGAATGGTACCACGTCAACCCGTACTATGCCACCGACAGGGCGGTCACCTACGACAACCCGAAGCAAACCCTGACCTCAGCGGACGTGTGGGCGGACGAGTTCGACGCCAACACCTCCGTCTCGTTGTTTGGGAGCGACCAGGTGTTCATGTTCACGAACCCCGACCAGCTCCAGTCCTTCTCGACCAACGGCGCCGTGATCAACGCCAACGCTCACATCTTCATCACCGGCGCCGTCACTCAGACCACTCTCACCTTTGCCTTTTCAGTCATCGGCGGCGGGAGCGGCTACTCCGCGCCAACCCTGACCTACGTCTTCAACGGGACCACGCGGACCGCCGCCCTGACCGGGTCTCTGGCTACCTTCTCAGCAGACATCGGCACGAACTGGTCCGTCTCCACGAGCCTCCCAGGGGGCTCCTCGACAGAGAGGTGGGCGACCGGGCAGACGAAGGGGGTAGTGGACTCTTCCCTCACGCAGACCATCATCTTCTATCACCAATACCTGGCCCCCTTCGACTATCGGGTCAGCGGCGGCGGAACTGGGTATGCCGCTCCTTCCGTCCAGGCCTCAGCCTACGGGAGCTCGGTGAGCGTCAAGGGGAACACATCGGCCTGGGTTGACGCAGGGGGCGCGTTCGCCTATCCGACAGCCCTTCCGGGGTCGTCCTCTTCTGAGCGCTGGGCGACCCAGAACGGCGCAGGAACGATCACCGGGTCAGCCTCGGTCACCGTCCAGTACTTCCTGCAATACGGGGTCACTCTCAGCTACTCGGTCATCGGGGGAGGTTCCCCCGGCACCCCTTCCGTGTCGGGAACTCAGTTCGGCAAGGCGTTCTCTTCCATGTTAGCCGGCTCTTCGACCTACTTCGTCGACCCAGGCTCTGCATGGAGCGTCACGGCGCAGCTCCCCAACAGCAACAGCCAGGAGAGATGGGCGACCACCCAAGCCGCAAACGGCACGGCGTCTGCCCCTGAGTCTCTCGTCTTGTCCTACCACCACCAGTACTCGCTCGACATCACGGCCAACCCGACGGCGGGCGGGACCACAAGTCAGTCCGGCGGTTGGGCCGACGCCGGAAGCACAGTTCAGCTCTCCCAGGCCACCAACCAGGGGTGGAAGTTTGTGGGCTGGACGGGGTCAGGGAGCGGGTCCTACACTGGTTCGTCCAATTCGACCAACATAGTGGTCGGGGCCCCCATCACCGAGACCGCGGTCTACTATCCAGGGTTGAACATCCAGGCCGGAGCTGATGGCGCTGTGACCTACACCTACGGGGCGACCAGCGGGACAGTCCAAGGAGGGTCTTCACAGACAGTCTTCGCCGCCCCCGGAACGGCCATCACCCTGGAAGCCGCACCGTCTTCGTTCCTCTACTCCTTCTCTGCGTGGGGGGTTGGAGCCACCGGGTCAAGCCCCTCCACGACCATAACCCTCTCGGCACCGACGTCCGTGCAGGCGGGCTTCTCCTCCAACATGACCGTTGTGGGAGGAATCATAGGGGTCGTCGTCATCGCAGCCGTCGCCCTGGCCGTGGTCGTCCGATCCAGAAAAAGGGCACCGGCACAAAATTAAGACCCCGCGCCCCCTGCCACCGCCATGGGTAGTGACGACGACCTGGCGTACCGCAAGAGCGTCAGGAACATGTCCATGATACTCGCGGTCATGGCCATAGTCATATTCACCGCGATATTCGTCCCTCCCTATCTCAGTCCATATCGCGACGTCTTCCAGCAGTCAGTCTCCTTCGACTCCCCAGCCGGCTTCACCATGCACCTCACCCTCAACACAACTTCGATTCCCCCGGCCAGTTCGGTCCTGATAAGAGGGTGGGTCAACGGTTCGTCCCTGTCCGTCGAGAACCTCACGGTCACGAACCAGTGGGCGTTCCAACAGAGTCTTCTCTGGGGGAACGTCTGCGCCTCGGGGTGGCCGATTGGGGTCGGGGTGATGGAAGGGCACTACACCCAGGACAACTACACTCTGGGTACGCTGGTCCGGATGCCGCTGCCACAGGTATCCTGCCCCGTCTCGGCTCCTCCGCAGTTCATCCTTCTCTACCCCCCTCCGCACTCGTCCCAGGCCCTTGCCAGCGTGAATGGGAACCCAGTGCACTGGCTCCTCCAGGCCGAGCTCGCGTTCAGCGACAGGTCTCTCGGGACGGCGTCTCAGCCCGGGAGCCCAGGCCCCAACGAGCTCCCACCGGGGGTGTACACCGCTGTCCTGGCAGACGAATGGGGGGATGTCCTGACCGCCAACTTCCTCGTCTCCTGACTGCTTAACTATCCTGCCGGTCCCGGCGGCGACGTTGAAGGTCGAACCTTCCCTCATCCACAGGCTGTTCTATCCCCAGGTCCCCCTCGTCATGGCCTGCCAATACAGGGGGCGGGTGTCGGCGATGCCGGTCGTCTCCTATGCTTCGGTCTCGGACTCTCCGCCCATGGTAGCCGTGTCGTGCACCCCCGGAGGTTTCACCTGCAGACTGGCACAGAAGGCGGGCTCTTTCTCGCTCTCCCTCCTTGACAGGAGGCACCTGAAGGCCCTGGCGCGCCTGGCAACGGTGAGCGGTGCCAAGGTCAAGGACAAGTTGACAGACGCGGGGCTGGAGCATTCGGAGGGGGCGGGGCTGAAGGTCCCTGTGATTAAGGGCTCTCACGCGACCCTCGAGTGCGAGCTCAAGTCCAAGAATAGAACCGGGGATCACCTGCTCCTGGTCGCCCAGGTCCGGGCGGCCCGCTCCACTGGCGCTTTCACAGATTTCTGGGACTACTCGCAGTACGATCCAATCCTGTACACCGGGTGGAAGGATGGGATGACCACCTATCGGAGCGCCTAGGCGTAGGACCTGATTACTTCCGACGAGAACTTCTTCAGGTCCGTGACAATGTCAGCCGAAGCCGGGTGGCTGATGGAAGCGCAGTAGTACTGGAGTCCTGCCTCTGCGTAGGCGTCAATCTCTCTCCTGATCTCGTTCGTGCTCCCGGATACAGCCACCCTCTTCTCCTTGTTGGCCCCGACATACAGGTCGCGCTTTTTTCTCACGTCTGTCGTCATCCTTAGGGACAGAGTGATCTCCCTCCCAGACTTCCTGATTTCTTCGGCTCCCCTCCTGAAGTCATCGACGTCAGGTCCGACGGGATGCCACCCGTCCCCCAGCCTGACCGTCCGCCTGACCGCCGTCGGCCCGTTGCCCCCTATCCAGACCGGTATGTCGCGCTTCGGGGGCTTGGGGAAGAAGAGCGCGCCCCTGACCCGGAAGTACTCCCCTTCGAAGTCGACCAGGTCGTCCTTCCACAGCGTCTTCATGAGCCTTATGCTCTCGTCCATGACCTTCCCCCTCTTCGAGAAGTCCGCGTTCAGGTACTGGAACTCCTTCTCGGCCCACCCGGCGCCGAACCCGAGGATGACCCTTCCCTTCGAGAACACGTCGAGGGTGGCCGCCTGTTTCGCCACCAGCACTGGGTTCCTCTGAGCGAGGACGATGCAAGATGTCCCCAGCTTCAATCTCTCTGTCCTCGAGGCGATGTAGGCCAGCGTCGTGAGGGGTTCGAGGAGCTCCCCGTACGGCTCTCTGAGCTCCGCCGGCATCACGATGTGGTCTGTGGCCCAGACCGAGTCGAACCCGGCATCCTCGCACGCCTCGGAGATCTCGACCAGCTGATCGGGGGTTATCTTGTCCCCGTAATTCGGCAGGACATATCCGAACTTCAGGGCCAGCCCTTCCTGGACACGAACTTCGTCGTCAGGCTCCCTGTCTTGTTCAGGCTTGCCAGGTTCAGCACCAAGGCGGTCATCGACTCAACGACCCCCGCCTGCGAAAGGGGTCCGGCGTAGAGCGGCCTCAGGTTCGGTACGCTCTTGACCACCCCGGCGGTCTCTTCGTAGGCTTCCTTCGAGTCTGCAGCCACCAGGACGTCGACGGGGGCAGCTTCCCCCCCTCGGAGGAACCCCGCGGGGATGTTGTTGAAAGCGGTTGAGACCCTGCTCCTGGGCAGGGCTTTGGCCAGCTCCTCCGCGGCCGACCCCTCTTCTCTCCCGGGGTAGGCCAGGCCTCCTTCGAACCGGAGGGGGTTCACTGCCGATATCACCAGCTTGCCTGCAAGAGCCTTGGCCAGCGGAGCGAGCGTTCCCAACGCAGACGCCGGGACCGCCACTACAACCGCGTCCGCCTCCTTCGACGCGCCCTCATAGTCTGTTCCTGTGGCGCCGCGAATCTTCTTCGCCGCTTCCCTCGCCCTGGCCGGGTCCCTCGACCCGATGATCACTTCGTTGGCGCCCGCGAGCTTCCCGGCGAGCGCCATCCCCATCTTCCCCGTTCCGCCAAGTACTGCTATCTTCATCAGGCCTCGAGCCTCTCCTGCTTCCCCGTTTCCTGTCTCTTTGTGAACGTTGCGTCCAGCGTCTCCTTGATCTTCTCCGCCTTCTTCCACCCGATCCCCGCGGTCATCGCCAGTTCGCCGGCCGTCAGGCCCATGACCTTCCTCGGCGTACCGTACTTGGAGAGCAGCCTCTCGGCGATCTTCCTGCCAACCCCGGGAAGCGAAGAGACGAGGTAGAGCTGCTGCTGGTGGACGCTCTTCGATTTGGGCGGGACCTCGGCCGGCATCCTGGCCAGGGGGCTGGCCCTGGCGTGGGCGAGGAGCTCCGCTATCGCCATCGCCGTCTCCCTTGGGTTCGCGGTATAGAGCACCCTCAGACCGTAGGCCAGAGAGACGTTCGCTATCGCCCCGTAGAAGGACTTCAGGTTCTTCGTAAGGCTCTCCACTTCCTTCGAGTCCCCTTCCACCAGCAGGAACGGCTTCGCGTAGGCGGCCGACAGCTTGGACGCCTGGTAGAAGAGCCGCGAGTCGTAGATGGACGACACCAGGTCCCTCACGGACTTTCGCTCGATGGCGAGCTCAGGGTTGAGGACGTAGTCCGCCACCGGGAGGGTGCTGAAGTAGACCCTCACGTTCAGTTTCGAAAGCTCATCGGGGACTCCGCTCGCCTTCTCCCGCTCGTCGGCGACCACCCTCGTGGGTATCACGGGAGCTGAAGCGGGAGGACGTAATAAAAGGAGTAGGCGACCAGCGCGAAGACGACGACGGCCGCAAGGGCGACGACCCTGTCCACCGTGGTCGACCTGTATTCGACGAGGGACGTGGGTCTCGGCACGGCCCCGTACGCCCGGGACTCCATCGCCTCGGCCAGCTCCCCGCTCCTCACGACCGAGTTGACTACGAGGGGGATCAGGATGGGGATCATGTTCCTCACCCTCCTGAAGATGTTCCCTTTCTCCAGCTCCAGCCCTCTGGACTTCTGGGCGTCCATTATCTGCATGGTGTCCAGTAGCATGACCGGGATGAACCTGACCGCGGTCACAAAGGCGAACACGACGTCCCTCGGGAGCCTGAACGTCTTCATCACTTGCTCGAGCTCGTCGGGGGATGTGGTTATGAAGAAGAGGCTGGTCGACACCACGATGGCGACGAACCTCAGGGCGTAGAGCACCGACGTCCCCAAGTCCCTTGTTACTACGAAGTTGATTACGAAGATGAACGTCGAGAAGAGGGCGGTGAGGGTCATGGTCCGGACCACCCTCCGCAGGACCGTGGCCACTCCGGAGACGATGACCATGAACGCCAGGACGAACGCAAGCTCGTAGAGGGACCTCACGAGGAGGGTGGTGACGAACATCAGGACCGAGATGAGGAGCTTGACCCGCGGGTCCAGCCTATGGTAGGCTGACGTTCCGCGCCTGAAGACGAACCCTCCGGTCAGCCACATCATTCCCTGCTTCCCTCCAACCAGCGCCTCGCCTCGAGCGGGTCCACAAACGGCTCCGGAGGCCTCTTCGAAAGGGCCCGATAGAGCGCCACAAGCTGAGGCTGGACGACCCTCGCCGAATCCAGCAGGGCCTCGTCCTGCATGAGCCGGGGGGCGGGGCCGTCCCCCACGACCCTCCCCGACTTCATGACCACGACCCTTGGCTGCATCGGCCAGAGAAACTCGATGTCGTGGGAGACCACCACGACGGTCTTTCCGGTCGAGCTCAGCATCCTGATAGTCTGGGCGAGCTTCTCCTTCTGGATGGAGTCCTGCCCTACCGTGGGCTCGTCGAGAATCACCACCTGGGGGTCCCAGGCCAGTATGCACGCCAGTGACAGCCTCTTCTTCTCCCCCCCGCTCAGGACCAGGGGGGACGACTTCCTGTATTCCTCCAGGCCGAAGAGCTCCAGCCCCCACCTGACCCTCTCTTCCACCAGCCCTGGCGGGAACCCGAAGTTGCGGAGAGCGAAGGACATCTCCTCCTCAACGCTCTCCGAGAAGAGCTGGTGGTCTGGGTTCTGGAACGCGACGCCGACCTTGCGGGATATCCGGGCTGTGGAGACCGAGGTGGTGCTCTCCCCGTCCACGAGGACCCTCCCGGTGGCGGGCTTCAGCAGCCCCGTGATGTGCTTCACGAGGGTGGTCTTCCCCGCGCCGTTCTCCCCTACAATGGCCACCGTCTCGCCCGCGTCTATCTTCAGGCTGACTCCGTCCAGGGCCTTGACCCCGTTCTGATGGACGAAGGTGACGTCCTGGAGCTCGATCACCTGGGTCCCTCCGCCAGCGCGGCTGCGAGGTCCCCGGGCGCCATCAGCTCCTTCGCCGCCACCAGTCCGTCCCTCGCCAGCATCTTCTGGACCCGTGTGATCGCCGGCACCGAGACCCCGTACCCCTCCGACTCGTCCGCGAAGAGGATGTCTCTAGGGGTCCCCTCCATCACCTTCCTCCCCTCGTTCATCACCACCAGCCTGTCTGCCACCTTCACGAGCAGGTCCAGCCGGTGCTCGACCACGACGAAGGTGGTCCCCAGCTCCTGCCTGAGCCTGGCGACCAGGGCCACGAGCTCTGCCGCTGTCTTCGGGTCGAGGAGCGAGGTCGGCTCGTCGAGGATCACAAGCTTGGGCCTCATTGCCAGGACCCCCGCCAGCGCCACCCGCTGCTTCTGCCCGTCGGAGAGCTCGTGCGGCGCACGCTGCGCCAGGTCCCCGATGTCCAGCAGGCGCAGGGCCTCGTCGACCCTGGCCCGCATCTCGCCCCTCGGGACCCCGAGGTTCTCGAGGCCGAAGGCGACGTCCCTCTCAACGGTGAACATGAATATCTGGTTCTCGGGGTTCTGGAACAGGAACCCCACCTTCTGAGCGAGGTCCCTCATGCCCGAGTCCTTGACGACCGTCCCCCCGACTTTCACCTCTCCCGAGTACTCTCCGCTGTACATGTGAGGGATCAGCCCGTTGACCGCCCTCAGGAGGGTGGATTTGCCGCACCCGGAGGGTCCCGCCAGGACAGCGATCTCGCCCTGGGGGACGACCAGGTCGAAGTCTGCGACAGCCTTCTTCGCGGAGTCTGGATATCGAAAGTTGAGCCGTCTGATTTCCAATATGTCTGCCAAGATGCTCGCCTGAGCGCCTCTGACCGGCTCAGGGTCCTGGGGTCATCGGAGCGGCTCCGAAGGAGGACCGCTCCCCCGCAGCACAGTCGCGAACCACGGGATCCGCCCTCCTACCTTGATCTGCGCCACCAGGGGGACCCTCAGCACGGCGTAGGATACCGCCATCACCAGGGCCAACTGGAGCACGTTGAAGATGGCGGTGAAGATCAGGACCGGGACGAGGAAGTTCCCAGCCGTCACCCCCACCCCGACGAGCGAAAAGGAGGGCTGGAGCACGTACTTGACCAACCCCTGGATGGTGGCCGGCGAATAGTAGAACTCCAGGAGGTAGAAGTTCGGCACGGTGAGAACTACCCCCCTGAACACTGCGGCGGCCAGCGCGCCCGAACCGACGAGCCTCGGAAGCGCCGGCGTTCCGACCTTCGACGCCAGTTTGGCCCCGGCCCACAGCCCCAGCACTGTGGCAAGTAGCGCGAAGAGTTTCAGGAACGGGCCGACAGGAATCTGCTGTCCGAATGCCATCAGCCCCCCAAACTCGGCGAAGGACGCGACGATTGCCGGGAGGGGGCCGAAGATGAAGAACGCCAACACGATGGCGACTTCGCCGAAGTCGAACTGCAGGTAGGGGATTATCGGAAAGTTCAGGCCCAGCCCCTGCGAGAATGCGCCGAAGATCAGGGCGATCGCGCTGAATACCGCGATGCCGGCGACCGAGACCGTGTCGAGCCGCCCCCACCCAGGAGTCCGATTCACGGTGGCACCACCTGTGGTATCTTTATAATGCTTCAGTAGCTACCAGTCTACTTGTAGATGGTGAAACGCGGGCGGAAGGCGAACGCCGAGAGGCTGACGACGCTGCTGCACCTGGTCAGGCTCGGGGCTGTCCGTTCCTTCACGAAAGTGTCCACTGCCAGGCTGGCTGACTCCATCGAACTGAGTCAGCAGGCGGCTTCGCTCAGGCTGACGGACCTCGAGGGTGCAAGGCTGATAGAGAGGGCACGTTCGGGCCGCGGCCTCGCGGTCCGGCTGACCGATGGCGGCCTGGATATGGTCGCGGCGTTCCTGGCTGACGCCAACTCCAACCTCGAAAAGGGGATGAACGAGCTGACGTTCAGGGGGACCGTCTTCTCCGGTTCGGGCGAGGGCCGGTACTTTGTCTCTCTGAAGGGGTACGCCTCGGGGCTCTCAAGAGCGCTCGGGTTCGAACCTTTCCCCGGGACCCTGAACCTGCGGCTCACGAGCGAGGCCATGGTCGAGCAGCGCCGCCGCCTCGACCTGATGAAAGGAATCGAGATCCCTGGCTTCACCGACGGGGAGATGGCCTTCGGCCCTGTCAGGTGCTTCAGGGCAGTCGTCGCCGGGAAGAAGCCCGGGGGGGTCATCGCCATCGAAAGGACCAGCTATGACAGCTCGGTCCTGGAGGTGGTGTCTCCGCTGAACCTGCGGAGGTCGCTGGGGCTGAAGGACGGCGAAGAGTGCTCGGTCACTGCCCACGTCGGGGAGGGGTGGGCACGTCGACGGTGAACGAAACGAGGTCCCCGTCCCGAAGCCCGAGCTTACCTCTGAGGTATGTCGGCGCGATCAGCTCGGCGACCGTCTCGTTGTAGTAGGTGACGTCGATGAAGAGCAGCGTAACCCTTTCCCCCTTCAGCTCCCCGTCGAAGCACCTGAGGGCGCTGAACGATTCGCCGCCGAGGGCGAACCCCTCGACTTTCCTTCCGTCAACCGACCGCATGTCTTTGAGCTTCTGGATCACCGACCTGTCTTCCAGCTTGATGTTGAGTGTCCCGGCGTAGGGGGCGTACCCGAGCGACTCCTTGAACCTCCTCTGGTACTCCGGGTGCCCCACGTAGTATCTCCCCTTCCCCATCCCGCTGAACACCCTCCCTGAGACCTGGAGCTTCATCTGCCCCGGCCGCCCCCGACGTCCATAAAAAGGGGCGATTCCTCTGCGGACATCGCAGGATGAGTTCGAAGAGCGGCCAGGAGATTCTGATCCTCGTCGACGACAACGACAACGAGATTGGAACTGACACGCGTGAAAACTGCCACTCGGGCAGAGGGAAGCGCCACAGGGCCTACACAGCCCTAATCTTCCACGACGGCAAGCTTCTGCTCCAGCAGAGGAGCAGGAAGAAGCTGCTCTGGCCGGGGGCGTGGGACGTGTCATTCACCAGCCATGTCTATCCCGGAGAGACCTATCAGCAGGCTGCCACCAGGAGGGCCAGGGAGGAGCTCAAAGCCATGGTCGGGAGCCTCAGGGACGTCCACTCCTTCGTCTACTTCGCTCCCCAGGGGAACAACGCTGAAAACGAGTTCTGCAGGGTCCTGGTGGGGGACTTCGACGGGAAGATCACCCCGAACCCGGACGAGATGATGGCAGTCCGTTGGGCGAAGGTCTCGGAGGTGGCTTCCGACCTCGGGGCCCACCCCGATGCGTACACCCCCTGGTTCAAGCTGTCTTTCGAAGGGTTTCTGAAGAGCCCTGCGTCGAAGGCCTACTAGTCCAGTTCGCGGGGTTCCCCGAGGAGCTCGCCGATCCTCTTCAGCGTTGCCGCCATGGCCTCATCCTCCCCCACCCCTGTCGAAAACGACGCAGCCGTGGCGTGCCCGCCGCCGTGCCCTCCCAGCCTCTTCGACATCTCGGCTGCCACCAGGGTCCCGAGCTGGACCCCTGTCTCCTCGGCGAACCTCTGCGTCGACCTGAGGCTCACCCTCGTCTCCCCCTCGGCCTCCCCTCCGACGGCAGCCAGGTCCGCGCCGAGGTAGATGAGAGACCTCGCCACGTGCGCCTGGAACGAGCCCACCATGCTGGTCGCCACCACCTTCTCCCCGGCCCTGTAGATCTTCAGCCTCTGGGCCCCCTTCAGCTTCGCAAGCACCTCCCCGTAGTCCGGTTCGCTCCGAAGGTCCCTCCTCGCCGAGACCATGTCGGCCCCCGCGTCCATGAGCTTCACCGCCGCCCTCAGCCCCGCTGGGCTCGCAATGGCTAGGTGCGAGGAGTCGAACATAATCGCCTCCAGCAGGGCCTGGGCCGTGGTCGCGTCCAGGGGGACCCCGCGCTCCTCGAAGAGGGCGAAGACCACCTCCGCGGCCGAAGTCGCGTGCTCGTCTACTATGGGGCGGTCGTAGAAGGAAGAGTCTTTCATCGGGTGGTGGTCCACGAGGATCTTGAACCCGGAGCTGGCCTGCAGCTTCGACTTCCACTCTTTCAGAAGCTCGTCGTCCCCGACGTCGACGGCGACGTAGAGGTCGTAGTCCCGTTCGCTCGTTTCGACCGTCGGGTGGGGGAAACGGGCGCTCAGCTTCTTGGTCAGGGTCGTCATCCCGCCCGGGGTGACCACTTCCACTTCGCACTCTGGGGCCAGGGTTCTGATGAGCTTCGAGATGGCGAAGGCCGACAGATAGGCGTCAGGGTCGGCGTTCCTGTGGCAGACAACGGCAGCGCTGCGGAGGGAGGAAGCTTCCAGGAAGGGGAACTTCAGCGCGGTGTCAAGGGTCAATGGCCGCTGTGGTTCATGCGTCCCCGGGGGGCTGCGCCGGCGCGGGCCTGGTCTTCACCGCGTCGTCGATTCTCGTCTGAAGGTCCTTCAGGCTCTCCCTGAACCTCGCTTCCTGCTTGGCCAGGACCATCTTCCTGGTGTTCGCGAGCTCCTTCTTCTCGCTCAGCTCCTTCACCATATCCTCCTTCTTCACCTTGACCAGGAGGTTTCCTGCAAACTTGTAGACGGCCTCCGAGTCCGAAGCCTTCCCCAGCTCCTCCAGCGCCTTCTCCGCCTCGCCAAGCTCAAGCTCGACCTGCTGCTTCTGCGCGAGCACCGCCTGCAGGTTCTGCTGCGTCTGGTCATACCTTGCGAGTTGCTCCCTCAGCACCGGCGGAAGTTCTGGCTGACTCAATTTCTGCCCGTGCGACTTCGGACTCTACTTAAAGCCTTTCAGCATCATTCGGCCGCCCTAATCTTCTCGAGGAGGGCCCTGGCCTTCTCGGCCACCTCCGCAGGCTGCTCTGCTTCTATCCTCACTTCGCACACCCCTCCCCGCGTGACCGCCGAAGGGACAGCCTCCCTGATTCGCGCCAGCTCCTCCCTGCTTGCCCTGAAGGTTAGCTTCAGCGACACCGACTGTATGGGCCTATCTGGTTTTCGCCTGGGCGAGTTCAAACGCACCGCCCGCGACGGTGTAGCCACACGACTTGCACTTCCATATCCCGGAGGCGGTCCGGCTGAGCCTCATGCCCGAGCAGGCGGGGCACTCCCTGGCCTGCTTCAGCGTCCGGAAGACCCTCGCGTACCTCTTGCGCAGGGTCCCTCCATACTTCGCCCCCAGCCCTCTCACGTTCTCCTTGGCTCGCGGCACTACCTCGTCGCCTCCATGATCTGTTTCCTGACCTGCTTCCCGACCCTGATTGACGTGTCGGCTGCTTCCAGGACCTGGGCAGGGCTTATGCTGCTCGCCTCACCCTTCTGGCTGGCGCAGATATTCCCGTCTTCGTCGGTGGTGATCGTTATCCTCATGTCCATGGACGCCTCTTCTTCGGTGCCCGGGTCGACGACCAGCCTGTCTCCTATCCTCGCCATGGTCACCGAGACCGGGGTCCTCTCCACCGGGACCGGCACCACCACGTCTGTGACCTCTGCCTTGTCCTCCTTGACCGCATACTTCTTCATCTTCGCGGTCCTCAGGGCCGAGACGACCGCGTAGCTCGTGGCGTCGAACAGGTTCCCGTCCACGTTCATGATGTTGCAGTCGACGAAGACCGCTATGACAGTCTTGCCAGGGACTAGGCTGAGCTTCCCCAGGTCCACCATCTCCGACTCGCGGATCCCCCTGTCGACCACGCGCGCGAGCTCGATGGCATCTTCGCTCGGAGGGCCGGCTTCAGCGTAGGGGGACGACATGGGGAGTATCTCCGCGTTGACCATCAGTATCCCCTTATCCGGAGTGTCAGGGAACGGGATCCCTGTCGCGATCTTCACCCCAGCTATGACCTGGGTGTTCCCGAGGGTGACCCTGGCCGAACCATTCGCCTTCGGGATTATCCCTGTCTCTATCTTCAGCTCCCTCGGCTGGTCCAGAGCTCTCCCGTCTATCCGCTTCCCCTGAGCCAGGAGCTGCACCATCTGAGCCTTCCTTATCGTCTCTACGACGTAGTTCTTCTTCATCGACATCTACTCTGCAACCTCCTCGACCTGAGTCGTGGCAGCCTCCCCTCCGAAGAACCTGCTCGTCAGGGCCTCCCGCTGCATGGCGTACACCTGCTTCCCCTTCTCCACCGCGAGCTCGAAGGCCTTCTGGAACTTCTCGCGGGTGTATATCCCATCCACCTGCAGGAGGGTCACCTGGTTCAGGTTGGGCATGATGGCGACCGGCATGTCCCCGTTCCCCTCCTTGTCCTCGGTGTCGTCCAGGTCTGCAACCACCTGGTCCTCGATGAGGCCGCACGAACACCCGACCACCATGTCGCGCATGTTGATCCCTGCGTCTGCCAGCGCGAGAGAGGCGGCCGTGATCCCCGCGCACCTGGAGCCCCCATCCGACTGAAGCACTTCGACCCAGACCTCGATGGCGGTCCTCGGATAGTCTTCCACGATGACCGCGGGCACGAGAGCCTCCCTGGTGACCTTCGAGATCTCTATCTCCCTTCTGGACGGCGCCGGGTTCTTCCTCTCGTCGACCGAAAAGGGCGCCATGTGGTACCTGCACCTCAAGAGGGCCCTGTCCGGAAGGACCTGGTGCTTGGGGTGGACTTCCTTGGGCCCGTAGACCGCCGCCATGATCTTGTTCTTCCCCCACTCGATGTAGGCGGACCCGTCGGCGTTCTTCATCAGCCCCACCTGCAGCTTGATCGGCCGGAGGTCGTCCCACTTCCTGCCATCGAGCCTCCTCCCCTTCGCGTCGATGAGCTTCTTCTCAGTCTCCACCATTGCTGCTCCCTCCCAGGAACTCCTCCACCTTCGCCATCAGGTCGACGGCGTGGGCCTCCTCTTCGACCATCTTTATCGCCCTGGCCGTCTTCACGATGCCGTCTGCGGCCCCCACCACGACCACGACTCCGTTCTGGCCGACCCTTATGTCGCACCCCGTCTTTTCACTGATTAGGTTGATCATCGCACCTCTCCTACCGATAAGTCGGGGGACCTTCGTCGGTGATATCTTAATGATTTCTCCTGAGTCGATTTTCCCATAGCCGTGGCCCCGAATGCTCAGCTGCGGGTCCCTGGACCTCTCGAACGACTCGATCCTGGCGCCGATCATGTCTCCCACCTTGAACTTGCTGGAAAGGTCGTGGGTGGACGGGGAAAACTCCCTCCCAAACACGAAAGACGCCGGGAGGAAGCCATCGAAGCAGCTGTTGATGTCCACAACCCACCCGAAACCATTGAGGTCCACCACCTTCCCTATCACCTCGTCCTCCGCCCTTGGCAGATAGGGTCCGGTCAGGGGGTTCAGTTTGACCTCTTCCCTCCCCACCTCCGCGAGCCCCACCCTTAGAGCGACGTACTCGTCCCCTCTTTTTTCGATGTAGCTCCCGTACCTGTAGTTCCCCTTCGCGATGACGTCTCCGGGGATTACCTGCTTCCTCTCTATGGTTGGCATTTCTATTTCACCACTGTGACCTGCGCGGCCCCCTTTGTGGTGGAGCCCAGGCGGTCCAGCAGGCCGGGCTGTCCGCCAGCCGGTATTTCTACTATTGCGGAGAGGCTCCCGTCGGCCAGCCAGTCCTCCTTGATTATCTCACCGTAGTTCTTCAGCACCCCGATCGCCTGCCCTGTGTACTGGGCTGCCACCTTCACCTGCAGCCTAATCTTCTCTGACTTCAAGGGGAGTATGGTCCTGAGGCTCTCGACCACGGCCTTCATCTGTTCGTTCGGGTCCTGGAAGGGATCCACCGTGACCCGCGCCTCCTGCATGGCCTGCTCAATCCTCATGGGCGGGTGCGGGAGGAGCGTCCGGGGGTCGACGAAGTTCTTCGAGATGGCTGCGATGATCGCCTTCCTCTTCTCGTCTGTCAGCTTCTTCCTCTGCTCCTGGGTAAGGTTGAGCTCCCCGCGTCTGAGCACCTCGAGGGCTGCCTTGGCGTGGTCGTCGGTCCCGAAGTGAAGCTTCAGCTTCTCGCTGCTCGCTCTTAGCCCCTTCCGCGCGTCCGAGTACACCTCGTCAGTGACTATGACCGCAGAAGGCTCGACGTTACGTCCCTGCTTGTACGAAAGGGCCGAGCCAGGGTTGACGAGGATCTCGTAGTGCTCCCCAGCGACGGTAAGCCTCACGGTGGTGAACTTCGACGCCTCATGGGTCCTCGGCCTGAACTCGCCGCCCCCGTAACCAAATCCTCCGCTCAACGCGGCCGACGCTTCTTAGGAGCTCTTCGCCGGTGGTTTGTCTGACCTCGTCTTGGCCCCGGACGCGCCCTTCCCTATCTCCTGCTCCGTGAGGCGCCTCCACTTCTTGGTCTCGGAGTCGACGACTGCGACCTTGATGTGCGCGGTCCCGGACTTGTCCTCGCTCACAAGATAGATGCATTCGATGGCCAGCGTGATGGCGTCATCGATAGACAGGTCCGACGCGTAGTTCTTCTCCAGGTAGTCGTTGACTTGGTCGCTCCCCTGCCCGATGGCTATCGCCTTGAACCCGGAGTAGGTGCCGGTGGGGTCGGCCAAAAAGACCACGGGTCCGGTCCCGTCGCCCACCCCTGCGATGATCAGGGAGACCCCGAATGGCCTGACTCCCGCGTACTGCGTGTACTGCTGGTTCATGTCGGCGATTCGCTTGGCGATGGCCTCGACGTCGACTGGCTCGTCGTAGACCAGCCTGTTGCTCTGGGCAAGGACTCTGGCGCTGTCGACCTGTATCCTGGCGTCCGGGATGTAGCCAGCCCCGACGGCTCCGACGTGGTCGTCGATCTGGAACATCTTTATGACCGAGTCTCCGCTCTGGAGCTTCCTCCCTTTCTCTTCCACGGCAAGCACCACCCCGTCCTTCGTCTGGATGCCCACCGCCAGGCTCCCTCTTCTGACCGTCTCGAGGGCGTATTCAACCTGATACAGCCTACCGTCGGGCGAGAATATCGTGATCGCCCTGTCGTATCCTGCCGAAGGTGCAAACATTTTCTTCTTCCTAGCTCCTTTCACCGACGAATTTGGGTCGGGATTTAAACAATTCCTCGGGGCGGGCTTCTTCCGCGAAAGTTCTTAACGCCAAACCGCCCTCGGCGCACGTTGGTCAGAGTCCTGGCGGTCAACAACTACCCCACACGGGAGCGCTTCGAGAGGCTGACGAAGTCCCTCAGGGACAACGGGGCGGCGGTGGAAGCGATAGATTGGAACGAGTCATCGGTCCCGAAGTTCGACTCGAGCGACGGGGTCGTCCTGAGTGGCTCCCCCGACATGATGTCCGACCCCATGGCCCAGGGGAAGTACCAGGCAGAGGTCGAAGCCATCCGCGGCTCCGGCGTCCCGGTCCTCGGCGTCTGCTTCGGGCACCAGCTGATGGCGCATGCCTTCGGCTCCAACGTCGTCAGGGACCGGACCCAGGTCCTGGACATGGTGAAGACCACGGTCCTCGTCGACGACCCCCTCTTCAGGGGGCTCCCCAAGGAGCTGATGCTTCTGGAGTCGAGGTGGGAGGTGGTCAGGTCCCTCCCCCCGGGGTTCCGACTGGTAGCCAAGAGCGCGACGAGCAGGATAGCCGCCATGAGGCACGGGTCACGGCCCCTCGTCGGCGTCCAGTTCCACCCGGAGAGGTACACAAAGGAGAACCCGGAGGGGTACAGGGTGGTCGGGAACTTCATCAGCTCGCTGAGGTGATGACGGGCGCCGGTCCAGAAGGTCCTGTTCCGCAGGGAGGTGGTGGACAGCCTGTTCAGCTACTCGGCCATGGCCTACCCCAATGAGGGAATCCTGCTTCTGAGAGGGAAGTCGAAGAAGGGGGAGGTCGAAGTTACAGGGGTGGTAGTCCCGCCCGCCGCTGCCCATGGCGCAGCCTTCTCCTCTTTCAGCTGGTGGATGCTCCCCGTGGACCTGTCGTATCTCGGCGTGGCCCACTCCCACCCTTCCGGGAACCACCACCCGTCTCACGAGGACCTGCTTCACGCCACGGGGAAGATCATGGTCATAATGGGGTACCCCTACGCGACCGTGGATAACCTGGGGGTCTACGACCACAACGGGAACCCGGTCCCCTTTGAAGTGAAGTGAGCTATCCTGAGCTCAGGTTCCTTCTGATTACGCTCACGGAATAGCCATACTCCATGCTGGGGCGGGCATGGCCGAACTTCAGGACCATTTGGTCCCGGCGGATGTTCGCCTTGGTTTCGTCGTTCACGTTGACAGCGCAGACGGCTCTGGCCTTGGTGGCATTCTTGAGCTGGGCCATCCGAACACCCTGGTCTCTTGTAAATGGAAGACTTGGTTCCCTGAAATATCCGCTCCTTCTTCCTGCCCTGACTACGCCGTTGTATCTTTCAGCGGCTCCACTTCCGGTGATTCTTCCCTCGAGGTAGCCGGTCATGATGGCCAAGTCTTCAGCTTTCTTCGCACAGAAGGGTTGAATCACCATTGCTGCCTTCAGTGTGCCATCAACTGCGCCCACATCGCATCTGTAGGCGTCTCTTCTCCGAGTCGTGCTCATGGGGGATATCGGTCGTTGATATCTCGTGAAGGCGGAGGTAAGCCTGGGCAGCCCTGACCGGAGGTTTCCTATGTGTCCCTGAACCGAAGTTCGAGTCGAAGCACGTACTTCACGACTTCGCCAAGATCGCGGTCGCCGTCGGAGTACCCTGAAACATGCTCCCGTGAGCCAT
Source organism: archaeon (assembly GCA_021828185.1). Next base: position 482,500 of record JAKASI010000001.1, read on the forward strand.
GCCGCGGGGCTTGACCTTTCCATCAAAGGAGGGCACCCCCGATTGGGGCCGGATGGCTGACAACGTCCCAGGTCGTGCTACATGAGACGTTAAGGCTTAAATCGTCTCACTGAAACAGCCCCGTTTCATGTCAACGTACACTAAAGGCCAGAGCTGGGGTGCGCTAAAGAAGGCCTGGCGCGGCTACAAGGTAGCAAAGGTCCAGAAGAACACGGAAGACATGAAGAAGTACGCCGAGCGCGTCCGCACCCTTCAGAGAGAGCTTGGGCTCGTCCAGGCGAAGTTCCCCGAGCTGGGTCTCAACTAGACCCGGCTCATCCTTCCTTTTACCTGATCAGTTCTGTGTGGTTAGTGATTATCTGGTTCCTTAGGTCCTGCGCCTGCTGGAGCGTGAAGTCCGGCTCCGCTGAGACGAGGACGAGCTTCTCCCCAAGATAGAACGTCATTATGTTCAACCTCTCGCGCTTGTTGAAGGTGAACTGGTTCTTCCCGAAGTATCTGTCCCAGGTCCTGTCGTTGTTGATCTGAATCGTTATTCCTGCTATGAGCCTGATGTCCTCGCTCTGGGGCTCCAGGGACGGAATCCCCTTCCTCATCCCGCCGGCGACCTGTCTCCCGTTCTGATCCAGGATTTGGGCTGACCTCACCCTCCTGTCGAACTTGAAGACTTCCGTTATTATTTTGTCCCACTGGACCTGCAACATTACGCTTCATGTATTAGGATGCGGTAAGATATAAGCGAAACCCCCGCTCTCAAGGGAAGATAGCCCGGGCCAGGGGGTCCTGATGCAGATCTCCTTCCGGACAGTGAGCCCGCAGTCAGGCACCGCAACCAGTCAGTTTTATTAACCAATGGGTTCCCCCTGCCAGTGGATTTTGACGACGCTCGTCAGCACAGACCTTGTCTCGCTCGTCCTAAGGATTGTAGTGGGGCTCGCCCTGGTCATGCACGGCCTCCCCAAGGCGAAGGGAGGGTGGGGCAAGCAGTCCGGGGAGTGGATCGGGACCATGGGAGTCCCCCCTGTCGCAGCCCGTCTTGTGACCGTCCTCGAGCTGTTCGGAGGCGTCTTCCTGGTCTTAGGGCTGCTCGTCCCGGTCGTCGCGGCCTTGTTCGCGGTCCAATTCGCTGCCATAATCGTCATGAAGGCGAGGAAGATGGATGCGGGGCCGATCGGCGGCGGGAGCAAGCCGAGCTTTGAGGTGGACCTCGTGTACCTCCTCCTGTCGCTCGCAATCCTCATGTTGGGCGCTGGCGCCTACTCGATCGATGCCGCCATCGGGCTCCTCTGACCCTCTTGGGATCGTCCCGCTTGGTTGAACGAACATAACGGACTTGTTGATAGTGTTTGACTCAGGCTCTGAAGAGCCGTGATATGCCGTATCAACGTCAGCAATGGTCCCTGAAATAGCAACCATCTTGCTTGGCGTAATAGTGGGAGCCATGGCGGTTCTCTATGCCGGAGCAAGGGGCTATCTTGGACATTCGAAGAAGGCAGCAGCTACAACAGCGCCGTCGGTCCCCGCGATCGACACTTACGCTCCGACTACGGAGCAGGCACCAGAGGTCCCAGCCGCCGAAGCACCTGCCGTGGCGGAGCCTGCTCTGTCCCCTGCACCGGTTGTCACAGCGGAGCCAGCACCTGAGCCGACTCCCTCACCGGCGCCAGCCCTCTACGAGACAGTCCAGCCGGCACCGGCCCCGGTGACCTTCGCAGCACCGTCTGCCTCTTCGTTCGCAGCACCGACCCTCACCAGGAAGCCGACGCGGACCTACAGGCGTAGGACCGCACCGGTGAGGAGCGCTGCTGGATCCAGGAAGACCCTGTCCAAACCCAAGAAGCGCTAGGCGAGGAACGAAAATGCGAGTGTGGGTTTATGAACCCACGCTCCACCTCTTTTGATTCGATTGTCTCTTGAGCCGATGGTGGGCCTCCACATTTCTGCGGCAGGCTCGCTCGACCTCGCTTTTGACCGAGCTCAGGAACTCGGCGCGACGACCTTCCAGGTCTTCACCAGGAACCCAAACCAGTGGAAGTTCAAGCCCCTCGAAGAGGAGGTGGTCTCGCTGTTCAAGGAGAAGCGGAAGAAGTCTGGGTTTAGGCGCATCGTCGACCACATGCCATATCTGCCGAACCTGGCGTCGTCTGAGAAGTCGACGATGAAGATCAGCAGGTACACCCTGGGGGAGGAGACGAAGAGGTGCGACTCTCTTGGGATCGACTATCTCGTCATGCATCTAGGGAGCCATCTCGGAAGAGGGACCGCCGTTGGGATTGCGAACATATCGGGGGGAGTTAACGAAGCGATTGCCGGGAGCGAGGGTGAGACGATGATTCTCTTGGAAAACATGGCGGGGCAGAAGAACTCTGTCGGAGCTAGGTTTGAGGAAATCAAAGGAATCCTTGACAAAGTCAAGGATCCGCAAAGAGTGGGAGTCTGTCTTGATTCATGCCACATGTACGCCGCGGGCTTCGACCTCAGAAACGGGGAGGCGGTGCAGGAATCAATGGGGCTCTTCGACGATATCGTGGGGCTGGACGGGCTGAATGTGGTCCACCTGAACGACTCGAAAGGGGCTCTCGGAAGCAGGCTGGACAGGCACGAGAATATCGGGGAAGGGAAGATTGGAAAGGTAGGAATGAGGGCCTTCCTGCACTATCCGGGAGTGGGTGACAGGCCCATCATAATGGAGACGCCGTACAAAGACATCAAGACGATGGAGAAGAGCATCAAGCTCGTCCGGTCTCTGATGCGCTAGCATCCCATCGAGTAAAATACGGGACTCACGGCGGAGATGGGCGCGGGCCCGTAGCTTAGTTCCAGGGATGGAGAGAACTCAGGTAGAGCATCGGGCTTTTAACCCGAGGGTCAGCCTCGGCCCCTAAACGGGTTCGATTCCCGTCGGGCCCGCACTCGTTCGGGTTCGAGTCCTTCGACCTCTTTGCAAGAATTCCAGCATTCATATGCCGGCAATCAATACTGCTCGCCGTTAAAAATGCCACTATCTTCCTAGTGAACACTTTCAAGTGTCCAAATCCCGGCCGGGCCACGCTTGAAACAAGCCCCTTCTCCTGTCGGATTCCAAAACAAGTTTCTCCGGCCAATCTTCAGATTTCAGAGATAATAACGAAACAAATATGCGGATGGCAAGGGTGCATCGTTTGGCCAGAGAAAGGTTCCGAGAATTTCTTCAGTCATTCGGCCCTGCATGGATAGTCATGATCGCAGACGTCGACGCCCCCAGCGTGCTCACAGCCGCCGAGGCAGGTGCGACATATTCCTACGGTCTCATCTGGTTCTTCCTTGTGCTAATTCTACCTCTCTTCGTGATTCAGGAAGCAAGCGGGAGGGTCGGCATCGCCACGCGCAAGGGGCTGGGAGACGTGATCCGTGAGAATTTCTCAAGGAGGGTGGCGGTCCTTGCTAGCGTGCCCATGGCGGTGGTGGACGTGGTGAGCTACGTCGCGGAGTACACGGGGATCGCCGTGGGAATGAGCCTTGTCGGAATCCCCCCGATCGTCTCGATGCCCGTGGCCTACGCTGCCCACATAACGATTGTCTTGAGGAGACGCTTCCTGACAATCGAAAAGGGCCTCATAGCCGTATCGACTGTGCTGATCGTCTCCTATGCCGGGTCGCTCCTGGCCCGCGGGGTCGTTCCCTCCAGCGTCTTGCATTTCAACACGGAACCACACTTTCTGTTCTTTCTTGCAGCCAGCGCCGGAGCGGTGGTCATGCCCTTCATGCTGTTCTACCAGGCCTCAGCGACGGCCGAAAAACGGACGGTCCGGTTGTGGGCGATGAGGACTGAGACCCTGGTTGGGGCGGTCGCCAGCGAGGTGGGGATGGTAGTCATAGTGATGGCGAGCTCAGGGCTGAGCTCCACGCTCAACTTCGCCGACCCCCGGACCCTTTCGGTGGCGCTCGAGGCCATCGCCGGGAGTTACGCTCCGTACCTATTCGCGGTCGGCTTGGTGGCGGCTGCGTTCCTCGCATTAGTGGTGATCTCCCTGGCCAGTTCGTGGGCCGTGGTCGAGGCGTTAGGATGGAATAAGAGTAGGTTCACTTGGATTTATGTCCTCGAGTCCGCCCCGGCAGTGCTTGTGCCCATATTCTACCCCGACCCGCTCGCCCTCGCGCTCAACCTGATGGTCGTGTTCGTCTTCGTCCTCATCGGACCGGGAGTCCTGCTGGGGATCCTGGCGTCCAATCGGAAAATAATGGGCTCGAATGTTTCGTCGTCCCCTTGGAAGGTCGCGTACTGGGGGAGCCTCGCCGCCGTGGTCAGCTTTGGGTTCATTGCTCTGGCTACTGTGCTGTAGTCTCAAACGCCAGTCTCCGCCCTACATTTGTTCGCTGTCGGATGATTTTCCGACCCCTATCTGGGTTGAAATCTGCGGTCGCCGGGACTTCCGACCGGGTTCCGCAAAGGTTAATGCGGTTCACCCGCAGTGTCTATTCAGTACGGGCAGCGGGTTGCGAATACTTGCTTCACCGGTTAGGTGAACTCCCGGATGACGCGAGGGGCATTCGAATTGAAACCGACCGGCTCTCAGAAAAGGTAACGCGCGTTGCGCTGACCAGGACTTGAGCTCCGCATTTGATGCAATTCCTACGGTGGCCAAGTCTGCCCAGCAGCGGAGGACTAACTCTGGTCATTTCTTGAACCTCAGCAACGGGAGTGCGTAGGCGACTACAATGAGGGTTACACCATCATCTCCGACAACCCCAAACCAAAGCGGAATAAGCCCGAAAGTTGCAGCGCCTATCATCACGAACTTCAAGCCCAGAGCGATGGCTATGTTGGTCTTGAGTCTCGCCATCACCTTCTTGCTCAGCCTGAGGAGGTAGGGGACAGATTCGAGGCTTGAACCCATGAGTGCCACATCGGCAGCGTCGATGGCAATGTCGTTTCCTGCCGTTCCGACTGCAATTCCCACGTTTGAGGCCGCCAGTACTGGCGCATCATTAACCCCGTCTCCAACCATGGCCACGGCACCGTTCTTCGCCAGCTCCCTAGCTATCCTGACTTTGTCTTCAGGAAGAAGCTCTGCGTAGTATTCGTCTATGCCCAGGTCATCGGCCACGCGTGTTGCAGTAGCTTCGTTGTCGCCCGTGAGCATTGTCACCTTGACCCCCTGTTCCTTCAACAACCTGATGGTCTCTCTGGCGTCAGGACGTATTTCATCAGCGACCGTTATGGTCCCGGCGAGTCGTTCGTCCACGGCAACCGAGACCTGAGTCCCAATCCCCTTCGGGCCGTTCCCTGTGATTGCGAAACCATGATCAACTCCCCCGTCCCTAGCAAAAGTTGGTCTGCCGACCAATATTGTCATACCTTCCCGCGAACGGGCAATGATTCCCCTTCCAGGCACATCGGTGACCTGAGCGTCACTGTTTGTCGACAGACCTCGCAGCTTGGCAGCATCTACTATGGCGATGGCAATGGGGTGGCTGGATTTGGTTTCCGCAAAAGCCGCCAGCTGCAAGACTTCGTTTTCCGAGAAACCATCCTCCGGAGCGATTCCAGCAACTTTCAGCCTTCCTCTCGTAACCGTGCCTGTCTTATCGAAGGCGACGACTTTGACCTTCGAGAGCTCCTCGATAAAGACCCCGCCCTTGATCAAAATCGAACTCCACATAGCCCTGGTCAGGCCGAGGAGCACCGTCACCGGGGCTGAAATAATCAGGGCGCTGGGACAGGCTATGACCAGGATTATGAGTGCCCTGTACACCGAAACCTCGAAGGGCTGCCCGAAAACGAGCGGGGGAACCAATGCCAGTAACGCAGCCAGGCCGATCATTGAAGGTGTGTAGAACCTTGAGAATCTGTCTATGAATCTCTCAATTCGAACCTTCCTCTCTTGGGCCTCGACGACCAGTTCAATCACCCTGCTGACCGTCGAATCCTTGAAGGGTTTGGTGACCCTTACTTCCAGCGAACCGTCGAGGTTCAGCGTTCCAGAAAGTACCTCTTCCCCGACATTTTTCTCAACTGGCATCGACTCACCGGTGACCATGGACTGGTCCAAATTGGACCTGCCCTCGATAATCCTTCCATCGATTGGGATGCGCCATCCCGGCTTCACCAAGACGACATCGTCGACCTTCAGGCCTTCGACCGGAACCTCGACCAAGCTTCCGTCACCGCTCTTCACTGAGGCCCTCTTGGGCAGGAGGCCCGCAATCTTCCTTGTTATTCCGGTCACCCGTCTGACGGTGTACGCTTCAATCGCCTCTGCGAAATTGTACAGGATCAGCACCGCAGCTCCTTCCTCGTAGACTCCGATGGCGAAAGCGCCCAAGCCGGCCGTTAACATGAGCACCGAGGTGTTGAACGGGTTGGAACGGAATTCCACAACTGCTTCGTAGGCAACAGGGAGCGCCACGATTAGGAGTGAAATTCCAGCCAGGATGTGCTCAGTTATTCCTCCTTCACGAAGCCATTGCAGTACTAACGAGGTGGCAAGAATCCCCGCAGCCACCGACGGCAGCAAGAATCTTGTCGGCCTAGTCTTCTCGTCTTCGCCCATTGAATCACCACGTTGAGGTGCTGATTCGTTCAAAGACGTCTCGTTCGCGGTTGAAAGGAGCGCAATATTATGTTAGTGCTACGGAAGGGCGGCTTAGTATTCGCGGAATATTAATATCTGGCCTCCAAGGTAATATCCCGAAATGACGGTCGTGAGCATCACTCTGCCGAGCGAGCTGATCGAGAAGTTTGACGCTTTCATAAAGGATAGGGGCTACTTCAGTAGGTCGGAGGGTTTCAGAGACGCCGTCCGAACACTGATGGCCGAGGGCGACCTAGGCGAACTGCACTCGGAGAAGGTTGCGACGATAATCTTGACCGCGTGTGATATCCGGAGGAAAGATGTTGATGTGAGACTTGTTGAGCTAAGGAACGACTTCGAGGACATGGTGGTCGAGAACCTCCATCGGTACATCGAGAACGAGTACTGTATAGACGTCTTTCTGGCTCAAGGAGAACACAAAAGAATCCTGGACTTCCTTGGAAGGGTGAGAGGGACCCGTGGTGTGCAACAGGTAAAGACAATCTTCCTGCCACTCAAGGGGCAAAGTAGCTAACCGGAGTTGCCTTCACGCTGGGCTGTTCGCAGAATTCTTGTTCGGTTTCTGGTGGGCCGACTACGTGGCAACAGGGGTCATTGTCACCTTTATAGGAAAGGAGGCGCTTGAATCACTTTACGAGATTCGTTTGGGAACCCGAGAAGAGCTTCCATCAGGGCCCTGGGTTCAAGATTGCGGTCGCCAGGATTAGACCAAGAGCAGGTCGGAAATCGCCTAACTGAGTCTAGTTCCTCGGTCGTCATAAACTGAGGGCGCCGTAAAGGTCATAGCAGTTCGCTTAGTATCCGTAAAGTATGGACTCTGGCGAGGCTGGGAACGGCTACGAATACTTGCTTCGCCGTCTCGGCGAGCTCCAAGAAGACGCCCGGGAACTTCAACCCGAGGTCGACAGGCTCTCCATGAAGGCTAGGGTCATCACAGTTACTGGGACCTGAATCCGAACATTTCTGGGCGGTCGCCGGGATTTCCGCCCGGAGTTCTTTGTTTTGTTCAAAGTACCCTTTTGACGTGTGCTGTCGCTAGAAGGTCCCCACAGCCCAGGATTGCTTGCCTTTCTGTGATATCATTTCACAAGTGAAACAAGTAATGACGCCGCCACGACTGACAGTGTTGCGAAAAGGCCGAATCCAAACGCTGGAGAGACAAGGGTGATTAGCGCTCCGATAAGTGTGCTCGAAACGAAATCTCCGACGCCGTTGACGGTCTGCAGGACCCCATACCCCACGCCTCTCTGCGAAGGTTCCAAGAAGTCAGCCGTGTAAGCACCTTCGACGGCGTCTACGACGCCGGTGCTCAACCCGGCGAGTACGAATATGGCCAAGAGAACCGGAAACGAGGGAATCTCGAACACCGATGCCACGCATGCAAGCCCGAAGAGGACGTACCCGCCAGCAAGGAGAAGTTTCTTCGAAATTCTATCGGCAAGGAACCCGGCAGGGTAGGCACTCGCGGCATAGACCAGGTTCAGGACGAAAAGAAGCAGAACTGCAAGCTCTGCAGCATTGGTCGAGCCTAGCGAAGGCGCGAGGATCTGGAGAGCTCTGAGGTTGAATATGGTGTTAGAGAAGTTGACTATGCCAAAGAGTCCGACTCCTACGAGGAATAGCCTGAACCTCCTTGGAAGGCCGCTGACAGCGGAGCGGAAGTTTCGGTGCTCTGGCTTGGTGGCTCGAGACTTGCTCTTCACAAGCGTCACAACCACGACCACTGAGACGATGCCCGGTATCACGGTGATGAAGAAGATGGATGAAATCGGAAGGCGCGGAATCAGCAGATACGCCATCGCTATCCCAATTGTCGCCCCAATGGTGTCGAACGCCCGCTGAAAGCCGAAGGCCTTGCCCCTCGTTCCAGGAGTCACGGATTCTGACATCAAGGCGTCCCTTGGAGGGCCTCGGGCTCCACGGCCCATCCAACCGGCCACGCGCAGCGCAAGGACTTGGAGCCAGGAGGTGGCGAACCCAATGGCCGGAATGAGAACGCCAGTGAGGAGATACCCGAGGTACATCACGGAGGTCCTCCTCCCGGTCTTGTCGGTCCAGTAGCCCGAATAGGACTTCACTGCGCTTGAAGCACCGTCCGACGCGCCTTCGATCAGGCCGACGGGTGCAGCTGCCGCCAGGGGGCTGCCGACCAGCGTTGCAATGAAGAGCGGAAGTACCGCCGTTGCAGTTTCGTGGCTCATGTCGGAGAAGAGGCTGGTCAAGCTGACTCCGACGATGTTTCTGTTGAGCCAGGGGGTTTGGCTTGGCTGAGTTTCCCCTCGGGCTGAACCCTCACCCACGGGATACGACCCACCTGGTTCTGTTCTTCTTCTCTGATTTCTCAAGAAACCTCGTCATGCCTATGCATCCAGTTTGGGTGGATTAAGTCCTCGCATAGGTTACAGCATCTTCTTAGTACCCATACAGTATGGATTCCACCGAAAAGGAAAACGCCTTCGAATACCTGGTTCACAGATTGGAAGACCTCCAGATGAACGCACGAGCCATCATGATTGAAGTAGACAGGCTCTCTTGGAAGGCCGAGCACGTCGTACTCGAAGGGGTCTGAACCTAACTATCTTTGCGATCGCCGGGACTTGAACCCGGGTTCGCTTTTGAGACCTTGTCCGATACCATCAAAATTGTTGAGCTCTTAGGAGACACTTGAAGTCAGCGCGAAGTTGACGCGAATTGCGGTGGGGGTGGGGCATTCTGCAACCTTGTTCTAATCCAGGCCGGGGCAGTTTTAAACTTCCTTGGGCAATCGCGGCTATCTTCGAGCTCTTATTGTACTATAAGCTTCCCACATGCGAATCCGGTAAAAGGTCCGAAGTCCCCAACTTCCAACACAAGGTCATGCGTACAAACCCGCCGACGACCCAACACGCTCTCCGGAATCCATTGATGCAGCCACCAGAGGTGGACAGGTCGTTCCTTGCGTCCCATTAGCAGAACAGAACCGACAACGCTTGTTTCACAATCGACCTCGCGTTCCGCACTTTATTTGAGAACCTTGTGGCCCGCCTTTTCTATCGCCGTCTTGATTTGTTCAGGAGTCACCTTCTGAGGGTCGTAGCTTAGGTAGACATGCTCGGTCACGTAGTTGATTTCCACATCGCGGACGCCGGTCATCCTCTTGAGCGACTTCGAAACCATCATAGAGCATCCTGGGGAGCCAAAGTTAGGCACTTCAAAGACGCCTACTCCCCTGATCCTCCCGCGAGGACTCATTTCACTTAACAGGACAATGTTCAGGCGAATTATTTACGGAGCATGTGTTTTTTGTGATGAAATGTGATTCGCCAAGCCAACGAGCGTGCCGCCTTCTGCTGGAGAACCCAGAAGTCCAGAATCCATTCCCATTCAAGGTACTGACGCCCGTGCCAGCCTGCCGGTCGTGGCGGTTGATGTGGGAGCCTACTTCTCATGCCTGTCCCCAACCGTTGCCGCTTTGATCATGAAGAGAATTCCCGCGAACCCGAGGGCTTCCGTCGCTGCAAGAAGCGACCAGTCAACCTGGGCGCGCGCAATCGGCCGTTCCGTATTGAGCGTGATGAGCATGTTGCTGGGGCCGTCTGTGAACGAGACTGCGGTGCCTGTTCCGTTGGATGCTATTGACATGCCGACACTGACGGCGATGTGGGCCGGATACACGCTACCCTGCTGAGCGTTGGACGTGTAGCTCGCGCTCGGGAATGTGAAGTTCAGGTCAATGGGCTTCGTCAAATCAAAGCGAGAATGACCGGTGAGCACGGGTGCAACTCGTGCCGTTGCGAGGAGGAAGCCGTTCCCGTTGAGGTGCAGCACTGCAGAATCCTCAAGCACCATCGCTGTGGCATTGTCAGCGCCGCTGGCCCGGCTTATCGTCACATGTACGGTGTTATTCTGGTCCCAACTCCAGTTCTTGGCGTAAACGGCCGTTATGTTCAGGGTCAGGACGCCAGCATCGATTGTTCTTGCGAAGATTCCAGGGCTGGAGCTGCCGAAGGCAGGGGCAGCAGGAACAGCCGCAAGCGCAATCAGAACCAAACCTATGAACGCCATGACTTTCTTCAACGCTTCTTCGAAGCATGAGTCGAGGCGTACCATAGTTTACAATGCTGGCTTTCAGGCGTCAAGTCTCCGTTCGCCATGGTTGGATTTTGGAAAGCGGTGCGTTCTTACAGCCAGGTTCGGATAGAGAAGGCGAAATGGCAAAGGATCCTGTCTGTGGGATGCAAGTCAGCGAGACTACCTCTTTCAAGTCAGAGCACATGGGGCAGACATACTACTTCTGTTGCCAGGCGGACAAGACCAGTTTCGACAGCAACCCAATGAAGTATCTAGGCGGCCATCAGATGAGCATGGGTCACCACTGACCCATCCTCCTGATTTTTCATCGGCGTAACCGAAGACAAAGGGTTAAAGGCCGAGCAGAAGCGCGCGGTTTTCGGTTGCCTCTCAGGCTGGACGAGACAGACACTTCGATACTGAAGGCCCTGATGAAGGACGGCAGGCTCTCCTTCAGACAGATAGCAGTTCAGGTCGGGGTCACGACTCCGACTGTGGAGAGCAGGGTGAAGAAGATGACAGAGTCCGGGGTCATCAAGAAGATTGCACCCGTCCTCGACATCGACAAGGTGGAGAAAGGGGTGGCAGCTCTCCTTATGATGAAGGTCGAGCTTGCCAGAGTCAACTCTGTCGTTGAGAAACTGGCGCCCCTCGACGAGGTTAGGAGCGTGTTTCTCTCCACAGGCGCGGCCAATCTTATAGTGAGGGTGGCCACAAGCAGTAACGAGGCCTTCCAGGACTTCCTGAATGCGAAAGTGGCTTCGCTGGGTGTCGACATCGTCTCCAGCGAGGTGATCACAAGGACTGTGAAAGACGAGCAAGGGGTGGCCTTGTACGGGGATATGGCCGTTGCCCTTGTCTGCGACTACTGTGGCGGGGAGATAAGCGGAAAGCCCTTCACTCTCAACGTGGGCGACGGCAAGCGGTTCTTCTGCTGCAAGACCTGCCTGTCAGACTACAAGGGGAAGTACGGGACCAGGAAGGACGATCCCTCCGGAACAAACTGGAACAGCTGACGATACAATCGATTCCGGATGGTGTTTTCTTGCCATCTCGAAAGCCGACGCCAGCCAATGGTTCATCCTGTAAACAGGCAGCGTAATCTATCGTTCGTTTCCAGCGTGTACTGGAAACAGGAATCTGATGGCTACCGGGACATATCTCAAGATAACACTACTGTTCGCGGTCCTGACCGGCCTGTTGCTGGCCGTGGGCTACCTGGTCGGCCTGTATTTTTCTGGGGACCCAGTGCCTGTGATGGGTCTAGCTCTGGGGCTGGCGGCAGTGTTCAATTTCGTGTCATACTACTATAGTGATACCTTCGTGCTTAGGATGAGCAAGGCGAAGGTGATCCAAGAGAGCGACAACCCCATGCTCTTCCGAATCGTGAGGAACGTGGCTGAGAAGGCGCAGATCCCCATGCCCAAGGTGGGCATAGTGGACTCGTCCCAGCCCAACGCATTCGCCACCGGCAGGGGCCCCAACAGGGCGGTCGTCTGCGCCACTTCAGGGATACTCCAGACGCTGACTCCTGACGAGTTGGAAGCGGTCATAGGGCACGAGATAGGCCACGTCGTCCACAGAGACGTTTTGATGTCGAGCGTCGCCGCCACCATGGCAGGGGCGATTTCGTACATAGGGACCATTGCCATGTGGTCCCTTTGGCTGGGCGGCGGGAGCGGCAGGAACCGCGGAGGAGGCTCGCCCATACCCCTTCTAGTGGCGGCCATCCTGGTTCCACTGGGCGCTACCTTCATTCAGCTCGGAATCAGCCGCAGCGATGAATACAACGCGGACGAGTATGGCGCCAAGCTCACGAGGAACCCCGGAGGCCTGATCAGGGCGCTCGAAAAGATAAGCACCAAAGCCCAGACGAGACCAATCGCCTCAAGGCCCGGTGCCTCGCCATCCCCTGCGACGGCCTCTCTTTGGATCGTGAATCCGTTCCGGGGCAGCTCCATGGTCGAGCTTTTCTCGACCCACCCCTCCATGCCGCACAGGATTTGGCGGCTGAAAAGGGTAGCTCGGGAACTGAACATGTACGTGCCGTAAGCTGACAACACGGAAACCAGAAGGGCTTCTTACCCTCTTCGCTATTCAATCGGGGCACGGGTGCTCCAATCTTTCGCCTTTTGCTGGGTCGTCTTCGGGGAGGAGGTGGCATCGCGCCTCGTTTTCTCAGCTGAATTGCCGGACTGGATCATGTTCCGGTCATCGAGCATGGCCGAGCTCCAATTTCCTCGAAAGTCGCCCCAGCGCGGTGTAGTTGGTGAGAGGGCCGCCTGCAAGCAGGCCGTTGCCTATTACTGTGATGTTGCCGTCGTCCGCCTTTACCCAGGTATTCCTGAGAGCCACTTTGACGACCTGTCCCTTCACTCCGCTGAACTGTATGGTATCGTTGAGGCGCAGGACGTTGTCATTCAGAAGAAACAGTCCTGAAACCACGTTGGATAAAGTGGTTTGAAGGGCGAGCGTTACGCCGATTCCTAAGATGCCCGAGATTGTAAGTGTGGTGAACTCTTCCATGATGCCCGTTACATGGGCGATGCTCACCACCGCTATTGTTACCCAAATCGCAGTGATCCCCTCTCGCACAGCGCGCAGAGTTGCGCTTGAAACACCGTTTCTTTTCCCCGCAGCCCTGATTACCCGCGTGAGCGCTTCGCCCGCTAGGAACGCCGCGACGGTTATGGCTACAGATTCCAGGAGCAGACCAAAAGCTGAGTCAACCATCTTTCATCACCAAGCCTGCAGCGTGAGCAATCCTCCCAGCGGGAGAAGCGGGAGAGGGTGCATAGATTACCGTGCCTGTTTACAGGACGAATCGACTGACGACGCAGACTTTCAGAATGAGAGAAATCTGGCCAGGTCGTTTGACAGATTTGAAGCCCAATCCGCGGCGAAGCCCCGCCGACGACGTGATCGGAGAGTTCGAGCCTGGTCCAGATGCGAGTGCGGAACTCTGAAATACGCTCCAGAGGAGAGCTTGACTGTGCCGAAGAAGATTCAGATTGAGAACAAGTCAGAAGTGAAAATCGGTGGGCTGCATCTGCGCAATGCGACCGGGAATGCAATCCGCGTGACCTACGACGGGAAGAAAGCCGTCCTGGACGTTGTGCAATGCTGCATTGGGGAAACCGCGCAGATGCCCCACGAATCCTAGCCTATGCCTTCGGGGAAGGCATCCTCGCCTGGCAATAGGCAGCGCGACTCGAACGATTTGGTTCTCAAGATAGTGCAGGGTGTCGTCTTACAGGCCACCCAGTGAGAACGCGGCTTCTGCCGAGTTACCCAATATTCGGCTTGCTAAACGCAGGCTCTGATTCTCATGCCAAGCGTGCGTTGACCTTTATCACGTGTGTCATGCTGTATATCGCAGGGCACCGTTCCTCTGCTTTCTTCAGGAGTCCCTCAAGCCTATCCATATCGGCGTTTCTGCCGCTGGCTTTGACTAAGATGTCTAGTCCCTCAGTTATCGGCTCGTCAGCCACGTCGAACGTCTTGGCGAAGTTGATGTAGCATTGGGCGTTCACTTTCAAGCTCGTCAACTCGACTCCATCTATCGCGGCCACCGTGGCGAATGTGCTGACGAAGCATGAGGTCATTCCTGCTATGCAGTAAGCCATAGGCCCGAGCCTGTTTCCATTGCCGCCGAGGTACGACGGAGAATCTATCTCTATCATTTGGTTCCCCTTTTCGTACTGCATTTCGGCCCTGAACTGGTAACCCTTCTCCTGGTCAAGGTTCCATTCTCCTTGCAAGGCCACCTTCTTCCGCAAGGCAGACCGGTCCCTCTTCCCTTCTTTGGCCGTCAGCGCTATCTTGTCCAGATCCACAGAATTGACAACTTTCGGCATATCAAAACATCTCACCGTCTTGATTCTTAAGACTTGGCCAACTCGCTGGGCAGCTTTCTTGCCGTTTCGAAAGCCAGGGTCGGCAATTGGTTCATCCTGTAAACAGGCAGCGTAATCTACCCAGCCTTCCCTATACGCGTTGGAGGGTGAAAAAACACGTTCGGCGTTGGGAAGAAGTTCTGTTACACGTGCGGGATGGAGGTCAACGGGAACCAGTACCAGAGGTTCGGAAAGGACTTCTGTTCAGAGGAGCACGCGCAGCAGTACACTGAGCAAATGCAAAAGGCAAGACAGGAGCAGCTGGCTACGGCTCAGCAACCAAAGAGCAAAGGCGGCTGCTGCTAGGCATGTCTTCGCGCTCGGCCCAGAGAGACAGCGGAGGCCCTGAGGCTCAGGGGAAGCTCACAAATGAAACGCTGAGCCTCAGCGCAACCGCTGCCACCTACGTGAAAGGCTACCTCCTTCAGATGGGAAGGACCGATTCCTCGATCAGGGTGGCTGCGGTCCGGACCCACTGCATGGGCGGGAGAGGCTTTGGGTACAGCATCGTTGAGGACTCGGCAAAATCAGGCGACGTGGTGGTCGAGAACGGCGGGGTGAAGTTGCTGGTCGACAAGGAATCGATGGTTCGCCTCAACGGGGCGCGGATTGACTACGAGAAATCACTCCAGGGAGGCGGACTCGTTGTGCTTAACCCCAACGCGGTGGGCAAGTGTCACTGCGGGCGACACGACCTGTTCGACGTTCAGGCACTGACAGAATCGGGGGAGTGTTGAAGCAGGTTGAATGGCCAGAGCCCTAACGGGGCATTCGTCCTGTCACTCGTGGCCGGTGTCCTCATGCTGGCGGGAGGCGGGCTCTTCTATCTATGGCCCGGAGGAGGGGGCTTAGGTTACGGGATGATGGGAGGATACCAGGGAATGATGGGCACATACGGAACCCCCTTCGGGTTCATGAACGGCCTTGTCCTCATCGGCCTTGTCTCGGGTGCAGCAGTAATCATCGCAGCGCTGCTGCTGAACTCGCGCCCCGCCGAGCATGTCTCCTGGGGGGCGCTGATTCTCGTATTCTCGTTGATCGGCTTTCTGGGCATGGACGGGTTCTTCATCGGAGCCCTGCTGGGAGTAGTCGGCGGAATGCTTGCCCTCAGCTGGAGACCGGCCCACGAGGGACCCTTTCCGTGATTGCTAAAGCTGGGTGAAAGCATTGGTCAACCGTGAACCCGTTCGGGACCCCATTTGCGGCGTGGAACTCGATTCCAGTATCGCATGTCGCACGGAAATCGGAGGAAAGACATACTACTTCTGCAGGCCGGGCTGCAAAGCCAGCTTCAAGAAGGCCTATTTTGAGAAGACGAATAACACAGCGCCCAAGGCTCACAGGGCGCCAAGAAGCGGTGGTGGCAGCTGCCACTAGAACCTCCCCGCATCCTGCCCGCTCATGATATCATGATGAAAGAAGCAACCCGGAGAGCCAGACTGACAGTGGTGGGGGTTTCCTGCGCTTCGTGCATAATCCCTGTCAGGAGGGCGCTGCAGAAGGCCAAGGGCATCAGGTCGGTCGGAGCCAACTACATGCTCGACCTCATCTTGGTTGACTACGAGCCCACGCTAACCACCGAGGAGGAGATCATCAGGATAATCGAGAGGGCAGGGTACAAGGCGGTGCGCAGGCATGGCTGACGACTGCCGGCAGTTTTCCAAAAGGTGAAGAGGAATAGCCTCAATTTTGCCTGTAGCAAAACCGGAAGTCCCTGACCTTTACGTATGGAAAGAACCAGAGAGAAGTAGGGCCCGTCTTACCAACAGGCCGAGGAAAGAAGGGGACCAGTAGTTTGCAGAATGTAAGCGAGGGAATCTAGTCAGATGCCGATGTCCCGCCGTTCTTTGGTTCAGATCCTATTGATTGTCGGTTTCATCGGTGTGGCCATTGCACTAGGGCTCCTGGTCAGCCAGTCGTGGTTCACGCTCGCCTTCATAGGCCTCATGATGTCCATGCACCTGTTCGGGCACGGCGGTCACGGCGGCCATGGCGGAGGGCACTCGCACGGCGGGTCGGAAGAGGAAACATCAGAGGGGGACGAGGGTCATCATCATGGCAGCTGAGGGATATGGCTATGGTGACTGGGGTCTGGCAATCATCAGCATTCTCCTCTTCTCGTTTGTCATCGCGCTGCTTCCGTACAGGAGGAGCAAGCGGGGGAGCAGGGCATC
Source organism: archaeon (assembly GCA_021828185.1). Next base: position 499,195 of record JAKASI010000001.1, read on the forward strand.
CAGGGGGATTACCCTGGCATTCTTTGCGGCTCTGTTCGCAGAGATGTACGGCTTCCCGCTGACGATATACATCCTCTCGTGGGCAATAGGCTACCAGAACCCGCTGACGCATGACGCGGGCCACCTCCTGTACCCGCAGCTCGGGATGCTTGATCCCCTACACTTCGTTTCGATCGCCGTGATTGCTGGGGGAATCCTCCTCGTGTCGGAGGGATGGTCAAAGATTTACAAGGCGGGAGACGCGTTGGTGACTGACGGCATATACGCCCATATCAGGCATCCTCAGTATCTGGGCATATTCCTCCTGACTTCCGGGTTGATGCTGCAGTGGATTACGATACCTACCGCCATCATGTTCCCCGTTTTGATTTGGTTGTATTACAGGCTAGCCAAGAGGGAGGAGAGAGACATGGAAGAGGAGTTCGGGGTTGACTACCTTAGCTACAAGACTGCGGTTCCGATGTTCCTCCCCATATTGCACTCGAGACTCCCGACAGCTAGCGCAGGCCCGCTTCAGCCAGGTGGATAATCTTGCAGAGAGATTTGGTCTGTGGAATGGAAATTGACGAAACAGAGACAGAGTTTAGGGCCACCTACGCGGGCGTTTCCTACTACTTTTGCTCCACGGAGTGCCTTGAGACCTTCAAAAGACTGGCAAAGGTCTTTTCGAAAGATGCGGTTGAGTTGATGTCGCCTATTCGGTTCATGGAATCCTAGGAGGGATCGAATACCATTGAGTGACTCTCTTCCTATCAACACACGCTATCACAGCGTGGAAATCACTCGGTAGCGACTTTGCCCTACATTCGGCTGCAGATTGTACTGGTCCCCATAATCGCCGGGCTAGTCTCGCTCGCATCAGGAGGCAGGCTTGGCTTGGCAAGAGCGTGGGGTGGATCGCCTTCGCTTCCTTGCTGTAGCCTTCTTTTCTTCTACTTGCCTTGGAAGTCAGCCTATACGGTGGAGGGTCCTCGGGCTGAGGCCTTCCTGCGGGCCTGATGCTGCTTCAGGAGAAGATAAGACACTCCAACAGCATCAGCGGAAGGTAGGCTCGGCCAAACGAATACGCTTTACAGCCAACAAATGCGCTGGATGGTATTTTTCCAAAGTTAAACAGGGAGCCTGAAGTAGACGCTTCCAGAAAGCCGTGACCGCGGAGCGGTGACATGGCAAAAGACGTAATCTGCGGAATGTATGTAGATGAGAAGAAAGCCCCCTTCAAGGCCGAGCGCAGGGGCACCACCTACTACTTCTGCAGTGAGAACTGCTACAACCAGTTCATCGCTCCCGAGAAGGAGTTCAGGAGCCTCAAGATACTCACCGCCTTCAGCCTGATTCTCGGCAGCATAACGGCGGTGTTCGAGTACGGGGCCGCCCCGCTGTTGGGCGTCTCCAACTTCAACTTCGTCTGGCTGGGCCTGCCCAACTACGTCTGGCTCTTCCTGTTCGCCACCCCCGTCCAGTTCGTCGGCGGATGGAGGTTCTACAAGGGAACCTGGGACGCCATAAAAGCAAGACAGGCCAACATGGACAGCCTCATCGCGGTCGGAACGAGTGCCGCGTGGTTGTACAGCACTTTGTACACCTTCATTCCATCGATCTTCCCCAAAGTAACTTTCGGCGGTCCCGCCGTCTACTTCACCGAAACCGGGCTGATCATTGGTTTCATCATGCTCGGCAAGACGATGGAGCACATCGTGAAGGGGAAGGCATCAGACGCAATCAGGAAGCTTCTCGACCTGCAGCCAAAGCTTGCGAAGGTGATCAAGAACGGGGTTGAAACGGAAGTCCCGGTAGAGGAAGTGAAGGTGGATGACCTAGTTGTGGTGAGGCCGGGGGAGAAGATACCCGTGGATGGAATTGTCGCGGAGGGTCACTCATCGGTCGATCAGTCGGTGGTCACGGGTGAGAGCATACCAGTGGAAAGAGGTGTTGGAGACGAAGTGATCGGTGCAACTATGAACAAGGCGGGCCTCCTCAGGATACGGGCGACCAAGGTGGGCGCTGACTCGGCCCTTTCACAGATAGTCAAGATGGTCGAGGAGGCGATCGTTTCACAGGCCCCTATACAGCGAATGGCTGACAGGATATCCTCCTACTTCGTCCCCGCGGTTGTCACAATCGCGGTGGGATCCTTCCTGTTCTGGTGGCTCGGCTGGGGTCTGCCGTTCGCAATCGCCTTCATCGTTCTCATTTCTGTGCTCATAGTCGCCTGCCCGTGCGCCCTGGGCATCGCCACCCCGGCGGCGATAATGATAGGCGCCTCGAAGGGTGCTCAGAACGGAATCCTCATCAAGAACGGGGAATATCTCGAGAAGGCCCACAAGCTGACGACGATAGTCTTCGACAAGACGGGGACACTAACCAAGGGGGAGCCCTCGCTGACAGACGTAATTGGGTTAGACAGCGAAGAGGACGAGGTCCTCCGTATGGCCGCGGCTGCGGAAGTGGGGTCAGAGCACCCCCTGGGTGAAGCAATCGTGAAAGGGGCAAAAGATAGGGGGTTGGCGATCGACAGCCCAGAGAACTTTGAAGCCATCGCCGGGCAAGGAGTGAAGGCAACGGTCGGGGGGGCGACCGTCCTGCTGGGCAACAGGAAACTAATGGAGGTCAGCGGGATTTCAACGGAGGCTACCGAGGAGAGGATGAAGAGCCTTGAAGGAGACGGAAAGACCGCCATGCTCGTGGCAGTCGACGGCAGGCTGAAGGGCGTAGTGGCGGTGGCGGATACGATGAAAGAGAACGCTCCTGCGGCAGTCAGTCAGCTACAGTCGATGGGCATAGAGGTAGTGATGCTCACGGGAGACAACAGACTGACCGCAGATGCCATCGCGCGGAAGCTCGGGATAACCAAAGTCCTGGCTGAGGTGCTCCCAGGGGACAAGGCGAAGGTGGTCGGCGAGCTCAAGGGCGAGGGCAAGGTCGTCGCCATGGTGGGGGACGGTGTCAACGATGCCCCGGCACTGGCGGCCTCCGATGTCGGCATCGCGATAGGGAGCGGGACTGACATAGCGAAGGAGGCCGGCGGCATCGTATTGATGAGAAGCGACGTCTCCGATGTTTCGAAGGCGATTGTGCTCAGCAAGAAGGTAGTCCGCAAGATCAAGGAGAACCTCTTCTGGGCCTTCGCATACAACGTGGTCCTGATTCCGGTAGCGGCGGGCGTGCTCTACCTACCTTTCGGGTTACTGTTGAACCCCATCTTCGCAGCGATAGCTATGGCGTCCAGCTCGATTACTGTCACCCTGAACTCGATGCGCCTCGGGAGGTTCAAGCTAAGGTGAAATCGATGGCCATGAGTCAGTGCGAACACTGCGGCAAGAGCCACCAAGAACCCATACTCATGGAGCATGACGGAACTACGAAGAGTTTCTGCTCCGCTGGGTGCGTCATGGAGTCGGAGTTGGCTGGCGCCGCGGGCCTCTGGCGCGAACTCTATTCGAAGAGGGATTCGGTCAGAAGGACTATCGAGCGGCAGCGAAACTCGAAGGTGATCACCCTCATTCATAGGGTCGAGTTGCATAACGGAACCGAGCAATACATCAAGATGGAAGACTCGGAGGAGATTCTCGACGAGATACTCTCGACCCCCGAAGACAAGCACATCGACATCATTGTCCACTGCCCCGGAGGACTGGTGCTTGCATCAGAGCAAATCGCACTTGCCCTGAAGGAGCATAGAGGAAAAGTCTCCGCAATCGTCCCCTTCTACGCGATGTCGGGCGCAACCTTGGTCTGTCTAGCCGCCGACGAGATAATCATGGAGTCCTTCGGCGTCTTGGGACCACTCGACCCGCAAATCTCCGGCTTCCCCTCGCCTTCCCTCCTGAGGCTTGTGGAATCGAAGGGTGCACAGAACGTCGGTGATGAAATGGTCATAATGGCAGATGTCGCAGAGAAATCCCTTCGACAGATGAGGTCGTTCATCCAGTACGTCCTCAAAGGAAACCTGGATGGCTCGAAGGCTTCGATCCTCGCGGAACACTTGACCGGGGGATATCTCACCCACGACTCCCCTCTGACGGCAAGAGAACTCCAATCGTTCGGCCTGCGGATTGCTTTGGTTGTGCCGGACTCAGTACGCAACTTCATGCGGCTCCGCAAGCTCGCGTCGACAGTGCCTACGCCAGCCCAAAAGGACAACGAGCCGAATCGTGCTGGAAGGAAGGCTCCTAGCTCTTTGAGAGCAGGTGCTTCCTGAACTGACGGACTTCGTTAACAGGCCGTCAGCGCTGAAACTCGAACGACTAACCCGTCTTGCTACCATCCTTGTCACGGTCATGCTCATCTCCTCGCCAGCAGTGGTCTCAGCCCAAGAGATGGGTTCCGAGTGGCTCACGAGTCAGCACGAGTACCGCTCGGTGACCCTATCGCCAGATTTCATGCTGCCCCAGTGGACAGGCGCGCGAATGACTTCGGTTCAACAACAGGGCGGGCCCAGCATAAACATCATGTCTGTCCACAACGACACGTTCTTCGTAATTTTGGTGCAGACCGACCTGAACGCTTCGCTCGATAAGGTCGGGGTGGCCATCTCCTTCGCCCCAGGGGTGATATGGGCATCCGTCGCAGGGAAGGAGACTCTCGTGAACGACTCCGGCGTCATCTCTGAAGCAAACCTGACTTCGGGGAATCTGGTCGTCACGTTCGGCAAGGCCATAAACGCGAGCGGCACTGGCTTGTCGGTCAAGGACGACACGCCATATCCCGATTTCGTGCGAGTCGTCGCCTGGAGCAACGGCTCCTCTCTCAGTTCGATCAGTTTCAGCGAAGCCTCCCCGTTGGGGTTTGAACTCCTTCACTTCATCGACGACCACCCCACCGCGCCGCTGATCTACGCAGGGGTGATCCTCGCTGCTGGAATCGGGTTCATCTTGGCTGAAGTCAGGAGGTACCGCCGAGGATGATCGGACTGAGCGTCACTTCATGGCTCAAGGACAGGCTGGGTCTTGGGTTCTTCCTGGACCATCTCATCCCTGCCCACGCCAACGGCTGGACCTATGTAATAGGCGGATCGGTCGTTGTCCTCGGAATCCTCCAGGGGATCACGGGGGTGCTGCTCCAGCAGTTCTACCACCCAATGCCCGACCAGAGCGCGGCCTTCGCCTCTGTACAATACATCACCAGCGTCCCCCTCTGGAACTATGTCAGAAACCTGCACTACTGGGGCGCGCAACTGATCTTCGTGCTCGTGATACTTCACATGATTCGGGTCTACGTTTCGGCGGCCTACAAGAAGCCCCGAGAGCTCCTCTGGGTTTCCGGCGTTGCCCTCATCGCACTGGCGTGGCTCTTGCTGTTCACAGGAACGGTTCTGAGGTGGGACCAGGAGGCAGTCGAGGCCCTGGGGCACAACCTTGAGCTCTCTTCCTTCGCAGGCCCGCTCGCCTACTGGTTCAGCCCTTCATTCGCCCCTGGCGTTCCGATACTCATCAGGATCAACAGCGCACACGTAACAATCCTGCCGGTCCTCGCTCTGGCATTCGTCGGTCTCCACGTCTACCTGATCAGGACACAGGGCATTTCCACCCCCGTGAAGAAGGATGCCGTTCAGGAGAGAGAAGTGCCCTTCTCGTCCCATGTGGTCAAGATGCTGTTGTACGGGTCGATAGCGATTGCGCTCGTCGCCGTTCTCTCATTAGCCATCCAGGCACCGCTGTCGGCGATCGGGAATACCGCAATCGAAGTGTCAAAGCCGGACTGGTACATGCTGTGGGTATACTCCATCGAAAACTATCTCAGCCTCGCGGCGGTCCCGTACATACTCACACCGACTCTAATTCTGATGCTCGCGGCCCCCCTTTTGGACAGAGGGCCAGAGACCGACCCAAGCAAGCGCAAGCTGATGATGGCCCTGCTGCTGATCGCCATAGCTCTGTTCGCCGTATTGACTGTGAGTGCTGCCCTAACCCCGCCCAAATCCCACCTCGGATAAGACAAGGTTTCGAGTTCTGGAGCTCTGGACTGGAACAGTAAACCTGGGATTCGGTGCTTCCGGCTGGCCGCATTGACCGCTTTCGTTTTGGCAAGGACAACCGCCCACTCCCTTGATGTTTGGAAAGAAGCAGGGTGAAGTACATTGAGGCTGCGGGGTCAAACCATGAGTCAAGCGGGCCGAGGAGACGAGCAGTTCACGACCTGGTGGTCGCGCAACGCGCACTGGCTAGGTGTGTCACTCAGAGTTGGCTTTGGGACTGCCTGGCTCATTGACGGAGTGATGAAATTCGTTTGGCTTGCTCCCTCCGACGTAATCAACCTTGTCCAATCCTCGGGCCAGGGCCAGCCCTCCTGGCTCATTCCTTGGTACAACTTCTGGACGAACCTCGTATCCTCCAACCCGGCATTTGCGCTGTACGGCATCGGTCTCTGGGAGCTTGTCCTGGGGTTCGCGCTGGTATTCGGACTCATGCGCAAGCTGGCCTATCTTTCCGGCATCCTACTCAGTCTCCTGATCTATTCCATAGACGAGGGGTTTGGCGGGCCGTACGGGCCTGGCTCAACCGACATCGGCGCCGCGATCATCTACCTCTTCGTGTTCTTCGCGCTGATTGCGCTGGAGTCTGCGACAGCGTCGAACTCGTTGACCCTTGACTCGATAATTGAGCGGGCGACCTCCAAATGGGCTAGTGTCGCCGAATTTACCAGTCCTGCGATGAGAGCGCACTTCGAAGCCCAGCGAAAGGCAATAGGGCAGCGGCACGGGCAATCTACGGACTCCAGTCCCTAAGGCATTAGGGGGATTGAATAAGGCCGCGAGGACTTGCATGTGACAGAGACATGCTGACGAACAGAAAGTCATTGCTGATTGCTGTGGTCGCTGTCGCCGCAGCAGGGGCTCTGCTGGTTTCCATCGCCCTCGTTTCGTACGCCCATGGCTCCTGGCCTGCGGCCGCAGAGCAGGGGCCATACAGCGGCGGAAACTCTGGCATGTGGGGTATGATGGGTGGCCGGGGTTACCTCAGCGGGGCCCAGCTCGATTCAATCGTGGTCAGCCAACCGGTTTCGGCCGCCAACGGCACCTTGACCTTCAGCGGACACTCCATCAGGATTCTCGTGCTTATGGGGCCCATGGCGGAGGGGCAGAGCATGTATTCATTCGTGATTGACAACCTCACGAACCCCACACTTGTGATCCCTCGAGGAAGCGTCGTGACCATGATCGTGGTGAACGTCGACACCGACGCTTACCACGGGATGACGCTCACCACTGTCCCGCCACCATACTCCTACAACTTCATGCCCATGATGATGAGCTCGTTCGCTTCAAGCGGGGTCCTTCCACCATCATCGTCGGGGTTCGCCTCGCAACAGTTCTCATTCACGGTCACTGGTGACATGTATTACGTCTGCCCGGTCGCTGGACATGCCCAGTCCGGGATGTACGGGCAGGTAAGAGCTGAATGAGAGTGCGGGGTCGTCCTTGCCTGATTCCAACAGCAGGGAAGCTCAAGGACTCTGTGGAGGGAATATCCGTCACAGCAACGACCTTTCAATTGGCCCATTTCGGCCCACGAAGCTTTGCTCCTGTAAAGGAGCATCATGAAATACGTCTGCCGCTCGAGAGGGGATGACATGCAGAAAGACCCAGTATGCGGAATGACGGTCGACGAAAAGAAGACAAGATTCACCTCAGACCATGAGGGAAGGATGTTCTACTTCTGCTCCGCCAACTGCAAGAGTACCTTCGACAAGGACCCACACAGATACGGCCATCCGAAGTGAAAAGTGGAACAGGTCATGACTCAAGAACTCGCAGCGGGGCCCGGGAGCGCGACGGCCCAGCCGACGAATGAGACACCGACGGCGCCATTCGTCCTGTCGCTCATCGCAGGCCTCCTGATTCTTTCCGGAGTAGGCATGATGATGACCTTCTCCTATGGGACACCGTACTACGGCATGATGGGTGGATACTATGGCATGATGAATGGGTACTACGGAATGATGCAAGGGTTCGGGTACGGCGGATGGTGGTTCTACGGTGCCGCGGGGATAGGCTTGATCGCAGGGATCGCAGTACTCGTCGGGGCCATAATGATCTACGCACGGCCCAGTAAAGCGCCTACCTGGGGACTGCTTGTGCTCATTTTCTCAATCCTCAGCTTCTTCGGGATGGGGGGCTTCTTCATCGGAGCGATTCTCGGTGTCGTCGGGGGGGTCCTGGCCATGGTCTGGAAGCCCGGAGCGACTCCCAGATGAAATGCATGGGAGAGACGCGTTGCGAGGCGCTCCGGCATGGCTAAGCATCGGAAATCGTTGAGAAAACAGGGCCATGGGACGAGGAACGCCATAATAGTGATTGCCCTCTTTGCCGCCGCGATAGGGTCCATTGCCTATCTGCTGGCGGTTGGGACCGGGGGGAGCTCCGTGATGCTGCGCGCTGGCCAGGAGGCACCTGAATTCGAGTTAGCGTCTGTCGTCAATGGCTCCACGTTCAACCTCGCCAACTATGCGAACAAATCCGACGTACTGCTCTTCTTCAACGAAGGCCTCTCCTGCAGCCCCTGCCTTCAGCAGATGGTGGACATCGACAAGGCCTACTCGACGTTCAGGCAGATGGGCCTCACGGTTGTCTCCATAACTACCGATTCTCCTTCGAGCCTGGGGACATGGGCACGCAACAACGGGATATCGAACATGATGATTCTGTCGGATTCGTCATTGAAGGTGGACACAACGTACACCACAATGGGGGCCGGGACCGGATCGATGCACGAGGGCATGGCACCTGGGCACACCTTCATCCTTGTAGGCAAGGACGGGAAGATACTGTGGAGAGAGGACTATGGTACTTCCACCATGTACGTCCCGATGGACCAGCTGACCGCCGACGTGAAGTCGGCCCTCGGGTGAACATCATTTGGGCCAGCCCGTTGAAATCGCCATGATTTCGAAGGAGGGGTGCGTCCCCTGCCTGCGCGTGAAGCGCATCGTGGGAGAGCTGAAGGCTGAACTCCCGGAGATCAGCGTCCACGAGGTGGATTTCGGCTCTGAAGAGGGGATTGCCCTCTCAGTCAAGAACTCGATTCTGTACCCCCCTGCGGTATTCATCAACGGTTCCCTATTCGCGAAAGGAAAGATCATGGAGGAACCCCTGAAGGAAGCCGTAAGGAAGGCAGCGAGAGGTAGCTGAGATGGCTGGCGAGGCCTTCCTAGTCGCTTCGGTGATTATCTCCTTCCTCGCCGGAATCGTGGCACTGGCGATGCCCTGCTGCTTCAGCGTCCTGCTGCCGTCCTATCTGGCCTCCGCCTTCAAGAAGCGGACGGCGATAATCACGATGACGTTTGTATTCGCCTTGGGCGTGGCCGCAATCCTTCTGCCGATTGCCCTGGGGGTCTTCGCGCTCTCAAGCTTCATCAGCCTGAACCACTCCCTCCTCTTCGTCATTGGGGGCTTCTTCATGCTCTTCCTGGGCGTGGCGTCCCTCTTAGGAATCCAGCTGATTCCGATGTTCACTCCCGACGTCAACCTTGAGAGAACCGGAGTACCGACAGTGTTCACCTTGGGGGTCTTTTCTGGAGTCGCGAGCTCATGCTGCGCCCCTGTCCTTGCCGGGATCCTCGTCCTAACGGCCCTCACGACTTCATTGCTCGGAGCGGCGCTCGTGGGTGCGGCCTACGTCTTCGGGATGGTCTTCCCCCTTTTCATTGCGGCCTCTCTCATGGACAGGAGCAGCGCCGTCCAGCGCTTCCTGCAGGGGAGGATGATCAACACGGGGATGGGAACCATCCACTCTTCGAAGCTTCTTGCCGGCGCCATATTCCTGTCGATGGGGCTCGTGACCATCGTCCTGGGCCTCTTGAACAGGATGCTGCCCACCCCCGGCTCAGACCTATTCAATATCTACGAGGTGGTGATTCAGAACTATGTTGAGAGCATCCTGTCTTCCCCCGTGGCTGGGGCTACGCTCCTAGGTGCAGTTCTGCTTGGAGCAGTGTACTATCTCAGGAGACGTTCAGTGAGGGCGCGCCCCGGTGCAACACTCTAGCCTCAGGCTCGCGTGCGACCCAATTCGGACACTCCGGACCATAGATGGATTATCCCTAGCCAAGCATCCTTTGCAGTTCCTCGCCAGAACCAGACGCCTCGACCCCGAGCGCCACAAGTTCGCCCTGAAGCCGCCTGATCATCCTCTGTTGAGCTAGGAGCAGGGCCATGAAGAAGGGGTCGGTGGTGAAGGTCCTCCCAGACTCTTCCACCGCTTCCCCGAAGTCGTCCCTGACCTCCTTGGTCATGGCGTCCCAGAGCTCTAGGTCGTCTTTCCGGAGGGCCCAGGCGAAGCCCTTCCAGGACTCGATTTCTTCTTCGAGCAGGCTCGCGACTTCAGTCATCGCAGTTCCTGCATGTCGGAGGGAGCCAGTGAGTGACGCCTATGCTGTCGTGGACAGGCTCCCAGTCCTCGAGGTTTCGTTCCTTCTCCGGTTCCTTCTTGCTCATGACCTCGGCGAGCTTTCTCGACGCATATTAGGCGAGCCGCCCAAACCCGCGATTGTCTGACGGAGAGGGGTGGCTGAATCTGAATCAGTTGAATCCTCGAGGCCGAGGAGCCACTTCGAGTAGGCGTGGACCCGCTCGATGAAATTGTCAGCCGCCATGCAGACATTCGGAATCTTGCGGGCTCTTAATGCCGGGCCGACTTTTGACTCCACCAACAGAGGGGGTCGACGGCGAAAGTGTCAGCGAGCGTTGGGCCCCGCCATCTAGTTGACCTAGAAATTTCACTCACGCCTCTCTCCCCTTTTCCACACGACAAGAAACGACTCCCGCCTAAATGCCCAGAGAAGCGGGTTGCCTAACATGTTTCTGGAAGACTTGGCGTTAAAAGCTGAAGCCCTCTGCTTTGCCATGGTCGCGGGAGAGGAGCCCATGGAGCTCTGCGAGGAATGCGGCTCCCCCCTCGTGGACGGTCGTTGCGGGGCTTGCGGTACGGGTTACAGCGATGGAGCCAGCCCTGTGGGGGCGGCCCCGCTGGACAGGCGCGAGCTTTCACGGGTGCTCGGGAGGAACGTGGGCGCCAGGGCTCACGGGTCCTACTCCCTTTCGATGCAGCAGGAAGAAGGGATGGCTCCCCTGCGGAGGGAGATCGAGCTCCTGGTCGAGAGGTTCGGGGCCCCTCCCGAGGCTAGGGCCGCAGTGAAGAGGAACGCCGAACGGCTCGCCCTGGGCATCGTTGGCGAATTGGGCCCGACCAAAGCCGCCATCGCGTGTGTCGCACAGGAGTTCCTCAGGCTTGGCAGGAGTATGCCAGATGTCAGCTCACACATAGCAGAAGTTCATCCTGGGATTGATAGTCTCAAGGACCTGGTCGTCGAAGTCTACCCTGAGCCCGGACGCGACGTCAGCGTGCTGGTCAACGGCAGGGGGAGACCGCACACCGCGCACAGCGCCGGGGTCTTTCAAAGGCTCAGGATTCCCATTTTCGTTTCAGACTCTGGAGCCCTCTTCGAGCTCAGGAACGCCCGCCTGACGAGGGATGGATACGACGCTCGGAGGGTCCAGCCCCAAGGCCCCACGGAATTCATTGTCAGAATAGACGACAGCAGCTTTGGACTCTTCAAGGTGCTGAAGGAGGCGCGCCTGGCCGGACTCCCGGGAAGCAGTGGGGATCTTTCTGTGTCGTTCAGGAAGTATTCGATCTCAAAGCTCCCGCTCACGGAGCTGCTCCTGAAGGAGTCGGGGCTGTTCAACGAGGTGAGCGCTGAGTATGCGAAAAGGTACGCATCTAAGGCCGGGGACGGGCAGGGACGTTCGCCAAGGAAACTCGCAGAAGAGGCTCTCCAGGAAGCATGCGAAGCAGTCGTCCCCGCCAGCTTGAGCGACCTGATCGTGTCGAAGTTCAGGCTGAAGCCTGCCGCTGTGAAGTTCCTCTTGGTAAGGGATGAACCGGCAAGCCATTGGCTAGGGTGATGGCCAAGAATGCCATCGTCCAAGGTCTCAGCGATACCGCTGGAGCTTATTCAGCCGCACCCCAGGCTGGCGTTCAGGTTCAGGTACGAGGTCGATTCGTTGGCCGAGTCGATCAGGGAGACCGCCGACGAGAGCACCCCCAATGGGCAGCTCAATCCCGGCAGGGTCGTTAGGGCCGAAGGCGAACGCTACTACGTCTACATCGGAGTCAGGAGGTTCCTTGCCATGAAGACCCTGCATGAGAGGACGCGGGACGCCAGGTTCGGGGTCTTCAACGCGTACGTGGACGAAGGACTGTCCGAACTCCAGATGTTCCTTAAGGCGAAGGCCGAAAACGAGGAGGAGAAGGGCGAAAGGCAGCCTCTGTCGCTTCTGGAGCAGGTGTCCGGGATTCGCAAAATCAGGGACAGCTTCGAACCGGAGAAGGCGCCTCCTTCGGTCAGGAGGCTCCTGACCCTGGCGGACAGGATGGAAGAGGCCCGACTGAAGAAGATGCACGAAGCCGAAGGGGCGGTGGGATCCCGCTTCACCGAGAAGCAGCTCGAGGGCCTGGCGAGAATGAAGGGAGACGAAGCTGAGTTCTACACCACCGCGGCCTCCATGGTCGCCTTCGGCGTTGAAGATGCAGAGGTTGCGGAGAAGAAGAGGGACGCGGCGTTCAGCCTGACCTGGTTCAAGCGGTCGTTTCCTGAAATCAAGCCGGAGACGAAGCCGCTCCCCAAACTTGCTCCTCCTGCCACCGAAGTGAGCGGGCCCGAGGTACACGAAGTGGATGTCCTCCTGGCTCCTTGCCCACGTTGCGGTGGGGGGAACCTGATCAGGGTCGACGGGGAGATCGCGGTGACCCACGTCCCGCCTGACCCAGACGGAAAGGCCGTGACGATGGTGGCGGACACAGTAAGCAGGGCGAAGCTCGTGTGCTCCCACTGTGGTGGGGAGGTCTTCGTGTTCGTGAGACACATTGAGGGCTTCAAGTATGCTCTAGCTGCATCCACCTCTGCCGCGTTCAGGGACCCACGGGAAGAGGCGGAGACCCTCGATTTGAGGTTCGACCGAGAGGAGGATTCGTGGCAGAGAATTGAAGGCGACAGGGTAGTCGGCCCAATCGTGCTTGTCCCCAAGAAACGGTGACGCCCCAATGAAGAGGCTCAACAGGGATGCGGTCACGGCCATGATCGTAATAGAAATGCTGACCGAAGGGGTCTACTTTGACATCCATGCCATTCGAAAGCTTCCTGTCTCCAAGGATCTCGTTACCAGGACTCTCAAAGCGCTCATCGCTGCCGGAGTTGTGACAAGGTCCAGAGCCAGGAGCAAGTATCTCCTCACAGACGAGTTCTTGGATGCGCTACGCCAAGAAATCGCGGGGAGGATGCCGAGGGGATCGTTCATCCATCACCCCGACCTGGCCATCTTCGAAGTATGCGGAATCTCTGACTGGTCGGCCGACGAGATCAAGGAATATGTTGACAGACTGAATCAGCGATGGATTCTCAGAAAGGGCTTCTCGTGAACTAATGCGCGGCGTCTGCGCATTGTTTTCGGCGGATTAATGCGCGGCGTGTGCGCATTGTCCCCGGGTTAATACTCGTGGAAGCCCTCTTCTAGGCTTGCCTGAGCGCGACCCTGTGGAAAGGTGCAGGTTCTGCGGCTACCTGTACTACACCGTGAAGCTGCCTGTCCACGAAGCAATCTGTTGCACCAGAGCCGATTACGCCGTCCTCCCCCCTCTCTCCCAGACGAGCACCCCCCTGACGGTCCAAGAGTCGCATAGCTCCCGCACGAACATGGGGCGCTCGTACAGCATGCAGCGGCCCACCTCTGGGGTATTGTCTGAGTAGTGCTGGCAAGTCCCGCAGCATCTTTCTTGGGACCCTGCCCGGAAGCGAGGCGGGTCCATCTTTCGGGAATACCGACCTGGCGGGATTTAGGCCGTGATCAAGCTAGGAAGGTCCCTCGGGAGGGGGAGAGGGCTTCCCGAAAGTGCGGCTGGTGCCGTTTTTACCCCACGAGTAATTCACAGGTGCTTGAGGACGGCCATAGTAGCCTGTATTGTCATCGTCGCGTTGAGCGTAACCTTGGTTTCTGCACATGAGATGGCGTCAGGACCGGGCCCAAACGACCCCTGCGACTCCTATGGTGACTGCATTTCAAGTTCAATAAGCTACATCCGTTCCAACCCCGACGGCTCGTTCTATCCTGGGGACAGCTTCAAAGTCCCGGTTTCAATCACGTCTGGACCGAACACAACAACCTACTCTCTTTCATGGTCGTATGAATCCTCGGTCTTCCGGAGATCTGGCGATGCATTCGCCGTTGCCGGAAACAAGACTGGGACTTTCCCGATCACTGTCTCGGTCACGTTCGCAGGCTCCGCTGCTGTCGGCAACTCGACTCAGCCGTTCACTTCCACGCTTTCCGTATCAGAAAGTGTCACGGTCGTCCAATTGTTTGTCGCCTCACACTTCCAGGTAGCCAACGTCACGGGTCCTCACGGTTTCGTCCTCAGGAACCCAGACGGCAGCTTCTATCGTAACGACTCCTTCTGCGTCCAATGGAGCGCTTCGTTCCAGTTCTCCAGCGCCAGGACAGACATCCTGATTAATGGGAGCGGCTCCCTTCCCGCCTTCCTAAGGCAGACGACTTCGAACTACACGGGGATCACACCCGGCAGGCAGGGGTTCGTGTGCTACGACATCACCTTGACTGCGCCCTACTCCAACAGCACTCTCCCGCTCAACTTCAACGCCATCAACTGGCAGAAGGTCTCAATCGCCCACGTCGTCGGGAAGGTGCCATTTGCGGTGGTGCAGTACTCTCCAATGTTCTCCAGGTTCACCTACACCGACTACAACAGCGGCCTCTCTGATGCGTACGAAAAGCCCTTCGTCACCCTGGTCAGGTACGGCGGTAACCGCCCTGGCTACAGCTACGCAGGGAACGTCAACACGACCCCCTTCTATGCCCTGAACTCCACGGGGGAGCGGGCCCTGGTCGACAACTACTCGTTCAGCACCGAGGGCTTCTCCCCCCTCTTCAACGAGAATCAGGGTGCGGCATTCAGACTCGGGTTCAACGACACAGGCAAGGTCGACCTGAACATCACCTCAACCAACAAGACCTCAACATTCCTCTTCGACTGGACCCACAGGGTTGTCAAGTACTACTTCTTGGGGCGGCCGGCAGACTTCCGGAAGTTCGTGCCGTTCGGAATCGAATACCTGAACGTCACCGAGCGGCTGTACTCCAGGAATTTTGCGGGAAGGAGCGCGGCCGTTATCAACACCAGCTACGCCTACCAGCCAGTCTTCTTCAGCGGCAACCTTACCTTCCGCGCCGTAGACCAGTACGGGAGACCAGACCCGGGCGTGAACATCACGCTGACAGCCGTCAACCCGAACCCGCTCGACGCGTACCTCGTCCACGAAGTCGTCTCACTCTTCGGTAACGACAGCAAAGTCCTCCGTTTCTTTAAGGCCGACCTCTACAATGCCAGCGCCAGTTTCCAGACGCTCAGGCCGCGCTCGTCCGGGGACGGCGGGTGGGAGTTTCTAGTCAACCAGACGAACCTGCAGCTGGACGGGGACCCCCCCAGCGCATTTCAGGTCACGGTGGCCGGGCACGGAACAGCCTTCGCTTACTCCTTCTCGAACTCCTTCGGTCTCTACCTCATTCCGAGCCTTCCCGTGCAGTCGAACTCGAGCCTCCTGGAATGGGGGAACGCGACCGCCTACACCTTCGGCGGGAGCGTCCAGTTCAGGTCGATGCCGCTTGCATTCAACTTCTCCATGCCCACGCCCTTCCTTTCATGGTCGGGGCCCGCCGACTGGAACGGCATGTTCCTGCCCCCTGTAACCGAGCCCGGCGGGTACTCGATGTACTACCCCTTCCTCTACGGGGAGAATAACACCGTGATCGTCAACGTTGCGGGAGGGGGCGCGTCCGCATCCTCTGTCGCCCAAGGGGGATCCGTCTACACCACGATAGACGTCGGTCCGGAGTCCGGTGGCGCGCAATCGTTCTGGGTCCGGGATGGCAACGGGACCACAGGCCAACTCCTCTTCTCTTCGCCCCTGCTGGTCAACATGGACCCTCCGGCGCCTCCGGGTTTCGAAGGGGCCCAGAGCTTCACGTGGTCTCCTGACCGAAATGGCACCGTCACCATCGGAATCGTGAACTCGTTCGGGGTCAGCACTCCGGTCGGGTATTACGAGGCGACCGTTCACTCCCCGAAGACAAGTCTCGATTACTCGTTCCTGTGGGTCTTCTTGGCAGCCTGCGCAGCTTTCATCGTTCTGGGGAGATTCCTGCACCGCCGAGGTACTTCCGGTCCAGAAACCAAAGACTAGAAGCCGGAAGCCGAGAATTATCCGGTGACTTCCTTCGGCCTAGTCGTGAACAGCTTCGACTCCGCGTCGCTCAAGAGGTTATAGAAAGGCAAGTGACCATCCTGGGTAAGCAGCACCCCCTGTCCTATCTTGGCGTTGGTGATGAACCGCTCCTCCCTGTCGCTCAGGTTGAACGCCTCCCGCAGCGTGGCTGAGGCGGCCGGGTCCTGCTTGAGGACGAACTTCGTGGCGCATGACTCGACCATCTCTCTCCCCGGCCCGACCACCCCTCCCCTCCCCATCAGGTCAGATACCAACTGCGTCGCGAGCGTGAAGTTGGTGTTGTAATGTCTCGCAGTCCTGGCGATCTCCGGCACGTACTCGACGGCGAGCTGGAAGTATGGCTTGCCGGTCCTGGGGTTGACCTCTACAAGCGCCCACCCCTCGTCGATGACAATCGCCTTCCGCTGCGACACCGGGAAGACGCTTATGTCTTGGATTGTCTTCCAGACCGCCGCGAGGGTCAGGAATGCCGCCGCGTCCCTCAGCTCGCCGGGGGGCAGGTCGTAGAGGACGAACACCATCCTCCTGCTGACCTCCATCTCCCCCTCGAAGAGGAAGCTGTAGGGCGGGAGGTTGGCCTGGAGGCGCTTCCTCAGCTCCCCCTCCACTTTCGTCATTAGGTCGGCCACGCTGGAGGAGCGGTCCGAAGCGATGTACAGGTCAGCCACTAGGTTGGGCTCGCCTTCGATCTTCGCAACGCTCGCCAGGAAGTTGGCCGCCCTTCGCTTGTCCGGAAAGACGACGAAAGGGTCGAGACCCGCACCCTTCTCCTTCGTGAACCTGTGCACCATGCACCCCGTGATTCCCGCGAACGAGGTCTCGTACCTGCCGTCGGGGCCGAAGGCGTACTCGGGCTTCACGATCGAGTCGAAGACGAAGGCGCACATGTCCGGGTCCGACAGCAGCATCCTGGCGAAGAGGGTCTTGACCAGTGTGCTCTTCCCGTACCCCGTCTGCCCCATGACCGCCAGGTTGTAGTTCTCCTTCTCGAACACGTCGAAGATAATCGCGTTGCCCGTCTGGAGGCTCTGCCCGAAGAAGACCCCCTTGGGGTCTATGATGTCCAGCCCCGAGAAGGGGAAGAAGACAGTGGCCGCGGCCGTCGTCAGGAAGAACCACTGGCCCCTCGCCCACTCCGGCCCCTTGTCCGTGAGCAGAGGCTCCTGCAGGTAGCGCGGGGAGTCCATCTCGTCGACAATGCCCCCAAGCGCCTGCCTCAGCTTCTTCCGGGAGGCGACCAAGTCCGGGTACGACTTCTCCCGCAACCTGATACTGACCTTGGCCTTGAAGAGCCGCTCGTTCCCTGCCGCGATCGACTGCGCCGCAGCCTGGACTCGCTGCAGTTCCGCCTCCCTTTCAGGGTTGAAGAGACGACCGTCCATCTCCCTGAGGAGGAGCCCCGAGCGGAGGGCCTTCGCCCTCTGCCTTGAGAGGGTCCTGGCCTGGTGGGGTTCGATAGGGAGCAACTGGAGCCTGACCGAGTACGCCAGCCCGT
This sequence comes from archaeon, assembly GCA_021828185.1. The sequence continues at coordinate 516,986 of JAKASI010000001.1, forward strand.
ACACCCTGGTCAGGAAGGCAGGCTCCATAGACCCTCCGAGCCTGGTAATGTTGAACGTCTGGATGAGCTGCTGTTCGGTGTCGACCACGTACCTGCTGCTGACGTGGGAGACCCCAATCTCCGGTACGGCCGGGACCCTGACGAACTTTCCGGGGCCGACAAGCCCCGCCAGCAGGTCGTCAATCTGGGAGCCTGACCCGACGAAGAAGCGCATGTAGGGGACGGGATACGAGGAGCCCAGAGCGTCCACCTTCCTGATGTCCTTCACCACCTCGAAGCTGACAGGGTCGGTCAGCGAATTCAGAAAGGACGCGAACTGGTCCAGGACCCTCGCCTGCTCCTTCTCTGGAAGGTTGGCGAGGTTGATTGACCTGAGCTCATAGACGCAGGACAGGCCGGCCACGCCTGCTCAGGCCCTCACGTGATTTAACGGGGCCTAGCCGACGTGTTCCTTGGCCTCGAGAAGGTTTACTCCCTTCGCGTTGACCGTGATTCTGAACCTGGAAAGGGGCTGCTCGGAGCCCTGGAGCTTGATCATCCCGTCTTTGACCCCGATGTCCCCTACCTGCGGGACGTACATCAGGCGGTACTCGCCGTTCTCCCGGGTCACGGCGGCTTCGTCACGGACCGTTCCGTCAACGACGACCTGCACCCTGGTCGGCGCGCCGACCCTGACCCTGTCCGTGAACGTGAACGGAACCGGGCTCCTGAAATCGTCCACGGTGATCTGGTGGGAGGCGGTCAGTTCACCGGCCCTTGAGGTGGAAGCAGCTGAGGTTGTCTCCGGGCTCCTGCCCCTGCCCTTCGCCAGCCAGTAGTACAACTGCATCTCGACAGGGACCATCTTCACCCTTCGCGTGACGAGGCCGAAGTACCCGACGGCGACCAGCAACCCGAAGATGACGAATCGCCCCGCGAATGGGATGCCCTCAATGGCAAAACCGGCCGGCAGGGAGACGACCAGCGCGACAGCGGCCACTCCAGCCAGCGTGAAGAGCTGCCTTGCGGAGATGGTGGTGCCCCCAAGCTGGAAGAGCCCCTTCTCCCACCACAGTTCCTCGCGCCACCAAGTGGACTCGGACACGCTCAGTGTTGCTTGGGCGGGCTAAAACGGCAAGGTTCCAGAGGGAGGCGCAATGAACCCTATGAGCGGCGGAGAGGCCTTTTGTGGGATTACCACCCAACTAATAGTTCTCTGGTCTGTTGATTGAAGTTAATGTCCGGAGCCGGTCTCATAGTAATGTAATTACCATGAAGTGAGAAACGCACCATATAGAAGCATTTAATACCGTGTTTCGCACGGCAAACGTGAGTATGTCTGTCATGGCCCTGAAGTTCATCGTCGATGGGACAGCCGAGATGATGCTGCATCCTGCCCGGTTCCAGATTCTGCAGTACCTACGCGAGGCAGGGGAGCCCAGGTACGTCGACCAGATCGCGAAAGCCAAGGGGATACACCCGAGGATGGTGTCGCACCACCTGGACGTGCTGCAGGAGCAGGGGCTGATTGAGTGCAAGCACGAGCTGCAAAAGGTAAACGGGTCCAACAGAGAGGTGGCCGTACGCTGGTCTTGGGCGACCGACAAGGCAGAGAAGGTCATTCAGGACATCCAGGAGAGCACGAAGGTGAAGAAGAATGAAGGCTAATCTGATATCACTCGGTGCGATATGGGACTACATCTACGGGACTTTCAGAATCAGGAGGTTACTGCTACTCTCAGTCGCACTGCTCAGCTGGCTGTTCACAGTCCCAGTGCTTGTCATGCTGCCTGGCTGGACGCGGGTCGACCTCATCTATCTGTACGTCGGGCTGGCATATGTCACAGGTTTCTGCATGTACGGGGCGTTCAGGCATCCCCTAAAGACGATACTGGCGTCGGTTTTCCTAGGGTGGAGGTACAAGTCGAGAGAGTTCACCCCGGAAGCGTACAGGGACTACGGAGTGACCGAAATCGTCAACGCGATGGGGATTAAGAAGAAAGTTAGGGTGTACGTCACGCCAAACCCCTGGATTGAGGGCCCGTACACCGACGCCACCCGGAACAAAGTCTACATCCCACTGAAGTGGATGAATAGGTTCCCACGCTTGGACATGCGAGGAGTGCTGGGCCACGAAATAGGACACATCAAGACCAAGGGGAGATTCATTCGCGAGCTAATCGCAATGGTCGGCGGAATTGCCGGCGTTACTTTTCTTCTTGGGACGTACTCGATTAGCATCATCACCGTAACAATCTTCGAATTTGCCCTGGCCTTTCTCGTATTGACCTTCTTCTCATGGAGGAACGAATTAAGGGCTGACTTGGAAGGTGCTAAGGTGACGGGGCCAGAGGGCCTGATTTCGATATTCGAACAGTTGAAGGCAGAAGGCCACAGGGACGATCCTTCAGAGACACATCCTTCCTTGAGTGACAGAATCGCTCGCCTTTCAGTCCTTCTCCCTCTGAGGTGATGTGCGCACGCCAGTTTACGTCTGGATGTGGATCTTCTTCATCGCGACGTTAATCGGGGACGCATCTGTCTCAGGATACACAAACGTCGGTTGGTTCTGGCTATTGCCTGTCTTTTTCTTCATCCTCGGATTCTTCCTCACACTCGACGCTCATTCTCGACAAACGTAACGGACCAACCGCGGAGCCATTCCCGGCAGGGGTGCAGCGAACCCATATGCTCAGCGAGAACCTTCACTAACATTAATCAGTCCTTGACCTAACTGGTCTTGGATGCCCTGCGTCTTCTGCGACATCGCCGCTGGCAAGTCGCCAGCAAGCGTAATCTACGAAGATAGCGACGTCATGGCACTCTTGGATATCAATCCGGTCCAGCGTGGGCACTCCTTGATCATACCCAAGAGACATTACGTGGACATCTGGGATGTCGATCCCGAGGTCGCACACAAGATTGTACTGGTGACAGGGCGTGTGGCGCGACGGATGAAGGAGGTCTGGGGCACCGAGGGCGTCAACACCTTCAGCGCAAACGGGAAGCCCGCGGACCAGGATATCTACCACTTTCACATGCACATCATTCCGCTGGGAAAAGGAGAGCGGACGAAATTCGCTGATTGGTGGCTCTCAGCAATGGGAAAGGCCGAGCGGCAGGATCTGGACAAGTTGGCTGCTGAACTTAGATTTGAGTGATCAACTCCGCGGAGGCACAATGAACCTTTCCGCGTTAAATGGGGACTGACGTTCCTCATCCAATGGAAGACACCCGAGTCCAGAAGACGGTCAGAGAATCCAACGGGAGCCTGCTAGTCACCCTCACCAGCGAGCTGAGGCTCATCGGCGCATTGGTCGGGCAGAAGGTCACCCTCACGGCCGACCCCCGCAGCATCAGAATCACCAGGGTGGCGCCCTAAGATGGCGGTAGACAGAAGGTCCAACGCCATCAGGGTCATCAGGAGGCACATACTCATCATCGGTATCGCGCTTCTGGTGCCTGTGATCATCTCCTTCATCGTCTGGATGGTCGCCACAGCCAACGGCGGGTCTACATCCGTGACCTACGGTTTCCCCACTGCCCCCGTGGCGAACGGTGTGGTCACCCTCTGGGCGGGCGGCCCGTCGATGCCCCTCGCCTTCGTCAACTTCTTCAACATCGCCATCGATGCGGTGGCGTTCATCGTCGCGGGGATTGCCGGGCTGACGATGGTGGGCTCCCTCGGAGAACTCGTCGGCGGGGGAGAAGAATGACTCTCCCCGGCCCCTCCTTTTAGGACGCCGAGGGTTCCTCCTCCGTGGGAATCAGGTCGGGTTTCAAAACACTGGTCATCGGCTACAGGCGGACAGCCAGGCTGGTCGCTGTCGGCTTCATCATCCTCGCGGTGTTCGCCCCGTTCTTCGTGAACGCGGCCTCACCCCCTCCCGCATCATGGGGCCTCATCATCTCCGGGGTCAAGTGCCCTTCGGATAACGCCCTGCTCTCTTCCACATACTACTTCAGCGCGGTCGTCGGGATAGTAGGCCCGCCAGCCACAAACGCCCAACTCGCCCTCTCAGGGAAGATTACCTGGTTCGACGCGAACATGAAGCCAATCACGAGCGCGTCTCCCACCTTCAGCCCCAACAATTTCGCCTGGCCAGGCACAAACAAATCCGGGGCCTGGGAAATCGACTCCCAGTTCGGATACTCTCTCCCTTCCGCCCAGTCCTGCGCAGGATGGATCACCCTCTCAGTCAACGGGTTCCAGCAGGTCAACATGACCCTCAATGCGGGCCAGACCTCCGCGACCTTCCAGCTGCTCGCAGCCCTGCCCGAGTTCAATGACACCTCGTTCGGCGCGACCGCCCACTGCCCCCCTACGCTGACCCCGTGCCAGATCCCCGTAGGCGATTTCTACAATTTCATCGCGGGGATTTCGCTCGGCCTTGCGGTGCTCGGCTTCATGCTATCCTACGCCTCAAACTCCATGCGGGGGAAGGACCGAATACCCTTCGTCGACCTGATGATAACCATCCTATTCATTGTCGCATTCCCCTACATCTACAACGAGGTCGCGACTTTGGTCAACTACCTCAACATGGCCCTGGTCTCGGGTCCAGGGAACGACTACACGAGCTATGCCGGGAAGATAAGCCAGGTCTGGGCTGCCACCGGCGCCACGACCCAATCGGGCCTCTGGGGATTTCTGACGAATCCGCTGGTGCAACTCGCCGCGTGGGTCGTCGATTTCATCGTTTACATCGGCTCCTTCATACTGGGTACGATAAGGGTCCTCCTGATCGCCGTGATGGTCGTAGCCTTCCCCATATCGCTGGCACTGAAGGAGGTGCCGTTCACCAAGAAGCTAGGCCAGATGGTGGAAGACACCCTCTTCGGCCTGATTCTGGCGTCGATAATGTCGTCAATCGTCCTGGGGCTGGCGGCTTACATCCTGGGGACGGGGACCAACGGCACGGTCTTCCAGGGAAGCGACATCTGGTTCGCGGCCATTTCTCTGCTGGCCGCTCTGATGCTTCCGACCGTCTTCGCCCCGTTGACCGGCGTGATGTTCCAGACCGGGATGCAGGCGGCAATGGCCGCCGGGACCGCGGCCGTCCTGGCCGGTTCGGGGGGCGCCATGGGAGCTGTGGGAGGGATTCAGTCAATGGGCCAGATGGCCAACGCTGCGGGAGGGCTGGCAGGCTCCGTAGGGAGGAGTTCCGGGTCGATAGGGACTAGGCTCGCCTCCTCGATGCAGCACGGATCTGGGGGTTCCGTGGGATTCGGGGTACTGCAAGGTCTGAAGGGTGCGGGCGCGGGGCTGGCGATGGGGACGTTCTATGGGATGGGGATGAGGCCTGTCGCGTACTTCGCCAGGAGCGGGATGAGGTCACCCGGGCAGATAGTCAGAGAGCAAACGCACTCGATGCAGCAGGCGAGCCAAGCAATGCAGGTTGCGCAGATGCAACAGGAAGCAGAAACTGTGGGACCAGATCTGGTGAAACACGCCTCGAGTGTGATTAGCAGTGGACTCTCAGGGAGAACCTTAGACTTCTCTTGGGCAACGAATTCGAGTGGCCAACACTTCAGAATGACGCAATGGACCGACCCGCAGACGGGCGCCGTCGACTATAACGCGGCTTCCAAGTGGCGTGACTCCATGTTGGACTTATCGGCAAATAAGAGCAAACTTGGATACGAGCTTGCTTCTCACCACCTTGTTACTCCTGAAATGGCCAAGAACGATTTGCTGATGGATAGTGTGGGACGGCAGCTCCATGACCGACTGTCTGCAGTAGATCCAAAGACCGATGAAGGCGTCAAGGCTCTGCTGAACCTGAAGAACACAATCGATTCGAATCAATTCTTGGCGAGCTAATTCGAGATTGGCAGAATTGGTTCTGCTAACTTGACGGTTGTTCGCTCAGATTCGTCTTACTGTTAACTCGCGGTTGATGTCTTCGTCCATCACCAAATGGAGTAATGGCCCCAGGGGAGAATTCCGTTGTAATACCCCCCATGACCAATGAGCACGTAGGTGAGGGAACCATACTGAACCTGAGAGAAACAGCCATAGCCGCAGGGTGAATGGGGAGAAACAGCGGCTATCGGGACGAAGAAAGCGAATGCGGCCAAAGCCACCAACCCCAAGGTTAGAGCCAGATACCTGCGTTTCATACCTCAGAGGGTAGCCTCGGGGGGTGTATAGTTCTACTCTTGAGAACGCTCCAGTTTGACCTTGGGCACATCAACCGCCAGTTAACCCCGAGAAGATTCTGACGTATCAACCGTCTACTTGACAGAGCCGCAGAATTAGACCATCAAAGCCATTCGGATTAGCCCGAAGGCGAATTCATCTGACTCTGGGCGAAATGGACTTGGGCGAGACCTAAGCCTCACTGACTTCACGACATCGCCGTCTTTGTACGCCAGTATCATCGTCTTCTTGTCATCGTCCAACGTGAGCATCTGTATGGAATTGCGCATGACCCCCCAGACAATTCCATCGTCTTTCTTGAATATCACAGAATCCTTGCCAGAAATCGCTGTACACTCTTCTCCATCAACAAGTATCCGTAGCGGTCGGTCTGCGGCATGCTCGTCTGAACTGGCTTCTGCCATGCGCGCTATTGTCTCCCGAGTCATTCCGGTAGTTTCGACATATAACTGCCACCATCGCCGACCTAATTCTCTCGTTTTAAGCGAGCGTCACGTCGAAAATGGATGAAGGGATTCTCTTGGCCTAGGCGGCATCCGGAGCCCAAGCCCGTCCAGGAGCCGCAGAGCCCTGAGCAGCCAACTCCTAGAACTGCGCCTCCACTTGCCGTCGAAGGAAGAATAGTAGACAGCTACCGCGTCCCAAACAACGGCGACCCAGATTCATCGGCAGAAGTAATCATCGTAGAGAGAGACTCCTTCGGCCAGTACCTCTTGAGGCTCCCGCCGCTAGAAGAGAAACAGAAGCAGGCCCTGACACTCCTGAAGAGCAACCTTCGCAGCTCCATCCCCGTCGAGGTCCCAGGGAACCCCAGGCAGGTGCTGGAGAAGTACCTCTGGGAGACGGCGGAGAAGGCCGGGCTCCTCTCCATCGTCCAAGAGGCCCACAACAAATTCCTCTATCACATAATGAAGGACTTCGCCGGGTTCTGGGAGATAGACCCCCTGGTCAACGATGACAGCATCGAGGAGATCTCTGTCACCCGGCACGACAGGCCCGTCAGGGTCGTCCACAGGAGATTCAGCGAGTACAAATTCATGGAAACGAACATCGTCTACGAAAGCGAGGACAGGCTCCAGGCCTTCATCAGGAGGATGGCCCAGTTCGGAGGGACCACTGTCTCCCTCGCCCAACCCTCCCTTGAGGTCGTGCTACAGGGCGCGTCCGACCTGAGGGTCTCTGCCTCTTTGGGGGACGAGATTTCGAGGCCCGGTTCGACATACTCGATCAGGAAGCAGAAGGAGAACCCCCTCACCATCGTCCAACTAGCAGCCCCGCAGCTGGTGCAGTTCCCCGCCGCGCCAACCTCCGACGAGCCCTTCCAGCCTGGTGCCTATGGAGAATCGACCTACCACAAGACACTCTCCGCGCTGATGGCGGCATACTTCTGGCTCTTCCTCGAGCGGACGACCAACGTCTTGGTCTGCGGTGAAACTTCGAGCGGAAAGACCACCCTGATGAACGCCGTCCTTTCGATGATGGATCCCAGGGCCAAGATAGTAACCGCCGAGGACGTGCCCGAGATCAGCCTCTCGTCCGACCTCCACTGGCAGAGGATGAAGACGAGGGCCCGCAGGGCCGGCCTTTCGCCGACCACTGGAGGGTATGAGTATGCGCTCTCTGACCTGCTCAGACTGGCCCTGAGGTTCTCCCCTACCATCCTCAGCTTGGGGGAGATGAGGGGAGAGGAGTCGGAGACTGTGGCGACCGCCATCACTCTCGGCTTCTCCACCATCACCACGGTCCACGCCGAAGACGCGGAGCGGTGCGTCCAGCGCGTCACGACCCCGCCCATGAGGTTCCAGGAGGGGCACGTCCGTGACATCACCGCGATAGCCACCATGAGGAAGATCCTCCTCCCCGACGGCTCGACCGCGAGGAGGGTGGTCAGCGTCGACGAGGTGCGCCCCGTAGGGCACGACTCCCACGAGATTGTGAACGTGTTCAGGTACAACTTCGCCGCGGACTGCTTCTTCCCCGCCACCCCCGAGGAGGTCCTGGAGCGGAGCTTCAGGCTCAAGGAGATGGCCGAGGGCCTAGGGTGGACCAACGAGCGGATCCTGGGCAGCCTGACCAGAAGGGCTGCCTACATTTCCAAGACGGTGGCGGATGGGGGATTCTCTCCGTCCGACCTCTCCGCCATGGTCAGGTCTTACATGGTGAAGGAAGTTCCGCGCGAGCTCGAGAGGATGGCAAGTTGAGGGCGCGTCTCTCGCTTCTTGTCTCACTCCTCTTGGCCATGGTATTCGCGGGGGTGGCCCTCTACGAATACCTCTCCCTTTCTTCCCCCGCGTCCCCCATCGCCCAACTGCAGCGCATCTTCCTACTCGACGCCAGCATCGGGGGTATCATCGGCCTGCTCTATTCCGTGGCAGGAAGAATCGACTTCCTACGTATGTCTTCAAGGAAGGATGTCACCTACGATTTCCGGATCCCAGCAGCCGTTGTCAGCGCGAGCTTGGCGGCTGCTCTCACGTACATCTACTGGATCGACAGGACAGGCCTCTTCTTCGTCCCCGTCCCTGCCCTTCTTGTAGTGATGATTCTGTCGCTCCACGGAACATACCCCTTCCGTGGCACAACCAGGCTACCCAAGATCGAGCGCCTCACCGAGGACAGGATGGTCAAGTTCATCACCTCGAAGGACAGGCTCAAGAGGCTGGCGGAATACAGGGCCCAGCGGTTCTCGCAGCTACTCGCGAAGTCTGGAGAGGTCGGGAACCCCTACATCATCGCGGCGAAGTCCGTCTCCTGGTCGATTTTCACAGCTACGACAGCCTTGCCTGCGGCCATCCTGCTCGGAGTCCTCGTCTCGCCAGTTCTGGTCCTTCTTGCGCTCGTCCCTGCATTCGTCTACGTCTACCCCGAACTGCATCTCAGGGACAGGGCGAACCAGAGGAGAGAGGGTGTGGAGAAGGAACTCCCGTTCTTCTCGATCATGGTGAACGTCCTCGGCAGCGCCGGGATGTCGCTCTACTCGATATTCGACGGCATTGTGGGCACGAAGATCTTCACCTCGATGAAGCGCGAGGCGCTGCTGGTGAGGCGTGACGTCCGTGTCTTCGGGGCCGACCCCAACAGCACCTTCGAGAGGATCGCCTCCGACCATCCGTCGAAGAGGTTCAGCCTCTTCCTGAACGGTTACACCTCGAAGGTCCGAAGCGGCGGGGACATCCCCGCCTACCTCACAGGCGAGAGCGGGTCGCTCCTCAGGGAGCTCGAGGAGGGCTGGGTGCGCTATGCAGACCGTGCAGGAACCATAGGTAGCATGATGGTCACTCTCTTCGGAATCGTCCCTCTGCTGATTCTGATCGTGGGCTACTTCTCCCCCAACTTTTCGGTGGTCTCTTTGCTCGCTTTCACCGGGCTGGTCATCCCCACGTTCGCAGTCCTCCTCGTGTTCCTGGCCGGGAGGATTCAGCCCGCGGGGGAGGCGCCGCTGGCGGGCAACGGAAGGCGGGCTTTCCTGCTTTCGGTCCCCGGGCTTGGCATCGGGTTCCTTGGGGGGCAGGCCTGGCTGGGGATAGCCTCAGGCGTGCTCCTGTTCTTCGTCCTGTACGGGTACTCGGTCCGGGAGCAGCGGCGGACCATGCAGGAGGTCGACCAGGCGCTCCCTGCCTTCATGAAGGACATGCTCGAGTTCAAGAGGCAGGAGTATGACCTCACCAAATCAATCCTGAAGATAGCGGCCTACAACAGGTACTCCCCTGCCTTCGACAGGCTCATCAAACAGATTGCGTCAGAGCTCAGAGCCGGGACACCACTCGACGAAGTGACGAACGACGTCAGGACTCGCCTTGCCAGGATGACCTTCTTCATCCTGGGCCAGATGGCAAGATCAGGCGGCGGCACCGTCGAGACATTCTACCAGCTCACGGCCTACACCACGAAGGTCGACGAGATGAAGAGCAGGACGCGCAACGAGATGCGTCCCTACCTCCTCCTCTCCTACGTCACTCCCGTCCTGCTGGCGTTCGGGGTCACATTCATCTCCGGCGTCCTGACCTCCTTCGGCTCGTCCTTCAACCAGAACCTGGCGGCCGCCCACCTTGCCCTTCCATCGGGAGCCTTCCATCCTGAGCTCTTCCAGGTGTCCAGCACCCTCATCGTGGTGGCTGCTGCGGCCATGGGGCTGGTGGGGTCAAAGATGACTGACTACACCGTCAGGAACACTCTGAGGGCCTCGACAAACGTCCTCATCGCGGTAGGGGCGACTGCGGTCTTCTCCGGCTTGGACATCGCGGCGCTCTTCCACATAGGAATCTGAGAGGGGCTCGCGGGCGATGGCCGCGTTAAAAGCACCCGCAGGCTCCACCTGTGATGAAAATCTCAGCCAATCGCTCAGGCATCTCTCAAAGCATGGACCTCTTCATCATCATAGCCGCAGTTCTGGCGGTAGGCGGTGTCGTGACAGCCGCCGTCTACAGCCTCGCGGGCTCGGCGTCCACAAACGCGTCGGTCCAGGTGGTACAGGCGTCCATCACGGGAAGCCCCACCGCGACCACACTCGGCGCCTTCTCCCTCACCATCAAGAACACCGGCTCATCCACAATCTCCTGCACCACTTCGAGCTGCCAGATTCAGTTCTCAGGGACCAACACAGGGGCAACCCCAACCCCAACAATGACCGGGCTTGTAGCCTCCCAGGGCGGAACCTGGACAGCAACCGCGACCGCAGCGATTCCAGAAATCCTGTCCCCCGGTAGCTCTTTCACCCTCAGCCCAGGCCAGCAGGTGAGCCTGTCCTTCACCTCACTCCTCATGGGGTCGGCGGCAACAGGGGCTCCCACTTCCAGCAGCACAGTCACCATCAACGTCGTAGGCTGGGGCAACGCCCAGGCCTCGATCAAACTCACAGCTCAATAGAAGGGCCCTTCGAGGGCCCGCCCTCCTGTTTTAAGCTCCCCAGAGATTCCTCTGCGTGAAACTTCGAAGAAGACCTGCCGTCAGCGAGCTTTATGCGACGATGCTGATGGTGGGAGCCACGCTCTCCTTCGGCAGCATTGTCACTGTGGCTGCCGTCGGGCAGTTCAACGCCTCGGCGAGCGGGGAGTCGCAGGCTGCGTCAGCCCTGCAGGCATCCGTTGGGAAGCAGATCTCGCTTGTCTATGGAACAGTGACCGCCGGGAGCGGAGCTTGCACCAAGACCTACACAGGGCCAGACGGCGGCACCTACACTGAAGGAAAGTCCTACACCATCGTCCTCTACAACTACGGGAGCGTCTCGTTCACTCCCAACGAAGTCTTCGACAACGGGACGCTCCTGGCAGTCGGGGGATACGCGACCCTCACTGCGGCCAGTCCAGGCCAAAGCGCGGCCCCGACCTCCATAGCCTTGGCTCTCGCTTCATGCGCCCACCCCGCAGGGCAGACCTTCCTTCTCGTAGACACATCAGGAGATGAAGTTACCATTGGGACTTGAGCTTCGGCGCGGCGCTTCCATGTACATCGAGACGTTCATCCTGATAGGCATCGCCGTGGGAGGCTCCGCGATCGTCTATTCGGCGATGGGAGGCTATGCGTCGTCTGCGGGCGGTCCCTCCGTGGCAATCTCTGATGCAGTCCTGTGGCAGGGCTCCAGTACGGCAATTGAGAGAATGGTTGTGACTAACACGGGCACGACTTCCTTCGCATCATTCACGGTCGTCACGGCCAGGGTATCCTCCACACCCTCATACTGCATTACGCTTCAATCCTCCTCGGGAATGCCGGTGAGCTTCGCGTCCCCTCCTTCGCTCTGCGGGTCCGGGACTACAGGAAACCCCGGTTCGGTCACACTGTCTCCTTCGAACGCCATTCCCCCAGGCCAGTCTGTCATCCTCACTCTCGTTATCTATTCCTCAAATGAGGTCTCGATTGGCACAGGCTACACGATAACGCTGGCGACTTCGGGAGGAGCGCAGCAGGAAATCGTGGCGACGGCCATTCCAGGGTGACTCTCCATGATCATGGACCTCAGTCGGCTTCGTAGTGCGAGGAAGGGCGGGCGACGGGGGATCGCTTCGGTGATAGGCACCATGATCTTCGTGGTTGTTCTGATGCTTGCCATCGGCGCCCAGTCATACATCCAGGGATTGCAGGCCCAGTCCAACCAATCCTCGCAGCAGGCGCAGGAAGCGGCCAATCTCCACAGCGGCGAGCTCCTTGTGTTCAGCAATCCCGCGGCCGGGCTGACGCTGGTGAACAGCGGGCTGGAATCAGCCTCGGTCGTAGGCATGTACTTCCGATTCCCGAACGGGTCAATCTATGCCAGCTCGTCCTTCAACCCGGTTTATCTCCCGGCAAGCGCCGGCGCGCCGGTGCAAGGGATCGTCCCGGGCGGGGTCTGCAAAGACCAGGGCGGCTCGGGGACAGCCAATTGCCTTGCAAGGTTCAACGCAATCACCGGGACCACCACCGCCGGCTACTCAGTGGGGGTCGTGACTTCTCGCGGCAACGTCTTCTGGTACACGCCCGCCATCAGCCTGGTCAGGTGGTCACAACTCACGAATTTCCCGCCGGGATGCTCAACGAACCAGTACACGACCGCAGTCGGTCCCACGCTGACCTGCTCTCAGGTTGGGTGGGCACAACTGACAGGGTACCCTTCTCCATGCGGGTCGAGCCAGTACGTCTCAGCCTACGGTGCCACACTGACCTGCTCCCTCATCTCCCTTCCATGGTCGCAACTGACCAACTTCCCGTCGGCGTGCCCCAGCGGGCAGTTCATCAGCCAGCTAGGGACCAGTATAACCTGCGGAAATCCCGGAAGCGTGATTACAAGCACGCTTACCTCTACGCTGAACGTCTTCCCATCGATGACTACTGTATTCTCTGTGCCATTGCAAGCAAATACCGAATACAATTTCATTGTGACCTGGGTTGGGGTAGAGACCGGGGGCGGCGGCCCGTCCCTCGCGTGGAAGATTCCAAGCCTTGCTCCGACCACAACGCTGACCAATTTCTGTTATGCGCAGCCCGAGGTGTCATTCCAAGCGGCTTGCGTCTCATCCACAGGGACGATACTCACTTACGGTGGAGGGACGTATGGGTCTGGGGAAGTGGTCGGTGTTCTGTCCACTGGTGCCAGTTCCGACACTTTGACTCTCCAGGCGTGTGGGTATTTCACTAGTTGTGGTGGCTGGTCCGGATCATTCAAGCTGTATGCCGGAACTCAACTGCAAGTCTTCGTAGTGAATCACTAAAGTCAGTTCGTTATGGGTCGCTGGCACTCCAGCCGGGCGGGTTCATGGGAGCCCACCAGAAGTCGAATAGACTCCTCGTTCGTTTTAGCCGTCCATAGACTTCGCGTCTCGATGACGGACTTCGACTCGCAGGTGGAACAGGCCTGCGAGTTGGTGATGTCAGAAGTGTTATCGCCGACCGGGCGGGAGTCAACCAAGTGGTGGCTGGCCAGGATGGGGGTGACGCTCTCGGACTGCTCGATGCGCCCCCGCGAATTTGACGACGCCCTAGTAGAGCTGTTCCAGCCCATGGGCGCCCTGATAATCGAAGCCAAGATTCTGTCGAGGCTCTACAGGAGCCACGGCGCAAGATACGACGAAACGGACGACCTGTGCTTCGCAGACGAGGTCAACAAGGCAAGGCTGTTGTTCGGTTCGGGAGACGCGCCCCGTTAAATCGAGTGTTGGACGTTCATGGTAGCTTGTCGCTTCACACTTCGCAAGCCTGGGACGGCCAGCCTTCGGACATCTTCTCATCGCCCTCGCCCAAGCTCCGGGGAAGAAGATCAAGGGCCGAGATGATGGTTGACATCCTCAGAGCAGTCAACGCGGGCGAAGTTGGACCGACTCGCATAATGTACAAGTCCAACCTCTCCTGGTTCGTCTGCCAGGAGCTCCTGCGGCATCTGTGCACCAAAGGCTTCCTCATGGCCAAGACCGACGGCGGCAGACGACGGTACGAGCTAACAGCCATAGGCCTGGATGTCATGCGCCGGTTCGTCAGGGTTGCTGAGGAAATGGGGTCCTAGGGAGCGGCTCCGGGACCCACCAAGTGCCCGCAGTCACGGCATGTTCCTTCGATGGTCCTTTCACAGTCCTTGCTACATCTGCAGCCATGATGACTTCGGCACCTGTAGCACACTCTGATTCACAAGCCACTACAGCCGTGTAATAAGCCAGCAGCCGCGACAGAGGACCTAGTTCTAGATTGGAAAGCACTCGCAGTTGACCGGCTCGCGCCTGCACTGCCTGCAGACCCAGACCCCTCCCTCGGTCTTGGTCAGCGGCCTGCCGCAGTAACACATCATCTGCCCGAATAAACAGGTCGGTCCCTATACGGGTCTCGCCGTCAGAGGGTCCCCTGGCGGGGCCTTGCCTTGGCCAGTTCTGTGGCCTCGTAGTGCTTGCCGACTCTTGACAGGAACCCCTTGGCCACGAGCGCCTTCAGGAGACGGGATACAGACCTGGTGCTGACCTTCATCCCCGACTGGCTGACGTTCTCAGCGACGTCCTCTCTGCTCTTGAACCCGTGGTCCACGATGAACGAGAGCACAGCCTCTTCCGCCTCACCTAGGCGCACGCTAGGTTCCGGTTTTCCCTGGGGCTCGACCTTGGGTTCGATCACGTTCAGGCTATCGTATTCAATCACGTCTATTCTGTACTTCTCGGGGTCCGCCGTCCCCTCCTCGCCGAGTATCTTCGCGACCTGCCTGGCATGGTCTTCGGACGTGGCCACGAACCTGATTAGCGCATAGAAGGCCTTGTTCTTGCGGTAGTTCTTCAGCACCTGCTCCTTGCTCTTCTGAGGGGACATCTCCACCTCGACCGCGATCACGGAGGTGTAGTCCCAAGCGAGGGGATTCGGGGTTCTCAGCTCGTTCCCGGACCTGTCGACCGTGACAGTCAACGCGGGCTTGAGGACCGCTATGTCCGGCCTCTCGGAGGCGGTCTCCCCCTGGTCCACTACGCAGTAGTACCCCATGGGCCAGTACTCCTCCTTCAGCAGCTTCTCGATTACCCTGACGTGCTTCGGATTGCCCATCTTTGCCCGCCCCACCTTGATCTGGAACCACTCCAGCGCCCTCACGGTCAGGCTGTAGATGATCGTCCTGGCCCTGTCCATTTCATCCCTGTTGTCAGGGCTCGGGGGGACCATGATTGGATTCCCGTAGACATCTTTCCCCTTCATCACATACTCTTGCCTGTCGAAGGTCTGCGTCAGGTAGCCCGTGTTCACCAGCTCGTTGAGGGCCTGCTGGACAGTCGACGTCTGCCAGGAGTACTTCGCGTAGAGCTCCGACCTGAGCCGGGAGAACTCCAGGGAGTAGGCGTCCGAGATGAGCTTGAGGTACCCGATGGTGAGTATCCTCCAGTGGATGGGCATGAAGGGGACTCTGCCGCTGTCTTTCGCCTTCTCTCCCGTCCCGTTGATCTGCTCCCACAGCGTCTTGTAGACAAGGTCTGTCGCCTCTTGGGCCCCGCCGTACTTCTCCTCCATCTGGTTCCTCATGAAATCGATCGCCTCCTTAATCCCGCACACGGGTCCGCTGAGCTTCGGAAACCCATCGTCCACAAGCAGGGGCCTTCCCGGGATCTCCCCCTCCCTGGGCCTCAACCTCACGATGCAGGAATAGTCTCGGAGCTCGATGAGGTCGCCCCTCACCTTGTCCGCCCTTGGCGGCGAGATCAGGTCCGCCATCTTCGACGCGTCGTCCGGCCCGACCCTGAAGCAGAATATTGTCCCGACGTTCCCGCTCACCGAGCTGAACAGAGGCCCCCGTATCTGCTGGATGTTCTGGTTGACCATCCAGAGGTAGAGGCCGTACTTCCTCGACTCCGACAGGATCGTGTCCAGGAGCTTCAGGTCGCTTATGTTCTGGAACTCGTCCATGGCGAGGATGACCGGGGACCTCGCGGAGGGCTCCTCCCCCGCCGCCTCGAGCCTGGAAGCCCTCTTCTCCATCGCGAAGTAGAACCGCATCACGATGGAAGCGGAGGCGAGCCTGCGGAAGTCGTGGGGGAGGGACTTCGGGAGCCTGAACATCGTGAGCCTGCCGGGAGCCATCATCTCCTCGAAGTCGAGCTTGCTCGTCCTGGAGCAGAAGGTCCTCGACGTGATCGACTTCGGGGGAAGGGCGAAGTTGGAGATCCTGTTTACGACTGAAGCGAACGCCTCCTTGGGGAGCTTGGAGATTGCTTCCATCGTGCTGGCGATTATCTCGTCCTCGATCTCCTTGGACTTCAGCATCATCGAAATCTCCTCCTTGGGCATCGAAATGAAGTCCACGAGTATCCTGTAGAGGTCCTTGAATGTCGGGCGGTCGTCGAGGGTGTAGAGGTAGTAGAGGGCCCCCTTGAATATCCACATCAGCCTTGGCGCGGTCGAAGCGTCGGTGCTGAAGACATCCGAGAGGAGGACCGACAGCTGCTCCACCTGGGTCTGAATCGTGTGGGTCCTTGCCTGCCCCAACAGCCCCGGAGGGAGAGAGAGGGGGTTGAGGCCGAACGAAACATAGTTGGGGTCAAGGAGGGTGATCCTGTCTCTTTCAGACGAAGGGATGCTGCGGAAGAGGTCGATGGCCGCGTCCCCGTGAGGGTCGATAAGGACGAGCGCCACGTCCTTTCTCCTGACGAAGAGCCTCTGCAGCCAGTAGAGCAGGGCGTTCGTCTTCCCGGCGCCGGTCGAACCTATGAAGAGGGAGTGGAAGACGACGTCATCGTCGTCGATGGGGACCTGCACATCGCAGGAGGGCTCGGCGGCTTATAATGCGAGCATCACAGCGGTCAGTTGCCGAAGGAAGGGTGGAGTCTGATCAGCCGTCTCCAGGTTGAGGTCCCCATAAACAGAATCCAGTAGGCCAGCGTACTTCCTCATGTCGTCCACGTTTTCGGCAGAGAGCACAAACTCCGTATGGCCTGAGCGATAGACCAACTCGAAAGTCCTCACGGCCGTGGATGAAAGGTGGTCAAGGGGCTGCACCGACACGTCTTCTAAGACCTCTTCCATCTTCGGGACCTGTGTCAGCCGTACCACCTTGGAGGTGATATCGTCGCGCAGGCCAGAATCGGCTTTTGCGTCATCGCCGATCTTCGCCCGCGTGTATCCCCTCGATGAATTGCCCCACGCGACCGAGTGGAGCGATTCGACAATCTCCCCGGCCGGCAGGTGGACAAGCGACCCGAGTCCCTCTGGTGTCACCATGAAAGACGGAGGCTCGAGCCTCGATCTGATGTAGCGGTCTAGGTACTCCCTGATGTCGGCGACCATCCTCCTGTCGACCAACTCGCGGAGCATCCTCGGGTCCCTGTACTGGAAGACGGCAAGGCTGTCATGCTCGTCGGAGCAGTGGTCGAACGGAAGCACGCTGACCTGATTCGACTCGCTGCCGACCCACATTCCTTGGACGGCAAGGGTGACCAGCGGTTTCGTTACCATTTCGTCCACCTTGTTCATTCTGGATTCAGCCCTGTCGTAGAAGTCTCGTTTCAGTTCCCTCTTGGGCCGGTCCTCCCCGCTCACAAAATCGAGGGAGGGTCTTTCCATCTCGGCCTTGGCTGTACGCAGGGAGTTCTTCAGCCTCACGAAAGCCGGGCCGTGGTTCGACTTCACGAATAAGAACTGTATCCAAGCGAAGTCGGGGTTCGCAGCTTCTAATACATGGATCAGGGTGGCGACGAACGCCTGCTTCTCTGTGTACGAGGGGGTGGAGACGACTGTCCCGTTCTTGAGCGAGACGTTGAAGAACCTGATTCGCGGTTTCGACTTGGGGTCCGACTTGGTCGGAGGAGTTGGGGTTGGCTGCGGCGGGGGCTGAAGGTGCCTTACCCTCGACCCCAGGCGCGGATATCGCAGCACGTCAACGTAGGGCCTCCTCGGGGGAGGTCCGAGATGCTTGACCGTCGCCATGACGAAGACCACGCCTGACGCTGCCTGAATGCCCAGGAGGTAGTACCAGTCGTGGGGAAACGCTGGTATGATCCACGCCAGACTCAGGCCCCCGCCGACGATAAGGTACGCGGCATACGGAAGGGCTTGTCCCCTGCCCCCGGGCTTGAGAGCCGCTTGCTCCGGGCTCAACAGGCCCAAGCTGAGCAGGACTGACCACCAACCTCGTAGGCCGTTCTGGTCCCTGAAGGGATTGAGTAACCTGGAGAGGTCATGCCTGTAGAGCAGCAGGATGAAGGCGCCCCAGTAGGCGACCGGAAGGTACAGGACGAGAACCTCGGCCGAGTTCATCCAATGGTGTGGTCTCTGTGACTCTTAACGAATGCCGGATTTGGCAACCTAGGGGGAAATGTTGCCAAAACGACCTCCGAGGTTGCCAGCTCGGGCCCCTGGATTGGCAACATCCGTATCCGAATTGGCAACTTCCGCTGCCCGCGTTAAATACCGACCCGCACTTCAACGCCGTATTCAATCTGTCTCTCTCTGCTGCTGAAAGCACGTGAAGTAACGACGCCGCGACGCGTCATGAAAAGGTCCTCGTGACCAACCAATCCCAGAGAGAACGGAATACACGGTGACGCCTCACCAGAATTCTCGACGTGAAAGTGAGGGTCGGTCTTTGGTTGACCGTTCTCCACCCGGACGGGAAGATCCGGGCCTAACGGCCGTCCTTTGGGCAGACTAATGCCATCGATCCACCCAGAAGGATGTGAAAGAACTTCTCTCCCATCCACCTTCGGGAGAATGATGGAAACGAAGACTTCATCCCTGTTCCTTGACCCGTCCGGGCCGCAACACCAACTTGCTGCGACTGAAGGACTGCCTAGAAAGATCCCTAGGGCACACTATTGTCCGCCCTTGGGTTCCTGAATGGGGACCGAGTGAAGCCTCCGCTTTCCACATTTCTTCCTAAGGTCGAGACCGGGAAGCAGGCGCGCCGCGCCCGGACGAACCACGGGCTGCACGCCAGGACGAAGGCAGGAGGCAGATGCGAATGCAATGGGTTCAAGGAACTCCGACGAACGGGCGCACGAAGGCCGCCGCCTATGAGGAGTACGCCCTCCTCCGCAGGTGCCCCGAGTGCAGGGGCCACCTCGTCGAAGCGGGCGAGGAACTCGCCTGCACCAACTGCGGGGTCGTGGCCAGAACGGCGAAGACAGCACTTGACGTCCCCCACGCCAGCAGCACAACCCCGAGCCGCAGGCTCGGCTCCTACATGGGGACGAAGGAAGACGAAAACTCCCACGCCACCTTCAACGGCACGTCGACGGTCGGCTTCGCCAAACTCCTCTCGGACAACATGGGAGTCGACTCGGCCGCCTGGGAGTGCGCCAACACCATCAGGAGGGTGGCAGAGAAACTGTCCCTCCCCGCCTTCGCCACGGAGAACGCCGTGGCCGTGTCTGAGAGGATGCTGGCCGATAGCAGGAACGGGCAGCTGGGAAAGAGGAGAACATCGGTCCCGGCCATTTCCGCCTACTCCATCCTCTCCGCCTGCAGGGCGGCCGAGCTGGGTTATGTCAGCCCCAAGAGCATCATCCGGGCGCACAACGACATGGGGCACAGGGTCACGAAGTCGGCCCTGCTGCGGATCGGGACGGAGTCGCCGGTCCCCCTCAAGCCCGCCGACTCGGCGGCGCTCCTCCGGACCGTGATGGGCGGCCTCGAATCCAACGAAGACGTCCTCCAGAGGCTGAGGAAGAAAGGAACCGAGCCAGGGCCCTACTTCAGGAGGCTCCTGCAGGCCTCCCAGACCATCATCGGCACCATGCGCGCCCTGAGGGAGGGCTGCAGCCCCAGGACCATAGCCGCGGGCTCCGTCTACCTCGCCTCCCGCGAGGTGGAACCTAGGGCCGTGACGCAGAGAGAAGTCGCCGAAATCGTGGGGGTGGCGGAGTACACCGTCCGCGAGTTCACCCTCTGGGCGACCAAGGAGCTGGGCCCGTTAAATGCGGGCCCCTCCTAGGAGGGCATGACCGGGAAGCGGAGGCGGCGAAGCATGGAGACGCCATACGCCCGCATAACCGAGATCAGGGAGGTCGGTACGAGCGGCGAGGCGAACGAGTGCCTCGGCAGCGGCTTCGTCCTGATCAAGGCCGTCGAAAAGAGGGAGACCGACGCACTCGGAAGGCAAACCAGCGCCATCATCTACATCCTCGGCAAACTCAAGGGCAACGGGAACGGACACCCAGCACAGCCTGCCAAGCCACAGCCCGCCGACATCATGCACGGCGCACCCGACGTGGACCCGGCCGTCCTCGAGGACCGCCCCTGGAAGAAGTACGACAACGGCGACGGGGAGTGGACCTTCATCGTCAACCAGGACGGGTCTCCGGTGGCAGAACTGGAGCCTGCTAGGGACTTCCTGGAGACGCTGAGAGCCGGCGAGGACCTGGTCGTCGGCGGCTACAAGTACCGGCTAAGGGACAGGTTCCTGAAGCGGTACCCCGTCAGCGGACAGAGCGCATAGAGGCAGGCGCGTTCTCGTGCAAACAGCTGAGAACCCAGCGCAAGCCATCTCGTGGAGGGAAAAGGCAAGCTCTGAGCTGGACAAGGTCGTCCTGCTCTTCTCCTCCACGCAGCTGCCGGACCTGTGCGCAAAGGCCCTGATCAACGCCCCGGAACTGCCTTCGTCCAAGTGGTCCTTTGGCAACCAGATCCTGATGCTCCTCTCAGGGACGTCAGACGCTAGGGGCTACAAGCAGTGGAATGACGTCGGGCGTCACGTAAAGAAAGGATCCAAGGCGTTCAGGATCCTCGGCCCTGTCTTCGTCGAGAAGCCCTTGGAGGCAACCCTCAATCAGAGCGGCAAGGATGAGACGGTCGAAGTCTTGGTCGGCTTCCGAGCAATCCCTGTCTTCAGGTACGAGGACACCGAGGGCGCCGAGCTCCAGACATACACACCCAGAGACCCTCCACCTCTCCTCGAAGTGGCCGGAAGGTTCGGGATGCGGGTCAACTACCTGCGGCTCTCGGCCGGGGTCTACGGAATGACCGACTATGAGGCGAAGATCATCGCCCTGGCGACCGAAGACTGGACCGTCTTCTTCCACGAGCTGGCCCACGCCCTGCACCGGAGTTTCGAGCCCAAGAGCGGCCACGGCCAGGAGCCAGAGGCCGAGACGATAGCGCAACTCGTCGCAGCGACCCTCGCCAGGCTCTATGGAAAGCCGGCCGACGCCTTCTCATGGACGTACATCGCCGGCCAAGCACGGTCCGGCAACCCCCAGGCAGTCGGGCGCCTCTGCATGCGAGTCCTCGACCGGGCGAAGAGGGTCTTGGACCTCATCTACGAAACCCAAGTGAAGCCATAGGCCCGACGCCGTTGCGGATAATTTCCCTCTCCGCCCCTTCTCTTTTTTTGAACGATTTTCGGGAGGGCCCGCCCCTTCTCTGCCTCCATTGGTGCTTAAGTGCCCCGGCGGCGGATGACGGCGTTGAGACTCTACTGGGGCCTCCTCTTCCTGCTGGCGCTCGCGGTGTCGCCCCTTCTTGCGCTTGCCCTGCTCGTCGTTGTCGTCATCTTGATTCACGCGGTCCGCAGGGAGGCATACGGCCATCCTGCCGTCACCCTGCGGGGGGAGGTCGTCAGGAGCAACTCCGAGAGGGTCATCGCCGACTACTTCAGCCGCAGCGGTATCAGATACGTCTACGAGCAGCCTGCGATGCGCCGGTGGGGGTTCAGGAGGATAAGCAGGCCCGACTTCTACCTCCCGGACTACGGGGTCTACGTCGAGTACTGGGGGCTGGTCGACCTGCCCAACAACTTAGCCCGTTCAAGGTATGAGCGGAGCATGCGGTGGAAGATGGAGCAGTACCGCAGTAATGGGATAAGGTTCGTCTCATTGTATCCAAACGAGCTTGGCAGTTTGGATGCGATCTTCCCGCCCCGACTCGAACAAGCAGTTGTGGCAGGAACGCCTAAAGTCGTCTCCGCGATAACTCGCCCGGTCCCTCTCTAGGCCTCGTCCTGCCACCAGGGGATGCATTTTCTGTCCAATGGTCCTGTCAGATTCAGAGTTCATTAGCGCACATCAAGGCATCGCCAGCTGTAGGAGATGGACCACATCAGCTCCGGAACAGAGAGGACTGCTTGCCACCCCTGTTCTCTGAACCCAAAGTAGCCCTTGACGCTGAGCGAAATACGACTAAATATCCGCCGTGACTCCAAGAGGCGATGAGTGGGGCAGATCTTGAGAAGCTCAGGCTGCAAATCATCTCGGCTCAGAGCGTCCCCCATGAGAAGGTAGAGAACCTACTTCACACTTGCTCCGAACTCCAACAGTCGGACCGCCGAACTCTCGCGTTCTACCTTACCCGCTGTGATGCTGACGGATTCAGGGAAGACGAGCTAATCGACTTCCTTCTGAACCAGATGGTAACCTATGTCCTCGGGAAGTCGGACTACAACGAAATCAAGGCTGATGATGCGCGGCGCGTAGTGTTAGCCGCCAAGGAGACCTTCCAGCAAACGGAAGGAAGTGGCGAAGCAGGCGAGCTTCTCCTCTATGTGCTACTGGAATCGAGGGGAATAATCCAGCTCTACAGCAAGATGGATCTGAAGACGTCTGCTGGCATGCCTTTTCACGGATATGATGCAATCCATCTTGAAGCAGGCCAGTCCGTGGTATTGCATTTCGGACACGCGAAGACATACGCTTCATTTTCGGCGGGCCTAAACTCAGCGTTAGGCGACATAGAGAGGTTTGGCAAGAACAGGGCGCAGAAGAATAGAGAGTTGCGTCTGGTATCCAAGAACCTAGACAAGGTCAAGTTTGGTGAGTCGGCCAAGTACATTCAGAAGATGATTGACCCTTATGAGAAGCATAAGGAGAATTACGCCGAAGCCGATTCGGTCTTCATAGGCGCGGAGTTTCCGTTCACGAGTGAAGCCGAGCATACGCGGGGTCCGGAACTCGACGAACTCATGGTGAAAGAATACCAGCAATTGGTGGAAGATATCGCGGAGACCGTCAAGTCAGCAGTAGAGGCCAAGACCGAAGTTAGGGACCGGACATTACTTTTCCTCATTCTGCCAATAACGGACGTGGAGACCTTCCGAAAGCGCTTCACAGAGGAGCTCAGCAGGTAATGGCCAGCTTTCTGACTGAAACATCCGTAGAGATTTGCAACCACCCAGCATTTGTGAGTGATTTCTCCCGCCTCACGGTGAGAGAGATAACACCCCAAAGAGCGGAACAGTTGAACGAAGACGAGATCGTCCGGCTGCTCGAATCCAGCGCAATCCTATCCCTTAGCGAGGACGAATCTCATCAGATGCTGGCTTACAAAATCGCGGTCTACTTGCTCTCCCAGTATGCTGAAGCGTACGATTCAATCCCGTTTGTCGGGCAAGTGGTCCTTACCAGACTTGGAGACTTGCCAGTTATCCAGCAGATGGTGGTGAAAAACGAAGTCCCTGATTTCTTCTCATACTTCTCGCGGTTTAACTGGGACTACAAAGGGCCGAGGGGAATAGATCCCTCGTCAGTACTTTCTAATTTCCCCGAGGCAATTCAGCGGAAGGCGTCTAACCAACAGACGATTGCGGGATCGCATAAGCTGAGCCTCACTGATTTCCAATCTCAAATCTTGACGGTCATGAAGACAGGAGCTAACCTCGCCTTCTCCGCTCCGACGTCGTCTGGGAAATCATACGTCCTGCATAACCTAGTAGCCGACCGTATGTTCTCAAATGAGGAGTTCTGTGCGGTTTACATTGTACCCACAAAGGCTCTGGTAGCCGAAGCCCAAAAGCAGATCTCAGAAAGCGTCAGACTAGTTCTGGGGCAATCAGACTTCGTCGTTTTCACAGGAGCTAGCACTCTCAACTCTCAAGAGGTCAGTGCGGCCAAGAAGAAGGTGTTCGTGCTCACGCAAGAGAGACTCCAGGATATGATCGCAAATCAAATCATCGACTTCCCAGTGGACCTACTCGTTGTCGACGAGGCCCAGCAAGTAGCCAATGATAGTAGAGGAATCGTGATTGAGGATGCCGTCGTCGAGCTTGTACGAAGCCAGCCCAAGATGCAGAAGGTATTCGTTTCTCCCTACGTCACCAACCCAGAGAAATTCAGGAGTATATTCGGTCTGGGCACAGAAGAGCTCCAAACTGCCCGGACCAAGAAATCCCCCGTCGGACAGAACATCATCTTCGTCACATTTAGGAAGGAAGGGAGGGGGAGCACCTTTGTTACAGATGCCTCGGTTCTCGTAAGAGAATTGAGACGTAACGGAGAAGCTGAATTCCTCACATTAGTCTATGACAAGAAACTCACCGAATTCACGCCATCGGCCTTCCGCTACAAGGCCTGGGTCGCCCAGAAAGTAATCGCAGGGCAAGAGCCTACATTAATTTATTGCAACCGCCCTTCCGACTGTAGGAAGGTTGCGGATGAGATAGCATCCACAGCTCAGCAGTTGAAGGAACTTTCTCCCAAGATGAAGGAGACGATCAGCTTCCTCCGTTCGAACGTGCACCCTCGATACTATCTTGCAGACTACCTCAAGAACCAGATCGGCTACCATTATGGCACAATGCCGCAGTTCGTAAGGAATCAAGTAAAGCGGTTGTTCGAGGATGAAGAGATTACTCTTCTGGCTTGCACCAGCACACTTCTCGAAGGAGTCAATCTTCCCGCGAAGAATCTTGTTCTCTTCGACCCTAGGAAGGGCCCTTTGCCTATGGATTCGCTTTCGGTTCGTAACCTGATGGGTCGAGCCGGCAGACTGAGCAGGGACTACTACGGCAAGATTTACTGCGTCAATGTCGAGGAATGGGAGTCTGGTAAAGACGCTTTTGAGGACAAGCCAGAACCTATCGAAAGCTCGTCTGAGACGGCTCTGTCCGAGGAAGTCGACGACCTCATCCATTACTTGAACGATGTAAATTTCGAGGCATCAAAGAGGACAGTCGCGATGGCGACAAGTCTCTTGATGAAGCAACTCCTTTACCCTGACCGAGATTTCCTATCGACATTCAAGGAACGCCATCAAGGTATTGACCCAATCAAGCTGGAGGAGGTCAGAACCCTGCTTCGAGAGGATGTCGCGCGCCTGGAGCTGGGCAAAGAGGTTATGGTAAAGAATCGCTCATTCGACCCAAGATTGCAAGACTCCCTCTACCGCATGATGATGGACCAAGACATCCCTCTAATGCCCCCCTTTCCAACGTGGGACATGTACAAGTCTCTCGTGCGGGTCTTCGAAGTTATCTCGACTAGACTGATGCAAAAGAAGAACAAGCTCTACAAGCGATATGCTGTCATTGCCTCGATGTGGATTAATCAGGAAGCTTACAAGAAAATCCTGCTTAAAGAAATCGACTACGAGATAAGAGGGAAACCCTCGGATTCGCCTGATGTGACGAAGAAGATTAATGAGGTGATTGAGGAATTAGATGATACAATCGAAGACAAGATCAGGTACGACTACGTCAGGGGGATGAAGTGCTACTGTGACATCCTAGAGTATGTCGAGGCCAAGAAGTCACAGAAGTGGACTTATTGCGAGCGTCTTCCCATGTTCATTGAGGCGGGCGCATCTGATGAGAGAATTCTCTTTTTGATCGGTGCGGGCCTTTCTCGGACAGTAGCAATTGAGCTGTACGAGAGCTTCGGGGGGAGAGAGGGGTTGCCTGAATGGAAATCTGTGGGGGAGACAATCGTGTGGCTCCGGGCGAATGGCTCGAGGCTCCGCAGAAACCTTCATCCATTCTTCTTCAGTGAATTGGAGGACCTGTTCGGGATCGAGACACCCGATAATGCTCCGCGCTATTAGACCAGAAGTGGGCCGATGTCGGAGACAACCGGATATTCCCGTTGTTGCAGGATATTGTCGAACCGAAGTGAATTATGTAACCCCCTGCCTCTGACACTTCAGCCCTGAAAAGGCCCGAGGAGGGGTCCTTCGTCACGGCAATATGAAGTCTTGAGGTGCTTGAGCAACAAGGCAGCCTAAGAGACGGAACCTCAATAGTTTCAGAATGACGGACATGAGGTCGCCCAAAAACGACCGCATTGCGTATAAGGCTAACAAGGTGCTACAAAGATGCACAGCATGCTTATTGAGACATTAGACTACGCGGTGACGAATCGTGAACAGATTCTTTCAACAATCAAGTTCGAAGAGCAGGAATCAATTCTCAAAAGGGGAAGGGACCTTTGGATCGACTTCGACCCTCAGCCAACAGGGGACTCCAAGTTGGTTGGTATCGACAGTAGTTGGAACTTCATTCCCTACCAAGGGTTCTACATTTACGCGGTTGACGCTGTATCGATGCTGGGGGATGGAACGACTCTGGTTCCCCCTCTTTTTGACGTGGGTCTCAGCACCCTCGCTGTGAAATCTGGCGAGGAGTATGTCAGCAGCCCAGAGCTTGCCTTGGAGAGCGTCGGGATGGATTATGAGTTCGTCCAGGTCAAAGCGTGCCTGGGCAAAGCCGAATATGTGCTCGTGGATGGCTCGATCCTTGCGAGGTATTACGATCGAAAGAGGCAGAAGGAGGGCGCGTTCTACGAGACCGCAAAGGAGCTCATGAACCAAGAGGGGGTCCTGTTCGTGAGCAAGAAATCCTTCAGCAACCGCACGCTGAGGGGAGAGCTGGGCGACATGTTCTACTTTAACCGGGTTTCTAACAAGGCGGGGTTCTCTCAGCCCTCCATCGACAGGAGCGGGGTCACAGTCAGCTACGTCCGGCTCTCTGAAGACGCACCATGTCTCAAACTTGAGATACCAGGTAGGGCCGAAGAAAAAGATGTCCGGGGATTGATGGAGCTGATGCGCGGGACGAGTGTGGACGGCTACCCGTACGTTCTGAGGCTCGCGCACGAGAGAGGGAAAGTCAGCCATGATGAGATGAGAAGCATCGCCAACTTGCTCGGCCTTGAGGTGGAAATGGGAGGGAGACAGGTCCTTGGGGAATGACAGCGGAATCCTGGGCGTGGTCGTAGGTCAGACGAAGCCATACCAGTTCCACTTTCTTGCAAGACGGCCTGTAAGCATGGGCGAATATGTGACGGTCGAATCGCCTGAGGGGAGGTTGCTCGGCCTGGCCGAGGACAGCGCTACCAGGAGCGACCTGCTGGACAAGATTGGAAACTTCCAAACCGCCGTCGAAGCAAAGAAAGTCGCCTCAAGGAACACCCGCGACAAGAGCTATGTCGCCTCGGTGAAGGTCGTCGGCCTAATCGAGGCTCTGAAGAAGGGGAGAGCGGTCCTGCCCTCCTTGCCTCCTGAACCGGGGAGCGACGTAATGGAGGCCGAGTCAGGCGAGATTGAGGGTGTTTTCGATAGGAAAGGACGCGAATGGGTGCAGGTGGGTTCTCTCCTTCGGAACCAGAAGGTCAGAGTGGCAGTCAATGTCGACAAGGTGGCCTCTAGGCACCTCGCCATCCTCTCGGTCACAGGGAGCGGCAAGTCGAACCTTCTCGCGCTGATTACGAAGAAGGTCTCTGAGCTCCGGGGAACGATGATACTCTTCGACTACCACGGGGAATACTCTGAGCTCGCAATCCCCAATGCAGTACACGTCGATGCCAAGATCAACCCCAGGCACGTGGACTCCGACCAACTCGCCGACCTCCTTGATGTCAGGGAGAACGCCGAAGTTCAGAGGACCGTGCTGTCCAAGGCCTTCACAGACGATGTGAAAGGAGACAAGGAATTCTGGAAGGCCCTGCTCGCTTCCATAGGATCAATCGAGGAGAGTGAGAAGCAGTACAGGAAAGCCGCCGCAAGACTGGCCGACATCGTCAAGATGGCGATGCGACGGATGAAATCGGTTATCGACCCCGACATAGGCGAGGTCCTCGACCAGCTGAAGGCCTCAAAGATCAACATCCTCAACATGATAGAGTTCACAGAAAAGCAGGCAAACGCGGCCATCTCTTACTACATGGACGAGGTGTTGGACGACAGGAAACGGGCAACCAGGAAGTCGGGTGACGACCAAAAGGTAAGGTTCGAAACGCCCGTGGTCTGCGCGATAGAAGAGGCCCACGCCTTCATTCCCGCCGAAGGAGACACTGACACGAAGTACATTGCGTCAAAGGTGGCCAGGGAGGGGAGGAAGTTCGGGATGTCCCTAATCGTCGTTTCACAACGACCCAGGAGGGTCGACCAAGATGTGCTCAGCCAGATGGGCTCTTTCGCGGTAATGAAGCTGACCAACCCTGAAGACCAGGGCCACGTGAGAGAGGCGAGCGAGGCGATCAGCGAAGATCTGCTGCAGAACCTGCCGTCCCTGAACGTGGGCGAAGCGGTCCTCCTCGGAGAGTGGGTCAACATCCCGGCGGTGGTGAAGGTCGACCATGTCCCTGAAAAGACGACCGGAGCAGACATCAGCGCCACTGAGCTCTGGGCCAGCGCCCAGAAGATGAAGGCCGTGGCAAAGGAAAGCACCAGAGGCGCTATCAAGCTCGAGTAGCCGGTGGACCTCACGCAAATAATCCACGTCTCCGACACCCACCTGGGCTGCGCTCAGTTCGACAGCGAAGAGCGGGAGCAGGACGTCTACGACGCGTTCCAGGAGGTGGTCGACGCGGCGGTCAAAGACAAGGTCGACGCCCTAGTCCATGCCGGGGACATCTTCCATTACCCGAAGCCCGGCGGAAGGCCGCTCGTCAAGATGGGGGAGGCCCTCAAGACCCTCTCAGAGAACGGCATCGCCACCTTCTTCACTCTGGGGGAACACGACATCAGCAGGATTACCGGGACGCCTTCGCCGTACCTGTTCCACAAGCTGGGGCTCGCTACCTACGTGGGAACCGGACAGCCTGTGATGCTCGGAGACCTGATGATCGTCGGGTTCAACAAGTACAGGCGCGGAGAAATTGACGAGCTGACCGAGGAGTTGAAGGCCGCTGCAGCAAAGGCCAGGGACCATAGCGGGAAGAAGCTCCTAGTCCTCCACCAGGGCCTGCTCGAGTTCCACAAGTTCGCCGGCGAACTGACTGCTAGCGACCTCCCGCCTGAGTTCGATTACTACGCCTTCGGCCACCTCCACGACAACCTTCACAGGCATTTCGATGGCATGAAGGGCCCTGTCTGCTACCCCGGCTCCCTGGACCCGACCCCCGGAGAAGGCATCAAGGAGTTCAAGAAAGGCTACTACTTCGTTGACCTGTCTGGCGAAGAGGCAAAGCCCGTCTGGGTCCAACTCACCTCATCCCGCAGGATGTTCCACTACGACCTGCAGTACAAGGCAATGCTTGAAGGAATCGAGAAGATAGCCCAGGAGCTGGGGTCCCGCACACAGGCGAAGAAGCCAGTCCTTTCAGTGACAATCACCGGGGTCGACGTTGACCCGGCGAGGGTTACTGCTGCGCTGACCCGGCTAACCCCGCTCTGCCTGACTTGCGTCCCCACCGTCGAGGAAGAAGCCGAAAAAGGCGAGCGGGTCTATGACGAAAAGCCAGGAGACATAGGAAACGAAATGCGCGCGCTGGCGGAGGGCGCCCTGGGGAACAAGGAGCTCGCGTCATTCGCAGTGGATGAGCTACTGCCGCTGTTGCAGAGAGGAGAGACGGACGAGGCCCTCAGCCTAGTGCAAAGAGCCTTCGAGAAGTCTCGGTTCGGGGAAAGCAAACCATGATCCACAGGGTAGTTCTACAGAATTTCATCTCGCACAAGGACACTGACATTCAGCTGGGCCGGGGTGTCACTGTCTTCGTGGGGCCCAACGGGTCCGGCAAGAGCACTGTCATCGACGGAATCACGTTCGCTCTGTACGGTGAGCACGTCCGCGGACCTAACGAGGCGCTCGTGAGGGACGGGACCTCAGGCGCCGCCGTATCGGTGGAGTTCGACGCTCGCTCGAGGACCTTCTTCGTTGAGAGGAAGCTGGACATGAAGGGCAGGCTGGAGGGTGCAGTCCTCAAAGAGACCACCGACGGCGTCACAAAGCAAATCGCCGCAGGCGAGAGGAAGCATTTCGACGAGTCAACCACCTCCGAGGAGGTCGCCAAGGTCCTCGGCCTTGATTATGAGAGGATGAAGGTGGCGGCGATTGTACAGCAGGGGGAATTGGATTCAATCATAAGGGACTTCAGCCCGAAGGAGTTCAAGGAGCTTGTCAACTCCCTCATCGGCATTGATGGGCTCGAAGCCGCTTACCAGAACATGCTGGTAGTCATCAATGATTTCCGGTCAAACCTGAGGGGCGTACACGGTTACGACGACACCAACGTCGGGGCGCTCGAGCTTGCCATGGCGGACAAGCAGCAGTCACTGCAGAAAAACCGAGAGGGAGCTGAGCGGACAAAGAAGGCGCTGGCAGTGTTCCGCAAACGCCAAACCGACCTCAATCAATGGAAAGCCGAGGCAGAGCCGCTGCGTCAGAAAGCTGGTCGCTTCAGGGACAGCGTCGAAGGCCTGATCAAGTACGCGGCAAGAAGGAGAGACGAACTAGATTCGGAAAGGGAAGACCTCGATAGGATAACGACCCAAGGCCCTGGCTACTTGCGGCTTGCGGGGAAGGAAGGGACCGTCAGCAAGCGGGTGAAGGGGGCGAGATTAGACCTGGCTGGGATTGAAGAGCTGATTGGTGAGCTGACCTCAAAACTAGGCGAACTGAGGCCCCAAAAAACCAAGCCCAAGGAGCTAGTTGCAACAATTTCCAGAGCCAAGGATTCGCTCGCACTTTTGGCCGCGGCTGGGAACCCTGGATCACGGCTGAAGGCCATTGATTTGGAGATCAGGAAGAAAACGGCCCGGTTGGGTGTGCTGGAAAGGACCATCGGGACGTGGGAGGCCAACAAGGAGACAGCGAAGAAGCTGGAATTCAAGGACGGGATCTGCCCGTACTGTGGGAGCAAGGTCGATCACGTCAGACCGATATTCGACCCCAAGGAGATTGTATCACACCTTGAGGCCCACAACAAGGAGATAGAGGAGCTCGAGTCTACGAAGTCGGATCTTGAGGCCGAGCGTTTGTCAGTCGAGCGCGAAGCCAACTCCGCACGAGATGCCAGGTTGTTCTTGAGTGACAACGGAATCGTTGGGAAGGACGATGTTGCCTCGCTCGAGCGGACGAAGGCCGAACTAGAAGCGGAACTCACCAAGGTTCCGAAGTACACGGCCGACCTGAAAAAGGGCAAGCACGACAAGGGGAAGCTCAGCGAAGAGCTCTCCGACCTCGGAGTCGAACTGAGCGACATCTCAGCAGCCAAGACATTTCTCGCTGAGCACAGAATCTCGTCCAAAGAGGACATCAGGCGCCTAGGGAAGAGGAGGGCCGAGCTACGCAGAATCCTGTCCCGGCTCCCAGAAGAGCTAGACGAACTAGGGGACAAGTCTGTGAGCGACCTCAAGGTGCTCGCCATAGACGTGCACTCGAAAGAACTCTATTCTGGCGTCGTAGAACTGAGCAGGGAGGCCGCGAGGTTCAACGCGAGGGAATACGAGGAAAAGATGGAACTGCTCGACAGGCTGACCAGCAGGATAATCCCGGACGAGGTTGCCAAAGAGAAGATATTCGAGACCGCCTTCGAGCAAGACGAAGCCGACCTGAAGAGGTTGAATGCTGCCGTTAGAGAGCTTAAGAGAGCTGCCGAGTTTACGGCAGTTCTTACCAAGATTAGGGAAAGGGTCTACCACAGAGACGGCCCAGTCCCGAGCAGCCTTCGTTCATGGGCTCTCAACCACATAGGCCTGAAGGCGTCAGAATTCGCTAGGTCGTTCAACATTGGAGTCTCTAGTATCCAGCTGAGGGAGAAAGCTAACCACGTGTCCATTGACTGCTATGGCCAGCGGGGAAGCGTGGAGACTGCTGCACTAAGCGGCGGAGAGAAGGTTGCCATCGCCCTTGCGCTGAGGTTCGGCATGGCTTACGTAATGGGCGGATACAAGCTGGACTTTGTGTTCCTGGACGAGCCGACCATTCACTTGGACCCTGAAAGAAGGGCGACCATGGTTGACATAGTAACGGGGTTGGGCGCTGAGGATAGTCCAATCAAGCAGACCGTGATCATAACTCATGATACTGAAATCTTCGAGGACGCGGACGTAGATGTGGTGTATAGATTCGAGAAGACCCCCGAAGGCACAAAGGTTGTCGCCGTCCCATAGTCAGTCACCAAGAGTTCCAGGTTGAACCGAGTCCTATCAAGCAGAGTAGGCCAGTCCTTGAATTTCTCGAGACGTATGCCGCAGCCTTCATTGGTTGATTCAGCGATCTCGTGACCTTTTCAGTCTTATAATCAGCATGTGCGAAGGCGCGTGCCGTGACGAAGGCCCAAAAGGCCCTTGAAGCATTGGTGCAATGGTCAAGAGGAAGCGAGCCCGACTCTTACTCCTACTTCAAGGACGTCTTCTGTCAAGTGTTGGGTTATCCCAAAGAAAGGATCAAGATAAACGACCGTGGGTTCCACGGTATACCCGACATCACGTTCTATTCGCAGGATGCCGTGCCGTGGGTCGTATGCGAAGTCAAGCCCGAGCCCGGGAGATTTCGCTCTCGGAAGGAATGCGACGAAACCTGGGACAAGCAGCTCAAGCGATACGTCACTGCTGACACCGTGTACGCACTTCTGCTCGATCCCACCACAATCGTGGTCGTCAGTCCAGATGGCAAGCAAAGGAGCCCCATTGAGCTAGATAAGGTCAACGAAAAGGATCTGCTCAATCCGAATGGTCCATTCAGCATCGCATCGCTTGCATTCTCGGTCTCAACGGGATCAGCAGCACTGGTCGAATTCATTGCGGGCACTTCCCCGATGGGTTACATCGATGTTTCATCAGACGAAGGCAGAGAAGCTTTCTACCTCGCGCTTAGGCTCTCTGCAGGAGATTTCCGCAACTATGCCACGGCAAGAGTGAAGCGGTTCTACGACGCGTACGACGAGTACAAGACAAAATGGGACGCACTTGGCGGTGCCTCAATGGGTAAAACCGCCCGACTGGCGGAGCAGCAACGCCTCCTGAAGACCCAGTACAAAGAGGCGATTCAGCTTCGCGAGGACGTTCTTCCGTACTTCCTTGCTCAAATCGGCAGGGAGGTCCCAACTGATGAGAAACAACAGCTCATCTTCGTTCAAAAGGTGTACTCTACCGAGGCCGCAAACCTGGTACTTGCACGCATCCTGTTCGTTCGATTTCTGGAAGACTACCAGATGACAACGAGGAAGATTTCCAACGGAGGCATCAGGAAGTTCCGCGACTTCAACAGCTACGTCAAAGATCAGTATCAGTACTTGCTCGTCAGTGCCTTCCAAGACTCGAAGGCGGTCTACGCGAGGATGTTCGAGGAGAGTGTTTACGACTGGGCACAAGAAGGTGACGGGGAGCTCTCAAGGATACTCCTCAGGGTTTTCTATCGCCTCAACGCCTTCGACTTTACGAAGGTCACTGGAGATATTCTTGGCAATCTCTACGAGCGGTTCCTGGACCCAGCGACGAGAAAGGACATGGGCGAATTCTACACGCCTCCGTTCGTGGTGGATTACATTCTGGAGGCCGTCGGCTTCACAAAGGAGCCTGGCCCATTGCTTGATCCAGCCTGTGGTTCTGGAACCTTCTTGTTCCGCGCCATCGAGCATACAATCACGAATTTCAGGCGCAAGGGTATCCCGCTCGGCGATGCAATTCAGGAAGCCGTTAAGATTGTCCATGGCCTTGACATCAACACCTTCGCGGCGTTCATCTCGCAGCTTCAGGTAATCTGGTATCTTCTTCCACATCTCACGCAGGCAGGAATTACAAAGCTCCCCGAATTCAAGATCTACGGGGGCATTGACAGCCTCGAAACGGGAACTCAGGTAAGCCTGGACGAACACCTGATGACTCCCCGAGAGGATGCGGCAGCTGCCATCCGCGAGAATCGTTACCAGTATGTCGTGGGAAATCCACCGTATGTAAGAGCTGAGAGGTTGAAGACGAAGACAAGATGGAGCGACTATTACAAAGAGGTAGCAACGGGGAAGAAGGACATCTCGTTCTACTTCCTCTACAGGAGCCTAGAGGGCGGCAAGGGACCAATCGCTGACATCAGTCCGTGGCTTGAGGAAGGAGGGACAATGGGATTCATTGTACCGTTTGGAATAGCTGATTCGAAGGCGGCCCTTTCGCTCAGGAAAGTGATTCTCCGGAATAATCTGAGGGAGCTGGTCGATTTAGAATCGCTTAGCAATGAGGTTTTCACTTCGCAGATTGCCAGTAGCAGGAGTACGGTAGCCCCTATCATTGTTGTGGCTTCGAAGAAGGCCAGAAAAGATGACTATGCCGTGCAGGTTACATCTCCAACCCGGGCAACATGCTTGAAGGGAAGCACTATTGATTTGAGCAAAGCTATTGCTTCGAGCGTCCCGAGGTCCACTTTTACCGATGAGGCGCTAAATCCGTTCCAAATGTTTGTGACGAAGATACAATCCGATGACGTCGACCTTGTTCGCAAGTTACTTTCGAATCGCAAGTTGGAAGAATTCGCTGAACGCCTGGGGCCAAGTCACAGAGCAATTCAAGTCGGAGTACAAACTGGCAGAGGTAAGGGGAAGATATTCCCCGACCCGGGAGAGGGGCGATTTCCGATGGCGAAAGGCTCTCACGTCCACGCGTTCGTCCTGAACTCCAATCAGATTTCGGAGTACGTTGAATTGGCGAAAGTGGAGAACGACTCCTTATGGGGGCATCCCTCCCTCTTGGAAAAGCCTGCTTTCGCGTTATCTGAATTGGGTTTCGCACCTCAGGCATGCCAATTCAGCATGAAAGACATCGTAGCGCAGAAGAGTTGCATTGTGTTTGTTCCAAGTGGAGACAACGAGGACTTCCCATGGGATGTCTATCTTAACTCTCGCATACCCCGCTATCTGTTCGGATTGGTCCTCAGAAGCGCGTTGTTCGAAGGAACCGAAGATCTTTGGCGTGCTCACGTTAACTCTGAAGCAATCAAACTGTTCCCTGTCCCCGAGGCATTGCTGGCTGGGAAAGACACCCTTAAGCCAGCGGCGAAGGAACTCAGAACTCTAGCGAAGAGGATTCTCACGAGATGGCAAGAAATCGATGACCAGATTGCCAGTTCGCCGAAGGTATCACTGGCTCTTGTGCCGAAGCTTCGTTATGTCAACGTCCACGATTATGACATCTTCAAGAATGTCCCAGTAGAGTACCAAGAACAGGCTGGTGTTGCACGGCTTCAGCCAGTCTGGCGAAATCAACCTACACTGGACTACATCGAAGGAAGTCCGAAGGCTCTCAGAGTAATCAAGTACATGATGGACCACCCCGACTTCAATCTGACACCTTCGCCGTCAGCCGAGATTCCCAAGGATTACGATGAAGTGGCTTCCAAGATACTTGAAGCAGACGTAAGCCGGAATCCTGACATCAAACGATTCAACGACACCCTGGAAGAGACAGAGACGATAATTGCAAAGGCCTTCTCATTAACCAAGAAGGACGCGGCCCACATCAAGGCAAGATTGAACGCTCAACCCTTCTCATCCATGGAGCCCCGATGGCCGTGGATTCCGGCCGCAATACGTGACACCAGAATATACGAAGAAGACCGGTTTGCCTGACCTGTTTGAAGAGAGAGGAGTTCTTGCTCTTCGAGGCCCATGAGTGGCAGTTCGTGGCGTCAGAACGGGGCGCTCTACCGGGGGCTTCGTGACCAACCCTTATCAGGCCTAACGGTCGACTCGGAGTTGTGCCGGAGCCGACCCAAGCCAACGGTAGACCGCCGAAGTCTGCCCTGAAAATCCTGCTTCACTGTTCCAAGTTGTACGAATTTCACCAAGACGAAGGTAGCGAGGGGACGCTATCAGCATTCCTCTGAATTCGTGCTCGCGCCAACCGCCGCGCCATCAGTTCCTCCAAGGGTTTGAGCTGGAAGGGGTGCACAGATCTGGGCTTGTGAGGCTACCCCGATTCCAAGCGTAACGAGATTCGGGATCATCCCGATTGTTCTTGGATAGTTTTGACGACACACTGTCGCTCGTGCACAACTTCCAGTTGTCTTCGGTCATGAACGAGGCTGTCTCAGCTCAACGATATCTCGACTGGAGTCACGATTCATGCGTCATTTCATGATGTCTGCTCAAGGCTACCGAATGCTGATACATTCTGGACAAAGCACAGGTGGCACCTTGCCTTCCTTTGGACTTGGCTTGGTTGTGCCTACCTGCCCTTCCTCTTCAAGCCCTTTCATCCACTCTTGAATTTGCTTCTTTGTTGATTCGTACATCATTCCTCGTGCTCCCAAGAATTGACAGCTCAAAGCAGCGAGACGTTGACCAAAGTCTAGGGCTTCTTCGATTTCATTGGTTGACGACTCCGCCAACCCCGACCTCCCCATTTGTCCTAATGACTGAATCAATCCGGCAGTACACCAATCGCCAGCTCCTGCCGAGTCCAAAGCACCATCGATTCTGAATGCGTTCAGCCATTTGGGCGTTATTCTTCCGCGCGGAGGCTTGAGCCAATACTTCAGGCCGAATTGCCCATGCGTCTCGATTGCAAGCTTGACATTACGCGGGAACCTATGCATCCGTAGCTGGTCTGCCGAGTACTTGACGATGTCGGCCACTTTCAAGGATTCGACGAATAGTTGATAGTTCCTCATGCCCGATGGTTCGAAGAACACCAAAGCGCCGCGATCTCTCATCTTCTTTGCTAGCGAAATTGCCGACAGAGACGTCCTATCGAAGTAGAACACATCAATTTCGCGAATCTTCTCACTGGTGTTTCGTAGTTCATCTATGGAATACGGTTTCAATCTTGGGAGGACGGATCCACAGTGAGGACATGCAAACTCGAAGAGGTGATCTGTTCCCGGAGTTGAGTTTGAAAGGCGCTCGATTACTATTGGCGCGAACAAGCCATCCTCTACGAGCGCGAGATCCATTTTCACCCCCCACCTCTTGACGTCCCTGATTAGGAGCTCTGAACCTTCATCACAGCCCAACTTGGCCAATGGGAACGAGTCCCATCCAAGATACGACAGAATTGTCATGACATTTCCACAAGATCCTCCGACCCGCTGGAACCGCTCTTCATTTGTCGAAGCTTCAACGAAGACGTCTAACGCAACTAGTCCAGTCCCTACACACACGGGAGCAGTTGACCGCGCCTGGAGTGCTAAACTAGGCGGCATAGAATTCACCTGCAATTCCTAATTCCCAAAGCCGAGTTTGCCCTTTGGTCGATTCCAGGTCTCCTTCAATCGTGTAGCCTTGACTGTCCACGTAAGCCATCCCGACACCCCGGCTAGTATTTTTCATTTCGTAAGCCGCCAATAAGGCACCTATTGAGGGCAGCTTGTTTGAAAGTGCCGAGATAATGACCTGGCATCCTCCAAGTGCCTCGAGGGACACATCATATCTTGCGATGATACTCCTAATATGCCTATAAGTCTCAAATGGATTCTGCTCGGAGACGTATGTGAAATTGTTTGGGTCCACCTTCAACTTCTCGAGCAAGAGGTCCCGATACTCAAGCATTAGGTTGTCACCCCTCCGGGGATTTGTGGATGGAGAGGGTAATACCGGGCATATCTCCGTCGGTTGCACCAAGTCGTATATCCTTTCGAATTGGACGGTTCGCTTCTCACCCAAGATGGGGATCCAGATCTTGGGCGTTTCTGAGCTGGATTCTGCTACAAGTGTTCCAGTGAAACCTGGGACGAAGCTAGCGTTTTCGTCTACGCCTGCGCCAGTGATTAATGTGTCCATTTCGGCATTCTCAGCGACTATCACGTGAAGATTGGTCATCATATCCGGGTCGCGACCTATGTTCTTAGCATCGACCAAATAGAGTAGCTTTCCGACAAGAGGAAAATACAATCCCCTGGGAAGCGAGCTTATGTCAACGACGATGTCTGTACAGTTGGGATAACCCGAAAGATCCTGAATTGTGGTCGCGGCGCTTCGTGGTCCAATCCTTCTTCCATCTTGGGACCACATGCTAATCTTCCGCTGCTCAAACTTGGGCCCAGCTAGTTCCTTTATCCTGCTTTCATTTTCGTCTGTGAGTTCCTGATACCTCCTTGAAGGCGAACTCTGTCCCTCATCGACTTTCATTGCTAGGCATTCCAAGTCGAAATCACCTGCCTTTTTGACTGCTTCCAATCCCATAGTCCCACGGGGATCGAAACCAATCCCCATGATGTACAGAATGGATCTCCTCCTGGCTTTCAGGAAATCATCCCAGAATTCTCTGAACTCTGAACCTCTAGCTTGAAAGTAGACTCCCCAGCGCGGTGTCAGACGACTCAGTGTTGCGGCGCTCAATTGAGGGGCACTTCACTCTGTTCAGGGACTACGCGTCCAGAGAATGAGACAAGCTTCGCCAGACTAAGAGGCCGCCATCCTCCATAATGAAGGGGCAAATCGTTAAGCGCGCAGAGCAGACGATTTAGGTACAGAATCATCCAGCGGTCATTCCCTTGACTCCTATCCAGTGAAGCATCCATGAGATTGTAGGCGAGGCAGAGGGAAACCAATTCCGTGACTTTCTTGAAGTCACTCCTTTGGGCGAGAGTCTTCTCATCTAGGAGCTGACCTCTTTCGGACATTGTTATCGCGATTCCGGTCACCCCGGGTGCGTACGGGGCGTTGGGCTTGTAGGTCTCTGACCTGCAAAAATTGCAAACGTGTTCCAGGAAAGCCCTTACCTCATCGCCTCGCGGCATGGCTAGAATAACAGCGTCGAGTCTTTCTCTTGCCGCCCTTTTCAAGATGGACTCCTGTCTTGAAGGACTCAGCAGAGCTCCACGCTGGATTAGGTTGGCCGAAATGGCCTCTTCAAATATAGCGGCAGCAAAGACAAGGAATTGTTCCACATTGGACGATGCAAGCTTTGAAAGTTGTTGGAAACCGAAATAATACGGCACTTGGCTTTCTTGAGCAAGGAATAGGGCAGCTGCCTCTCTGACGCTTGCGGGTTCCTCCAACTCACTCTCGGAGACCGGTACAGGCGCATCTACTAGCGTTTGTTGGCCTTTCCTTGAGTCTCTCTCAATCGCTATTTCTAGAGATCGCCACGCAATTGCAGAATCGCGCCCGGCGCCTGAGGATTCTCTGCATCTCAGAATCCAATCATCGTACTTTCTTGTTGAGGCTGTGAGTTTCGCAACGCGTTTCTCGACATCTGAGGTTATTGCCTCGAACTTCTGGACCGACTCAATATCGTCCATAGAGATCCCAAGGCACGCCGCAAATGAAGGCAGCCGCACACTGGGGTTCAGACTTGCGCGGCGATCTGCAATGTCGCCGAGAATTCTTTCGAACCTTCTGGGATTCCCTTCCCCACGCCAGTAGTCTTCAAGATTGAGTTCGACATAATCTCTTCCTGGAAGAGCTCCGGTGCCGATAAGCTCGATTGGCGACAGGGCCTCAAGCCTTTCTGCTAACCAAAGCCCAACTGGGAACCTCGAACGTGTAATCAGATCCAGGAAAGCCTTGCGTTGGGACGGTGCAATCCTATGGACATCGTCCAGCATCATAAGTACCCTACTTACGAAAGGTTGTCCATCAAGTAGGAGCAACTCGGGGCGCAAGAAGAGCAAACTGCTCAAAGTCTCGTGGCCACTGAGTGTTCTTTCATCCACGGATCCAAAACTGTCGGCGGCTTCACACACATTGTTTTCCACCTTGGAAGCCCACTCGTTCAGTTCCGCTCCTGTGCATGGAAGGGGAATTGAATTCGGAACGTCGAAGTCAGTTGGCCGAAGTATCTTGAGGCGGTTAAGATCTTGCGGGTATCTTAGCCGGTTAATCACCATGGAGCCTCTCAGTGCCGCGATGGTAAGTCGGCTGTTGAGCAATGAATAGAACAGCTTCAAAGAAGGTACGTTTGGAAGCCGCAAATCTTCAAGCTCGGCATAATTCTTTGAACACGACAACATTATTCCCAGCGTAGTTGGTCCTTCCTCAGACAAAGCGCCCAAGTCCCGAAGTCCGGAGTACAGTTCCTTGTACTCGTCACTCGACCTCGCGTCAAATAGGGTGAGCAAAGCCTGCGGGGTGAAGATTCGCAGAAGCGACGTCTTTCCCCCTCCGGGTGCACTCCGAAGAATCAATGGTTTCGTCCACATTTCGTCCGGGTGAAATAGGTCGAGAACGCCAGGAGAGAAGAGTTGCAAGAAGGTGGGATCCGCGTCAATCTGTTCTGAAGCGCGTAGAATGAATGAGTTACGAGTTTCTCTCATTGAGTCTCACGAAACCTGCTTACGCGGGGAAAGCAACCTCGGTACTTGGCCGCCTCGCCGAACCAGATTAGCGGTAGTGAGTTATTGGGAGTGTTGTGGAACAGAACTAAAGGGAGCGCGCATTCGTCGAAACCTAGGTATGGATGATCGTGCTTTCCCTTCAAATAGCTTGGCGTCTCGATTACCTTATCGTAATACTTCCTTGCTAGACCTAAGAACCCTGGTTCGTCTTGGTCGTCAATTCGGATGTTCTCCTGCAGAGTATAGACTGCTCTCACGTCGAACGAGAGCTCGCCAAAGAGCTCTACGCCTAGCTTGGTAATTGAATCCACAGCTTCCTTCGTAGCGATGTACAATATCAGGTGAACCTCGACATCGTGCCGATCGATCAAATACCCAAGGTCAGCCCCATCACGACATACGTCGTCGTAGAAATTCACGATCTTTCCCGTCAGTACACGACGGTCGTCCCTCCTTCTCAGATAGCTGAGACCGCTACCTGAGAAATCGTCGATAAGGAAGACCTCTCGGAATTTCACTTCCTTGTCCAATGGCTCTCTGTTTAGGATCTTCAGCAGATCAATTGCGAGAGATTCTGCAACTTTCGACGCGCGTGCCGATGTTATTTCATGAGATCGTATGACCTGCTCCTGCGAAATCATAGCGTTATTGCATCGTCTAAAGTAATCAATGTGGGAGCCATCGCTCAACGCTAGAAAGAGACTCTGCCTAAGAAGTGTCTTGAATTCGTCCCTGTTCCTTATCTCTCGGGCCCTCCATCTTGGAATCTTGGTTTCCGTTGCCACCTTCTGAATCAGCAAATCGGAAACGTATTCAGGGAATGCCGTTTCTACTAGGTGTCTCATCTCCTTTTGGGAAACATACACTAGCCTGCTCTTGAAGAAGGAGTATGCTATGTTACGCTCGTCTGGTGTCTCAAATTGCCTTAGCCAAAGAGCTAGGTTCTCCACAAACCGGCTACCTGTCGAGAACTGCTCGTACTCGTCGTAACTGAATGCTGCCAGGGCCTGGATAATCGGACGCTCCTGGGCTATCTGCTCAGGTTTCCATTCCATAACAGTGGCCAGGAGCCGTTCAGCGAGCTCGTCTTTCACCCAGCATCACTCTCTTTCTGCCGCCTGTTGATCCTAACCGCAAAGGATCCGTTAGCGCTAATTCGGAGCGCTTCCAGGTATCGGAGCGTAACCGGGGGGCCTCTCATGCCCCGGGGGGCGAGATTCCAGCACGTCTCCGGATTTTGGGACACCTGATCAACGCTCAGAGCGTTCGATTCGGCTAGCATCTCCCAATCGTTTCCCGGCCATTGCCCCATATCCCCAATCACAAGTACTTCGTCCGGCAATTCCAAGGACCGAGCTACCTTCTTAACTTCTCTTATGACACTAAGCTTCGAAGCTTTGGCCGTAAGGACATCGATGGAATGGCTAGACTCGAGCACGTGCAAATCTGGTACTCCTGAAGAATGCACGGCGGCCATCAGCGCATTCAGAAGATACATGTGCGTTCCATGGTTAGATGCCATGAAGGTCAACTGCTCGCCTCGCGCTTCAGGATTCGACAATTCCTGGCCCCCCTTACGAGTGCTCAAAATCCTCATGAACTGGACCAGCGACTTGCTTGTCGGCAAGTTCCCGATCTGATTGTCTTGGTCCAGCCGAGAAATAACCGAGCCATTGTAGTAGCCAACGGCTAGCTTCGGCCAGAGTCTTCTTGGGAGGGCAGAGCGAAGCGCCTTTCGCAGAGATTTGCCCCTGCCTGAGGCAATCCCGACGCAGACTCCGGAGTCGAGAATTGAGGCGAGTCTTGTGGAAATGCTCTCAGGCAAATCTCCAAATCTGTTCGACCGAGGACAAAGGGTTCCATCGTAATCAAGAACTAGCCCGCCAAACCTGGCCCGAGCGAGACTGTGCAAGAACGTCGAATATCGCGACTTAAGGATTGCCAAGTCAACTTGCAAGAACGGCCCCCCCGACTGAAGTTTCCTTTCAATTGCCGCTGGGAGTTCGGCTTCTTCCCCATAGAATTTGTGGTAATTCGTCCAGTATAGCCGTCTGCTTGGGGCAGGAATCCTGGGATGATTCAGGTCGATTTGCTTCGCGACAGATATCTCATTCACAAGACGCATGGTTCTGACTATGAGTTCTATTGAGCCCAAAGGACCCGAAAGCATGGTTGAAACCGTAGCCCGCGGAACTCGACGAGGGAAGCTGGCTACAGTAGAGTCTGCGATTTGCCCCGTTTCAGGAGTAATCAGCGCAAGGACGGCTGAATCTACGCTCTTCCAAAGCCAATTATGTCTTCCATGGGAGAAATTCCGGTAATCTGAGATGCTGACCGAGCCTAGTGCGCCTTCAATCATCTTAGATTCGAAATCGTAAGCGGCTGGCTCACTCCACCCTCCGTACAAGAGCAGGAAAGACTTCGCTCTGCGAAAGGCAGCCAAACTCGTTTGCGTGTCAATTATAGGCTGTCTCATCTTGCTACTGGAGAGCAGACTCTCAAGGTCCTCCGGAAGAACCAACTTCTGGTCTTCCAGGCTCGAGAAAGTTCTGGCGCACAGGATCGAAAACGCGAGGACGGAGTTCGTGGCTAGGAATCCGTCACGGTGTGGAAGGTTCATCGCCCATGTCGTCACCCAACCGGACTTGTTGGCCCTTGAGACCAAATCTGATTCAGCAGCTCCGCATAGCACAAGAATCTCCCTCGCCTCCCGGGCAATACTGAATTGCAGTGCACCAACAACGTCAGGGTTACGTCCCTTCGCTGAGATTAGTGCGACGGATGCCCTGCGGAGCACGGCTTTCCACGAAGCCAACCCCAGGGGAGTTGTTGGAGTGGCTGGCACTCCAGACGCCCTTGCTAGCATTGCAATGAATGAAGCAGTTGTGAATGAGCCTCCGGACCCCACGACAAGCAGGGGATTCCCGAAAGTTCGTGAGAAAAAATCTGGAAGGTCTCCCAGGTTTGCCTTCTTTGCCCATCTATACGTTGAACTCAGCAGGTCTAGGTCATTTTCGAAGCTGTTTCCCACGCATCAATCGGAGTTCAACGACGCAGTATAACGATTTAGGCGTCCTCCAGGAATGGA
Source organism: archaeon (assembly GCA_021828185.1). The sequence continues at coordinate 560,267 of JAKASI010000001.1, forward strand.
GAATGCCCTGTCCGCTCTAGTTCGGAGGAGGCAATAAGGGCACCAGGTCAGGCAGACTTGAGAACTCGTTCTACTCGTGCTGCCTGAACATCGTAATCTTGGTCGCTTTCGACAGCGACAGCCCCAACTCGTTCCATCAGTTCATCGAATTCGGCGACCCCTCTCGCCGAGGGTTTCCTAAGATAAAGGATCGACACCTTGGCTGCTTCTGACTTCAAGAACTCTATGGGTTTCAGGATGCAATTGAAGTTGAGTTTGCCGTCTCGGTTCCTCATCAGGGTGAAGGGGAGTATCACAGTGACACAATCATTCTTTTCGCAGTACTGCAGCTTTTGGTCAATCAATCCTATTACTGCTTTGTAATCGCAAAAGACAGACTGTTCTTGAGGCGAGCTGAGGTACAACGCCACGAATCTGCCTTTGTATTTGAAGACATTTCGCGATATTCTGGGAAGATTTCCCATGAGCTTCTGCAGCGTCGACGTCTTTCCCGAATTCCGGGTTCCAATAATCAGGATTGAATGACCAATCACTTGTATGTAAACGCTGAATTAGGCTCTAATCAATCTTTGTCCCATTGTTTCAGCCTGAGAATCAAAGGCTCTCCACGTCTTCAATTGAATGTCCTTCTCCTCTCCTCAGTTTGAGCATGGAAAATGTGCCCCGGCCGGGATTCGAACCTCATAGCTGGAGAGCGGTCTACTGTTTCTCACGACCTTCATGTTAAAAGCCAGCGGTTCCCTCGCTTTCATGGAACCTGCGGATTCGGGTCGTCGCTTGAGAACGGTGGACCTCCACGCCTTCAAGGAGAAGCTGCGCGTGAAGCTCCCCGACGGCAGCCCCGTCCTCTCCGACCTGCTTCTTGAGCCCGACAGCATGCCGGCCGACAGGGCAGCGGTCCTCGTCCCCCACTATCTGCGGAGGCTGGAAAGAGAGCTCGAGCGGAGCGAAGCGCAGGGTCCGCTTGTCCTGCGTCTCTGACCGACTACTCGGTCCTCAGGCCGACCACGGCCCTGCCGTTCGGCAGGTCCCTCTTGTAGTCCCACCCCTGCTCGATCCACGTCTCAAGCTCCGCGACCGGGACCACCTTCTGCGTGCCGCCGTTCAGGCCGAGCATCCGCTTCGACTTCTGCTGGATCAGCTCCTGCAGCCTGTCCATGTCGAGCTCAGATACGTTTCCCAGCGCCTTCACTTCCTCGTCGCTGTAACCGAACATCTTCAGGGCCTCGACCCTGGCCGTGCTCACGACCTCCCCCTTGTCTATGGTCGGCTGAACCACGGTCTCCAGGTGCTTCTCCGCCGCCCGCGCGTACGCCTGCCTCATCCCCTCGAGCAGGTCCTGGGGCAGCTCCCCCTTGTTCAGGGTGTACACGTGCTCTATGTCCCCAATGTGCCCCATCCAGAAGGTCCGGTAGTCCCTGATCACGTGCCCTTCCTGCTCCGCCCCCATCATCCTGGTGTCGAAGTACCTCCTGAGGACGTAGGGCCTCCACGAGAACCCCGCCGCCCTGATGGCGAACCTGATCGAGTCGGAGATGTTGTTTGTCCTCACGTGGCTCCCGATGCTGCGGGGGTTGTGGGGGTTCGCGGTCGCTATCGGGGATGAAGCGTCGATCCTCTCCTCCAGGGTGCGCCCCCTCCATTCCAGGTACTCCCTGACGTACCCGCACCCCTGCTCCGGGAGGAAGGTGAAGTACTGCCTCCCGGACTTCGATATGGTCCTCCTGACCACCACGGTCGCGGGGACCCTGAGGAACCTCACCTTCCCGCCCTCCACCACCAATTCAGGGAGGTCCGACACCCTCAGCCCGTCGTCGGAGAACCTGTTCCCGAGGACCCCGGGACGGACCCCCGAGAACGCCATCAGGGCGCAGAGGACCTTCTTCTGCAGGTCGGCGTGCTCGAAGACCGAGTTCAGCTCCTGCCTGGTGGGCACCCTCTCATTGTCGTACAGCCCCGTGTCCCGGGAGTACCTCACCTGGCGGGTCACCTCCACGTCGTTGAACCTCCACCAGGACTTCATTGTCTTCACGTACCCCGCGATTGACGAGCTCCTCAGCCCCTCCCCCTCGAAGCGGGAGACAGCCTTCAGGAGGAACGCCCCGGCCTCCCCCCGCTCCATCTTCGCCAGGCTCCGGGGGGTGATCCCGAAGAGGAGGCAGGCGCGCCCTATGCGGCGGAGCGAGGTCTCGGCGTTTATCTTCGAGCCCCTGGCTATGTTCTCCACCCAGGACGAGAACGTCTCGTCCTCGTCCATCAGGTGCCTGTAGGCGCTGAGCAGGAAGAGGTTGCCCACGCCCCTGGACGTGGCTTTCTGTTTTAACAGGCCCGGACCTGGACTCGTACGGGTTGCAAGACCGTCGGGCCCGCGAAGCTCAATGTGAACTCTGTTTGACCGAAATAGCCAGAATCAGGCTATTACCTAATTAAGGAAACTCGGGCGGAAGTCCCGGCGACCGCATGCCTCGCTGCGGAAAACCACTATTTGCTTCGAGAACTACATACGATGCGGGGAAGCGCGTTGAACTTCAGGTCCAAATCCTACCGCGCCAACTACCAGCAAGAAGCCTCCCGAGGGGGAAGACGCTCAGAACCAGCCTTTCTTGTCCTTGATGGCGGCCTTGACTTTCAGAGCAGTCTCGGCAGGGATTGGGTCCAGCTGGTGCGCCGCCTTCGCATGTTGAGCGATCTTAGGCATCAACTCTTCCTCCGTCTTGGCACTGGCCTTGAAGCCGCAGTCCATGCCGATGTCCTTGCAGGCAAATTCTTTGGTCATAGCAACCGACAACCGGCATCGCGGGGTGGTATTTACGTTTGTTCGAAGTTACGCACAGTGCCAAGGAGGCGCGTTGGAAAATCAGCGAAGTACGCGCCAGCGTCTCTCTTCCTTCCCGGTTCTTCTGGGTCATGGACGACTGGAAGCCCAGGTAATCGCAAAGCACGTCAGAACGAAGAAGCCTCGGCAGGCCAAGGATTTGAGCCTGGAATATGGTCGTGGACACTTGACGAGCTCCTTCAGGCTCGGCATTCGCTCCGGGGCAGATTCACCCCCCGCGATGCCTCCGGCACCGCTCGCTCTGCTCGCTTCGCTCCCCCCTCTTTGCCCCTCCGCTCGTCCTTCGCCTTCACCCCGCCTCGACGCGGGGCCCTCGCTCACCCTGTTCGCTCGGGGGGTGTCGGCTGGTGCAGGCTCGCCAGGGAGGAGGGAGAGAATTGGGCTCTGATTGGAAAACGGGGGAGAGAACAAGTAGCATACCCCCTGAAGGAGGAAAGTACCGGTCTATTCCGAGGCGCCAAATACTTGGCGGCTGATCCGGAACCACCCATATGAGGCCTCACCTGACCATTCGACAGTGTGAGCAGGGTGATGAATGAGGTCTCAAGCAAGGTTGTGGTCGACCTGGGTTTTCTCTGCCCGTAAACCATCGGATTCGCTTAATTATTTAATCGCATCCCTTCCGACTCGAACCGTTGGCCTCCTTCCTTGAAAGGTACGCCCTGTATTCGCCTCTGTGGCGAGGGGTCAAAGCCCGTCCGTGGTGTTTTTATCCCGTTTCGTAGACTAGTATGCTACATTGGAGGCCGGAGCATCGGAAAAGCCCCGGAATCGAATGCCCCGGGATACGATTCCCGTCGGGCCCGCATCAAGCCAAGTTGTGAGACTCGGGCGTTGCTTTCCTGGCGACGATTTGACTCCCCTTTTGTAGCCAAGATATCCTCTCCACCTCATCCGCTGTCCATTTGAAGTTCAACGCTTCCCTGACATGCTTGGGCACAGCTGCTGTTCCGTCGCTGGTAAGGAGTGTCTTCGTCCAACTGGACTGAGGCGTTCCTTTCGTGACTACAATCTCGCCTCCCTCTTGCGTCCATAGCAGCCTTGTCAGTTTACCGGGGGTGAATCTCAGTCCCAACAACTCCTTTACCCGTTCTGCAACGGTCGTCCTTTTTCCTCTACTGAGGATTATAGTTTCGAGAGGGATTGCCTTCGGCAAGTCTGCATACGCTCCTTCTCATTGGCGATACTTAATCATGCGGGATGAATTCATGTCATAGACTGCAAACTCGAACCCGTGAATTCTCTCTGGTCAGATTCCCGTCGGGCCCGCACTCACCCGAGGTCGGTTCCCGGCACTTCTTCCGTCAGCGCCGGTTGTCAACTTGTCAGTGTCTAATCCGGGTCCCCGCTAAAAACACCACTCTAGACGCCGACGACCAGGCGTGGGAGTACTCTCAGTCAGGCCGTCCTGATTCCGTCGGGGGCGGGGATCTTCTGACTTGCACCCCTTGAGGAGCGCGTAGTCGGTCCTTGCGGCTGCCTTGAACAACTCCTTGATGTCGGAGAGGACGAAGTAATGCAGTTTCGCTGTCCTAATCATCCCCTTGAAGTCGGCGTGGAACTCGGGGATGCTCCTGTAGCCTAGGAACAAGTCTTCGCCAGATTTCTCGGCGGCCAGCTTTCTGAGGATGCTCGAGAGTTCGTCGGTAGTGAAGACGAGGGCGATTCATCAGTCAAGACCTTAGTCGGAGCTACGTCGAAGTTGAGATCCCTGACCTTCAGCCCAAGTCCCCCCACCCGCTTTCGGACGCTTGGGCCAAAGCACGAGACTTATACGGCGGCTCGGGGACGCCGCGTCGATTCGAATTGGTGTCTGAAAAGATACTCCGCTTCCAGAACAAGAACAAGGACCTCGCTTCGTTGAGCCAGCAGATAGCGCAACAGCTCCAGTCTGAAGGTTACAAGACTAACATCGCGACCCCGCCCCTAGGGACCGTCATCCAGGCCCAGAAGGGAGGGATACTGAAGGACCTCGTCGCTGCAGAAAGGGCCTTTACCATAATGGTCACGGGCCAGCCCAACGACTTCTCTGTGCATATAGGCGTCGGGAAGTTCTTCCAGAACCTCGGCGTGATGGCTGCAGAGGCGCTGCTCCTCTCAGAGCTCTTCCTGGCCGTGGACATACCCGAGATGCTCTGGACTGAGCATGTCGAGAAGGGCCTCGTAAGAGAGATCACGCAGATCGTGGGCTGAGCAGACAGAAAGGCGTTCGCGCAACCTGGGGAAAAGGGGCCAAGATTGGGTTTTCCGAGGAAGAGGTGCTGGAGGTGGACGTGGACAACGGGCCGGGGGCGTTCGGGAAGTCGCTGGGAAGCTCGCGAAGTCGAAGATCAACGTCGACTATCTACGTGACGACTTCGCCCTACGGAAGAGCCAGGGTCGTCACGGGGGTCCGCGATGTGGCAAAGGCACTGCGTGCCCGGGGCGAATGGGCGAGACGGGCGTCCCTTCTCCCGGACCGGGGGGACCAGCACGATTATTCATGTGGCGCTTTGAACCAGTTGCAGGTCTCCAGGATGGAAATTTCGAATATCCTCCCTCTCCCGACCCGACCCTGGCTTGGGGACCTCGGACAGCCGTCTGGCTATGCGCTCCCTCGTGCCTACCTCTGCCGTTCTGAAGGACGTACCGGCCAAAACCACCGAGGACGCGGCCGGCCTTCCGTTCGCATCAACGGCTGAGGGATAGACACCTTCCCCGGCTGCCGAATCCATTTGGCGTTTCGACTTCGGCTGGGCGGGATTGTATTTAACTAGTGTTAGTTATATTCCCCTCGCAGTGCGACCACCGTGGACACTGAGGACAGATGTCTCCCAGGCTCCGTTTTTCGTGTGCTGGGAGACTACGAAGGCCTGCCTTCTTGCCTGCCGCCACTGCAGAGCCAGGGCGATTCGGAGGTCCCTCCCGGGCGAGCTGGACCATTCGCAGGGTCTGGCGCTTATCGACCAGTTGCTGGATTTCGGAGAGCCATATCCTGCGCTACTCCTGACGGGGGGCGACCCGCTCATGCGACCAGACTTCTTTGACCTCGTCGAGCACGCGAAGAAGAATGGAATCTACGTCGCCGTCGCTGCAAGCGTGACTCCCAGGCTGAATCAGGAGACAATAACTCGAATGAAGGAGCTGGACGTCGACATAATGTCGGTAAGCCTCGACGGGGCTTCCCCCAACACCCATGACAGGCTCCGCGGCGTCCCTGGCACGTGGCAAGGAACGATCCACGCTCTTCAGATAGCCAAGGACTCTGGGTTGAGAGCACAGGTCAACACCACTGTGATGAGGAGCAATATTGATGAGCTGGCCGGCATCTTCCAAATCGTGAAAGACGCAGGCTCGGCCGCCTGGGAAGTATTCTTCTTGATTCGGACGGGTCGGGGCGCTTCACTCGAAAGCCTGCAACCTTCGGAGTGCGAAGAGGTGATGCACTTCCTCTACGACGCTTCTCAGTATGGCTTGCCCGTTAGAACGGCAGAGGGGCCGAGCTTCAGGAGGGTGCGCATCGAGCGTCAGATGCAGGTTGGCCCGCCAACCAGCCAAGCCTATCAAAGACTATCGGTGCGGCTGCGAGCCCTCGCAGGGAGCCCGACAGCCCAGCCCTCCGTCAAGGCAACACAGACCGGGGACGGGAGGGGCATCATGTTCGTCAGCCACGACGGCGAAGTCTATCCGAGCGGGTTCCTGCCGATACGCACGGGCAAGGTTCCCGAGGACAAACTCGTCTCAATTTACAGGTCGAATGGGCTTTTCGCTGATTTGAGGGACTCCTCGAAGCTAAGGGGCCGTTGTGGCAAGTGCGAGTATCGGACAATCTGCGGAGGTTCGAGGTCTAGAGCGTTCGCAGAGCTCGGGGATGTTTTCGGAGAGGACCCCGCCTGCCCGTACGTTCCAGCAGCCAGCTATGGTGTGTCACCGCTGGCCTAAATCACGTGATCGATTCCAGTCTTGCTGAGGCTTGCCCGACACGAACCCTTGGCAGGCCTCGAGTCACCGGAAGGTTTCCTCGCCGCGGTCGGGGACCTGCGCGACGTCTGGAACAGGGACGGGAACAGGCGACTCAGGGAGACCTTCGAAAGTCGGACCAGCATTGTTGAAGACGCCACCGAGCTGCTGGCGCCTGTGCTCGAACCTGCCCGCACGGAGCTTCCGGAGTGCTGCAGGACGTGCTACAGAATCGTGGGCGTGTGACTTGCCTCGCTTCAGGACCCAAGGTCCCTAGTGGCTGAGCCCCAGGTCACGGAAGGCCGTCCTGGAAGCCACGACAGTCTTCTCGATGTCGCTCTCCTCGTGCGCGAGCGACACGAAGTTCGACTCGAAGGCCGAGGGGGGCAGGTAGATTCCATGTTTCAGCATGGCCCAGAAGAACTTCGGATACCTCGCATGCTCCGAACTCCTCGCTTCTGCGAAGGACCTGACTGGCGCTGACCCGAAGAAGATAGCGAACATCGAACCCACCCTGTTGATCGTGACTTCCACCCCCTCGGCAGAACCAGCCTTAGCCAACCGATGTTGGAGCGTTCCCGAGAGCTTCTCAAGCCGGGCATACGAGCCCCTTTTCAGGGCGCCGATGGTCGCGAGCCCCGCCGCGACTGCCACTGGGTTCCCAGACAGCGTCCCTGCCTGATAGACCGGCCCTTCGGGGCTCACCATCTCCATGATTTCCCTCTTCCCTCCGTAGGCCGCCGCAGGAAAACCTCCGCCCAGGACCTTGCCCAGGCAGGTGAGGTCCGGCCTCACCCCGTACAGCTCTTGGGCCCCGCCAGGCGACACCCTGAACCCCGTGACCACCTCGTCGAATATCAGAACCGACCCGTGTTCGGTGCAGAGCTTCCTGAGCTTCTCCAGGAACCCTGCCTCCGGAGGGATGACCCCCATGTTGGCTGCGACAGGCTCGACAATTACCGCAGCGATCCGGTCCGAACCCTTGCTGAATGCCTCCTCGACCGCTCCCGGGTCGTTGTACGGAACCGTCAGGGTGTCTGCGACGGTCCCGGCAGTGACCCCTGGCGACGAGGGAAGGTCAAAGGTCGCCAGCCCTGACCCACCCTGGGCCAGGAACGGGTCCGCGTGGCCGTGATAGCACCCTTCGAACTTCAGGACGGCGGCCCTGTTAGTATACGCCCTTGCCACCCTCAGGGCTGACATCGTGGCTTCCGTCCCGGAACTGACGAGCCTGAGCATCTCGACCGAAGGGACAAGGGAACGGACCTTCTCCGCCAGCCTCACCTCCGCCTCGGTCGGTGCCCCGAAGCTTGTGCCTCTTCCTGCTGCCCTGGAGGCCGCCGCCAGGACTCTAGAGTCTGCATGGCCGAGGATGAGCGCCCCCCAGGAGCAGACATAGTCGACATACCTGTTCCCGTCTGCATCCCAGATCTTCGAGCCCTTTCCGCGGGCGACGAAGAGGGGGTTCCCTCCCACGGCCTTGAACGCACGGACCGGGCTGTTCACCGCGCCCACCATGACATGGAGCCCCCTGCGATAGAGCTCGTCAGACCTCCTTCGTCTCATGACCGATCCCCCGGTTCGCCGAGGAGCCTGCCTACGCTCCCCAGCCTTCCTTCATCCACCTGGCGGCCTGTTCCGCGAAGTAGGTGATGATGAGATCGGCCCCTGCCCGCTTCATCCCCACCAGGATCTCGTAGACGGCGGCCTTTTCGTCCAGCCACCCTCTCGCGGCCGCGGCCTTGACCATCGCATACTCTCCGCTGACGTCGTAGGCGGCGAGCGGCAAATCAAACCTCCTCCGCGCTTCAGAAATCACGTCGAGGAAGGCCAAGGCAGGCTTCACCATTACAAGGTCCGCCCCCTCTCTGACATCAGCTTCGATCTCCCTCATGGCCTGGCGTCTGCTCGCCACGTCCATCTGGTGGCTCTTCCTGTCTCCGAAGGAAGGCTTCGACCCTGCCGCCGACCTGAAGGGGGAGTAGAAGGTGGAGGCGTACTTCGCCGAGTACCCCATGACGAGCGTATCCTTCATCCCTGCCCTGCTGAGCGCTTCCCTGATGGCCAGGACCTGACCGTCCATCATGGCGCTGGGGGCCACTACGTCGGCGCCTGCTGACGCGTACTCTACTGCAGCCTTCGCAAGCAGCGGGAGGGTTTTGTCGTTGTCTATCTTCTCCCCGGTCAGAACTCCGCAGTGGCCATGGCTCGTGTATTCGCACAGGCAGACGTCGGTCATTATCACAAGTTCAGGGAATCCCTTCCGCAGCGACCTGACCGCCCTCGGCACCACGCCATCCTTGGCGTAGGCTCCTGTCCCCATGGCGTCCTTCTTGGAAGGAACTCCGAAGAGAAGGACGTTCCGGACACCTGCCTTCGCCAGCCTGCCGACGTAGGCATCCAGCTTGTCCACGGAGTACCTGTTGACTCCGGGCATCTCCTCTATGGGCTCGACCTTGCCCTTCGCGTCGAGGACAAAAATCGGGGCGACGAATTCCTCCGGGTGGAGCCTGGTTTCTCTGAACGACCTGCGGATCCAGTCTCTCCCCCTCAGCCTCCGCAGTCTGGGCTCGAAGCTCCTCCCTACGCTCAACGCACCACCAGCTTACCTGCCTCCATAAGAAGTGCATCAAAAGTGTGGACCCTGGACGCGACCACCCGCTCGAACCCCGCATCTCTTGCCTCGTTGGCGGTAACCGGTCCTATACAGATGGCGAGGGCGTCCGTCTTCAGTCTTGCAAGCACCGCCGGGGCCAGCCGTTTTATGAGACCCTCCACTTCTGAAGGGCTCCCTAGAAGCACAGCCCTGGCACCTTCGACTCCCGCTCCTCGGTACCGGCTCCCAACGAGACTCGTCCGGTAGATGGGGACTGAGGTCACGGAGAATCCCCGGCCTTCCAGGATGCTTACAATCTCCTCCCCTGCCTTCTCGGCTCTCAACAGCAGTATCCTGCGACCGGACCCTGTCGGAAGCTGGCGGCCCAGGGCCGCGGTGGTGTACTCGGAGGGGACGAAGGCGGCCTCGAATCCCTCTCTCCTCAGACGGACCGCGGTGACCTCGCCCACAGCGGCGATCCTCGGGAGGTCCCCGCCTCCCCCTGCCCTGACTTTCCTAATCATCCGGACAAAGGTGGAAGCGCCCCTGGGCGAGGTGAGCACGACCCAGTCGAAGTCCGCTACGCCCGCAAGAACCTTGTTCACTCTGGGGAGGTCAGACGGTTGCAGGAACTCCACGGTGCTGATGGAGATGGGCACCATGCCGAGGTCCCTGATCCTGGGGGAAAGCTCCCTGTTCCCTTCGGCGGACCTTGCGATCACGACCCTCGGTCCACTGGCGTCCTTCGGCCTCAACCCCGCCTCCCGCCGTTCCTCAGGAGCCTTCTCGCCAGTTCCTTGCCGAGCTCGTCCGGCCCTGACTTCGGTCCGGAGAGGGCGCTCTTGACCACCGACGAACCGTCGGGCTCCGCGACCATTCCAACGATCTTCATCTCCACGCCTGTGATCTTGGCATACGCCCCCGCCGGGAAGTTGCAGTCGCCTCCAAGTCTCGCCAGGAAGGCCCTCTCGCAGCTGCTCTCCAGGTTTGTAGCCTGATCATCGACTTTCTTCAGAAGCTCGATGGCGCCTTCGTCGTCCTTTCGGGACTCCACAGCCAGGATCCCCTGGCAGGCAGCAGGGACCATCTCGTCGACTGTGAAGTGCTGCGCAGCCCTTCCGGCAAGCCCGAGCCTCTGCAGGCCGGCAGCCGCGACGACGACCCCATCCAACCCCTTCTCCCTCATCCTCTCCATCCTCGTCTCGACGTTTCCTCGCACCTCTACTGCTCTGATGTCCGGGCGGAGCTTACTCAGCTGAACCTTCCTCCTGATGCTGCTCGTGCCCACGACAGACCCGATCGGAAGTCCGCCGAGGTTGGACCCGCCGAGCGACACAAGGGCATCCCTCACGTCGCCTCTGGGCGGGGTAGCTGCGATCGTGAGCCTCCTGTCCAGCGAACTCGGGAGATCCTTCAAGCTGTGTACAGCGACGTCGACTCTCCCTTCGATGAGCTGTCTGTCTATCTCGTGGGTGAAAGCGAACTTCCGGTCAGCCCCGGACGCCTCCCCTGCCTGCGCAATGTCCCCGGCCGTCCTGATGGGGACGACAGCGACACGGGTCCCGGGGGCAGCCGCCCGGATGAGGTCCACCACGATCTGGGTCTGGGCGAGCGCCAGCCTGCTTCCCCTGGTTCCCACCCGAAGCTGGCCGCTACCTCCCATGGCTCCCGCCAAGTCTCCTTTCCTTCGCTCCGGAGGTATCTGAAGATGGTGGTTATTCCACGGCGGCCGTGGAATATTCGTTATCTGCCCCTTCGCTCTCAATCTCACCGAGATTGGACATTACGTTTGCGCTGTTCGGGGTGCTCCCCTACGCGGTATTGGCCGTCTTCGTGGCCGGCATACTCTACAGGGTCTACCGCTGGGTCGACGCCAGACTCCTGACCGGTCTCTACAACGTCAACGTCGGGCTCTATGAAGACAGCAGGGGGGCTGTGACGAAGGATATCCTGAAGAGGGTCTTCCTGTTCTACACTCTCGGTGACAAGGAAGGGGACAGGGAACTGTACGTTGGTTCCATGTTCTTCCACTGGGGCATCTGGGTCGCGTTGGCAGGTCATCTCGGGGTGGTGCTGCCTCAGCCTGCCCTCTCGGCCATGGGAGTGACCCCGCAGGCACACACCTTCTTGTGCCTCTACGTCGGCGGGACGGCGGGGCTCGTCGCACTCGTCGGCGTCCTGCTGCTTGCGGATAGGAGGGTCAGGGGAGTGGAAAGCAGCGTCAAGGTGCTCAACACATACCACATTCGTGTCCCACTGAGAAGGCTGAGTTTCCTCGACGACTACTTCGCCGTGCTGATTCTCCTTGCCATCATCGCCAGCGGACTCTTCCAGACGTTTTTCGTGTCGCAGGCCGACCTGGCTCACCTTGCGAACGTTTCATCCTGGCTGTGGTCCCTCGTGGTCTTCCATCCGAACGTATCATACATCGCGTCGTTTCCATCCTTCCAGGTTCACATGATCATCGTGATGGTGTTTCTCGCCTATTTCCCCTGGGGCAAGATGCTCCACCTGTTCTCCTTCCTCCTCATGCCTTCGACTTCCAGGTCAGCAGCGCGGGTGGAGATGTAAGTTGTCTTTCAACAAGGTCTTCAAAGAGAGGCCGTTCAAGTTCGGAGACGTATCCAACTTCGCCCACAACATGACCGACCCGAAGCTGGAGAGTGCGCTGCAGGAGAAGATCGGCCTGAAGGCGCCCGATGAAAAGGTACAGCACTTCGAGAAGAGGCTGAGAGAGGAGTACAACTGCAACAGGAACGTGCGGATGGCGGTGGACGTCTGCGTGCACTGCGGCGCCTGCCTGGAAGCCTGTCCTACCTACATAACCACCGGGGACATCTGGAATTCGCCCCTCGGGAGGGCTGAACTCATCCGTGGGGTGCTGAAGGAGGAGACCCCGAGCGGTAAGCTGTTCGGGAGCCTAGTGGGCGCCAGGAAGGCGGACGAAGAGTACCTGAAGAAGGTCTTCACGTACTACTGGCTCTGCCTCATCTGCCGGAGGTGCTCCTACGTATGCCCCCTTGGCGTCGACCAGACCGACGTGACGCGGACGGTCCGGGGGGTCCTCCACGAAGTGGGGATGTCGTCGAGGTTCACCTCGCTGACAATCGACGCCCACTACAAGAGCGGGAACAACATGAACTACTCTCCCAAGGCGGTGAAACCAGTCCTCGACTTTGCTGTGGCGGAGATAAAGGAGGAGAAGGGGGTTGAAGTCACCTACAAGCTGGACCAGCCCGCCCAGGCGCTGCTCCTCCCTTCCTCGGCGGACCTGGCGATGAACATGGACACCCTCAAGGGCTATCTCCTGTTCCTGAACAAGATAGGTCTGGACTTCACGTTCAGCACAAAGGTGGCAGAGACCGCGAACTTCGGCCTCTTCCTTCACCCGAAGCACATGCAGACCCTAGCCCAGAAGTACGTCGACGCGGCGAAGGAGCTCGGGGTGAAGTTGGTCATAGCGGGAGAATGCGGGCATGCATGGAGGGTCCACAAGAACTACACCATGCAGAGGCTCAGGGAAAGCGGGATCAACTTGGTTCACATCCATCACCTCGCCGCCAAGTACATCGCGGAGGGGAAGCTGAACCTGAAGAAGCCGGAGAACAGCACAGTCTACACCTATCAGGACCCCTGCCAGTTCGCCAGAGGGGGGGACCTGACGGAGGAACCTCGTCTCATAATGGACAACGTGGCCAAGGAGTGGAGGGAGAGCGAGCACAACAGGAGCAAGACGTGGTGCTGCGGTGGCCAGGGAGGGAACCTCACCGACGAGGTGGTCCCGGTCGTAACCGAATATGCCAAGCTCTGGTACGAGGACGCCCTGAAGGCGGGGGCATCCTGGGTCATAAGACCGTGCTCCATATGCAAGGCTCAGCTGAGCCACGTGGTTCCCTACCTCAACAAGTCCTACAAGAAAGACGTACACTACTCGGGGCTGATGGACCTGGTCTACGCGGCGATAGTCCCTTGAGCGGGAAGGTGGCGATACTCGCTACGATGTCACCGGCCGAGACGGCCAGGGTGGACATGATGTTTGAGTACTCTGCGGCTGCCGCCGCCATGGACTTCGAGGTCCTGGTGTTCCTTTCGCTGGACTCTGTCCTGATCCTCAAGAAAGGGGTCTATGAGAAGCTGGGCCCTGCGACCAGGGATAGGATCAGCAGGGCGCTGTCCCTGGGGGTCAAGATAGCCGCGTGCTCAGCAGCCATGCAAGGGTTCGGAGTCAAGGAGTTCGGCATCGACGGCGTCGAGGTCCGGGGCGCAGCGTACTTCTTCGACTACGTAGCCTCGGCGAAGACGACGCTGACCCTCTAGGGAGACGGCTCACCGCTTCGGCGCTGCCGCCTGCTCGCTCAAGCTCAGGAAGGGCCTGGGGAGGTCGGCCATCGCATTGACTATCAGATCGGCGAGTCCCCCGTAGCTTACGTTGTAATCCTTGTCGAGCCGGAAGTGCGCGATGATGTCCCTCAGCTCCCCCTTGCAGTTGCTGCACGGTGCGCACACATACTTGGGGACGGGCTTGGCCAGCTCAGGCTTGAAGGCGTCCATAATCTGCTTGACCTTCATCCTCGAGAAGACCTTGTACTTCGCCTGGTCGAAGTTGTACGAATGCATGATTGCAAACCCCGACCCGCCCCCGCAGCAGTAGTTGCACACGCCGTGCGGCTCCATCTCCCTGAAGCCGGGAGCGACTCTTCTGAGGACCTTCCTTGACGACTCGACTATGCCCGCCAGCCTCACGATGTTGCAGGGGTCGTGAAGGGTCACCGGGAAGTCGTTCCTCACGGGGTCGAGGTCCAGCTTGCCACTCTCGACTATCTCGGCGAGCAGGGGCAGGACGCTTTCCCGGGGCACGAAGTTGTCTTCTGTGAGAAGCCTTTCGGCTGTGACGACGAGGGCCTTTGTGGCGTGTCCGCACTCTCCTACCACGATGCGGTTTACCCCCAGCTTCCTCGCGACCTCCACATGCTTCAGCGCTACCCTGGCAAGCTGGACGTCGTCATACCACACCCCATAGTTCGCAGCATCATAGCCCACCTTGTCGCTGCTCATGGTCCAGCTCAGCCCGGCTTCTTCGAAGATTATCGCGAACGCCTCGGGGTTCTCCGGCCAGGAGAGGAACTCTCCTGCGTTGTGGATGAGGAGTATGTCCGCCCCTTTCTGGTCCACAGGTATCCCGATCCTCTTGCCGGTCCTTTCGTAGATGTCGTCCTCCATGAACTTGACCATCCTCCTGAATCCGTCTGGGTTCATCCCGGTCGAAGAGCCCACCTCAAGTTGTAGCACCGAGCCCCTTTGGTGCAGCTCCTTGGCGGCGATTCCGAGCTCCTGGCTCGCGATCTTCCTAATCTCCCGAGCGATCAGCCCGTTGTCCACCCCTATGGGGCATGCCTGGGCGCAGCGTCTGCACAGATTGCACCTGTAGGAGAGCTCGATGAGCCTTGAAATCAGCTCCCAGGTCACGTCGATGTCCCCGGTCGTGAAAGACTTCAGCGCCCTCCCCGTCCTCGTGAAGTACCTCCTGTATATTCTCCTCAGAATCTCGGTCCTGTAGAGCGGGCTGTATACCGGGTTCTTGTTGGCCCCCAGATAGACGTGGCAGGCGTCGGCGCAGGCGCCGCACCGTTCGCAGAAATCCAGCGTTAGGAGCACTTCGCGAAGGAAGGTCCAGTTGCCTTCGGCAGTAAGCTCCTTTTCAAGGCCCTTCAGGAACTTCTGGACCAGCTCCTTCTTCTGCTCCTCGGTCTTCGGTCTGGGGATCCCGACGGCTGCGAATCCATCCAGGCTGAAGTCGTAGTTGTCGACCCAGGCTTTCGGGGGCTCTTTCAGAGGGGGCTCCTGCACGGAGTCCAGCTTCATGACGTTGTCAAGGTCGACCCTGGTGACCTGATCCTTCTTCCACATGTCACTGATCTTAGTCAGCTTGGGCGACCTCCTTCCAATTCGCGCCCTCACGGATGTGGGGCGCGGACCATGGAACGCTCATCCCCAGGTTCTTCCCCACCCTCGAGCCGATCTCACCGTTGAACCTCCCTCCCTGCATCGAGGGCTCGCTCTCCCACAGAACCTTATGATAGGTGAAGTACTTTCCGAAGAAGTGCAGAATCCTCGTGAAAGGGATGTAGACCACGAACGACAGCAGCAGGGCGAGTTGGGCCAATATCTGCGGGGTTGCGACTTCCGTGAGCGTCTGCAGATATTGGGCAGGGAAAGCGGCGATGGCCCCACCCCCGGTTATCAGGTACATCATCAGGGACCGCGCCACGTTGAAGGTCGGGTCTACCGTCAGGGCGACGGCCCCGGACGCTATGACGGCGAAGGCGAAAATGAGGTTGAAGTAGTCGACCGAGGAAGAGAGGTCCCTTATCTTGGCCTCCTGATGTCTCGTCACCAGGAGCCCAATGCACCCCACGGCCGCTGCGGTCACTCCCACATATCCGAGCCCGATCGTGAGGTAGAAGAGCGCCTCAGACGCCAGGGTCGGATAGGCCGACCAGGACACCGCGGAGACCGGGAAGAAGAAGAGCTGGGTGATTCCCCCAAGCAGAACCAGGACAAGCCAGCCGAGTATGAGATAGATGCCTCCGTGGAACAGGAAGCTGAAGTACCAGACGCTCCTCTTGTTCCGATAGAGCCTCTTTATGAAGAGCATCTCCTCGAAGAGCTCCTTCAGCTCGGCGGCTCTGCTTCTTGAGGGGGGTTTCTTCCACCACTCCGCCTCCTCGAGGAATGACCCGCCGTGTTCCCTCTGCCCCTCGCTGGGCACAGGGTAGAGCTCCCACCTCAGCCCCAGAGGCACGTTGGCGTACTTCCTCATCTTGAAGGCCGAAGCGAGCGCGAAGAACAGGAGCGCTGCATAGCAGGCTGCCGCGACGCCGGCTTCGACCGAGGTCATCGTAACGATTAGCTGAGAACGTCTAATACGAGTTATTCTCCGAAATGTGTGGAATAATCGTTTTCTACCTCAGGGGTCAGTTCGGAAGTGCGTTGAGCTCAATGGAAGAGAAGAACGACGACACGAAGATTCTCGAGACCTACGAAAAAGGGCCGTGGCCAAGCCATGTCACCGAACTTAGGAACACCACCTACCCTCTGGGGTACTACGCCCGCGGGGTGAAAGAGAAATACACGCCATGGTACAGCGGGTCCTTCAAGGTCAAGTACGTCTTCAGCGGAATCCTCGCTAGAAGGACAAGAGATGGGAAAGCGTCCGAGGTGCACTTCAGGACCTATTCGCCTTCCGGGCGGTTCCTCTCCACTTCTTACATGAAGAAGATCGCGGACATCGCTGACAAGTACGGAATCGGCCTTGTGGAGTTCGGTGGCAACACCGGAGCCATTGTGATAAACATCATCCCTGAGAAAGCAGATGAAGCGGTGGACGTCATAAGGAACTACCTCGGCTCCGACGTCGGCGGCTCCGGGGACACCTTCAGGGAATCGTACGCCTGCCCCGGTCCGGCGCTGTGTGAGTACGCGTGCTTCGATACCATTGCAGCCATGGACTACTTCAGAAGCCATCCTGAAATCTACCGGTACCTGAATCTTCAGATGTTCCCCTACAAGCTCAAGATGAAGTTCAGCGGCTGTCCGATGGACTGCTCGACTTCAAACACGCGGTCTGACTTTGGGTTCATAGGGACCTGGGTCGGAGCCCCGGACATCGACCAGGACGCGCTCAGGAGCATGGTGAACTCAGGCAAGGTCGACCCCCGAAAGCTTGCAAGAGACTGCCCCTCGGGGGCGATGACCTGGGACGGCGAGCGGAGAGAGATGAGGGTCGAAGGAGACAAGTGCCTGAAGGCGATGAACTGCATAAAGACAGCGTTCCCTGCGATAAAGCCCGGCAAGAACCGGAAGGTAGCCCTCCTCGGCGGCGGCCATGCCCAGGGCCATTATGGGCCCAGGCTGAGCTGGGGGTATGCCCTCCTGGACAATCCTGAGGAGGCGCTCCCGTTCATAGTCGAGGTGATTTCGAAATATGTCGAGACGGCACCCAGACGCCACAGGATGGCTGACATGATCATGAGGAACGGATACAGGGTGGTCGGAGACGTCGTCCAGAAGACGTTGCCGGACAAACCAAAGGCAACGCCCTCCTCTCATCCCAGGTTTACGACCGGAATCGTGCTGACCGAGGACGAACGTGAAGGGCTGAAGGAGTGGTCGACAATGCTTGTGCAGAAGTACGAAGGGAGGAGGAACTGAAGCATGACGACCCAGGGGTTCACCTTCGATCCCGCTGAAAGGACCAACAAGAGGCTCCCGATGCCGAGCGCAAGCCAGCTGCCGGAGCTCGTACGACGGAACTACGGGGCCTGGGCCGACAGGAAGTTCCATGGAAGCGGAATAATCGAGCACATATCAAAGACGGGCGAGAGCCTGTTCACCATCAAGGTGGGGCTCCCACCCAACTCGAGGCTGAGTTCGAAGACCCTCAGGAAGATAATCGAGGTCGCAGACACCTACGGCATCAAGTCCGTAAGGGCGACCAGGGGCATGAACCTCGAATTCTTGGCAGACTCTCTCGACAATGCCAGGAAGATTGTCGAAGAGATGAAGCAGGCTGGCTTCCCCGCTGGAGGGTGGAAGAACTCGCTCTGGCATGTGACTTCGTGCACCGCCTACCTGACCTGTACCACGGCGGTCGTGGACGCGCCGACGATTACGAAGGTCCTCTCCGACAAGCTCTTCCCCTACTTCACCGGGCAGGCGCAGCTCCCCGCCAAGCTGATGTTGTTCGTCTCGGGGTGCACGAACGTCTGCGCCGGGACGCTCGGAGGCGACATTGCGCTCGTGGGGCACTGGGGACAGGTGCCGAAACCCGACCCTGAAAGAATCAAGTTCTGTCTGCCCACGAGCGCGGAGGCGCTGAAGAATGTGACGCCAGACGTCGCGGCTGTGTGCCCTGTAGGTGCGGTGAAGCTCTCGGCGACAGAGGAGGGCAAGGTCGCGATACACATAGACGAGAAGAAGTGCATAGCCTGCGGAAGGTGCAAGAACGTCTGCGACTACTTTGACTGGGATCCTGACAAGATAGGGGTGGCGATATTCATAGGCGGGAAGACCAGCAACACTGGGTCGGGGCCGAGGCTAGGGTACAGGGTCATCCCGTGGGTGCCGGTCACTCCGCCGGACTACAAGGAGATAACAGCCGCGGTGACCGAGATAATCGAACTCTGGAAGTCGACCGCCCAGGAAGGTGAGAGGCTCGGAGACACCATAGACAGGGTCGGGGTCGGCAAGTTTACCGAGATGCTTGGCGTCCCCGTGAGCAGGCACAACATGCCGGCGCAGGTCGACTGGAACTTCGGCGTGAGGCAATTCGTGAAATACGTATGACCCACTCCTACCCACTCCTGCGGAGAGCTGCGGCGACTTCTCTCCTCTTGCGTCCGAACGTTTATGTGTGGCAGGGTGCAGATTGCGAGTAGCGAAAGAACATGTCAATAAGCCTGCCCGGTGAATACGAGGTGAACGGAAAGAAAATAACCGTGGACGAGGACGGATTCCTCCAGAATCCTGAAGCGTGGGACGACAAGGTGGCCGAATGGATGGCTGTCAACCTCGAAGGCGTCTCGCAGCTTACAGAGAGACACTGGAAGCTTGTGAAGTATCTGAGAGGATACTGGGAGACGTACGGTGTCTGCCCACCCTTGAGGATGCTGACCAAGGAGAACAACGAGACGCTTGAGAGCATCTACGAGCTCTTTCCGGACGGGCCCGCGATGGGAGCTTGCAAAGTCGCCGGAGCCCCCAAGCCGACTGGCTGCGTCTAATGCGCGAGACTTGCGGCGTCCCGAGGATCGTCGTCTCCTCTTGCCAGGGCAAGGCGGGGAAGACCACAGCCACCCTTTCCCTCTACGCCTCTCTGACGAGGGCGGGCTACAGGGTCTCGATGTTCAAGGTCGGACCTGACTTCATCGACCCAAGCTACCACCAGGCTGTGTCGGGCAGACCAAGCAGAAACCTGGATCACTTCCTGATGGGGGACAAGGTCACTGAGAGGTTCTGCGAGTATTCGGCCGGGAGCGACGTCGCTCTGATAGAAGGAGTGCACAGCCTGTATGACAGCATGGACGGCTATTCCGAAGAGGGGAGCACTGCTCAGGCCGCGAAGCTGCTCAGGGCTCCCATACTGCTCGTCATCAACGGCGAGAGGGTCAACAGGACAGCCACAGCGTTGGTCCTGGGCCTGAAGGCCTTTGACCCAGCCGTCAGGATTGGCGGCGCCTTCCTGACCAACGTCACCGAAGGGCAGGCCGAGAAGATCAGGGGGCCGCTGGAGAGCATGGGAGTCCCAGTCCTGGGGACTCTCTTCAGGAGCAAGCCAATCCAGGAAACGATGCAATACAGGCACCTGGGGCTGATTCACATGCAGGAAAGAGACGGGTCAGCCCTCAACGCCGTCACGACGGCGAGCTCGCGCATAGATTCCTCCGGAATGGTCGCCATGGCGAAGGACCTCTCCGGACCGCTGGAGTACACGCAGCCGCAGGACCGCGGGGAGTCCAGGACTCCGAGGCCAAAGATAGCAATAGCCCATGGGAGGGCATTCTCGTTCAATTACCCGGAGACAGTCGAGAGGGCGGCGCAGCTCGGCGACGTGAGGTTCTTCGACCCGGAGACTGACCAGGAGGTCGATGCCGAGCTGGTGATCATGGGAGGAGGCTTCCCTGAAATCTACGCTGAGGCTCTCGAAAAGAACAAACCAATGATGGCGTCTGTCAGAAGGTTCGCCGAAAGAGGTGGGATTCTGTACGCTGAATGCGGGGGATTGACCTACCTGTCAGACAGTCTCAGGTACAGGGGAGTCGAGTACAACATGGTGGGAATCTTCGATGCGGCCGGCATCCTCCACGACAGACGAGTGGGGCACGGGTACGTCTGGGGGAAGCTCGAGAAAGACACCCTGCTCGGACGAAAGGGGGACGAACTCAAGGGGCACGAATTCCATTACACAGAACTCAGGACTAGCCTGGACACTGCTTTCAGGTATGAAAGGGGGAGGGGAATCAGCGGGCGAGACGGATTGACGTACAAGAACGTCTACGCGCACTTCATGCACCTGCACCCCGCTTCCCACGATTTCGTAGGGAGACTGGTCCAGCAGCTCTGATCCCCGTTTGTTCGGCGGCCCGCCTTCTCCACTCCCCTCCGGTTGGAGCGAGGAGTTGAACTCACGTTCGAGGGGTGGTACGCAGCGCGAATGAAGTCAGGAGGTCGTTCAGAATCTCGCACTTGGGAAATCTGGGCGAGACCTCGGTCATGGCGCAGCCTTTGTCGCAAAGCGCGCAGCTGTAAATATACGTTCTTCCCCACTCGGGCTCGTAGCTGATTGCGTAGTCCTCCGATGCGAAGACCACGGTGTTCCCCTTGCACACCTTCTTCAGCGCCTGGGCGAGAACATACCTAGACGCACACCCGCCGTCTTGGAGACCTTCGTCCGACCGCCGCACATCCTCCCGGGCCGGTCTGCTGCCTTCATAGGCGGCCACAGCTGCCGCCAGAACCCAGAGGTCCTGGAAGACCGCCGTATCTTTTTCAGAGGCCACGGCTGGAAGCAGCCTGAAGAATCGGTCTAGCTTCGGGAAGTGGTCAGCGTCGACCCCCCATTTCCTCCCCAACGACTCTAGCAGTTCCCGATCATCCATGTATCCTAGGTTCCAGCTGGTGAGGAGGCCTTTGACAGTGGATTCTACAAGACGCCTGCATCTCCGATCCTTGATTTCGCTGGCCGGCCCCGGCCTCACCAGCCCTTCATGGATGAGCCTGTTCGCCTTCTTGTATGTCAGAGAAAAGGTGTAGGGGACGGTCTTCGCCACTCTGTATATCGACACCGGCTCGTTGTTTATCACATACGCCAGGATGTTCAGAGCCACATCGTCATACTTCGCACTGAAAATCACGTGCACTGCATTCCGCAGAGCCTTCAGGCAAGTGATCTGAGCCGCTTCTTCTGCTCCCTCTCTGGCGGGCGAAAGTACTTCGTTCATGGGTACCTTCATCAGGGTGCCGTCGCTCATCGTCGCAATGACAAACCTCTGATGCCCGGTGGCTGACGGGATATCGCAGGCGCTCGCCATTGTCCTTTTCCGTCCTTCTTAGGGAGGCGGACGATAAAAGCGCGTGTGTGAAAATGCCCGCAGGTTAGGGCAACGGGCCCGCGGGCTCTGAAGCGTCAAGAAAAAAGGGGACTGGGCCTACGTCAGCCTGGGAAGAGCCATCCTGCGAGGATGCCTCCCCAGAGAATGGCAAAACAGAGGGTCAGGACGTAAGCCACAGCCGGTCTGCCTATGCCGACTTGTTTGAGGTTGGAGAATCTGGTCGCTATTCCGATTGCTACGAAGGTGAACGCGAAGAACATCACTTGCAGTGGCGTGGTACCGTTGGCGGCCACAGGGGCCACCGCCGCCTGTCCAGCGGCTACGGTGGGGTACGTGAATGCGATGATGGAGAGGACCAAGCTGGTGAATATGTAGCCCAGGACAAACTTCGGGAACCTGTACCAGATGACCATTGGGCTGACTCTGGCTCCTGTCGTTCCGTTTGCTCCCTTCCTCTCGATGAAATAGACGAAGACGATGGCCAGTATGAAGGCAATGAGGCCTATCCAGATGTCTATCATGACCTTCTGGGTGGCCGCCATGGTCGCAGCCGGACCGCTGGCACCGGTGCCTTCGAGGCCACTCACAACAGAACCGCTCGCAGCGGCGGCTCCGTCTGTCTTCACGCTAAGGCCCATCCAGGCCCCGGCCGCGTTAGCGTTGTGAGGGAAGAAGAAGTTGGCGACGTAGGGCATGACGAGGAGCTCGACTGCAGCGAAGACGACGATGATTGAGGACACTATGGTTGGGTAGATCGCGGGTGCATCAACCGCCCCGGCGGTCGCAATGCAGGCCGCAATGCCACACACACCTGCGCCGGACGCCAGGGTGACGGCGAATTTGCGCTCGAGGCCTATTCTTCTGGATATGAGGTAGCCGACGACCCAGGCCGCCGGGAACGAGAGCAGTGCCGCCTCTATGATGGGCACGATTACCGTCCCCAGGGTGGAGAACAGTATCTTTGCGCCAAGTAGGACGATCGCTGTCTTGATGAAGAACTCGCCCTTGGCGCTGTTCTTCAGCCAGTCCGGGATCTTTGGAAGGTTGCCTATGGCTATGCCGACGATGAGCGCGAAGACGAAGCCCACCTCGGCGCTCCCCATGATGTTGATCATCGGCTTATAGTTGGCGATCACCCAGAGCAGCATAGCGATCCAGTAGATTACCGCGAAGCCGACGATGAATTGCTTAGCTTTGACCCCGACGAGCTTCATGGGCCCAGTCAGGACGATGGTGAGGAAGACCCAAGTTGCGACTAGGCCGACCCAGGCCCAGACATTCGCGCCACCTGCGCCGAACGCCAGGGCGCTTGAAATGTCCGTCCACGCCTTCCCTGTGGGAATCCACCCCAGGAGGCCGACGGTGCCGCTGAAGTAACTCACCTTGTAGTAGGATGGCAGTGAAAGGAAGAAGAAGAGCAGGCCGAGCCAGAGCGCCCACCAGTCCTCCTTCTTGTATAGGGATGACCAGTTGATTGAAGTGCTGGTGCTGTTATTATTCATCACCTTTCTCGCTGGCCGGTAATCCATTTTATCGTGTCTGTTTATTTGCCGACAGATGCGTACAATTGCGCGCATAGGGCCTTCCCGACGTTTCACGATATCACACGGGTTAGGGAGAGGGCGGACGGGCCGTGGGCAGAAGAGGACCACTTGGCACAAGATATGCGCCCTTCACGCGGCTCCGGGTATCCGCCCCGTCCCTGCTGGCCCATGTGCCTCCTGGGTGATGCGCCGGTGGACCCACTGTCCGTCGCTTCAAGTCGATTTCTTGTTGCTGCCGCTCGGATTCCCGTTTCCTGCCATGAAGAGCTTCTCCGCGACATCGAGGCTCGCGAAGTCTCCCTTGGCCGCAGAGCCTCTCATGTACTCCACGGGGCCGGAGAGGAGCCTCTTCACCAGCACCCTCGATAGGTCATCCACCACAGCGATGGCAGCAGCGTGATCTCCCGACTTCGCAATCCTCATGACGGCCTTCTCGGCCTCTTTCTCTCTGATGGACTCGGCAGCCTGGAAGAGCGAGGTCACGAACGGCTCGACCCGGTCCTGTCGCAGCGATAGGAGGGTCTCCCCCAGCCGCTCCTCTACAAGCTTCTCGGCCTTGCGGACCTCTCTGGACCTCTTCTCGATTCCCGACCTCAGGACGCCACGGAGATCATCCAGGTTCCAGAGGGTCACGCCAGGGAGCCTTGCCACGGTCAGGTCCACGTTGCGAGGTTCAGCAAGGTCCACAACGACCAGGGGCCTCCCCCCTCGTGCTTCCATCACGTCGGACATCATCGGAAATGACAATATGCTGTGTGGGGCCGAAGTCGCTACAACGACCGCATCGACGCGGGCGAGGCTCTTCTCGAGGGCGTCGAAGCGGAGAGCCTTCCCACCAAGGTTCTTTGCCAGTTCCACTGCCTTCTGGAACGTCCTGTTTGCTACGAATATCACTCCCGACCTTCGCGAAGCCAGGGCCCTGGCGACCGTAGCGCCCACCTCCCCGGCGCCTATCACAAGCACCTTTCTGCCGCCCAGTCCGCCCATGGACTTGAGAAGCAGTTCGACCCCTGCCGACCCCACCGAGACCGCGCCCCTGTTGATGGCGGTGCTTGCCCGGACCGACCTGCCGAGGCGAAGCGCAGACTGGAAGACCTCGTCCAGGACAGGCCCTATGGATCGCGCCTTTCTCCCAGCCTCGTAGGCGGTCTTCGTCTGCCGGAGTATCTCGTTCTCACCGATAACCATGGATTCGAGGCCGGCGGCGACCCTCAGGAGGTGCTCGATGGCGTGGGCACCTTCGGATATCTCCAGCGCCCCGTCCGCGGCTCGCCGTCTGTCTGCCGTCCTGAACCACTTCTTCTCGATGCCAGCCACGGCTTCGACCACGGTCTTCGAAGCAAGCGCGTAGACTTCGACCCTGTTGCAGGTCTGCAGGACGGCGCACTCAGAGACCGTTGCCAGACGGCTGATCTCCCTCATGGCTCCGGCCGGGCTTTCGAACCTCACCGTTTCGAGCACCGGCACCGTCGCCCTCTTGTGGGTGACCCTGATGTTCAGCACCCTTTCAGCCGGGTCTGAGTGGTCCATTCACTTCCCCGCTATGATGGCCCTGGCCGCATCGCTGGCTTCGCCGAGCCTGCCGGCGCGCACTAGGCTCCTGACATTTTCATCTTTCAGGACCTTGTAGATGCTGGCCCGGCGCTCACCCGGTGTCGACAGCTGCGCCATGGCGGAACTCCTGACCCGGCTCATCAGCTTCACCCAGAGCCTGTCTTCGGGGGTTATCGCGTCGGCCAGCTTCATGCAGATCAGCCTGGCCATGGCCGGGCTCCTTCCACCGGTTGAGACGCCAATGCGGATGTCCCCGACGGCGCGCACAGCAGGGAAATTGAAGTCACTCACCGCAGGATCATCGACCGAGCCCAGGAGCACCCCCGAGGCGCGGGCCCATTCCGCGACTCTCCTGTTCAGGTCGTGGTCGCTGGTGGCGGCGATCACCACGTCGCAGTCGGAGATCAGGGCCCCCAGGGTCCGGTCTTTCAGTGCCCCTGTCTTCACGAGCGTGGCTCCAGCCCGCTCGAGCGTCTTGACTCCCTTCGGGAAACGCTCGCTCGCGATGGTTAGCTTCTTGCATTCGCCAATGATGCCCCTTGCCTTCCTCATGCCGACCTTTCCTGAGCCTATGATGAGAACCCTGGAGTCTTTCAGGGAAAGGTCAATCAGCAACGGACTCCCCGCCCATCATGTCTGGCCAACCTCTTCGGCCGATCCTCGAAGCGGATAGTAAAGGGTGGTAGGAGATTCTCACCAGTGAGAAAGAGCTGCGCACTTCATTACACCGCGGCGCAACGAGCCGGCAAGAGGATGGCGAATAAGGTCTACCTGGTGGGCGCTGGTCCTGGCGACCCAGCGCTGCTGACGCTCGCGGCGCTTGAGGTCATGAAAAGGGCGGACGTGGTGCTCTATGACAAGCTCGTCGGCAGGCGGACCCTTGGGCTCATCCCGAAGCGCTCGAAGAGGGTGTACGTCGGCGCCCAGGAAGGGCACTCCCAAGAGAGACAGGACAAGATTTACCGGCTCATGCAGAAGTACTACGATGAAGGGCTGAACGTGGTGAGGCTGAAGAACGGAGACCCGTTCATCTTCGGGAGGGGCGGAGAGGAGGTCGAGTTCTTCAGGAAGAACCGCATCAGGTTTCAGGTCGTCCCGGGCGTAACATCGGCGGTGGGGGTCCCTTCCCACGCAGGGGTGCCTCTGACCCACCGAGGGATATCCTCCGGGGTGATGATCCTTTCAGGCCACCCGGCCGAAGGCTCAACGGCTGACTGGTCTGAGGCGGCGAGATTCGGCGGGACCCTTGTGGTCCTTATGGCGGTCGCGACGATGGGACCAGTCTGCAAACGACTGATCGAGGCTGGCAAAGACCCAGAGACGCCGGCCTGCGTGATCTGCAGAGGGACCATGGAGGGCGAGAAGACGGTATCAGGTCGGCTCAGAGAACTGGCCGCTCTGGCGGAGGCAAAGAGGCTCCCGCACCCGGGTGTCATAATAGTCGGCGACGTCGTGAAACTCGCGGGTTTCTGGGCTAGAAAGAACGGCCGAGCTAGCCCTGGCGTCTAGGGCCTTTCGGCCAAAAGCGATGACAGCTCTGGCCCGCGGGGCGCCTGTAGCACACATTCCTCTCGACGCCCTTTCCGTTGTTCTCTCGACCGCGGCGGTCCTAGACCTGCGCAGTCTGGACCAAGGCTCTGTGGTTAAACCGCCAGATCTTGGATGCTGTCGGGGACGCTCTGGTTGGGGGCGCAGGTCACCTGGATGCCGCTCTGCTGGACTTCAATCTTGGCTCCCTGGAGCGTGCTCCGGAAGAGCGAGTACCTCTTCCCTCCCTCGGTTATCATGACGCGTTCCACTACCAGAAGTCCTCTGTCAACCAGGTGGTGAACCCGCCTGTACGCGGTGCTGACAGGGATGTTGTCCTCCTGGGCCACTTCTTCGATGGACTTGCTCTTTGGGATGGTGGAGTTCAGTATAGTCCTTGAAGGCTCGTCTGCAAACGCCTCCAGGAGAGACAGACTCATGGGGTTCAGGAAGTACTGCTGCTGCCGGGCCCGCTCCGCTCCCTGAATCGCCGCTGCGGTCGCCTGCACCTTTGGCTTCATGGGGACCTGCCCAGGCAATCGAGGTATCTATGTTGACCCTAAGCTGTAAGGGAGCGTTCCGTTCCCCAAGCCTAAGCGTTCCTGCCAGTCTCCTCCGGCCAGGCGGGCATTCTGATAGTGCGCGTCCTCGGCCAAGCCATTCTCAACGAAGGGAAACGCCTCATGGTTGTAAATAGAACGAGGGAATCAATGTAGACGAGGCAAGATGGAGAAGGTTTCTGACCTGATGTCAAAGGGCAACATCCAGACAATCGAACCCGGCTCGGATGTCGAAGAGGCTGCTCGCAGGATGAAGTCCTCGGTCAAGGGGTGTCTTGTCGTAGTCGACAACGGCAGGCCCATCGGAATGCTGACCGAGCGTGACATCGTCCACAAGATCGTGGCCGAAGGGAAGTCCTCCTCGACCAGAGTCGCAGACGCCATGACTTCACCCGTCGTGACAATAGGGCCGCGGGAGTCCGCCGCCGTGGCCGCAAGAATGATGTCCGCGCACCAGATCAGGCGCCTCGTGGTCACGGAAGGGGGCAAGGCGGTGGGAGTCATCACCGTCACCGACCTGGCGAGGCACGTTGAGCACAGCGGAGTCACAGATTACCTCAAGGCAGTCATCGGTCGCGGAGAGCTGCTCGAGACCCAGGAAGCCCTGATGTAGCCAGCAGGAGGCATCGGGGCCGGCAAGAGGGGGCCCGTCGCACCGCGAGGACTGTCTTCCCACGCCCGGGCATCAAGCATAAGTCGCCCCCTTGACGGGCAGGGGCCCGCTTGCCTGAACATCAGCGTAGAGTGCAGGGCCTGTTCACTGCATTGATCACGCCCTTCGACGAAAGGGGGAGGGTGGACGCAGAGGGGCTGTCTGACCTTGTCCGCTTCCAGGTCTCTAAAGGGACGGAGGGGATTTTTCCCTGCGGAAGCACGGGGCTCGGGCCGGCCATGGGCATCGACGAGCGGAAGGTGGTGGCCGAGGTGGTATTGAAGGCGGCCCACCGTCGGGTCCCGGTCGTGGTCCAGGTGGGTTCGGCGGACACCGCTTCGTCGGTAGCCCTTGCGAAGCACGCAGAGCAGGAGGGAGCAGACGCGGTCGCGAGCCTCACCCCGTACTACTACAAGCCCGGGGAGAAGGCGGTCATCCGGCACTTCGAGTCGATCTCGAAGGCCGTCTCCGTTCCGGTCTTCGCCTACAACATCCCTCAGTTCACCGGAAACAGCCTTTCGGCGGGGACGGTCGCTGCCATGGCCAGGCAGGGGACCCTTGCAGGCATCAAGGATTCGTCCCGCGACCTGCTCCAGCTGATCGATCTGCTCGAGGCAGTCCCCGACGAATTCGTTGTGATGAACGGCACAGAAGAGTACGCGCTCTACGCCATCATGGGTGGGGCAGACGGGCTGGTATCGGGGGCAGCGAGCGCACTCCCTGAGGTCTTCAAATCCCTCATGGTCGCCCAGAGGAAGGGGGACTACTGCACCGCCGTGCAGGTACAAGCCCTGATCCAGAGGGTGAAAGAACTGGTCAAGCCAGGCCCCATCCCTTCCTACTATGCTATCCTCAGAGAAAGGGGGGTCGAGTGCGGCGGGCCCAGGGCGCCATTCCTCCCGCTGCAGAAGGCGGACGCAGAGCGCATCATCGGAGGCCTGAAGAGCCTCCGGCTGATCTAGCCCCTCGAAGCCAGTTCCCTGTAGCGGAAGCACCCGATGATGTGGTCGTTGACCATCCCTGTCGCCTGCATGTGCGCATAGCATATGGTCGGACCGACGAATCTGAAGCCCCGCTTCAGCAGGTCCCTGCTCATCGCTTCTGACTCTGGGGTGGTCGCCGGTACCTCCCCTAGAGTCCGCCAATGGTTCACCTTCGTCTTTCCCCCCACGAACTTCCAGACGTATGAGTCGAAACTCCCGAACTCCCTCTGGACATCCACGAACGCCTTGGCGTTGCGGATTGCCGACTCCACCTTCAGCCTGTTCCGGACTATTCCTGGATCCCCGAGAAGCTGCTCGACCTTCTTCTTGCCGTATCCTGCGACCCTCCCCGGATTGAAGCCTTCGAAGGCGCGCCTGAAGTGTTCCCTCTTCCTCAGGATGGTCCCCCAGCTGAGCCCCGCCTGGGCTCCTTCCAGGACCAGGAACTCGAAGAGGGCCCTGTCATCGTGGACCGGCACCCCCCACTCCCTGTCGTGGTAGTCGAGATACAGCGGGTCTGAAAGACCGGCCCAGCCGCATCGCCTCGGCCCCCCTTCACTTCTCATCTCAGGGACTCCCTCTCCCCGCCTTCGGAAAAGCGTAACTAGGCAGACGGCGCGAAATCGGCAATGCCTACCTGCCCCAAATGCGGCAAGCTCATCAGCCCCAAGAAGTACAAGAGGCACCTGGAGAGATGCGGGAAGACGCACAAGAGGGGGCCGGCGCCCTTGCACACGACCGGGGACGACTACTACATGCGCATGTGAACCTTAAAACCCCCTTGAAGCGCGGCCTTCTCAGGTGCCCTGGTCGTATAGAGGTCAGTATGCTGCCCTGTCAACGAAGCACCCTTCGGCAGAGCGGCAGCGACCCGGGTTCGAAATCGCCGAGACGAAAGTCCCGGCCAGGGCGCCTATTCCTTCTGGATAACTTCAAAGGTCTTCGGCTTTCGCATCAGGGAGAAGATCAGGACAGGCGCCTCCATGACAGCTGCCTGGATGGCCAGCACCAACGTCTGGATGACCCTCTCATGACTGTGAGTGTTCAGCCAGGCGCCCAGAGCGTAATATCCCAGGAACGCCACCGTACCGCATGAGAAGGCCGCCTCCAACGGCAGAGGCCACCTTGCCCCCACCGACAGGCCGTAGAGGGTAAGGCCGATCGACGGAACGGCCATGAACCCGCAGTACAGCCGAGCTAGCACGAACGATCGCTCTGACCTTGAAAGGAGCGGGAGGGACTTGAGGCTCCCCCACAGCCAGCGCCTCCTCTGCCTGTACAGATCACGGACGGTGAATGGAGAAGCGATGTGGACGCTGTGAGGGATGAAGCCATAGGTGAACCTGTGCGAGGCTCTGGTCCCGAACATCAGGTCCTCTCCCAGGCTCGCTGCCCCTCCATGGTCCCAGGTGATCTCCCTCTCTACGTTCCCTTTTGCCACGAGCCCCTCTCCGTGGATTAGCTTTGGTTTCCCAATGGTGGAGAACGTCGGGCAGGTGGCTATGCAGTCCGTGACCCGGAAGTTGTCTGCGACCGAAGTGAGGAGGTTGGTGCCGTACCCCCTGTCAGTCCGGATGTAGCCATGGGCTATCTCCACGGGGGCATGGAACGCATACTCGAGGTACCCCTTTTCGGGGAAACTGTCGTCATCGAGGAATAGTATCTTGGTCGCTTCATCCTCAATCCCCTCGCGGATTCTGACCTGCCGCGCATACTCGAGTGCCCGCGCCTTGGCCCCGCTTCGCTTTGGCGTAACGAAATCGGAAGGGACCATGACCACTCTGTCTGCATCATAGGTGTTCTTGTCGTATTCCTCGATAACCACCCAGCTCTCGTACGGGAACCTCAGCTCATAGGAGCGCACGGTCTTTATTATCGCGTTGACGCTCTTTGGCGCCCTCCCACTCGTGCAGATCTGGACGATGAACCTCTTTGGATCTTTCTGGGGTCTTGAAGGGTCAGGGTCCAGCCTGCGCGTCAGCCACAGCCCCCAGCCGAGAAGCGCGATGTTGAAGTAGGACGGGAGCCAGATCAGCACCGACGCCGCGACCAGTGTGTCTGAAAGCATCTTTGACGGGGTGATGCGCCGTGGCAATTCATGATTTTGCATCTATCTTCTGGTTGATTGAGTGTTCTGACTTGCAGAACAGGAGAGGAATGGCCCGGCTATCTGAAGCTCAAACCGGCGGAGTCAAGGCGCTTTACGCAATCGGCGCACCTGAGTCCCCTGGGCGTTCTGTAGAGGGGCTCTCGCGCACCGCATTCAGGGCACGCCTTCGTGAAGCTCTGAGGACGGACAGGTGTCTTCTCCACGGCGACCGAGCCCTCGGGGGGTGGTTCTTATCCGCTACTGAACGCCCCGGTCGAGGTCAGCTGGCGAAATGACGCGCCCGAGTCTTAAATACTCGGCGGAGCCGGCCGCACCTGCTTTTCCCGTGCACGGAACCATCAATGAGAAGACTGATTCGTGAGATGCCATGCGGGTTCGTGAGGACGCACTAGCTTGAACAGCTTCGATGACCTGGGGCTCGAACCCGCAGTGAAGAAGGGGGTGTCCTCTGCCGGATATCTGCGGCCATTCCCGATACAGGAGCAGGCAATCACCCCCCTCCTCGAAGGGAAGCACGTCATAGGCCAGGCGAAGGCAGGTTCAGGCAAGACTCTGGCGTTCGGGATACCGTTGGTGCAGTCGATACGGGAGAATCTCCCATGGGTACAGGGGCTCGTCCTCGCGCCAACGAGGGAGCTGGCTGTCCAGATAACCCTCGAGCTCCAGAAGATCGGGGCCTACACCGGAATCCGCGTCGTCACCATCTACGGCGGCCAGTCGATGAACATCCAGCTCGACGAGTTGCGACGCGGGGCCCACATCATCGTGGGGACCCCAGGCAGGGTCATCGACCATCTCAGGCGCGGGACCCTGAAGCTTGACTCCGTGAGGTTCGTCGTCATCGACGAGGCTGATGTGATGTTGGACATGGGGTTCATCGACGACGTGGACTACATTCTCGCGAAGACTCCGCCCGGGCGGCAGATGGCCCTGTTCTCGGCCACCATGCCGAAGGGGATTGTGCAGCTTTCTCACAGGTACATGCCCGAGCCGGTCAAGCTCATGGTGGATCTGGACGAGATGTCTCCTGCGACCCTGGAGCAGTTCTACGCCAGGGTGGAGAGGGACCAGAAGCTCGAGCTCCTCCTGGACGTCCTTGCCAAGGAGAACAGGAAGAGCGCAGTGGTGTTCTGCAGGACCAGGCGCGGCGCCATCAGGCTGGCGAAGGAGCTGGAGAGGAGGTTCCACACCGTCGTTTCCCTTCATGGGGATCTGACCCAGAACCAGCGCGACCGCTCGATGGGGCTTTTCAGGACAGGGAAGGCGGACGTCCTCGTCGCCACCGACGTGGCCAGCAGGGGAATCGACGTCAGGCAGGTCGACTGCGTGGTCAACTATGACGTCCCCGAAGACCCCACAGTCTACTTCCACAGGGTGGGGAGGACCGCCCGGGCCGGGGACATCGGGAGCTCGTACACCTTCGTCAGCAGGGACGAGTCTCCGGACTTCGCTCGGATCGTCGCCAGGGCGACCGCCCCCATCAAGCCCCTGCGAGAGGAGGACTCGAGAGCTCCGGCCGGGCCGACCCTCTCTTCGCGCGGGCCGAGGCCCTGGCGCCACCAGCGGGGAAGACGCATGGGTAATCCGAGGCACTTTCGGCGATATCGTTAATATCCGCCTGCTGTCGGCGCGGGGTGAAGTAGCGTGGGCAAGAGAAAGGTCCTCAGCGAGGCGAACCTGAAGGAGCTGGTAATGCCCCAGCAGGGAGAGATCCTGGGGAAGGCGGTCAAGATGACCGGAGGAGACCAGGTCATCGTGAAGTGCACGGATGGCGCCACCCGCAAATGCAGGATCAGGGGGAAGCTCAAGCGGCGGATGTGGATCCGAGAAGGAGACATCGTCCTGGTCGCACCATGGGACTTCGACAACAGCAAGGCTGACATCATCTGGAGGTACATCAGCGCCCACGCCAGCTGGCTCGAATCCAACGGGTACCTCAAGGGAGTCTAGGACGACGGGCGTCTAGCCCGTCGTGCGACGGCAGAGACGATGGCGAGTTCAGAGCGGGCGGACATCCTTGTCGTCGGTGCCGGAGTCCTGGGGGTCACGCTTTCGTACTGGCTCTCCAGCCTCTACGACTGCAAGATAGCCCTGGCCGACCTCGCCCAGGCTCCAGGGGCGCACACCTCTTCTCGGAACACCGGCGTTATCCACAGGCCGTTCTATCTCGACCCGAGGAAGAAGAAGGTGTTCGCCAAGACCTCCCTGCTCTCCCATCCGTTGTGGGAGCGGCTCGCGAAAGACGGGGGCTTGCCCTGGAAGCCCGTCGGGACCATCAACGTGGCAGTCGACGAGAACGAGATCCGAACGCTCGCAAAGTACGGTGACTGGGGGGTGGAGAACGGGATGGAAGATTCCGAGATCGAGCTCCTTGACGGGAGGGCGGTCCGTTCTCGAGAACCGGAGGTGAGATGCAGGGCGGGTCTCCTGTCGAAGACAGACGTCTCCGTTGACTTCGGCGCGTTCACACGCCACCTGTGGAGGGTAGTCATATCCAGAGGGGTCAGATTCCTCGGTGGGTGCCGGGTCTCCTCGCTTCAGCAGGGGAGGGACGGCGAAGTCCGACTGCGGTCGGCCGCGGGGGTGCAGACTCTTTCCTGCAGGCTGCTCCTCAACGCCGCGGGGGGCGGTGCGCTCGAGATCGCCCATGCGCTTGGGCTGGCCCGGGAGTACGCGGCCCTCAACTTCAGGGGGGAGTACTGGGTGGTCGATGAGCCCTTCGCCCTGAGGGTAAATTCGAACATCTACAGGCCTCCCAGGTTCCCTCAGTATCCGTTCCTGGACCCCCACTTCGTCGTCCGGGCCGACGGTTCGAGGCAGATTGGGCCGAACGCCGTGGCCGTGCCTGGGCCGTATGTCTACTCCGGAGTCGGCCTGGCGGAACTGGGGGCGTTCCTGCGGCGACCGGTGGTCCCCAAGGCCAAGCTCCTGGCGAACCGCGGCTTCCTCTCCCTGCTCGCAGGCGAGTGGAGGAGCTCCCTGTCGAAGTCGGCGATGTGCGACAGGGTGAAGAAGTTCGTTCCCGGACTGAGCGCTGGGATGTTGCGGCGACGGGCAGTGTTTGGTGTCAGGAGCTCTGTGGTCGACTCCTCGGGGTTCGTCCCCGAAGCCCTGCTCCTCAAGGGCGAGGCCTCCGCCCACATCATCAACTTCAACTCTCCCGGGGCGACCGGCGCTCCGTCATACTCTGCCATGGTCGTCGACGAGCTCCGTTCCGCCGGCATGCTCGAAGGGTTCGGAGCGCGAAGGGCTCCCGACTTCATCCCCGGATGGGAGTTCGACGCCGCTTCTGGCAGAGCCGCATGAGGCTGCCGGGCCTGCTCCAGGAAGCGGACCACCGCTTCAACACATCTGCACAGGAATCTGCGGCCACTCTCAGCGGTACTTCTTGCGATAGCTGGCGAAGGTGAGGAGGTCGTAGGCGATCTTGACTCCCCCTCCTACGAAAGGTACAGCAGCGACCGCTTCGAGGCCGAGGATCCCCGCCGCAACGGGCCCACCCACGAAAGACCCCGTGCTCCTGGCAATGTTGGTCACGGCGTAGGCCTGCACCCGCTCCTCGCGCTGGAACATCTCTGTCATCAGCGCCTGGCGAGTGGGGACGTCCATCTGTGAAAGGCTCTGCCTGAGGAACAGGAAGATGACGGCGAGGGCGAGAGAGCCGGCAAGCCCCATCATGATAAGCAGCCCGCTCGAGACCAGGTGGGTGTAGACCATTGTTCTCAAGTTCCCGATTCTGAGCGAGATCACCGAGGCGCCATAGGTCGACGCCGCAGCGGCGACGCTTGCGACGAAGAAGATGCTTCCAAGAGCCTCGAGCTTCAACCCGTAGGTCGAATGAAACCAGATCGAGAGGAGATACGTTGTGACGAAGACACCCCCGAGGGCGTCCAGGGAGAAAAGAGCGGAGAGCCGGGTCACGTCCCTCCGGGCGCCGGGACCCAGATTCGCAAGCCCGGGCCTGACCGCGTGCCCCGAGTTCAGCCCGCGAGTCCTGCTGTAGACTCCGAAGAGGACAGCTCCGGCGAGGCCGAACCCCACGAAGACCGCCTGGAACGCGAGGTGGCTGTTCCCGAGCGCCCCGGGGCCAGCAGAAGCGAGCTGCCCCAGGGCGGCCGAGCTATATCCGATTAGGTTGTATTTCCCGAACGCCTTCACCGACGCTCCAGCGGGCGCGAGGTCGGGGAGGGTCCCAGCCTCGATCGACTGGAACGGCCCCGCCTCGGTGCCGGTGCTGCTGATGTTTCCGACGAAGCAGGCGAAGATGATCAGCAAGGCCGAGGTGGTCAGAGCAAGCACCGCCCCGGCGAGGACCATCAAGAGGCTGAATGACTGCAGAAGCCGCCTCCTTCCGACCGACGCGTCCAGATACATCACGGCGATGTTGGAGAACGCGTTCCCGGCGAGGATGGCTGCAAGAGCCAGGCCCAGGAAGAGCCCCCCATAACCAAGGATCGTCAGGTAGAAGGGGAGGACAATGCTGAGGAGGCCCGATACGAACACGCGTACCCCTTTTGCGAGATATATCAGCCGCGGCCCAGGCGGACGGACCGAGTTCTCGCTCAACTTCCGGGCTTCGAGTGCTCCAGTTTCACGGCTCCGCTGAGGCTAGCCTTGCAGTATTCGTAGAGGGCGTCGTACAGGGGGAACTGGATCCTCATGTTCTCGAAGTCGTCTCGGGCTACAAGCCTGAACCCTGCGGCTGCCGCCTCCAGGCCGGCCGATTCACGGGGCGCGTCTGGAATCTTGGAATCCGCCCCCCGGACTATCTTAGCCAGCTCCAGGAGCGCCCGGTCCCTGAGCCCGTACTTCCTGACAATCGCGTCGAAGCTGACATAATCTCTCCCCCCTTCCTTGTAGTGCGTCAGTTCGGCTCCGGCCGCGTCGAATGGGATGGCCTCCTCCTCCTTCGCCACCGCAGCCACCCTGTCGGCGGGGACGAAGAGGAACTCCGCACCCGGATCGACGAACCTCTTGATGAGCCAAGGGCAGGCTATCCTGTCCACCTTCGCATGCTCCCGCGTGACCCACTTCATCGGCGCATCATGGGACTGGTTCCCGCTCGTCTATCTAAGGGCTGCCCCCCTTCTGCCCGCAGTAGGCAAAGACCGTCCCTCCCGTCAACCTCTCGGTCGCGATGGTTCGGAATCCATTGTTCTCCATGGCGCCCACGATCTCCTCGTCCCACGAAGATCCATCGATGATGGCCGGGAGGTTCTCGTAGGTGTACGCAGAGCTGCGCCTGGCGAAACGTAGAAGGAGCCCTGCCCAGCGGAGCCCGCCCTGGATGTAGAGTCCGAGGAACGGAGCGAGCACCCCCCTCGGTCGCGCGAAATCGTAAAGCGCCACCACTCCTCCTGCCCTGGTGACCCGACCGAGCTCTTCGGCGAACTTCGAGGTCCTGACGTATTTCGCGACGTAGCAGCTGACGACCGAGCCGAACGAAGCGTCGGGGAAGGGGAGCGATTCTGCATCCCCATTCACCATCAGCGCGGTGTTGCGCAGCCGCTTCTCGCGCCCGACCGTTATCATCTCCCTGCTGAGGTCGACTCCGACGAACTTCCTGCGCGAGCCCGTCAGCCGCTCCTCAAGCAGGAGGGTGCCGCACCCCACGTCCAGGATGAAACCTCCCCTCCCGGCCCCAAGGCGCCGCATGGCCCAGAGCTTCCAATACCTGTCCTGGAACAGGGTGGCGTAGTCCACCGCGGTGTCATACGAACCGGCGAGTCCGTGGAAAAGCCGCAGAGCCGTGCCGTGCGTCTCCCCCACTTCTTCGGAAACCACTGGACGAGACGGCGCGCCCGCCTTTTATGTCCGTTCCTCGCCCGGCCGCAACAATTCAATAATCGAGCGGGGGTGAGGGCATGAATCTTGGGCGAAGTCGACCACACGAGGGCAAACGAATGGTGGGTTCCCCGGTTCGGCCCGAGAAGGTTCAGGCTGCTGGTGGGGCTCAGCTTCTACCCGTATACGCTCATGAACGGGTGCTATGTGCTGATCGGCTCTCTTCTCGCCCCCGTCGTCCACTACGATAGGATGGCGGGGATGTTCGCGGTCTATCTCCTCGAAGTCGGGGTCGCTGCCCACTCCCTGGATGCCATGGGGTCAAACAGGCCCTGGGGTGGACTCCTTACGAAGTCCCAGCTCGCTCTGCTTGCGATGTCGGGCCTCATACCGGGCCTGGCGGTCGGCCTCTTCTACGCGCTGAGCTACGCGATTCTCCTCCTGCCGCTGGGAGCGCTGGAGCTCTTCTTCCTCCTCTCCTACAACCTGGAGTGGTTCGGCGGGACCTTCCACACAGACTTCTGGTTCGCCGCCTCGTGGGGGCTCCTCCCAGTCCTGGTAGGATACGCCGCCCAGACCAACACGCTGGGCGTAGATTCGCTGGCCGCAGGACTCTTCGGCTTCTTCACAGCCTACGTCGAGATCAATGCCTCCAGGCCCTACAGGGAGCTCAGGAGCCAGGATGGCGGTCCATCTGCGATCGCTGCAAGGCTCGAGTCGATTCTTAAGGGGGTCGTGGCCAGCGTCCTGGCTGCCGCCGCCTTCCTCCTCGCGTTTTCACTCCTCAGATGAGCGTTACGGACTCCAGCGAAGCAGACCAGGCCACCCGCGCGAAGCCCACGGTCGCGTCTAGGTCACCGTGACGAAGACGTACGAGGACTCCTGGGTCAGGCCGTCTGTCACGGTCACGAGCACGGTGTACCTCCCGGGGGGCACACTCGAACCGACGTCGACGTTCACTCCGAGGCTGTACGGGGAAGATCCGGCCGGCACCGTCGAGACAGAAGGGGCGACCCTGATCGCTGCCGGGATTGAGGTGTGGCTCTCCGAATCCGAGACGCTCACGTTCATGGGGACGGGTCGGGACCCCGTGATGACGAGGGAGAAAGACGCGTTTCCGCCAGCCACAACGGCCGCCCTGTTGGTCCCCGAGACCGCTACCCCGAACCCTGGGGTGTACGACTCGTTCACGAAACCCACGTAGTTCCCTGACATGGATGTGAACCAGAGCCCGCCGTCCCCCAGCGATATCGATTCGTCGTTCTGTATCTCCGAGTAGTTCGAAGCGGGCGGATCCGACTCGCTGTACTCCGTGAGGGTCCCGGAAGCCGGGTTGAGGAGGGCAATCTTGTTCGCATAGTGCTCGTTGAACCAGATGTTGCCGTTCGCAGCCTCGACTACGTAGGGGAGGGTGACGCTGAGCCAGGGCACTACCGACGTAGGATAGGTGGTCCACGTCATGGCTGTCAGGTTGTACATCTGAATGCTCGATGCGTCGTGCTGGGTGACCCAGACCGCCCCGTCTGAGTAGGTGACGCTCGTCGGCTCTACGATCCTGAAATTCCCACCCACCAGGGTCGGGGTCACTTCTGACGTGACCGAGGCAGGGTCGAACGAGTAGATGTGGCCGTCGCAGTTGCAAGAATGGGTGGTGGAGTTGGTCGACAGGTTGATGGTGGCGATGTATGCGAGGGTCGAGTTGACGAACTCGATCTGAAGGGGCTCGTATGCCCCGAGCCCCAGGAGCTTGACCGCCTCAACTGTCATGTTCGGGGCGACGCGGCCCAGCGCCCCAGGCGCCGGAGGGATGTTGTACGAGGTGAACCAGAGGTATCCGTCGGGGCCGACCGCGAGCCAATATGGGTTTGGCGCCTTCGCCGTGACGTTGAGGGTCACCACTGCCCCGTCTCTTGGATTGACCCCCTGGATCAGGCTGCCGAACTGGTCGGACGCCCAGACCCGCCCCTGCCAGATCGCTATTCCAGTCGAGCTGACGGACGGGATGCAGTCAGGGGGGAGGGGGGCGGGGTAGTCCGGCCATGGGTACTCCACGACAGTCCCGTTGCTGGGGTAGAGGTGGCCTACGCCCGGGACTGCCTGCTCAGCGAACCAGACAGTGCCATCGGAGGCGTTCGTGACAGCGTTGGGCCAGCGGTCAACCCCCGGAAGCTTGTACTCGGTCACGCCCCCCAGGTTCATCTTGGCGGTCTGGGTCCTGACAGGGGCGCTCCCTTGAACCGCCACACACGGAGTGTTCTGGCCACTGGGGAGATACGCCTCATAGGCTGCGAAGGCGGCGACTACCACCACTGCTGCCACTGAAAGCGCCAGCAGACTCTTCCTCAGGACCCTCTCCTCTGTCGATTTCACGAATATGCTTCGAAGCTCTTCCCCAGGGAGCCCAGCGCCATCTTCTGCTCCAGTATCTCGTTGGCCCCCTCGTAGATCATCGTGACCCTGCTGTCCGCCAGGTGCCTCGCAGGCCTGTTCTCCAGCGAGTAGCCGTTGGCCCCGAAGACCTGGACCGCTCTGCTGGCGGCGTCGAATGAAGCGTTCGAAGCGAAGTATTTCGCCTTGGTGCAGGCGAGGTCGGTAGCTTCCCGGAGCTGGGTGTTTTTCGGGTCCTCCTCGTACTTCTGCTTGATGAAGGCCGCTTTGAGCAGAAGGAGCTTCGCCGCGTCCAGGTTCATGGCCATCAGCCCGATGTGCCGCTGGACTAGCTGGTGCTTCCCGATGAGCTTGCCGTGCTGGAACCTCACCCCCGCGTACCTGACCGCCTCGTCGAGGCAGTCCTGTATGACCCCCACGCACCCCGCGGCCACGCTCAGTCTCCCGTTCATCAGCCCCGAGAGCGCCACCGACATCCCTTTGCCCGGCGGACCCAGCATGTCCTCCTTCACGACCTCCGCCTTGTCAAGGTAGACGGTCGAAGTGTCTGCGGTCGGGAGCCCGAGCTTGTGGGGGATTATCTCGGCCTTGTAGCCGGGGGTGGAGGTGTCCATGATGAACCCGCACATCCCGTCCCTCTTCCCCTTGGGGTAGGCGAACACCAGGACGTACTTCGCCGTAGACCCGAGCGATATCCACATCTTCTGGCCGGTGAGGT
This sequence comes from archaeon, assembly GCA_021828185.1. Next base: position 599,568 of record JAKASI010000001.1, read on the forward strand.
AGTACCTGCCTCCCTTCTCCTCAAAGTAGGTTGTGAGGGCGGCGGGGTCGCTCCCCGCGTTCGGTTCGGTAAGCCCGAAGGCGAGCACGGCGTCCCCCCTCGTCGCCGGCGGGAGGAACCTGGCCTTCTGTTCCTCGGTCCCCCAGTGCTGAATAGTCATCTGCCCCAGGGCCATGTGGACGGAGAAGAACGTCCTTACCCCGGTCCCCTCCCTCCCGATCCGTTCCACTGCCAGGGCATAGGTCACCATGTCCGCCCCCTGCCCGTCCCCATACTTCCGAGACGTGGGGAGGCCCAGGAGGTGGGCCTTCGCGAAGAACGGCTTGATCTGGTCGTTTATCCTGTGCTCAAGGTAGAATTTGTCCTCTACGGGGCGGAACTCCCTGCAGGCCCTGTCCACCTGCTCCAGCAGCAATGTCTGTTCTTCTGAGGTGTCGAAGTTCATCTTCGAGAGGTTCATGAATTCGTCTTGCTCTTGCATCCCACTCTACTCCTTCGACCTCTCTTTTCGGACTCTCCCTCTTACGTGTTCTATTATCTCCTCGAAGGAGGTCCCCGGACCATAGAGTCCGGTGATCCCGAGCTTCAGGAGTCTGGGCTTGTCCTCTTCGGGGATGATGCCCCCGCCGACCACGACTATGTCCTTCCCCCCCATCTTGTCAAGGAGCTTCTTCACCTTGGGGAACGCCGTCATGTGGGCGCCGTTGAGGAGCGAAAGCGCCACAACGTCCACGTCCTCATCGATGGCCATCTGGGCCACCTGCTCGGGTGTGGGGAGGAGCCCGCTGTAGATGACCTCCATCCCTGCGTCTCGGAACGCCCTAGCCAGCACGAGCACTCCTCTGTCGTGCCCATCGAGCCCAGGTTTTGCAACCAGAATCCTGACCTTCTCCTGAACGGCTTCTGTCCTCTTGGCCATGTGTGCAAAAGCGGGACCCCGGCGCCTTCAAAACCTTTGCTGCCTGGGGAGGATGGGGCCACGCTGCTAGAGAAGCATGGGTTCCCTAAAAGCGCCCCACACTTTTCTTCCGACGTCCATCACCTCGCCGAGGGTGGCGTACCGGGTGACAGCCTCGAGCATGGGATAGATCGAGTTCGCGCCCTCGTCCCCGAATGCCTTCTCCAGCTTCGCCAGGGAAGCCCTGACCTTCGCCTGGTCTCTCTCTCGCTTGACCTTCGCCAGCCTCTTCACCTGGCTCCTCTGCGCCTTGAAGTCGATCTTCAAGAACTCTAAGGGCTCCTTCTCGGGCTTCGAGTACTTGTTGACTCCCACTATGTTGTCCTTCCCCTCCTCGACCCTCTTCGACAGTCTGTAGGAGTTCTCCGCTATCTCCCTCTGGAGGTAGCCTGTCTTTATCGCCTTGAGCAGCCCTCCGGCGGCCTCAATCCTGTCGAAGTACTTGAACGCCTCCTCCTCCATCTGTTCCGTCAGCCACTCGACGTAGTACGAGCCTCCGAGGGGGTCGATCACGCTCGGCACCCCTGTCTCTTCGGCGATGATCTGCTGGGTCCGTAGCGCCACTTCGACCGCCTGTTCCGTAGGAAGGGCCCACGCTTCGTCATAGGAGTTCGTGTGCAGTGACTGGGTCCCGCCCAGGACCGCAGCCAGCGCTTCGATGGCGGTTCTCACGGCGTTGTTCAGCGGCTGCTGCCAGGTCAGCGAGGCTCCAGAGGTCTGGGTGTGGAACCTCATCAGCAGGCTCCTCTTGTCCTTGACGCCGTACTTCTCGCTGAGCACCCTGGCCCAGATCCTCCTCGCGGCCCTGAACTTCGCGACCTCCTCGAAGAAGTCCATGGTCGAGTTGAAGAAGAAGCTCAGCCGCGGCGCGAACTGCTCCACCTTCAGCCCTGCCTCCAGCCCGAGTTCCACATATCCGAAGCCGTCGGCCAGAGTGAACGCCAGCTCCTGGACCGCGCTCGACCCCGCTTCCCGGATATGGTACCCGCTTACGCTGATGTAGTTCCAGAGCGGCATCTCTTTCGTGCAGAAGACCATCAGGTCCCTGACCAGCCTGAGGTGCGCTTCGGGCGGGTAGACCCACTCCTTCTGGGCGATGTACTCTTTCAGCATGTCCGCCTGCACCGTCCCTCTCAGCCTCTCCATGGGGACCCCCTGCCTCTTCGCCACTCCGGCGTACATGCAGGTGAGGACCGTCGCCGGCGCGTTGATAGTCATCGACGTGCTCACCTTCCCCAGGGGTATGCCGTCGAAGATCACCTCCATGTCCTTCAGCGAGGAGACGTTGACCCCGCACCGCCCGACCTCGCCGCGGGCCTTCGGATGGTCGCAGTCATACCCGTAGAGCGTCGGCATGTCGAAGGCGACGCTGAGGCCGGTCTCGCCGTGGTCAAGAAGGAGCTTGAGCCTCCGGTTGGTGTCCTCCGGGGTCCCGAACCCGGAGAACATCCTCATCGTCCAGTTTCTCCCCCTGTACATGTTCGGGTAGACCCCTCTGAGGTATGGGTAGACCCCGGGGTACCCCTGGTCGGAATAGTCAGCGTCTGCGACATCTGCCGGGGTGTAGAGCGGCTTCAGCGGGATTCCCGATGCGGTCTGGTAGTCCCCGCGGGTATCGGGCGACTTCTCAGCCCACTGCCTGTAGACGGTCTCCTCCCACTGCTTGAGGCCTCGCCGGAGGTTCTCCGCAGCCTTCTTGTCGAAGAGCGTGCCCGCCTCGGCCCTTCTTTCAACGATGGCCTTCGCCTTCTTCTTCCAATACGGGTCCCTGCTGTCCCTGAGCAACGTGGTTAGCCGCGGCCCGGCCTGGAGATAAACATCCCCTCTAACCAATAAAAAGGGCGCGGGCCGGCCGCCGAGTAGTGCAGCTCACACGGCTCGCGGCAGCCATCAAGAAGGGGGACAGGGTGGCGCTGGCAAAGGGGATCACCATGGCAGAGAACGCCCCTTCGGAGGGGGCGAACCTGCTGGCCCTGCTGGGTCCTCCGGGACGTTCGTTCGTGGTCGGGATTACGGGCCCGCCCGGGACCGGCAAGAGCAGCCTCGTGGACCGGCTGATCGGTGCCTACCGTAGCAAGAGACTGAGGGTGGGGGTCATCGCCGTGGACCCCACCAGCCCGATAACAGGGGGGGCGCTCCTGGGGGACAGGATCCGAATGACGGGGCACGCCGACGACGGAGGCGTGTTCATACGGAGCATGGCGTCGAGGGGGTGGTCGGGAGGTCTTTCGAGGGCAACGGCTCAGGTCATCCGGCTCATGGACGCCGCCGGGTTCGACATCATCCTACTGGAGACCGTAGGCATCGGGCAGTCCGACATCGAAGTTGTGGGGGTTTCGCATGCGGTCCTTGTGGTTCTGATGCCGGGGCTTGGGGATGACATACAGGTCTCGAAGGCGGGCCTCATGGAGGTGGGAGACATCTATGTGGTCAACAAGTCCGACCTTGAAGGGGCTGACCTCATGATGGTGAGCCTCCTCTCCCTCTTCAGAGGGAGCCCCCGTTCCCCACCGGTCCTGAGGGTGTCGGCCCTCTCTGGTGAGGGGGTGGAGGCGCTGCAGAGCGCGATCGAGAAGGTCAGGTCCGGATTCGCTGCCGGGAGCCCCGACCTGAAGCTCAGGAGCATCAGAGGCATGATCGTCGAAACAGCCCGGGGGGCCGCCATGGAGAGGCTGGCTGCCGCATCTCAGACCCGCATAGCTGCCCTCGCGCAGCTGGTGCTGGAGGGGAAGATGACGGTGGAGGCTGCAGCCGCCAAGCTGGCCCGCTAGGGGCTATCTCTTCTCGATGGGCACATACCTGAGCCCGGTCGGACCCACGTAGACGGCGTCCGGACGGATCAACTTGTTCTCCTCGACCTGTTCGTTATAATGCGCCATCCATCCGAAGACCCTGCTTGCCGCGAAGATTGGGGTGTAGAGCGGGACGTCGATTCCGAGGAGGTAGAAGATGGGGGCGGCGTAGAAGTCGAGGTTGGCGGGAATCTTCTTTGCTTCCCACATCTCCTGTTCGATGGTGTCACAGAGCCTGTAGAGCATGTCGTCCCCGCCCCGCCTGTTCAGCATCTCCTTGAGGTACCCCTTGCAGAGCCGCGCCCGGGGGTCGAACTGCTTGTAGACTCGGTGCCCGAACCCCATCACCTTCCTCCCGTCCCTGAACGACTCCGAGAGGAACTCCTTCGCTTTCGGCGGGTCCTTCACCTCCAAGAGCATCCCCATGGCGGCCTCGTTGGCGCCGCCATGAAGCGGGCCTTTCAGGGAAGCCATCCCGGCCGCCGCGGCCGCATAGGGGTCTGCGAGGGTGGACGCTACGACCCTGACGGTGAACGAGGACGCGTTCAGGTCGTGCTCCATATAGAAGATGAGGACCCTCTCGAACACCCACCGCTCATACTCGGTCGCCTTCCTGGTGGTCAGCATCTGCAGAAGGTCGTCAGAGAAGCTGAGCCCTGCCTTGGGCAGCCTCGGCGTTTCCCCCCTCGGCACTCTGAGGCAGTTTGCCGCCAGCACCGACATCTTCGCTTCGATCGACATCTCCTTCCCCTCTGTCTGTCCCTCCCTGTCGACGCTCCCGAGGGCCGAGACCGAGGTCCTGATCACATCGATGGGGTGGGCGTCCTCCCCGAGCTGCCTCATGATATCGAAGACCTTCCGGTCGACCTTGGCTCTGCGCCGTAGCTCTCTGGTGAACGTTCCGAGTTCGGGGGTCGTCGGCAGCCTCCCCTTGAGGATCAGATACGCCGTCTCCTCAAAACTGGCGCTGGCTGCAAGCTCCGAGATGGGATACCCCCGGTAGATGAGGGAGCCGTCGCTTGCGCTCTTGCCTATTTTGGTGTCCGTAATCGCGACGCCTGCGAGTCCCTTGGGCACCCTGATGGGCTCCCCGGCTTCCGTCATTTCTTCCCCTCCCTCAGCTGCCTGGCGGCCTGCAGCGCGCGGCCGTCGGCTTCCTCGTACCTGTAGTAGTCGATGAGTTCGTAGAACTCCTTTCGCGTCATGAGCGAACCGAGCATCCCCTTCTGCGTCCCCTTATCCTTCAGTTCAGTGAGCGCGTCTTTGACTGCCTTCATCATCGCCCGGAACGCGGTCACAGGGAAGATAACCACCTGGTACCCCAGCCTCTCGAACTCCTCAGCGGACATGTACGGGCTCTTTCCGAACTCGGTCATATTAGCCATCAGCGGCAGGCCGACCTTCTTCCTGAATTCCGCGAACTCATCCCTGCTTTCCAGCGCCTCAGGGAAGATCATGTCCGCCCCTGCCCTGGTGTACACCCTCGCCCTTTCGATGGCGGAGTCGATGCCCTCAACCGCCCGGGCGTCCGTTCTCGCAATGATCAGGAGTTCTCCCCCGGCCGCATCCTTCGCCGAGATGAGCTTCTTTACCATCTCGTCTACCTCCACCACCTCTTTCCCTTCGAGGTGGCCGCACCTCTTCGGCAGCACCTGGTCTTCGATGTGGATCGCCGCCGCCCCTGCTCCCCGCATTTCTTCTACCGTCCGTGCGACGTTCAGGGCTTCCCCGAACCCAGTGTCAGTGTCGACGATGAGGGGGACCTTCACCCTCGAAGTCACCTGCCGCGCCGCCCGCGAGACCTCCGTGAGCGTGGTTATCCCCAAGTCAGGGAGCGCGAGAAAGTTGGAGAAGCCGGCCCCCGAGAAGTAGAGCGCTCTGAACCCGAGCTTCTCCGCCTGCTTGGCCACCGCAGGGCTGAAAACGCCGGGTGCAACCACGATTTTCTCACTCGCAATCATCTTCCTCAAGGCTCCAGCCTGCGTGGCCAATCCCGTTCTGCGACTGCGGCCCAGCCTCGTGTTTTATCTTTGTCCCCGAATTCGCCCACCAGCGTTAAATCCGGCCCGGGGTCGGATCGGGGTGTGCTGTCCTACATTTCGCACGACTCGCCCCGGGACATCATCTTCGTCCACGGCGCGGGAGGAAACAGCCTCCTCTGGAAGAGGACGATTCAATACCTGTCCGGCAGGTCGAAGGCAATCGCCGTCGACCTCCCCGGCCACCCCAGCGGTGAAATCACCTGCAAGTCGGTCGGGGATTACGCCGAAGCCGTTCACGGTTTCATCGTCGAGTCGCGGCTGGAGACCCCCGTGGTCTGCGGCCATTCGATGGGGGGCGCCATCTCCCTCACATTGGCCCTGACACACCCGGAAGACCTGGGAGGGCTGATTCTGGTGAGCACCGGGGCGAAGCTTGGGGTCGCCCCCGAGATCATCAACGGTCTGGGCGGAGACCCCATGCGGGCCATCGAGTCGACCATCACCCCCTGGAGCTTCAACTCGATCGACCTCGGCATGGGCAGAGAGGCCAGGGCCGCCTTGTCTGTATCGAACCTCCCGGTCTTCCTGAACGACTACCTCGCATGCGACGGGTTCGACGTGCGGCAGGCGCTCCCAAAGATAGCCGCAAGGACTCTTGTTGTCTGCGGGGACAAGGACCGCATGACCCCCCCGAAGTGGTCGCACTACCTCAACGCGAACATCGCGGGGTCCGAGCTCTACTTCGTCAAGGACTCCGGCCACATGCTCCCCCTGGAGAAGCCGAAGGCGCTCGCCGGGGTGATACAGAGGTTCCTCTCCTGACGGGTCTGACCAGGCGGAATGCCTAGTCTCGCAACAGATTCAGACGTCGATATCAACTGGTCGTGGGCGGTCGAAGACTCTTCTGGTGGACGACGAACCCGACGTCCTGGCCTCGGTGAAGGAGGGGCTTGAAAGGCAGGGGTTCACCGTCGACGTCTTCGACGACCCGCTGAAGGCGCTCAGGAGGTTCAAGCGGCATGCCTACGACATCGCCCTCCTCGACGTGAAGATGCCAGACATGAACGGCTTCCAGCTCTACCGCGAGATCCTGAAGTTGGACGGCACCGTCAGGGTCAGGTTCTTCACAGCGTTCGAGGAAAACCGTGACGAATTCCGGAGGGCGTTCCCCGAACTCGACGAGCGCCGTTTTATCAAGAAACCCACAACCCTCGGGAGGCTGACCAGGATCCTGATCGACGAGGCGGGGCCGAGGGAGGCCGTCCTCAGAAGATCTAGTCTGTGAACTCTTCACCACCCCTGGCTATCCTCGTCATCTCGCCCACGAGGGCGATCATCCCCTCCTGGGTCGTCGAAGAGACCGGGTAGAGGTCTGCGCCGAAGGAGAGCCTGCGGACGCTCCTGAAGAGCTCCGAGTACAGCGAATACTGCTCCCCGTTCTTCGTCGCTGAGAGCGCGTCCTCGAACACCTTCGTGTCCCGGCTCCATCCGGTGATCCTTTTCACCCCATCTTTGGCGATGTCCCGCTTCGTCAGCACCGTGATCTTGGGGATGCCAAGCCGCAGGCCCACAGACGCTGAGAGCAGCGCGAGCGACAGGAAGTTGGCCGGGGTGCTCGCAAGAAGGGGGTCGACGAGAAACAGGAGGAGCTTCGAATCCGCGTTCACCTCCCTGACGATGTACTCGCCGCTCTCCCTGAAGGCGAAGAGCTCCGTCTGACCCGGCGTGTCGACTATTACGTTCTCCGCCTTGAACGAGTCGATTTCGTCTTGCAGTTCGGAGAGTTTTGTCGCGACCAGGTCGGCGGCGAATATCAGGGCTCCGTTTGGTCCCAGCCCGTAGTCTTCCATTATCGACTGGAGCTGTATCCTGTCTCTGATGTCGACATCGGGGTCGTACGGGAGGTCGATCACCCCCGGGTCGAGGTTCACCGCTACCGCGTCTTCCCCTCTGTTCACGAACCAGTTCTTCAGGGCCCCCGTAAGGAGGGACTTCCCTGAGCCTGCTGTTCCTGTGACGAAAGTGATGTTCACGGGCCTTCTCTCCCTCCGCGCTTCCGCACGGCCCGGGCTCTGCCGCCCAGACCGGCCACACCCCGTTCCATTTCATCCCTGATGGCCGCCCCCTCCCTGTCCGTCCACTCCTTGGACTCGCCCACCACCGCTATGTCGAGCTCCATCCGCGAGACTCCTTCCCTTAGCCCCCTGGGGTGTGACTTCACGTACGCTTCCGGGTGCCGCCTGAGCGCCTCCTCGATGACTGGGGCGAAGGCTGACTCCAGCACCCCCTCCAGCTTCATCGTGATGTACCTCCTGTAGAGCTTCCCGACCCTGGCCCTGATCTCCGGCTCCACCGCTCTCCTGAAGATTCCGCGCATCTCGGCCGGGACCCCGGGAAGGCAGAAGACCGTGGTCTTCCCCGCGGCGAGCCTGACCCCGGGCGCAGTGCCCGTCTCGTTGACTACCGGTTCCGCACCTACGGGGAGCCGTGCCATCTTAAGCCTGGCCGGAGTCAGCACGACGTCGGCCATCCCCCGTCTGGCATAGTGCGCGCGCATCAGACCCAATGCCCCCGCGTTCATCCGAAGTCCGACGCCGAGGGCGTCTGCGACCCCCTTCAGAGTCATGTCGTCAGGCGTCGGGCCGAGCCCCCCCACGACGATGAGGAAATCCGGTGCCCTTTCCGTGACGGCCCTGAAGGATGAGGCTATCTCGGTGAGGTCGTCGTCGACGGTGGTCACCTGCTTCAGCATGGTCCCGAGCCTGGCCAAGCGCTTCCCGATCCAGTGGGCGTTCGTATTGAGGGTCCGCCCGATGAGCAGTTCCTTCCCGACAGCGAGCATCTCAACTCTGACCACGGCGCGCCACCGCCCGCCTCAGGCTTAAAACGAGTGCTGACCCTGCGGCGCTGTTGTCGGAGAGCCGAAGGTATCCGTCAAGGCCGCTGGTTGGCGCTGGCGCCGTGGTTCATAGCGGGGGCAAGGTCCTACTGGTGAAGAGGAACAACCCTCCCAACGAAGGCAAGTGGGCACTCCCCGGGGGGCTGGTCGAGCTCGGGGAGACCACTCAGGCCGCAGCCGAAAGAGAAGTCCTGGAGGAGACCGGGCTGAAGGTCAAGATCGAAGGGCTTATCGACGTCCAGACAGACTTGCATCTCGACAGTGCCTCCCGGCTGGAGTACCACTATGTCCTAATCGACTACCTCGCCGAGCCGGTCTCAGGGAGGCTAAGGATCAGCAAGGAGTCGTCGGCTTCGAAGTGGTTCAGTAAAGCTCAGGTCGGGTCCCTCGACATGAGCGAAGGAACCAGGACGGTGCTGGGCGTCTTCTTCAGACAGCGCCGACGCTAGGCGCCCGGTCGGGTGCGCTCGCTAGGGTTGGGATTACTTCTCCTTGTTTCCGCTCAGCCACCACTCGAGATAATCGGCTTGCTGCCTCGAGCGTTTTCGCCTTTCGTCTTCTTCTGGCGTCCTCGCCTTGAACCTGGCATCCGAAAGCTGATCTCTTGTAAGGAAGGCACCGCACTTCTTGCACCCGTACCTCTTCGTCGGCGCGTCGTACAGCATCACTCCTTCATGGCATTCCGGGCAGATTTGGTCCAAATGTTCGGGCCCCGTACCCTGCCGCGTGTCCTTAACGCTTTCTCCCCTTCGGTTTGGGGCCAATCGGGCTCCAACTCGTTAAATAGAGATGAGAGCGGAGCCAACTCGAGCGACACGTGGCCGAAAAGCTGGTCCTGGCTGGCCCGGCTTCGGAGGAGCTGGGACGGTCCGTGGCCGAAAGGCTGGGACTCTCTCTCCTGGGCGCCGAATTCAAGGTCTTCCCTGATGGCGAGTCGAAGTTCACCCTGAATGAGAAGGTCTCGGGGAAGAGTGTGTTGCTGATTCAATCCACGCACGCTCCGGTAGACCAGCATCTCTTTCAGCTGCTGCTGGCAGCGCACCAACTGAGCGAGGAAGGGGCGAAGGTCACCGCTGTGGTTCCGTACCTGGCGTACGCTCGCCAGGACAAGGAGTTCCTTCCCGGCGAGGGGGTCACCCTCGGGGTCATAGCCCATCTCATGCGCTCCATGGGGGTGCGGCGGCTGGTCACGGTGGACATCCACTCTGCCGAAGGCTTGGCTCTGTTCTCCTTTCCGACCTACAGCGTGTCAGCCATCCCCAGCCTGGTGAACTATGTGAAGGAGAAGCTCGACCTGAAGGATCCTGTGGTGATATCTCCAGACTTTGGGGGCTCGAAGAGGACGGAAGCGTTTGCCCAACTGTACGGTGCCAAGTTCCTCCAGCTCAGCAAGACCAGGGACAGGACGACAGGGGACGTCAGCGTCCAGGAGCCCAAGTTCGAAGTCGAAGGGAAGGAGGTGGTCATCGTGGATGACATCATAAGCACCGGAGGGACAGTAAGGGCTGCGGCCGAGGCCGTGCTGAAGCAGGGAGCCAGGAAGGCCCTCGCGGTCTGCGTCCACGGTCTGTTCGTTGGCGACGCAGTCCAGAAGCTCGAAGACGCGCCCGTAGGGCCGATCGTCTGCACCAACACTGTCCCAGGGAAATACAGCAGGGTGGACGTGGCCGCCGCCCTGGCATCGCACCTGCGGACCCTTGAAGAATAGATCTCTCGTCCTGCTGTCCGGCGAAGGGTCTACCATACCCCAGGCCGAGGCGAAGGCGCTCTTCCTCGCCTATGACCCTGACTCCTCCTTCGAGTCCCCTGAACCAAGAATCCTGATCGCCGGCTCCGCCGCCGACCCGGTTCGCGTGGGGTCCAGGATCGCCTTCGCTAGGCGGGTGGGTGAACTGATCGAGGAGAGGCACGAACTGAGGGAGCGGCTCAGCGGGCGCAGGGTGAGGTTCAGGGGGTTCGACCTCCATGAAGTGGGGGCGGTTCCAGACCCGGACGAGTACCTCGAGGGGGCGGACGTCGTCGTCGACCTGGTCGACCCGGAGTTCGAAGTCACCCTCGTACGCGGGGCCAGGGACTATCTCGCGCTCACCGCGCCAGGGGGGATGCGCCAGGGATGGTCGCTCCGCCGCCCGCGGAAACGCCCCTTCTTCCACCCTTCGGCCATGTTCCCCAAGCTTTCCCGGGCGCTGGTCAACTTGACGAGGTGCCTGGAGGGGGACGTCTTCCTGGACCCCTTCGCAGGCACAGGGAGCATCCCGATGGAAGCCCGCATGGTTGGCGCCGAAGTTGTCGCCGTGGACCTGGTTGAACGGATGGCCCGGGGGAGCCTGGCGAACATGCGCCACTTCGGGCAGGAATGGCTCGGAGTCATCCGTGCGGACTCGGCCAAGCTCCCGCTCAGGAAAGTAGGAGCCGTAGCCACAGACATCCCCTACGGGAGGGCATCGAGCACCCGGGGGCGCCTCCCTCGGGAGATGCTCGACCTGCTTCTCCCTGCGCTCGCCTCGGTGACCTCCTCCCGCTCGCTGATGGCGGTCATGCACCCACAGGACGTCCCCCTCACCGGTACCCGAGAATTCTCCGTGCTCGAAGAGCACCGCCTTCACGTTCATAAGCTCCTGACGAGGGCAATCACCGTCCTAGAGAGGAGATAGGCCTCGGTCAAGCTCACAGTGACCTTCCTGGGGACCAGCGCCGCTGTCCCCACCAGCGCCAGGGCGCTCCCCGCAGTCGCCATAAGGCGGGAGGGAGAAGTGATCTTGATGGACTGCGGCGAAGGAGTCCAGAGGGGCGCTCTGGAGGAGTCTGTCAGCCTCGGCGGGCCGATGACCATCCTGGTAACTCACCTCCATGGCGACCACGTCGCGGGGATCCTGGGGCTGCTTCAGACCATGAGCCTCGCCCAGCGCAGGAGGCCCCTGACGTTGGTCGGACCGCCCAAGCTTCGGAAATGGCTCGAACTCACTTCAGAGATGCTGCACATCGGCCTCACCTTCGCGGTAGACTTCATCCCGGCGAGACCAGGGCTGGTCGTCCGGACCCCCGGTTTCAGGGTCAAGGCAGGAAGAGCCAGTCATTCCATCGAGGCCTACTCCTACGTCGTCGAGGAGAACGGCCGCCCCGGGGTGTTCAATCCAGAAAGGGCAAGAGCCCTCGGGGTCCCCGAGGGGAAACTCTGGTCGAGCCTTCAGAGAGGACGAAGCGTCATGGCCGAAGGCAAGAGGGTCGAGTCGTCCCAGGTGGTCGGCCCTCCCCGGCCGGGGAGGAAGGTAGGATACTCGGGAGACACTCGGCCGTCGCCCGGCCTCGCGAGGTTCTTCGCACGCTGTGACCTCCTGATCTTCGATTCCACGTTCAGCGACGGCGACAGAGACAAGGCTCTGGAAAGGATGCACAGCACGAGCGCCGAGGCGGCAGCCCTTGCCAAAAGGGCAGGGGCCAGGAAGCTGGCCCTGACCCACTTCAGCGCCCGCTACACCAATACCGCAGGGCTGGTAAAGGAAGCACGGCGCATCTTCCCGAACACGGTCGCAGCGAAGGACGGCCTGAGCCTGGAAGTCGACTATCCTTCCCCGTAGGCGGTGAGCCAGTCGATGGCCGCAGGAAGGTCGTCTGACTCGATGCTGAGGTATATCGGACCAAGGGGGGACTCTTCGGCGCTTCCGCAGACTGCAACAATCCCAGCGGCAGCCGCCTGCCTGTTCAGCATCACGAAGGTCGTCCGCCCCTTGCTGTTGATCAGCATCTGCCTCCGGGCAGCAGAGCGGACGTGCCTGTCGCGCAGCTGATCTTTGACATGCGAAATCACCCCGACGTCGTCTGAAGTCAGCTCCGCGCCCCAATCGTCCCCCGCCGCTTCAAGCGATCCTCCAAGCACGTTCTGAAGCGCCCCCGCAACCTTCCCGGGGTCTTCCGAGGGGGACACGGTCGCCCTGAGCCTGACCTTCAACCTGAAATCAGGACGGGGCATCCTTCACCCAGCGCTCGACGACCCTTCTCATCTCTGCCTCCAGCTCGTCCGGAGACGCATGCTGATTCGAAATCGTCTCGTCTGCGAGCGCGATGGCCTTCCCGATCCCCACCTCAAGCTCCCTCCCGTCCCGTTCGTCGAACATCTCCCGCGAGAGCGGGTCGTCCCTGCGCCCTCTCTCCCTAAGCAGTTCGAACCTCCTGGATGGAGCGGCGCTGACTGCGACGAGAAGCACCTCCGCCTTCTTTCTGAACGCGTCCACCTCCGCCATCGACCTGATCCCGTCCACCACCACGTTCTGGGATTTCGACCTCTCGACCGCCTCCAGGCAGAGGTCCGCGACCGCCGCCTCCCCTCTTTCCCGCCGCAGGAGCCTCATCACCTCGCCTGTGTTCCGAGCATCGGGCTCGAGGCCTCTCCTCTTGGTCTCGGCCCGGATCACATCGCCCATAACGACCCGGGTCCATCCCCTTTTCACCAGGGCCTCGGCCGCAGTCGACTTCCCGGCCCCGGGCATCCCGGTCACAGCCACTATGCGGAGCAACTTTTCACCCCCGGCCCGCCAGGTAGCGAATTTAAAGGAACCAGTGGTGGCCGAAGGTCGTTGCGCGCCTTTGTGGCAATCGACATCCCCGACCGCGTCATCGACTCCCTCGTGGCTTTCCAGGGTGAGCTCTCGGCCACTGGGGGCGACCTCAAGCTCGTCGAAAGGGAGAATCTGCACTTCACGGTAAGGTTCCTCGGAGAGATAGGCGACCCTCAGGCGTCTGAGGTGTTGTCCAGGCTCGGCCGGCTCAGGCTCACCAAGGGTGCAGTGGAAGTGAGGGGGACTGGCGCCTTCCCGAACCCTCGCCGGCCTCGGGTCGTCTGGGCAGGGGTGGCTCACGAGGGCGAGGGGGTGATCGGGCCTATCGCCCGTGAGGTCATCGGGGCGCTCGAGGGAATAGGAGAGCGGGACGAAAGACCATTCCAAGCTCACATCACCCTGGGGCGGGTCAGGTCGTTCCGCAACTCCCGGGAGCTCGGGGAGTTCCTTGCAGGGCAGTCGGAGAGGGCATTCGGGGTCGCGGAGCTTTCCGAGCTGAAGCTGAAGTCGAGCAGACTCACTCCCAGCGGGCCGGTCTACAGCGACATCGGGGTGTTCCATCTAGAATGAGCCGCGTCTCTTCCGTGATTCTGGAGGCCCAAAAGCTCGTCATCCCTTCCCCTGCGGAGGAGGCCAGGATAGGCAAGCTCGCCAGGGTCCTGCTCGCCAGGACGAAGAAGTTCGCGGCCAGGTTCCCCGAGACCCGGGGGGTCTTGGTTGGAGGGTCTTTCGCCAAGGGGACCTGGCTCCCTGGCCACGTGGACCTCGATATCTTCGTCAGATTCGACCCGTCGACCCCGGAACCCGAGTTCGAGAAGACAGGTCTGGCGATTGGAGCCATGGCGACGAAGGGATATCCTGCCGGGAAGAAGTTCGCCCAGCACCCATACACAGAAGCCATCTTGGAGGGGACCAGGGTGAACATCGTTCCTTGCTTCGCGGTGAAGCAAGGGGAGTGGAAGAGCGCCGCCGACCGTTCTCCGTTTCACGTCCTCCTCGTCCAAGGGCTCCCCGAGACGACCAAGACCCAGATCAGGCTGCTGAAGCAGTTCATGAACACTATCGGAGTCTACGGGGCCGAAATCGAGAAGCGAGGGTTCAGCGGCTACGTGGCCGAGGTCCTGGTCATGAAGATGGGGAGTCTCCAGCGCGTTGCCGAATGGTTCGCCGAGGAAGCTGCGCCGAAGGAGGGAGCACAATTCACCCTCGCCGACCCTGTGGACAAGGCGAGGGACCTCGGGGTCGCAGTCTCGGGTGAAAGCCTTGGAAGGATGGTGCTGGCATCCAGAGAGTTTCTAAGGCGCCCAGGACTGGCCTTCTTCCGCAGGATGTCAGGCAGGGCACGCCCCTCGATAAAGAAGAAAGTAATCGCCGTCGCCTTCTCTCACAAGGCACTCAGCGAGGACACCCTCTGGGGGGAGCTCAGGAAGACCACCAGGCACCTTGTCAGACACGTCGAGATGCACGGCTTCGCGATAGCAAGGTCGATGGCCGCCTCCAACAACAAAGACAGGAGCGCCATCTTGCTGATCCCCGAGTTCTCCTCCCTCCCGGAGCTTGAACAGCGGGTCGGGCCGACAGTGGACAGGCGCAAGGACGTCGAAGCCTTCGTGGCAACCAACGCAAAAGACTCCCGGCTTGTGTGGGTAGACGGCGAAGCTCGAGTCAGGCTGCTCAGGCCCAGGACGTACACGTTGCTCACGGACCTCCTGACGGCCGTAGCCAGAGGAAGGGAGGGGCGCATAGGTGCTTCTCGCGAGATCGAGCTTGGGATGAAGTCGGCGGCGGTGCTGGAGGGTGCCCGCCTGCTTAGGGCGGCGTCCTCGGCTGAATGGATGCGCGCAGGGATCAGGGAAATCACCTCCGATGCCATCGGAACGCGCTAGCCCCGAAGATCTGGTCAGGACCCCATACCTCCAGGTCCTCACCTACCCTCGCATCTCTCTCAGCGAGGCCAGGTCCCGGGTCGAGCAGCTCAGGTCGCTGCAGGTCGACGAGGTGGTCTTCGAGGGGCATGCCAAGGTCGGGAGGCTCGGAATCCTCGGCCTCGGGACTGTCGGGATAGTGGTAAAAGCTAGTGCGAAGGGGACGCTTTGCGCCCTCAAGATACGCCGGACCGACGCCAACAGGCAGGACATGAAGGATGAGGTCAGGATCACCCTGCTGGCCAACCGCGTCGGCGTGGGCCCGGAGGTCTTCGGTTACACCAAGGACATGATTCTCATGAAGCTCCTCGAGGCGAAGGAGATATCAGAATGGCTGAAGGAGGTTGAGGGCAAAGGCTCCCGAGAGGAGGTTAGGGCCATGGTGCACTCCCTCCTCAACCAGTGCAGGAAGCTCGACATAATGGGGATAGACCACGGCCAGCTCAGCAACCTGAGGAAGCACGCGGTCATCGCCGAAGGGAAACCATGGCTGATCGACTTCGAGTCAGCCGGGACCTCTCGCAAGCCGAGGAACGTGACGAGCGCGGCCCAGTACCTGTTCGTGGGGGGTGCCATCGCTCCGGCCATGAGACGGACGGCGGGCCTGCGGGAGACCGAGACGCTCAAGGCGCTCCTCGGCAGGTACAAACGGGACCTGTCGGACTACTCCTACTCGAAGATACTCGAACATCTGAAGTTGGTCTAGCACCCGGCAAGACGGGACTCCCCGCCCAACCTTTAAACCGAGTCCGGCGTCGGCCGGTCCACGTGGGGCCGTTGTGTAGCTTGGTCCAGCATACCAGAGTGAATGACCTTCACGGTGAGCCTGGGGCGCTGGCGATCTCGGGTTCAAATCCCGACGGCCCCATCTGATTTCCGGGTCGAGCAGGCGGGCATGTAGCCGCCGGCGCTTTAATAGACGGGGCATACGCCGCGCCGTGACGCTTGTCCCCCGCAGAAGAGGTCTACACTCTGGTCGATACCGCGCTGGCGCAGGCGCTGGCCAAACTCCGGGTCCACCGGGTGGCCGAGAGCGTCACCCCCTGGCTGGCATTCAGGCGGGTCCTGGCTGAAGACGTCCTGGCACCAAGGGACGTGCCGGAGTATCCCACCGCCCACTGGGACGGCTACGCAGTCATATCCGAAGAGGTCGCAGGGGCCGGAGATGCGACCCCTGTGTCTCTGAAGGTGATGGGGGCAGTGGGCCCGGGGTCGCGCGCGAGGGCCGCGATAGCAAGAGGAGAGGCCTACCAGGTGGCAACGGGCGCAGGCCTGCCGTCAGGGGCCGACTCGGTCGTCCCGAAGGAATCGGTGGAGGTGCGTGAGGGCCAGGTCATGGTGAAGGAGCCGTCCCAGCCTGGGAGCCACGTTTATGCTGTAGGGCAAGACCTGAAGAAGGGAGAAGCGATCATGAAGGCGGGGCAGGTCGTCAGGGCCCAGGACGTCGGGGAGCTGATCTCGACCGGCCATCGGAAGGTCAAGGTCTGGAAGAAACCGAAGGTCTCGGTCCTGGCGACAGGGAGCGAGCTTGTCGAAGAAGGCCGACTGAAGAAGGGGAAGGTGGTCAACAGCCACTCGCCAGTCTTCCAGCGGCTCTGCGAAGCCTTCGGGTGCGCCCCCGTCGACCTAGGGATAGCGAAGGACGACAGCGCCGAGATATCCCGGAAACTCAGGCGGGGGCTCGCAGGGTCGGACCTGGTCCTGACGCTGGGGGGTACCTCCGTCGGCGAAAAGGACTGCATCGCCGCTGCCGTCCGAGCAATGCGACCGGACGTTCTTGTTCACAGGGTGAAGATGGACAGAGGTAGGGTCGCCGGTATCGCAGTCGTCAGAGGGAAGCCCCTGGTGATGATGCCTGGCCCCATTCAGGGCGCCATGAACACCTTCCTCCTGTTCGCAGTTCCGATGATCGACGTCCTGTCGGGGACGGAGGAGAGGGAGTCCGAGATCATCTGCACTTTTAGGGGCGAGTGGAGGGCAAGAAGGAGGTATTCGGACTTTCGCAAGGTCGTCTATGTCAGGCTCGAGAGGGGGACCGAGATGACAGCAAGCCCTCTGCTGGCAGAGACGGAGTCTATGAAGGTGCTCGCGGAGGCCGACGGGTGCGTCGTGGTCCCGGAGAACGTCACTCGGATAGAGTCTGGAGAGAAGGTCGCAGTCAGGCTCATCCCTGGGTTCTCCTTCGCCTGACCCCACGGAGAAGAAGCTCGGCCCGCTTGTAGTCCGAGGGGGTGTCGACGTCAATGGCAGCTTCGGCGTCTGCGGTCTTCACCTCGCGGACGTCGTCCCCGTGCGCCTCCATCACCGACTTCGCGCCGCGGTCGCCGCTGATCTTCATGATCTCGGGAAAAAGACTTCTCGCGAAGAGGACCGGGTTCCCCCTCTTCCGTAGATGAACTGGGACCACCGCCGGTGCCCCTCCTGCCAGGAATACGTCGATCAGCGAGTCCACCAGGGCCGGGGACAGAAACGGCTGATCTCCAAGGACGATGATGGCCGCATCTGCGGAGCGGTTCACGCTGGCGAGGCCCGCCCTGATCGAGGTGCTCATCCCCTCTGCATAGTGCCTGTTCACAACTATCTTCGTCCCACAGAGGTCAATCATCCTGCGGACCTCCTCCGCCCCACCCCCAAGGACCACCACGGTTTCATCGACTTTCGAGCCTTTCAGGGCGTCCAGGACCCGCTGGAGCACCGGCTTCCCGTCCAGCGGCAGGGTCAGCTTGTTTCTCCCCATCCTGGTCGAACGTCCCGCCGCTAGGACGATGGCGGAAATCAACGAGGAAGGTCTCTAGACCAAGGATAAATAAGAAAGCGCGCGAAGCACCCAGTCCTGCTGCCATGAAACAGGCCGAGTTTGCAAAAATGATGGACTCCCTGGCGACCAGGGGGGCCCCCTTCGCTGTTGCCACGGTGGTGAAGACGGAAGGCTCGTCTCTGGGGAAGCCTGGGTTCAAGGTGATCATCTCCGGCACCGGCGAGGTGGTCTACGGCTCTCTCGGAGGGGTCTGCCCGGAATCGGCCATAGCCGCCGTCGCCAGGAAGACCATCCGGACCGGGACCCCGAAGATGGTCCAGGTCTTCTTGGAGAGCGTTGAAGATTCGGTAGGAGCGGTCCTCAAGAGCCAGAACGAAGACGAGATCCACGTCGAGACCAACTGCGGGGGCTCCATGGAGATCTACGTGGAGCCGTATCTCCCTCAGCAGAGGCTCGTCCTGATTGGCCAGGGAGGCAAGGACGATGTGGAAGACGCCCTGGTGAAGCTTGGCAAGTCGCTCGACTTCGACGTGGTGGTGATCGACCACAGCCCCGTGCTGACCGAGCAGCCAGACCAGGTCATCAAAGATGTCGACTATGACGTCTCTTCATTCGAGTTCCAGAGCTCCGACTCGGTAATCGTGCTCACCAAAGGCGAGAGGGACCTCGACATCCTGAGGGCGCTCTCCAACTTCAAGCTCAGGTACGTGGGCATGCTGGCAAGCCACCAGCGGGCGCGGGACAACGCCTCTAAGCTCAGGGAAGCCGGGGTCGACGAGCGTTTTGTCTCTACCCTGCGGTCGCCGGCGGGCGCGGACATCGGCGCCGTGGCCCCCACCGAGATTGCGCTGAGCATCATGGCAGAAGTCGTCGCACAGAAGTACGGTAAAGAAGTGCCTCACAAAACGCCAGATGAAGGCGACAAGGGCCGGAAGGTCGAGAGCCAGGCAGACTAGCGCTGTATCTTGGTCCCCTTCACCCAGCCTTCCTTCCCGCCCTTCAGCTTTTCCTTCTTCCAGAGAGGGAGAGACTTCTTGATTGTGTCGATGGCATAACGGCAGGCCTCGAACGCATCTCCCCTGTGCTCCGACGAGACCGCCACGGCTACCGAGACCTCCCCAATCCGGAGGTCCCCGTATCTGTGGACCATCGCCAGCTTCCTGACGGGCCACCTGGCCATTACGCGCTCCTCAATTTCTTTCATCTTCTTTTCGGCCATCTCTTCGTAGACCTCGTATCTCAGCCCGGCGACCTGCTTCCCTTCGCTCACGTTCCTGATGGTTCCCACGAAGAGGACTGTCCCGCCGGCGGAGTCGTCCTGGACCGCTTCCATGACCTTTGCAGGGTCGATGGGGAGGGTGGTTATCCGGGCTGACCGGGGCATCTTACCCACCTGCCACGGGCGGGAGGACCCCCACCGCATCCGACTCGCGGAGCACCGTCTTCCCGCTGGCCACTTCGAGGTTGACCGAGAACCTCACAGACCCGGCCAGCTTCCCCAGCCCAGGGTGGACTTCGAACAACTTGGCAGAAAGGTCGTCCAACAACGCCCCGTCTTCAAGATTCATGGACTCTTCTCCTTTGGCGACTATTTCGCGGGCCCCGGCGAAGTATAGTACCCTGACCCTCAACCCGGGCTACCCGCCAATGGCGTTCATGTTCCTGGGCTTCTCCCACCCCGTCTTTATCCAGGGCATGTACCCCACCCCTTCGGGCTTCTTCCAGACCGCCTTGAGCAGAGCCTCGGCTATCTGGTCGTCAGACGCGCCGTTCCTGACCATGTGCCTGATGTCGTGGTACTCGATGTCGAACAAGCAGGAGAGCAGCTTCCCGTCCGCTGTAAGCCGTATCCTGTCGCAGTCGTCGCAGAACGGGTCGCTCATGGGCGTGATTAGGCCCAGGTCTCCTCGGCCGTCGGCGAAGCGCCAGAGCGAAGAGGTCTCCCCTGTCCCCCTCCCACGGGCTACGAGAGGGTACCTGCTGGAAACCTTCTCGATTATCTCCTTGCCGCTTACGACCCTGTCTGAGCTCCATATTCCGAGCCCGTCTAGGGGCATGAATTCGATGAACCGGATGGAGATGCTCCGGTCACGCGCGTACTCGACCAGGTCCATGATCTCGTCGTCGTTGTACCCCCTTATGGCGACCGAGTTGACCTTGACCGGCTTCAGGCCGACGTCCAGGGCCCTGTCGATACCTCTGAGGACCCGGGGAAGGGCGTCGATGCCCGAGATCTTGGAGAACCTGTCGCTACGGAGACTGTGAAGGCTCACCGTCACCCCCCTCAGCCCTCCCTCTCGGAGCGCCTTCGCCTTCCCCTCCAGGTGCCAGCCGTTTGTCGTCATGTCGATGGAGCGGATCCCCTTGATCCTGCTCAGCGCCCCCACGAGGCGGTCCAGGTCCCTCCTGAGGAGCGGTTCCCCTCCGGTTATCCTGATCTTCTCTATCCCCAGGGCTGCGAGGATCCTTGTTATCCGCTCTATCTCGTCGAAGTCGAGTATCTCCTGCTGCGGTATCCAGGTGATCTTGTCCTTCTCGGGCATGCAGAAGAGGCACGCGAAGTTGCACCTGTCGGTCACCGATATCCGCAGTTTCTTGGCTACCCGCCCCTTCCTGTCCTTGAGACTCTGTCCGTCCGCCTGTAAGCGACCATTCAAAGGGAGGTGGCACTTAACTGTCCGCTCATAAAAAACGTTCCTGAAGGATGAGAGGGGAACCTATATCGGGAAGGGGGGAGGCGGCGAGCCCATGAACTTCAGGCAGGTCGACATCTCGAACAAGCCGGTGGTCTACAGGGAAGCTACAGCAGTCGGCAGAATCAGGCTCAAGCCGAGCACCATAGAGCTCATTCAGCAGGGGAAGCTGGAGAAAGGGGACGCGCTGTCCCTGGCGTCGACCACAGCCATAATGGCGGCAAAGCAGACCCCGTCGATTATCGCCCTCTGCCATCCTCTGAGGATAGAGGAGAGCGTCCCCACAGTGAGGGTAGGAAAGGACTGGGTTGAGGTGTCGATGAAAGTCGCGGCCCATGAAAAGACCGGGGTCGAGATGGAGGCCCTCACTGCCGTCTCCGTTGCCCTGCTGAACATCTGGGACGTCACCAAGATGTACGAGAAGGATTCGGACGGCCAGTATCCGTCGACCGAGATCGGGCCGATACGGGTCGTCAAGAAGGTGAAACGCGCAGCTTGAGGCCCCACGAGGAGCACAGAAGCCACGCCCCGAAGCGGCTCCAGGTGCGGATCGTCACAGTGAGCTCGAGCAGGTACGAGAAGAAGACCGCCCGATCGAAGTTCGCCGACGAGGCCGGGGACGCGGCCGAGGCCGAGGTCAAGAGGGAGGGGCACCTCGTCACCGTCAGGGAGCTCGTCTCCGACGACGCGACGATGATCGGACAGGAAGCCAGGGCTTTCCTTGACAGCGGCGACGACGTCCTCCTTTTCACGGGAGGGACCGGCGTGTCGAGCCGCGACATCACGGTCGAGACCGTCAAGCCACTCTTTCAGAAGGAGCTCCCAGGCTTCGGCGAGCTGCTGAGGCGGATCAGCTATGGCAAGATTGGGAGCGCCGCGATGCTCACGAGGGCGACCGCTGGGACAGCCAATGGGAAGCTCCTGGTGTGCATGCCCGGCTCTCCTGACGCGGTGAAGACCGCACTGAGGGCGAGCGTCTCGGAGTTCCCCCACATAGTCTCGGTGGCCAGGCGGCCGCTTCCGACTCAATAGACCGGCATCTGGGGGTCGACGGTGTCGGCCCAGGCGCGGATTCCCCCCATGAGGTTGCGCGCTCGCCTGAACCCCTTTGAGGACAGGAGCTCGACGGCCCTGGCGCTCTTCACCCCCACATGGCAGTAGACAACTATCTCGTCAGCCGGGTCCAGTTCGCCGACCCTCTTCTCCAGCTCCTCGAGGGGGATGAGCCTTGAACCCCGGATGTGGCAGAGCTCGTACTCGTGCGGTTCTCTTACGTCCAGGAGCTTTATCTCAGAACCCGAGTCGAGGAGCCTCTTTAGGGTGGTGGCGTCAACCTCAGTCACTCTGGGGGCTGCCCTGTTCGTGCCGCAGAACTCCTCGTAGTCAATTAGCTTCGTGACGGTCGGATGAATCCCGCAGACCGGGCAGTGCCGGTTCTTCCCGATGCGCAGCTCGTTGAAGCTCATGTCCGTCGCGTTGAACAAGAGAAGCCTCCCCACCAGCGGCTGTCCGTGGCCGATGATCAGATTGATCGCCTGGGCCGCCTGTATGCTTCCCATGACCCCGGGAAGGACCCCGAGGACCCCTGCAACGGCGCAGTCCTGGACAGTCTCGGGGGGTGGCGGTTCCGGGAAGAGGCACCTGTAGCACGCGCCCTTGTCGGCGTGGAAGACGGAGGCCTGGCCGTCGAACCTGAAAATGCTCGCATAGACGTCCGGCTTGTGAAGCATGACGCAGGCGTCGTTGATGAGGTACCGCGCGGGGAAGTTGTCCGTGCAGTCCAAGACCACGTCGTACTCTTTCAGCAGCTTCAGGGCGTTCGCCGAGTCGAGCCGCAGTCGGTGCGGAACGATCGAGACGTGGGGGTTGACCTCTTCCAGCTTCTTCCGAGAGACATCCACCTTTGACTTGCCGATGTCCGCTTCCGTGTAGATGACCTGACGGTGGAGATTGCTTTTCTCGACGACGTCGCTGTCGACTATCCCTATCTTCCCGACTCCTGCGGCTGCCAGGTAGACGGAGGCTGGGATCCCCAGCCCCCCGGCGCCGACTACAACGACGCTGGATTCCTTGAGCTTGTTCTGCCCTGAAGTCCCCATCTCGGGGAGCACCAACTGCCTGCTGTACCTCTCGACTTCTGCCCGAGTAAGAGGGCTTTGTCTCACGTTCCGTTCCTGAGTCAGGGTCGATAAAAGAATTAGGAGGGAAGGGGATGGGTTGAGACGTTCTCCATAAATAATGGCAGGGAGTCCTATGGTGGTTGATCCGGGTGCGCCTCACTGGGCAGCTGAGGGACTTGACCAACGGGGCGAGAGAGATCGAACTCGACTCCGCCTCCGACATAGACGGGGTGGTAGGGGAGCTCGACAGGACCTTCCCCGGCATAGCAAGGAAGATCGTCGACGACCAGGGAAAGATCCGGCCCTACGTCAACGTCTTCGTGAACACGGAGAACTCTCGTGACTTGGGCAAGGAGAAGACGAAGCTGAAGGATGGTGACACCGTTCATATCCTACCGTCTGTGGCGGGTGGGTAGAGGAAGTCTTGGCTCGCAGGAGCGGTGTCTGCCTCATGGTCGGGACGCGGAAGGGGGCTTTCGTCTTCACCTCTCATGATGGGAGGAAGGGGTGGAAGGCCACAGGGCCGCACCTCAAGGGGAACGAGGTCCACCACATGGCGTACGACCGGCGTAGCGGGAAGATTCTGGCAACACTGAGCAGTGGGCAGTGGGGACCGACGATCGCCGAGAGCGGCGACTTGGGGGGCGAGTGGAAGACCTCCAAGACCCCGCCGAAGTTCCCCAAGGGCTCTGGCCTTTCCGTCGCGAAACTCTGGCAGATAACCCCAGGGTCCGAAGACGAGCCTGGGACTGTCTATGCTGGGGTCGAACCAGCCTGCCTCTTCCGGTCGGACGACGGCGGCAAGACTTGGGAGGTGAACGCCGCCATGTTGAACCACAAGACCCGCAAGAAGTGGACTCCAGGAGGCGGAGGGCTCAACCTGCACACGATCCTTCTAAACCCGCGGGACCCGAGGAAGATGCACATCGCCATCTCCGCGGTCGGGACCATGTTCACCAGGGATGGGGGCAAGAGTTGGGAGTTCCAGAACAAGAACGTGCTTGCGGACTTCTATCCTGAAGGGAGGAAGTACCCTGAGTACGGCCAGTGCACCCACAAATTGGCGTTCAATCCGTCGAAACCCGACGTAATATTCCAGCAGAACCACTGCGGCGTGTACAGGAGCGACGACTCGGGAGAGAACTGGGTGGACATTAGGAGCAACCTCCCTTCGCGCTTCGGCTTCCCTATGGCCGTGGACGCCAACGAGCCGAGGAGGGCCTATGTCGCCCCGATGGAAGGGGACTTCTCCCGCATCCCCCCTGGCGGGCATTTCGCTGTATGGGGGACCGACAACGCCGGGAAGGAGTGGTTCAAGCTCGACTCCGGTCTCCCCGAGCAGTCCTACTTCATGGTCCTCAGGGACGGGATGGTCGCCGACCAGGAGGACCCCTGCGGCGTCTACTTCGGAACGAGCACCGGTCAGCTCTACGCTAGCAGGGACCAGGGAGAACACTGGGGTCAGCTCACGGACACGCTGCCTCCCATACTCTCCGTCTCAGTGTCCGGGATGTAGTGCTCTTCTTCCGAATGGCTGCGAGGGCCGACGCCAACTTCGGTTCCCCATCTGCGCGTCATGCGGCGCGCTTTGCGATAATGACGTCGGTGGCCTTTACCACCGCCTCGACTTCGTCCCCAACTTTCATGCCAAGCTCCTCGACCGCCTGATTGGATATTATCGAGGTTATGGTATTCGCCGAGAGCGTACGCATTCTCACCTGCGACGTGACCGTCCCCTTTTGGACTTCGAGGATCTTCGCTTTGAATCTGTTCCTCGCGCTCAGCTCGTAGCTGATGTGCTCCCAGAACTCACGGTCTTCTAGGGCGTCATGGAGATACTTGCGGACCCTTCTGAACTCCCGAAGCAGTTCGACTCCTTGTTCCGTCAGCTTGGCTCCGCCTCCCTCTCTCCCGCCCACCTTCATTTCGACAATCCGGCCGCCAAGGCCGCGTTCCATCGCGTTGATCCTGTCCCAGGCATTCCTGTACGAAACACCCACGGACTTCGCAGCCGCAGTAAGCGAGTTCCCCTCGGAAATGCCCCTAAGGAGAGCTGCGTCAATCTCGTCAAGGCTACCGCGTCTTTCGACTCCCTCGAAGCTCAGCTCAAACTTAGGCTTGAGTTCCATTTTCCTTCGCTTGGCCGTCGAACCTCCGTTGTTCACGAACGCGAACAAGCCATATGCGTATTTAACCTGGCTTGGCCTCTTGCGACTGATGCTGTAACGGAGCGACTCGTCGGTACTCCTTGTCGGTCGGTGGTTCTCAACATTGCTTTTCGTAAGAAGTTTTATAAGCGCTATGCATGCGCTTGCATAACGCATGCACTCTGAAAATGCGCGGGGGATATCTGCCGTGGCTTCGTCAGTTGTGGTGGCGGTTATCCTGGTCGCGGCTTTGGCTGGTTACTTCCTTTACAGTTCCGGTCAGTCGGAGACTTCGACCGCTACGACCACCAGCGTTCCCGCGGTCACGTTGCGGGTATTCGCGGCCGCAAGCTTTCACCCCGCCCTCGCGGCATTGCAGTCCAGCTATCAGCAGAATCACAGCGTATCGCTGGTCTACAACTTCGCGAGCAGCGGAGCACTTGAAGCGCAGATCTTCCAGGGCTCGCCTGCGGACGTCTTCCTCGACGCCGATGTCTCCAACAACGTCAAGCTGCAGAATGCGGGGCTATTGGGCGACGGAAACACCTATGCGAAGCTCGTCTACAACTACATCGCGATATTCGTTCCGGCTGACAATCCCAAGAACATCTCGAGTCTTTCCGACCTCTTGAAACCAGGCGTGAGGGTGGCCATCGGCGCCCCGGCTTCCGTCCCGGCGGGGACGTATACTGTGCAGGTGTGGGCCAACGTGCAGTCGAAGTGGGGGAACGCGTCCAGTCCCGATTTCAAGTCCACCGTCTATGCGAACTTCAGCAAAGCAATCGCAACGCACGTGGTTGCTCAGACCACAGACGTCGAAAGCGCCATAACCGAGGTCCTGACCGGAGCCGCAGATGCGGCCTTCGGGTACATCAGCGATGGCGTTGCCAACGCTGCGCAACTTCACCAGATCAGCATCCCTGCGGATGTGAACGTGCGGGCGGTCTACACGGTCTCCCTGATCGCGAATTCCCAACACTCTGCCCAGGCATCGGCTTTCATAAGCTACCTCCTCTCTCCTCAGGGCCAGGCCTACCTTCAGAAGTGGGGCTTCACCCCCCTGGCGGGGAAATAGCGGCGCCGCAGGCTGGGAGCTGGTCGCAATGCGTCCCAACAGATATGCGGCTCTACAGCTACTCTTCGTGGTCATTCTCCTCTTCTTCATACTGGTACCTGTGGCCTCCATCTTCCTCGAGATTCCCGGGGGCAACGTCCTGTCGGCCGCCCTCGACCATTCAACCCTAGACGCGATCAGGATCAGCCTGGTCACGTCCGCGGCCTCCCTCGTCGCGATGGTGATTCTGGGACTCCCGGTGGCCCGGTTCATGAGCCGGAACCGGTTCAGGGGGAAGGGTGTCCTGGACACCATCATCGACCTCCCCATAGTCCTCCCTCCCGCGGTGGCGGGTCTGGCTCTCCTCCTGGCCTTCGCGCCGCGGTCACCCATAGGCGCCTTCCTGCTCCAGTACGGGCTCATCCTCCCTGGCAACATCATAGCGGTCGTCATCGCGGAGACATTCGTGGCGATGCCGTTCTTCGTTAGATCTGCGAGGACCGCCTTCGACGAGATAAGTCCGCGGCTGGAGATGGCGGCCAGCACCCTATCGCCGTCCACTTCCTACTCGTTCAGACGGGTGGTGCTCCCGCTCGCTTCAAGGGGCCTCATCGCCGGCGCCATTCTCGGGTGGGGGAGGGCGCTCGGCGAGTTCGGAGCGACTCTTCTGTTTGCCGGGAATCTCCCTGGGATCACGCAGACAATGCCGCTCGCCATCTACCTTGATCTCCAGGTCAACATATACCAGGCAAGCCTCGTCTCTGGAATCCTGATCGCGATCTCCTTTGTAATCATCGTCACGGTGAGGCACGTAGTCGGGGGGAGGACGATCTGAAGCTCGGCGTCCAGGCGACTGGCCTCTCGAAGTCTCTTGGAGGCAAGGAAGTGCTGCAAGACGTCAACTTCCAACTGGAGGAGGGGGCTGTGGGCGCCATTGTCGGTCCGAGCGGTTCCGGCAAGACGACACTCTTGAACATCCTCTCTGGTGTGCTCTCGCCAGATTCGGGGGAAATCTACGTGGACGGGACACTGGTGGAGCGGGCTGGCGACGGGGGGAAGGACACGCTTCACGCGCCACCTTCCGGCAGGAACGTTGGGTACGTATTCCAGGACTACCTGCTCTTCCCTCACATGTCTGTCTTCGAAAACGTGGCCTACGGGCTGAAGGCCAGGCACGTGCCTGACCGGACTGTCACCGCCGCCGTCCTGGAGATGCTCGACACGCTCGGTCTCCGTGACCTGCGCGAAAAGAGACCGGGGCAGATAAGCGGCGGACAGATGCAGCGTGTCGCCCTCGGGCGGGCGCTGGTCCTCAACCCCAGGGTGCTCCTAATGGACGAGCCTCTTTCGGCGCTGGACTGGCAGACTCGGGAGACTCTGAGGTCAGAGCTGAGGCGTGTCTTCGACCAGTTCATGACCACTGTCGTCTACGTGACGCACGACCTCGACGAGGCCTTCTACTTCGGTCACAAGATAGGGGTCCTCGGGTCAGGGAAGCTCGCCCCGCTGGGGACCAGGGACGAGATCCTTGGGACCATGAGTTCTTCCACGGCGAGGTTCTTCGGCTTCAACCTGATGCGGGCGAAGTTCCTCCGCTCAGACGGCCCTATCACCGTGTTCTCGGCAGCCGAGTGGGGAGGGCAGATTGGCGTGGAACTCGTCCGGTCTCACCGTCTCGCACCCGACCAGGACGTCCTCCTGGCTTTCTCCCCGACTGCGATAAGACTGAACCCTCCTAGGAGCGGACCTGAGCCGATAAGGACTTCAGTGCTCGATGTGCGCCAGTTCAGGGACACCGTGCAGATTGTCGTCGGTGAGCCTCCGCTTACGGTTGTCGCCGAAGTCCCGGCACACGAGTTCGGGCGGCAGGCCCTGAAGAGAGGGGATGTTGTCACGCTTTCGATAGCCACGGCGTGGGCGGTAAGCGACGCCTAGTGGAAGTCTGTGTTTCCGAAGCCGGAGCCTCCGGCGCGGCTTGGCAGAGCGTTCAATAGCAGGGGGGTCTCCGGTCGGCCATGGCAGGAGTCACGGAGCTCGAGGCGACTGTCAAGGAACACGTCAGGAAGAGGCACGAGGAAGACGACGAGGAGTTCCTCTTCGGGTCCGAAAGGGTCGACCTTCGCAGGGTGGCCCACCTGAAGCTCGAGGCCAGGAAGAGGAAGTTCAAGTTCACCGTAGACGAACCCGCCGAGAGGGGCGGGACCGATGAAGGCCCAAACCCGCTGGCTTACTTCATCGCCGGGGCGGCATCCTGCCTGACCAACCAGTACCTGACCGACGCCATCTTCAGGGGAGTGAAGCTCGAGGGCCTGGAGCTGACGGCGCGGGGGCACTTCGACAGGAGGATGGGCGGCGCGTTCACAGAAATCGTCTACGACCTTAGGCTCACGAGCCGCTCCCCGAAGGCCGCCATCCTCAGACTGTCAAGAGAGGCGGAGGACATGTGCTACGCCCACAACACCCTGAAGAAGGCAGGGGTGAAGATGACGACGAACCTCTTCCTCAACGGCAGGCCGCTCGGGTGACCGTCTAGTAGAGGAGCTTCCGTTCCGCCGTCGTCTCGGCCACCACCCTCCCCCCCTTGATCACCGCTACCTTGTCGGGCTGTAGGCGCAGCGCCTCATGGACATCCTTCGCATCCAGGAGGACCAGGTCGGCCCTGTCCCCCTCCTTGATGCCGTACCCCTGAAGGCGCATCCCCCTTGCCGGATTGTAGGTGATCATGTCAAAAGACGACTCGATCTCATCCTCGGTTCCCAGGTGGGCGGCGTGGCACATCACGAACGCAAGTTCGACCATGTCCCCTCTGCCGAACGGATAGTAGGGGTCGTCGATGTCGTCCTGCCCTATGGCCACGTTGACACCTGCCCTCATGAACTCCCTGACCCTGGTGACGCCCCTCCTCACCGGGTGCGGGTCTGACCTCCCATACATGAACAGGCTCACATGGGAGTTCTCGACGACGGTCGCCCCGGCCTCCTTGGCGAGGGCATAGATCCGCCGGGCATAGGCCTCGTCGTCCGAGTCGAGCCCCCCTCTGCAGTGGGAGGCGGCCACCCTTCCCCTGAACCCCTCTCTGACGGCCTTTGTCAGCAGGTATTCGATGTGCCGGGAGCTCGGGTCTGAATTGTCGTCGATCAGGGCATGAACGTCCTTGTCGTATTTCTTGGCCAGGTCGAACACGATGTCGGTGTGCTTCTTCGCCGAGTCTGCATCCTTCTCGTACCATGGGATTCCCCCGACCACGTCTGCCCCAAGTTCGATGCTCTTCTCGAGAAGCTCCTCAGCCCCCTCCTCTCGTACGATTCCCTCTTGCGGAAAGGCTACCACCTGGACGTCGATGATGCCGCTGTACTTCTCCTTCACTTTCAGCAGGCTCTTCACGGCCAGCAGCCCACCGGTGGCGTCGACGTCAGCGAACGCCCTGACCGCGGTCGTGCCTGCGATCGAGGAGCCATCGAGGGCTCTGGTCGCCCTTTCGACTATGTCTGCCCCAGTGAACTCCTTCTTTACTGCGGTAGCCGAAGGTATGGCCTGGGGCGACCCGGCCTTGGAGGTCTCCCAGACCTTCGCCCAGGCACCTGTCAGACACTTGTCGAGGTGGCAGTGGATGTTCACGAACCCCGGGGTCAGGAGCCTCCCTTCGGCCCCTATCTCTCTGCTTGCGTGCGCGCGTATGCGCGGAGCGACTTCCTCGATCTTGCCGCCTTCAATGCCGACGTCCACCGGCCCTCTTCTGCCCCTCAGCCTGGCCCCTCTGATCAGAAGGTCCAAGATGTCACCTCGGACCCGGTCCGGCGGACTGGGGGTGATCGGGCCCTCCTCCCCCTCTCGTATCTTCGTCTCAGAAGGACGCCGACGGTTATCACCACAACGGCGCCCGCAATCATCGCCAACCCAAAAGGCTCGAAGGACCCGGCCCTGGCAGCGTCGAAGACTGTGATCTGATGGTAGTTGGTGGCGTAGAGTTCATGCGCTTTCATGTCGACTGCGAGCCCTGCGACCTGGCTCTGCACCAGGAATTCCCCCACCACGGCCCCGGTCGACGCGTCCAGCTCCAGGATCGACCCCCCAGGAGACGAACCGACGTACACGCGGTTTGTCTCGCTGTCCACGGCGATGGGCCCCGTGGAATTCTGAGACGACTGGGTCACTTCGATGCTCTTCTCGAACTCATTCGTCGCCGCATTGATCATGTCCACCGCGTTCGTCCCGGTCGAGGCAAAGAGGGTCTGCGTCTTGGGATTCACCGCCATCGCAGAGGCACAGCAGGACGGAAGGGCGATCGTAGAAACCGGCGTCAGGGTCGAGGCACGGAGCACGGCTATCTTGCCTGAAAGGTACTCGGAGACGTAGAGCATCCCGTTGGCGGGGTCGAGGAGCGGCCAGTACGGGCCGTTCGGGACGGTGGCGTTGCGGACGAGCTCTGACGAACCGGGGTCGAGGGCGAAGACGTAGTTCCCGGAGGTGAAGTATATGTAGGGAGACACGCTCCAGTCGTAGGTCATCTCCAGTATTGGGTGGCCCGACGTCGGCAGAATCCTGACTGCATTCGTCGCATTGAAGACCTCGACGGAGGAGTTCCCTGAGCCAGCGACGTAGACCTCCCCCGTCGCCTGGTCAATGGCGATGGGGCCCGAGACCTCGTCCAGAGGGATTGCCCGTATGAGGGAATGGGTGGTCGCGTTGATCACTCCGAATGTATATCCTACGGGAGGGTTTTCACCGGAGGTGGAGTCGACGTAGACGAGGCCCCTCGCCGAGTCCACCGCTATCGAGAGGGGCCAGGACCTCCCATAGGATATCGAAATGGGGTAAGTCGCTGCGGCCGCAGAATGAGCCAGGACGAGCGCCAGGACGACGATCGCCGGCAGGGCCTTCCTCATCGACTCCTTGCCCGTCTGGGTCAGCGGGATGAAATGCTTTGCCCCTGCGTCCGGCTTCGGAGGGAGGATGACGCGATTACCTTTAACAGTCCGTGCAGACGCGAGAGTTCAGGTCGACCATGACGGAAGCACCCGAACAGAAGACGCCGTCCGGAATTGAAGTGAAGTCCGTACACTCCCTTGGGGAAACCCCGCCCTTGGCGGAGCGCCCAGGGGAGTACCCTTTCACCCGCGGAATATACCCCGAGATGTACAGGAAGAGGCTCTGGACCATCAGGGAGTACTCCGGCTTCGGGACCTCGTCGGAGACCAACAGGAGGCTGAAGTTCATGCTCGAGCAGGGACAGACCGGTCTCAGCCTGGCCTTCGACCTGCCGACTCAGCTGGGGTTCGACTCGGACAGCCCTCGGTCCCTCGGCGAGATTGGGAGGGTGGGGGTGGCCGTAAGCACTCTGGGGGATATGCGGGAGATCTTCAGGGGGATCGACCTTGGGAAGGTCAGCACTTCCATGACGATTAACGCCACCGCCCCCATGCTCTTCTCCATGTACGCAGCGGTTGCAGAGGAGAACGGGGTTCCGAGAGCCGAAGTCAGGGGGACCGTCCAGAACGACATCCTCAAGGAGTTCATCGCCAGGAACACCTACATCTTTCCTCCGGCCCCTTCGCTGTCTCTCGCCATCGACCTGGTGGAATACTCGGTGAAGAACTACCCGAAGTGGCACCCCATCAGCATCAGCGGCTACCACATTAGGGAGGCAGGCTCGACCGCGGTCCAAGAGCTCGCGTACACCTTCTCCGACGCCATAGCCTACACCAACGCGGCCCTCGAAAGGGGCCTTGGCCTCGGCCAGTTCGCCCCACATTTCTCCTTCTTCTTTGCATCGAACAACGACTTCATCGAAGAGGTGGCCAAGTTCAGGGCGGCCAGGAGGATCTGGGCGAGGATCATGAGGGAGCGGTTCGGGGCGAAGGACGACGAATCGGCGAAGCTGAAGTTCCACACGCAGACCGCAGGCGAGACCCTGACGGCGCAGGACCCGGAGAACAACGTGGTAAGGGTGACGATTCAGGCGCTGGCTGCCGTCCTAGGCGGGACCCAGTCCCTGCATACGAATTCGATGGACGAGGCGATGTCGCTCCCCTCGGAAGAGTCGGCGAAGCTGGCCCTGCGGACCCAGCAGGTGATCGCCAACGAATCGGGGGTCACGTCGACCGTCGATCCGCTCGGCGGGTCCTACTATGTCGAATATCTGACATCAAAGCTCGAGAGGCTCGCCTTCGAGGAGATCGAAAGAGTCGACAGGATGGGCGGGATGCTGAAGGCTATCGACAGCGGCTACGTCAAGAAGGAGATACTCAACGCCGCCTATGACAAGCAGATGGCCATCGAAACGAAACGGAGGGTCATAGTTGGTGTGAACGCCTTCCCGCCCTCGGGGGCATCGAGGAGGAAGACACAGGTGCTCCCGGAAAAGCTCCAGGGGGAGAGGGTGAGGCGATTGACCGCCCTGAAGGCGAAGCGGGGCTCCGTCATGGGGGACCTTGAGCGGATCAAGAGCGCAGCACAGAGAAGAGAGAACCTGCTTCCATCAATCTCGACCGCCGTAGGCGCCGGATGTACCGTCGGAGAGATAAGCGACACCTTGCGGGACCTGTATGGGGTCTACAGGCCCAGGCAGCACTTCTAGGTGGAAGAGCATGAAGTTCGACCACGTCGGGATAGCGGTCCGGAGCGTCTCAGAAACGGTTGCGGTCTACCAGAAGCTCGGCGGCTTCGAAGTGCGACTTACCGAAGTGTCCGGGCAGAAGGCCAAGATCGCCCTCCTGAAGTCAGGCGAGACGTCGGTAGAGCTCCTCGAACCGACCAGCGAAGAAAGCAGCCTCGCGAAGTTCATACGCGAACGGGGAGAAGGGCTGCATCACATCGCGTTCGCGGTCGAAGATATCGAGCGGTCCATGGAAGAGCTCAAGGGAAAGGGATTCAGGTTCGTCTACGAGAAGCCGGCCGACGGGAAGTTCGGGAGCCGTGTGAACTTCATACACCCCAAGACAGCCGGAGGGGTCCTCGTAGAACTGACCCAGAACGGTCACGAATGAACCGATTGTCCTAGAAAACGCCGGCGCCCTTGAATGCCTCGACGAGCTTGGCTCTTGTCTGGGACGGGTCGATTATCTCGTCGATGTAGCCTTCCTTCACCCCTATCGACGGGTCCATCTGCTTCAGGAACTCGTTCGAGCCTCGATCGAGTTCCACCCGCCTGGCATCAGCCGCGAGAGCATCCACCCGTCTCTTCAGGAATATCTCTGAGTAGGCTGGAAGGCTCAGGACGGAAATGCGGGCCGTGGGATAGGCGAAGATCTTCTTGGAACCGAGGGCCTTGCTCGCAAATCCGACAAACGCCCCGCCGTAGGCTTCTCCGGTGATCACGGTGACCTTGGGGCACCCTGACGATGCGTATTCTCTCATCGCCTCCCCGCTTGCCAGAATCAGCCCGGCCTTCTCCTGCTCGGGGCCGGGATATACTCCTGGGCTGTCAAGCAGGGTCACGAGCGGGATTCGAAGGCTGTTGCACATTGAAGCGAACCTGCTGATCTTCCTGCATGCGTCGACATCCAGGAACCCGCGCATCACCTCCTTGTTGGAAGAGATGACCCCGACTGTTCTCCCCTCCAGGAGGGCTAGCCCAGTGGTGACGCTCCGCGCATAGGGCCCTCTGAACTCCACGAACGACCCGGGGTCAAAGGTCTGCTCGATGAGCCTCGGAGCACCGGCGGCTGCCGTGCTCCGCTGATGCCCCTTTCCCTTCCCCCTGAAATACGCCAGAAGGCGCGCGACCGTCTCGAGACACTCCTTCTCACTTCCGACGACATGAGAAGCAGTCCCGTTCGCAGAGTGCACGTCGGCCCCTCCCAGCTCCTCTGCGGTTACCACCGCGTTCGTCTCTGCCCTTGCCACTCCCGGCCCCCAGACGAACAGGCTGCTCTTCCCCCTGATCATCAGAATGGCGTCCCCCATGTAGGCTGCATAGGCCGCGGCCCCGCTGGCGGTCCCCATCACCACGCTGATCACTGGGACGATGTCGCGCGCCCTGATCAATTGGCCTACCAGTGCGCTCGCCTCCTCGAGCGAGTGCCCCCCTTCCTGGACCCTCACACCTCCGGAGTCATAGAACCCGACGATGGGGAGCTTCTCGTCGGTGGCGACCGCGACCAGCTTCTCGAGACGTTTCGTGTGCCCCAGCCCCATGGACCCTCCCTTGTAGGACGGCTCCTGGGCGAAGACGGCGGCTTCGATCCCTCTGATCTTGGCGATCCCTGCGATGACGCCGTCATAGCGGGCGAATATTTCGGGAGGGACAGGCTTCGTGAGGTCCAGCACAGAGCCATCTAGGTCCTGCAGCCTTCCTCCATCCACTATCCCGAGTAGCCAGCCCACCGAGGGGGCTCCCAATCAGAGTGTCACGACTCCTGGTTCGACCTACTCTACGAAGGCGACGGTGCGGGCAAAGGCGGCCTCTCCGCCCTTGAAGAGCCAGGGGAAGCACCCGAGGGTCGTCCTCACGGCCTTCTTCTTGCCGAGGACTTCCTCGATCTGCCCTCCTATGTTCTCTATGTGGATGCAGTCTCGCGGGAACAGGACGTTGTGCGTGACCTGGTAGTCTTCCTCGGGGAAGAGCTTCTCGAGGTTCTCCTCGCCGAACTTCTTCGCTGCGAGCGCCCTCACCTTTGTGCTGACCCTCGGAAGGAACCTCCCTATCGGGAGATTCATCGGGTGGTCGGTGGACACTGCGTCGACCCCCCAGATGTGGATCTTCTTCTCCAGGAGGTAGTCGCAGAATGCCCTGGTCGGCCCGGGGTGAAGGTGGATGTAGCGTTCCTCATCGGCGGTCCCGGCGGGCTTTGGCTTCTGATACCAGGCGTACCTGCTCCATCCGGTGTAGAGCACCAGGATGTCCCCGTCCTTCACTCCCCCTGCCTCCTTGGCGTTCTTCTCCACGAGCTCTTTCGTATAGATCCCAAGGTCACCGACTTCGCTCACGTCGACGATGATCCCTGGCCCGTAGAGCCAGGTCAGTGGTATCTGATCGATGGTCTTCCCATTCGTGACGAAGTGCAGGGGAGCATCGAGATGGGTCCCCATGTGGTTTGATGACATGATGTACTGCGCATTGACCCCCTGCTCTGCCTTTCTCTTGATGAACTTCACTTCGAAGGGCGGGTAAAGCGGCCAGAACGGCGTCTCCTGGTTCAGAGGCTGCGACAGGTCATACAGTTTCATGCTTTCCCGAGCCGGTCGGAGGTATAAAAGACATCAGGGAGCCGACCGCATCCAGAGCGGTCGGTCCACTCTCTACACTTCGACTTCCTTCGGGGCCGTGACCTTCTCTGCAGACTTCACGAGTTCCGGTGAGGCGGGCCGTATCGGAAGCCGCTCTCTCAGCATCGGCTTCACGAACCTGTCCCAATCGTCCTTCGTGGTGAAGAAGATCCTCGAGCCTCCAAGCTCGTGCTGCATCTGAGGGTATGGCTTCTGATACTGGGCGTACTTTATCCCCCAGTACCTGAAGCCGGTGTAGCTCTCATAGGTGGCCCACCACTCCTTCGTCTTCATCAGGTCGAAGGCGTACTCCGCCTTGGCCGCATACATCGTAGCTCCTATGCCTGCGCGGCGCTTGAATGTCAGTGTGTGGAGGCTGATGGCGACGTCGCTGTCCCAGAGCCTGAAGTTGGCGATGGCCACGAGCTCCCCGTTGATTATCCCCAGGAGAGAGACATGATCCTTCATCCTGCTTCTGTACCATCCTAGGAACTCCGCGTAGACCCTGGACGATACGAGATCGAAGAAGTCGGTGTCGTGGTTGAAGAGCTTCAGTGCCGTCTGCATCACCACGGGGGCTTCCTCCTTCTTGGCCCTCCTGACCACCATCTTCTCTCCTGTGGGGAGGTTGACGTATCCTGGCGGGTAGTCCACCTTCAGCAGGGGGGATTCCAGCCCGCGGAGGATGGGCTCGATATCTTCCACGTTGATCTTGACCTCATCAAGCGTGACCTTCTCGGGCGGGGACCAGTCGGTGGACATGATGCCACCGACAGAAGTGAATTCGCTTTAAGCCTGTCGCAGGGCTTCTAGCCTATCACGGACAGCCGGCCAGGGTTGCTCTCTTCGGCCTTCTCGTATTTCCGCTTCAGCTTGGTCAGGTTCCCGATCTGCTCCCTTATGGCGTCTCTGCAGATGAATATCGACTCCCTGACAACCCACTCGCTTTCCAGGTTCTCCGCCACCTCCCCTAGCCTGATGACGGTTCCGCCCAGGGACGCGATGGCGATGTTGAGTTCCCTCGAGACCCGCCTCACTCGCTTCTCCAGCCCTGCCCTCTCGGTGGATCCAAAGCTTGGCGTATCACCTCCCGCCTCTTCCTTGGACTGTCGGTGCCGTATGATGCGCCTCACCTCCCTTAGGGTGAGTTGGCGCGCCCCAATCTCGTCCGCCATCTCTTCGGCGTCTTCGTCGTTGAGCAGGGTGAGCTCCTGGGCGACGCTGGGAGTTATTCGGCGCCGCATAATCTGGTCCTGGACCCGCTGGGGGAGGGAAAGGAGTCCTATCCTCTTGCTCACGTATTCCTGGCTCTTGCCGATCTTCCGGGCGAGCTCGGTCTCTCCTCCGTACCCGTACTCCTCCACATAGCTCCTGAACGCCCTGGCCTCTTCGATGGGGTTCAGAGTCTCACGCTGGATGTTTTCCAGCAGCGAGACCTCGAAGGCCTCCCGGTCGTCGAGCTCGACCACGTGGGCGGGGACTCTTCTCCACCCGAGCTTCCTGCACGCCTCGTACCGCCTCATGCCGGCCACCACCTCGTACCCGTCGACGCTGGGCCTGACTATTATCGGCTCGAGGAGCCCCTTGTCCTGAATCGACATCATCAACCCCGACATGGGGCCGGATTCGCTCCGCAGGACTGCCCGGGAAGGGCGGACCATCCTGAGCTCGACCGATTCCAGAAATCCTGCTAGAGGGTTGGCTTTCATGCTCCGCAGGGTGGCAGAAGTCGCTATATCCGTTCACCCTAAGCTCTTCGGGCGCTTCAACCGATGAACCAATAAGCCTCAGCCGGCTCGGGGTGCCCATGCAGCTCCAAGGCAAGTTCCCTCTCCCGACTACCGTCGACAAGGCCTGGGCGTACGTTTCCGATCCGGCCAAGGTAATCGAGTGCGTTCCCGGACTCCAGACCTACACGGTCGGGGAGAACAAGAGAATCTCCGCCACCGTCCAGGTGTCCATCGGTTTCATCCGGGGAACCTTCCAGACGAACACGAAGGTGGTCAGGGAGGACCCGTCAACTCACGCGGCGTCCCTGGAGCTCGCTGGCACCGGGGCAGGGAGCGGCTTCAACGCTGCGGTGAACATCGCTGTGGCCGCCGTCGGAGGAACTTCCGAGTTGGCCTGGGACGCGAACGTCAACATCAGTGGGCCACTCGGCGGGCTCGCAAAGCCCCTGATCGAGGGGAACGTCAAGAAGATAATCAGTCAGCTCTTCGACTGCGTCAAGGCGAAGCTCAGCCAGGCTCCTTAGGAATCGCGCTTAAATAAGGTCGCTTGGTTTTCGCGTCGATGGAAGGAACGAAAAGAAAGGGAATTACAGCACTCGTAGGCGGACTAGTCATCATCATCATAATCCTTCTTGGCGCAGTCGCATACGTATTCGTCTATCCACCGACCTCATCAGGATCCACACAGACGGTAACCACGACCGTGACCGGATCCGGCGCCCAGGCAAGCGCGATTGGGAAACTGAAGGTCGGGCTTATCCTGCCACTCCCCACATCGGACGACTCCTGGAACTACAACGCAAACGCCGCAATGGAGAGTCTCAAGAGCGAATATGGCTTCACTCTCAGCACCGTTACAAACATCGCTTCATCGACCGATGCGGCTGTCCCGGCCCAGCAGTGGGCGGGCCAGAACTACAACGTAGTCATATTCATGGGCGGACAGTACCAGCAGGAGGCAAATACATTCGCAGGTCAGTACCCGAACATCATGTCGGTCTGTGTTGACTGCACTGTGGCAAACTACTCCAACGTCTACAGGATCTGGTTGGACCTCAGCGGCGGGGGCTTCGTCCTCGGCGCCATGGCGGGGATGGTCAGCCAGACACACAAGTTCGGCTTGGTAGGGGGCGGCGACATTCCGTCCATTTGGCAAGGTCACGAAGGCTTCATCGCTGGCGTCACATACACAAGCCCAGTCAAGCCAACCATCACCAACACATTCGAGGCATTCGCATGGGCCGACGTATCTGGGGCCCAGGCCACCGCGACCAATGATTACACGTCAGGAGCCGATGTCGTCTTCTCCTCTGGAGACGGCGTAGACGTGGGTGTCCTTGGAGCAGCGATGGCGCAACCCACAACAACCCAGGTATGGGCATCAAACGTGTACACGAACCTGACAGCGATCAAACCGGCTGACAACAGAATCTTGCTGGGCTCGATAGTCATCGACTATGCGAGTCCGATGAACAAAGCACTGCTGGACTTCGTCAGCAACAACTGGCACTGGGGCTATACCAAGGTCGACATGGCCTCGGGCCTCGAAAGAGTACAGCCCGGTCCCAACCTCCCGGCTAACGTGAAGGCTGCGGGCCTGGCACTGCAGGCAGACATCGTGGAGGGTTCGATCATCATCTCCTTCGCTTCGACATCGGGCGGATCGCCGTACTGCTTCGTCAATCCAAGCGCTTCCAGTTGCGCGGACACGACCCTGACGGTGCCATCCGGCGGCGGCATGCCGACTGGCAACATGGCCGCGCTGTTCAGCTACCTCCCACCAGTTTCGAGTCTCCCTTAGTGGGTGCATGAGAATACGCAGGGCCTTCGATGGCTACGGGCGACGGCGTACAACGCCCTCGCGGTTG
Source organism: archaeon (assembly GCA_021828185.1). Next base: position 638,257 of record JAKASI010000001.1, read on the forward strand.
TGCTCGGCATAGTTGCCGGGCTCGCGGTGGTCGTGTTCGCCGGCGGCAACATCGAAGTGGCCCTGTCCTCCCTTTTTCTGAACCCGATAAGGCTCTCGGGCGGGGTTCAGCAGATCTTCGTCCTCTTCGTGATGTTCTACACCATGGCCCTGGGGATAGGCCTGGCGCTGAAGGCGGGCCTCTGGAACATAGGGGCCCAGGGCCAGTTCCTGGCCGGGATGGTGATGGTGTTCGTCGTCTACGTTTACCTTGCCTTCCTCCCGTGGCCCGTCCTCTACGTCGCCATGATCCTGGGTGCCGCAGTCGGGGGCCTCCTCTGGATTGTGGTCCCCACGATACTCAGGGTGAAATTCGGGGCGAACGAGATCGTGGTCACCATCCTGCTGAACGTGGTGGCATTCAACTTCGGGTTCTACATGCTCAGCGGGCCCATAAAGAGCCCAGGAACCGCCCTCGGCTTCCCAATTACGAAGGTGCTTCCGGCGACGTTCCAGATCCCCAACATCATTGGGAGCGTTCAAATCACCTACGCTGTGCCCGCAGCGATCGCCATTGGGGTCATCCTCTATTTTCTGGTTGAGCGCACCCCGTTCCGGGTGAAGGTGAACACGGTCGGGGAAAGCGCTGAGACCGCCAGATATGCAGGGATAAGCATCCCTCGCGTCATGACCATCACGATGCTTGCGGCGGGAGCGCTCGCAGGGCTTGCGGGTGCCACCTTCATAATGGGCTACAGGTACGAACTCGACATCGGCTCTTTCTCGACCAACTACGGGTTGATCGCCATCATCGTCGCCCTCGTGGGTAGGAAGCACATGCTGGGGGTGGGGATATCTGCTTTCTTCTTCGCCTACATAACGATCGGCGCGCAGTCGATGGCGCTGGCAACCAACGTGCCTTACTTTGTTGTATTCGCGATGGAAGGCGTCATGATGATCGGGATCCTTATGGGCAGTTACCTGACCGAGAGGAATCGGGCAACTTGACAGTCGCCCTCACCGACGTCGTGACCGCTGTGCTCTCTACCACTCTCCAGCTCTCCCCCTTCTATCTGTTCGCGGGGATGGGGGAAATCGTGTCAGAGAAGTCCGGGGTGGCGAACCTGGGCCTGGAGGGGATCATGTTGATGTCTCTGGTCACGACCTTCATTGTCGATTACGCGACGGGGAACCCATGGATCGCGCTCTTCGCCGCCCTTGGGGCGGCAGCGGTGCTCGGTGCGGTCTTCGCGTTCTTTTCAATCCAAGTGCGCCTCGACCAGATAGCCATTGGACTCGCAATCTACCTGTTTGGTCTGGGGTTCTCTTTCGTAATCTGGAATATCGTCTATCCTTCCGGTCTCACGCCCAGCTACGTCCCCCTCCCAGCCATCTTCTCAAATTGGGGAACCGTTCCCATCATCGGGACGATCTTCCTCAAGCAGGACGTCATGACGTATGTGTCCATAGTTCTCGTCGCCCTGACCGCGCTTTTCCTGAGCCGGACTTCTCTGGGCCTCAGGGTGCGAGCCGTCGGGGAGGACCCCAAGGCGGCTGACAATATGGGGGTCAACGTCACCAAGGTCAGATTCCTCTCGACCCTCTTCGGCGCCCTCATGTTCGGCATCGCAGGTTCTTACTTCGCGGGCAACTTCGTCCCCAACTTCCAGACCGACATAATCGCGGGAAGAGGCTTCATCGTGCTGGCCATGATCTACTTCGCCAACTGGAAGCCATATCGAACGCTCTTCGCGGCGCTATCGTTCAATGCGGTATACGCCCTTCAGAACGAATACATCTCGATAGCCGGTTCCACCGTGGCGTCGGTATCCACCCTCTTCAATATGCTCCCATACGTCTTCCTGCTGGCCCTGATCCCCGTCTTCGGGAGAAAGGCCAGGGCACCCAAGTTCCTACTGAAGCCGTACCGCAAAGGATAGTCAGAGCTGCGTCTTCGCGGTCGTCGTCATCAGCGTTGCGAGCTCATGTATGTCGGCTCCCTTAGCATCGACCACCCCGGTGACCTTTCCCTGATTCATGACCGCAATTCTGTCGCTCATGTCCAGCACCTCGTCGAGGTCGGCTGAAATCATCACTATCGCCCTCCCTGCCGCCTTCTGCTTCATGAGTATGTTGCGGATGTACTCGGCCGATCCGACGTCTAGCCCCTTGGTCGGGTTGTTTGCCACAATAACCCTTGGCTCCCAGAAGAGCTCCCGGGCGAGGAGGAACTTCTGCCTGTTCCCGCCGCTCAGCGTCCTCAGAGGCGCCTCCTCGGAGGGTGCCATGACATTGTATTCCTTCAGGAGTTCCTTCGTCTTCTGTCGGAGCTTCGCGTCGTCCAGGAGGATCCCGCTCCTGAACCGGTCCGCGAGGAATGGCTGGACGACGAGGTTGTCTTTGAGCGAGAAGTCGAAGACAAAACCCGTCGTGTGCTCTTCGCACACGTGGGCCACCCCCGCCCTGCGGACCTCATCTGGCTTCTGGCGGGTGACGTCGTTCCCATCAAGCATGACCTTCCCCGATGTCGAGCTCCGCATTCCGGTTATCACCTCGTCAAGCTCCTTCTGGCCATTTCCAGAAACTCCGGCGACTCCGAGGATCTCTCCCGCCCTGACCTCGATGGAGACCTCCCGGAGTGCCGGCGTGCCAAGGTCGTTCTTGGCGGAGACGTTGACCAGCTGAAGCAGCGGCTCCCCTATCTTCACGTCCTGCTTCTGAACATTGTACATCACCTCCCGGCCTACGATGAGCATCGCCAGTTCGTCCTGGGTCACTTCGGTCTTCATCCTCGTGGCTACGACCTTCCCCAGCTTCATCACCGTGATTCTGTCGGCGATGGCCATCACCTCGTCAATGTGATGCGTCACGAAGACTATCGAACGACCTTCGGACGCCATGCGCTTGAGGCTCTCGAAGAGCTTCTCTGTCTCGATCTCGGTGAGGTGGCTGGTTGGTTCGTCGAAGAGGAGGATGTCCGCGCCTATGAAAAGGCACTTCAGTATCTCGACCCTCTGCCTCTCCCCCACAGACAGGTCTTCGACCTGGGCATCCGGGTCCACTTCGAGCCCGTAGGTCTCCTCCATCTCCAGCAGCCTGCTCTTGATGGACCCCAGCTCGAGGATTGGCTTGGTCAGCTTGATGTCTGTGGTCAGGCTGAGATTCTGGACCACGCTCATGTTGGGGATGAGCATGAGGTCCTGGTGGACCATCCCGATTCCAGCCCGCATGCCGTCCTTGGGGGACGTTATCCTGACCTCTTTCCCCTTCACTTGCACCTCTCCGGCGTCTGGCTTGTAGTAGCCATAGATGACGTTGCAGAGGGTGGACTTGCCGGCTCCGTTCTCTCCGAGCAGGGCGTGTATCTCGCCCTTCTTCAGCTCGAAGTCGACGCCGTTGACTGCCACGAGGTCCCCGAACCGCTTCGTCAGTCCCTTCACTTCCAACACAGGAGCTTCCGCTTGCATCCCGATCAGGTTCGTTTCCGCGCTCGGGACTGGTGGTATAAAGCGTTCATCATCCGACCCCGAGTGCCCCGAGGCACCCCTTCAACGCCCTGCCCGCATCTTCCTTGCCCGTCTCGACGGCTTCGGCGAGAAGGACCCCCATGGACATGTCAATGCCGGAAGTGTGCCCCCTTGACGCCAACGTCATCAGGTCGTCGAAGAATCCCCGACCTCCGAGCGAGTCCAGTATCAGCCGCTCCATCCCCTCGTCCACATGTCCTTTGGAAGAATAGACCATGACCGCTGCGCTCTCCGGTATGGTCCTCGAATATGCGAGCTTCTTCGGGATGAGGACCTGACCCGACCGCCTGCTGCGGGCGATGTAGTTGAAGACCGCCATGAACCCCGTCGTGAAGTCGTCACCGGCCGGGGTGAATCCTCCCCCCCTTCCCACCAGCCCGAGGAAGTCCTCGAACCCCAGTCTCCTGGACCCGCGCGCCGCCGAAACGAGGCGGCTCATTGCGAAGCTGCGGAAGACGGGGTCGGAGACCAGGGAGGGGCCATGGGGGGAAGCGTCGTAGAGCGACCGTAGCGTGGCGGCTCCCTTCAGAAGGTCGCCGGATCTGGGGAGCACCACTTCGCCCCTTCTCCGGAGGGAACTGCGGTAGGCGCGGGCGCCTTCCACCGTCACTTCCACTTCGCCAGCACGCACCCCGGCTGGGCTGAGCTCGCACTCTTCGCCTGCCCTCAGCCCTTCCGCACCGTTCTCCTCTCCGATGATGTTGATCGTCATGGGGGACCGTCCATCGCCCCAGAGCAGCAGGAAGAAGTCGGGGCCGGCACTGGCATATGCCGAACGCCTGAAGACCCTTGTCACGGTCCCGCGGCCGCCTCTGGAAAGGAACCGCTGCGCGAGCTCTCCGACAAAGGAGGCCCGCTGGATCATGCTCCGTACTTATCGACGTAGGCGGCGAAAGCGTCCTTGAAGAGCTGGATCGGGAAGGTGACAGTCCCGGCTCCGACCTGGCCTACCCCCGCCTTTCTGTGGGCGATTCCTGTGTTGATGGTGGGAGCCACCCCGGTCTTCAGGACCTTCCGCAAGTCGATGCCGACGGGCGTCCCTTTGAAGTCCATGAACGGGATCAAGAAGTGCTTGTGCTGTGCCTGGGTGATTTCGTACATCCTCTCGGTCACATCCAGGGCTGCCTGGACGCTCCCGCCCACCCATGAGACTATCGCCGGCGCTGCCGCCATGGCGAACCCTCCGTAGCCGGCCGTCTCGGTGATGGAGCTGTCTCCAAGGTCCGGGTTGGCGTCCGACTCGGTAAATCCCGGGAACCAGAGCCCCTTCGGGACCGGTGCAGGGGCGGTGAACCACCTCCTCCCCAGGGAGCTGACCCAGATCCCTGCCTCTGTCCCGTTCCTCGTCATCACGGTGACCAGCGTGCTGTACTTCACGCCATGCGCCGCGAGCGTCATCGCCTTACCCGCAGCCATCCCCATGTTCAGCATGGTGAAGTTGTTGCCGTCGATGTACTTGCCCACCTCTGAAAGGGTCTTCGCATCGTATCCAGTCCTCACCATATGGGGCGCGATCTGCTTCGCGAAGAGGGAGGTCGTGGCGACGTATCTGTTGTGGCAGTCGTCCCCCATGGTCAGCGCCTGGGCAATCATCGGCTTCAGTGGGAGCCCGCCGTTGGCCTTCACGATTCTCCTGACCGTGGCCCTGAGCACCGGGGCCACCGTCTCGGACATCCACTCCAGCCTGTCGAGCACCTCCCTGCTGTAGGCGCCGTACCGGAGCACCTTGCCTATCCCCTCGTTCATGTTCGAGTATGTCCGGTGGCCGAACTTCTTGTCCTCCAGCTCGTAGACTGGCATGCTCGGAGAAATCACCCCTGCCATCGGTCCTACTGCGTCATGGTGGTGGTCGGGGTCCAGGGTCACTTCGCCCTCTTCCACGAGCTTGATGGCCTGCTTTTCCGTCTCCGCCCACCCTTCATAGATCACCGCGCCTATGATCGCCCCCCTCATCGGCCCGCTCGCGTCCTTCCAGGCCATGGGCGGGCCCGCATGAAGGAGCTTCTTCCCTCTGAGCTCCATCTTCTTCGACGCAGGCGCGATGTCGACCCAGGTCGGCTCGGCGTCCATCATCCTTCCGACAGCCTTCTGGTTCGCTGCTTCGACCTCTTCCCGCGAAACGGTCAAGGGCTCATTTTGAGCCTCGTGTCCTGTTAAACGTTTGCGGGATGGAAATGCTTAACACGAATCGGGAGCCCCGGGGAAAGACGATGGCCGTAGTCGAAGTCGTCCTTCGCAACCTGTTCCGCGATTCCATACAGCTGATGCGGCTTACGGAGGACGTGAAGAAGCTCGACGGAGTAGCCGACGCAGTGGTCGCCATGGGGACAGAGACCAATAGGCATCTCCTCCAGGACTTGGGCCTGCTCGGCAAGGAGAGCAGGAGCGCTGAAGACGGTGACCTGATCATAGCGGTGCGCACGGACGATGGGGTGGACCCCTCCGAGGTCATGGGGCGGGTCCAGCGCCTGGTGATGTCCCCTCCAGCCGGAGCGAGGGGCCAAAGGACCACCGTGTTCCACAGCGTGAAGACGGCCATGGACCGCGTGGGGAGGGCGAACCTGGCCATAGTCTCCGTCCCAGGGTGGCAGGCTTTCGAGCCAACCATGGAGCTGCTCAGGAACGGCGTGAACGTCCATCTGTTCAGCGACCACGTCCCCCTCGACCAGGAGATCAAGCTGAAGTCCTATGCGAGCTCCCACGGACTTCTCGTCCTCGGGCCAGGGGCAGGCACTTCGATAATCAACGGGGTGGGACTCGGCTTTGCCAACTCCGTCAGGAAAGGGAACGTCGGAATCGTCGCCTCGGCCGGGACCGGAATCCAAGAGGTCTCGACCATGCTCGACAGCATAGGCCTCGGGGTCTCCGCCGCCCTCGGGGTCGGAGGGACGGACGTGAAGGAGGAAGTCGGAGGGCTGATGATGAAGGACTGCCTCTCTCTCCTCGAGAAAGATGAGGGCACAAGGACGATCATGATTGTAGCCAAGACGCCGAAAGAAAAGGTCATCAGGGAAGTTATGGCCCACGCGGAGAGGATCACCACCAAGCCGGTCGTCGCGTGCTTCCTCGGGCTCGACAGCCCTTCTGCCGGGGAAGGGAGGATCAGGTATGCCAAGACGCTCCACTCCGCGGTGTCCGCTGTCGCATCCATTGCAGGGGGAGCAGCAGAGAGAGCATTCAGAGAAAAGGTCGGAATGAGCTTCGATGAGCTCTCGAAGCTTTCCAGGGGCGTCGCTTCCGGACTCGGTCCCAGCCAGAAGTTCGTCCGCGGCCTCTACAGTGGAGGGACGTTGGCCCATGAGACGCTCCTGATCTTCAGGGAACTCATCGGAGAGCCCTACAGCAACACGCCGCTCTCTGACAGATTCGCCCTGGCGGACCCCAACCTGAGCAGGGAGAACAGCGTGGTCGACCTCGGGGATGAATCCTTCACCGCGGGGAGGGCACACCCCATGATCGACCCCACCCTCAGGAAGCTGCGCATAGCCCAGGAGTCCAAGGACCCAGCGGTGGCTGCGGTCATGCTCGACATCGTCCTGGGGTACGGCTCAGCCGCTGACCCGGGAGGGTCACTCCTTGGCGCCATTGGCGACGCCATGGAGTCATCCAAAAGGAGGGGGGGCGGGGTTGCTTTCATGGCCCACGTCTGTGGCACGAATTCCGACCCCCAGCCCCTCGGCGAACAGAGCGAGAGGCTGTCCAGGGCGGGAGTCCTTCTGTTCCCGAGCAACGCCCTTCTGTCGGCGGCGGCCGCCCTGACTGTCGGAGGGGAGGCGGCGACTCAGCGCCTGGGCAGCAGGTGGGGTGAGCTCTTTGGCTGACCCCAGGAACAGGAGCCTCCTGTCGTCGGACCTTGTTGTCCTCAACGTCGGACTCGACATATTCAGGGAGGCCCTCGAGAGCCAGAAGGTAAGGTGCGCCCAGGTCGACCTCTCCCAGGCGCCCAAGCTGGACAAGAAGCTGGCGGACGCTCTCGACAGACTGCTCTAGGGCTCTCTAGAACTCTATCTCGATGGCCGACGTCGGCTTCAGGGGCTTGGTCCCTGCCAGCAGCTTCTTGTCGACGGGCCTGGCACCGAGCCACCCTCTCTCCCTGGCGAAAGGCTTGACATACTGCTCCCACTGCTGCCTGTTGATGTAGAATATCCTGGCCCCTCCGAGCTCGTGCTGCATCTCCGGCCAAGGCTTGGTCACGTGGTTGAACCTGAACCCGAGCCTGAACCCGAACGGGCTCTCGAAGGTTGCCCACCACTCCTTCACCCCCACCACATCGAAGGCGTGTTCCATCTTCGAGACGTAGAGCAGGACCCCGACCCTCTCGGCCCTCTTCAACACCAAGGTGTGCAGGCTGACTCCCACTGCCGGGTCCCAGAACCTGTGGTTGACGACTCCGACGAGTTCCCCGTCCTTCCTCGTGGCGACGATCACATACGCGTCCTTCAGCCTGCTCTGTTGCCAGGCGAGAATCTCGCCGTAGGTCCTGACCCCCACCAGGTGGTAGAAGTCCTTGTCATACTTTCCGTCGATCAGGGGCTTGAGGGACTTCAGGATGACCGGAGCTTCCTTCTTCTCCGCCGCCCTGATGACAACCTGCTCTCCGCTCTTCAGAGCGTACGTCTTCGGCTCGAAGGGCTTCTGGAACGCCGGGTCGTCAGGAATCCCTCCAAGGTACCCTTCAATCTCTTCAACCGAAAAGTTGAACGAGTCGAACGAAATCGGAACCGCTGGCTTGACCATTTGACCGACGGTCGGCTGGGCGGTTTTAATCCTTGTCCCGAAGGTTCTTGAATCGACTAGCGCGCGAGGCTCTCTCTTACCTGCCGCGGCTTTTCTCCGGCGACTTCGGCCACCGCTTCACGTATCTGGTTGTACGTTCCGCACCTGCAGACGAGCCCGCTGGTCGCTTCCGTGAGCTCAGCCGCGCTGGGGTGCAGATTCGCCTGGAGGAGCTCGTGCGTGGCGAGCACCCAGGCCGGGGTACAGAAACCGCACTGCGCCGCGCCATGGCTGACGAACGCCTTCTGTATTGGGACGAGTTCGCCGTCTTCCGAGATCCCCTCGACGGTCTTGACCTCCTTGCCATCTGCTTCCACGGCCAGCACGAGGCAGGACTTTACGAGGTGGCCGTCGAGCTTGACCGTGCAGAGGCCGCACTCCCCCCTCCAACACGCCGCCTTCACGCTCCGCACTTGCAGGCGTTCGCGGAGGAAGTCGAGCAGGAGTTCGTTGTCCTTGACAAGCCTCTTCCTCAGCCTGCCGTTCACCTTGACCGAGATCTCCCTCATGCCCTCAGCATCCTCCTGAGGACTCGGATTGTTATCACCCTGACCAGGTGCCGCCTGTACGCCGCTGTCGCGAGGACGTCGTCGACGCACTCGACCTTCTCCGAAGCGACTTCCGCCGCCTTCCTTATGCTCGCCGGGGTGACCCCGTCGGCAAGCGCCTCCTCAGCCTCTGGGCAGCGGACGGGCGTGGAGTTGACCGCACCGTACACAACCTTGGCGCTCCTCTTCCTCCCTTCGCCAGACAGCGCGACGGCGACGCTCGCGAGGGAGAACTCGGACCCTCCGGTGAACTTCTCGAAGGCGCTCGCGGTCCCCCTGGCGTCCGGGATTGCGACTCCGGTGACGATTTCTTCCGGATTGAGGTCGATGTCAACGGGCCCTCTGATAAATCCCGACACTGGGACGCTCCGCTTCCCATTCGGACCGACGATCTCCACGGTCGTGTCGAGGGCGATTAGGACGGGCGGGCTGTCCACCCAGGGGATGGCCTCGCAGAGGTTCCCCACGAGCGTCGCCCTCCGTCTAATCATCGGGTCTGCCACCTTCTCGAGGGCCTCTCTGAGCACCGAGTAGCCGTCAAGCCATCTTCCTTCGAGGAGCTCGGCAATGCTCACTCCCGCTCCCACGGCCAGCCCTTTTCCGGGAACGCGTTCGACCCGCTTGAGCTCTGTCACCCCTTTCACATCGATGACGTGGGCCGGGGACATCAGCCTCTCTTTCATGAACGCCAGCAGGCCCACCCCTCCCCCCATCAACTTGGCCTGGTCCCCGTGCTCCTTCAGCAGAGCGATGGTCTCGTCTAGGGTCTTGGGGCTGTGGTAGGTGAAGTCGGGGAGGGACACGTAGGGGGAGCCGAAGCTCATCTTCTCGCCTTCACTGCCGTTTCGACCTTGCCGTAGCTCTCCATCGCCTTCGCGATGAGGTCTGGCTTCTGCGTCGAGATGGCCGACCAGACTTCTTCTGGGCTCATCGGGAGGTTGTTCAGCTTGACTCCAGTCCCCCTGTAGACAGCGTTCGAGATTGCCGAAGCGACAGCGAGCATGCTCATCTCTCCGATCCCCCTCGCCCCCAGTGGACCGTCGAAGGTCGGGGTCTCGACGTACCTGGTGACGAACTCCCTGGGGACGTCCTTCATCCTCGCGACATAGTAGCTCGTGAAGTTGGGGTTGGTCACCCACCCCTGCTCGTCGAACTTGATTTTCTCGAAGAGGGCGATGCTCATCCCCATTATGAATCCGCCGTCGAGCTGCATCTTCAGGAGGAGAGGGTTGATGGCCTTCCCCACGTCATAGACCTGGACTGCCTTCAGCACCTCGATCGTGCCGGTCACGAGGTCAAGCTCGATGTCGACGGCAGTGCCTCCGAACGTGTGGAATATCGTTGGTACCCCCTGCCCTGTCTGCGGGTCGAGGTTGGTGTTCAGGCTCGAAGTGTAGTACCCTCTTCCTATCACCGGCCCCCCGATGGTGTTCCCGTTAGGGTAGACGTATCCAAAGACGAGGTCCTTCAGAGGGACTGTCAGCCAGGGGCGCCCTTTCGCCTTGACCGCTCCTTCGGCGACTTCCAGCTCCGACCTTTGGAGCCTGAGGACCTGAGAGGCAAGGTCGAGTATCTGGTTCTTCGCATCCTCGCAGGCTCGCAGCGTCGCAGCCCCGTCCGTGAACAGCCCCCTGCTCCCCACGGTCTGCCAGGTGTAGGCGGACTTGCCCGTGTCTCTCGTCGGCTCGACCCTTACCCTTTCAACGGGCACCCCGAACTGGTCCGCCACAATCTGGGAGATCGCGGTTGTGGTCCCCTGTCCGAAGTTGCCGGTGCCTAGGACGAGGTCCACTGTCGAGTCTTCGTTGAACTTCAGAATGGCGGAAGAAGAGGCGTTGGGAGGCTGGGACGGTCCTTTCACGCAAAGGGCGAACCCCCTGGTCCTTACCTTCCAGGGCTCCGAGGCTGGCTCTTCCTTTCCCTCCCACTCAATAGCGTCCAGGACGGTCTGGAGCACCTTCCTCGGGTCTCCCACGTCTTCCCTGACCGGCTCCCCGGTCGCAGTGTGGGACTCTCCTGGCCTCAGGAGGTTGACTCGCCTAATCTTCGCCGAGTCCAGCCCGAGCTTCTTAGCGGCCCTTTCAAAGACCTGCTCGAGTACCCAGTTGCTCTCCGCATACCCGAACCCGCGCATGGCCGTGGTTGGTATCTTGTTGGTGTATACCGCCAAGGACTCGCAGTATACATTGGGGACTTCGTATACCCCTTCTGCCGAGTACCCCATCGCCCTCGACACATTGACAGTGTAGTCCGCGTACGCCCCCGCGTCGAGGACAAACCTCACCTTGTAGGCGACGCACTTGCCATCCTTTGTGAACCCTGCCTTCACGGTCGCCACCACCCCTTCTCTAGAAGCAGACGACGCGAAGTTGTCCCTGCGCGACAGGACGAGCTTGACGGGCCTGTATCCGACAGCCTTCGAGGCCACGGCTATCAGGGCCTCCCACTGCAACCCCGCTTTCCCTCCGAACCCTCCTCCGACGAAGGGAATTCGGATGGTGACCTTGTTGTATGGAACCTTCAGCGCCTCCGATACTATCTGCCTGACCACGAAGGGCGACTGTGCGCTGGTCCAGATTTCGTAGGTCCCATCCCTGAACGCCTGGGCGACCACGTTCTGGGTCTCCAGATACGCGTGGCTGACATGCGATATCCTGAACTCCTCCTCGATCAGTTCATCTGCCTGCTCGAACCCTTTCTCCACGTCCCCGTGGACCAACCTGAACCTGTTCGCTACGTTGGTCCCTGGCACAGGGTAGAAGACAGGCGCGTGCTTGTACTCCTCCATCCTCTCGTGAATTAGGGGAGCTTCTGGCTCCATCGCCTTCAGAGGATCGAACACAGCCGGGAGGGGTTCGTACTCCACGTCGACGAGTTCTGACGCTCTCTCGGCGGCTTCCAGGGTCTCGGCGACGACCAGGGCCACCGGGTGCCCTGCCCATCTCACCTTCTCGACCGCAAGCAGATCTCTATCCCCGGCGTACATTCCCACCCGGAATGGCATGTCCTTCCCAGTAAGTATCTCAACGACCCCGGGGACCTCCTTCGCCCTTTCGAGGTTGATGTTGAGGATCTTCGCGTGGGGGACGGTGCTCGCGGCGAACTTCGCGTAGAGTGTCCCTGGGACCTCCCAGTCGAAGGTGTAAAGTGCGGTTCCAGTGACCTTTCGGACTGTGTCCTCAGGAGGTATCGGTTTCCCTACCGAAGCGTCGCCTGTCAAGGTCGGTTAGAACCCCTCAAAATTATAAAAATCTTGTCCCATGGATCCATGCTTGGGTCACTCCAGCCCGCAGCGGTTCTCGATGCAGATCCTAGCCGGGGACCACTCTCGTACCCGCTTTCCCTTGGAGCGCGTCTACAGCCTTCTCAAGGGAGGCCACGATCCCCATCTTCCCCCCGTGTTCGACGAATCTGATGCAGGCCAGCACCTTCGGCCCCATGCTTCCGAGCGGGAACTGACCAGCCGCGAGCATCTGCTTCGCTTCTGTGACCGTCACTCTATCGAGGCTCCTCTCCCTGGGCGTGCCGAAGTCGAGTTTCACCGCGTCCACGTTGGTCAGAATCAGGAGGACCTCGGCCCCCACATCTTCCGCCAGCCTCTCCGCGTCCAGGTCCTTGTCGATCACGGCGTCGATTCCATCGAGGGACGAGTCCTTCCTTCGGATTACCGGTATCCCCCCTCCTCCGCCCGCCACCACGATTGACCCCGACCGAATCATCTCAACTATCGCATCAGACTCGATAATCCTGACCGGGTCCGGGGACGGGACCACCCTCCTGTAAGGCTTCGGCCCACCCTTGGCCACCTTCTTGATGACGAACCCCCTCTCGGCCTGAACCCTCTTCGCTTCCGCCTCCGTATAGAAGGGCCCGATGGGCTTCGTCGGATTGGTGAACGAGGGGTCGTCTTCTGAGACGAGGGTCTGCGTTATCAGGGAGATGACAGGCTTGTTCACTCCCGACGACCTGAGAACGTTCCCGAGTTCTCGCTGCACAAGATAGCCGATCTCGCCCTGGGTCATCGCGCCGAGCACATGCAGCGGGTTCTCAGGGACCTCGGTGGTTGCCGCCTGCTGGAGCGCGATATTCCCCACCTGGGGTCCGTTTCCATGAGTAAGGACGAGTTGGTGCCCCATCGAGACCAGCTTCTCGATCTGCTTGGAAGCCTCCCTCACGTTCTGCACGACCTCTTCGTAGGTCCCCTTCTGCTCTGGCCTGAGGATTGCATTCCCGCCCAGAGCTAGTACCAGCTTCAAGGAAGAACGACCCCCCGGCTGGGCTTAAAAGTCGTTAACACTCGGCCACGGCCGCATAGGCTGAAATAGAGTCGCGCCGATATTGGGGCCACAGGGGACTCTCCGGACTTGAAGGTGGAACAGGAGATAACAGAGATGGTTCAGGATGAAAAGAGGATTCTCATTGTGCTCCTGTCCTTCTTCGCCAGGGCGCGAACGCGCCTTGACATGTGTGTCTCCTACATCGGACCGCGAACAGGGGAAGGGGTGGTGGGCGCCATCCGCGAAGCAAGCGAAAGGGGGGTGAAGGTGAGGATGGTCACGGATGTATCGAGAGGAAACCTCGGAGTCGTGCGGGCCGCTTCGCGTCTGATGGATGTGCGCCACATCGCCGGACTCGGGGAGAACTCCTGGGCAGTGACCCAAGACGAGTACGTTTCATCACTGGCGCTCGGGGAGTTCAAGGCGTCGATTCCAGTCATCTATAGCAACGCCAAGCCTCTGCTGCGAGAGCATCAATCGATATTCGATGCCCTCTGGGACCGTGGGGAGCCCCTGAAAGAGCGGATGGATGCCATCAGGTCAGGAACCGATCTCCCTGAAATGGAGATCATCCGCGACGCCGCGCGCGCCAGGAGGCTGTATCTCTCTCTTGTCCGGGGAGCGGAGAAGGAGGTCCTGATACTCTTCCCAACCTCCTCGGCCTTTCGCCGGGACGACGGGCTCGGTGTGGTCAAGATCCTCGAGGAGCGGGCTTCGAAGGGGGTGAAGGTGAGGTTCCTCGTCCCCGTCAACCCAATGGTTCTGAGGAGGCTTCGTTCGCAACCGTCTCCCAGGGGGGTGTCCTACAGGCCTGTTCCGACGGCAGGCACGCAGGAGACGGTCACAGCTGTCGTCGTCGACCGTTCCGCTTCCCTCAGCATAGACGAGCGGGACCCCTCTCAGGAGCGCTTTGAGGAGGCGTTCGGCTCGGCCATACTCTCGACCCGAGAGCCGCGGGTTCGGCAGGACGTGCGCATGTTCGACAGGATCTGGAAGGAGACCGAGCTGGGAGAGGCCGAGAGGACTGCCAGGGAACGGGAGGAGGTCAGCCGCAAGCGTGCCGAGCTCATGCAGGATATCCCTACGCACGATATCAGGAACTTCAACCAGGTCGCACGGCTCAACGCAGAGCTGCTGGGAGAGCGGCTGAGCGACCGGGAAGCATCCGCAAGGGTGTCGGCGATCCTTCGAGCCGTGGACGGGTCAACGAAGCTCATCGAGCGGGCCAAGAAACTGGGAGCCATCATGGCGGCCAAGAGAGTCGAGCTCAGGGCGATGAGCCTCAAGGGGTCGCTCGAAAGATCTGTGCAACTCGTCAGGAGGGGGAATCCCGCCATGGCCCTCAGGGTGGAGGGACAGCTGACGGGACGGGTCCTTACCGACGAGCTCCTCGACGAGGTCTTCGTAAACCTCATCTCGAACTCTGTCAAGTATTCCGGCAAAGCAAAAGTCACCGTCATGGTCAGCCAGTCGGCCGGGGAGCTCCCGAAGCGTCGCGGAGGGCCCGCGAGGAAATGCTGGAAGATATCGGTCTCGGACAGGGGAAAGGGCATTCCTGACAACCAGAAGAACGGGCTCTTCAGGCGCTACCTGGAGACGGCCAAGGGGAGCGGTCTGGGTCTTTCCATCGTCTACGCGCTCGTAACGGAAAGGTACGGAGGGACCGTCACCCTGAAGGATAGGGTCAAGGGCGACTTCGCCAGGGGCACGACGGCAGAAATCCTGCTTCCGAGGGCCTGAAGGCGCTTCTCAATCGGTTAAATCACCGACGTTTTCGTCTGCGCCCGTGGCCCGAAAGATCGTCCATCACATGGACTACGAGACGCTGGTCGACGTCAACAAGGGTGTCGTCGCCCTCACTCGGGAGCCCCATGGAGTCTCCCAGGCCGACCGTCGGAAGCTCTCCGAATTGATCAAGCAGGTGGAGCAGCGGGCCGATAACCAAGATTTTGAGGCGGCCGTGGCCGAGAAGGCGAGCCTTCTCGTCTACGAAATCGCAAGGGGGCAGTTCTTCCGTGCCGGGAACAAGCGGACGGCGCTGGTAGCCTGTCTTGCCTTCCTGGTCCGGAACGGATACACGCTTGACATAAAGAACCCCGGATTCGTCGGCGTCGTCGACAGGGCGGGGATAGCTGCGGCGGGTCTCGATGACCTCTACGCGGAGGTCACACGGCTGATGACGAAGACCAAGACCGGGCGCCGATCATGGGAGAAGGCTGTTGCCGGTGTGATAGAAGGGAACAGGGACTTCCTGGCGACTCTCGCTTCCTGACGGTATGCGCGGGAGCAGCCAGGAGAGCGCCCAGAAACAGACTCCGAAGTCACGCAGGGATCTTTATCTCGAACCCTTCCCGCGCCGCAGCCTCCCTCCAGTACAGGTTGACCGCGTCTTGGATTGCTGAGATGGCTTCCTCATTGACCACGGGTGAGAAGAGATGCTCGAATCTCTCCTGGGCCTTGAGGTACTCGCGTACAGGGGTCAGGGACCTGGGAACCACAGTGTGGCGCACTATGCCGTCGACCGATTCCTTCAGGGGCCAAACGCCGGTCTGCACCGCCAGCTTCTCGACCTCGATCGAATCCTTCGGGTCGAACCCCATGCCTGTCGGGCACGCGGCGAACGCGATGTAGAGCTTGGGCCCATTGACTTCGCCTCCCTTCTCCACCTTCCTCAGGAAGTCGAGGCCATGCGAGTTAGCCAGAGTCGCCACGTAGGGCGCCTTCATCGCCCTCCAGACCTCGAACAGGTCCTTCTTCTTGCCGGTGTTCCCGGCGGGATAGGCGGACGTTGCCGGCGTCGTCTTGGTCGACGAGCCGTAGGGGGTAGAGGTGGACATCTGGAATCCGGTGTTCCCGTAGGCCTCGTTGTCGTAGCAGAGATAATAGAAGTCCAGGTGCCTATCGATGGCCCCCGCGGTCGACTGCAGGCCGATATCGTATGCAGCGCCGTCGCCGGTGACAACCACCACTTTGAGGTCTTCCGACGGGGACAGCTTCCCCTTCCTGATGAGCACGTCAAGGGCGTCTCTTATCCCCTGCGCTCCGGCCGGGGCACTGGCAAATGCGGTGTAGAGCCAGTTTGACTTCAACGGGCTCAGCGGGTACGACACAGTGATCGTCATGCACCCGGCGGCGTTGATCCAAGCGACGTTGGGCCCGAGGACCTTGTGAAACACCCTTACCGCGAGGATGCCGCCGCAGCCGGCGCACATCGTATTACCCGGGGTCAGGTAGTCCTGAACGGGCATGTCCTTGAGAGTCCTGAATCGGGTAGCGGTAGCCATCAACTTTCCCCCATGGCCACGGTGACTGCTCTCTTCGCCTTCGCAAGCTCGTCGTCTCTCATGAGGTACATCGGGGTCGGTGCCTTCCCGTCTTTCACCACTGCCCGCATCTCCTCGAAAATCGCCGTCATCTCCTTGGGTGTCAGCTGCTTCCCGCCGAGCCCTCCCACAACAGGGAGGATTGCACTCGGCCTCCCCTTGACATGGTACAACGACGCGACGACTTCAGGGTAGAATATCCCTCCGAACCCTGGGGCGAGGTTCTGGTCAAACACCGCGGCCGCCTTTCTCCCCCGAAGGAGGGCAGCTATCTCTTCAGATGGGAACGGCCTGACCATCCTGAGCTTCACGAGCCCGGCTGCGACTCCTCTCTCCCTCATCTGCTTCACTGCCTGTTTGCCGATGGACGTGAACGAGTTCGACATCACCAGGACGTACTCGGCGTCGTCAAGCATGTACCCCTCCACCGGACCGTAGGACCTTCCGAACAACTTCTCGTAGTCCCTGGCGGCTTCACTGAAGACCTTTCTGGCCCGGAGCGCAGCAGCATGCATGTTGTATCTGAAATATGTGTAGACGTGGCCCTCCATCACGGCCGACCCCTTCGCAACCGGTCTGGACGCCCTCATCGGGCGGGGGGGACTATACGTGGGGAGGAACTTGTCGACTCCCTCCTGGTCCGGCAGGAGGACCCGCTCTCTTGTAAAGGAGAGGTAGAAGCCGTCCAGGTTGACTATGGCAGGCAACATCACCCTGCTGTCCTCCGCGACCCTGTAGGCAAGCAGGACTAGGTCAGCCACTTCTTGACAGGTCTCCGAGTGGAACTGGAGGAATCCGCTGTCCCGGGCGGCGAGCACGTCGTTGTGGTCCGGTTCGAGCACGATGGGGGCCGCAAGCGCGCGCGACACATTGACCAGCACCATGGGTGCGCGCCAGCCGGCGACGTTGTACAGCATCTCGATGGCGAACAGGAGCCCCTGGCTGGACGTCGCGGTGAACACTCTCGCGCCTGCGGCGGAGGCGGCTCCGGCTGCGGTCATCATCGAGTGCTCCGACTCGAGCTGGACGAACTTCGCATCCATGGTCCCTTTTCTCGTCCAGTCGGCCAAGGTCTCGATGATCTCGGTCTGCGGGGTAATGGGGTAGGCCGGGATGTAGTCCACCCTTGCGAGCCTGGCAGCTGATGCCGCGGCCGCGTTCCCCGTGAGGAGCTTGCCTATCATGCTCCCCCCTCTCTCGTCTGATTGATCGCCCTCAGAGGGCACTCGGTCAGACAAATCATGCACCCTTTGCAGTTGTCATAATCGATCTTCACCCTGCCGTCCTGGCCGACAGACATCGCGGATTCCGGGCAGTAGGCATAGCAGATCATGCAGTCTGTACACTTTCCATAGTCGATCACCGGCCGGTACGTGCGCCAGTTCCCCGTATGTCGTGTGGCCGAATTCCCTGTTCTGGTAATGTCCTCGCTCCCCTCTCCAGATACTACCAGCGCCAGTGGGACCAGCTTCTCCTTTGTCTCCAGCTCCTCAGTCTTCAACCCGAGCGGCGAGAGCATGCCGTAGACGGCCATCGCGAACTTGATGTTCTTCTTCACCATGTCTTCAGAGAGGCCGACCTCCCTGAGCTCGTCGGTGACGGCGGTCAGAAGCGACTCCTCCTTGATGCCAGCCACCCTAGCCACTGCCGCAGCTATCCCGGCGCTCAGAATCGGCTTGCCAAGATATTCGAGGGCCTTCCCTGTGAGGTCGGTCGTGACTACCGTCACATCCTTCCGCGTGGTGACGGAACCGCGGTCCTTCTTGGTGCTGACCAGGGCGCACCCCCCCTTCCTCAGCCCGGCCAGGGGGTTCGCTATCGGGTCCGCCAGGAGCGAGTCGTCCATCACGGCTGCGACGTCCGGAGAGAAGATGAATCCCCTTTCCGTAATCTCAGAGTCGGAAAATCTGGTGAACGCGGTCACCGGCGCACCCCTCCTTTCGGCGCCATAGATCGGGAAGTCCTGGACGAAGTACCCGTCGTTGAAAGCAGCATTCCCCAGAATACGGCTCGCTGTCTTTGCCCCCTGCCCTCCGCGGCCGTGGAAGCGCACCCTAATCATGCCCTAACGACTTAGGGACGCCCCCTTACGCCAATTAAAGCAGGGCGACGATTCTCAATGGTGAAAACAGTGCTCGTCCGGTGCCGTTCCCGAAGAGGCCGGTACTAGACGGTCACGGCGTTCGACCCTGAGGCAAGGGCAGCGTGGGCTGCCGCGAGCCTGGCGACCGGGACCCTGAACGCGGAACAGCTGACATAATTTAGACCAGCTTCCGCGAAGAGTCTGATGCTCCTGGGATCCCCACCGTGCTCCCCACAGATCCCCACTTCGAGAGAAGGTTTCACGCTCCGCCCGTCCTGCACCGCCATCCGCACCAGCTTCCCTACCCCCGATGTATCCACCGAGTCGAAGGGGCTCTGGGGGAGGATGCCCATCTCGATGTACTTCGGGATGAACTTGGCTTCCACGTCGTCCCTGCTGAATCCGAAAGTCGTCTGAGTGAGGTCGTTGGTCCCGAAGGAGAAGAAGTCCGAGAGCTTCGCGATCTCCGCTGCCGTCAGAGCAGCCCTGGGGGTCTCGATCATCGTACCTATCTGATAGTCAACGTCGGCGCCGAACTCCTTGAACAGCCCCTTGGCCGAAGACTCGACGACTCCTCTGAGGAAGCTGAATTCCTTGGCAAGGGCTACAAGCGGAATCATGATTTTGACCTTTGCACGCTCCTTCCCCTCCCTATCCAGCTCAATGGCCGCCTGAAGTATGGCCCTTGTCTGCATCTCGTAGATCTCGGGATAGGTGATTGCCAGCCTGCACCCTCTGTGCCCCAGCATGGGATTGTGCTCTGCCAGCTGCCTTACCCTGGCGAGCATCGCTTCGGCCCGGGCGATGTCCTCCTGCCCCGCTCGTTTGTCCTTCATCTCCTGGATCCCAAGAATCAGCTCCTCGAGCGGCGGGAGGAACTCGTGGAGCGGGAGGTCGAGGAGTCTCACCACTACTGGTCTCCCTCCCATGGCTGCGAAGATTGCCCTGAAATCCGACAGTTGGAACGGGAAGAGCCTGTAGAGGTGCTTCTTTCGCGCCTCCACGTCCCTGCTCATTATCATGTCCCTGACAATCGGGAGCCTGTCTGGAGCGTTGAACATCCTCTCTGTCCTGCAGAGCCCTATCCCCTCCGCCCCGAACTCCCTCGCTCTTGCGGCGGCTTCGGGGGTGTCGGCGTTGGCCCAGACCCCCAGCTTCCTGACGCGGTCGGCCGCCTCGAGCAGGGTGGTGAGCTCGGGGGAAGGTTCTGGTTCGACCATCTTCACCTCGCCCCTGTAGACGTTCCCCGTCGTCCCGTCAATGGTAATCGTCTCTCCTTTGCGTATCCTCTGGCCTGACTTCGTGACGAAGTATCCGTCGTCCATGAAGACATCGATTTCGCTGCAGCCTACTACCGCTGGCTTCCCCATCCCCCGAGCTACCACCGCCGCGTGGGAGTTCGAGACAAGCACGGGCAGGAATGACCTTGTAAATACGACGAAATTCTTGTCAAGCTCGTCGGTCGCATCCACTTCGAAATTGTAGACCTGTATCTCGCCAAGTTCCTTCAACGTCTTCGCCCTGGACATCCTCAGGTCAAATGAGAGAACGCGAACGATCTCTTCGCCAATCCCCTGAGGGCACGACGCCGCCACATGCCTGACAAGCTTCTTTCCGTCCATAAGCAAGTTCCTTCTAGCCGATTCCGCAATTCTGGAATTCCCTTTCAGCCCGGCAAGGTCGGCGGCAAGCGCCCTGACGGAGAAGAGCTTTGTCCCGTAGAAGCGGGCGGGAACTTCACCTCTGATCCTGTGGCTGTAGCGCAATATGTCCTGGAGTCCCTCCACTATCTGAACGTTGTAGATCGATCTGTTGACTGTCACCTGAGGGAGTATTCCTACCCTGAGGCATGCAAGGACAAGCGCTCGGACGAACGCTTCATCTGAATTTAAGATTTGAATCCGTCTCTCCTCGTATGTTCCATCACCGTCCGCAGCGCCCGCGATGAAATTCAGAATTGAGACTTCGTCTAGGCCCAGCACCCAGGTATCCAGCCTGTCCCAGATTGAGGACAGCGTTGCTGCCGGTTCTCGGGTGGTGCTGATCAAATCGAGCGCGCCCCCCGAAATGACCCTTCCCTGGAACGGTCTGTCCGACGTCTTTGCGCTTTCGATGTTGAAAGGCCTTCCAAAGACGTCTTCGAAGTAATTTTGAACCGTTTCGATGAATTCTCCCTTGGCTGGGATGGGTTTCTGCGTGAACGTCACGCTTCCCCCTGTTCGCTTGAGGCTTGGATGTCCGCCAGTGAAGAGCGATCCGACAAGGTAGGCAAGCTGCCGTGAGTCGTTCGAACCCTTCCCGGGCACCCTGTCAATCAAGCATACGAACCCGGCTTCTTCCAGCAGCTGCTGCAATGGTCTCTTGACCAGTCTCCTGGCCTCGAAGGTGAGCATCTTATGGTCGGGCGTAATCTCCAGTGTGCTGACGTGCGACCTTCCGGTCTGTGAAACGGCGACTTCCATGGCTTGCGAGAGTCTGGAGCCTGCCGCGATTATTCTTCTCCAGACTGTCCTGCCTGTGAGATGGTCAAAACACAGAGTGGATGGCTTTGCGCCCTGCTTGATGGCTCCAAAGAGATTGCGTGCCGTCATGAACCCGTTCTCCGTAAGGAGAAGTGTATCGCCTCCGACGCATGTCATGCCCCCCCTCATGGTCAGGACCCCCTGGGCCGGTATCATTCCCTTGATGTCCTCGGGGGTCGTCTCGGGCCTCACGAGGATGAACTTCCTGGAGCTTCCGATCTTCGCGGCCTCGTCGGTGTCGAAGATCACCTCTCCGGATGCAGCCCCAGGGGACGCGTCCAACCCCCTCGCGACGGGCTTGTCGCCGGAGTTCGGATCGAGCCTCCTGTGAAGGAGCGCTTCGAGGGCGTCCGGTTCGACCCTGGCCACCGCCTCTTCGGGGGTGATCAGCCCTTCTTTCGCCATGTCTACGGAGATCTTGACAGCTGCCTGGGCCGTCCTCTTTCCGTTCCTCGTCTGCAGTGTGTACAGCTTCCCGTCCTCGACGGTGAACTCGAAGTCTTGCATATCCCTGAAGTGCACTTCCAGGTTCTTCGCCACCTCTTCAAGCTGGGAGCGGATTCCTGCCGGCATCATGTCGAGCTTCATCGGCGTGCGTACTCCGGCCACGACGTCTTCCCCCTGCGAATTCGGAAGGTACTCTCCGAACAGCCTGTTCTCTCCAGTCGAGGGATTCCGTGTGAACCCCACCCCCGACCCAGAAGTGTCCCCAAAGTTGCCGAACACCATGGACTGTATGTTGACGGCAGTTCCGAGGTCTTCGCTGATGCGGTAGTACTTCCGGTACTCCTTCGCCCTTTCGTTGTTCCAAGACTTCAGCACGGCCTCCACGGCCATCTCGAGCTGGACGAACGGGTCCTGCGGGAACTCCCTTCCGGTCTGGTCCTTCACAATCTTCTTGAAGTCGCCCGCCACCTTCCTGAGCTCGTCGGGAGAGAGGTCTATGTCCATCTTCGCCCCCGCCCTCTTCCTGCGCTCCTCGAGGACCTTCTCGAAGGCGGAAGCGTCCGCGCCCATGGCCACCTTCCCGAACATCTGGATTAGCCTCCTGTAAGAGTCGTAGGCGAACCTCTCGTTCTTGGTGATCGCTGCGATCCGTTCCGTCGTCTTGTCGTTCAAGCCGAGATTGAGGATTGTGTCCATCATGCCCGGCATGGAGAAGGGGGCCCCCGACCTCACCGAGAAGAGGAGGGGCTTGTCCTCCCCACCGAATTTCTTCCCAGTATCCCTCTCAACTTCGGCGATCTTGGCCCGCACCTCCCCCATGAGACCTTCGGGCATCTTCCCCCCGTCGTTGTAGTACGCCTTGCACACCTCTGTCGTCACGACGAAGCCGGGAGGGACCGGGAGACCAATGGATGTCATCTCCACTAGGCCGTACCCCTTCCCACCCAACAGCATCTTGTCGCCGCCGCGGGCTTCCTGAAACAGCATTACCCGTCGCATCAACGTTGCCTTCAAACAGGCTCCGATAGGCCCGAATATATCTGTGAAGTATGGAAGAATCTTTCCAGAAACTGAGAACGACCCTGCGGAATCTGGGCTGGGAGCGGCCCCGGGGTTCACCTCATCCTAGTCCGTGGGCAGGAACGGTCCGCACGCCCCGCAGAGGATCTGGTGCTCCCTCTCCGGCCGGTTCAGGGGGCGCCCCGAGGCTGTGCTCTGCGGTCCCCTTCTCTGCTCCCGATGAACCTGGGCTCTTCCCTCCGGAAGTCCAGGGGTGTGGCTCCCCTGCAGCCCACGGAAAAGCCACCCTCAGCCTGGAGACCGACTCCAGTCGTGGTGGGGGACTTTCAGGAGGCTCGTCTCATCCAGCCTGTAGACGCACCAGTCTGAAAGCCTCTTCGCTCCAAGGCGCTCGTAGAACACCATGGCCTTGCGGTTCCACGTCAGCACGGACCACTCCATCCGGCCGCACCCCTTCGCGACCGCTTCATCCACGCAGCGCCGGAAGAGTGCGAACCCGACCCCCCGTTTCCTGTATTCCTCCAGAACGAAGAGGTCCTCAAGATAGAGCGAGGGCTTGGCTACGAACGAAGAGTACGAGTAGTAGTAGAGGGCATATCCGACCAACCTGCTCCCGTCGGCCGCCACGAAGAGGTTGACCCTCTTCTTCCTGAACACGCCGTCGACGAGCCGCCTCCTGCCCGCCTGGGAGGGTGGCTGGAGCTTCTCGAACTCGGCTAGGGCGAGAACAAGTCCGATGAACCCTTCGGAGTCCTTGACGCGCGCCCTGCGAACGACTACTTCCGCCATGCGCCACGCCGCAAAACGGCACCCTGGATAAAACAGTTGGGAGGAACAGAATATTGGGGCGAGAGGCTGGAGCTAACGATGCTGCTCCAGATCTCTCGACATCTGCTCGAACTGCTCCTTCGTGATCTCTCCCCACGCGTATCTCTCGCGCAGGATTTCGTCGGCGTCGCCATAACCATACCGGTACCTGCGTCTCCACCCCCGGCCTCCTCCCCACCCCCAGAAGGCAACGCGGAAGATGAAGAAGATGAAGATGAGGAAGAAGAAGAATCCGAACGGGAAGAACCACCAGCCGACCACAGGGTACCCGTAGTACGGCATTCCGGTCGGATAGGAGTAGCGGACCAGGGCCGTTCCCAGGAAGAATACGACGGCTACGATTGCGAGCGCCACCATGGCCCAGACTAGACCGTTCCTTGCGCGAAGGTGCCTGTCGCCGTAGGTTGTCTGCGTCTGTTTTCGCCTCGGTCGTCCCTCGAGGCGGGGGCTTTTAAGCATATTGGAATTCCTATATTTATTTAAATTCCTATAAGGTCTGAAGCGGGCGCCCTGAGCATGTGGCCCTTCAGGTTCGCGATGCACAGGAGGAGAGGGCTCCGCAACATGGTGGTCTACCTGCTTTCCGGCGGGCCAAAGAACGGCGTGGAACTCATGGACGGAGTCGAGACAATCACCCGCGGATGGTGGCGCCCCACTCCTGGCTCGGTCTATCCGCTGCTAGAGAAATTGGTCGAGGAGGGAACGATACTGAAGAGAGTCGATGGGAGGTACGAACTCACCCCCAGTGCAAGGAGCGAGGCCGAGGTATCGTTCGGACCGCGGGCGGAACCGCCGAGGACGGCGGAAGGCGCCGTGAGCGAGTTGAGGAGCCTGGTAGCGTATCTTGAAGACCTGAAGAGCTCAGGAAAGATGCAAGATACACAGCTGAAGTCTCTGCGCGGCCTGGCGAAACGTATCTCAGACCTGGCCGAAAGCCGGGGCGATGACAACTCGGCCCCTCGTTGACTTGGTCGGAAGCGATCCTGTTCGGGGCAAAGGTGGGATTCCGAAAGCATGGTCGCGGTGAAACGTAGGACCCCCGCCTTCATGCGCGCTGAAGGTAACCTGCTTCCGTAGGCTCCCTTTTTGAACTCATAAGCGGAAGTTCACTGGCCGGCTGTGCGATGACCACGAACGGCGAGAAGATTACCCTGCTGGCAGAGATCATCCGGGTATCTTCGAAGGGCGCAACCGAAGCGGAGATTTCAGTTGAGCTTTCCCTTTCTGCAGCCCAGGCTGAAGCGTACCTGGGATTCCTGAAGGCCAGGAAGATGATCGTACTTCTGGACCATATTGACCACTTTCCGAGCGAAAAGGGGCTGGCATACCTTGCACTCTACGGCGCCGCAGGGCTCGTGGACGTCGACTCCCTCCGGGAATTCTATTCGAAGTCGCAGGGTCCGAACGACGGCGCATACCGGAACAAGGCAGAGCTCGCCTTGAGAATGAGATATCATCGAAAGTTAGTCCCCCTCAGCCTCTCTCACGCCTTTCGACCTCCTTTCCTATCTCCTCCAGCTTCTCTTCTCCCGCCCTCAGCACCCTCCCGAGGAACGGCCCGAACAGGAAGAGGAGGGCGGTGACCACCGTCCCCACCGACACGAACGCGAGGAGGGAAGAGAAGACCTTCCCGAGGGGGCTGCCGGGTTGGAGATTCGCCGGCGGTCCCTGCCCTGTTGCTATGAAGCTCGTGAAGTAGAAAGAGTCTAGGTAGCTCCACCCTTCGATGGCGTGCATCGCCACCGTTCCGATCAGCTCGACTGCTGCGATGAGCGCTACAGCGAATACTGCCCGTACCCAGAACGATTCAGGGATCCTGCGCCTCGCCTTCCGCTCAGGCGTTCGCGTCTTCTCCATTGAGGACCATGCCTCCCCTTCCCTCGCGCTCTGGGAATGTTTTAAACAACACTCAAAGTCGCGGCCAGTGCTGTCCGGGGCATCGAGTCGATTGGAAAGTGACAAGCTGAGTGGCCTGAAGCAGGCCATGCGGGCGTATCCTCAGGGTGTTGCTGTGGCGACGACGGACTCGCGGGACGGCCCCAAAGGGATAACGGTCAGCTCGTTCACGAGCGTCTCGCTCGAGCCCCCCCTTGTCCTCATATCGATAGCGAAGACCTCCTCGGTCCACGGCATCTTCAGGGGGGCAGACACCTACGCCATCAACTTCCTTGCCGACGACCAAAAGTCCGTGTCCGACCGGTTCGCGGGGAGGACGAAGGCAAAGGACAGGTTCGAGGGAATCAAATTCGCGAAAGGGGTGACTGGTTCTCCGATAATCGATGGTGTCCGCGCCATAATCGAGTGCAGGGCCTGGAGAGCCTATGAGGGAGGAGACCACTCTATTCTTGTCGGGGAAGTCCTCTCTGCCAGGACCCTAAACCACAAGCGGCCGCTGGTGTATTACTCCCAGCAATATACGACCACTGAACAGCTGGAGTATCCCGCTCCGCCGTCAGACATAGTCCGGTGAACTTCAGTCGGGGCGGAGACGCTTCCGATATTCCAGGTCAGCTCCCGGCCAAGGCGCCTGCATTCGGAGCCGGTCCCCGTTGGATGCCCCGTTCAACGACCCGTCGGATTCCTCCCCTTCTCTGACCGAAGTCCCAGGGGCCCGCAGACCCGCCCATCGGTATTACCCTTATCCGTCAACTTCTCGGAGTCTTGTCTCTTGACCGACGTACTGCCGCTCCTCGGAGCTGCCGCGCTCGTCGGGGTACTGCACATGTCTGCCCCCGACCACTGGGTCACCCTCTGCATTCTGGGGCAGAGAGCAGCCTGGTCCCGCGGAAGGCTGCTCGGGTTCGGGCTCGCTACAGCAGGGGGGCACGTCCTGCTTTCTGTCCTGCTTGGAGTCCTCGTCGTAGCCGCAGGGTTGGTCTTCTCTCAGGGGCTGTCCAGTGTCATCACCGCGGCGACCGGCTTGGTCATGCTGGTCTTTGGGACAGGGTACGGAGTCAAGAGGCTCCTCGCGAAAGAGCCCGAGGACTACGTTGGAGAGGTGGACCAGGAGGTGAAGGAAGCGAGATCGTCTGGGAGGGGGATGGCCTACTTCGTCGTCCTAGGCGGGGCTCTCTCCCCGGATCTGAGCATACTTCCGATTTTTCTGCTGGCGGTCCCGGCTGGGATCGGGATCGTGGTCGATGCTGCCCTCATCTTCGCGCTGGCTTCGATACTCTCGCTCTCTGTACTCGTCCTGGTCGGGTCCATGGGGGTTGCGAAGGCGCTCTCCAGCGCGCCCGCGAAATACAACGATGCTCTGGTCGGATTCGTCATCGCCGCGGTCGGTGCCTATGTCCTCCTCTTCGGATAAGGCCCGGGCCGACTCGCCTCTCGCCAGCGCCCAAGGCCTGGCCCGGCTCGATGAGCTGGACCACAGTCCGCCGCCGGCAACCGCCCGGCGGGCGGCGTCGCGTGCGTCGTGGGCTGGTTCCCGACCGAAGCTCCGACAGACTATCGCCCTCGTCGTCGTTCTGTCGCTCGTGCTCAGCCTCGTCGCCTTCGGCATCGCCCTTCCTGAAACAACCCGCGTAGACTCGGGGTGCTGTGCCCCAGGGAGCGGGGCCCTCGCCAAGGACTTCTCTGCCTACTACGTGGCGGCGTGGCGGCTCTTCCACGACCCGGCCAACATCTACACCAAGGGGTCGGTGCCGGACGGGGGCCCCCAGGTCCTTCCTCAGCCGCAGGGGTACAAGTATCTGCCTTCGTTCCTCGTACTGGCCGCGCCCCTGCTCCTCCTCCCCTACCAGACGGCGCTGCTCGCCTTCGACCTCTTCCAGCTGCTGCTGCTCCCTCTCGTAGCGCTCCTCCTCTATCGGATCATGAAGGGGAGGGGGGTCGTGGCCGTTGCGGTGGTCGAGGCTGCGGTCCTCCTGGTTCCTTCCCCGTTCCCTGGATGGGGGCTTTCGGCGGCATACTACTGGCAGTGGGGGGAAGGCCAGGCGAAGGTCCTTGTCACCTTTCTCCTCGTTCTCGCGTTGTACCTGGCGAAGACTGGGCGTCCGAAGCTCGCCGGGGTTGCCTGCGCGCTGGCGAGCTTTGACCCACGGTTCCTGATATTGGCGGTCCCTCTCTTGGCTGCGTATTCGAAGGGAAAGTGGAGGCAGGTCGCCGCAGCATTCGCCGCCGCCTTTGTGCTGCTGAATCTCCCTCTCTTCTCGTTCGGGGTGACTGCCCGGATGGTCCAGATGCTCGAGTCGGGCGGAGCCCTAACCCTCCCCTTCCCCTATTCGTGGATACCCGTCGTCGCAGTCGCCTCGCTGACTGTCGTCGACTGGAGGGTTGTCAGGAAGGCCTTCGGCCCGAAAAGAGCTCTGCGGGGCGAGGATGGGTCTGGACCCCTTGCCACATCCTAGCCCCCTGCCGCGATCCGGACCCCTCTCTTCCCGAGTTCCGAGATGAGAAGGCCCACGTTCTCTCCCGCCACAGCCTTCTCAGGTGGGATTACCCCTCTCCCGCCGATGGCCCCATTCCCCACCATCTGTGTAACGATGGAGGCGGTGTATCCGGTAGTCTTCCCCATGGATGACACCTGGTTCTTCTCGTCGTACCTGTCCACCATGTCATAGACGATCTCTCCCTTCCTCCCTTTGGCGAGTACCCGCATGACGGTCACGTCCCGGGGGTCCCCCTCGGCAAGCTTCTTCCCAAGCACGGCCCAGGAAACCTCGAGGGGGGAGACCTCCGCGCCCCCCGCCCTCACCTTCTCGGCGGAGAAGTACCCCGACTCCATCAGCAGGTTCATTCTCTCCGCGTGCCCAGGCCACCGCAACGTTACCTCGTCGAGGGTCTTCATCCCTTTCATTGTGTAGACCAGGGTCGCCAGGCCGTCGGTCGGAAACCCTTCGAGCTTGCCGATGGGTGGGGGAAATTCATACGTCTCTACCGCGGAAAACGGCTTCACCTTGACAAGTCTCCCTGCCCTGACCACGCGGGCATCCTCGATGTACTCCCGGAGCAGCCCCACAATGGAGAAGACCAGCCGGTAGCCGAACGGAGGGGCCGGCTTCTGGGGAAGTCCTCCGACAAGGATGTGGCCCTCGTCTCCTCCTCCGAGCTCTGACAGTGCGTGGGCGAGGAGTATCCCGCCCAGTCCAGGGGCGACGCCGCACCCTGGAATGAGCAGTGCGCCCGACCTCCTGGCCGCACCGTCAAGTTTCATCTGTGCGTCTTCAAACGCGATGTTCACCATCTTGGCGCCCGCTTCGGCTGCTGCCACGTCCGAAAGATGGACGATTCCGTGGGGAAGCGCCGAAGCCGCCACGTCAAACCTCTGGAGGAAGGAGACGACTTTGGGCCTGTCCCTTATGTCCAACACTTCGACCGACAGCTTCTTCCCGGGCGACCTGCCCTTCACCCGGTCCAGCCTCTCCCTGTCGATGTCAGCTACAACGACCTCGTCGACGTCACCCGACCGGGCCAAGTCCCATCCAATCACCGAGCCCATCAATCCAGATCCGAGAACCGCTGCCTTCATGCGGCTGGGCTCGACCTGGGTCGCTTATGAGTTGGTTGCCGCTACTTCTTAAGTAGAGGGTGTCGTCCGGTCGGCTTATGGGCCTGAGGGAGTCGCTCGAGGAGCCTGTGTCACGCTATATGACAAGAGGGTATGCCAAGGTGGGAGAGGAGGAATCGGTCCACCGGGCAGCCGCTGCCATGCAGAAGATTGGGGCGACAGAGGCAGTCGTGATGAGGGGAGAGGCCCCGATAGGGATCATCACCGAGCGGGACATCCTCTACAGGGTTGTCGCCCATGGGCTCGCCCCCCAGCAGGTGAAGGTGAAGGACGTGATGAGCTCCCCCCTGCAGACCATCGACGAGTCCGCGAAGGTCGCCGAGGCTATATCCAAGATGTCCACCCTCGGCCTCCGGAGGCTTGTGGTGACCCGCGGAGGGGAACTGGTGGGGATGGTCACACAGAAGGCAGTGGTGTCAGGCGAAGGAAAGGGGGTCCCCCTGCCCGAGTTGGCAGAGCCTGGCGGGGTGAGCTGCCCGTATTGCAGCGCAGTCCTGAAGACCCGCGCTGAACTCTCGAAGCACATCGACCATTTCCACCTCGGGCGCGGGCTGCTCGAGGGGGACCGTTCGAAGTGGTAGCTAGGAAGCACAGAACCGTTCCATCGTTTCCGCTATCCAGATCATTCCTTTCCTGAGGTTCTCCAGCTTGAGGTTCTCGTTGGGGGCATGGATGCCTCCGTCCTCGGCCGAAACGCCTATGTCCACCGACGGCATGCCGTATCTTCTGGTGAAGACGTGGAGGGGTCCTGTCCCGGGGGAGCCCAGCTCGACGATCGGCTTCTTCCCGTAGACCGTCTCCGCTGCCCTGATCGCTGCCTGGGCGAAGGGGTGCTTGTATGACGTCCTGGCCGCGGGTTCCATGGTTTCGAGCTTCATTTCGACGTCCGCGAACCCGTTGTCGTCCAGATATTTCCTCATTCTGTTCCAGAGTTCCTGGGGGTCCTGTTCCGGCACGAGTCTGAAATCCATCTTGACGTGGACTTCCATCGGGAGGACCGTCTTCCCCCCCGGCCCAGTGTACCCCGCCCAGATGCCCGCTATGTTACCCGTCGGCCTCTGAATCAGCGCCTTCTTTGCCTGGTCGTCCCCGATGCCCCCAAGGAACTTCTCGGCGCCGAACGTCTTCCGGAACCCCTCTCCGTCGAAGGGCATCCTCTCCATGACTTCAAGCTCGTCCTCGTCCAGGTCCTTGACCCTGTCGTACCACCCGGGGATCAGGATCCGCTCGTTGGAGTCCTTGAGGATGTTGAGGAGCCTCAACATCCTCCAGGGCGCGCTCGGGAGAACAGCCGCGTAACTGCTGTGTGCATCCTGGGAAAGCGACTTCAGCACGAACTCGACATAGATCATTCCCTTGACGCCCAAGGTCACCTTGGGAACCCCCCTGCCGTCCATGGTTCCGTACTCCCAGATCACCGCGTCGGCCCTGAAGAGGTCACTGTACTTTGACACGTATTCCTCCAGGTGGACGCTCCCCGACTCTTCCTCCCCCTCGAAGCAGAACTTCACGTTGCAAGGGAGGTCCCCCTCCGTCTTGAGATAGGTCTCGACGATCTTCAGCCTCGAAACAAGCTCCCCCTTGTCGTCTG
Organism: archaeon; assembly: GCA_021828185.1. The sequence goes on from JAKASI010000001.1 coordinate 668,689, forward strand.
AAGCCCCCCTCCCGTAGATGGCTCCGTCCCTGACTTCGGGGGTGAAGGGCGGGGACTTCCAGAGTTCCAGCGGCTCCTCGGGCTGGACGTCGTAGTGGTTGTAGAACATGAGCGTCTTGTCCGACTTCTTCGACCTTATCTCACCGTAGACGAGTGGCGCAGCCCCTTCAATCCTCAGAATCCGTGTCGCTGCACCTGTCTCCTTGAGCATCTCCTGGACGAGCTCGGCGCACTCCTCGATGCCTTCATTTCTCGCGGAGACGCTTCGTTGCGAAACGAGTCTCATGACGTCCTTTGCGAAGCTGGCCAGATTCTCATTGACGTACTTCTCAAACGTGGCGCTCACCACTTCGAAGATCTCTTTGCCGGCCCCTGCGTGACTGGAAATAAACGTTGGAGTTCGTCCCCGAGCCCCGTGGGGGCCTGACCTCGCCGGGGAGCCGTCGTGGGCCTGCATGTCTGCGGCGTCCTGGCGGGCCGATGACCACCGCCACCGGCTCCCCTTCTGCCGCCTGTGAGAATCGTCTCTATCCTTATATCCCAGATATATCTCGCTAAGATATATCTTGCCGAGCATGGTTACCGGCCCAGGAGACCGCGGTCCCGGCCGAGTCAAGAAGTCCGCCCTCAATCTCGAGGGGCAAGAGCTGCTCACCGATTTCTCCAGGTTCTACGTGCTCGTGCTGCTCTACGAGGGCGGGAAGCACGGATACGAGATCATGTCGAGCATAGAGGCGCGGCTCGGGCACCCCGCCAGCCCTAGCCTCGTCTACCCCTTCCTCAGGCTCCTGGAGGAGTACGGCTATGTTACCTCCAGGGAGAACAACGTCGGGAGGAAGACCAGAAGGGTGTACTCCCTTACCGGGTCGGGGAGGGATTTCTGCGGCAGACTCTTCGGGCAGTTCACGAGCATCGTCTCGAGCGCCATCGAACCGAGCCTTCAGGTGTGCGCCCACTGCGGCTGCAGGGTCTACAAGGACGCCTACGCTCAGACGGTCAACGGCCGTAGACTGGCGTTCTGCTGCAAGTATTGCGCGCGCTCGTACGTCAGAGAGAGGGGGGCGACAGCCTGACTTGGCCACAGACCCAGTATGCGGCATGTACGTGGAGGAGTCCCCAGGGGCCCTGCACGCCACGGTCAACGGAAGGACATACTACTTCTGCGCCGAGTCCTGCCTCCAGACCTTCATCGCTCCCGCTCTCGAGCTCCGTTCGCTGAAGAGGAACATCATGCTCAGCGTCGGCCTGGGCGTGCCTATCCTCGTCCTTTCGTACGTTGCCTTGCTCCCGGCCTCCTTCCCCACGGGTTGGCTGTTGCTGGCCATGGCAACACCGGTCCAGTTCATAGCCGGCCGCAGGTTCTACCAGGGCACCTGGAACGCGATCAAGATGCGCTCCTCGAATATGGACTTCCTTATCGCCGTGGGCACCTCGGCCGCCTACTTCTACAGCCTGGTGTACGTCCTACTCCCTGCCCAGTTTCCGTTCGGGGGGCTCTATTTCGACACCTCTTCAGTCATTGTCGCCCTCATACTCATCGGGAGGCTCCTGGAGCAGACTGTCAAGGTGAGAGCGACCGACGCCATACGAAAGCTGAGCGAGCTGCAGCCGAGGACCGCGACCGTCGTGAGGGCCGACGGGAAGGAAGAGGAGATTCCGGTCGAGCGGGTCGAGGTGGGGGACGTCTTCCTGGTGAAGCCCGGGGAGAGGATAGCGACCGACGGCACTGTCATCGAGGGACATTCCTCCGTGGACGAGAAGATGGTGAGCGGCGAGAGCCTTCCCGTCGAGAAATCGGAAGGGAGCGCAGTCATCGGAGCCACCATCAACGGATCGGGGGTGCTCAGAGTGAGGGCAACGCACGTGGGGGCGGACACGGCGCTCTCCAAGATAATCCAGATAGTCCAGGACGCGCAAAACACGAAAGCTCCCGTTGAGCGGCTCGTGAACACCATCGCCGCCTATTTCGTACCCATGGTCGTTGCCGTCGCCCTCGTCTCGTTTGTCCTCTGGATGGTCGTCGGGGGGAAGCCGGTAAGCTTCGCCTTCACGGCCGCCGTCGCTGTCCTGGTGATCGCATGTCCGTGCGCGCTAGGGCTCGCCACCCCCGCCGCGATAGCCGTCGGCGCCGGCAAGGGTGCAGAGAACGGGATACTGATCAAGGGCGGCGAATATCTTGAGAGGACCCAGAAGATAGACACAGTCGTCTTCGACAAGACCGGCACCCTGACCAGGGGGGAACCCGAGGTCACGGACATGCTGAGCATCGGGGTCCGGGATGACGAGGTCCTGAAGCTTGCTGCGGTCGCCGAGCGCGACTCCGAACATCCCTTGGCTTCGGCAATCCTGAGGAGATACGCCCTCGAATTTCCAGGTTCCGCCGTTCCGACTCCGGAGAAGTTCGAGGCTGTCCCCGGACTTGGAATAAGGGCCACGTTTTCGGGGGGCGACCTGATCTTCGGCAGCGAGCCTCTTCTCCGCGAGAGTGGGGTGAGCATGGACGGGGAACTTGCCAGGGTAGACGGGCTACGTAACCAGGGCAAGACCGTCATGTTGCTGGCTCGGAACAAGGCGCTCATCGGGATAGTGGCGGTCGCTGACACGGTCAAGCCTTCGTCCAAGGAGGCGATCACGGGGCTGAAGAAGATGGGGCTCGAGCCCATAATGATCAGCGGTGACAACAGCGGCACCACCCGCGCCATCGCAGAGCAGCTGGGCATAGGGCGCTACTTCGCAGAAGTGCTGCCGGTTCAGAAGTCAGAGATCATCAGGAGGCTCCAGGAGGAAGAGCACCGCAAGGTGGCCATGGTGGGGGACGGCGTGAATGATGCGCCCGCCCTTGCCCAGGCGGACGTCGGGATCGCCATCGGGTCTGGTTCCGACATAGCAGTGGAGACCGGCGGTATGATTCTGATGAGGGACGACCTGCGAGACGTGGTCGCAGGAATACAGCTGTCGAGGCGCACCATGGCCAAGGTGAAACAGAACCTGTTCTGGGCCTTCGCGTACAACGTAGCCCTCATTCCGGTCGCAGCCGGGGTGCTCTACCTGCTCATAGGGGTCCTGCTCAACCCCATCATCTCCGGCGCGGCCATGGCGATGTCCTCGGTCACGGTTGTGACGAATTCGCTTTCACTCAGGAGGTTCAGGCCTAGGCTTTGAGCACGTCCCCGCCCAAGACCAGGAAGATACAGTTCTCAGTCTCCAGCATCAGCTGCGTCGCATGCACTCCCGCATTCAGAAAGGGGCTTCGGCGGAGCGTAGGCGTACGGGAAGTAAACGAGCTCCCGATGCTCAACAAGGTCGTCGTCGAGTTCGACCCTGACGCCACCGATGAAGCCAGGGTAAGAGAAGAGATATACAGAGTGGCGGAGAAGGCAGGCTTCAAAGGCAGGGTAATCATATCCAGATAGGAGGTGAGATGGACCAAGTTGACAGCGACAGACCCGATTTGCAAGATGAAAGTGGAGGAGAAGGGGGCGAAATACACCTCGGTCTACGGGGGAAAAACGTACTACTTCTGCAACCCGGGGTGTAAGAGGACCTTTGACAGCGACCCGAAGAAGTACGCCAACTAGGCCTGCTATTCGGGGGGCCGAGTCACCGCCCTATGGTTTCCAATTCTGAGAATCGCCCGTCAGGCTTAAAGGCGTTAAGAGTCGGCGGAAGTTCGAACGCCCATGAGTCGTGACCAGATTACACTAGCGGCGACCATCTCGTGAGTTCGCACCGGAGAGCGGGAGGCCGCACCCAGGACCTCGTCCATGAGCAACCCAAAAGAGCACATATAGCGGAGGCGAGGCAGTCCGGGCCCTTGACCAAAGAGCCGAAGGAGGACTTCTCCAGGAAGGCTCTCGTCTATTCGAAGTTCTATGCCGGGAAGGTGGGGGTCTCCCCCAAGGTCCCAGTGAGGTCCCTGGACGACTTCGCAATCTGGTACACGCCGGGGGTGGCCGCTGTCTCGCGCGCCATCGCCGCAGACACCGAACTCTCCTTCGAGTATACCGGGAGGTGGAACACGGTCGCGGTGATCACCGATGGCACCCGGGTGCTGGGGCTCGGGAACATAGGGCCCGAAGGTGCCATGCCTGTGATGGAAGGGAAGGCCTTGATCTACAACTACCTGGGCGGGGTGAACGCCATACCTCTCCCGATTAGGACGAAGAACGAAGAAGAGCTGATTCAGTTCGTCAAGGCCTTGGAGCCGTCGTTGGGCGGAGTCAACCTCGAAGACATCGAATCTCCGAAATGCTTCGAGGTTCTTGACCGGCTGCGGGCCGAGATGAACATACCTGTCTGGCATGATGACCAGCAAGGGACGGCAGGCGTCACCCTGGCGGCCATGTTCAACGCGCTGGAGCTCACTGGAAGGAAGCTTCGCGGTTCGAGGATCGTCCTGTTCGGCGCGGGGGCGGCCAACGTCGCTGCTGAGAGGCTCCTGGTCAAAGCGGGGGCCGACCCGAAGGACCTGATTGTCTTGGACTCCAAAGGGATCCTGCACCCCGAGAGGGAGGATATCGACCAGCTGATGCTGAAGAACAAGTGGAAGTACGACATAGCGATCTACACCAACGGGGACAGGGTCACAGGTGGCCTGAAGGACGCGCTCAGAGGGGCTGACGCGCTGGTCAGCGCAGCCGGGCAGGGGCCAGAACTTGTGAAGCCCGACGAAGTCAAGGTGATGAACAAGAGGTCCATCGGCTTCTTCATGGCCAATCCCGTGCCCGAGATGCTTCCACCCGCAGCCTTGGCCGCAGGGATGGAGGTGGTCGCGACCGGCCGGTCCGACTACCCCAACCAGGTGAACAACAGCCTGATGTTTCCCGCGATCTTCCGCGGCGCCCTCGACGTGAGGGCCAAGACCATCACAGACCCGATGGTCATCGACGCCGCCATGGAGTTGGCTGCCTTCGCCAAGGAGAAGGGGATATCCAAGGACTACATCCTTCCGACGATGGTGCAATGGGAGGTTTTCCCCAGGGTCGCAGCGAAGGTGGGCCAGGCTGCCATACGCGAAGGAGTGGCTCGCAGGAAGCTCTCGGCGAAGGAGTCCCTGACCACTGCGAAGGAGACCATCGAGCATTCAAGGAAGATCATGAGCATCCTACGGAGGAATGGAATCATAGTTGACCCCCCAGAATAAGCGTAAATCGGCTCCTCAAGGACCCGAGGGACCGGTAGGCATGCAGATTCGAAAGGCGAAGAAGGAAGACCTGGGCGACCTCGCGGACCTCATAGTCAGGACCAAGAGGCTGAACAACGAGTTCGACCCTATGTTCGCCGTCGTCTCAGATTCGAAGGCGAGGGCAGAGAAATACATCGCTTCGACCATCGGGGACCCCGACAGGCTCCTGCTCGTCGCGGCCGAAGGGTCCAAGGTGGTTGGGGTGCTGAGGGCAGAGATGCGCGAGCGTCTGTTCTACGAGCCGCACAGAATAGGATTCATCACGGACTTCTACATCCTCCCTGAGTACCGGAGGAAGGCCCTAGGCAACGACGTGATCCTCCAGGCGTCCGCCGAGCTGAAGAAGCTGGGGGCTCAGATAATCATGGCCGACGTGCCGGCGAGGAACGAGATCGCCAACAAGTTCTACATCAAGCGCGGGTTCAGGGAACTGTCCGTCCACTTCGGCAAGAGTCCGTAGAGTCTGCGCCTAATAGTCCAGGAGCGAGCCAAGTTCTGGGCCGTCTGCGCGGCCTATCAAGAATCCGCACCGGTAGCAGATGATGTTCCCTCCGTCCCTCCAGGGCGCGTGCTTCTCCGACTTCAGGCAGTATGTCTCCTCGGGTGCGGCAGTAAGGAGCATTTGACGGCCAGGACGCGCCAGCGTATTTAACCATCGACTAACTATGTAACTGACTTCGTTTATTGTCTTAGTATTTGCTCGAGACCTTTCCCCTCAGGGTGCCGTCTTCGTTTACTTCCATCACGGTCTCGAACGACCTGGGGTCCTCCAGGTTCACCCCTCCGGTCCCCTCCCACTCCCTGAAGGAGGCGTCGTTGCTCAGCTCCGCCCTGACCCTGTGGCTTGATGTAGCCGCGAACGTCCTCGACCTCCCAGTCACGTCTCTCCCATCTACCAGGACCTTGAGCATCGAGGTGTCTTCACTCTCGAACTCCACCCGCCTCGTATATCGCCTGTAGAGCCTGCCGAGGGAGTACCCGAAGACTGCTGTCCATACTATCAGGAAGACGGTGGTCGCGACGGCCGACTCCGAGTCGAAGATGTATCCACCGAAGCCGAAGAAAAGGAGATTCACGGCGACCACAGCCGCCACGGCCATCGCCTTTGCGGCCGTGCTGATCTTCGGGAAGTAGTCGTGATAGATCCCGAAGAGCCCGGAATACAGGAGCGTGATGAAGAAGGCCACGAACGCTACGAAGGGGACGTCGATGGTAACGAGCGACACGAAGCAGTCCTGGGCGCTGCCGTTCACGTTGGGGACCACCGGACACAGGGTGGGGTCCGCCCTGTTTATCGAAGCCAGGACTTCCGCCTGAAGGACATAGAGGAGGAGGACGTTGAATGCAGCCATCCCCCCGACGTAGAGGATTCCGCCCATGGTCCCGGCCTTTATCCCGGCAAAGAACGAACCCAAGGCGACGCGACCTTAAGCCCTGAGCGCCGCCAGGACTTCGACCTCATGGCCCTGGGGGGAGACCTTGCGGAAGATCTTCTTGACCTTCCCCTCTTCCCCAATGACGAACGTGGACCTCTCCGTCCCCCAGTAGGTCCGGCCGTAGTTGTTCTTCAGCTTCCAGGTGCCGTAGAGCCTGTGCGCCACCAGATCTTCGTCGCTCAGAAGGGTGAAATTGAGGGAGTACTTGTCGATGAACTTCGCATGGGAGTCCAGTGAGTCGTGACTCACCCCCAGGACCACTGCGTCCAGCCTGTCGAACTTCGGAAGATTGTCCCTGAAGGCGCACGCCTCGACGGTGCACCCAGGGGTGTCGTCCTTGGGGTAGAAGTAGAGAACGACCTGCTTCCCCCGGAACGAACTCAGCTTGAGCGGCTTCCCCGATGACGAAGGGAGCTCGAAGTCAGGGGCGAGGGCCCCCACCGCAACCTCCCCAGCAGGTCTCTTCACGGGGACCACGGGTTCAAGACTCCAAATAAAAGTTAATGGCTGGTCATCACCCGCGTTCTCCGCATTGTCTTTAGACGTACACGTGCACCCGTGGACAAGGGCCTTCATGAAGAAGAACGGGCCCATAATGAAAGCCTGCGACTTCTTCAGACTCGATCTTGCGAAGCTCCCTCAGACGACCGACCAGCTCCTAGACGAAATGGACGAGGCCGGGGTCGCCAGAGCGGTCATCTTGGGCCAGGACACCCACGCCACCCGCAATCCGGCGTTCAGGAACTACACTCTGAAGAACGACGAGATCGCGGGGATAGCCGGCAAGTCGAAGGACAGGCTCATCCCCTTTGCAGGGGTGGATCCCAACGCCGGTAGGGAGTCGCTACGCGAGCTGAAGCGCGCAGTCAAGAAGCTCGGAATGAGGGGGTTGAAGGTCCACAGCAGCGCCAATTCGGTGTACCTCAACGACAGGCGGCTAATGTACCCCATCTACGAATTCTGCCAGGAGGAGAAGCTTCCGATTCTGTTTCACACGGGGACGACCGGCCTGGGGGACTGCGAAATCAGATACAGCAAGACAGAGCTGCTGGACGAGGTCTGTCAGGACTTTCCAGACCTCAAGGTGGTGGTGGCCCACTTCGGATGGCCCTGGCCCGACGTAGCGTTAGCGATAGCCCTGAGGAACAGGAATGCCTTCATCGACGTCTCCGGGTGGAAGCCCAGATACCTCCCTCAGAGTATCCTCCCATACCTCAACGGGATCCTTCAGGACAGGTTCCTCTTCGGCACCGACTACCCCATGCTCAGGCAGAAAGAGTGGATGGAGGACTTCAGCGCGGCCCTCAAGCCGAGGCTGAAGCCCGGGGTGGGAGAAAAACTCCTCTCTTCGAACGCCAGACGGCTGCTGGCCGTCTAGGGCTGCACGATCTGCAGTCTCAACGGCTTCCTGCCGGGGTAACCTTCATTGGCCTTGTGCCAGAACAGGACTTCCGCCTCTCCGTATTGCCAGCAGAGCATCACGCCCTCCCCGTACCTCTCCGCAGGGAAGTCCACCAGCCCCAGGTCGAGGTCTTTCACCTGCACCCCCAGGTCTTCCAGTTCCGCGATCTTCCTGGTCATCTCGTCGACGAGGGCGTCCAACTGGGCTGCCCGCTCCACGATTTCGGGGGTCCTGAACCCCAGCAGATTGTACTTCTCAATCTCGTCGTGGAGTTTCGCAATCACTTTCTTCCTCTCGACGAGCACCTTGACCTTCGGCTTTATGTCCGGAAGGAGCTTCGAAGCTTCTTGCGGGGTGAACAGGTGCATCTCTTGGTTCTCGAAAGTCGTTGTCTGACTCGCCTCCTGTCCGTTGGTTAAGTGCCATAAGAAAGTTCTGACTGGAAAATGGTTGGCTAAGGATGCTATTTGGGTTGACCCAAAGAATCTCCATTGATATCGCCACGGGCGCCTGACCGCAGGCGTCGCTGTTAGTGTTAAAAGTTCGGGACGAAGGCCCGCCCCACATGTACACCCGCAGGGGAGACAAGGGAGAGACTTCGCTTTACGGGTCTGCCAGGGTCCAGAAGGACGACCCGCGGGTCGAAGCCTATGGCACCATCGACGAACTCTGCAGCGTGTTGGGCGTGGTCATCTCTGGGTCGAACAATCGGCCGCTCGCTTCATCCCTGAAAGAAGTCCAGAGGATGCTCTTCGTGGCCGGCGGAGACGCTGCAACCGAGCTGCACGGGCCGCAGAAGGTCCCCAGGATCACGGCAGCCGACACCGCCCTCCTCGAAAAGATGACCGACGAGCTCGCCTCGAAGCTGCCGACTCTGGCCAACTTCATCCTTCCCGGTGGGTCCCCAACGGGCGCCATGGTACAGGTAGCGAGGTCCGTCTGCAGGAGGGCCGAGAGGAGGGTCGTGACCGCCTCGAGGTCGAACGAGATGAACCCGGAGCTCCTCCCCTTCTTCAACAGGCTCTCTTCATATCTCTTCAACCTCTCCCGCTGGGAGAACAGGCGGGCGAAGAAGAAGGAGGACGTCTGGAGGGGTTAGTCGAGTCCGACGGAGGCGTTCTTGGTCCTGCCGTAGGACGACACCGTCTCCGTTTGCGATCCAAGCCCCTTTGATCTCAGCGGGGCACAACTTCTACTTCATTAGCTCGAAGGCAGTGGATATCCCCTGGCCGACTCCTATGCACATGGTGACCAGGCCGTATCTCGTTCCGGTCCGCTTCATCTGGTGAATCAGGGTGGTGGCGAGCCTCGCCCCGCTGCAGCCGAGGGGGTGTCCCAGGGCGATGGCGCCTCCGTTCGGGTTGATCTTCCTCAGGTCGAACTCAGGCATGACCGAGACGCACGCCAACACCTGAGCGGCGAACGCTTCATTGAGCTCGACTATCCCGAACTCGCTCATGCTCATGCCAAGGCGCGACAGGAGCTTCTTCGTCGAATGCACAGGTCCAATGCCCATGAAGCTGGGGTGCACCCCAGCGGTGGCAGACCCGAGGACCTTCGCAGTCGGCTTCATCCCAAGCTCCTCCGCCCTCTTCTCGCTCATCAGGACTAGCGCGGCGGCGCCGTCGTTGATCCCGGATGAGTTGCCTGCGGTCACGGTCCCGTCCTTCTTGAACGCAGGCTTCAGCCTTGCCAGCTTCTCCAGAGACGTGTCCGGCCTGGGTCCCTCGTCTCTGCCCACCCCTTCCGGTGCCTCTGGGGTCACGACGGGGACCACTTCGTCCTTGAATCTACCGGCTTTCATCGCTTCCACAGCCTTCCTGTGGCTCTCGAGCGCGAACTCGTCCTGGACTCTCCGTCCTATGCTAAACTGCTCGGCGAGATTCTCGGCTGTCTCTCCCATGGAAAGGGGCGGATAGTCCTTCGGCATCGCAGGGTTCACGAACCGCCATCCGATTGTCGAGTCCACCAGGGCGGGTTCGCCTCTCTTGAACGCCGCTTCGGGCTTCAGCATCACCAGCGGAGCCCTCGTCATGCTCTCCACCCCGCCGGCGACCACAACATCGCCTTCGCCAGCCGCGATCACCCTGGCGGCCGAGTTCACGGCCTCCAGCCCTGAGCCGCAGAGCCTGTTGACAGTTGCTGCTGGGACCGAGTATGGAATCCCTGCAAGGAGGACGGCCATCCTTGCTACGTTCCTGTTGTCCTCGCCGGCCTGGTTCGAGCATCCGAAGTAGACGTCATCGATCGAAGACGCGTCTACCCCGGACTTCGCCAACGCCTCCCTGAGTGCGACGGCTCCCAGGTCGTCGGGGCGGACGGACCGGAGAATTCCGCCGTACCTCCCAATGGGGGTCCGCAACGCCGCGACGATTACCGGTGCGTCCTTCACAAGTCGAAGCGAGAGCTCAGGCGCTTATTTTCTTTGCTAAGACGGGAGGGCCCGCCTCGTCAAGGCGAGCACGGTGGCCCATATTGCCACGCTGGCGCCAAGCTCCGTCTTGATGTCTGATACGTCGTTCAGCCTCTCGCGTGGAACCGCGAGAAGTTCGCTTCTGGACACGTAGCAGGCCGTCGGCTCCATTTGGTTATCTTTTCTTCCCATTTTTATCACACAAACGGGCATTTGGTGGTGGCTCAGTAAAGTCTTCGTTTGGTTAGTAAACCTAAATATATAACGACTCAATCGTGCGTTTGATTGTAGTGCGAGCCTTCAAGTTCATCCGGGACCCCAAAGCCTTCGAGCTGCTGGGAGATGAGACCAGGCGCAGGATGATCTACCTCCTGAGGGCGAGGGAGATGACAGTGAGCCAACTCGCCGCCGACCTGCACCTCACCACCCAGGCTGTGTATCATCAGATCGGCAGGCTCACGAAGGTTGGCCTCGTGGAGGTGGCGAGAGAAGAGCGCCATGGCCACCTGATTGAGGCGTACTACCGGGCGACCGCCGAGGTCTTCGAGTTCACGCATGGAGAAGCTGGGAGTCAGGGGGCTGAGAAGCACTTCAAGGAGGCCTTCGACGCCCTCGCGCAGCTGGGAGTTCACATCGACGCGGACAGCCACATGGTAGCCGAGGTCGCTGCCGTCAACGAGAAAATGGACAGGCAGGGTCTCCCGCGGGAGCTTGAAGAAAAGATCTCGGGGGTCGACGACGTCGAGTTCTTCACGAAATCCAAGATGTACCAGCTCGCCCGAATGGCGTTGATGTCGGACAAGCAGTTCGAGAAGCAGATCTCCTCCCTGAGGGAGCTCAGGGACCTCATGACGAAGGCCTTGGTCAGGAAATCGGTGAAAGGCTGAGCCAGGAAGGTGGAGACACGGGCGGGGCCGCCCCCCGGAAGCCGGGACCCGCCTCCCTCACGAGAGACTGGGACTTCCTGAAGTTCTGGATTGGGGATACGGTGACCCAGTTCACCGGCCAGATTTCCGACCTGGCGCTCCCCACGGTGGCGATACTTCTCCTCCAGGTCACCGCCTTCCAGCTTGGGGTCTTGAACGCCCTCGCATTCATCGCCTTCCCTATCCTCGGCCTCCCTGCAGGAGTGTGGATAGACAGGGTGAGACGCAGGCCGGTCCTTGTCGCCATGAGCCTGATCCAGGTTGCGGCCCTTGCGAGCGTTCCTTCCGCCTTCGTCCTCGGACTGCTCAGCCTCTACCAGCTTTACCTGGTTGCGCTAGTCATGGGGACCACTACCCTCTTTTTCGACGTTGCATACCAGTCCTACCTGCCAAGCCTTGTCCGAAAGGAGGACGTGGTGAAGGGGAACCAGAAGCTCCAGGTGAGCGCGTCCGGAGCGCAGGTGATTGGTCCAAGCGTTGCCAGCGGCCTGATGGTGGCGCTGGGCGCCGCCAAGGCGGTGGTATCAGACGCCGTTGGAACGCTCGCGGCTTCGATCCTCCTGATTTCAATGAGGAAACCCGAGCCGATCCCCGAGGGGAGCCCGGGAGGCGGAGAGAGGCACTTCCTTGCGGAGATGAAAGAGGGAATCAGGGTCATCACCTCCAACAAACTCCTCTGGACCCAGGCTGGTTGCACGAGCACTTCGAACCTGGGTACCAACATTTTTGGCGTGGCCATTTTCCTGTACGCGTATCGGATCCTCGGGATCTCTCAGGGCTCGATAGGGATCGCATTTTCCATGGGCGCAGCGGGGTTTCTGGTCGGGGCGCTGATTTCCCGGCGGGTCACCGCGCGGGCTGGGCTCGGCCGGGCCATCGCGCTATCGGTGGCGGCCAACTTCGCCCTGCTCATCGTTCTGCTCGCCGGCGGCGGCTACGCAGTACTCGTTCTTGGGCTCGCATTCTTCCTGTCGTACATGGGAACTCCGATCTACAACATCAACCAGGTGAGTCTCCGGCAGATCATAACTCCCAATCGGCTTCAGGGGAGGATGAACGCAACCATGAGGACCATCGTCTGGGGGTCGATCCCGGTCGGTGCGCTGCTCGGCGGGGTCCTCGCGAGTGTCTTCGGCGTCATGCCAACGCTCGCCATAGGGATTCTGATTGCCGGCTCTTCTGTGCTCTGGATAGTCCTGGGGCCGACCTTCCGGCTGAAGAAGCAGCCTGACCCCGTGGAGTAACGACGGACGCCTGACTGACACAGAGGGTCTTCCTGCCGTCTCTCCCGCCCGCGGGAGTTCCGCAGTCTCCGTTACGGCTGCATTACTGGCCAGTGAAGCTTGGGTCCCGCCCGTCGAAGAACGCCTTGACCCCCTCGACATGGTCGCGGGTCCTCCCCGCGATGTCCTGAAGGTACATCTCGTACTCCAGGGCCGAGTCCATGTCGACCACGACGGCTCTGTTCAGGGCCCTCTTCGTCAGCCCCATCGCCTTGGTCGGCCCTTTCGCGAGCCTTTCCGCGATCTTCGCCACGTTCTCCCTGAATCCTTGCTCCGGGAAGACCCAGTTGACCAGGCCCAGGCCCAGCGCCTTGTTCGCGTCGATGGGCTCGCCGAGGAGCCCCACCTCCATCGCCTTCCCCAGTCCAAGTATCCTGGTCAGCCAGAAGCTCGTCCCTGAGTCGGGGGCCAGCCCCACCCTGATGAACGCCTCGTGGAAGGTCGCCTTGTCCGACGCGGCTCTGAGGTCGCAGGCTAGCGCCAGCCCAAGCCCTGCCCCGGCAGTCACGCCGTTCACCGCGGCGAGCACCGGCTTGTCCATCTTCCTGATCCTCTGCACTATGGGGTTATACTTCCTCTTCACGACCTCCCCCAGTAGCATGGGCTTTCCGCTGTCGTAGGTCGACCTGTTCCCGCTCAGGTCCTCCCCGACGGAGAACGCCCTCCCTTCCCCTGTGAGCACGAGGCACCTGTCCGCAGGCGACCTCTCCCCCTCCTTCAGGGCTTCGAGCAGGTCGTCCCCCATCTGCTCGTTGAAGGCGTTCAGCTTGTCGGGCCGGTTCAGCGTTATCCAGAGGACCCCGTCCTTCGACTCGGTCCTCAGAGTCTCGAACGGCATCTACCTTCCCTTGAAGTCAGGTTTCCTCTTCTCGGCGAAGGCGTTCATCCCCTCCTTCGCATCTTCGGAGGCGAACAGCAGGTAGAACAGCTCCCGCTCGAAGTCGATGCCGTCGCTCAGCCCCATCTCAAACGCCTTGTTCACTGCCATCTTCGCGTGCTTCAGCGCCACAGGAGACTTCGAGGCTATCTCTCCCGCTGTCTTCTTCGCCTCTTCCAGGTAGGCCTCTTTGGGGACCACCCTGCTCACGAGTCCGAGGGCCTTCGCTTCTTCGGCGCCGATCCTCTTCCCCGTGAGTATCATCTCCATCGCCTTGTATTTCCCCACGGCCCTCGTCAGCCTCTGCGTCCCCCCTCCCCCGGGCATTATCCCTCTGTCGATCTCGGGCTGACCGAGCTGCGTCGTTTCTGACGCGACAAGAACGTCCAGGCTCATGGCGAGCTCGAGCCCCCCTCCCAGAACGAACCCGCTCAAAGCCCCCACGATAGGCTTGGGGTACCTCCCGACTCTGTCCCAGAGGGGGAAGAAGTGAGTGGTCATCGTCATCTGCACCGCAGTCATGTCCGCCATCTCCTTGAGGTCGGCTCCGGCGGCGAACGCCTTTTCGCTCCCTGTCATGACAAGGCACTTCACCCCGTCGTCTTTCTCGAAGTCTGCCAGGGCTGAAATCAGTTCCTTCACCATCGTCATGTTGAGAGCGTTCATGGCCTGCGGCCTGTTCAGAGTGATGATCCCAATCGCCCCTTCTCTCGTGACCTGAATCGTCTCGTATCCCATAACTCGGAGGCGGACTTGCGATTGTAATAACCCTACCGTCCTCGCAAGTTAAAAAACTGACCCATAATCGCATCGGCCGTGGGGAGCTGGCACGAGCAGAAGCTCAGGGTCCGCTACGAAGAGACTGACACGATGGGGGTCGTGTACTACGCGAAGTTTCTTGTCTGGATGGAGGTTGGCAGGGTGTCCCTACTGCGCGACATCGGGTTCGGCTACAGGGAGTGGGTCAGGCACGACCTCGAGTTCCCTGTCGTCCAGGCGCACGTGGACTACAAGGCCTCGGCTCGATTCGACGACGAAATCCTGGTGAAGACCAAGATCGCCTCCGTTGGCAACAGCAGCGTACGGTTCGAGAACGAAATCTACAAGCTGCCTGAGATGACCCTCCTGGCTACCGGGCACACCGTCCACGTCCTGACCAACAGGAAGGGGGAGAAGGTCCCTTTCTCGGCGGAGCTGAAATCGAGACTTACTTCGTCCTAGTGGCGCTGGGGGAACCCCATTCGTAGAACCCCTTCCCGCTCTTCCTCCCCAGCATCCCTGCCCTCACCATCTCCCTCAACAGCGTCGGGGGGCGATATTTCGAGTCTTGGAACTCGTTCATGAAGACCTGCGTGATGTTGAAGTGGGTGTCGAGGCCCACGTAGTCAGCGAGCTGGAGGGGTCCCATCGGCCAGTTCAGCCCGAGCTTCACCGCCTTGTCTATGTCCTCCGGGTCCGCGACCCCCTCCTGCACGAGGAACACCGCTTCGTTTAGCGCCGGGACCAGTATCCTGTTCACGATGAATCCGGGGGAGTCCTTCTTGCAGAGGACGGTCTCCTTCCCGAATTTCGAGGAGACCTCCCGGACCCGGCGCACTGTCTCCTCTGATGTCCTCTTCCCCCTGATGATCTCGACCAGGGGCATGAGCTGCGGCGGGTTGAAGAAGTGCATGCCGCACACGTTCTCGGGGTTCTTCGTCGCCGACGCGAGCAGCGTGATGCTGATGGATGACGTGTTCGAAGCGACGACCGTGTCCCTGTCTACCAGCTCCGCCATGCGCCTGTAGAGGTCGAGCTTGAGCTTCGGGTCCTCCGTCGCCGCTTCGATGACGAGAGCGCTCCCCTTGACCGCCTCGGGAAGGTCGAGGGTGGGTCGGACCCTCTTCAGTGCCGCCTCTCCCTGCTCCTTCGTGATCTTCCCCTTCTCCACGAACTTGCCGACGCTGTCCCGCATCATCTTCATCCCGTTGTCCAGGAACCTCTTCTCGACATCAAGAATCGAAACGTCGTATCCTCCCACCTGCGAGGCCACCTGGGCGATGCCGTGGCCCATCAGGCCTGCCCCGAGCACTGTTATCTTGCCGGAACCACTGTCCATAGGCCCTGAGGGTTTGACGCTCGTTTTAACCGTTGGCGACCCTGCGTTCGAACAGGATCATGGCGAAGTTGCGCCTGAAGCCCTTCTCTCTCAGCCCCTTGATTATGGGGGAGCCCTGGGGGACGAAGACCCAGTGTTCCCTGGCGGCCTTCTTTCTCCCCACGAGAAACGCCGCCAGGGGGACGGCGTCTGATGGCGGACCACCAACGAAACAGACCTGTTCCCAGGCGCCCCCTGCTCCAAGTCTCGCCACACCGACCGCCTTCCCCCGTCTCCAAACGGCTCCCTCCCTGACCAGCTTCCCCAGGACTTCAGGGGTCACGGACGCGGCTGTGTAGTTGTCCCAGAAAACCCCCGAGCCGAGGCTGTACTCCTTCGACGACTCCATGGTCGTCGACACTTCATCCAGCTCGTCAACCTCGGCCTTCCTCGCTCCCCCCGCCCCCTGGGACAAGGACCGGGGGGCGTACACGCTGAACCTCGAGACCTCGTTGAATCTCATCCTGGCGATCTGCCTGTGGGCCAGCTTGTTGGTCGAACCGCTCGTCAGCCTGAACACTCCGACCCCCCGCTCGCGCGCGACGCGCATCGAGTTCTCCCCCAGGAGCGTCGCCAGCCCCTGCCCTCTGTAGTCGGGGTGGACCCTGACTCCTTCGAACCAGGCCGAACCGTCCTCCAGGAACTGCACCCTGTTCATCCCCAGCGGGACCCCGCCCACTTCCACGACGGACACGATGCCACGGGGGTCTCTAAGCCATCCGTCCCACACCTGTGGGATGTAGTCATGCCCTCCCCACACCTTCTTGATGAAGCTCATCAGAGGGGCCTTGTCCGACGGGCGTGCGAGGCGGACGCGTGCGTCCATGGCCCTGTGCCGATCTCACCTTTTATGAATCGTTCGCGCTAAGGATAAGAAGGCAGATTGGCGCCGTGCCCCACGGGCCGGGGTGGCAGAGTGGTTAATGCGCGGGCCTTGAGTCCACCGCAAGACAGCCCGTGACCGTTATCGGTCGCGTGGGTCCGAATCCTACCCCCGGCGCCAACTCTGCTAGCTTTCTCTCCACTTCATCCTGAAGGAGACCAGGAGCAGCATAATGAACGTCGCAGCCAGGAGAACGGCGAACCCGTATGCAGGTTCGATGGAATACCCGAGCCCTATGGCTCCCTGGAAGAGGGACGACGCCTCGGTCGTTGGGATGACCTCTGCCAGGACGGCCAGGGACCTGGGCAGGACGTTCACCGAGTAGTACACCGGCGGGAGGACAGACAGTGCGGTGGTGATGAACCCGTTGATGATGAAGGCGTTCTGGGTGTTCGGGGCGTAGGCAGAGAAGAAGAACCCGAGGCTCGTGCTCGTGGCCCAGAGCAGAACGATGACGCCTAGGCACCCCAATATCGCCAGGGCGGTCGCTCCCTGTCCGGCGATGAGGGCCAGAAGGATCACCAGGGCGGGGGCCCCGAATATGAGCTCCGAGAGCGCCACCCCGAACATGTAGGTCAGCGGAGAGACCGGCGAGGCTACCACCATGTCTTGGAACCTGTTCTGCAGCTTGTAGGAGGCCAGATCTGTCCCCACGAACAGGCCCAGCTCAGTGGTGACCATGGTCAAAGCCCCCGCGAGCCCGTAGGGGAGCGCCTCCCCGTTCGAGGCCACGAACAGGATGAAGAGGAGGGTGAAGGGGGTAGAGAAGACGAAGGCGATAAAGAGGGGGTTCCTGAGCATGGGGGTGAACCCTAGGTAGTACATTATCGCCCAAAGGGACCGCAGCGACTTCCTAACTCTCAACTCCCTCCTCCTTTTCGGCCTCGCCGACTATATCCACGAACACGTCGTCCAGGGTCACCGGGCTCATCGAAATGCTCGCCCCCCTCGCGACTGCGTCCTCGCCCAACACTCTGGCACCCTCGGCGTCGGTGAGCACCCTGAACTTCCCAGCGACGGCTGAAACGTGCCCGTAGCGACCGAGCTCGCTCTGGGTGAACTTGTCGTAGACATCCACCCTGGTGCTACGCTCCGTCACTGCCGCCTTCACGCTCTGGGGGGTCCCCGAAACGACGATCTTCCCTCTGTTGATGATCACAAGGCTGTCCGACAACGCCTCGGCTTCATCCATGTAGTGAGTCGTGAGGACGATGGTCTTCCCCTCCCTCTTCAGGCGGGTGAGCTGGTCCCAGACTCTTCTCCTGTTGACCGGGTCGAGCCCGATGCTCGGCTCGTCGAGGAAGATCAGCTCCGCGTCGGTCTTGAGCGCCATGGCGACTATGACCCTCTGCTTAAGCCCGCCGGAAAGCCAGTCTGAGTTCACGTCGGCGACAGCCCCCAGTTCGAGGTCATCCAGGGCTTCCTGGGCCCGCTTCTTCGCTTCCTCCTTCGGCATCCCGCGCATCCGCAAATTGAGGAGGACGTGGTCCCGGGGGGTCAGAGGGTAAATGGTCTCGGCCTCCTGAGGGGTGATGGCTATCCTCTCTCTCAGTCTCTTCGGGTCCCTCACGGCGTCAATCCCGAGGACGCTTATGGTCCCAGACGTGGGCATCAGCTGGGTGCTCGCGATCCGCAGAAAGGTGGTCTTCCCGGCCCCATTCCTCCCCAGCATCGTGAAAATCTGGCCGGACTCGATCTCCAGGTCTAGGGCGTCCAGTGCAGGCTTCGCCGCCTTCCGGTAGACCTTGGTGAGACCGCTCGCTTGAAGCGCCTTCATCTTGGCTGCACCACCCCTCGGGTCTCCGTTCGGGTGCTTCTAACGCCTATCCCGCTGCCGCCTCGCCGCCCCCGGGGGAGAAGATTGGGAGTTAGGCTCTCCTGTTATATACGTTGGAACCGAGGGAAGCGTACGGTGTCTCAAAATGACGAAGAATGTGATAATCATGGGGGCTGCGGGCCGGGACTTCCACGACTTCCTGGTCTATTTCAAGAAGAACCCGGAGTTCCGGGTGGTAGCTTTCACAGCCACCCAAATCCCGTACATATCTGACAGGACCTTCCCAGCCTCACTGGCTGGCCCGTCTTATCCGAACGGAATCCCAATCTACCCCGAGAAGAGGCTCGAAGAACTGATAGACTCTCTGCAGGTGAACGACGTCTACTTCGCCTACAGCGACGTCTCGGACGTCTACGTGATGAACCTGGCTTCGATAGCCCAGTCCAAGGGGGCGGGATTCCACCTGCTGGGCCCCGGCGACACGATGATCAGGGCATCCAAGCCCGTAATCGCTGTCGTTGCAGACAGGACCGGGGCCGGCAAGAGCACCATAAGCCGGATGGTCGCTGACATACTGATCAAAATGGGTCTGAAGCCCGTGGCAGTCAGGCATCCAATGCCCTACGGCGATCTCTCTGATTCTGTACAGAGGTTCGAGACCTATGATGACCTCGACAGACACCACACCACCATAGAGGAACGCGAGGAGTACGAGGGCCACATCGACAGGGGCATCGTCGTCTACGCCGGCGTCGACTACGAAGCCATCCTCCAGGAGGCCGAGAAGGAAGGGGACGTCGTAATCTGGGACGGGGGGAACAACGACTTCAGCTTCTACAAGCCTGACCTCACGATAACGGTGGTCGACCCGATGAGGCCCGGAGACGAGTCCAGATACTACCCCGGCGCGACCAACATGAGGCTTGCCGACGTGCTGGTGATCAACAAGGTGAACGTTGCACCGAAGAAGACCGTAGACGAGGTCGCCCGGGCCTGCCGGAGATTGAACCCCGGGGCTGTCGTCGTCAAGACAAACTCCGTGGCCACCCTGGACAAGCCGGAGCTCGTGAGGCGAAAGAGAGTCCTGGTCGTCGAGGACGGTCCGTCGGTCACCCACGGGGGTCTCTCTGAGGGGGCGGGCGCGGTGGCGGCCCGAAGCGTGAAGGCGACCCTCGCGGACCCCAGGCCGAAGGCGGTCGGATCGATAAGGAGGGCCTACAGAAGGTTCCCGAAGCTGGGGAAGGTCATACCCGCTTTGGGATACAGCCCCGATCAGCTGAAGGAGTTGGAGCGCAGCATCAACGGAGTGGCCTGCGACGCGGTTGTCCTCGGGACCCCCTCTGACCTGACCAGGATAATCAAGATCCGAAAGCCTGTGGCCCGGGTACGTTTCGAGGCGTCAGAAGCGGGGGGGCGGAAGCTCGAGTCTGTCCTCCGGTCCAACGAGAGGCTCAGGTCGAAGGCCTGACCTTCAGTTCCACTGGACCCAGTTGACCCTGGGAGCCAGAGGCTTCTTCGAAGTCGCGTAGGCCTCCACCAGGTCCCTGGCTGTGACAATCCCGATCCCTTCGCCCTTGAGGGTCAGCGGGAGCCGCTTGAACCCGTGGAGAGTCATCAGACCAGCGGCCTCCCGCCCGAGTATGCCCGGTTCGGCGGTCACAAGGAGCCTGGACGCCACATCCCTGACCTGGGTGTCCAGTCTCCTCCTGGCGGCGAGGATCTTCTTGAGGAGGTCACGCTCCGTGAATATCGCGTTCCACTGCCCGTCCTCGGCGAGCAGGACGCTTCCAATCTTCATCTCGTCCATCAGCTTCACAACCACGTCCATCGGCGTCTCCGGGAGGACGGTGACCACCCTGGTCGATATGACCTTCAGGATGGAGAACTCCTCGGCGACTCTTCTCAGCTCCCTCACGACGTCGGTGGGGGTCACGATTCCCACAAGCTCGCTCCCTTCGAAGACCATCAGCCTGCTCTTTTGGTCGATCATGGCTGCCGCAGCCTCCTCGAGGGTCTCGCTGGAGGTGATGGAGGGGAACTTTGGAGAGGCGACCTCAGCAATGGTCGTGGTCGCCGGGTCCCTTCCCCTCGCGAGGACCCTGGTGATGAGGTCTCTCTCTGTGAAGACGCCGCAGGGTCCCATGTTGTCGGTGATGACGACGCTCCCTATGTTGCGCTCGTCCATCGCCCTGACCGCCTTCTCGACGTTCACGTCCTGCATCAGGGTGACTACACCCTTCCCCATGAAGTCCTTGGCGAAAAGTCCTGCGTGACGCTGCACGAGTCTCTGCGAATCAGCGACCCTCACTTCATATTAAATCAAGGGCACAATTCCCATAATTGAGAAGCTTCGTCGAATCTGGCCAGGCGCCCTCCGGTGCTCTCAATCGCCCTTCTCTTGGGGCTCCGACACTTTCTGGCGGACCTTCTCCTCGACCCAGGCCTCGTAGATTTCCGGAGGGGGAGGCCCATGGATCTTCGGGGGATGTTCAGGGTGCTGTTCTCTGAGCCAATCTTCATAGACCGAGCCAGGGAGCTTCTATTAGTCCAGGGCTCTGCTCTCTCACAGGGGCATTTTGGTCTCCGGCCCAGATTTAACTGGTGGACGCATTTCTCAGACTTGGAGCGCTGTGGTGGAATAAAAGGGGAGGGGGTGCGGCCTGAGCCGCTTCAGAAGACCAGTTCCCTGCCGCTCCTTCCGTCGATTAGCACCTGTCTGTGCTTCCGCCTGACAACCAGCTCCACCCTGAACGCAGGGTAGAGGAACGGCTCGAAGCTGTCGACATCTGCGCCGTCCCAGAGCCCCTTGACCGCATCCCTGACGTCCGACTCTTTCAGCTTCGGCTGGACCACCGCCCCCTTCTCGATGTCCAATTCATCAAGCTCCAGAGGAGCCACCTCGGAAGGCTCTCCCGGCAGGTCGGCCAGGCGCCGGTAGAGCTTCCTTTTCCTGACCTCTATGGTCCTCACCAGTCTCTTTTCGTTGAGTGCGTTCAGAACCCTGGCCACGGTGGATTTCGACTCCCCCAGCGCGCTGGCCACGTCGACGGCGCTCGTGTCGCTGTCGGGGCTCACCTCTCTCAGCACCTCCACCTGAAGGGTGGTGAGCCCGAGGACCTTCTCGAACCCCTTGACTATCTCGAGCCCCCTGTCGATGTAGACCTCCTTCCCGCTGGCTCCGTCGAGGTACGCATAGACCGTCTCAAACCTCCTCTTGAGCAGCCCCCGCCTCTTCCTTATTCCGAGTTGTATGAGGGTCCTGTACTGGGACCTCACCCCGGTGACCGTTTCCCTCGGGCCGAATATGCCGAAGCTGCGTTCCCTCCTCACCATGGCAGGGACGTCCTCCTCTTTGATCGAGGGGCGGAGCCCCAGGGCTACCCTGCCTCCCCTCGGCCTCGCCTTCCCCTCTTCCTCTTCCACCGTCAGGGCCTCCCTCTCCTTGACTGGTCCGACGTATTTCTTCACTACTCTCTTGGAGAGCGATGGGGTCACTCCGCCGGGCCTTGTTTCGCGCTTCTTTATCGTGACGAGTGATGGGACGGGCGAGAACCCGCCCATGGCAAAGAACTGACCGGCCCTAAGGGACGTCAGCTCCTTCGGCAGCCCCTTCCCCGGGAAGAACTGCGCCACCGACTGCAGGTCGTTCTGGATGATCAGCTTGCCTATGAGCTGGTTCCCGCACTGGCTCAGCACGTTCTTATCCACGAGCGAGGGGCGCTGCGAGCAGACCATGAGCCCCAGCCCCCTCTTCCTCCCTCGCCTGGCCACCTCTGCGAATATGGGAACTCTCAGGCCGTACTGCGGGACGAACTTGTCCGCCTCCTCCACAACGACCAGGTAGGGGGTCTTCCTTTCAGAGAGGGTCCCGTAGAGGGCCTCTATGAAGGCAGAGACTTTCGCCTTGGGATCTCCGATGTCCGAGACATCGAGGATGAGAGGCGAGATGTCGGGGGCCTGCCTTGCCAGGTCTGCCAGGTCCAGGCCGTCCCAGGAGAGGTCGCTGTCATCGTCTTCCCCAACCCATATCACCTCGAACTTCTCTTTGAGGCCCGTGTGCTCCCCTTCCGTGTCCACTATGGCGAACGGGATTTCGTTGCGGGCGAGCTCCTCGCACAGTACCCCTACGGCGTAGCTCTTTCCGCTCCCGCTGCTTCCCAGGACGCAGGTCCTCCCGGTGACGATGAGGTTGGCATCCACAGCGAACTTCCCCCCGGGGCCCGTCCCGATGCTCAGCTGAGAGCGCTCCTGCTCGGCAAGATCAGACATTTTCCGTCACGTGGCGCAGGAGCCAGAGGTAAAATGGTTGCGGAGGCGGGGCCCAGGAGGGTGGGGACGGTCTTCAAGCTCATATCCCGATGCGTGGTGGCCTAGCGGCAGTGTCGAACGCAGAAAGCCTTCAGGACAGGTATGCACCGAACGGCGTCTGCTTCGGGTGCGGCCCGAAGAACCCGCAGGGCCTCCACCTCAAGAGCGTGCCGTCCGGGGAAAGGGTGGTGGCCGACTGGACCCCCGGGAAGGCGCACGTTGCCTTCGGCAACTTCGGGAGCGGAGGGATCATCTCAGTGCTGATGGACTGCCACGGGAACTGGGCGGCCACCTACGCCCTGATGAGGGCCAGAGGGCTCGATTCCGCTCCTGGAACGGTGACGGCCGAATACACTGTCAAGTTCCTCAAGCCGTCTCCCATAGGCGGCAAGTGGCTGCTCACTGCGTGGGCGACCAAAATAGACGGCGACGCAGTTGCCGTCTCTGGAGAGCTCCAGGTAGACGGGGTAAAGACGGCGGAGATGTCGGGCACTTTTGTCGCTGTGAGGAAAGGGCATCCAGCCTACTACCGCTGGCGCTAGCCCCGTTGTCCTCCTCCTCGGCGCCAGGACTCCCACGGACGATAGGGGGCCTGGCATCCGCCTACAGGTCCGGGACTACGGCCCCGACAGCCGTCACGAAGGAGCGTCTGAGGAGAATCGGGGCGCTCAACGGAACACTGAACTCCTTCATCACCGTCCTGGCGGATTCAGCCCTGAAGTCTGCCGAGGAAGCCGAACGGAGGTTCGAGGCCGGAAAGCCCCTCGGCCCCCTCGACGGGGTCCCCGTTGCCGTCAAGGACCTCATCTACATCCAGGGGGTGAGATGCACGGCGGGTTCGAAGGTCCTCGCCGACAACGTGGCTCCCTACGACGCCGAGGTCATCAGGAAGCTCAGGGCCGCAGGGGCGGTGTTCGTCGGGACGACGAACCTGCACGAGTTTGCAGCAGGGACCACCAACGTCAACCCCCACTTCGGTCCGGTGAGGAACCCCTGGGACATCCGGCGGATGTCGGGAGGGTCGAGCGGGGGGTCTGCGGTAGCCGTTGCTGCACGCATGGCCGCGGGGGCCCTCGGAACCGACACTGGGGGCTCTGTCCGCATCCCTGCAGCGCTCTGCGGGGTCCTCGGTCTCAAGCCCACCTACGGCAGGGTCAGCCGGCTCGGCGTCATCCCGCTCGCATCGTCGCTGGACGTGGTGGGAGTCCTTGCCGCTTCTGCCTGGGACGTTGCCGCGCTGATGCAGGTCATCTCCGGCCACGAGAGGGATGACATGACCACCGTCGAGACCGAGGGCGTGGACTACCTGACCTCGCTTTCGGAGCCTTTCTCCGGTGCCCGCATCGGTGTGATACACGGCTACTTCCAGGATAGCATCGACCCGAAGGTTGAGGAGAACCTTACCGAGTTCGTTTCTAAACTGGAGGGGATTGGCTGCAAGGCTGAGCAGATCACCCCAGACTGGATTTCCGAAGCGTACGATCGTTGGGTCCCCATCAGGAGGGCCGAAGCGACCGCGTTCCACCTGAAGTGGCTCCAGACCACTCCCGAGCTGTACGGTCCTGACGTCAGGAGGCTCCTGGAGCAGGGGAAGGACGTCTCGGCCGTTGACTATGTCTCCGCTGTCAACGCCAGGCCCTCGTTCATGGAGCGGTTCTCAGCGACCATGAGGGACTTCGACTTCCTGGCCCTCCCTACGACCACGGTCCCGGCCCCTCTCCTGGACCAGTCGTCGGTGAAAGTCAAGGGCAGGGAAGTCCCCGTCTACTCTGCGATGAACCGGCTCCCCATCCCCTTCAACTACGTAGGCTGTCCCGTTCTTTCCGTGCCTTCAGGTTTCTCTCATGGCCTCCCACTGGGGGTGCAGCTCGCTGGCAGGTTGTTCGACGAAGGGGGCCTGCTCCGGTTCGCGCACGCCCTGGAAGGACGGTTCGGGCCATGTCCGGAGCCTCCGTCAGCTGGGTCTTCCCCGGCGAGTGCTTAATATCGAGCCGCAGTCGGGGCGGCGCTAGGTCGAATGACTTGAAGCCGGGGTGGGGTATCGGGATGATCGTGGCGGTCCTCGTCTCGGTGGCCATGGGCCTGATCGGTTCGTTGCCCCCGCAGGCGACCATCTCACTGTTGCTTCTGCTAGCCGGCCTCTGGACGATACTTGCGGCTCTCTTCGTCGTCGACCGGAAGGACCGGAGCTACTACTCCGCGTGGGGGGTGGTCATCGCCGCCCTTTCGCTGGCATACCTAATCCCCCTGCAGTACCAGCTGGCGCTCATCCTTCTCGCGATCGTCGCTCTCATCATCATCAACATCTACATCGGGAGGACCCCTAAGCTGTACGAAGCGGCCACAAGCCCTTCTCCGCCGGCGGGTCCCACTCCCGCGGCCAAGGGTTAGGGGACATCGCTCCCCTTGCGGGTGCGAGGTGATCGGGCTCGCCGGGCGACGAGTTAGTAGACCTAGTCGACGTCCACGACAGAGTCGTCGGGAGCTCCACCGTTGCCAGATGTCTGGAAGAGGGTCTCCTCCATCGTGCAGTGGCGGTCCTTGTCATACGGCAAAGGGGGAGAATCCTCCTGCAGCAGCGTAGCAGACGCGACCTGTGGCAACCCGGGCTGTGGACCATATCGAGTACAGGGCACGTGAAGAGAGGAGAGACCTACGAAGCGGCGGCGGGCAGAGAGTTGAGCGAGGAGCTGGGGGTGGCTGGGGACCTGAGTCTGGTCCGCAAGTACCTTCTGCCGCCGATCTCCGAAATGGGGTTGACCGAGCACGAATGGGTCGCCTTCTACACCTGCAGGACCGACTCTCGCTGCAGGATGGACCCTGTGGAGCTCGAGTCAGTCAAGGAGGTTACCGAGAAGGAGCTCCGTAGAATGCTGGTCGATGGTCCGCTCACGCGGGACGCCAGGATGATCCTTGCAGACTATCTTGGGTCCTGACTTTTATACAGAGGGGACTTCTCCCAGATGTTGACCCCACTGGAAGAACTTGCTTCTCATCTTTCGGGCAGTTCGCGGGCCATTGTTATCTCCAACAGGGACGTCGACCTGAGGCCCGGTGCCGAAGACAACAGGCTCTTCGTCCTGAAGATAGGAGAGGGGTCTCTCGCTGCCGGCGGAAGAGGGGGAGGGTTCGGGGAAAGGAAAGTGACAGAGGTGGTCTGTTTCGAGCGCTGCAAGGGGGAGTGGGCCAAGCGGTTCGAGGCTCAAGGGGAGGACGAAGCCTCCAAGTTCGAGGTCCCCTACTACGTCTCCAGGCTCCCGCTCACGTTGGCCGACGGGGCCGAAACCATGGGGTACGGCGCGGTTGACCCTGCTCTGGTCGCTGAGATGTCCGCAAGGTCGAAAATCGGTTCCTCTGCTTAAATAGATTCCACTTCGGGCACGCCGCGCAATGAGAGTCCTCGTCACCGGCGCGTCAGGGATGGTCGGCCGCAATCTGGTGTCCTATCTCAAGGAGAACGGAGTCGACACCATCCCCACGGACCTCAGCGGGTGGGAAGTCTCTGGGAACCTCCTGGACAGGGATTTCGTCTTCGGCAAACTGGCTTCCCTCGACTTCGACTCAATCATCCACATGGCCGCGATTACCGAGATCAAGAAGACGGTGGAGGACCCCAAGCTAACCTTCGAGGTGAACTGCATGGGGAGCCTGAACATGCTCGAACTTGCCCATCGCAAGAAGGTATCAAGGATCCTCTGCACGTCGTCCGCCAACGTCTACGGTGCACCAAGGACGAACCCGGTCACCGAGGAGACCCCGTTCGACCCCCGGGTCCCCTACGACTACTCGAAGGTGGTCCTGGAGAACATGGCGATGAGCTTCTTCAAGACGAAGGCGCTCCCGGTCTCCCTCACGAGGAGCTGGCTCCTCTTCGGGGA
This sequence comes from archaeon, assembly GCA_021828185.1. Next base: position 695,194 of record JAKASI010000001.1, read on the forward strand.
GTACGACCAGCCCACCAGGGCGACGATCAGGTTCATCAAGGCATGCTTGAAGGACGAACCGATGACCCTGTTTAACGGCGGAAAGGACACCACGTCGCCCACCCACGCGGTCAACTTCGCGAAGCTCGCGCTGACAATCCTTCGGAATGAAAGAGCCGTCGGCCGTGCGTACAACTTCGGGGGAGAAAGACCCGTCACCATAAGGGAGCTTGCAGAAACGATCAAGACTCTCACAGGGTCGAAGTCTCAGTTGAACCTGGCCCCTCCCAGGACCCAGCTCGAAGCGGAGCCGCAGATCAGCTATCCGTCCATGGAACGGGCCAGATCAGAACTCGGGTACAGGCACGAACTCACACTGGAGCAGGGCCTCCGGCGGACCATCGAGTGGGTCAAGAAGCAATACTAGGAAGTCAGAATCAGTTCCACCTTCACGTCTTCTGGGATCCTGAGCTTGGTTATCTGTCTCATGGTCCTGTCGTCAGGTTGGACGTCGAGTATCCTCCTGTGAACCCTCAGCTGCCAGTGGTCGAAGGTATGGCTCCCCTCCCCCGTCGGGGCCTTGCGGGTTGTGATCTTCAGCTTCTTCGTGGGAAGAGGCTGAGGTCCCCTGACCTTCACTCCCGTCTTGTCCGCGATCTCCCTGATGTCGCTGGCCACCTTCTCGAGCTCTGGGAGATTGGTGCTGGTTAGCTTTATCCTGGCGAACTGAGCCATTTTCTTTCATCGGCGTCTGGGAAGTCTATTTAGACGTTGCCCAGAACAGCTGCGTGGGAGAGCCAAGCCGTCGGCTTCGACCTGTTCGGCCGGCCTATGCTCCTCTTAAATAACCTCAGAGCGGACAAATCGCATGGAATCAACCCTCAATCCGTACCTGAACTTCGGCGGGAATGCGAAAGAGGCGATGAAGTTCTATCATCTGGTCCTCGGCGGCGAACTCAACATGCAGACCTTCGGGGAAGCCAAGTTGGCCCAGACCCCCAGGGAGAAGGACCTGATCGTCCACGCCACCTTGAAGAGCGGGCCGATGACGATCATGGCAAGCGACACCCACCCGAGCATGAAACTGACCGTCGGGAACAACGTCCACCTGAGCGTAAGCGGCGGGGACGCCAAGAAGCTCACTTCCGCCTTCGAACAGCTAGCCAAGGGAGGCAAGGTCGACATGCCACTCGCGAAGCAGTTCTGGGGGGACACCTATGGCCAGGCGACCGACAAGTTCGGGGTTCATTGGATGATTAACATCACAGCGAATCCCCAGTCCTAGGCGAGGGGCTCGGTTGAGGGACCCACAGTCACTTGTAGGGATTCGGGACCTCGCGCCAGGCCTATGGATCTGGCGCGCGAGACACCCTTTCTGGGTGAAGGGAGCCGACTGGCAGCCCGTCGTCACATCGACGTTCGTGGAATCCGGAGGAGAGCGGTTAGTCCTGGACCCTCTCGCCCCAACCCTTGACAGCATCGGTCTCTGGGAGAGGCTCGACGCAAGGCCCCCCACCGTCGCAGTTGTCCTCATGCCTGACCACGTACGCGACATCGACCTCTTCGTTCAGCGCTATGGTGCCAGGGCGTTCGGCCCGATGTTCTTTTTCCCGGACGACGTTCCGAACGCGAGACTCGAGCCGATCATTGCCGACACCAAGCTGCCGGGGGGCCCGGTGGCTCTATACGACGGGCGCGGCCGTCTCGAAACCCCAATCTGGCTCCCTGAGCAACGGGCGATAGTGTTTGGGGACGCGCTCACCGAGAGGGGAGGCGAACTGCGGGTCTGGGACTGTAGGACCGGGCACGAGAGACGGGAGCTCCCAGCGCTCAGGGCCATGCTCGAACTCCCGTTCGAACGCGTGATCGTCTCTCACTGCGACGAGGAGCCGGTCCACTCCAGGACCGAGTTCGAGCGTGCGCTCGAACGGCCCCCTTGGAGGTAGTCGAACTGGAAGGCCTCGGCTGAGCCTCCGCAGGTATATTCGAATAATTGTAAACATCATCCGTCAGGGGCGTCTTCCGTCAAGAAGAAGGTCTACTCAACGAGAGAGCCACTAGGAGACGAGAAGGTGGGGGGTCCTCCTCCATCCGCAAAGAATACGGTTTCAGAACGGGAAGAGTCCAGGATAGGGCTGCTCACCTTCATTGCCGCCGGCATTGGCATCGTGTCAGGACTAATCGCCTAATCCCTCTACCATCTGATCGGGCTGGTCACGAACCTGTTCTATTATGGCAGATTTGACTTCTCGTTTGCCTCTCCCCAGTTCAACCAGTTCGGTTGCTCGTCATCGTCCTCCCCGCCTCCGGGGGCCTCATCGCAGGGCTCCTGATCAAGTACGGTTCGCCGAGGATAATCGGGCACGGCATCCCCGAGACGATGGAGTCGGTCCTTCTCAATCGAAGCAAGATCGAGCCCAAGGTAGGGGTCTTGAAGGCGGTCTCCGCGGCCGTGACCATAGGGTCAGGTCAGCCTTTCGGAGCCGAGGGCCCCATAATCCAGACCGGCGGCGCCTTCGGTTCTTTCATTGGGCAGGCTGTCAGCATGACCGGGGCGGAAAGGAAGATTCTCTTGGCCTCAGGCGCCGCGGCCGGGATGGCAGCCACCTTCGGCACGCCCATCGCTGCCGTCCTCCTCGCGATCGAGCTCCTGTTGTTCGAGTTCAGGGTCAAGTCCTTGGTCCCGGTGGCCATCGCGTCTGCCATTGGCGCTTGGATGCACATCTACCTCATCTCCACCCAGTCGCTTTTTCAGACACCTACCTACGATTTTGGAGGTCTCCTCGGACTCCCCTTCTACGTTGGTCTGGGTCTGGTCAGCGGGGTCCTCGGTTCGGCCCTTTCGAGGGGGCTATACAAGACGAAACACCTCTTCTCGAAATCAAGAATCGGGCAGCCCTGGCTCCCAGCTCTGGGTGGGCTTGCCGTCGGTGCCGTCGGCCTGGCCGTGCCACAGGTGCTTGGAGTAGGGTACGATGTCGTCACGGACGTACTGACCGGCCAGTACGTCGTCGAAGTCGTGTTGGTGATTCTTGTCGCCAAGGCGGTCGCGTGGCTGCTAGCCATGGGGTCCCAGACTTCCGGGGGGACCCTGGCCCCGCTCTTCATGGTAGGTGGGTCCCTGGGTTTCCTCTTTGGCTCTGGTGTCGCTGCGGCGTCCCCTGGCCTCGAGTCTGCCTTCCCACATCCTGCGGTAGAGCTGGGACATGCTGCGCTCGTCGAAGACGAGCGGGCTGTTGGGCCTCGGATACATCTTCACGCACTCGTCTGCCAGGGCAGGCAGGTCCGCTTCGGCGACTCCCAGCGCCTTGAGGGTGGTCGGGATCTTGAGGTGAGCCGCCATCTTCGTGACCTTCTCTGCGATTGCCATCCCTGTCTGTCCGGGGTCCTCCGATGGGGCAACGCCGTAGGCCTGGGCGAGCCTCTTCATCTTCGGGGCGCAGGCTACCGCGTAGTTCGATATCATGTAGGGGAGGGGAAGTCCGCAGGAGACCCCGTGGGGGAGCTTGAAACGCGTGGCGATGGTGTACCCGATCGAGTGGCCGTAGACCATCTTGGCCTGGAGGGCGATCCCACCCATCAGGGCTCCCAGGCTCATCCCCTCTCGGGCGCCCCTGTCCCCCCCGGCTTCGTAGGCCCTATCCAGGTTCTGGACTATCAACCCAACCCCCTCCAGGGCGGCCGAGTCCGTAATCGGGCTCGCCAGGGCGGAAAGGTAGGCTTCGGTGTTGTGGCAGAGCGCGTCCATCCCGGTCGCCGCGGTGACCCCCGGGGGCATGCTCATGGTGAGCTCAGGGTCCACTACCGCCACCGACGGAAGGAGCAGGGCGCTGTTGATCCATTGCTTGTGTCCTTCGACGGTCACCATCGACGTCACCGTGAGCTCGGCTCCGGTCCCCGCGGTCGTCGGGACCATTATCGACGGGAGGGGCCTGTTCGGGAACAAGTTGTTTCCGACGAACGAAACGGCGGGTCCCCTGTTGGTCGCGAAGCCAGCCGCGACCTTCGCCATGTCCATGGAACTCCCCCCGCCCACTCCGACCACCACATCGTACCCCGCCGACCGCACCTTCTCTGCGACCGCCTGCGCCACCTCTATCCTCGGCTCCGCCTCAACCTCATCGTAGACGTCGAACCCGACCCCGCCGAGGCTGTCCGTGACCCGCTGTGCGATTCCGGTCTTCACCATCACCCTGTCCGTGACGATGAGGGCCTTTGACGCACCGAGGGCCTTGGCTTCAGCGCCAGCCGTCCCGACCGTGCCGAATCCGAACGAGAGCCTCGTAGGCAGGAAGTACGAGAACTTCAACGGGGCGAGGGCTCTAGACGAGTTTTTAACTGATACGAAGCCGCTGTCGCGCACTTGCATCTCGACTCGGGGCAGGAGAAGCTGCTCCGTGGGGAAGGAGGAGAGGCGAAACGTTTCGCCATGCAGATCGTCACGAAGGTCGGGGACGCAGTAGGGGCCGACTCCCTGGTGCCGATCAAATCGGCGCACGTCCTTGCCCACTTCAGCAGCCTGCACGAGGCAGGGATAGACGTCCTCGAGAAATTCGCAGACAGCGGGGGTAAGTTCGCGGTCCCCACGTCGGTGGACCCTGCCAGCATCGACCTGCAGAGCTGGCGGAGCTTCGGGATCCCGGAGGAATACGCCAGGCAGCAGTTGAGGTTGTGCGACGCCTACGCCAGGCTGGGCGGGATGAGGTGCTGGACTTGCGTGCAGTACCAGGTCTGCAACTTCCCCAAGCGGGGCGAGACCGTGGCCTGGGCGGAGTCGAGCGCCGTCGTCTTCGCCAACTCAGTCCTGGGGTGCAGGTCGAACAAGATAACCTCCGGCATGGACGTCTCGTGCGCGGTCCTGGGGCTGACCCCGAACTTCGGGATGCTCAAGGACGAGAACCGCAAGGCGACGGTCGCATTCAGGGTCGGCCCTGGCGAGCTGTCCGACCTCGACTTCCGATCGGCCGGGTTCTTCGTGGGCCGCAACTCAGGATCGAAGGTCCCCGCGCTGCTGGGGCTCCCGCCAAAGGTCAGTTCTGATCAGGTGAAGCACCTGGGGGCTGCCGCAGCCGCGGCAGGGCCGGTCACCATGATCCACATGCCCGGGATCACGCCGGGCTCGGACACCCTATCCGATGCGACCCGTGGCGAGAGGGTGGAAGAGGTCGAGATCTCCAGGACGGACCTGGAGGAAATAGAGTCGGACTTGAACCAGACGACCGAACCCCCTGACCTGGTCGCGTTCGGGGTGCCGCACCTGTCGGCCGGAGAACTCGGCGAACTGGCGAAGCAACTCGAGGGTAGGAAGCTGAGGAAGGGGGTCAGGATGTACGCCTACACGTCTGCGCAGGCCTTCGACATGGCGGAAAGGACCGGGATCGCCACTACCATAGAAGCTTCCGGAGCTCGCGTCACCCACAGCACAGACGCCGAGATCTCCCCCCTGAAGCTCCTGGGGTTCAAGGTGGTGATGACGAACTCGGCGAAGCTCGCCGAGTTCGTCTCTTCGGAGGGTGAGATCAAGATGCGCTATGCTCCGCAGAGGGCCATCATCGAAGAGGTGACGAGATGAAAGGCGCTAGCCTCAGCGGCAGAGGGCTGATACCAGGCAGGGCAGAGGGCGGCGCCCTGGTCTCGTTGAAGGCGTTCACCTTCGCGCACGGAGTCGACCCGACGACCGGCGAAGTGACCGACGTAAGGAGCGATGTCAGGGGTTCGAATGTGAAAGGAAAGGTCCTCTTCTATCCGTTCGGCAAGGGTTCGACGACGTCGTCGGCCTGGTTTCTGGAGGCGGTGCGCCTGGGGAACCACCCCGCCGCGATCGTCACCGAGGGGGTCGACCTTTCCGCCGTGATAGGGTCGGTGATGGCCAAGGTCGTCTATGGCAAGGAGATACCCATCGTCGGAGGAGTCCCGAGGGAGAACTACTCGAAGCTGACGACCGGTCAGAAGGTCGAAGTCGACGCCAGATCTGGACAGGTGAGGGCTCTTCCTTGAAGAGGCTCCTCCGGAACAAGAAGCTGTTCCTATTCGACCTGGACGGAGTGTTCTACAGGGGAAAGGAGAGCCGGGTGAAGATCGGCGGGACGAAGGCCATCGAAGCGCTCAGGGCCGGAGGCAGGAAGCTGTTTGTGCTCACCAACAACAGCACAGACTCGGTGGAGACTGTCTGCCGGAGGCTGGCGGAGTTCGAGGTACCCGTGAAGAGAGAAGAGATTCTTACGAGCGCCAGAATGACCGCAGAGTACCTGCGTGACAGGCGTGGGCCGGTCACATACTTCCTTGTGGGAGAAGAAGGGCTGGACTCGGAGATGAGGCAGTGCGGCCACACCAGAGTTGACGGCGGGGAGGCGGACTTCGTTGTGATTGGACTGGACAGGGGGGCCACCTACGACATCCTGGACCAAGCCGCCAGGCTCGCAAGGAACGGGGCCGAGATAGTCGCGACCCATGACTCCGCCCTCTTCATGTACAAGGATGGCCCTGCCATGGCAGCCGGGCCCCTCGTGAGGGCCGTCGAATACGCAAGCGGCAAGCGAGCGACGGTCATCGGAAAGCCCTCTCCGCTCATGTTCAGGATCGCGCTGAAGCGCGCAGGATGCAGGAAGGAAGACGCCGTGATGGTGGGGGATCAGCTGGACACGGACATCCTGGGGGCGATCAGAGCCGGCATCGACCCAATCCTCGTGACGAGCGGGGTCGACAGGGGGGCCAAGGGATACAGACTCCTGGCCAAGCTCCCAAACGTCGACGGGGTCGTCCCGCTGCTCTGACCCTCCAACCAGGCCGAGCTCGATTTCACGAAGCAGCGGACACCTCGGGCAACCTTAAATCGATTGACCAGGGTTCGCCCCCGGAAATGCAGCACGTCTCCTCAAAAGGGCCGGCAAAGTGTGCGGTCTGCGGGACGCTAGAAGCGCAGCCGGGGACCTTCCCGACGGTTGTCGGGGTGGGGAGGGTCTGCCTCAGCGATGGGATGACGAGGGTCAGGTGCGAGGCCTGCGGAGCAGAGGTGAAGATGATCACTTCGTCTCGGCTCCAGGGGAGGACCCTCTGTCTCGCTGACTACATGAAGGAGATCGAGAAGTACAGGCAGCACATCGTGCAGACCTTCGACGAGGACGCCGAACCGGCATCGTCAATCCTGCAGCGCGCGTATTCCGACGCTCCCGAGGGGTACACCCTGCTCGCAGTCAGGAGAGGGAGGAACAGCACCCACGTGTGGGAGGCGGAGTACGAGAAAACGGAGATCTTCCTGATGCGCTGCAGTTAGACACCGCCACCAACTATCTTACACGCTTTTCCTTAAACTGGACCCGGTCCGATTACACACCGAGGACAATTGGTGAGCGAGGAGATGCTTGTGCTCAACAGGCTCCTGAATGAGATCGACGGTCTGAAGCTGGGGCTGGACCCAACTGTTCTTTCCGGGTGGTATCAGAAGGTCGCGAGCGACGCCAGGGCCGAAGCACCGAGTTATCTGACCGATTCCATCGACGTCATACAGGACCCCATCCTCCCCATGAAGTTCGAGTTCAAGACTTCCAGGCGGGCAGTCAGATATGTCCTGGAGGCGATCGACAGGAACCTTGACGCCATGCCCATGGCGACCCGGCTCTACTTCCAGAAGCTCTCCGAGCTGATTCGGGCCGAAGCTCTCCGCTAGGGAGCGGCCTTGACGGTCACGAACCCCGTCATCCACGGGTGTATCGTGCAGTGGTATTCGTAGACCCCTGGGGCAGTGAAGGTGTAGGTGAAGGTCGCCCCCGTGTTGAGGAAGCCCGAGTCGAAGGGCGAAGCGCCCGGCGGGACCGCAGTCGAGGTCACGGTGTGAATCGAGGCGTCATTGTTGGTCCAGGTCACCGTGTTGTTGACCCCTATCACCACAGTGATGTTGTCCGGGGTGAACCCCTTGCTGGGATATGAGCTCGCGCCCGACGCGATGCTGACGGACACGGCGCCCGCGGCCGTCGTTCCTCCACCGGTTATTGTCTTCTGCGAGTACGCGGCGTTCGGCAGCACCACGAGGTATCCTATCATCCCAACCTGCGCGTGATAGGTGCACACGAATTCGTAGATTCCGGAGAACTTCGCCGTGAACGAATACATGGCCGAAACGTTCCCGGGTGCCCCGGTCACAACCACGCCTGGCGAGTTGTTCCTCGCCGGGGTCGAGAACACCTGCCCCGTAAGGTCGTTGATAAGGCCGGGCACCGTTGCGTTGACGATGATGTTGTAGGGCGGCCCTATCACGAAGTCGTGGGCCACAGTATCATTGTCAATGAGGGTTAGGTGGACCGTATCTCCCTGATTCACTATTATGAACGAAGGGTCGAACCTGTCCTGATGGGCAGACGGCGAGAGATACCAGGTCTCCCTGACCGTCCTGATCGTGGGCGGCTGGTTCATCACCGGAAGGGTGAGGTTGACTCCAGAAGTCCCCTGGCCCAGGGAGAATTTGGTGGCGAGCTGCTGGAGCTCGGACTGCAGCGCCGAAATCTGCTGGCTCTGGGTGCTCAGCTGGTCTGTGGAGGACTGAGTGGAAGTGACGTAGACCAGAGAAACCACCCCCAGCCCAAGCAACAGAAGGACCACCACCGCCCCAGCGGAGGTCATGCCGCGCCTTTTCGCCAGTTTCATCGATTGTCGTGACGCGGCCTCTGTTCCCTCTTAAGGTCTTCCCCCCTGAAACGGGCGCTGGTTCGGCTGCGGGGGTCGGCCCGGCGGCAGCAGGAGCCATGCATCCCGTGCCGGACCGGAGTGGGGGCCTCAACCGGCCGTTACAGAAGTTGAGAATCGTCTGAGGGTTTATTGGGGATGGCGTTGCCGGCCAGGTCCCGGCAAGGGGATATGATGAAGGAATCTGTGCAGAAACCAGGCGCTGACGTCGTGCTGTCGGACGGGTCCATTGCGAGGGTGACGGAGCTAAATGGCGAAGGTTCTCGCCTCGTCGAGAAATTCGTCTCCTCCCTCACTGACCGCACGATGGCCCAGATGCACGGGCCTCTGGCGGACAGGAAGGAGCTGGCGAGGCGGTTGGCGCCGGGGGGAACGAGGCGGGTGCTGGCTGCTCTGCGCGAGAAGAGCGTGGTCGGTCTAGCCTTCTATGAACGTGTGAATAGCTCGAAGGCCGAAGCAGACGTGGTGATAGCGGACGCCTTCCAGGGAAAGGGGCTGGGGTCGATCCTCCTGGGGCAGCTGGCTCAGCTGGCAAGCAAGGAGGGCATCGCACTCTTCGAAGCCCCCGTGGCACCTGATAACGCGGTCATGGTCAACCTGCTTCACGAGCTAGGGTTCCCGACCTCGACGCGGATTGAGCCAGGAGTGCTGAGGGTCGAGTTCCCGACTTCGGTCGACCTGACAACGGTGGAGGCGTTCGAAAAGCGCGAGTCGTTTTCTGTGGTTGCCGCGGTCAGGAACTTCCTCGAGCCAAGGACGATAGCTGTCGTTGGGGCGTCAAAGGACCGAGACTCCATAGGAGGGCGGCTCTTCCACAACCTGATCGAGGGGGGGTTCAACGGTCCGGTCTACCCAGTCAACCCGAAGTCGGAGGTGATACAGTCTGTGCCAGCCTACAAGTCTGTTCTCGACTGTCCAGGTCAGGTCGATCTCGCCATCGTAGTCGTGCCAGTCCGCTTTGTCATCGACGTCGCAAGGGAGTGCGCCCAGAAGGGGGTCAAGGCTCTGGTGGTGATCTCTGCCGGTTTCGCGGAAGTGGGAAGCGAAGGCAAACAGCTACAGCAGCAGCTCATGGAGGTCTGCCGCGACTCCGGGATGAGGCTTGTCGGCCCCAACTGCATGGGGGTGGTCAACACAGAGCCCCGCATTGGCATGAACGGCCAGTTCTCTCCGTTCGCGCCGCAGCCTGGGAGGATCGGCTTCCTTTCACAGTCGGGAGCCTTGGGAATAGCAGTGATAGAGCACGCGAACAAACTGGGCCTTGGGATGTCGTCTTTCGTGTCCGTTGGGAACAAGGCAGACATCTCGGGCAACGACCTGCTCACCTACTGGGAGGCCGACGACATGACGGACCTCATACTCCTCTACCTTGAATCCTTCGGCAATCCGCGCAAGTTCGCGAGAATCGCAAAGCGGGTCAGCCGAAGGAAGCCGATACTCGCCGTCAAGAGCGGAAGGTCTTCCGCAGGGTTCAGGGCCACCCAGTCTCACACGGGCGCGCTGATAGCCTCGTCAGACGTCACGGTCGACGCGCTCTTCCACCAGGCCGGGGTCATTAGGATGGACACGCTGGGCGAGATGTTCGAAGTGGCTGCCTTGCTGACCACCCAGCCGATCCCCAAGGGGAAGAGGGTCGCCATCGTCACAAACGCGGGGGGCGCAGGTATCCTGGCCGCCGACGCCTGCGAGGATCGAGGGTTGAACGTTCCCGAATTCTCCCCGGCCGTCCAGGACGAGCTCAGAGTCCACCTGAACAAAGACGCCGGGGTGAGGAACCCGGTGGACATGATCGCCTCGGCCACGGCTCCCGACTTTGGAAGGGTAATGAGGGCTATCGCCAAGGATGTTGACATAGACGCCATATTGGTGCTCTTCGTCCCCCCGATTGCCATACGACCTGAGGACGTGGCGAGGGAGATTCTGAGCACGGCGCGGGACCTCCGCGGAAAGGTCACCATCCTGGCCACGTTCATGGCCCACCATGGCATCTCGGAGATACTGACCGACGGCGAAGTGAAGGTCCCGTCTTTCCCCTTCCCTGAAGTCGCAGCCAGGGCCCTGTCGAGGGCCGTCGAATACGGTGCTTGGATCAGGACCCCGCCGAGCCCCGTCCCCAAGTTCGCCGACATCAGGAAAGAGAAGGGACCCGGACTCGTGGCGAAAGCCCTGGCCAAGGGGGAAGGGTGGCTGGACCCCGAAGACGCCGAGGCGCTCCTGAGCGCCTACGGGATCCCCATTGTGAAGACCGCGCGAGCGGCATCTCCCGAAGAAGCAGGGAGGGAGGCAGGAAGGATTGGTGGTCCCGTCGTCCTCAAGGGGGTCGCCCATGGGCTCCTGCACAAGACAGAGAGCGGCGCCGTGATGCTAGGGCTGTCGGGGGAAGACCAGGTCAGGAAAGCGGCGGAGCAGATGTCGAACAGGCTCTCGGGGCAGGGGTACACGGCCGAAGGGTTCCTCGTCCAGGAGATGGTCCCCGCCGGGGCTGAGATGATTGTCGGAGTGACAGGGGACCCAGTGTTCGGTCCGCTCGTGGCGTGCGGGGCCGGGGGGACGATGGTGGAGCTGCTCAGGGACGCTGCGGCCCGGTTGGCTCCCCTCTCAGAAAGGGACGCCGACGAGATGGTGCATTCCCTGAAGACCTTCCCCCTGCTGACCGGGTACAGAGGGGGGCCGACCTACAACGTCGAGGCCCTGAAGGATGTCATACTCAGGGTCTCCGCCATGGTAGAAGACCTCCCCGAAGTGATTGAACTGGACCTGAACCCCGTGATAATGCACGGGAATCAGGCAACGGCGGTGGACTTCAGGGTCAAAGTCGCCCAGGTCGAAGCGCCGCTCCCCCTGGGAGCCAAGAGGCGCTGAGGGCCCTAGCTTCGGCAAGCTGAGGGGCTGTCAGCCCTTGGCCTTGGCGAGCGAGTAGACTATGATGAAGAAGCCCACCACTTGGCTGTAGGCCTGCAGCGTCAGGACCACGTCCAGGGCGGTCCCGGCGACGAAGTTGTACAGGACCCCGGCTATGATGGCACCCAGGGCCACAAAAGCGAACCCGACGGCCAGCAGGAACATCGCCTGGCTTCTCGTCTTGCTGAAGGCACGGTACGCGTAGTATACGACGACGCTGGCGAAAATAAGAATCAGAGCCTGCGCTATGTCGAGGTACAGAACATCCATTTCTAGCCAACCTCACCTCCTTTGCCCTTTAAAGGGTTGAAGTCGTGTTTTGACGGTGGCAATCACTTCGTCTCCTTCATGGTCAGCCAGAGGCGCCTCAGCTTCTCCGCCACGTCCTCGTTGATCAGGGCGTCCACCTTCATCACCCCGCCATCGAAAGTCACGTTGACGGCCCTGTAGGCGCTCCTGAGCAGCTCGTACTTTTTCCCTTCCGGGGTCACGATTATCCTCTCGACGACGAGGATCTGGCTGTCCAGCAGCTCGTGCACCCTCCTGTAGCAGGTGCTGAGCGGGATGTCGTTGTCCCTGCTCATGTCCTCCACCGACTTCGCCTTCGGGATCGCGGAAAGGATGATCTTCCTGGAGTATTCGTCCGCCAGTCCCTGCACTAGCGCCTGGATCCGGGACGGCTCCGAAATCTCCAAATGGTGTGAAACAGAATCGTATCGTATTTGAGTCTATTCGAGCGAGAAAATGGGGCGAAGCAGGGCCTAGTCGGTCCTGCTTCTTATCAGGTATCCCAGACCGCCCAAGAGAGCGCCGAGACAGGCGAGGAGGACGAGAATCCCGATGGGGGTTACCGTCCATCCGAGTATCAGCGGATGAATCTGGCCTGACGTAACCCCTGGAAGTGCTCCTGCTTGAGCCACTCCGGCCAGGTATCCCTGGTACATCATGATGATCATCGCGCCCGCGACGCCGATGTTCATGAAGAGCAGGTGACCCCATGCCAGCAGGTTGGTGAACCCCTTGTACACCTTGCCCTGGATCCCTTCGAGGTAGAAGTAGAAAATAGCGGTCACCGCCGTGGCGACCACGCCTACGACGAGGTACGAGATGTAGCCGGTGAACATCCAGGTCCCGGCTCCGTTGGCTGCGATCACCCTCGCTGGGGAGTAGTAGTTGGGTCCGATGCCGAGGGTGCTCCATGGCTCGAGTATGAGGACGGTGGCGACGACTGCGATGAGTCCCTGTATTACTGAGGCCCAGATGAACCGTCCGGCCCATTTGCTTTGGGTGGTTCTTGTTGCGGCTGCGTTTTCCATGGGTGTCGACCCCTGCAGGTGGTATAAGAGGCGTGACGCCGTTTCCCGTTTCTGATAATCAGTTTTGGGGAGATGACGGGGTCACGGGCGTGCTTCATGGATGGCGCGGGGGCCGTACGGGGGTAGCTAACCAGTTAGGTCGTGCCATCTCCCCAGAGCGCACCGATTCGATGTCCTTCTGACGGACCCTCTGAGTCTGTTCTCAAAGCTGGGAATAGGATAGGCGGATTAAATAACTGCTGGCACCCACAGTCGCTTGAGAAAATGGCCTCCAGCTCGGGGTTCGGGAAGATCATCGTCGCCTTTGACGGGTCAGCAGACTCGACAAAGGCGGTCCGCCTTGCTGCTTCTCTCGCCTCGAAGAACGATTCGAGCGTCATCCTGGTGCATGTCTATCACTCACCGGCGATCGGGTTAAGCGCGGCCTCCGGGATGCCCATCCCGGATTACGGAGACCTGGAGGATGCGGCGAAGGCTTCTGGCCAGTCTGTCCTGTCCAAGGGTATACAATTCGCGAAGGGGCTCGGGATCACGGCGAGGGGCGAACTCATCGAAGCACCATCGGTCGTCGAAGCCATCGTGAACTTTTCGGCCAGCGAGAAGGCAGACCTGATTGTTGTGGGGACGAGAGGGATGACGGGATTCAAACAGTTGATTCTCGGCAGCGTTTCGTCCGGTCTAGTCAGTCACGCCAGGTGCCCCGTCCTCGTCGCAAGGTGAAAGCATGATCTATGTGAAAGACATCATGAGCAGGAACGTGAAGACCGTCGGATCCGACGCCACGATCCTTGACGCGGCGAAGTCCATGGCCAAGTGGAAGATTGGTTCGCTTGTGATCATGGAAGGGACTGTGCCCGTGGGGATAATCACAGAGGGGGATGTATCCCGGACGGTGGCGAAGGGATTAGAACCGGGCAAGACCCCGGTCACGATAGGTAAGAAGCCGCTGGTAAGCACCCCTCCAGAAGAGAGAGTCGAGGTCGCGGCCAAGAAGATGGCAGAGGCGGGGATCAAGAAGCTCCCTGTGATGGAAGACGGGAAACTTGTGGGGATCGTCACTCAGACCGACATCGTGAGCTCGAGCTTCGAGCTGGTGACCTCACTGAAAGAGATGGTTCAGGCCCGCTATCGGCCGCCCGACTTTCAGCTCTAGGCCGATTCCCGTCGCTCCTGCCCACTGGCTTTAAGCACCCATGGTGGGGGTGTCGCCCGATTTGGGCCTACCATCGTACTCCATAGTCGTTGACTACGTCAGCGAGGGTGAGGTAGCCAACCTCATCCGCGGTTACGTAGAAATCGGCGAGAAGAAGGTCAGATTCTCCGGGGTCGCCTATGGCCGCTTCGGGGGCCAGAACTTCTCGCCGCAGTTCACCAAGGCCGCCAAAGACAAGCTGGCCTCGCTCACTGGGGACTTTCCAGGGTTCGAGGAGGACATGCAGATGAGGCTCGTGAGGGGGGAATTCGAGGCCAGGCCGGGCAAGGATGAACATCACCACCACCATCATCTCGGGGAGGGGGCCGGGCCTTGAACCTGCTTGTCGGTGGGACTGGGTTCGTCGGGGGACACGTCGTCGAGTACCTGTTCCAGCAGGGGGAGATCTCCAAGGGCATCTTCAGGAAAGGGTCGCACCTCAAAATCATGGACTTGAGCGGGGTGCAGGGGATCGAGGCCGACCTGCTGGACCATCACTCTCTCCATGATGCCATGGAGGGGGTGGACGCGGTGTATAGCATGGCGTCTCCCATGCCGGGGGTCGACACGGATTTCATGAAGATCAACACCGAAGGGGTGCTCAACCTGCTGGAGGTGGCCAAAGAGTCCAAGGTGAAGGCGTTCGTCCATCTGAGCACCGTGGATGTCTACGGGCCCCATCCAGGTGCAATCGATGCGTCCACCCCTGTTTCGCCCTCGAACGAATACCAAAAGTCCAAGGCAGAGGCTGAAAGGCTGTTGCTGGAGTTCTCGAAGAGAGGCCATGAACCGCGGGTGGTCATTATCAGGGCTGCGAAGGCGGTAGGGTCGAGGGACGAGTCCCTGGTGGCCCCAGTCCTCCGCATGGCTGCGAGAGGCAAGGTCGCGGTCCCCTCTGCCGGCGTCATGTCGTTCTCCCACCCCCGCGACATCGCCCAGGCGATGCTCGAGTCAGCGACCACGGCCCTCCCTACGGGGAGGGTGATCCTGCTGAAGTCTTTCGACTCGACCCCCGAGGGGCTGGCCGAGGGGATTGCAGGAGCCGCGGGGCTGAAGGTCGAAGTGAAAAAGCAGGGGTTCCTCTCTCAGTCCGGGCTCTCGAAGTACACGACGGAACAGCTCAGGGCAGGGGCTAGGCTCGGGGATCAGCCTGGCTGGAAGGAGATTGGTTATGCTCCGAAGTACGATCTGAAGGGCGCCTGCGAGGAGATTGCGGCCTGGACGAGAAAGGAACCTTGGGCGATAGAAGGCGCATAGGCATCTCCGAGATCCTCCGGAAGATGCGCCGCATGGTGTACGGGTCGTCCGACAGGAGGGCGACCGCTCTGGCCCAGCTTCAGGACTCGGAAGGGGGTGACCCATTCCGCATCCTGATCGGCACCATACTCTCCCACAGGACAAAAGATGAAAACACAACCAGGGCGACTGAAAACCTGTTTTCAAGATACAAGACCCCCGCCGAGCTGGCTGGAGCGGACCCGCGCACCGTGCGCCGCCTGATCAGACCTTCGGGGTTCTACAACATGAAGACGAAGAACATAATCACTGCGTCAAAGCAGCTCGTAGAACAGTTCGGGGGGGAGGTGCCCGACAGCGAAGAGGACCTGTTGAAGCTCCGGGCGGTGGGCCGGAAGACCGCCAACTGCGTCCTTGTGTATGCGTTCAACAAGCCGGCAATCCCGGTGGATACGCACGTCCATCGGATCTCGAACAGACTGGGCCTGGTGAAGACCAAGACGCCCGAAGAGACGGAGGCAGAGCTCGTGAGGACCGTGCCGAGGCGGTACTGGCTGGAGGTGAACGACCTCTTCGTGAGGTTCGGACAGACGACGTGCAAACCCATCGGGCCCAAGTGCAGCATCTGCACTCTGAAGGGGGGGTGCGAGTACTACAGGAACGAAGTCGCGCCAAAACGCAAAGCTTCTTAGCCCAAACTCGGGCCCCTGAAACCGTGCCGTCGCTTCAGGAAGCCAAGAAGAAGGTGGAGGAACTCGTCGTGGCCAAAGGGTTCGGAAACTCGCCGGACGAGATAGCCAACAAGCTCCTCTTCGCGTTTATCGAGCTCGGAGAGGCAGGGGACTCGTGGAAGAAGGGTAGACCGAAGGAGGAGACCATCGAGGAGCTGATTGACGTGATCTTCTACACCCTCGACGCGTCCCGGCTCATCGACCCGAACGCGAACCTCGATGAAGTGTTCGAGAAGAAGTGGGCCAAGAACATGGGGCGCGCATACCAGTACGGCGAGGGGTTCAGGGCGAAGAGGGCCTAGCCGGACCTTCGGATCCTCACCCAGGTCACCTGCTTGTCTTGGTGGCAGACATAGCCTTCGTACCTGTTCCCCCTCCCGTCGACGACCTCTTCGGTCCTCTTCAGGGGGGCACCGCAGCTCTGGCACCTCTGGTCAGATTCAACCTGTTCCACCTCCTGCCACTTCATCATATGGTAGGTCAGGAATTCAGGGGATATGTCTGTCTTCAAGTCCGGCCTGCTGGGAACCCTCTCGGTAAAAAGGAGGCCCCTTCCGCGAGAGTTAACGACGTGCCGCCGAATGCCGGGTCCAGCAGAGTTTGAGCTCCATCGTGGAGGCACAACCAGGGCGGTCGGGGCCCTGCGAAGGAACGGGACTCAGCGGGGGCCGAAGGCATCGCACTCCCACCGCAAATAGGTCTTGGCCCGTGACGCCTTCATTTCACTCCTAGGCGCGAACATGGTGCAGGATCCGGCTCTCCTTCAGTCAGCCAGGACCACCCTGGAGACCCTCGCAGAGATCGGGGCCCAGCTCGGCCAGATCCCACACTTCTACGACCTGAGCACCGACCAGCCCGAGTTCGGCTTCTCTGGCGCCGACTCCTCCTGCTGGTGCATCATCGGCCTCGCCACCCTCTTCCGGGCGACCGGGGACAGGTCTCTGCTGGGCACAGACCTCGATGCACCCGTCGATGCGTGCGGGTTCGTCGGGTTTCAGGATGCGAACAACTCGTGGCTCGTGGACCCACCGCGGGGGGCCGACTGGATGGATGCCGCCATCCAGCGAGCCGGGAAGACCCTCCTCAACAACGTTTTGTCCCTTGCCGCCACCGGGTGCTAACGTTGCTCCTCGCAGCGGCGGGGAAGCCACCCGGCCCCACCAACCTGCTCGAGTACGAGTCCCGCAAAGAGCTGTTCACCGACGTCTTCCTCCCCCGGGATGACAGCTGCAAGAGGACTTCGAAGCACTGGCCGAGGCTAGCCACCCACCAAAGGGAGCAGCAGGCGGTGGAGATGCCCATGAAGCGCTTCCTTCAGCACATCTCGTTTGCCAGGACCGACTCGCGCTTCGACACGCTGTCCAACCTGCTCTGCGGGCTCTGGGGGGTGGCGAACGAGGAGACCTTCATTTTGATAATCGACACCATGCTGACGAGGAACCTGTCGCACCCCTTCCTGGTGCGGGTTCTTGACCCCCCCATAAAAAAGGAGGACGCCGGCCATGACGACAATTTCGGTGCCATGCTGCCGACCCAGCACAGAAGCGGCCCCCTGGATTATGACAGCCGAGGGGTCTGGCCCCTTGCTTGCCTGAAGTGATTGCGAAGGAGAGGGCGGATTCGCATGTCGGTGCAAATTCATCGTTAAATACGGTCGCAGGCTTGCGTCGCTCTTCCCCTTTGACGCGAGTCTTCTTCACTACCGACGTCCACGGTTCGGAACGGTGCTTCAGGAAGTTCCTCAATGCCGCCAAGGCGTACAAGGCAGACTGCCTGATACTCGGAGGGGACATCACCGGCAAGGTCCTGGTCCCAATCGTAGAGACGTCCGATGGGAAGTACGATGTTGTCCTGTTCGGGAGGAAGGAAACGTTAGGGAAAGACCGGCTTGCCGATGCCAGGAAGTCGTTGCAGGACGCGGGGCAGTACTCCTTTGTTTCCACCCCCGGTGAGCTGAAGGAGATCCAGTCGGACAAGGCCAGGGAAACAGAGGTGTTCGACAGGGCGATGATCGACGTTCTGAAGGCCTGGGTGCAGCTTGCCCAGGAAAGGCTCAGGGGGACGAACGTGAAGTGCTTCATATCTCCGGGAAACGACGACAAGGTCGAGATTGACTCGGCCCTGGTCGACTCAGGCCAGTTCGTAAACCCAGAGAATAGGGTGGTGGAACTCGGCGGCGGCTACGAGATGATCACCCTGGGGTATGCCAACCCCACTCCGTGGAACAGCCCGAGGGAGGTGAGCGAAGAGAAGCTCGGAGAGATGATAGAAACACTGGCTGCCCAGGTGAAGAATCCTGCCAACGCTGTCTACAACCTTCACGTGCCCCCCATCGACACCGAGCTGGACAAGGCCCCGGCCGTCAGCAGCGACTTCAACTACGTCAAGGAAGCCTTGGGCATCAAGTTCATCCACGCCGGGAGCTCCTCAGTGAGGGCCGCCATTGAAAGGCACGCCCCTCTTCTAGGGCTCCATGGTCACATACACGAGTCGAAGGGGTTCGTAAGGATCGGTCGGACCCTCTGTCTGAACCCGGGGAGTGAGTACTCAGACGGGATACTGAGGGGAGCCCTGGCAAATCTCACCGACGGGAAAGTGCACGACTTCATGTTGACCAGCGGCTAGGACGTGAACTCCTTCTTCTCGAAGAGAAGCAGGCCCACTATCCCCATCACGACGAAATAGACCAGCAAGATGGCCAGCCCTTCTGGGACCGTGGGGGCGAACAAAGCGCCAGCGAACCGGCCTCCTGGTCCACGAGGGGGAATGTGGGTTGGATAGGGCACCCGGAGAATGTCTCCAATTATCCCAGCCCCGTATACGATGGAATACCACGGCTCGACGCCAGCGACGATGGAGACGACCGTGTCGACGATGTTGAAGACGAACAGGAGGAGTATTACGGTCATGAGTATGGAAATCGAAGTGCTCTTGAAAAGTGAACTGAATGCGAACGACAGCGACATTACTGCGATGAGATAGGCCCAGGCGAAAGTTATCGACTGGGCGAATTCCCACGGGAAAGACCCCGGGAAATAGTAGAGTCCGTTGGCGATCATGATCAGCGCGAACACACCGAGGGTTAGCGAGGAGGCCGCAATGGCTGCAAGGTACTTCCCGATGTACACGGCCGACTTTCTGATGGGGTTCGGGACCAAGAAGTACCCCGTCCTGTTCTGGAACTCACCGGAGATGGCGTCGCCGCCAAAGAAGACCGCCGAGAGGATGATAACGAAGGATGCGAAGCTTCCCCATCCGGCCCCGTAGAACCCGAGGGCGCTTGACCCGCCGAAGTCCGCCACACCGTAGTAGGCAACCAGTCCGGTAACGAGGCCGCCGATGATCAGGATGATGGCGAGCATGACATAGAACCTCCTTGCCCTGAAGTAGTTGAGAAAGTTGTACTTGGCGATGGTGCCTATCTGGGAAAGGGAGCCCACCCTGGCGTGGGCCTTCTGCGTCCCGCTCATCTTACAGCGTCTCCTTGATCAGGCTCAGGTAGGCGTCCTCCAGCCCCGATGTAGACTGGAAGCTCACCGCCCCTGCCTTGAGGCCGGCAATCCTCTGGAAGAGGACTTCCTGCGACACCACTGCCGGGTCGAACTTCAGCACAATCTGCCTGTCGCCGCTCCTAGTGAAGGAGGTGACCCCTTCGAGGTTGGAGATGGCTGTCCCGGCCTGGACGTCGAGAGGGCGCGCGAACCCCACCTGCACCTCCCCTGATCCTCCTGCAAACTTCGCAGTGACGTTCTCGATGGTGTCATAGACAAGCAGCTTCCCATGGTCTATCATCGCCACTTCTTGGCAGACATCGGTCACCTCGGCCAGAAGGTGAGAGCTCATGAAAACCAGCCTATTCCCGAGGGACTTCACGATGTCCCTCACTTCGCTCATCCCTCTTGGGTCGAGGCCGGTTGATGGCTCATCCAGGATTATCACTTCAGGGTCGCTGAGCAGGGTCGAGGCGACGTTCACCCTCTGCTTCATTCCTTTGGAGAAGCTCCCTACCTTCTTCTTCTCCCACTCCTGCATCTTTACTTTCCCGAGGGCTTCGTCGATCCTCCTGTTCCTTTCTTCGGTCGGCACACCTCTGATCTCACAGAGCATCGTGAGAGCTTCCTTTGGTGTCAGTGAAGGATAGATCTCCGGAGTTTCGATTAGTGTTGCGCACGAGGCAAGAGCGGCCTTCTTGTCCTTGCTTACGTCTACGCCGTTGACCATGGCCCTGCCACTGGTTGCCGAAATCAGTCCGGTGAACATCTTCATGGTGGTGGTCTTCCCTGCGCCGTTGGGCCCCAGGAATCCGACGCACTTGGTCCCTTGGATCTTCAGGTTGAGCCCGGAGACTGCGGTGAAGCTGTTGTACTTCTTCGTGAGACCGACGGCCTCCATGGAAGGCAATTTTCGGGGTCAGTGCGAATTTCCGCGGTAATAAGGGTCGCGTAACTCCGTCGCTCATCCGCCCCCCGCCGCTGAGAAGGGGAAGTTTCAAAAACCATCAGCCTCGGCGGTGGGAGATTTCCTGGACCGATACACCATGGCCGAATACAAGTGGGTCGCCCTCTCCAACACCACCATCGGGACTCTGATGGCCTCCATAGATGCCACCATCGTCCTGATTTCGCTTCCCGCCATCTTCAGGGGGATATCCATCGACCCGCTCAACTCCTTCCAGTACCTCCTTTGGATCCTCTTCGGGTACAGCCTTGTGACCTCGACGCTCCTGGTCTCGTTCGGCCGCATCTCCGACATGTACGGGAGGGTGAGGCTGTTCAACCTAGGTTTCGCGATATTCACCGCAGGTTCCCTCCTCTGCGCGGCAACCCCAAGCACGGGAGACGCCGGGGCGCTTGAGCTGATCGTCTTCAGACTGATCCAGGGGGTCGGGGGTGCCTTCCTCCTCTCGAACAGCGCCGCGATACTCACCGACGCCTTCCCCCCGAGGGAGCGGGGAAAGGCTCTCGGGGTCAACATGACCTCCGCCATCGCCGGGTCGCTCCTGGGCCTGGTACTCGGCGGCATCCTCGCCATATTCAACTGGCGGTTCATCTTCCTGGTCAGCGTCCCCGTGGGCCTGGTCGGTACGGTCTGGTCATATTGGAAGCTGGAGGAGATAGCGACGATAAGGAAGGGACAGAAGATCGACGCCTGGGGGAACCTCCTGTTCGCCGCAGGGCTCACCCTCATGATACTTGGGGTGACCTACGCCCTTGTCCCCTATGGGAGTTCGTCGATGGGGTGGGGGGACCCCTGGGTCATAGCCTCCCTGGCTGCGGGGTCGGCGCTCCTTGTGGCTTTCCCCTTCGTCGAGGCCAGGGTGCCCGATCCCATGTTCCGCCTGGGGCTCTTCAGGAACAGGATGTTCACCGCAGCCAACCTCGCAGGGCTCTTTTCTGCGGTGGGGAGGGGTGGGGTCCAGATAATGCTGATCATACTGCTGCAGGGGATCTGGCTCCCTCTCCACGGCGTGAGCTATCAGAACACTCCCTTCTGGGCCGGAGTGTACATGATCCCGATGATCGTCGGATTCGCAGTCATGGGCCCGGTCAGCGGATACCTTTCAGACAAGTACGGGGCGCGGACGTTCGCGACGGTTGCGATGTTGATCACGGCAGGGACCTTCCTCTCCCTTTCGTTGCTCCCCTACGACTTCGCCTACCTCTCCTTCGCAGCCGTCATCCTGGTCATGGGCATGGCCGGCGGCCTGTTCGCAGCCCCCAACATCGCGTCGATAATGAACTCAGTCCCCCCTGAACACCGCGGGGCCGCTTCAGGGATGCGTGCAACGCTGCAGAATGCGGGGCAGACCATCAGCCTCGCCGCGTTCTTCACGATCATAATCACCGGGCTCACCTCTGGACTCCCGGGCGCCCTTTCGGGGGCGATGACCAGCGCAGGAGTCCCGCAACTTGCGGGCGCCTTCTCCTCCATCCCCGCGTCCAGCGCCCTCTTCTCTGCGTTCCTCGGGTACAACCCGATGCAGTCCATACTCGCCGACCCGAGGCTCGCTTCGGTCGTCTCCCAGATCCCGGCCACGACGCGCGCCTACCTCACGGGCCAGACCTTCTTCCCGAAGGCCATCGCCCCTGCATTCGTCTCAGCCCTCGACCTTTCGTTCTACATAGGGGCGGCGCTCTCTATTGCTGCGGCCCTCGCGTCCCTCCTGAGGGGGAGGGTCTACATCCACGAGGAGGCTTACGCCGCAGAGACGTCTTCTGGAACTGACGCTTCGAGAGCGAGTGCCCCCTAGCCAACTGCCTCCCCAGCCCCGCGGGACGCTCAGCGAGCGAAGTCTAGCTTTATTCTGAGCTGTCTGCGGGGGAGAGCCGGTGAGCTTGAGGAGGACGAAGATCGTCGCCACGATCGGCCCTGCGAGCAGGAGCCCCGGGACCGTTAGGAAGCTCATTCCTCACGTCGACGTCTTCAGAATCAACTTCTCGCACGGCGACGTCGAGAGTCACCTGGAGGAGATCGGGGTCATCAGGAAAGAGGCTGCGAGGGCGAAGAGGAACGTGGCGATACTCCAGGACCTGCCGGGTCCGAAGATCAGGGTCAGAAGGATAGCCGGAGGCTCGGTGGACCTTGCCAGAGGCTCTCAGGTGTTGCTCGTGTCTGAAGACATCGAAGGGGATGCTTCCAGCATCCCGATAAACAACGCCGAACTGCTGAAGTCGGTAAAGGAAGGGGACATCCTTCACCTCGCCGACGGCACCATAAAGCTAAGGGTGGAGGACCAGAGAGGAACGGGAATCCGTTGCCACGTCGTCGACGGCGGGGTTCTGAGCTCAGGAAAGGGGGTCAACGCTCCAAGCGTCCGGTTCAAGGTCGAGTACCCCACGTCCAAGGACGCCGCCTATCTGAAGTTCGGCGTCGGTCACGGGGTGGACTTCATCGCGGCGTCGTTCATCCGTGCGCCGTCGGACGTCAGGGCTGTCCGCAGGCTCGTCCCTTCTGGCGGCCCGATGCTGATCGCGAAGATTGAGAAGAAGGAGGCTGTCGCCAACCTTGACTCCATTCTCGCCGAAGCAGACGGGGCGATGGTCGCCCGGGGCGACCTCGGAATCGAGGTCCCGATCGAGACGGTCCCAGCGATCCAGAAATCCATGATCAGGAAGTGCAACGAAGCGGGGAAGCCGGTGATTGTGGCTACTCAGATGCTGGTCAGCATGGTGAACTTCCCTGTCCCGAGCCGCGCCGAAGTCACGGATGTCTCGACCGCCATTCTGGACGGCACAGACGCCGTTATGCTCTCCGACGAGACGACCGTCGGGAAGTATCCGGTCGAGTCAGTCCGGATGATCGACAAGATAGCCCGGTCGACCGAGAGGCATCTTCGGTCCTACTTCCGCGCTGCCCCCGAGGTCAGGTCGAGCGAGACCGGGTACGCGATAGCCAGGGCGGCATGTCGCCTTGCCGACTACGTGGGCGCGAAGGCGATAGTCGCGCCGACCCAGACCGGGACCACCGCGAAGAGGGTGTCCATGTACAGGCCTACGCAGCCAATCATCGCGATCTGCAGCGAGGAACGGGTGGCCCGGCGGTTGAGTCTCTACCGGGGGGTGGTGCCCTTCGTAACCAAGACCGCCAGGTCGTTGGACTCTCTTTTCGAGCAAGCCGACCATGCTGCTGAACGGCTGGGGGTGGCGAAGAAGGGGGAGCGCATTGTGGTCACCTCCGGGACTCCGGGGATGAGGGGGACGACGAACACCATCAAGGTCTCGGTCGTTGGGAGCAGAGCGTAGCCTCTATACGAAGTCCATCAGGGTGGGCGCCCTTTCGCGCCTCCGCGACGGCTTCCTGTTCGTCTCCTTCACAAGCTCCCTCATCCTGCTCTCCTTCAGCAGGGTGCTGTAGTAGTACGACTCGTCGACGGTCCCTTCTGCCAGCAGGATGACGACCCGCCCCTGCGTGGTCCTCCCCGTCCTTCCGCGGCGCTGGATGTACCTGATTTCAGAGGGGACGGCTTCGTAGAAGACCACCAGGTCCACGTCCGGGACGTGGAGCCCCTCCTCCCCTATGCTGCTGCTGACCAGGACTTTGAACTCCCCCTTTCGGAACTGGTCGAGGGTCTGAGACTGAAGCTGCTGGTCCATCCCCTTGCTCCCCTCCCTGTCGGACTGGCCCACAAACCTCCTGGCCGCGAGGGCTTCGCCTTCGAGCGCCCTGACTATGTCCTCGATGGTGTCCCTGTACTGGGTGAAGACGATTACCTTCGAGTCAGGCTTCCTCTGGAGTTGCTGCTTCACAACGTGGAGCATCACGGAGACCTTGGGGTGTGGGATTGCCGCGAGCTTTCCCGCTTCCTCCTCTATCTTCAGCCACTTCGGGTCCCGCACCAGTGAGGAGATGGCTTTGCCCTTGTCCGGCCTGTCCTGCATCTTCTGAAGGTACCTCAGCAGAGGAGGGGCCCCCTGGGTCTCGATCATCTCGAGCGCGTGGAGGATTGCGACCGCCTGGGCCTGGTTGATGACCGCTCCGAAGATGTACCCCTTTTGCCCGCCGCTCGCCTGGGCCGACTTCAGCCTCGCAGATATGGCGATTCTGGCTTCCAGGAGCGCCTTCTTGGATACTCTGTTGCTCCTGAGGAAGCCTCCATTGAGCAGCTTCTTCACCTTATCATTGTAGAGTTCCCTCAGCCTCAGTGTCGTTTCATAGTATTCGTCCGGGACCCTGACCTTGATTACTCCGACGTCCGTCTTCTCCACGTATTCCTTGACGTCTTCGCTCTCGTCGCTCCGGGCCTCGACCGCCTCGATGAACAGGTTCCTCTTGATTTCGTTGATCTTCTCTTTTGAGGCGCCGGGGGAAGCGGTGAGCCCCATTATGAGCGGCCTGTCGGCGGTTTCCTTGTAGGCTGTGGCAAGCTTGGTATAGGTGTAGTCTCTCACGCTCCGGTGCGCCTCGTCGAAGACGGCCAGGGTGACGTCCTTGAGCGAAATGCGCCCATGACGGACGTCGTTATAGACCGTCTGAGGGGTGGCGAAGATCACCCTAGACTTCATCCAGAGGACCTCCCTGTCTCCTGGGTCCACCGTCCCCGTCAGAGTGGCCATCTCGCTGCCTGGGAGCTTGAGACCCTCTCCGAAGGCCCTCCTATGCTGGAGGACGAGAGGCCTCGTGGGGGCAAGAACCATCACCTTGGACTGGAGGCTTCTTTCCAGCATCTTCGCCGCCACCATGATTGCGATGATCGTCTTCCCCAGCCCCGTGGGGAGGACGACGAGGGTGTTCGTTGAAGTAGCCACTTCGGCGATCTTCTTCTGGTACTCCCTGGCCTGCAAATCGGAAGAAAGCAATCAGCTCTGCGCCTCCGCATTTGACTAAAAGGGTTGCTTTGGCATTAGGGACGTCGCTTAATCGCGGGTTCTGCAAGAGCAGGCGCCGAGAGAGGAATGCGGGCCCAGATGAAGAAGAGGCAGCGGACGAGAAGGATGACCATGCTCGCAACCGTTCTGATAATCGCCGTCTCGCTCGGAGCAGGGGTGTACCTCCTGGCGACCTCGGGTCAGCCATCTGGGATACTCAGTTACATCAACAAGCCGGTGTCTTCGGCCGACATGGCTGCCCTCGCCGCGGCAAGTGGCCAGCCCTATGGTCCGGCCCCCCCGCCTGCGATGCAGAACGCGATTCAGAGCTATGGCGGAACCCCCTTCGTCTCAGGTGGGAAGCCGACGGTGGTCTATATCGGCGAGGACAGCTGCCCCTACTGCGCGATTGAGCGGTGGGCGCTCGTAGTGGCGCTGATGCGCTTTGGGAGCTTCACCGGCCTGCAGTACATGGCCTCGGCGCCCAGCGACGTCGGTCCGGGAAACTACGCCACCTTCACATTCGTGGGAAGCAGCTATACAAGCAAGTACATCGCCTTCAGGGGATATGAAGTTGCCGACAGGTCAGGTAACCCCCTGCAATCGGTGCCGTCCAACTACTCGGCCGCGTGGCAGGCAAAGACCGGCGGGGGAGTCCCGTTCATGAACTTCGGGAACATCTACCTTTCGACCGGGTCCATCCTCCCTGATCCGACGATCCTCACTGGAAAGAACTGGACCTCGATAATCACCGAGATCTCATCATATCAGAGCACAGGCGTGGCGATAAGGGAGGGGGCGAACCTGATAACCGCGGTGATCTGCAAGCTCACCCAGGGGGCGCCCCTGAGCATCTGCAGCGCCAGCCCGATTAGTTCGGTGACCTCATCGATCTCCGGTCCGGTTGGCACAGGTCTGACCGTCGCGGGCCCTTTCTCTCCCGCTGCCGTGAACCAGGCAGCTGTCAGGCCCTTCCTGAAACGCCTCGGGTGACCATGGGCCTGCCTTTCTCGGGGTGCGGCTTCTGAGAATCTCGAAGCTCAAGCTCGTAGTCCTGGTGGCCATGTCGGTCGTGGGGCTCTGGGCGTCCGGGACCGTTGTAGTGACCTACTACACTCTTGGTCAGCAGCTCCCGCTCTGCCCGACAGGGAACTACTTCGGCGTCCATCTCGACTGCGGGGCGGTCCTAGGCAGCCCCTACAGCAAGGTCCTCGGAGTGCCGTTGGAGCTCCTGGCCGTCGCCTATTTCATCGTGAACCTCGGCCTGGTCTATCTCATCGCGTTCGGCTCGGGCCGTGTGTCTCAGCGGTCTCTCTCCGTTCTCTTCGGCTGGCGCTTCATCGGTGTGGCGATGGTGCCCTATCTCGTATTCGTGGAACTCTTCCTGCTCCACGCCTTGTGCGTCTACTGCACAATCATGCACGTAGCGATTCTGGTCGACTTTGCCGTCATAAGCTACGTACTCTTCTTCGGCAGGGGTGCGCTCTGGGGTGCAGACGAGCTGGAGGCTACAGCCGAGGCGCCTTTGCATCCGCTAGGCGAATGAGGTCCTGACGCTCTCTGAACCGAGGAACTCCCCCAGCCCAGACGCCTCTTCCCGAACCTTCGATTTCACGTCGGGCGCCAGGTCCGTGAAAGAATCGACCAAGACTTCGAGTTCGTCCCTGCGCTGCTGGTACGACCAGGTGCCGGCGGCTCGGCCGTCGACCAGTAGCACCGGCGAGACCCACCCCTGGCCACGGTAGACCTTCCTCTGACTCCTTTCCCCGACCAGGTTCCGGTGAGACTTGTGCCCCAGAAGGTAGGCGTCGAAATTCGGGAGCAGGTGGACGTTTGGCCCATCGACTTTGGCGCTTTGAAGGTCTGAGGCATCGGCCTCGAGAACTTCTGCCTCTCGTCCTTCGACCTCGACCTGCGTCATCTCACTTCGCATCCTCCCCCAGATCTCCTTTGCGTCCCTAACATAGAGTCCCATCCAGAGGGCGAAGTCTGCCAGAGTTGATGGCCCGTAGGCCCTGAGGTACTTGACCAGCAACTCCTCCTCTGCCCGGTCCCTGGGGAGGTCCTTCCAGTCTTTGATCCACCTGTCGGCTCGAACGTAGGTCGACTTGTTCCCGACGTTGGGACCAGAACAGACGGTTCTGCGCCCCCCCATCGTGTGCATCAGGAAGCCCACCGAGAACAGCCCGCCTCCGACCTCCACCCACGGTACCGACCTGCTGTCTCCCCAGCCGCCCCCCGCCTTGAGCTTCAACTTGTACCCCGCCGACCGTAGGTGCCGGGCGATTTCATCCCGTGAACGAGGTCGGTCCAGGAACTCCGTGACGGCGTCGAGCAGCCTGTCCAGCACCTGGCCTGGCGAGACGCGCGCCAAGGCCCAGCGGTAGTTGTACTCAGCCCGCCGGGCCGTCCCCCGCGTAAAAAGAGCAAGCTCGCCCGACGGAACAAGGAACATCGTCCTCCTCATGCACCAGGCGCGCACCAGAGTCCTGCTCCTCCAAATCGCGTCGTCCAGGATTCTAGCGCTCGGCACCTCCGCCCTTGCCCAGATGGAGATTTGAGCTGCCGAAAGGACCTGGGCCTGTGCACCCGCAATGTCTCCTGCTACATCGATTGCGGATCTGATGGGAGCACGCCTCGATAGGTGGTGCCGCGAGAGCCTAAAGGCGGTTACCTGTTTCCAGGAAATCTGAATGACCGGTTCCCCTCGAGGTAACGTTATTCCCGAATTATAAGAGCACCCAATTGTCTCCTGAAGGTTCCTGGTCTCAGGCTGGGGATCTCAGTCTGCGATAGCTCAGTTTGATTAGGTAGGGGGTGAGGAACGTCGTGATGGCCGCAGCAACCCCGACCGTCGGATATAGGAACGAACTGACGACCCCCATTGCCTGGCCTGCGCCCATTACGATGAATGCGAATTCGCCAATCTGCGCCATTCCAAGACCTACCTTCATTGAAGTAGAACGGCTGTAACCAAAGGTTCTCGTACCGACGAAGCAGCCACCAAGTTTTCCGAACACCATCAACGCTGTCACAATCAACGCTGGCCCCAAGAAGACTCCGAACTGCCCTACGTCAATTAGCGCTCCAACCGAGACAAAGAAGACCGCACCGAAGAAGTCTTTCAGCGGAAGGGTCAACTCTACGATTGCGCTGGAGAAACGAGCCCCTGCGACCAGGACCCCCATCAGAAATGCCCCTATGGCGAGGGAGAATCCGAGCAGGCTGCCGACGATTGACAGCCCGAATGCCAGGCCCACGGCCATCAGGATCAGGACCTCGTCCTGGCGGACGCTTGCAATTCGATCTACCAGCCGTGGGACCAGCAGCGTGCCGATACCAAGGCTGCCGAAGACGAAGATCAAGACCTTTGCCGCTAGCTCGACGATGCCGCCGGGGCCCGCGCCGGTCGCTCCGTAAGCCGACTGAAGGATGGCGAGCAAGAACACCACGAAGAGATCCTCGACAACGAGGACCCCGAGCATCACTCTCGCGGACTCGTCCTGCATCTTCCCCATGTCCGACAGCACCTTCGCGATGACCGCTGTGCTGCTGCTAGCGAGCGCCGCGCCTAGGAACGAAGCATCGGCCAAAGACCAACCAAGAAGAAATGCAACGCCGAAGCTTACGAGCAACATGAAGAATATCTCGATGGTCGCGACCCCAATGGAGACCCATCCTACGCTTCTGAGCTTCTTGAGCGGGAACTCAAGACCCACCCCGAACAGAAGCAAGATTACACCCAAGTCGGCGCCTGCCTGAAGGATATCGATCGAGGAGATGAGGCTGAAGGGAGGGGTGTACGGCCCTATTATCATCCCGGCGATCAGGTATCCCAGGATGAGAGGCTGTCTCAGCCTTGCGAACACGTAGGTGACAAGAGCAGCGATTACGGCGACGACTGCAAGGTCTGTTACGATCTCTACACCGAGGGTCATCGGTTGTCTCCAGAGACCTGCATCGACTCTGCCTCCTGCTGAATGTGGCCCTAATTATGTTGCCGGCTCAGCAACGAACGAAGACCCTACAAGGTCCTATCCGATTCTTCCTGTTAGGAGAACAGTGCGGGGGGTGGGATTCGAACCCACGAACCCCTGAGGGACGAGGTCCTAAGCCTCGCGCCGTTGACCAGGCTGGGCGACCCCCGCAGTGGCATGGCGCCCCGAGCCAGAAACTATAACGCTTTGGTAGCCGCGCCGTCCTCGCCGGGCTTCCTCCATCTGGCCAAGACCTCCTCCCAGTCGACCCGGTAGGCCACCACCCCTATCACCACAAATGCGACGGTGAGGACCGCTGTCAGGATGAGCTGGTACCCGCCGATTGCCGATGCGAGGTCGCTGAGGACTGTGAACTCGAGAGCAATCTCTGCCAGACTCTTGAGGACCTTGGCCCAAAGGGTGACCGCGGCCATCGCCCCCAGCGACGCGGAGGTGGCCCCTCCCCCTATGAAGAAGTAGTCATCGAAGGGGAACACGGGCAGCACCGCAGCCACGAAGAGCGCCACGTAGAAGCCGCGGGTCGAGGAGTAGCGCCCCACCAGCCTCACGTTCTTGTTCCGCACCAGGTACTTCCGCAGTCCGAAGGCCCCGTAGTAGATCCCCAGCTTCGCGACCGTCGCGCCCACTGCGGAGGCGACGACGACGAGGAGGAACGCTCCAGGGCTGGGGCCAAGGAGAGTGAGCTCGAGGGTGGACAGGAGGGTGTAGGACGCGCCCACGAATGGAGAGACGTTCGACAAGAAGGACACGGCCACTACGAACAGGGCAGCCCAGAGCCACGGGTCCAACCGACCCGTCTCCGCTCCCTTCTCTATTTAGACATCGCAGGGGCGCCGCTCAGGGAGCTCGGCCGCCGCCTTGGGAACGTATATATCGCTCTCCGGGCGGCCGCCCGAGCCAACGGTCCTTCGAGATGGCCCGACTGCTAGCCTTCGTTGACATATTCGTCGATTCGCCTAGCATGGACGATGTCGTCCTCGCCCTGAACAGGATACCCAACATAGAGGAGCTCTACGAAGTGACAGGCGAGTTCGACATTGTGACCCTCGTGTCGGCTGCAGACATCGAGGAGTTCAGGGACATCCTGAAGAACAAAATCCTCAAAATAAAGGGGATCAAGAGCACTGTAAGCGCCATTGTCCTCCACACGCACAAGGGCCCGCGCTTCAACGGGGATTCCAAGCCGAGTGCTTCAGGGCGCTAGGGCGCCCTCGAAACACTCACATTAGGGGCCCAGGGGCGGCAATGGAACTTGAGATAGTTGATAGACGCTATCCAGGCACTGACGGTCGTCGGCATCCTGGCCGCCGCCCTCATCTCAGGTAGCCTCTTTGCCCCCTACGTGGTCAGGGTCCTCACTGGGGCCCCCACGCGCTTCGACCGGCTCCTCGACCCCGTCGAGAAGCGGGTCTACAGGGTCATCGGCGCCGACCCCACGACCGCCATGGGCTGGAAGCAGTACTTTCTCGCAGCGTTCCTCCTCAACGTGGCCCAGATGGCCATAGCATTCACGATCCTCGTGGGCCAGGGCGTGCTCCCGCTGAACCCCCAGGGGTTCCCCGGCCTCAGCTGGGACCTTGCACTCAACACAGTGGTCTCCTTCGCCA
This sequence comes from archaeon, assembly GCA_021828185.1. The sequence continues at coordinate 726,138 of JAKASI010000001.1, forward strand.
CCAACACCAACCTCCAGCACTATGCAGGGGAGGCGACCCTGTCTTACTTCACCCAAATGACCGCCATTCAGCTCCTGCAGTTCACCTCCGCTGCGACCGGTGTTTGCGTGATGGCCGCGATGGTGAGGGGGTTCAAGCCCGGTTCCGTCCACATGGGCAACTTCTACGTGGACTTCGTGAGGGTGCTCACCCGGATACTGCTCCCGCTCTGCATCTTGACCGCCCTCGTCCTCGTGGCCCTCGGCGTCCCACAGACCATCGGGGGCTACGTCACAGTGAAGACGGTGGAGGGGGCGACCCAGACGCTCCTGGTGGGCCCCATCGCCTCCCTCGTCGCCATAATGCAGATCGGAACGAACGGCGGCGGCTACTTCGGAGCCAACTCCGCCTACCCGTTCCAGAACCCCAACCCCGCGACCGACGTGCTCCAGATCTACCTGATGCTCCTGATCCCTACCACCCTCATTTTCGTGTTCGGTGAGATGATCGGCAAGAAGAAGGAGACACGGCCCATCCTGATAGGGAGTTACGGCCTGCTCGCGATCGACCTAGCCATAGCGTTCCTTGGCTCCATCCCGGTGGTGGGGCCGGGCATCGAGACGAGGTTCGGTGGCTTCTTCTCGACCTTCTGGACCGTCATCACGACGGCGGTCACCACTGGCTCGATGAACGCCTCTCTCTCGGGGATCAATCCGCTGGGGATCCTGTCCGGCTTCATGGGGATGCTCATCCAGGCGACCCCGGGCGGCGAGGGGGCGGGGGTCATGTACATGATAATGTACATCGTCATCACGGTCTTCGTGGTCGGGCTGATGACCGGGCGGACCCCCGAGTACCTGGGTGTGAAGATCAACGCCAGGGACGTCAAACTGGTCATGGTCGCCTTCCTGGTCCACCCGATTGCGATACTGGTGCCGACCATAGCCGCCTACGCCACGAAGGCAGTCGACGCCATCCCGGGCTTCTCCTCCCTCCCGACCTCGGTGGGATTCACCCAGGTGCTGTACGAGTTCACGACCTCGGCAGCCAACAACGGGTCCGACTTCTTCGGCGCCGCGGCCAACACTCCTTTCTTCAACCTCGCCACAGCTGCGGTGATGTTCGTCGGTCGCTACGCCCCCATCGCGATCCTCCTGGCGCTCGCCGGCTCGATGATAGGCAGGAAGAGGGTTGCGGAGCAGAGCCTGAAGACCGACGGCGCCGCCTTCTCCATTGTCCTTATCGGGAGTATCCTCCTTCTCGTCGTCCTGGCTTTCCTGCCATTCCTCATGCTCGGGCCCCTGCTGACGTACATCCAGGGGATGGCGAACTTCTTTGGCTAGGAGAGTCCCGGAGCTCGACCGGGTCCTGGGGAGGGCGAGGCTCCCCCGCCGCCCCTCCGCCCTGACTTCGAAGACCCTCGCCGACTCGGTAGTGCGGCTGAGCCCTGTCTCGCTCCTCGCCAACCCGGTGATGCTGATCGTGGAGCTGACGTTCTTCATAGTCGCGGCCATGGCCGCGTACCCCTACGCCTTCGTGCCATTCGCCAGCCCCGGCGACCGGGGGTTCTACGTAGAAGTGACGGCCATCCTCCTGGTCACCGTCTGGTTCAGCACCCTCTCGGACTCCCTGGCCGAGCAGCAGGCGAAGAACACAGCGAGCAGCCTGAAGCAGCTGGAGACCGAGGTGCCGGCGAAGAAGGTCGTCACGGAAGGCTGGGAGCGGCAGATAGTCCGCACGGGGTCCACCAAGCTCCAAAAGGGAGATCTGGTCCTGCTCGAGAAGGGGGACGTCGTCCCCATGGACGCGGAGGTCCTGGAGGGGATCGCCATGGTGGACGAGTCCCTGGTCACCGGCGAGTCGGCGGCGGTCCGGAAGGCCCCCGGAGACAGCCTGATCGGCGGCTCGAAGGTCGCCAGCGACACAATGACCGCCAGGGTGGCCGTCAACCCGGGGGAGAGCTACCTGGACCAGATGGTCCGCCTCGTCGAGTCCTCCAAGCGACCCAAGACTCCCAACGAGGTCGCCATCACCATGGTCCTCTTGGGCCTCTCCGCCGTCTTCACCATAATCATAGCCTCCATCCTCGGGCTATCCGTTACCCTAGGGCTCAGCGTCGACCTCTCAGTCCTGATTGCGCTCTACGTCTGCCTCCTCCCGACCACCATCGGCGCCCTGCTCCCCGCCATCGGGCTGTCTGGGATAAGCCGCCTCTACGAAAGGAAGGTGGTCGCGAAGTCCGGCCGGGCGATAGAGACCGCAGGGGACACCGACGTCATACTGCTGGACAAGACGGGGACCATCACCGTGGGCAACAGACAAGCGGTTGAGATGATCCCTCTGAGCGGCAGGACCGAGAAGGAGGTGGGCGAGGCGGCGTTCCTTTCGTCGTGGTTCGACGACACCCCCGAGGGGCGCAGCGTGATCAGGCTCGGCAACGAGAAGGGCTACGTCCCCAGGGAGCTCAACGCCCTCACCATGTCCGAAGTCTACGACTTCTCGGCGCAGACGAGGACCAGCGGAGTGAAACTCCACTTCGGGGCCAGCTTCGTCCTCCCCAAGGGGAGCGTCCAGAGGGTCAGGCGCAAGTTCTACCTCGAGGACGCCAGCGAGCAGGGGATGCACCTCTCGGGGGAGGAGACCGAGATAGTGAAGGGGGCCCCCGACTCGTTCCTGAAGTCAGGCTTCAGGGTCCCCGAGGGGTTCCAGCAGCTGGTGGACAGGGTCGCCTCCGAAGGTGACACGCCGATGGCGGTCGCCCGAGACCACGAGGTGATAGGATTGGTCAGGCTGAAGGACGTCCTCAAGCCCGGGACCAGGGAGAAGATAGAGGCCGTCCGCTCCATGGGGATCAGGCCCGTCATGATAACCGGGGACCAGCCCCTGACCGCGAAGAGCATCGCCTCCGAGGTGGGGATTGACGAGTTCGTCGCTCAGGTCAAGCCTGAAGACAAGTATGGGATAGTCCTCAAGGAGCAGTCCCAGAACCACACAGTGGCAATGATCGGCGACGGGACCAACGACGCCCCAGCCCTGGCTGCGGCGGACGTGGGGCTGTCCATGAATTCCGGTACCGAGGCCGCCAAGGAGGCGGCAAACATGGTGGACCTCGAGTCCAACCCCGCCAAGATAATCGACGTCGTGCTCCTGGGTAAGCAGCTCCTCATGACCCGCGGAGCGGTGACGGCCTTCAGCATCTCCAACGACGTGGCGAAGTACTTCGCCATCCTCCCGGTCATGTTTGCCACCGCCCTCCCCGCCCTCCGCTCACTCAACGTCCTGGGCCTCGACCTTCAGACCGCCGTCCTCTCCGCCCTCATCTTCAACGCCGTGGTCATACCCATGCTCATCCCTCTGGCCATGCGCGGCGTGACCTTCAAGCCGTCTAGCACCATGTCCCTGTTCCTCAGGAACGTCCTGATCTACGGGGTGGGCGGCGTCATCGTCCCCTTCGTCGGCATCAAGCTCATCGACGTCCTGCTCGGGGTGCTCTAGGAGGCCCATCGGATTGAGCCCCAGGAGCTCGAAGTGGAGGACTTACAGGCCCGTGATCGCGCTCGCGCTTCTTTCGATGCTGGTCTGCGGCGTGGCCTACCCTCTGCTCGTCACAGGCATCTCGCAGGTTGTCCTCCCCTACCAGGCGAACGGGAGCCAGGCGCAGCTGGGCGGGAGGGTGGTGGGGTCGTACTACATAGACAACGGCTTCACCCTCCCGGTCTTCTTCCACGGGAGGAACGAGTCCAACCCTCAGACAGCGTCGGCCTCTGGCGTGGACCCTGACATCCCCCTCGCGGACGCCCTTTCGCAGGTCCCGAGGGTCTCCAACGCCACGGGGATACCCGCGTCCAGCCTCGACGCACTGGTGAAGTCGCACGAGCAATGGACCCTCTTCTTGGCGGGCGACCCCTACGTCAACGTACTCGAGCTGAACCTTGCGCTTATCGGCGCCTATCCTTCCGTATACTCTGCCTATTCCTGAAGCGGCCTCATTTCTTCTGGGCGCGCCTGCGCTTCTCCTCTTCCTTCTTCAGCTTCTGCTCGCGCTCTTCGCGCTTCAGGCGGTCGAACTTCCCCAACGGGCCTTCGTGCTCCGTGAACCCGTGGTGTATCTCGATGGTCCTCTTGACTATCTCCTCGGTGTCGCGGTCGCGCTTCTGCAGCCTCACCGAGATGTTCCTCCGGTCGAGGACGGCCCACTCTACCCCCTTGTGCTTCTTCAGCTCCTCGACCGCCTGCTCCATGGCATACTCGTTCCCGAAGAGCCCCCGTATCTCCCACATGGCTGTCACTTGCCCGCCTTCCGCAGGGCGTTAAAACACTAACCCCTGGCGGGGGGACAGCTGCTCTCGCAGGGCCTCCGCCGAGTCGACCGGCAGCTTGCACTCGAAATTCTGGCAGACGTAGGCCCTCGCCCTGGCGCCAGGCTTCCGCCCCTCCAGGAGCCTGCTCATCCCTGAAAGTCCGGCAAAAGTTGCAGGGGTGGCCACGATGACGACCTTGTCCGGGATGTACCCTCTGACTGCCTCTACCTTCATTCCGCGCGCGGCCTTCTCGGTAGGGGCTGTGATCACTACCTCCCGGGCTCCATTGAGCAGCAGATCGAGAGCAGAGAGCATCGTGGTGTGCCCCGAGGGGTTCAGCTGGAGCTCCTTGGAGAAGCAGCTGATGGTCTGCTCAGCTGCCTTCCGGAGCCTCTCTTCTCCCGTGAGCGCAGTCATCCGGACAAGGTTCAGGGCTGCGACCGAGTTGCCGGACGGCGTCGGACCATCATACGCTTCCTTCAGTCGAGCGGGCTCCGCGAATTGGCTGAGGTAGAACCCTCCCACTGCCTTGTCTTCGAGGTCTTCGACCATGACCTCGGTGAGCCTCATGGACTCCTTGAGCCATCTTGGTTCGGACGAGGCTTCAAAGAGGTCGAGGAGCCCCTGGACGAAGAACGCGTAGTCTTCGAGAGTCCCCTCAATCGCCGCCTCCCCGCCTGCATACCGCCTCAGCAACCTGCCTCCTTTGACGTTCGTCTTCAGTATGAACTCGGCTGCACCGACGGCATCCCTCAGGAGCTCCTCATCCCCGAGGGCGCAGCTCGCATATGCAAATGTGGATACCGCCAGGCCGTTCCAGGACGTGAGTACCTTGGTGTCCGTCGCCGGCCTTGGCCGCTTGACCCGGTCAGAATAGAGGACCTTTCTCCCTCTCGCAAGCGTCTCCTTTTCCTCCTCGCCGGGGTCCAGTCCGGGCTCGAGATGGAGCAGGTTCCTTCCTTCGAAGTTCCCGTTCTTCGTGACCCCGTAGAACCTGCAGAACACCTTGGCATCGTCGTCTCCCAATGCGGACTCGATCTCTTCGGGGGTCCAGGTGTAGTACCTCCCTTCCCCTTCTGAGGTGTCGGCGTCCTGGCCTGAGTAGAACCCTCCTTTCTTGTCCCTCATCTCGCCCCTCAACCACCCGAGGGTCTCCCTGACGACGAGAGCATACTCCTGCCTCCCCGTGAGCTGGAACGCTTCAGCGTACGCCCTCGCCAGAAGGGCGTTGTCGTAGAGCATCTTCTCGAAGTGGGGGACGAGCCAGACCCGGTCGGTGGAGTACCTGTGAAACCCGCCTCCGACTTGATCTCTAATGCCTCCGGCCATCATCCTGTCGAGAGTCTTCAGCACAGCCCTCATCGCGAGCTCCTTCCGGGTCCTGTAATAGTATCGCAGCATGAACGAGAGCGTCCCTGGGACTGGGAACTTCGGCGCACGGCCGAAGCCGCCGCACTCTTCGTCGAAGCTGGAGATTAACGCGGCGTACCCTTCGTCTAGGATCTCTTTCGGGACCTCCCCCCTGCCACCTGCTTCCGGCGACATCGACTTCAGCACCTGTTCGGTGTTGGACCTGACCTCGTCTTTCCTCTCCTTCCAGAGCTTGGACACGAACTCCAGCACCTGCATGAAGCTCGGCATGCCATAGCGCGGCTCGGGGGGAAAATAGGTCCCCCCATAGAACGGTTTCAGGTCTGGGGTCAGGAAGACGGTCAGCGGCCATCCCCCGGAACCGGTCATCGCCTGCACTGCGCCCATGTAGTAGGCGTCGACTTCGGGCCGCTCCTCCCGGTCTACCTTTATCGGAATGAAGTGTTCGTTGATGAAGGCAGCGGTCTTCTGGTTTTCGAACGACTCCTTCCGCATCTGATGGCACCAGTGGCAAGTCGAGTAACCGATGCTCAGGAGGATTGGCTTCCCGTCGTTCTTCGCTTTCTCCTTTGCCTCGTCCGACCAAGAATACCAGTCCACAGGGTTGAGAACGTGCTCCTGAAGGTACGGACTCTTCTCAGAAGCGAGATGGTTTGGCTTCTGCAAGTCGTGGCCCAACCCCGCTTCCACGTAATTGAATCTTGCCCGCCTGAGCAATCCTTAACACCGCATCGACTTCGCCACCGAGAGTTTCGAGAGCACAGGAGCGAATTGCAATACAAGTGGACCGTCCTCACAGTAACAACCGTCGGAGTCCTGATGTCGGGGATAGACAGCAGGATCGTGGTCATCGGGCTCCCGACCGTGGCCGCGTCTCTGGGAGCGGACGCCGAGCAGGCCATCTGGTTCACCCAGGCCTACATCATCGGGAGCACCGTCGCCCTCCTCTTCCTCGGCAGGGTCAGCGACATGTACGGGAGGGTGCGGATATACAACGTCGGGTTCGCCATCTTCACCGTCGGCTCCCTCCTCACCTCTCTATCCCCTACCCCTGACCTATTCATCGCCGCCAGGATATTCCAGGGGCTGGGCTCTGCCGCTCTATTCTCCAACAGTGCTGCCATCATCACCGACGCCTTCCCGCACAACGAGCTCGGGAACGCCCTGGGAATCAACTCTGTCGCGTTCAGGGCGGGGTCGATGTTCGGTCTCACCCTCAGCGGCCTCATACTCGCCTTTTTCGACTGGCGCTACCTGTTCTACATCAACATCCCGGTAGGGATATTCGGGACCCTCTGGGCTCGCGTCCGCCTCCACGAGCAGAGCGAGCCTGAGCGGACTTCCAGGATGGACTGGGCCGGGTTCGTGTCCTTCACTTCCTTCATCGCGTTCCTGCTCCTGGCCCTGACCTTCGCCGCCTACGGCCTGGGTGACTTGACGTCCGTCGTCGCCTTCGTCCTGCTCTCGTCGGTGAGCGTGGTGATCTTCGCCCGGGTCGAAAGGAGGAGGGTGGACCCCCTCCTCGATCTCAGCCTCCTCCGCATCAAGGAGTTCACGGGGGCGGTCACCGCTCAGCTGATCAACGCCATGGCCTGGGGGGCGTTCATCCTGCTGATCAGCCTTTACCTGCAGCTTGTGAAGGGGCTGAGCCCCCTCCAGGCCGGGATAGCCATCCTCCCGTTCGACGTGACCCTCCTCTTCCTCGCCCCTGTCAGCGGGAGGCTCTCCGACAGGTTCGGGACCCGTCCCTTCGCCACAGCCGGGCTCGCAGTCATCACCGTCTCACTGCTGGCCATGTCGACCCTCACGCCTGGGACTCCCTATGCCACCCTCTTCGTCTTCCTGCTGGTCGGAGGGGCTGGAATGGGGCTGTTCACCTCCCCTAACATGAGCTCGGTGATGGGTTCGGTCCCCCCTCACCGCCGGGGGGTCGCGTCCGGGTTCCGCTCCACCTTCTTCAACATCGGTTTCGTCCTGAGCTTCAACATCGTGATCCTTGTCCTCACCGCCTATCTCCCCTACTCGCTGATCACGCAGATCATCTCTTCGCAGGGGGTCCTGACCACCATAGGCACAGACGCCAGCAGGTTCTCGTCGGCGCTGGACAACGTCTTCCTCGTCCTGGCGGCCATAAACACCGTTGCCCTAGTCCCCTCCCTCCTAAGGGGGCCCAGGACAGAGTCGGAAGCGCTGCACCCTGTCCGCTCGACGGAGCCTGACTAGTCTCCCTTCTGCGCTCTCTAGGTCGTTGCAGCCGCCGGAGGGGTCTGTCCCATCTGCCCCATCCTCGACCCCATCATGGCCATGCCCATCCCCATGAAGAGCATCGCGAAGATCGCGTATGAGTTGAGGAAGTGGATCCAGGAGACGGCGTTGTTCCCGGTGTCCTGGGCAGCGAAGCCTATCATCGCCTGTATGAGGATGTCGGCTGCCATCCCGACCGTGAGCCCAACCAGCCGCTTGGACTTCGCTGGCATCCTGTACACGAAGACGAGGGTCACGAGGGCGAGGATCCCGAGGACGACTCCCCACCCTATGTGGATCGTCCAGTCCATGTAGCCGAAGGTGACGAGCCCCCCCAGGGCGATCTGAATCCCGAGGGCCAGACCGGTGATGCGGAACAGGAGCTGAGTGTTCAAACGCGCTAAAGGGATTAGGTACAACCATTTGAACGCTTCGGCGATTTCTGCCGATTCAACTCGAAGAATGTTAGGGGTCTAACCTAAATTCAAATAGCGGCGGGAGTTGCGCGGAATTAGGTCGAAATGCCTCTCGAGAGACTTGACCGACTGACGGAGAAGTTCGACCTCCCTTCAGGCAAGGCCAGGGCGGTCAACATCCTGGAGCTCAAGGAGATGGGGTATGACATCGAGCGGCTTCCATATTCCATCAGGATTCTCCTGGAGAACGCGGCCCGCCATTCCGGCAGCGTCCACGGGGCCCTGGAGGCAGCGCATGCCCTCGCCCAGTGGCCGAGGACCGTCGACTCGGAGACCCCCTTCATGCCGGAGCGGGTCCTCCTGCAGGACTACACCGGAGTCCCCCTTGTGGTGGACCTTGCGGCGATGCGGGACGCGGCCAAGGAGGTCGGGATGAAGACAGCCGCAGTCAACTCGAAGGTCCCGGTGGACCTCGTGATCGACCACTCGATTCAGGTCGACGCCTGGGGCAATGACATGGCGTTTTCCATAAACCTGCAGAGGGAGTACGAAAGAAACTCCGAGCGCTACGCCTTCCTGAAGTGGGCGCAGTCCTCCTTCAAGAACATGCGGGTGTTCCCTCCGGGGAAGGGCATCTGCCATCAGTTCAACCTGGAGTACCTGTCGCAGGTCGTCTCGGCGAGGAACGGGGAAGTGTTCCCCGACACGCTCGTCGGGACCGACTCCCACACCACGATGGTCAACGGGCTGGGGGTCCTCGGCTGGGGGGTCGGGGGGATCGAGGCCGAGGCAGTCATGCTCGGGGAGCCCTACCACATGCCCATACCGAAGGTCTACGGGGTGAAGTTCACCGGGACCCTCAGGGAGGGGGTGACCCCGACCGACCTCGTCCTGACGGTCACAGAGAAGCTGAGGGAGAAGAACGTGGTCGGGCAGTTCGTGGAGTATTTCGGCGAAGGGTACGGCCAACTCTCGGTCCCCGACAGGGCGACCATAGGCAACATGTCCCCAGAATACGGAGCGACCGCAGGGTACTTCCCAGTCGACGACGCCACGATCGCCTACCTGGTCGGGACAGCCCGGCCCAGGGCGCACATCGAGACGGTGTCCAGATACGCGAAGCGGTACGGGTTCTTCATCTCGGACGTCGAACCGAAGTATTCCGAGGTGATACTCGTCGACCTTGACAAGATCGAACCGTCGATCGCCGGGCCGAGGAACCCAGAAGAGCGCCACACCCTGGTGTCCGTCCCCGCGTTCACCCGGAACCTCCTCGATGAGCGCAGGTCGTCCTCTGCGAATGCAGCTATGCCGGGCTCTATCCGCAGCCAGCTTATGATGGAGGAGGACGGTCCAGTCCATTCGGGTTTGTCTGACGGTGCGGTGGTGATAGCGGCTATCACGAGCTGCACCAACACTTCCAACCCGACGGTCATGATCGGTGCGGGGCTTGTCGCGAAGCGCGCAGTTGAAGCCGGCCTGTCGACCAAGCCCTGGGTGAAGCCTAGCCTCTCTCCGGGCTCGACGGTGGTCGTAGATTACCTTCAGAATTCAGGCCTCTTGCCTTATCTTAACAAATTGGGTTTCTTCCTGACTGGTTTGGGTTGTCAGACGTGCATCGGCAACAGTGGACCACTCGCGCCAGAAATCGAGAGGGCGATTAAGGAAAAGGACCTTTACGCAATCGCAGTCCTTTCTGGCAACAGGAACTTCGAAGGGAGGATTCATCCCCTCGCCAAGGGGTCGTTCCTGATGTCCCCCATGCTGGTGGTTGCGTACGCGCTGGCGGGGAGGATCGACTTTGACTTCGCTTCCACCCCGCTGGGGGTAGGGAAGGGGGGGAAGCCGGTTTTTCTCAGGGACCTGTGGCCGTCCCTCCAGGAGGTCAAGGCAACGGTCCAAAGGTCACTGAACTCTGGGCTCTACGAGGAACGCTACAGCACCGCCATGAAGGGGGATGAGCGCTGGGAGAAGCTCGCGGCTTTCGAAGACGAGATCTACCACTGGGACGGGAAGTCCACCTACATCAGGAACCCGCCCTGGTTCGAGCCTTCCCTCTCACAGTCGTCGAAGGCGGACATCAGGGGGGCCAGGGTCCTGGCAGTCTTCGAGGACAAGATTACCACAGATCACATCTCGCCTGCCGGAACAATCCCCGTCGACAGTCCGGCCGGGAAGTACCTGACAGAGCGCGGCGTCAAACTAGTCGACTTCTCCACCTACGGGAGCAGGCGCGGGAATCACGAAGTGATGGTCAGAGGGGGGTTCTCCAACATCAGAATCAAGAACGCCCTCGCCAAGGGGAAGGAAGGGGGGTACACTTCTCACTTCCCCGACGGCGGCGTCATGTCAATCTACGACGCGGCGGTAAAGTACGCCGCGGAGAAGGTGCCGCTGGTTGTACTCGCAGGGAAGCAATACGGTGCCGGGAGCTCTCGCGACTGGGCCGCAAAGGCTCCGAAGCTCCTGGGAGTGAGGGCCGTGATTGCGGAGAGCTTCGAAAGGATTCACAGGAGCAACCTGGTTGCGATGGGGGTGATCCCCCTCCAGTTCAACCAGGGGGAGGGGGTCAAGCAGCTCGGCCTGACAGGAGAGGAGACAATCGACATCACGGGCATCGAGAAGATGCAGTCTCCCAAACAGCTCGTAGAAGTGGTCGCCAGGGGCGCGGGCAGGGAAAAGCGGTTCAAGACAGTCGTCAGGGTAGACAACACGACCGAAATGCAATACATCCAGTCTGGCGGAGTCCTCCCCTACGTTTTTGGACGACTGTCCAAAACTGGGCACTGACGCAAGTGTTTTAACAGCGAAGAATTCGGTTCTTCTTATGCAGGAGCCCCTGGTCTACCTAGACGGGAAGTTCGTCGAGAAGTCAAGGGCGGTCGTCTCCGTCTTCGATCACGGCCTGCTCTACGGGGACGGGATCTTCGAGGGCATCCGCGAATACGACGGGAGCGTCTTCCGCCTCGTCGACCATATCAACAGGCTCTACGATTCGGCGAAGAGCATACGCCTCAAGATTCCCCTGACCAAGCACGAGATGACGGAGGCCGTCCTCGAGACCCTCCGCAAGAACCAGCTGAGGGACGCCTACATCAGGCTCGTCATCACGAGGGGGGCTGGGGACCTGGGGGTCGACCCGGCACTCTGCAAGAACCCGACGATGTTCATCATCGCCGAGCCCATGGCGAGCACCTTCGGGCCCCAGGAGCCGAAGTTGGTCAAGATGATGGTCTCCTCCTACCGCAGGGACGCCGTGGACGCGACGTCCCACGAGATCAAATCCCTCAACTACATGAACAGCATTCTCGCCAAGGTAGAGGCGAACAGCGCGGGGGCCGACGACGCCATCCTGCTCGACCACCGGGGGTTCGTCTCCGAGGGGAGCGTCACCAACATCTTCCTTGTCAAGGGGGGGAAGCTGTCGACCCCATCCGCGGCGGCAGGGATCCTTCACGGCATCACCCGCGACCGCATCATCCGGCTCTGCGCGGACCTCGGGATGGACGTCCAACAGAGGGACGTGACCCCATTCGAGCTCACGACCGCGGACGAGGTCTTCTTGGTCGGAACGAAGTCGGAGATCCTGGCCGTCGGCTCGGTCAGTGGGAGCAAGGTCGGCACCGGAGGGGTCGGCCCAGTGACCGAACTCCTTTACCAGGAGTTCTCCAAAGTGGTCCGGAGGGCAGAGGAGGGGACGCCGGTCTACGAAGCCGAGTCCGTGAGCGTCTGAGAGGACGCAGTCAGACCGCGCTGGCCGGGAGAGTCGGAAACGCACTCTGAACGCCTGAGACTCCCCAGGACGGGCCCCTTTGTCCGCCGATGAGCAGTCTAGAGTAGGAGGGGCGGACCCACGAGTAAAATCTAAATACGCGTTGGAAATCGGCCCTCTTCGGGCCCTGTTACGTGTATTGTACATGCCACCTAGTTTGTATTATCAATGGGGGTAAGACGGCATAGCGGCAGCGAAGAAGGCGGTCAGGCACAAGAAGGTGGAGGAGGAGGTCCCCGCCTTCAAGGTGAGCACACACTTCCTGATTCCCAAGCATGAGCTGCTGACCAAGGAGGAGTCTGCACAGATTCTCGGGCGGTACAACTCCTCGCCCTCCCAGTTCCCGTACGTCCTCTCGACTGACGCCATCGCCAAGGAGGTTGGAGCCAAGCCCGGAGACTTCGTCAGGATAACCAGAAGGAGCGAGACCGCCGGGACGAGCAGCTACTACAGATACGTGGTGGAGGGGTAGAGTTGAGCAGACAGACCGCAACCAACTCCTGGGTGATATTGAGTGACCTGCTGCAGAGGGAAGGGGTCGCCCGGCAGCACCTGAACAGCTACAACGAGTTCGTGACCCGCGGCTTGCAGAACATCGTCGACGAGATAGGCGAGGTCGAGATAGAGACCGTCAGCACCCCGTACAAGATTAAGTTCGGAAGGCTCACGCTGGGTTCCCCCAGGGTGGTAGAGATCGATGGATCGGTCAGCAGCATCCTCCCAATGGAGGCGCGCCTGAGGAACCTCACCTACTCGGCCCCCATCCTGCTGGAGATGACCATCGAGGAAGAGGGGCTCCCGCGTGACACGACGAGGCAGCACATCGGGGACCTGCCTGTAATGGTGAAGTCTGAGCTCTGCCAGCTCTCCAACCGCACCAAGGACCAGCTTATCGAGTCTGGCGAGGACCCGAACGATTCGGGCGGGTACTTCATAATACACGGGGCAGAGAGGGTGATCGTAGGGCTCGAGGACCTCTCCCCCAACAAGATCCTCGTGGACGCGGAGAAGGTCTCCGGGAACGTCACCTACAAGTCCCGGGTCTACTCGTCCGTCGTCGGTTACAGGTCGAAGCTGGAGCTGACCCTGAAGCAGGACGGAGCGATCAACGTGAAGGTTCCGAGCTGCCCAGTGGACCTCCCCTATGTCATCGTGATGCGGGCCTTGGGGATAAAGTCGGACAAAGACATAGCGGACGCGGTCTCGCTGAAGGCCGAGATTCAGGACCTGTTGGAGGTCTCCTTCGACAAGGCCAGCGAAGCTCCGACCGAGAAGGACGCCCTTGTGTTCATCGGCAACAGGGTGGCCCATGGGATGCTCGAAGAGTTCAGGATCAAGAGGGCCCAGTCCATGCTCGACTGGGGGCTCCTCCCTCACCTCGGCAAGACGGACGACAAGCGGTTTGACAAGTCGATGTTCCTGGGGGAGGCCGCCTGCAAGCTGCTCGAGCTCAGGCTCGGATGGATCGAGGCAGACGACAAGGACCACTACGGGAACAAGGTGATCAAGTTCGCCGGCCAGATGCTGGCAGACCTTTTCCGCACCGCCTTCCGCAACCTCGTGAGGGACATGAAGTACCAGTTGGAGAGGACGGGGCAGAAGCGCGGAGGGAACGTGGTCGGCGCGGCCATCAGGACCGGGATCATCACTGACAAGCTCAACAACGCCATAGCCACAGGCAACTGGGGGAGGGGGAAGGTGGGGGTCACCCAGCTCCTCGACAGGACGAACTACCTGAGCACCCTCAGCCACCTGAGGCGAGTCCAGTCTCCTCTCAGCAGGAGCCAGCCAAACTTCGAGGCGAGGGACCTTCACGCCACCCACTTCGGGAGGATCTGCCCCAGCGAGACCCCGGAAGGGGTCAACTGCGGTCTCGTCAAGAACCTCGCCCTGTCGGCCATAATCTCTGTCAGCGTCCCGGCCCCGGAGGTGGAGGAGAAGCTCTGGGAGCTGGGCGCGAAACAGATCCGCGACGCTGACGAGAAGCTGCAGAAGGAGGGGTGCAGGGTGTTCATGGACGGGAGGTTCCTCGGCTACGTCGACGACGGGGAACGGCTCGCGAAGGCTTTCAGGAAGCTGAGGAGGGAGCAGCAGATCCATCCCCAGGCGAGCGTACTCTACGTCGGGCCCATCAACGAGGACGCCTATCCGCGCATCTACATCAGCCTGAGCTCGGGCCGCGTCCTCAGGCCGCTCGTGGTCGTTGAGAGCGGACGGCCGCTTCTCAACCCGGAGCTCATCGACAAGGTAAGGGTGGGGCAGCTGTCCTGGCGCGAGCTGGTTGACCAGGGGGTGGTTGAGCTCGTCGACGCCAATGAGGAGGAGAACTGCCTCGTGGCCATGAGCCCGGATGACGTCTCTACCAAGAACTCCCACATGGAGCTCTTCCCCGCGGCGATGTTCGGCATAGCCGCGTCCATCATCCCCTACCCCGAGCACAACCAGTCTCCGAGGAACACCTACGAGTCGGCCATGGCGAAGCAGAGCCTCGGGTTCAGTTCCCCCACCTATCCGATTTCTCCGCACGTCAGGCAGCACCTCCTGGTGAGCCCCCAGGCGCCGGTGGTGAGGACGAGGACCCTCGACCTGCTCAAGATAGACGAGCGCCCGCTCGGAACGAACTGCGTGGTCGCTGTGCTGTCGTTCGAAGGGTACAACATAGAAGACGCCATCATCATGAACAAGTCCAGCGTCGAGCGCGGGATGGCGAGGTCGTTCTTCTACAGGCTCTACGAAGGGGAGGCGAAGCAGTACCTTGGCGGCATGAGGGACAGCTTCGAGGTCCCGTCTGCCGAGTCCAACATCCGCGGCTACCGCGGGGAGAAGTTCTATCGCCTTCTCGAAGGGGACGGAGTTGTGGCCCATGAATCCCAGGTGACCGGAGGGGACGTGGTCATCGGAAGAACCAGTCCGCCGAGGTTCATGGAGGAGTACAAGGAGTTCGAGATCAAGGGGCCCTACAGACGCGACACCTCGGTCGCCGTGAGGCCCTCCGAGGCAGGGGTGGTCGATTCCATATTCATGACCGAGAACGTCGAAGGCGGCAGGATGTTCAAGGTCAGGGTGAGGGACATGAGGGTCCCGGAGATTGGAGACAAGTTCGCCTCAAGGCACGGCCAGAAGGGGGTCATCGGGTTGGTAGTCCCCCAGGAGGACATGCCGTACACCTCCGAGGGGATCGTCCCAGACGTCATCATAAACCCGCACGCGTTCCCGTCTAGGATGACCGTGGGCCAGTTCATCGAGTCAATAGCCGGCAAGGCAGGGGCGTTCCGCGGGTCCCCGGTCGACGGCTCCGCCTTCGCCGGAGAGAGCATCGAGGAGATGGAGAAGGTCCTCCGCGCCAGGGGGTTCGAGCCCACGGGGAGGGAGGTCATGTATGACGGCAAGACCGGGAAGAAGTTCGCTGCCGACGTCTTCGTCGGGGTGGTCTATTACCAGAAGCTGCACCACATGGTGGCCGACAAGATTCACGCCAGGGCGAGGGGGCAGGTCCAGATGCTCACGAAGCAGCCGACCGAAGGCAGGGCGCGCGGAGGTGGGCTGAGGTTCGGCGAGATGGAGAGAGACTGCCTCATCGCCTACGGGGCCTCCATGGTGCTGAAGGACAGGCTCCTCGACGAGGCGGACAAGACCGAGATCTACGTCTGCGAGAAGTGCGGGCTGATTGCGTACTACGACGCCAAGCAGCGGAAGTACACCTGCAAGATTGACGGAGATCAGGCCAAGATCTCCACCGTCGTCGTCGCCTACGCGTTCAAGCTTCTCCTCCAGGAGATGATGAGCCTCAACATCGCTCCGAGGCTGCAGCTGAAGGACAAGGTGTAGAGATATGTCCATGGAACAGGCGCTCAAGACAATCGGCGGGATCAACTTCGCAGTCTTCTCTCCGGCCGAGGTCAGGAAGTACTCGGTGGCGGAGGTTACCCAGCCGGAGACCTACGACGAAGACGGGATGCCGGTCCAGGGGGGGCTGATGGACAGCAGGCTCGGGACCCTCGAGCCTGGACAGAAGTGCGGGACCTGCGGGAGCACCGCTGGCCGGTGCCCGGGGCATTTCGGCCACATCGAGCTCGCGGAGCCGGTCCTCCACATCGCATTTGTCGACGAGATTAACAGGCTGGTCCAGACCACCTGCAGGTCGTGCGGGAGGATACTCCTCCCCCAGCAGGAACTGGACGCCTACCGCGCCAAGCTCACGAGCCAGACCGACTTCACCCCGTCCCTGCTGGAGACCGTCGCCAAGGAGATCGCCACCAAGGCGAAGAAGGTCAAGCTCTGTCCCCACTGCGGGAAGCAGCAGTATCAGATCGAGTTCACGAAACCGACCATCTTCCACGAGATTACCGAAGAGGGGGGCGCCACGAGGCTCCTGCCGGTCGCCATCCGTGAGCGACTGGAGAGGATAAACAACGAGGACCTTCAGCTCCTCGGGTTCAACTCCAAGGCGGCACGCCCCGAGTGGTTCGTCCTCCAGGTGCTCCCTGTCCCGCCGCTAACCGTGAGGCCGTCAATCACGCTCGAATCAGGCATCCGTTCCGAGGACGACCTGACCCACAAGGTCGTCGACATCCTGAGGGTCAACCAGAGGGTCCGCGAATCGAAAGAGTCCGGCACCCCGCACCTCATCGTCCAGGACCTGGTCGACCTGCTCCACTACCATGTCACCACCTACTTCGACAACGAAGTGTCGGGGATACCACAGGCTCACCACCGCTCTGGCCGCCCGCTGAAGACCCTAAGCCAGAGGCTGAAGGGGAAGGAAGGGAGGTTCAGGGGGTCCCTCTCGGGGAAGAGGGTCGACTTTTCGAGCCGCACTGTCATCAGCCCTGACCCGAACCTCGACATAGGCGAGGTGGGGGTCCCGTTCGAAGTCGCCAAGAAGCTCACCATCCCTGAGAAGGTCTCCCCGCCGAACATCGAGCACCTCAAGGAGCTCGTCAACAAGGGACCTTTCGACCACCCGGGAGCCAACTACGTCATCCGCCCCGACGGGGTCAAGATCAGGCTCGACTTCGCCAGCGACAGGAAGGCCCTTGCCGATTCGCTCGCGCCTGGGTACATAGTCGAAAGGCACCTGATGGACGGGGACGTGGTCCTCTTCAACAGGCAGCCCTCGCTCCACAGGATGTCCGTCATGGCCCACTTCGTCCGCGTACTGCCGTTCAGGACCTTCAGGCTTCACCCGTCCGTCTGCCCTCCGTACAACGCCGACTTCGACGGGGACGAGATGAACCTCCACGTCCCTCAGAGCGAGGAGTCGCGGTCGGAGGCGCTGATGCTCATGAGGGTCCAGGACCAGATCCTCTCCCCGAGGTACGGCGGCCCCATCATAGGGGGGATCAGGGACTTCATCACTGGCGCCTTCATGCTCACCAGGGACGAGACCTTCCTCACCCCGGCGGAGTTCTCCAACCTTGCGCTGGTGGGGGACTATGAAGGGGACCTCCCCGAGCCGGCCACCAAGGGAGCACACCCCACGTACACCGGCAAGCAGCTCTTCTCCCTCTTCCTTCCGAAGGGAATGAACTACGTCCTGACTTCGAAGTGGGCGAAGGCCCAGAGGACCGGGGCGACCAACGACGTCGTGATAAGGGACGGGCAGCTCGTCTCCGGGGTGGTCGACAAGGCGGTCATCGGGGCCGAGGAGCCCGACTCTCTGCTGCACAGGATAGCGAAGGACTATGGCAACGAGGAGGCGCGCAACTTCCTGAACTCGATACTGAAGGTCCTGAAGACCTTCCTCACCCGGAGGGGGTTCACCTACGGCTTCAACGAGCTCGAGCTCCCGAGCGAGGCGAAGAAGGGGATCACCGAAGCCCTCGACGAGGCCTACACCAGCGTCGCAGACCTGCAGAAGAAGTACAAGGCGGGGAGCCTCCAGCTCACCAGAGGGCTTTCGGCCGAGGACACCCTCGAAGCCTACATAGTCAACGAACTCGCGAAGGCGAGAGACAAGGCGGGGAGGATCGCCGACAGGGCGTTCCCTCCGGAGAATTCGGGCATGATCATGGCCAGGACCGGTGCCAGAGGCTCGAGCCTCAACGTCGGCCAGATGACCGCAGCCCTAGGGCAGCAGTCGGTCCGCGGAAAGAGGATTAGCCACGGCCTGAAGGGGAGGGCCCTTAGCCACTTCCCCTGGGACGACCCGTCCCCTACGGCCAAGGGGTTCGTCAAGAGCAACTACAGGGAAGGGCTCTCTCCGACCGAGTTCTTCTTCCACGCCATGGGCGGCCGCGAAGGGCTGGTGGACACCGCGGTCAGGACCCAGCAGAGCGGTTACATGCAGAGGAGACTGGTCAACGCGCTCGAGCACCTGAAGGTGGAGTACGACCTCACGGTCCGGGACCCCCACGGGCACATTATCCAGTTCCTCTACGGCGAGGACGGGGTCGACCCGGCGAAGAGCGACCATGGGCGCCCCATCAACCTGGACAGGCTGGTGGAGACAGAGGAGCTCTCCCACAAGTCGAAGACGAAGGCCGACGAGGCAGACCTGGAGAAGCTCCTCAAGAAGTACCAGCCGGTGCTAAACGAGAGGCTGGTCCGGGAGCTCGAGGAGAAGCTCGGCGCCTCACACCTGACCGAGGACGGTCTCAAGGAGACCATGGAGAAGGTGGACGAGGCCCTCGACTACTCGAGGGTGGAGCCGGGGGAAGCGTCAGGGATCGTCGCGGCTCAGTCCATAGGTGAGCCGGGTACCCAGATGACCCTGAGGACCTTCCACTTCGCGGGGGTGAGGGAGAGGGACGTCACGCTGGGGCTCCCCAGGCTGATGGAGCTAGTGGACGCGAGGAAGATCCCAGCCACGCCGTCCATGGACATCTACCTGACAAAGGAATACGCTACCCTCAACGAGAAGGCGGTCAAGGTGGCGAAGGATATCCTCTTCACCAAGGTGGGCAACGTCGTCGAATTCAGCGAGGTTGACCCCACCGAGGGGATCAAGCTCCACCTGAGCTCCGAGATGATGGCCGACAGGGACACGAACCCGGAGGAGATATCCAAGGTCATCGAGACCGGGAAGAGGAAGGTCCAGCAGGACAAGAGGAGCCCGAACGTCATCCACGTCAGCATGCCCGAGGCCGACCTCTCGGCCCTCTTCACCCTGAGGAACAAGATACTCAACATGAAGCTGAAGGGGATCCCCGGGATAACCCGCGTGACCGTGGTCAAGGAAGGGGAGGAGTGGTTCATCCAGACGGCCGGCTCCAACCTGGGGAAGGTGGTGCAGGTGCAGGGGGTCGACCCGACGAGGGTCTACACCAACAACGTCCACGAAGTCGCCCAGGTCCTCGGGATCGAGGCGGCCCGGGCCACCCTAGTCAGGGAGCTGATGAGCACCCTGGACGAGCAGGGGCTCGAAGTGGACATCCGCCACATCTTCCTGGTCGCAGACCTCATGACGTCGAAGGGGTACATCCAGCAGATCGGGAGGCACGGGATAGCAGGCACGAAGAGCAGCGTCCTGGCGAGAGCCGCGTTCGAGATCACAGTCCCGACCCTCGCAGAGGCCGCCGTGAAGGGCGAGGTCGAAGACCTGAAGGGGGTCACCGAGAACGTGATTGTAGGGCTCCCGATACCGGTGGGGACCGGGATGATCGACCTGTACATGAGCTGATGTTGATGGTGGACAGCGCGCACCTCTCGAAGGTCCTCAAGGACGCCATGAAGGGGGGGAAGACAGCGGTCGGGGCGAAGGAGAGCCTGGCGGCAGTCAAGGGGAGCAAGGCGGTCCTGTGCACGCGGTCCCTCCCGGCTGCGCTAGGGGGTAGGCTCAGGGAAGAAGCGAATAGGCAGAACGTCCCGGTGATCGAGCTGACCCAGTCCTCGGCCGAGCTCGCCAGGATGGTAGGGAGGCCGTACAGGGTCTCCGCCATGGCCCTCAGGAACGTGAGCGACTCGGACGTGAAGCAGCTGGCAAAGTGATATAGCCGGTGCCCGAGATCAAGCTTTCCTCAGACGAACTCTCCCTGATGTCCATGTTCCAGGGGATGACCGGCGCGACTGCAAGGGACTGCGTCATCGACGAAAAGAGGGACAGGGTGATCTTTGTCATAGCCCAGGGGCAGATGGGGCTCGCCATCGGCAAGGAGGGGGCTTCGGTGAAGAAGATCGAAAGGGCGGTCCGCAAGCCTGTCGAGGTGGTCGAGTGGGCGGACGACGTGGAGGGACTGGTGAAGAACTCCCTGGGGGCAAAGTTCGTCCAGGAAGTGAGGGTGAGTGACAGGCTGGACGGCACCAAGGGGGTGGTGGTGATAGTCGATTCGAGGAAGAAGGGGGCGGTCCTGGGGCTAGGGGGGAAGAACGCCGAGAAGGTAAGGCTGCTGGCGAAGCGCTACTTCGACGTCAGCAACCTCCAGATTACGTCTGAGCTTTAAGCGGTTAAATACGATGAGAAAAGGCGGACTCTGAGAAGATGGCTTCACCACGCGGAGAATTCGCAGGGCGGCAGATGATGCAGAAGCGGCAGAACCTCCGCTGGTCCAACAAGTGGTACAAGAGGCGGAAGCTCGGCCTAGACTACAAAGCCGACCCGCTCGAGGGTGCGCCCCAGGCCAGGGGGATCGTCCTTGAGAAAGTGGGGGTTGAATCGAAGCAGCCCAATTCAGCTATTCGTAAGTGCGTCCGCTGCCAGATTGTGAAGAACGGGAAGCAGGTCACAGCCTTCCTCCCGGGGGACGGAGCCCTGAACTTCGTCGACGAGCACGACGAAGTGATGCTGCAGGGGATCGGGGGGTCCATGAAGAGGGCCATGGGGGACATCCCCGGAGTCCGCTGGACGGTCTTCAAGGTCAACGGGGTCTCGCTCAACGAGCTGGTATACGGGCGCAAGGAGAAACCGAGGAGATAGGCATGAGCAGGCAGTCGCTAGAGTATCCGAACCTCCTGCTCTGGGACAGGTGGGACATCACCGGGGTCAAGGTGGGTGACCCCGGCCTCCAGACAGTCATCGGCCTGAAGCCGATGCTGATCCCCCACTCCGGAGGGAGGCACGAACACAAGAAGTTCGGCAAGACAAGGGTCAACATCGTGGAGCGGCTAGTGAACGAAAGCATGCACTTCGGGAAAAAGAACGCGAAGAACACCGGCCGAATGGGGGGGAAGAAGCAGAAGTCCATGAACATAGTCAAGACCGCCTTCGCCATAATCGAGCTCAAGACCGGCCAGAACCCGGTCCAGCAGCTCGTGAAGGCCATCGAGAACGCGTCCCCCAACGAAGACACTACGAGGCTCAGCTACGGAGGGGTCGTCTACCACCAGTCGGTGGACATATCCCCGGTCCGCAGGGTGGACCTGGCCCTGAGGTTCATCTCCGAAGGGGTCAGGGAGGCGGCGTTCAACTCGCCGCGTACGGTCGAGGAGGTCCTGGCCGAAGAGATAATCCAGGCCGCAGCAGGCGACGCAAACAGCTACGCGGTCAAAAAGAAGAACGAACAGGAACGCGTCGCTATGGCTTCCAGATAGGGCCGTCCTTCTCGTCTTCCTTCCTCAGCGCCATCCCCCTCAGCTGGTTCTCCATCTCTGGGGGCTCGGCGACCATCGCTTCAGGCTTCGAGAGGAAGAGCTTCGCGAGCTGCATCAGCTGGGGTGCCCTGAATTTCTGGAGCCTGTGCGACATGCGGAAGTCCTCCTTCGGGTCCCTGCTGACCGGGTCCAGGACCTCGAGCCTCGACGTCCCTATGGAGTCCCGCAGCAGGTATCCGGCCTTCAGCTGCGTCACCATGTCGTCCTCTGCGTAGACTATGAGAGTCGGCCTCCTCATCTTCTGGAGCCGGGGCAACTGTTCCTTGTCGTAGGAGCTCGCGACCAGGACCAGCGACGCCACGGTCTCGGGCCACTCGAGAGCAAACTCCAGGGCCACCTGGCCCCCCCACCCGCTCCCCATGATGCTCATGCTCTGCACCCCCAGCTTGTCGACGAAGTCCTTCAGCATGTGCGCCTGGCCCCTGTGGTCCGGGGTCTCGGTCGGCTTCGACGACTTCCCGTAGCCGAGCAGGTCAGGGGCTATGACCTTCCGGGAGTCCGCGAGCCCGAGCAGAGGCTCCCAGACCCGCCAGCTCTCCTTCGGCTCGCTCCCGTGCAGCAGGAGGAGGGGGGTCCCGCTCCCGGCGGTGGCGAAGTTCACGTTGAACTCCCCTACCGCCGCCACCTTCTCGGCGACTTCCAAGCTAGGGCGCGCCCGTTGAATCGCCTTTCAAACCTTTCTCATCGGCCTTCCACGAAAGAGGCGGCGAAGGCCGTCCTGTTGGCTTCGAGGATCTCAGCGGCTCTCAGTGCGCCGTTCTTCATGAGGAATTCCATCTCCCCCCTGAGGTTGGTCTTGAGCATCTCCGGGCCGTCGGTGCTCAGGGTGAACTTGACTCCTCCTCCCAGGAAAGCCCTGAAGACCCGCTTCAGGTCCGCGACGTCCTTCAGGACACCGGTGTTCAAGTTCGAAGTGGGGCAGACTTCAAGCACGACTCCGCTCTTCTGGAGGGCCTCCATGGTCTTCCCGTCCTCGGTCGCCCTCACCCCGTGCCCGATCCTGTCCGGTTCGAGGTGCTGCAGCACCTCCCTGACGGATTCGTGCCCTTCGTCCTCCCCGGCGTGAACGGTCAGCCCGAGCCCTTCTTTCCTGGCACGTCTGTAGATGTCTGCGTAGTTCGAGTACCTGAACCCTCTGCTGGCGGGGCCTGCCATGTCGATCCCTACCACGCCCCGCCCTGAGAACGCGATGGCCTTCTCGAGGAGGATCTCGTTCAGCCTCCGGTTGAAGGTCCGGTCCAGGCAGACTATCAGACCAGTCCGCACTGGGTACTCGAGGGAAGCCCTGTCTATCCCCCTGACCGCGGCCATCATTATCTGGTCCAGGTCCTGTTCCCCTCCGCGGTTCCGTTTCATGGGGTTGAACCTCAGCTCCAGGAGGGTGATGTTGTTCTTCCTGTAGGCTCCGGCTATGGTCTGGTAGACCGACCGCTCTATGGCCAGGGGGCTCGACTGGATCAGCTCTGTCCAGCGGAACAGAGAAAGGTAGTCTTCGAAGGTCTTCTTCTTGCCAGAGTCAACGGTCACCAGGTCGACGAACTTCCAGTAGTCCTTCGTCGGGAGGCGTATCCCCTGAGCGTGGGCTATCTCCCACATCACGGCCGGGTCGACTGAAGCGCCGAGATGCACATGAAGTTCCGCGAGTTTCGTCCTGGGGCCGAGTGTCTCCATGATGGTCACTGTGGTTCGATGGTGGCCGGCGGCTTGGACGAGATCGAGTAGGCGACGGCGACGACGCCGCCCACTTCGTTAGTGATCCTGCTGGACATCCTTTCGAGGACCCGGGGGTCGAGCCTGCTCCAGTCCGCGGTCATGGCGTCCACCGACTCGACCACCTTCACAGTCACCTGGTGACCGGTCTTCCTCTCGTCTCCGAGGACCCCTGTCACCTGGTCGTCCCCGACGTAGGCGAACGCCTGCCAGACGGCCCCGTAGAGCCCTTCCTCCTCAAGAACCTCCTCGACGATCCCGCTTGCCTCCCGTGCGATCCTGAGCTTGTCCTTCGTCACCTGTCCGATTACCCTCACCGCGAGTCCTGGGCCAGGGAACGGGTGCCTCTCCACCGCGGCCTTCGGGAGCCCCAGGAGCTTCCCGAGCTCCCTCACTTCGTCCTTGTAGAGGTCGCGGAGCGGCTCCACCACCTTCATCGAGAGCCCAACGGGGAGGCCCCCTACGTTGTGGTGCGTCTTGATCACAGACGCGGGTCCCAGCGACCTGCCGCTCTCGATTACGTCCGGGTAGAGGGTCCCCTGGGCAAGGTGGGTGAACGGGCCCTGGGCTCGCGCGAACTCCTCAAAGACGTCGGCAAACAGCCTCCCGACTATCTTTCTCTTCGCCTCGGGGTCCCCAGTCCCCTGGAGAGAAGTCAGGAACTTCTCGGAAGCGTCGACCACCTGAATCTGCGCCCCGAGTTCCTGCCCGAGCTGGCGTCTCACCCGCTCCGCTTCTCCCGCCCTCAGCAGCCCAGTGTCGATGAACACGCACTGGAGCCGTTCGCCGATGGCCCTGCTGAGGAGGGCGGCAGTCACCGAGGAGTCGACCCCGCCAGATACGGCGCAGAGCACTCTCCCGTCGACCCTCGAGAGGGACTCCACCGACCTCTGAAGAAACCCGGCCATGCTCCAGTCCTTCTGTGCGTGGCACACCCCGAACACGAAGTTAGACAGAAGCGCCTGCCCTCTCTCGGTGTGGGAGACCTCGGGGTGGAACTGCACCCCGTACTGTGGGGACTCGGCGACCCTCACGGCCGCATAGGGGGAGTTGGCGCTCGAAGCGAGGACTTTCATCGTGGAGGGGATGGACTTCGCCGAGTCGGAGTGGCTCATCCAGCAGACCAGCCTGCCGTCTCCAATACCGTCGAACAAGCCTCCGCTCTCGACAACCTGGATGCTCGCTCGCCCGTACTCCCTCCTCTCGACCCTCCCAACCTCCCCGCCGTGGGCCCTGACCATGAGCTGGTACCCATAGCAGATGCCCAGCACGGGAATGTCGCTCTTGAATATGCCCGGGTCGGCTGAAGGCGCCCCATCCGAGTAGACGCTGGCTGGCCCACCCGAAAGGACCACCCCTGCAACCTGTTTCCTCTTGAGCTCGTCCAGCTTGGTGTCATGAGGGAGGAGGGCCGAATAGACTCCCAGCGCCCGGATCCGCCTGCAGATCAAGTGCGCATATTGCCCGCCGAAGTCGAGTACTGCTATCCCTCCGGCGAGGTCTGGCTCCATGCCCTACCTCTTGATCTCCAACGAGTGCGCGCCGAGCTCTCCCGAGCCGACTGCGCTCATCGACCCGAAGGAGGCCCTCTCCCACATCCCCCTGACGTTGGCCGCACCTGCGTATCCGAAGGCGGCCCTGAGCCCGTTCTCCATCATGGACACGACCCCCTCGGCGCTCCCGACGTAGGGGACGTATGCTTCGATTCCCTCATCGAGCCCCTTGGCAGGGACCGCGTACCTATCGATGGCGAAACGGACCTTGCGGGCCGCTGCGCTCGCCATCCCCCTGTGCGCCTTGTACTTCGCCCCTGCCCGTACGACTATCTTGCTGGGGGTTTCATCGGTTCCCGCAAGCATCGTCCCGAGCATGGCGACGGACGCTCCTGAAGCGAAAGCCAGTGCCGCGTCGCCCGGGCCCCGTACCCCGCCGTCGGCCATGACGGGAAGGTCGATCTTCCTCTCATCCAGGGCGCTCGCCACCTCGGCGACCGCGAAGAGAGTGGGCGCACCCACCCGGGTAACCTCCGACGTGACGCAGGTGGAGCCAGACCCGATGCCGGCCCTGAACCCTTCTACCCTAGGTAGCTCGTCCAGGATGTCGAAGACGGCCTTCTGGCTCCCGATGTTGCCGGCGACGAAGTCCGTGCTCAAATCAGGGAGGACCTTCTTCGCGGCTCCTATCACCTTCGATGTGTGGAAGTGGGCGACGTCGGCCACCAGGAAGTCCGCCACCCTGTCGAGGGCGATGCAACGCTCGCGGTCAAGAGGCGACACCGAGGCTCCCACAAGAGGCCTCCCATGGTCGTCGGAACTGACGGCCTCGACCTTCGACGCCTTGACCTTCTTCGCCTGTTCCACCTGCCTCTCGACCGGCATGTTCCTATGTATCGCCCCCGCCCCGCCCAGCCTCGCCATCTCCAGGGCGAGCTTCCACTCGGTGACCGTGTCCATGGGGGACGATATCAGAGGGACACTGAGTCTGATTCTCTTCGTCAGCCTGCTGGAGAGGTCGATCTCTCCCGGCTCCACCTCGCTCCTCCCGGGAAGGAGGATGAAGTCTCTGAAGGTGAAAACGTTCTGGGCCGAATTCAGTTTCTGGAGGAAGCTGCTTGGCAAGGTGGAGGCCTTGCCGAAATCGGGACTCGCGTCGGGTATATCAACGCTCGCCTATGTCGTGATTTGTTGACCTGCCCGGAGGAGGCGCATTAGTTTCACCGTCCGCCGCAACGGAACCTCGAAGAAAGACGGGCGCTTTTATACGGCTAGAGGCGGCAGCAGTCCAACTTGAGTGACTTCGTTCTCATCCCAGGCGCCTGGCTCGGTGCTTGGTCGTGGAAGAGGGTGGTTCCCCACCTTGAAGAAGCGGGACACGAAGCGTATCCGATAACCCTGACCGGCATGGGCGAGAGGGTCCACCTGGCCACTAGAGACGTCGGCATCGAGACGGCGATCCAGGACGTCCTCAACGTGATTAGATACAACGAGCTCGACGACTTCGTCCTTGTAGGTCACAGCTTCGCAGGGAAGGTGGCGGCTGCAGTCGCAGACAGGGCTCACTCCAAGGTGAAGAAGGTCATCTACCTGGACTCGTTCAGGCCCGAGAGGGTCAGGACTCAGCAAGGCAACTTCGACCCCGAAGTGGAGTTCGGGCCGCCTTCGAAAGGAGGTTTCGCGATCCCGCTCACGGAAGGAGCAGTCGAGAGGATAGGTAAGGACGTCAAAGGGAAGGAGAGGGAATGGTTCATGTCCATGGTCACCCCCTGGCCGATCAAGCTCGGAAAGGACCCCATCACCCTGTCCAGGGACTACGACGGGATTAAAGAGGCATATGTCTTCTGCACCCTTTCGGGAGACCCGGTCGACGAGATTATCGCTGGGAAGTGGGGGAAGCTCGTGGGCCCGCACAGGGTGATGGAGACGGGTCACTGGCCGATGATCACGAAACCCGCCGAGCTCGCGGACAACCTCATCGCCCTGGCCCGCTAGGTCGAGGACGGGAGCAAGGCCCCTGGAGCAGGTTGCATGGCCGCCAACGACTCTGTCATCCGATGGCTTCTCGAAGAGAATCAGCCTTCGGTCAGGTACCTGACGCTGACCGAACTCTTGGATAAACCCCCTAGTGACCCGGAGGCGGAGGAGGCTGCCAAGAAGATCACCAAGGTTGGGTGGGCCAGAGAGATCTTGGACAAGCGGGCCCCGGGTGGGTACTGGGTCGGAGCAGAGAACCTCTACCGTCCGAAGTACCTCGCGACCAACTGGATGCTTCTTATCCTGTCAGACCTCGGGCTCACCAAGGACGAGCCCGCGATAGCGAAGTCGAGCAGGCTCTGGATGGAGAGATTCTCCGCCCTGGACGGCGGGTTCGACTCGTCGCTGAAGGGGAACCCTAAGTATGGGCACCTGTGCATAACCGGGAACACCGCCCGCGCTCTGGTGAAATTCGGGTATGAAGACCACCCGAGAGTCAGGAGGGCGTTCGAGTGGTTCGTGAAGAACCAGGCTGAGCTCGGGGGATGGTCCTGCTGGAACTATGGGAGCCGCCCCAGGGGGCGCAACTTGGACTCCTGGGAGCCGATGAGCGCCTTCGCAGCCTACCCGCGCCAGAAGTGGACCCGCGGAATGAAGAGCGCCGTCGAAAAAGGGGCCGAGTATTTCCTGGAGAAGGAGCTTCACAAGCAGGGAGAGCGCTACGAGCCCTGGTATCGATTCCACTACCCGATACACTACTATTACGACATCCTGGTGGGTCTCGACTTCATGACAGCCCTGGGATACGGCAGTGACAGGAGGTTGGGATTCGCCCTGTCTCTGCTCAAGAGAAAAAGCAGGCCCGACGGGAGGTGGAACCTGGACGCTGTGAACCCCGACCCTGAAAGCTCTCAGGGGAGGTGGAACGGAGAGCACCCGAATCGGGCGACTACCTCATTCGCCCTGGAGGAAGCGGGCAAGCCGAGCAAGGTCATCACCTTCACTGCCATGAGGGTGCTGAAGCGGGTCGATGCCTCCTAGCCGGGGGCGCGGAGATGATAGACGTCATCTCCACAATCGTTAATAGGCCTCGGGGGCGCTTTCGAACGTCAGAGATGCCTCGGGACCCCAGTTCGACTTTCGGCGGACTCCTCGCTGGGTGCATCAGCGACGCCTATCAGAAGCGGGACAGGAAGACGCTCGCCGAGGGGGTTCTGTTCATGGTACTGGGAGCGGTCTGCAGCGTAGTAACGACCTACGCCCTGTCTCTGGCGGGCCTACTAGTATAAACAATTCAACCAAGCCGTCGAGGAATACTATCTTCCCCGCATTTACGAACTTTGGGCACGATTTCACCTATCGAAACAGCATGGGAAGAAAACTCGTCCTGTTCGGATTCTGGCTCCTGGGCTACGCCCTGGGCTTCTTCGCCTGGCTCGTAAGAGTTCCGGTGATCAATGCCCTCATGAACATCGGCTTCAGCGGGGACGCCGCAGGCGCGCTCATCACGGGCTTTGCCGGCTCGCTGGTAATGCTCGTGGGCGTAATCATGTGGAGCTACCTGTCTTCGAGCTAAACGGAAAGGTCCCTAGAGCGTAGAGCGGGAGGCTCGACCCTGCTCACGCTCCCGCTTTTCTATTCGCTACCCCATTTCACTGATTGATACGAAAGCGGTGGGCAGGTTAGGCGATGCGCTGGTCGCTCAGCCTTGCTTTTTCTTCTCTCTCAGCTCCATGCCGAGCTGCCTCGCCGCCCCAAGGTCGTCCCTGTTGGCCCAGTGCTCCTTGATCTTCCCGTCCACGATTCTGTACATGTGGATGTGCTGTGCGGTGAAGGGGCGTCCGTCCGGCTTCGTGACGTTGTAGATCCCGCTGTCGAAGGGGACAGATGGCGAGACCCTGTGCCGGCCGTTCACCATCATCCTGCAGACTACCCAGTCGCCTGCCGCAATCATCTTCTTAAGTTCCGTGTGCTCGTGGATCTGGACTATCTCTTCAAGTAGCTTCTCGATGGCCCGGCGCTCCAGCTTCCTTCCGTTGTTGACTGGCTCTTCGTCCCAGAGGTCCGCCGCGGCCTTCGAGTCGTGCGCGTTCATCGCCCGGTAGAACCTCCTCACGACGCCCTTATGTTCTTCGAGGGCCAACCGGGCCCTGTGTAGCCCAATGGCCGAGTCATGCGTTGCGGATGTTTTCCTTCCCCACTAGCCTGAGGCGAACACGACGATAGTCCCTTTCATCTACGGGTGATAGGCGCAGTAGTAACTGTAGGTCCCTGGAGTCGCGAAGGCATACGTCCAGCTCTGCCCGGCGTTCATGTCCCCTGAGTTGAACGAACCATCCGAGGCTGTGACTGTGTGAGGAACGTCGTCGTTGTTGACCCAGGTCACGGTGTTGTTGACCCCTATTACCACCGTGATCGTCGGAGGTGAGTAGTAGGGGGCGTTCTCCTGCATCCCGGACATCGGGAGTGTGCTGACCACCAGGCAGGAGCAGATTCTCTCCATCGCCTTCGAGGGTGGCTACTTCGACTTCCCCAAGGGGGTTGGACTCAAAGAGCTTGCATCTGAAACTGGGATCAAGACATCCACCTTGGCGGAGATCTTGAGGCGAGGGCAGCGGAAGATTCTGGGTGAGTATCTGACGAGGAGGCTCCTCCTGCACCGCGACATCGATTCTGGCTAGACCTGCCGCCCAGGATGCGGTGTCCTGGCCCGAGTGAAGACCTGTCACCGTTTGTTCTTCGGAGCGAGTGCGATCACTGGGATGACCCTTTTCGTCTTGCTCTGGTAGTCGGCGAACTGAGGATAAAGCGAGGCCTGCTTGGCGTAGAGCCGGTCCCTCTCTGGCCCCTTGACCTCCTGGGCCCTCACCATGATCTTCTCACCCCCGACTTCGATCTCGATGTCTGGGTGCGCCTTCAGGTTGTGATACCAGTCGGGGTTACGGTCGTGCCCTCCCTTCGAGGCGAAGACCAGGTACCTGTCGCCATCCTTCATGTACATCACCGGGTTGACCCGCTGCTCGTCGGTCTTCGCTCCCCTGTGATGCAGCAGAAGCAACGGAGCGCCCTTGAACTGGCCGCCCACCTTGCCGTGGTTGCTGCGGAATTCAGCGATGACGTTTGCATTCCAGTCGCTCATTGACCAGACGGAAGATCAGGGTCGTCAATATTCCTTTTGGACGGCCGGCGTCGACAATTCTCGGCTTGTGCTCTTTGCTAACTGCCCCTTTGTCAGTGCCTCCGCGATTTCGTCCGCCCACTCCCCTACGGAGCCCCAGTCGCGGAAGTCACCCTCGGGCATCGACTCACGCGCGTTCTTGCTTTTCGCGGCCATCCGGTAGAAGGGACCGGTGGTCACCGTCAGCTTCGTCCCGCGAGGCGTTCGCATGCTGGAACATTGCACCAAAGAGAGAATTAGCATGGCCATGAGAATGCTTTCTGCCCGTTGACACTCCACCTCAGGAAACGCGTCGCCCAGGCGGGCGTATCCCTGCTGGTTGCGTCGTACCTCACGGCGATTCTGCCGGTCGTCTGGAACACCCTGATCCCCTTCATCTTCGCGGTATCGAGCGGCCCAGTCCTCCTGGTGGCCGCGCTCCTGCCGGAACCTCCCGATGAGACCTGGGGGTGTATCTGGCCCCTGGCGGGCTATGACAACGTCATCGACGCGCTCTATGTGCGGGGTCCCTGGTGGCAGCGGTTCTACGAGCTCGACGAACAGGACGCTCAGAACAGGGTATCCACGGCCATGGGCGAATGGTTCTAGCCGCTTTATCAGGTCCCATCGTCATGCTTAACTGAGCGCCCAACCTCCTCGACGCTGTGAGCAGCGAAGAGGAACCGCAGAAGAGCCTGAAGAGGATCACCTGGCAGTCCGAGAACTGCCTGTCCTGCACCTGGTTCAGGCCCAGCGACCCACTGAACGCTGACCTTTTCGAGAGGGGGGTGTGCGTCGAGCCGAAGCTGAAGGCCTTCGAGCTGGTCGTCTCAGGGCGGGACTGGTGCAACCTCTTCAAGGAAGTCAGGCAGAAGCAGATAGACCTCATCCAGGAAGGCAAGTTCAAGGGCTAGACCTGTCGCGGATCGTTCAGGCCACCCTTCCTCGAGTTCCAGCAATTCGACCAGATCTACGCTATCATTGGCTACACGCTCAATGGTCCCCCATCCCCCACCGCGACCTTCGTGAACTCCATCGAGAGCTCGCAGCCCGCTGGATGCACATTCGTGGCTGGGGACGAGTGGGGGGACAGTCATAGCCTGTCGCGATTCGTCTCGTCCTCGCAGCCTTCCTCTCGGAGGTCTTCCTTGGGTGCCAGTCAGGCCCAAGTCGGTCTCACTGAATCGAGCCCACAGGAAAGTCACCCATGACGCTGACGACAGAGGAACTGCGAAATTCATGGCTCTGGAAGCACAAGCGGTCTTCGGCAGCGGCCTGCCTTGCCTATCTGTCCCTGAGCGTCATCGTCACCCGCTTTCTGGTCGGGACCTTCTGGGTCATCCCCGTCGGCCTCGGGAACCTGGTGCCGGTCTTTGTCTTCCTCCGCCTGCTTCAGCTCTATCATGCCCCCAGGCAGATGAAGGTGGAAGCGGACCTCTGAAAGAGGTCACGAGGAGAGGTCGTCTTCGCCCAGCCGCGAGGCCCTCCTGTAGTACACGTCCCCGCTCGGGTCGGGGTACTTCCTCAGCGCTCCTTCCAGGGACAGCTCGTCGCAGGCGGCTTGGACCTCGTCGGGGTCCAGGTCCACCTTGAACGCAGTCTCCACCTCGTCTTCGACGTCGAGGACTCCCTTCTCCTGGAAGTCCGAAAGGACTCGGAGTATTCTCCCCTTGAGCGTTTCCAAGGGGGGCGGCGGAGGCAGGTCCACGAGCTTCTGCCTGCCGGCTTTCAGGTTCTCGATGACCGGTGCCCAGTCCTTCAGCGTCTTCTTCTTGCCCATGAGCTCCTCGGAGAACACCGCTCCCTTCTCTCCCTCCTCGGAGTTCCACCTCACCTCGAGCGAAGCCCTCTCGAGCCCTCCGTGTTCTCCTTTGACCGAAACCATGGCCGATATCGGGATGAAGATGTTGGGGCTTCCTTCCGGGACCTGGGCAAGGTCTTCGACCTCGGAATAGACGAACCTGGTTTTCTCCAGTGGGTTGAGCGCGTTCTCACCCGTGAGGTCGTCTTCTCTCTCGTTCGTGCAGACGAAAATCAACCTTTTGTTCGTGAGTATGAGAGTCCCTTCCACCTCGCCCACTCCGACTCCGGCCTCGAGCTCTTCCTCGAATCCGGGCCTACGTGAGATGACCCCTTGGTCCTGTGCAAGCATATGTTCAGGCGCGAGTCCGCTCATGTCTGCGTCGGTCCGTCCTTCTCGTTATATCGATTGCTTCCTGCCCTCGAATTCGGGGGAGGGCGGGTCCGGTCCCCCCTAACTGCCAGCAAGACCGTCCTCGCGTGTCGTCTCATCCTCGTAACGCTTTTATACGCTCAGCAGGGGTCGCTTCATTGTAAGGACCGACTTAGAGATGGCCAACAAGCCGCACCTGAACCTGATAGTAACCGGGCACGTGGACAACGGCAAGTCCACGACCATGGGGCACTTCCTGTTCGACCTGGGGGTAGTGGACAACAGGATGATCGAGGAGTTCGCGAAGGAGTCAGAGAAGACTGGTGCGGGTGACAGCTTCAAGTACGCCTGGGTCCTCGACCAGCTGAAGGACGAACGTGAGCGCGGTGTCACCATCGACCTGGCGTTCCAGCGCTTCGAGACCCCGAAGTACTTCTACACGCTCATCGACGCGCCCGGCCACAAAGACTTCATCAAGAACATGATCACAGGGGCCAGCGAGGCCGACGCCGCCGTGCTGGTGGTGTCTGCCAAGAAGGGCGAAGAGGACGCGGCCCTCGCATCCGGCGGCCAGGCCAGGGAGCACGCCTTCCTCCTTAGGACGCTGGGTGTGTCTCAGCTGGTGGTCGCGATAAACAAGATGGACGACCAGACGGTGAAGTACGATGAGAAGCGCTACAACGAGGCAAAGCAGGACATCGAGAACCTGCTGAAGACCGTGGGGTACAACACCTCCAAAATCCGCTTCATCCCGGTCTCCGGGTGGACCGGAGAGAACCTGACGAAGGGGTCGACCAACATGCCGTGGTACAAGGGGCCGACCATGCTCCAAGCGCTCGACGAATTTGTGGAGCCGCCGAAGCCCATCGACAAGCCGCTGAGACTGCCAGTCCAGGACGTCTACACCATCACGGGCGTAGGCACCGTCCCTGTGGGCAGGGTCGAGACCGGCAAGATCAAGGTCGGGGACACCGTGATGATAATGCCTGAAGGGCTGAGCGCTGAAGTGAAGTCCATCGAGACCCACCACACGCAGATGCAGGAGGCCATGGCAGGAGACAACATCGGGTTCAACCTGAGGGGAGTGGCCAAGGGGGACTTCAAGCGCGGTTCAGTCCTCGGGCCGACCAACGCTCCTCCGACCATCGCGAAGGAGTTCAGGGCCCAGATCATCGTGGTCTTCCACCCGACGGCGATCGCCGCTGGTTATACTCCTGTGCTCCACCTCGCCACCAGCCAGACGGCGGCAACGATCAGCGAGCTCGTCGCCAAGATCGACCCGCGAACAGGCCAGCCGACCGAAGAGAAGCCCAAGACGCTCAAGACTGGGGACTCGGCAATCGTCAAGATCACTCCGTTGCGCCCCATAGTGGCCGAGAACTTCAAGGAGTTCTCAGAGCTGGGCCGCTTTGCGCTCAGAGACTCCGGGTCAACCGTTGCTGCTGGAATCATCCAAGAAGTGACCCAGAAGGGGTCGGCTGAGAAGAAAGTCGCCGCCAAAGCATAAACGTAGCTCAAATCTACCTGCTCTTTTCACGTTCAGCGTGAGCTGAGGAGATAGGGAGAGGAACGAGTAAAGACTCGTTCTGATCTGTCATCTTCTGGTACCGGTAACTGTCGATGAATTCGTCGAAGACAGGCGGCGTCGAGGCTTGTTTGCGACTCGTGCGCGTCTTGAGCGGTTCTCCTCCTTCATGCGCAACGTGTGCAGGCGTCACTCCCAAGCTCTGGAGAAGCCTCGCGAAGAAGGCAGGATTTGGAACGCTGGCTATCTCGACGTAGTCCTTCACGCAGCCGTCTGAGTCAGCGACGCCCTGAACGAACCGAATCCGGCAGTCCCTCGGGGTGTAGGAGCCTAGTCAAGATAGCAGAAGGGGTCGGGCTGCCAAAGACCTCGCTGTAGTCTGCGGATGGGACCGCGTCAATGAGGGGGCTCTCCAGGAAGGGGATAGTCGAAAGTAAGACCGTGTCCGGACAGAGGAGGCGCGGAGGGCGGGTCTCAAGGTCGAGGGTCGCCTATGAGAAGGGGTTCGTCAGGGGGTACGTCGACAGGTACCTGGCGAAGTGACTCCCGCAGCCGCTCTAGACTTCCTCGAACTCCAATCCGGCCGCAGATGCCAGCTGCCTGAGGGGTTCCACGTGGTCTCCGTAGGTCATCACGAGGTGATTCCCGGTCGGGCGCTGCAGGAACACTTCTGCGTTCCCGTCCATCCTGATGTCAGCCTGGGTCCTGCAGAGGTCGTCAGACCAGGGTGTCCCCCGGACGATCGTGCCGGCACCCGCCCTGAGCAGACCGTACCCCTTCCCATACCGTGCCACGGTGACCCTGGCTCCTTTCCTGAGCTCCCCTGCGATTCCCACGCCCATGCCCGACTCGAAGTGGCTCCGATAACGGACCTTCTTTGTCAGCTTCCCGGCTACTGTGCAGTGGGCGAGGACAAGCCTGTGGCCCTCTATGAACGACGGGTTGCCCATGAAGGCGGGCCGGCCCGACAGCTCTGACAGTGTTATCATGCCGACAGTCGATGGGATGTCCCCCTCGCACCCAGCCACTACCCCTTCGTCGTTCAGCCTCGAGAGGGCCAGGCACCCGGTCGCCCCGAAGTCCTTGATGAAGTCGAAGCACCTCGGGCTTACCGAAGAGAGGCCATGCCTCTCGGAAAGCGCCTTCAGGGCGAGATAGATGGCTTCCGACTTCTCCAGGTCGGACGCCGTGACCTCGCCTGCTCCGCTCTGAACGACCCGCACGGCCTGCTTCGAGGCCGACGAATGGACGCCCCTGAATTCCTGCATGGGGATGTCGACCACCCGTATTCCCAGGCGATTCGCAAGCCCCTCCGCATCAGGCAGGCTGTAGGTGAGCCAGGAACTTGGACCGCCCACGAGGCCTATCCTATGGCTGCGTATCCGCGTGAGAACCTCCAAAGCGTGGGCGAATCCGCGGACTGCAGCCAGCTGCCGTCTTCCCTTGCCGAAGACAAGCCTCGTGCCTCTCCCTGAGATTGAAGAGGTGGCTTCCAAGGCGGCGGGGAGGCTGTTCATCGAATCATGGGCAAGGACAAGGAGCGGCTTCCCCAGCTTCGCCACCGCCCCTACAGTCTGCTCCGTCCCACCGGTCAGGACCAGGGCGACTAACCCGGTTGCGTTGCCAAGTCCGCCCCTGCCGACGCCTTCCGGTGAGGTGGCGAGGGGAGCCTCGGTGACGCCTACGCTCCCTAGCCACTTTCTGTAGGAACAGAGCACCCTCTCGGTGGAGGCAGGGTCATGCAGGGAAGAAGCGACCGGGACCAAAAAGATCCCAAGGCCCTTCGAAGGCACGCTTCACTTCGCGGGCCTCCCGCTTATAATCGAGGGGACGGTTCTCAATGTCGGGAACATCACATGGCGAGGGGCTTGGGTGCAGGGCTGTCACCAGAAGCGAGTCGCCCGTTTCACCCGCCCCTCGGCAGCGGCGGCCTTTGGGCCCCCTTCGGCCAGCTCGAGCAGGCACTCCGGGCAGGCCGGCTTCTTGAGGATGAGGCCGACTCTTTTCTCAGGGGTGCAGTCCTCGCACAAGATCATCCTGCACTTCGGGCACTGCCACAGGAGGGGCCTGAACGCGCCTCCGACCTGCCTGCCGCACTCCGAGCAGTAGCCTCTCATGGTTGAATAGGTGAAGAGAGGATTTAACGACCAAGGGTGGGTTCGGGCATGCGAGTGGGGTCCGGTAGGGAAGGATGAATCGGGAATGGCGCGTCTCCGCGTGACTTCGCAAGCCCTCACTCCGCGAGGGTGGAATGAGAGCCCTACCATTGAACGTGTACGTGGTTGACTCCAGGGGTGTCGCATGGAACACCATGGGCCCCGCCCTGAGCTTCGCAGATGCTCACCGGGAGGCCGGCGTTCAGTCCTGCCTGGCGAAGGAGATCAAGATTGTCCGGACTGACTGGATCAGGTTTGAGGTCGAGCGCCTTGCCCCATACATGATGGCTCGTGGTCGGATAGTGGCTCACACACACGTTGTTTCTTGGGTTGCGGCATCCGCATGACACATGGAAGTTCACTCCCAGGGCCGATGCCTGCTGGGTAATGTCGTCAAGCTTGGACTGCATCCCACCATCCATGATGTAGCCGTAATTTCCAGAGTGGAAAGCTTCATTGACGGGCGCACCGAATTCGTCATATGCTGGGGTTCTGGCTGCGCCCAGGTCGATGTACTCCTGCCGAATGATGTCGATTTCGTCTTGCGCCAGTTTCGTGGTCGCCGTCAGGTCGCCCACGGTAACCTGAACGTCGTATTCCAACGGAAGGCTGGCAGCCTGAGCGCAACCAGTTGGATTGCCGGTCGGGTTGGGTATCTGGAAACCGAAGGTGCTCGAGTTGTCGAGGGTTCTTGAATCGGGATCCTGGCCGCAGGTGCTCCGCAATGTCGCGACCCAACTTGCAGTATTTGGGTCGTATCCTGGGGCCTCGACGTCCACAGTAAGGATTGCCCGGTTCCCGGGTTCGTCACGAGTCGTGGCGAGGGGATTTAACCCCCCGGGCGGACTCCCTTCGCCAGTTGCCGACGGTTCGCGCCAATGGCATCGACGTCTACTACGAGACATACGGAAGCGGCGACCCCATCCTCGTGATTGGAGGGCTGGGCAGCGACCTCACCCAGCTCCAGGGGCTCGTCGGCAGGCTCGCGGAGCGCCACCTCGCCTTGGCTTTCGACAACAGAGGGGTGGGTAGGTCGGACAAGCCTGACGAACCATACACGATCGAGACGATGGCCGAAGACGCCGCGGGGCTGCTGGACACCCTGAACTTCTCTTCCGTCAACGTGCTGGGCATATCCCTGGGCGGCCGCATCGCGATCATGCTCGCCCTGCTCCACCCCAGCCGAGTCAAGACCCTGACCTTGTTGTCAACCAGCGCGAGGGCATCGAATCACCAAGGACTGCTATGGTCACTGAGCAACCTGATGATCAGGATACCCTCGGTCCGCGCCTGGGGGACGAAGTACCCTCAGCCATATTACTCCTATGTCCGACAGCGCGACGCGTCCAAGGGCTTCGATGCTACGCCGAGGCTGAAGGAGATAGTCGTCCCGACTCTGATCCTCCACGGAACGAAGGACAGGATCGTTCCCTTCGCCCTTGCCCTAGAAATGCATGCCGGGATCGCAGGGTCGAAGCTGCAGCGGTTCGAGGGTGGACACCTTCAGGTATTCTCCAAGCCAAGTGGGCTTGCCGCTTCGGTCGTGGAGTTCCTGGCGTCGGGCGTGAAATAGCTCACGGGCTTCAGCTAGACGGGTGCCTGGTCGGGTGACTGGGAACGCATGGGCATCTGCACTCTCGGCATCTCTTCTCCCGACGTCACGCCCACGCTGACCCCCTTGCCAGTCTCTATCCCTCTCAGGGCCCAGGCCACGGCGCCCACCAGGCCGAGCGTCCAGATCAGGGCGTTGAACAGCGTGTACTGGGAGAGGCTGTAGCCCGACGTGGCGTAGATGGCGATCGTGTCGATGATACCTATCGACAGGACTCTCGGAATCGCTGTGAAGAGCCCTCTATGCTCGGTGGGCCAGAGTTCTCCCTTGAGGGTATCCTCGCTCAGGTAGTTGACCCCCACGAACAGGTTGAGCGCCACCAGGAGTATCCAGAAGAGTGTGATGCTCGCCGACCACTCCGGCACCAGCAGGTAGATGCCGTAGGTCACCACCGCGACCCCCACCGAGGAGTAGAGCAACAGGCCCACCCTGCTGAGGCGGTCGGCCAGGGTGGCAACAACCGCTCCCACGACGAACCCGACTACGTTGGCCACGAGGATAATGTCTGCTGTCAGGTTGGGGAAGTAGTACGGTCCTAGAACGTAGGTCATGAGCCCGAATCCTACCGCGTTGGCTGTCGCCACTGCTGTGGTGACAAACATCTTCAGCGGGACTGAGGGCCTCCTGGACGGGCCGGCTCCTACAGACGACCCCGACGCCGCAGCCCGGACAGCCGGGCGGTCGACCGCGACAGCCGCCGGTGCCGCGTTCGACGAGTAGTACTTGGCGTACACCTGGGCTGCATGGTCAGTCTTGCCCTTCCTCTCCAGCCATCTAATTGACTCCGGCATCCTCCACCTGCTGTAGGCAAGCACCAGCAATATGGGGATGAACGTGAAGCCAATCATCTCGCGCTGGAATGCGATCTGGCCGTATGCAGCGCTGAGGGCAACCACAGCCAGAAGGACTCCCCCGACGTTGATGAAATTGACCTCCCAGAACATCGCCTTGCTCCTATGCCTGCGCGGCATCAGCTCGTGGGTCGCAGCCATGATTGTGTTCATCTCTCCCCCGGCCGCGAAGAGGAGCATGGCGAGGAAGGTGAGTACGAAGTAGTACGTGCCGCTGAGGAGTATGCCCACCCCCCCGATGGCATACAACGACATCGTCACGTAGAACATCGTCTTCCTCCCGATTCTGTCGGCCATGGGGCCCGCGAAGATTATTCCGACAGAGAGCCAGATCGGCGCCCACGCCAGCAGAGAACTCTTGAGGAAGGAGTTCAGAACAGGATACCATCCCGTGGCCACTGAGGATAGGCCGTAGATGTAAGCCTCGAGGAGCATTCCGAAGCTGAACGCGATGAAGGTCCACGTGTGAACCGAAGTCCACGAGGACTCCTCCACAGCACCGGCCATCTGCTGGGTGGCCAAGCGGCCGTGACGTGTCGGACTGGGTCTTTAAACCTAATGGGTTAGGGGCTCAATCCTCGGCGCACAGCTGGCGGCAATGCTGTTCGACCGGGCTTGCGAATCCCGCCAGGCTGCCTTCTGCAGCGCCGTCACTGATACGGCGAGAGCTCGTACCTTTCTGGAGGCTCCTTCTTCTCCGTCCTTGGTGCAGTCGGGCCCTGGGCGGAAGTCGAGGTGGCGCTCTCTGCCTTCCCCGGGGACTTGCGCTCGTCTGCTTTCCTAGTCTTCGCTGTCTTCCTTGGCACGGTCCGACGGGTCGGCAGCACCTCTAGTTATAGAAATCGGGTCCGGCCTCAACAGACGTAGACCGGCTTGCTTTCGTCCGCCGGGTACGGCCGGAGTTCTTCCCTCGTCAACT
Organism: archaeon; assembly: GCA_021828185.1. The sequence goes on from JAKASI010000001.1 coordinate 765,322, forward strand.
GGGGTTTCATCCTCACCTTGCCGCACTTCAGGCACCGGCACATCATCGCCATGCCGTTCCAAATCTGGACATAGTGCTCCGTCTTCAACCTGCACGTTTCGCAGTTCAGCTTCAGTACCTGCTGGAGGAGCAACGCACCCTCCCCGCCTGGAGACGGCACCCTGCTTGCTTAAAGCCGTATCATGAGCCCCTCCCTCCGCCTTTTAACGGCGTTTCATGGGAGGATGCGCGGGCGAAATGTCTCAGCAGAAGGCCCCGCGCTTCTTCTTCCTCACCAAGGGGGTCGGGAAGCACAAGGAGAGCCTCTCCTCCTTCGAGCTTGCGCTCAGAGACGCGAAGATAAACCGCTTCAACCTGGTCACAGTTTCGAGCATCGTCCCGCCCGGCTGCAAGCAGCTTCCGCGTGACCAGGGAGTGGAGATGCTGAAGCCGGGGGAGATAGTCTTCCTGGTCCTCGCGAGGAACGCAACCAACGAGCCTCACAGGCTGGTCGCCTCGTCGATTGGCGTGGCGATCCCGGCCAACCCTGCGGAGTACGGCTTCCTGGCCGAGCACCACTCCTACGGCCAGACGGACGAAGACGCCGGGGAGTACGCCGAGGATCTGGCCGCGACCATGCTGGCGACCACCATGGGGATCCCCTTCGACATCAACGCCGACTGGGACGAGCGGGAGCAGGTCTTCAAGTCCTCAGGGCGGATCATCAAGACGACCAATGTTACGCAGTCGGCCATAGGGGACAAGAACGTGTGGACCTCGGTGGTCGCAGGCGCTGTCTTCATTCCCTAGAGGGGGCAAACGCTCCCAGGCGAGCCCACCACATCGGTGTTAAGAGCCTCCATGGGTCTTTCAAATCTGAGGATCAGGTCTGCTGACTAAACCAACGGAGACCTTCAACCGGGACGTTGGCCGGCAAGATCGGGGGTGGCGGTGAGGGTGGGTCCGGCGGTCATGGCATCTCCATCAGGTCCAACACGTCCGCAATCCACGTCATGGATCTCCACTAGAGCTACGGTTCAGCGGCCGTCCGCAAGGGGGACAACTTGGACGTGGAGGCAGGCGAGTTCTATGCCCTCATGGGGCCGAACGGGTCCGGCAAGTCGACCCTGACCGCAATCATCGCGTCGGTGGTAAGCTTCGACAGCGGGACTGTCGAGGTTTTCGGTGAGGAGCCCACACGGGCGCAGAAATCGTTCGGGTACATCCCGCAAGACAACTTCTCGATACCTCCGCTCACAGGGAGGGAGAATCTGATCTACTTCGCAGGCGTTCTTGGGTACTCCGGACGAGAGGACCATGCGATGGCTGACGACCTCCTGGGGAAGGTGGGCCTTACCGGGGACGCTGACAAGAGGGCCGGTAGGTACTCGGGAGGGATGCGCAAACGGCTCGAGCTTGTGACTGCGCTCTTCCCCGGGATCAGGCTGCTCACCTTGGACGAACCGACAACTGGGCTCGACCCAGCGGCCCGTCGGGGCTTCTTCGACCTCGTCACAGGCACGGTCGGGGAGGGGATGAGCATCCTCCTCATCACCCACCTCGGCGCCGACGCCGTTCCAGACTCACCTTCCACCAGGCTTCAGCCGTCGCGAACCTGCTTTGAGAGCAGGTCCTCCAACGCTTCGAAATAGGACCTGGCGCCCTGGGGCATGGACTCCTTGTTCTTCCTGATGGCGCCGACAATATATGGGACTGCGCTCCGTGACACCTTGAGCTCGGCTCGCCCCCTTCCGGCGTCAGTTCTTGGGATGTTGACCCTTTCCTTCACCTCCGGCGGCGCCGCCCCCTTCGCGTCGTCCTCCACGGTCTTCAGCCACCCTTCCAGCTGGTCCTGGTCCAGCCCCTCGGCCAACCCGCTCAGCGCTTGTGCCAGCGGGCCGATCGAGGCTAGCGTCCCCAGATCCTGACTCTGGCCAGGGCTAAGCAGGCGGACCCCGACCGCGGCGATGACGTTCGTGAATATGATCACCAGGGCTGCTATGGGAAGTATCTGTGCCGACCCGCTCACGGCATCTGCGATCAGGGTCGTGGCAAGGAGGGCGGGCGTCAGCCCCTGGGCCATCATGGACTCGATTAGCCTCCTGTCTTCAGTGCTCTTCTTCGAGTCCACTGTCTCGGTGCTGATGTATCTGGCGACGACGAGGATGCCGATCACCACCAAAGACTCGACGGAGACGCTCGGGTTCGATAGGACGCTGATCGGCAGGGAGAACCCCACGAAGAACAGGAAGAACGTCCTCAGGAAGAACGAGATCTCGCTCTGGAACGTCGATATGTAGTTCAGCGAGACCGCCGGCACCGCCCCAGAGATCCCCAGCGAAGCGGGGAAGTCGGCGAAGTTGTTCATGACAAGGCCGATGGCCAGGGCCGTTATCACCCCGCTCCCTCCGATCTCGCCGACCAGGACGTAGGTCAGGAATATGTAGCCCACCGTAGCGACATAGAAGTAGTCCGAGTGGCCGAGGCTCTTGGTAACCCTGACCCAGCCAAGTCCCAGGAGAACCCCCCCAACGAGGCCGATGGAGAGCTCCTGGAAGAAACTCCTCGAGATTACCGTCAGCCCCTTCAGGTCAAGGGGGGCGCCCTGGTTGTACCCGTTTAGGAGGACCGTAAACACGATGATCAAGATGAGGGAATCGACGACCGACTCGAGGGCCAGGTTTGAGACGATGCCGTACCGCGATGTCCGCTGGGCCAGATAGGGGACGATGATCATCGATATCTCCCCGCCCACTATCGACCCGAGGAACAGGGCCTGGTACGGGCTCCAGCCGAGGCCAACAGAGAACAAGAGGGTGATCGCCAATATCGAAATCGCCATGTAGAGCAGGGAGCGGGCGATGGCCGACCTCCCTTCTGACAGCACATCGCGCACCTTCATGCTCATGCCTATGTCGAAGACCACCATGGCGAGAGTGACCTGGGACAGGAAAGGGAGCATGGCGTTGACCGTGGAGGGCGGCAGCACCGCGAACCACTGGGTCGCCACCCCGGCGCCAATCAGGAACAGGGTCTGGGGGACGCCCGTCCTGCGCAGTAGCAGGTTCCCGATGAAACCGATGAATATGATGGCCGCGACCACCAGCAGCAGTGTTTCCGCGGAAAGGGCCGCCAAGTGTCGCCTATCCGGCCTTTCCGGGCGATTTTAACAATCCGGCTTCCGCCATTGGGCAGGCCCACACGGGGTCCTGCTTGCCTGTACCACCATGCCCAGACCTCCAGAACCGAGGACCGCCACGCCTAGGCTAAGTAGGCGGACGAAAGAGACCGGGGGATGAAGAACTTCGAAGGGGAGAAGGGGATAGGGATGTCGGAACGCGAGGCCAGGAGGTTCCTGACCCGGTGCAGATCCACCCTAATCTTGGGGACGACGGACGCCGACTGTTCCCCCATGATACACCCGGTCTGGTACTATTTTGACACGGCCAACACCAGGTTGTATTTCTATACGGACCCCGCCCTGAAGAAGGCCGCCAACATCAAGGAGAGGAGCCAGGTCTATTTCGATGTGGACTGCGACAGGTGGCCCTACAAAGGGGTGAAGGGGAAAGGGCGAGCCAGGCTCGTCGACGCCAAGGAGGGTGCCTTCTCCATCGCCTCGAAGATACTCGCGAGGTACGTCAAGAAGGGCCAGCCCATGATCAGATCAGTGCTCGGGAAGGTCAAGACCGGAGGATATGTGGTGTTCGAGATAACCCCGGCCTATTTCACTTCATGGGACTACGGAAAGCTGGTGTCACAGGCGAGAGGGCTCAAGGACTCTGTCATCTCTTGAGCTTCGCGAGGGCCTCCTTGTAGATCCGGCCGACGAGGACTTCCCCCTCGCCCTGGTTCACTTCCCTGGAGGCGTATCTCCGAGCCACTACGACGAGCATCTTCGCCAGGTCTTCCCCCAGCCTGTCGACTTCGCGTCCATCCGGTCCGGCGATATCACTGTGGTCACCCTTGACGCTGAGTACTCCCCTGGCCCTCTCAATGTTGATGGGGTAGAAGTACCGCGAGACCTCCATCGGCAGAGCCCCAACGTCGGGGAGGTAGAGGTAGGCGGAAGGGGCGTAGAACTTCTGCATTATGCCGTGCTCCTCCTCCTCGCGCTTGGCGACGGTGATGAACCCGGCCCTCTTCAGAAGCTGGAGGTGGTAATTGACGGTGGCGTCGGTAAGGCCCAGGTTCTCAGCCAGCCCGGCTTCAGTCAGGGAGCGCTGGCGCAGCAGGTTGAGGATGGCCCTCCTCATGGGGTCTGAGACAAGTTTCGCGGCATCCGGGTCCCGTATGACCTCTACCAGCCTCACCTTTGCCACGCTCGAGCCGAACCGAGCATTGCCTACTTCAGGCAACACCCTTGCCCTCCTTTGAACGCTCCGGGAGCCGGCGAAACCTCTTCCATCGAGTCCGGCTTCACCCCGGTCTTCGGGATCTAGGCCCGCCCATAGTCATCTTCAAGCCTGACGATGTCGCCCTCATCGAAGTACCCCGTAGAGACTTCGAGAACCTTGGTGCCGTTGCCGGTTCCGAGCCTGTGCGCGGTCCCTGGAGGGATGCGCACCGTCTCCCCCGGATGAAGGACCAGGTCCGTTCCCCCCATGCTCACTTCGGCTTCTCCCTCCATCACGAACCAGTATTCTGACCGGAGGCTGTGTTTCTGCAGGCTCAGGCGCGAATGTGGGAGGACCATCAGGATTTTGGCCGTGACCTTTGCCTCGCCCTGGTTCTGGAATAAGAGTCTGTATTTCCCCCAGGGCCTCTTCCCGGAGTGCGTAGGGCCCCCCTCTCTCCTGACTCCTGGCATGGATCGAACCTGGGGGCGCAGGTTATTAAGTATTAGATATGTCATAACGATTTGATATGCAAAAGCAATTTAAGCCAGGGAGGCCGAAGCCAAGCGTGAAGGGCGGGAGTGTGGGCGCGGTGAAATCGGGGTGAACTATTCCAGTTTCAGGCGGCTCTTCCTGCTCATTGGGATTATCGTAGCGGTGCTGGTCGTTCTGGTCGCACTGGCAAGGATTCCCGCCTACAGCTGGCTCCTGACCTACTCGTATGCCGTCGTCATCCTCCTCGGTGGGGTGCTCATCACCCGGCAGATTGCGAGGATTGTGGCGGGAAGCCTGCATGGCCATTCAGAAAAGACGTCTCTCGAGGCGAAGAACGCTATCACCATCATCGGGTACATAGTCAGCGCCGTCGCAGTGATGTCATACCTGTCATTCTCGCCGACGGAGCTGTTCGCGACCGCCACCTTCAGCGGACTGGTGCTGGGGCTTGCCATGCAGCCGACCCTGGGGAGCTTCTTTGCCGGGATCCTCATACTCGCATCCGGGACCATCAGGCCGGGGAACCAGGTGAGGGTCATGACGTGGCACATACCCTTCCTGTGGGCTTCGAGCCCTGGTTACAAGTACTTCTCCCCCGACCAGGTCTACGCCGGGTACATGGCCGAGGTGCTCGAGATAGGGCTCTTTTTCACGACCGTGCTCACGGAGGAGGGGCAGACCATCAGGATCCCCAACACGATAATCGCCACCGACGCGGCGGTGGTGACGTACACCAACAGTGACTACATCTTCAACGTGAGGTATGAGTTCTCGAACGAGTACGACCCCAACCTCGTCCTGCGCCGAGTGAGGGAAGAGGTGTCAGGGTACCCTGTGATCAACTGCTTCATCAACGAGCAGAGCGACAAGAACTACTACATTGTGAAAGTCGTTCTGAACGCGAAGGAAAAGGACCACGCTGTGATGAAGTCCGAGATCCTGGCTCGGCTCATCAACCTCAACAGGAGCCTGGATGCGCAGGTCGGGGTGGCCGCCAAGTGAAGGTGGGAGCCCTGTTCACCGACTACGACGGAACGATAGCCCCTGCGACCGTGAGCAGGGAAGAGTCAGCCGTACCCACCCCGCTCCGTTCTGTCCTCGAGGAGATCTCTTCAAGGATACCCGTGGCCGTGGTCACGTCGAAGGACCTACGCTTCGTCAAGCCTAGGACCACGTTTGCCTGGGCTTGGGCGGCTGTCCTCGGTCTCGAACTCAGGAAGAGAGACGGTTCCGGCAGTCTGGCAAGGGTCTCTGCGCGCCTTCAGGAAGCGACCGAAAGGGTCAGGAAAACCCTCCCCCCTCAGGTCATCGTGGAGGAGAAGCGAGGCAGCGACGAGAGCCTCCTGGGGGTCTCCTTCGACTGGACGGCGTGGGTGAACCCATCACTGGGCGCCCTCGAGGCCGCGGAGAAGGCCTTCAGGGAGGAGGGATTCCAGGTCGACAGATATCTGGGCGCCACCTACGTCGATGTCTATGCCGCTCCTGCAGACAAGGGCCGAGCGCTCAGGGAGCTGGCAGAGGCGCTTCCTGCCAAGCGGCCGATCATGTATCTGGGCGACACGGAGGCAGACAACTGGGCGTTCGAAGCCGCTGACATATCGGTCGGAGTTCTGCACCAGCAGAAGACTGGGAACCTTAGGTGTCGATACTCCGTCCGCTACGACGACCTCAGAGACGTGCTGGCTCAGCTTCTCGCCGGCGGACTCGAGTTTGACGACAGTCCTTCAGGCGGGTGGGGTCGGGGCAGTTGAACTTCGGGGTGATCATGTACCAGACGAGTGCCAGCAAGGGCCAGGAGCTTGTCGCCCAGCGGATGACGAAGGAGCTTGCCTCCCGCGGCGGAAAAGCAGTCCTGATCACCAGCAGATTCCACGACTTCGAACCCGTCATCTACGCAAGGGAGCTCAAGAAGAAAGGGGGGTATGTCAGCTACTATGACGACGAGTTAGGCATCACAGTCTACAGGGTGGAGAGCAGAAAGGTCGACTGGCCGCCTCGGAGGATCGACTTCACCAATTTCGTCTCCACCCTGGACCGCATTGTAGAAGAGCTAGACCTCGACGCCCTGATTACCCACTCCACCCTCTGGAACGGTCCGGACCTGACGGCCCTCTTCGTGTCATGGAAAAAGCGAATCGTCGCCCAAGAGGGGGGAAGGAGGCCTTTGTTCTGTCACATGAGCCACTACCAACCCCCCTCGAGCTGGCACTATTCTAAGAAGGAGCGCGGCTGGAGGCAGACCTGGAACGACTATGTTCTCGGTCGGGTTATCCGAGAAGCAGACATATTGCTCGTCGCGACTCCAGAAGGCGAAAGGCACATGGTTGAGCTGGGTGCCAGGAGGGACCAGTGTCTCCTCTTTCCCGGAGGGATAGAGATCCCGGAGCGCCATTCCGAAGAGGAGTTGGCCGAATTCAGGCGAAGGCACGGCCTATTGGGTAGTGATAGGCTCGTCACCTTCCTGGGAACGGTGGAAGAGAGGAAGAACGTCAAGGCGGTGCTGAGGGTTGCGCACTCGCTCATGCGGTCGAAGGGGACTGTCTTCGTCATTGCCGGGCGGCCTGAAGGAAGCTACGCGGAGTCGGTGCTCAGAGCCGCCAAGAAGGCTCGCAACGTGGTCGTTCTCGGGGAGCTGTCGGACAAAGAGAAGTCTGTCCTGATCAGAACTTCCTACCTCAACCTGATTATGAGCAGGCTGGAGGCGTTGGGCCTCACGCAGTTGGAGTTCATGAGCGTGGGGGTGCCTGTGGTGACTTCGGGGGTGGGGGGCCAGTCATGGATCGTGCGGAACGACCAGACAGGGGTCGTGCTGGACGGCCCTGAAGACATACGAGGAGCCGCATCGGCGATTGCCAAGCTTCTCCGCGACAGGGCGTACTGGGACAAGCTCAGCAGAAACGCGGAGAAGTACGCATCCCAGTTCACAATGAGCGCCCTGGTCAGGAACCTTATGAGGAGGGCGAGGGAAGTCATGAAACGGGTCGAAGCGGAAGGTAAGCTGACAGCAGGCTAGGGCCCCAGGGAACGCGCGGGCGTGGTCAGGAAGTCTCTGCCCTTCCCTGGCTCGGACGAGTTGTCCGAGTCCAGCTTGTGGTGACCCTCCCCGGAGCAGCAGAGGGTGCATTGCTCAGTGGGTCACGACGTGGCCGAGTCGCATCACTCGCTTTCTGACAGGACCGAATAGGCAGGGAGCCCGTCCTGCGAGCCGAAGAAACGGGTCTTCTGCCAGTGCTTGTAGTAGCACTCGGCGCACAGGGTCGGGTTAGTCCTGGACGCAGGCTGCCCGCACCATTCGCACTTCGGGAGCACCCGTCCTCACTGCCGACGGACGGGCCGCGTCGGCATATACGCCTACCGATGGACCCGGAAGTACCCGCCGTCCCGATAAAGAAGACGCGCGGAGGTCTGGCCCCTACCTGGCGGGGTCCCGCCTTCCAGACGACAGTAGGATTGCGCCCATGGCCATCAGAAATCCGCCCAGGAGGACTCCAATGTCGAAGTTGAGCAGGGCCCCGTCGGCTATCATCATGATTAGACCGATCAACATCGGTATCGTCCCATTGGTAGCCTTCTCTTTCGCGTCTGTCGTGATATAGGCCCTGCGTCCGAATCCTCCTCCTCCGACTCGTACTCCCTCAATAGAGGAGCTTCATCATCCGAAAACCGCCCCAGGATCTTGACGGTCGCCCGTCCGGCCTTGGACGCCAGCCTCCTGAAGAAAGCTTCGTTGTTCCTGATCGACCCCTCCTGTGGAACGATCACCAGTGCCTCATCTTTCATCGCATCGACGAATTCGTTGGCCGAGTCCATGACCTCCTGGGTGCTGAAGGTGAGCTTCGTCTCTCCCAGTTGCTCCCCCTTCTCCAGCGCGGCTACCCTGATGTCGGCCGGGACTGCGATCCCCCAGAGGGTGTCGAAGAGCGACTGGTGATGTCTTACAAACGAATCTTCGTTGCTGTAGAGGAGCGGGCCTTCGGGGCTGAACTCCTGCATCCCGGGGAGGGCGATGTACTCGCTGTCGCTGACCCCAAAGTAGCTGCTAACCCCTTGCACGTGCCTGATCTCTATGGTCTTCATGACTTCTTTGCAGTAGGCAAGGTTCTCCTTGACGATCTCGCCGATGACTCTCAGCTTCGCCCCCCCTCTTCACCATCTCGAGGTGCTCGCGTCCCATCATCTCCATCTCTTCGGACCGGTTGGGTGGAGCGGGGGCTAGCACCCCCGCGGCGATGCCCACGCGAGCCCTGGCGTTGGCGGAGAAACCGGCCGCCGCGCCTAGCACTTTCTCGCCGCCGGTAAGCACTTCGGTCCTCCGCGCAGGAGGGGTCGGCCCCGCACCCTGGGTCCCCTGTTTGGCCACTCCGCTCCCTTGACGCAGCTCGAAATATGAGTCTGGTAGGCGCCCAGCCAGAATAGAGCCCAACCGTCGGCTTCCGGACCGTCTCCGGTGGTCGAAGTTCCAAGCCCGAGGCGTCCGGCGACTTCAGGTCCACCATCCACGCGTCCGCTAGCAATATAGCGCGCTTGTCCATCTGCGGCTCGGTGCCTCCGACGTCCGCCCATGACGACCTCGTCCCCGTCCGCCTAGTCAAGGTGGGGTTTGCCGACGCCCAGGGGGTCGAAGGGGTCGCGGTGCTGGCTGCGATTTCGGACCCTGCTCGTAGGTTGTTCATGCGCGCATTCTCCGGAGAGGTGGCGACGCATCTGGACCGATTCCTACGGGGGGACAGATCATCCATACCCTCGGTCTATAACATAGTCGAAGATCTGGCAGAAAGGGAGGGCCTCCATCTGGCGAAGGTCGAGATCTACAGCTCGGACACAGTCCTCAGGGGGGACATGTCGTTTGACGGGAGAGAGAAGCGGGTGGTCCTCCGGGGGTACCGGGCCTCCGACTGCCTTACGCTGGCGATCCTCTACGACGCCCCCGTCTTGGTCCAGTCGTCTCTCCTCACGGTCGAAGGAGCGACAGGCGAAGCGACCTCTTAAATCCGTCCAGGGCGAAATCTGCGCCATGAGCATGGTTTCACAGGGCGGCTGGAACTTTTTCGTGACGAAAGGGAAGAGCAAGCTGGGGGTGGTCTTGATACACGAGATCTTCGGCTACAATCCGTACCACGAGCAGGTCGCCAAGGACCTAGCGGAGGCAGGGTACAGCGCCGCGGCCGTGGACCTGTTCCGCGGAGTGAAGGCGGGTTCGCTGGAGGAAGGCATGAAGCTGAGGGAATCGGTGACGAACCCTGAGCTTCAAAAGGCCATCTCGGCCGGAGCGGAGGCTCTGAAGGCGAAGACGGGGGCCCGCACCATCGGTTCGATGGGGTTCTGCATGGGGGGAGGATTTGCGCTCCAGGCGGCCTGCGACCTGGGACTGGGGTTCTGCGTGGACTACTACGGCTCGGTCGCCAACCCGGAGGACATTTCGAAGCTGAAGGGACCGGTCCTCCTCATCCTCGGGAGCGACGACACGAGGGTGACCCCATGGGCGTACCAGCAGTTCCTCCCGGCTGCCACTGCCCACAAGAAGAGGGTTGAAGTGGAGCTCTATCCGAACGCCAAGCACGCTTTCCACAGGCCTGGGTGGGAAGGGCACAACCCAGAGGCAGCCGCCGACGCCTGGGAAAAGACCCTCAGGTTCCTCTCGAAGTTCGCCTAGGCTGCGGACCCCCTTTGGTCACTCCGCGGTGGATGGATGCGAGCCTATCCGCCTGCTCTCTACGGGAGGGTATGGACCGTTCGGGTGGGTCTCCTTGTACTCCTGCTCGAGAGCCCTCGCCTCTTCATCTCCGGCTTTCTTGCGGTCAGCTTCGGAAGACACGATAGCCCCTAATTCTGTCTGATGTTCGGGGGGTCTAATTAATGGCCGGCTCGATTCTCAAGGATGAGAAGCCTCCCTGATGGGAGGAGCGATCGGAGAATCGCGCAGCCTTCAGGTTGGGCACCGAGCTACCCATGCTCAGACAGCCCAAGGGGCGCCCCTCGGCGATGAAGAACGGGGTTCAGTACCCCCTGGGGATCCGCCTGCGCGGCGGCTTCGTGTGCTGATACAGCTCTATCCAATTTCCGTCGGGGTCTGTCACGTAGCAATAGGACGCCCCCGCCTCCGGGCCGAAGTCAGTCTTCCCTGCCCCGGTCGCGACCAGCTGGGCGTACTTCTTCTTCAAATCGTCAACGCAGAAGGCGACATGGTCGAGCCCCTCTCCAGCGCTGTATGGGGTGTCATACTTCGAGCTCTCAGGGTACCAGTTCAACTCGAGCTTCATCCTGGACTTCCTGTCCCTGAGGAGCACAAATACCCCGGCCCCGGACTTCGAGTTGTCCCCGCGTGCGACCTCCTCCAGGCCCAGTGCCCCCTTGTAGAACTTCAGTGACCTCGCGAGGTCGGTCACCCTTATCCCGACGTAGCTCAGGTACATGCTAGTCTCCCCCTGCGGGGAGCATCTCTTTCACTCCCACGTTGCCGAGGAACCTGCGAAAATGCTTGTCTGGGATCCACTCCACCCTCAGGTACTGGACGACCTGCTCTTCGCTCATCCCGAGCCTCCTGGCCTCCTTGACCGCGACCCTGTAGGCCTCGATCTCGGTGGGTCGGTCGACGTACTCATACTGCCTGTCCCACAGCTCCTTCCCTTCGTGGTGCTGTCTGATGTGCACGAGCTCATGGATTACGTCCAGGTAGACATCGACCTCGCTCCCTTCCCTGAGGTATCTTCCACTCACCACTATGGACCCCTTCTCGTCGTTTATCCTCATGTATCCCCTGCCGTCGGTGACCTCCACCCAGAGGGCGCCCAGCACTTCTTTCGTCCTGCGCCCGAAGATCGACCTGACTGCTCCGACTCGCTCGAACCCTCCGAAGACGCTGGAGAACGGGTGGAAGCCGCGGGGCGCATCTCTCGCTATGAAGACGCCCAGGTCCAACCTCCTGCCAGTCTTCATTCTCTTCATTTGAGCTTTCTCGTCAGAACCTTCTTCGAGTACATCGCTACGAACCCGCGCCTCAGGTAGAACTGCAACACCCCATCAGAGCTCAGGGTTTGGAGAATGAGACTCCTCCCCTCTTCGGAGGCGATTTGTCCGGCTCGTGCGAGGAGGGCCGTCGCCACCCCCATTCTCCTGAATTCCGGGACCGTGCCGACGCAATATGCCCCGGCAATGCCTTGCGTCCTGAACAGCGCCAAGACTCCGGCCATCCCCTCGCTTCCCCTCGCCTCAAGAAGAGTGACCGCCCTCGAATCTTGCAAGGATGAAATGATGGGCCGGACTACCCCGGCCAGGGTCTCATCTCCGTAGAAGGAGCGAAGATAGGCGATTGCCCAGCTGTTTGGATCGGTCGAAGGGCCGACCTCCAGTTCTGCCTTTCCTTCCTTCACAGGGGCGGTCGAGAGGAGCACAGTCATGGTGTCTGTCTGCCTGTATCCCAGGGCGAGGAGGCCCTTCGCGGCCGGACACGAGTCGAAGACCAGAACTGTCGAGTCGATTCCCGATGGACGAAGAGCACCTTCAGCCCAAGTTGCGGTGCTCCGGGCCGCGCCACAGGTCAGCGCGCCTGCCCTGTTGAAGAATGGCTCCTTCAGGGTGTCCGAAGTGAGCAGGTATCCTTTTCCATGCCATCGGAGGCGCGCCCACTCGGACCACCAGCGTACTTCATTGAGCTCCGTGCGCCTTCTGTCAGGGGTTCTCAAGCAGATCCACTCCCAGGATGTTCATGGCAGCCGACGCAGACGAAGCCAACTCCCGGGCCTTCTCCCTGTCTCCTAGCCTGATCGCTGCCCTGAGGGCGCCCTCGGCCCAATCCAGTGCCTTGGGCGAGTTGAAGCCATCGTTCAGCGCGCGCTCGAACGGGGCCAGCGGGTGATCCCTTTCATAGTCGGGCCTGCCGAACTCTCTGGCCATCCTCCGCATGCCCCCGAGCCTCCTCCTGGCCGCACCCAGCCCAGAAAGATCCGACTCCTTCCTGTAGTTCATCGAAAGGAAACAGAACCTGATTTCAGCCGGAGAACAGGCTTCCAGGGCCTCTCGCACGGTGACCACGTTCCCGAGCGACTTTGACATCTTCTGCCCCTCCATGTTCAGGAGGCTCGTGTGCACCCAGTGCCTGACCATGGGGGTGACGCCGGTCAAAGACTCCCCCTGGGCTATCTCCGCTTCGTGGTGGGGGTAGATCAGCTCGTAGGCGCCCCCGTGGATGTCATATTGAGGCCCGAGGGACGGGATGGTCACAGCCGTATCCTGCACGTGCCATCCCGGCGCGCCCAATCCCCAGGGGCTCTCCCACCGTCCCTCCACCAGGTTCTCAGGGCGCCAGAGGGCGAAGTCGTTGAGGTTGCGCTTCCTGGGAGACAGTTCGAGGGGCCTCATCGCGAGGTCCTGCTTCGACTGGTGCGACAGGCGCCCGAAGCGGGGGAACTTGGTGGTGTCGAAGTAGACCCACCCGCCGGCCTCATAGGCGAACCCTTTGTCGATGAGCAGGGCGACCTGTCTGATCATCTCCCCGACGTGACCTGAAACCGGCTCCGGGCGCGCGACGGTCGCGATGTCCAGCTTTTTCATGTCCGCAAGATAAGAGGCGGTCATGCGTGAGGAGTATCGGAGCGGATCCTGGCGCGCCATCCTTGCGGCCGCAGTGATGGTCTCGTCGATGTCTGTGACGTTCATCAGATATTCAACGCGGTAGCCGAGGTGGCGGAGGTATCTCGACAATGCGTCGTAAAAGATGTACGTCCTGGCGTGGCCGAGGTGCATCGGGGACTGGACGGTGGGACCGCACACGAACATGGTGACCAGCGGAGGGTCCCGAGGACGGAGCGGCTCCTTTTTCGCGCTCATCGTGTTGTAAAGGGAGAGGTTGACCTCCATCGGGAACCTGGCTTCCCGGAGGGCGGGTATTTGTTTTTGAATCCGCCCCGCCACCGTCAGCCCCGTTGCTCTACGAGCAGCCGCTGAAGTCGTTCTCTGAGCTGGTCGAGAGGCTGCGGTCACTGGATCAGGACGCCGGCATAAGGCTGGTCGGCAGGTCAGGCGGCAAGAGGGTGTTGGTTTTCGTGACTAGGTTCGGTCCGAAGTACACCATGATGACCTACACCGTGAGGCCCAGGACAGGGACGCCCCTGAAGAAGCTCGATACCCGTGAATTCGACTCGCCAGAGGGGGTCGGAGCTGCTCTGCGGACGCTGGTCCGGGGCCGCCTGCAGGCGTGGTTGTACTGAGCGGGCGCTCGATTAATATCTGGGCGGCGTAGGTCGCTCGCACAATGAGGCCGAAGGCGATCCATGTGGTATACGCAAAGTGGTGCCCGCACTGCGTCCCCACCACGGTCGAGCCTCTGAACCAGAGGGCCAAGGCGCTCGGCGTTCCCTGCCTGCTGCATGACATCGACTCCGACGACGTCGAGGCAGCAGACGACTTGGTCAGGAATCACGGGGACTGGACTGACGACTACCTCATCCCGCAGGTGTTCCTCGAGTATGACGGAGGGAGAGTCGAACATGTCCTCACAGGTAACCCCCGGGGGGTCGCTCTCACGAAGGGTGCAGTAGAAGCGCTGCTCAAGAGCGAGCCGCTCGCGATCAAGGACGGAGCAGGAGCCGGTTCTAAATAGTGGGACAGCCCGGGCCGCAGGCATGTCCAAAGATCTGCTCAGCCCGCTATACACGAAAGTCGCGAAGAAAGTCCTGACCGAGACCCTGCGCGTCCGGAAGGGGGAAGCCGTCACGGTCGAGGCTTGGGACAACGGCCTGCCTTTCGCCAGGCGGGCTGTCGCCGAGGCCAGGGCGATGGGGTGCACGGCGGTCATGATCTATGAAGATGAAGCATCCTACGTTGAAGGGGTGAGGAGGGCGCCCACGGAGATGGTTGGTAACATGGGAAAGAACGAATACGGGCTCCTTTCGGCGACGGACGCGTACATCTTCGTCCCGGGACGGGCGTTGGGGGCATATTCGAAGACCCTGAAGCCCGAAGAACGTGAACGTTCCACCAGATACAACTCCTCCTGGTATGAAGCGGCCGAAAAAGCGGGGCTGAGGGGCGCGAGGCTCGCGTTCGGTTATGCCGGCAGAGAAATGGCTGGCTTTCTCGGGAAGAAGGTCCAGGATGTCGTAAAGGCACAGCTGGACGGGGCCCTTGCAGACTATGGCGAGATTAGAAGCGAAGCGGAGAAGATCACTCCGCTCCTGGCGGACGGGGCCCAGGCTGAAATCAGATCTGGAGGGAGCTCGCTCAGGTTCTCTCTCCGCGGTGGGCCCAGCGTCGAAGATGGGTTGGTCGACGACGGCGACAGAAAGGCGGGGGACAACATGGCCTACGTCCCGCCCGGGTTCGTCAGCAACGATGTCGACCCTGAAAGTGCCAACGGCAGGGTGACGCTGACCAACTCTCTGACAAGGTTCGGAGTGGTGGGCCGTGCCGACCTCGAGTTCAAGGACGGCAGACTGGTGGGGTGGGAGGCCGATGACCGGGCGACGGTCAGGAAGCTGGTTGACCTGACTCCCCCCGAGAAGAGGAGGGTCACTTCCCTCCTCGTCGGGCTCAACCCCAGGCTCAGAAACGGGTTCGGAGCAGACAGGTTCGTCTACGGGAACCTGACCCTCGCCGGATTCGGGTTCGCAGGCCAGGTGCGCAAAGGCGCTCTTAGGGCGTCGGGTTCAGTAGCCCTGGCCGAAGGGAGGCTTCGGGCCTAAACGGGAGCCCACGAAGGGCAAAGGGGCTGAAGATCGTCTCTGACCTGGTCCCGATCCACACTGCGACCTAGGCGCCCGTCTGACCCGCTGTCTGTCCCGGGGGTCTGTCTTTCCAGAAAAGCCCGAACACGAGGAGCACAATCCCTACCCCCATCAGCAAGTAGTAGCCGACTCCGAACCCTCTCACTGCCCCGAGTCCCAGCCCAATGAGGAACAGTATGGAACCCATGGCGAGGAACCTCAACTTCAATTTCATAGAAATCGCCTCCCTCCTGTCGACTCTACTTCCATCTTGTGAGTATCGCTTCCCTCTGGAAAGTCGCTTGGACGGCATAAAGCATGAGCAGGCAGAGGAACGCCAGGACAGCTGTTATCATGAGCATGTCGTTGGCGTTGCCCAGGGGAACCAATCCGAGTTCCCCTCCCACGTACATCCCTCCGTAGGGGAGAAGCAACAGTGACCCGATCTGCTGTGCGATTCGGACGTCGCTGACCCTCGATGAGACCAGGACGTTCCACTCGACGCTCATCACCACCCCGAGAGGGACCATCATGAACAGAACTACTACGGAGCTCCAGTTGGGGAAGTAGTAGTAACCAAGAGTCCCGACACTGAAGGCGTCGCAGAGTCCCATGAAGAGGGCCGAGGTCCCCAGGACCGCCGCTATGGCAGGCGCGAACGCGGCCAGCCCCTTCCCGAGGAGGATCTCCCCATCGGTCGTGGGGGTGGCAAGCAGCGGCTCCATGCTCTTCTCCACCTTCTCTCCTACGATGCTGTAGGAGGCAATGGTAGTGGGGATAATGCCCGCCAGGATGAAGTAGAAGAAGGTGAAAGCGGGCAGGAGCACCGTCAACTCAGCTGGGGAGACTGGTCCGTTCCCCTTGTGCTGCATGTACCATACGACGCCCGACAGAAGCCCTGTGAGCATTACAGGCAGGATGACAATCGAGTAGATGATGTTCCTCTTCTTCCTGAACATGGCGAAGTCCTTCGTCGTCACGATCCAAGCCTGAGAGAGCCTCATTGCTCCCGCCTCACCAGCTTCAGGTATGTCTCCTCAAGGGTTGAACCTACCGCGCCTGCGAAATGCACGCGCCCGCCGGCCTGCACCACTGTCTGCACGATGTCGGGGGTCATGGTCTCCGCATCCGGGACTCCGACTTCGATCTGCACTCCGTCCACCGAGATCTTGGCCGCTGGGAACCTCTTCTGTACTGCGTCCAGCACGGTGTCGCTCACCCGTTCCACCTTGATCACCACCTTCCTGTTCCCGACCATCCGCTCCAGGTCGTCGGGGGTCCCGGTGGCCATCAACTTCGTGTTCAATATCGCTATCCTGTCGCAGATCCTCTGAGCTTCGTCCAGGTTGTGAGTGTTCAGGAAGATGGTCCTCTTCTCTTTCTTAAGCTCAAGGATGAAGTCTCTTACTGTCTTGCTGGCCTCCGGGTCGAGGTTCGCCGTCGGCTCGTCCATGAAGATCACCTGCGGGTCGTGGACCAGCGCCCGCGCTATGGCGAGCTTCTGCTTCATGCCCTTGGAGAAGGTCCCGGCCGAGACGTCCCGCTTGTTCCAGAGCTCGAGCATGGTGAGCAGTCGTTGAATGTTCTCGCTCCGTTTTGGCTCGGGACATCCGTACAGCCTGCCGTAGATGTCCAAGTTCTTGTAGGCGCTGAGCGCCTCGTACAGCCCGACGTTGTCGGGAACCAGGCCAATCATCTTCCTTATCTTCAGCGAGTCCCCGTCGTTGCCGACGTCGTAGCCGCCTATCCTCGCCGCCCCGCCGGTCTTGGAAATCAGGCAGCAGAGCATCCTCACGGTCGTCGTCTTGCCTGCTCCGTTTGGTCCCAGAAACCCGAAGACCTCTCCCTCGCTCACCTTGAACGACACCCCGTCCACAGCCGTCAGGTCCCCGAACTTCTTGGTGAGGTTCTCGGTCTCGATCATGCTTGGTCGCTGGACATGCTAAGGTGCCTGAAGTCGGGCAATAAACCCTGCCACTAGGCGGCTCGAGAGCGTACGGGGGTATCCCTGCAGCGGTCACGTTTCCTACTCTGGGAATCGTCTTAGACCGTGCTGTCCAACCTGAAAAGCTACCTGGATACGGCCTTCGTGCATATAGCCAGGACGCAGAGGCCCTGACGACAGCCTGGACCGCGCACCACGAAGAAAGGATCAAGGGATAATAGCAGAGCTTCCGCAGCTCGCCCAGTTGAGGAGCCTCAAGGCCCTCGGGTTCTTCTCGGCCCTTGCTGCCTACCCCTTCATCTTGGCCTCCGTTGCCCTTTCGCCCTGGTTCAACATCTACGACAACGCCCTGAGTGACCTTGGGAACTTCGTTACGAACGGGCAGGTCGCGTATGTATACGACGCAGGGCTGGTCGTGTCGGGCGGGCTCATCTTGGTCTTTGCCGTTCTTTACTCAAGGGAGTCTCGAGACCGAAGGGCCCTGGTGTGGACCTCCCCTCTTGCCGTCGCTGCCACGGACCTCGCGCTGGTGGGGGTCTTCCCGGAGAGCACCGGGCACATTCACGGAGTCGTGTCCGAGATCTTCTTCCTCATGATAGTGGTGACCATGCTCGCATACAGCTACGTCTCGTGGCCGCTTGGTTCGCCCCGAGTCGGTGCCGTCGCGCTGGTCTTCGGAATACTCTCGGCCATCATCTGGTTCGTGACATGGCCCTGGCCCGGGGTCGCGATACAGGAGTCAACGACCTCAGGCATGACGGCGGTCTGGCTCCTCCTGGTGGCATCCCGCATCACGTAGCCCTCCGGGCCGACTTCGCGAGGAGGAGCAGAGGACCTCGCAAACGGAGTTCAGTTCACGTATTGAACTCGGCGAAGAGCACCCTCTGTAAGAGTTAAACACGCTCGGCGGACGCCGGTCTCCATGAGCTTCGAACACCTTCTCGACCAGGCTGGCAGCTTCAGGAACCTCTTCGCCGTCGCCAAGAAGGGCGGAGCGGACGTCCAGGCCGAAGTGCAGAAGGCGATGACATGGAACAGCGAGCTGTTCAGGACCGTGGGCTACAGGATCGTGAAGGTCGGGAACGGGAGAGCTGAGCTTTCATTCCCGTTCAGCAGGGCCATCGCGAGGCGAGGGAAAATCGTCCACGGAGGGATAATCATGTACACCCTCGACAACGTCTGCGGCATAGCCGTGATGACCGTGAACCCGGGGGTCGACCAGGTGACGATGGAGCTCAAGATCAACTTTCTCGAGCCGCTTCGCAACGGACCGTTCAGAGCGACCGGGAAGGTAGTGAGGGCGGGGAGCACTGTGGCCGTTGCCGAGGGCGAAGTGAGGGACGCGGACGGCACGCTCTGCGCCAAGGGGATGGGAACCTGGTACATGACCAAGAAGCGTGGCTGAAGCAGGAGCAGGTCGTCTGCGAGCTGCGGCGGCGCAGCAGCCGGAAACTGCCGGGATTTTGGGTCGATTTTGGGTCAAATCATGCTATCATGATGGTCGAGCAAGTCTGGCTCTGCCCGTGATATTGGCTTCAGGAACCGTATCACGGCGATGAAGGCCTACTGCGTGAAGGAGAGGAAGAGCAGAGAAATGGTCTCCCCGAAGCAAGTCAAGTTCGGGAACGGACGCCATGCCCTAAGGGGCAAGTGCGCCTCGTGC
Organism: archaeon; assembly: GCA_021828185.1. The sequence continues at coordinate 784,441 of JAKASI010000001.1, forward strand.
GGGACCACCTTGTTCCGTATAACGGGCAAGTAGTTCTCTTCTCGGACATACGGGAACGGACTGCTAGGGCGCCCGCCGCAAGGCTGGTTTAGTTGGCGCCTCACATCTAGCCTGACCCAAGGCTCCCTCGGAACCCTCATCGCCGAGCGCGGCGCCTCGGGGTTCATGTGCGGCTGCTGCGACTGCGAACCCGAAGAACATCCCATAGAGGCGGAGGCGAAGGAGGCTGTGAAGGTCGCGCTGCCGATCCAGGTCGTCCGACCCAAGAAGAAGCGGACCCAGCCAGACGCCAGGGGGCCAACGGTTTTGTAGCATAGCGGGTGCTCGCACAGCGGTTGGCTTTCCTAAGAGTCGTAGAAATCCTTCCCCCGTTCTTCCCCGCGGCCGGCGGGAGGACAGATCGCATCCCCGCCGGTGCTGCGATGGGGCGGTTCGGAGAGGAGGCGCGGGGCGTACGTGATTTTGCCGACGTCCTCCTCGTGGCGGACGTGAAGGACCTTAGGAGGGTCAAGTTCGACGGCGTGCTTGCTGCTGCCATGCTGCGGGACGACTTCAACCTCCCCGCAGCCCCCGTCATTGTGGTCAGAGACCAGAACCGGCCGCAGTTCCTTTCGACGGTCCTGACGGTCGTTTCTCTTGGGCTGGACGGGATGCTGATTGCATGGGGGGACGACTTTCCCGCGTCTTCGCACGCATCCAACGTGCGGGACTTTCCCGACCTGGCGAAGGCGATCAGAGAAGCTTCACGGATCAGGTCGAGGGCCCGGTCTCTGACCCGTCTCTTCGCTCCCATCGACGTAGAGAGCCTGGCGTATCCGAAGGGGGTCGCGCTAGCCAGAGGGAGGCTCAGGGCAGGTGCCGATTTCCTCCTGGCCCAGCCGCCGACGACGGACGACGGCGAGACCTTCGACAGGCACGCCTCCCTCCTCGTGAGGGCAGGTTTGAAGGAGAAGGTCCTTCCCAACGTCTTTCACTTCACGGACGAGGGCGATGTCAGGGGGTATGAGAAGATGTTCGGATGGCGGCTCCCAAGAGAGCTGCACCAGGCTGCGAGGGGGGAGGGGGGGTTGACAGAGCTCGAGAGGAAGGTCATCCACAGGCTGCGGGCTGAAGGGTTCGCCGGGGTATACCTGAGCACGCGTGGCAACCCCTCCTTGGCCGAAAGACTCCTCTCCTGACAGCACGCCCCAAAACCGTTATATTTGCTAGATTGGAGCGCCAGTGCGTTTCATGGCCAACGACAGAGCAATAGGCGGCGCGATTCTGGGTGGAAGCGTCATCGGAATAATCATCTACGGCCTGCTGATATTCTACTGGCCGCTGGTGGTGCTGGAGATAACGGCGTTCTTGGCGATACTCGTCCTCCTCGCCATACTGGCGTGGATCGGGTATACCATGGCAACCACCCCCCCACCGGAGCCGATCACCGACATCCCTGAGATGGCGCCGGAGAAACCCGCGGGAGACTCGGGTCCAGTCGCTGCGAAGAAGGACTAGCTGCATCCCCTGGGCGTCTTCTTCACAGAAGCTTGTCCCGGCGAACGAGTCCTCCTGCGCAATAGTACAGGGCTCGCACGGACCTTGGACGCGCGTGAGGAGGACGGAGGCTGTCGCCGCACTCCTTGCGGCCCCGCTCCTCTACCTTCTGATTAAGAAGCGCCCTCACTCATAGGACGACGGGCCCGTTACATATCCTACGAAAGCAAGGGTGCTGTACCTGAACCTCTGAACCCCCGCTCTACAGTTCCCGGTGTATAGGCAGATGAACACACCCTCGGGGACAGAGAGAAGCATCTGGCGCGCCATGTACCTGGTCGTCCTCCACCCGTGGCGTCTTAGCAGTCTCCCTCTGGTGATCGGGCTGTCAGTCTGGGGCTCTGTCCGCCGGTGGCACACGACCGGCGAAGGGACGCCGAACGCCCTGAACCCCCGCCCCTGTATGAACCTCCCGATGAACTCGTCTTCCCCGGCCTGAAGCTCCCTTGGAATCTTCAAGCCTCTGACCGCCTCCGTCCTGATGAGAGATGCCGCAGTGTCGAATCTCTTCCGTCTCGCCAGGTCGCTCACGCTCCGGAGTCTGTAAAGCTTCGCGACGGCCCGCTGAGTGTCGGCTTCGTCGCCGAGCTGACGCGAGAAGGTGCTGACCCCTCCCACACCGTTGGCAAACCATGCCATTGCGAGGTCATACCATCTCGGCTGCAGGACGACGTCGCTGTCAACGAACGCGAAGAGCTCTGTCTCGACGGCTTCTATCCCCTTCTGCCGGGCCGTGGCCCTGGTCCCCTTCGAGTCGTCGACGAGAACGGCCCCCTTCTGTCCTGACAGGAACTCCACCGTGCCGTCCTTCGACCCGCCGTCCACAACGATGAGTCTGTTGACCGGGATGTTGGCATAGACGGAGGCGATTGTTTCTGGGAGCGAGGGCCTCATGGAGTTCTTGGTCAGCATGACCACGTCGACTCCCGACGCGGTCCCTCCCTTGGCCATGGTGCCCTGAGGAGCCCCCTGGATATTTATGCTGGGGCAGGGGTCGCGCCCTGCTAGGCTTCAGCGTAGTCTTCTGATCAGGGACGCGGTCATATCCCTGAACCTCGTGTCGAGCGCGTACACCACCCCGAAATAGACGATGGCGCTCAGCAGGACCAGCATGATGAGGCGCGCGCCGTAGACCAGCGTGCTCACCGATTGGACGGCTATCAACGGCGACGCGAAGTAGGCAAACACACCCATCACGGCCGCTCCGACGAAGTAGTATGCGACGCTGACTCCTGGTCGGAGGATGGCCACCCCCCTCGCCCGCCTGAGCTTCACGAACATGAACGCCAGGGTCGCGACCAGCTGCGTCAGGGCCCAGGTCGTCACGTCGGCCGAGTCGCTGAACCCGCTCGTAGCGGCAAACGAAAGGGCGAGGAAGAGCGTCCCCAGGTAGAACATCCCGTAGCCTATGTTCGCCACGGGAACGAAGAGGAGGTTACTCCCCACTAGCTTCCTGAGTGTGGGGGTCTGTCCTGCGTCGACCTTCTCTGTTCCCATCAGAGTCTGGTCGAGAAGGAGGGAGATGTTGTTGAAGACGAACATGACCGCGAGTATGGCCAGCCCCAGTGCGCCGACGGTGTATTCGGAGCCGAAGAGATAGAGGATGGGTGTCGCGAGGACCCCGCATCCGACAGCCATCGGTATCGCGAAGAGGAGCGAGAACTCTAGGCTCACGGCCGGGAGGCGGATGTCTCCCCCTTTCAGGAGGAGCGGATACATCGAGAAGACGAGCCCGGACGCATAGGTGACTATCGAGGCCACTATGAACGCAGCCTGGTACGCCCCGACCACAGAAGTGCCGTGCAGTAGCGCCACGACATAGGTATCGGCGACCGCAAGCGATGGGGCTAGGTAACTGAGGGCAGGGAGCCAAGAGAGTCTCGCCCACCTCCTGACCTCGGCCGGGTCGAACTTCTCGGCGGAGGCGTTCCTGACCATGAAGGTGCTGACCGATGACTGGACGAGGTAAGCGGTCAGGAGCGCGACTATGACGCCGTTGATTCCCAGGTGGAGCATGTACAGCGTCTCGAACGCCACGGCGACCTTCGCCACCTCGGAGAAGATGAGCGAGGTCCCGTAGACCGACGGCCGGTACCCAGTCACTATGGCGCTCGCAGCTGCGTTCCAGTAGCTGAGAGGCACCAGGAGCGCCCCCAGCAGGAAGGGGGTGACAGAGGAAGCTATCCTCGAGTAGGTGACGAAGGAGAAACCGAAGTAGATCAGAAGACCCAGGGCGCTCAGCAACCCCCCTGTGGCAAGCGCGGTCTTCCCGACCATCCTCCCCCTGGCGATGTCGCGGGTCGCCCAGTAGGCCACTGTCCCCACCGGGTACGACGCGAAGGTAACAAGGGTTACGACAACCTCCCAGGTCCCGAACTCGGACGTGCCGAGGGACCTCGCGGCCATGACGGTGAATAGCAGCCCGGTGAACGCGCTAACCATGCGCCCAGAAAAGACGACCAGGCCGGTCGAGCGGAGGCCGAATTTTGAGGTCAAGTTGTGCTAGATACCCGGCTCCAACCATGCCGTCTCCACCGCCGTATTTTACCTCTGGCGGAAGCCTTTTCCCAATCGCCCAGGCCGCCGATGAAAGCTTGGGCCCAAAGGTCCTTCACATCTGGAACACAGCCGGGGTTGCCAGCGTGATTGCAAAGTTCACCGACAGGGGGTTCGGCACTCGGAGCACGGTGATAACGCGGAAGGCGACGGATAGAGTCGGGCTGACGAGCTACGGGACCGCCTACGGCGACGGGGCTGTGATGTTCTTCGCTAGAGCTCTCGTCATGGCGAGGGGAGCCGATCTGGTTCACGTCCACTCGTTGGACAGGATCGTCCCCTGGCTCAAGAAACTCTATGGCACGCCGGTGGTGATGCACTACCACGGGACCGACATCGAAGGCAGGTGGAAAGAGAAGGAGGGAAGATGGAGAAGGGCGGACTTCATCGCGGTCTCCACTCCGAACCTGCTTGAGGGGGGTCCCTCCTCTGCCGTCTGGGTACCAAACCCGGTGGACACAGACCTCTTCAAGCGTCGCGGCACCCCGTCTGACCCGAGGTCGGCTGTCTCGTTCCGGTACGGGATGGACCATGAGGCCGAGACGGCGGCCACGAAGCTCGGGCTAAACCTGACCTGGCTCGACAGGTGGAGCGTCCCTCACAGCAAGATGCCCGAGACCCTTTCGAGGTTCGCCTACTACATCGACATGAGGAGGCCGCCGGCGCACATGGAGGCCCGCTCAGTAGGCAAGGCGGCGCTCGAGGCCCTGGCGTGCGGCCTCAGAGTGGTGAACTGGGAGGGGAAGGTGATTGAAGGGCTCCCCGCAGAGAACGAGCCACTGAACGTAGCGTCGAAGTGGAACGAGGCCTACGCCGAGCTCCTCAGGCCCACGTGAGCAGTTTCTCATAGGCCGACACCAGGCGCCCTCCCATGACCTCCCAGCTGAACGACGAGTGGAACGCGTCGTAGGACGCCTGAGACAGCTTCCTGTACATCTTGTCGTCGGTCGCCAGTTCTTGGACTGCCTTTCTCACATCTCCGGGGTCGTTCCAGTCCACGATGACCCCGCACCCGAACCTCTCGACGATTTCAGCCTGGTAGGTCCCTCTTGGGACCAGGGACGGGATCGAGAGCGACATCGCAGTGAACAGCTTCCCCGGGGTGGCCATGAGAGCGTTCCTCGTTGTCGGCTCGTAGAGGGAAGGGATGAGGTCAGCCTTTTCGATGACAGCCTCGAGGTCTTTCATCTTGAGCCACCCGAGGTATCTGATCGAGGGGTTCTTCGCGCTGGCCTCTCTGACGAACCCGGAGATCTCCCCCCTCCCGGCGAGGGTGAGGGTGACCCCGTCAAGCCCGGAGACCGAGTCGATCAGAAGCCTGACCCCCCGCTCCTCTCCCAGCCAACCGTAGTAGAGGACGTTGAACCTCTCGCCCCGCTCCTTCGGCCCCCGCGCCCTTTCCGAGGGGGGCGCGTTCATCACGACGACCAGCCTTTCGACAGAGAACCCCAGCCTCGCCAAGTAGGAGACGAACCTGTCATTCACGACCACGACGGCGTCGGCCAGCCGCCTGGACGAAGCAAGGAAAGCGGCCTGGGTGAACCTCGTCATGGGGAAGAAGCGGAGGAACGCTTCGGGGAGGTCGTGCATGTCGTAGATGAGCTTCGTCCTGTTGAGCCTCAGTGCCTTCGCCGCGAACCCGGCAGGAAGGGTGTCGACGTCGTGGCAGTGAATCGCGTCGACCTCTGCAAATGCCAGATGGGCGAGGCACCACAGATAGAAGAGGAACAGCTTGGGGACCGTAAGGACCGGGGTGCCGTGCCCGGCCCCCACCCTCAGCCTCTTGATGATGACCCCGTCCTCGAATGCGGAGTCGGAGCGGGTTTCAAGCTCCCTGTCCCAGGCGAGGATGGTGACCGCCCTCCCCGCCTTCGCGAGGAAGTGGGCCTCCTTGAGCGGCCGCTGATCGAAGGTCGCGGGGTTGGTGAGCAGCATGATGATTCTGCCTCTCCGTGCTGCGGCGGGTTTCTCAGCTTCCAACTGCCTTCTTTCCGCCGGCTGCCAGGAACTTCCACGCCACCTCGACCACGTTTGCAGAAGCGTTTCCACTGCCGAAAATCCTCCTTGTCGCCCTGAACGAGCTCTTTCTTACCCCTCTGACCTTCCTGTAACCGCTCCTGATTCCACTCCCCGTGGTCCCGACGACGAACGCTGCACCAGCTTTCACAATCTCCCCCCACTCGGTGGTCCTCCTTGTAATCAGCACCGGCTTCCCGAGCCAGTAGGCCTCCTTCTGCACCCCCCCTGAATCTGTAATCACGAATGAGGACCTGCTGGCCATCGAGAGGGTCTCGACGTACGGGAGAGGGTCGAAAAGCCTGATGTTGGCCCCCGGGGTTATCCCGAAGGTCTTCATGCGCTCCCTGGTCCGCGGATGGACGCTGAATGCCACCGGGACCCCCAATGACTCGACCCCTGCTAGAGTCGACTCCAGGGTCTCGCGGTCGTCGACGGTCTCGGCGCGGTGCAGCGTCATGAACGCGTACCCTCCCTCCTGCAGACCGTGCTTCGAAGCCGCGTCAATCATCTCTAGCGAAGGCATGAACCTGAGCAGCGAGTCGTACATGGTGTCTCCTACGTTCGCCACCCTCTCCGCGAGGACCTTCTCTGACCTGACATTCTTCACGCACGACGCTGTCGGACAGAGGAGGACCTGCGACATGTGGTCGAGTATCCTCCTGTTCACCTCCTCAGCCATCCGGGAGTCGTTGGACCTGCACCCGGACTCCAGGTGGGCGACCGGCACCCCCGACTTCGAGCAGGCGACCCCGGCGGCCAGTGCCGAGTTGGTGTCTCCGGGGACGATGGCCAGGTCGGGCCTGCTTGTGCTGAAGCGGGTCCCCAGCCCCCCAATGATGGAGGAAACCTGCTCGTTGGGGGTCCCGGCTCCGACATCCAGGTCGACCGACGGGTCCGGCAGGTCCAGCTCCTTGAAGAAGACCTTGTTCATCTCGTAGTCGTAGTGCTGTCCGGTGTTCACGATGTCGCATTCGATCCCCTTCTCGACGAACGCGTGGTACACCGGGGCGCTCTTGATTATCTGCGGGCGAGTACCGACGATTATCGACACCTTCAGGCCGCTTTCACCCTCCCCCTGCGCCTCTGCCGATCAGTTCCAATATCTCTTTGTGGAGCTTCGGGTTGGCCGAGGCCACGAAGCTGAGCCTGTGGGCGAGGTCGAAGACCGGGTCCAGGTTCCTGCCATCTGCCTGGGTGATCGCACCCCCAGCCTCCCGGGCTATCAGAAGGGCCGCCGCCGCGTCGGTAATCCTGATCGTCCCCCTCAGGTCGACGAAGGCATCTGTCCTCCCTTCGGCCACGTAGCACAGTTCTAGGGCGTTCGCCCCGAAGTGAACCTGCCGCCTTGCAGCCGTCACCAGCGGCGCGAGGCGCCGCATGATGCCCCTCCCGCCCCTGCTGAGGTCAATCCCCACCACCGCCTCAGAAAGGCTGTCCGTCTTGCTCGCGCGGATTCTCTTCCCGTTCTTCCGGGCCCCGCTCCCTCTTACTGCCGAGTAGACGTCTCCTGACACCAGGTCACGGACCACTCCGACCGTGATGTCCTCGAACGACCCCCCTTCGGCGATAGCCACCGAAGTGCAGTAGAACGGGATGCCGTGCTCGAAGTTCGAGGAGCCGTCGAGGGGGTCTACGATCGCCAGGGTATGCGCCCTCGCGTCCCCGACCGACCCAGCCTCCTCGCTGAGGACTCTTGTGGGACCTGCCTTCTCCAGCGCCCTCAGGATTTCGTCTTCCGCCGTCCTGTCTGCGTAGATGGTGGTGTCACCGGATGCGCCCACCCCTAGGCTCCTCCCCCCTTCCTCTGTCTTCGACAGCTGTGCGACCTTCCGTCTGACGCGTTCGGTGGCAGCGAACAGGACCCGCTCCCACTCATAGGGTCTCACGCCTAGATCACTCTGCGCCTGCCGAGTATCTCGAGTATGGTCTGCAGTGCTGCGTCTTCGTTCGAATCGGTCTCGACGGTTTCAGTGTTCTCTTCGTTCAGGTCGTGATGGATTTCGGCGAGGGCGGTGTAGTACCTCGTCCTGAAGAACTCCGTCACGTTCCTTTCGCGCTCGTCCTTGTTCATCTGCCTGTGGTTTATCGTGTCGATCTCGGCTTTCAGCTGGATGTAGAGGTCGGGCCTCATGCCGGGAACCTCAAGCACCCGCTTCACGATGCGGACCATGTCCGGATAGGCGTCGCTCTTCTTCAGCTCGTACCTGATCTTCGCGTAGGCAAGGTCCCCCAGCAGGTACCCCTCAGACACGATGTTCCGTGTCTGCCTCAGCTTCGAAATCACAGAGCTGTACATCATCGTCGCGCCCAGGAGGCTGAAGTCTGCGGCGGTGTCCGCCCTGTCAGCCACCGGGACGTCCCGCGGGACAGCGTGGGCAGATTCCTGGAGCCTGATCCAACCGCGCTTCTCCAGGCCTATCGCGAGCGAAGTCTTGCCGGTCCCCGAGAACCCTTCAAGGACGATGAACACCATGCTGCGCCAGACGCTCTCGGCTGTGCGGATATAACCTGTCCAAGTCCGCTTTCTCAGTCGCTCGATACGCCCATGAAAGTGCTTTCCGGGCTTCAGCCTGACCTCGGCCCTCAGGACCGAGCCCCCGAGCACCAGCGCAGGGAGGAGGTGGTTCAGCACCTGTTCCGCCGTGCACCTGCGCCTTATGCCTGCGGGTGACGTCTGCACCCACCCGCCGCTGTCTCTGGCGAACCTCGTGGTCACACCGTTCCTCGTGACCAGGCAGATGAGGTAGTCCGTGTTCTTCATGGCAGGCTTGCGAATGCGGAGTAGTTGAACGCCAGAAGATAGGCGAGGTAGATGACGTACCCGAGTCCGAGGTAGGCGACCGTGGGGACGCCGTACTTCACCTCCACGCTGGCCCCGGGCTTGCTGGCCGCCTCCACCTCCTCGCGGGCCACGTTGACGTCGCTGCTCACCTCCGTCCTGCCCTCGTCTGAAACGATGGCCTTCGGGATCCACCGCTTCTCGCTCAGGAACTGGGCCATGGGGATGGTCTTCGCTCCTCTTGCGTTCCCGGCTGCGAGTTCGTACGCGATGTGCACCAGAGCAACCGCTGCGGTCGCGAACAGGGGGGCGAGAGGAGACAGGACATAGGGGTCTGCAGCCACGAAGGCAATAGCTATCCCGTCTGCCTGACCAATCCCGCCGAGAAGCGCGAACCCGATCGCGATCCCTCCGATGAGGGCGACCTTGATGAGAAGGAATTCGAGCGTCCCCGTCGCCGACCTGGCGTACAGCTCATAGAAGATGTATCCAGCCCCCGCCAGCGCCGGGATCCAAGCCAGGTCGCTGACTGCCCTCTCCTTAACGTCGGTGTAGGAAGCGATTACGAAGGACGCGGCGATGAGAAGCTGGGCGTACAACCGACACGCCAGACCCCCTGGGCGCATTTAAGCTCCAAGACGCACCCCGTGGGTCACTTCTCCACTTTGAGCTTCTGCCCCGAGAAGATCTTTTCCACCTTGTCGATGGTGTCGATGTCTGCCACCGACTTGTCGGTCCTTATCCGCTTGATCCTCGGGAAGCGGAGGGCGTACCCGCCGTCGTGCCTGTCGCTCCTCTGCACGCTGTCGAAGGCCACCTCGACCACGATCTCCGGCTTCACCTGGCGCCTGTACCCGAAGTCCTTGGTCGTGATTCCTTTGAGCCTCCGCGTCATCTCTTCGATCTCCTCGTCGGTGAGCCCGCTGTACGCCTTGCCCACGGTCCTCAGGGCGTCCCCGTCGCGGACTGCGAAGGTGTAGTCCGAGATGACCCCTGCCCGCTTTCCATGGCCATACTCTGCCGCCACGATCACGACGTCCAGGGTGTCGAGCTCTTCCTTCAGCTTCACCCACCCTGACCCACGCTTCCCCATGGCATAGGCGCTCTCCGGGTCCTTGACGACGAGCCCCTCATATCCGAGGTCCCTGCTCCGCCTGAAAGCGTTCTGGATTTCCGCTTCGGAAGCGACATCGGACGTCTCCGCCATCCTCGCCGGAGTCCCGTCGAGGGCCGTCTTCAGCAGCCTGCGCCGTTCGGCAAGCGGGGAGTCCACGACCTCCCTGCCGTCCCGGTACAGTATGTCGAAAGCGAAGTACGTTATGGGCGCGTTCTTCCTAGCCTCTTCGAAGTCCTCCATCCTCCGCAGCCTCCTCTGGAGGAGCTGAAACGGAAGGGGACGCCCGTCGGCGAAGGGGACTGCTTCGCCATCGAGGATGAACTCCCCCCTGGCGCGTGCGAACGCAGCGACGACCTCCGGGAAGCTCGGGGTGACATCCTCGAGCCTCCGGGAGTAGACCCGGACCTCCCCTTTGGATTTGTGCACCTGCGCCCTTATGCCGTCGTACTTGTACTCGGCATAGACCTGCCTGCCGAAGTGGTCTGCGATTTCCCTCGCCGTCGCAAACGGCTCAGCGAGCATGAAGTTCACCGGGCGGAACGGGGTCATCTTCACACCGCCGACGCTGCCTTCAGCCGCCCGGTTCGCGAACACCCCGATGTCTCCGAGCACCATATGCGCCCGCGAGGCGTCAGCTTTGGACAGGCCGTAGGCCGACGCGATTGCCTCCTCCAACAACCCGGACACAAGCCCGGTCCTCATCTCGCCCGTGAGCGCCTTCACGATGTACTTCCCCTCCAGGGGGGTCGCGGAAAGGATGAGGGACTTCACGATCCCTCTTTTCGCGGCGGCCGACCCCTGCCCCTTGGTCGATCGGAGCCTCTCGAAGGCCTCCCCGAGGGCGGAAAGGGTCAGTTGTTCTTCGAAGAGGGACCTCTCCTTCTTGTCGCCCAGGAGGTCTTCAGCGACCTCCCCCAGGTCGCCATGCTTGAGGTAGACCCGGGAGACCTGCTCCCTCGTGGCGCCGGTGACCTCCCTGAGTACATCGAGCAGAGTCGAGTACCCCACCTGAGCCTCGTCCTTGCTCCCCCTCTCCGACGACCTCCCCGATGCCACCCTGGCGGCCACTAGGGCATCGCCAGGCTCGAGCTTCTTCAGGTACTCCGCTAGGATCGCCACCTTCTCGTTCTTGCTGGCCGTCCCCTTGACTCCCTCCAGCGCCTCGGCCAGGCCCAAGAACGGGGCGCTACTCATTGGCCGAGAGGGGCGGCCATGACCAGGGCCGCTTCGCCGTCTTTGTAGTACGCCTCCAGGCGGCTGGTCACCCTGTATCCAATTCGCTGGTAGAGGGCTATCGCCTCGGAGTTTGTCACCCGCACTTCGAGGTACGACTCCGTAGCCGTCTTCGCGGTCATCGCCTCCTGAGATGTCCGCATCAGCATCGTCCCCACCCCCTTCCCTCGGTGCTGCTCCCTCACCGCAATGGAGACTATGTGCCCCTTCCTCGCGAGCCCGAGTCTCTTGAGGTGCGAAAAGCCGTACTCTATCCTGCACATCACATAGCCAATCAGCGCCCCGTCGAGATCCGCGACCAGGAACGTCTCCGGGAATTCGGCCAAAATCTCGTAGTAGAAGTAGTCAGAGTAGTGCTCAGGAAGCGCCTCCGCGTTGATGTTGATCACTGCCTGGATGTCTTCCCTCTCGCACCGCCTGATCTGGTAGTCCCCTACCCTCGCGACCACGACCTTCTGCAAGCCCACTAAATCATCACGGTGGCTGCCGGTTAAAGCTTACGAGAATTCCCAACTCCTTATTATCGAACGGCTCCGCCCTGGTCAGAGTTGCCTGATACCCTTCGGGAGCTCGAGGCTCTGGTCCGTTCGAGGTTCGCTGTCAAAGAATTCTTCTCTCTCCCTGACGGCGAGCTCGAGTTCCAGATACCCTACGATGAAGGGACCAAGGCGAAGTTCGCGGACATCGAGGCGGATGTAAAGTCGCGTGGGTACCGGCCCGAGCTGACGGGGACGAAGGAGGAATGCGTCCTCCAGCTCAGAAAGGAAGACCCCGCGCCGCAGAAGAGCTCGAGGGTGCCGGTCCTCTTCGCCCTGTTCACACTGGCCTCCCTCGTCGTGTTCGCCCTGATAGAGCGGATCGGGTACGAGCAGGAGGCTCCGTCACTATCCGGCTACTTCGTCTTCTTCACTTTCGTCCTGGGGGTCGCGACCCTCCTGGGGGTGCACGAGCTCGCCCAGCGCATGGTGAGCCAGAAGAGGAGGGGAGGCCATGCCGGGAGCTTCGCCATCCCTGGGGTCCCGCTCCTCCCTCCGTTCCTCCCGTCCCTCGGGTTCGTGGCCTCGCAAAAGATTGCTGCCCTCAACAGAGACGCCCTCTTTGACACCGTTGTAGCGGGTCCCCTTGCCATGCTTGTGGTGGCGATCGTAATGAGCGCGGTGGGCAACCTCACCTCAGTCCCTTCGCCGGTCCTCTATCAGTGGGTCCACAGCTCGAACTCAACCTACGTCACCAACCCTAGTACGATCGAAACGTCCCTGGCAGCGGTGCTCGGGCCGTTCCTTCCGAAGGTCGGGGCCGGAGCCCTCCTCGCCTCCCCCATAGCTGACGCAGCGAGCGTGGGGTTCATCCTCGTCTTCATCTGTCTCCTCCCCATGGCCATCTTCGACGGAGGGTACCTGATCACCATCGCCTGGGGCGGAAGGGCAGCCAGGGCCGGCACCTACCTGAGCGTCCTCTTCCTGCTCATGGTGGATGTGGACTTCGCCATCTACTGGGCCATTGCCATCGTCGCGCTCTTACTGGCGGGGAGGCCTGCGAAGCTGAAGCTCCTGGACGAAGTGTCTCCCCTCTCCACCGCGAGGCGGTGGATCTTCGTAGCCACTCTGGCGCTTGCTTTCCTGGCCCTGCCGGTACCTCACAGCATAGCGACGTTCCCTCTTCCCTAGGTTCGGGTCTTATGCCTCGGGGAGAGGCGTTCCAGAATCGCAATCATTTCGGAAACGGCCTGAATTGCCAGTGGGAGCTCGCCAATGGCGAGCACTCCGCTCTCTGATACCTGATCTGCGAAGGCCAGAGATCCGACGGCCCTCAGGCCTGCAGCCGCATCAGAGGGAGGTACCCGGAAACCGCCGGTCGCCGTGACACGATTGGTCCTAGGGCGCACCTGCCCCTTGGCTTCAGCTCGCCAGTTGGGCTCGATTGCCAGCGCCGGGCGGCTCGGGCGCGGCTGGGTTCAGCCCGACTCAACCAGGCACTCCGGCGCGCGCGGGACGACGTTGAGCTTGCCTGACCTACCCACCTTGTTCAGCACCCGCCCAACAGCCTCTGCCGAGCCCTTGGCCGTCGTGAGCCCGAGCTTGGAGCGTGTGTAGGTTTCAGGGAGCCCAGAAAGGAGCAGGACGTCGTACTCATCCTTCAGCTTGTTCAGGTAGAAGACCTCCTCCAGGCCATCGACGTAGCGCTCGCGCCTTTTCTCCCCTTCCATCCTCCCTGTGACGAGCATCTCGAGGGCTGCCGAACCGACTCCGTCCGGACATTCTGAGACGAGGAGAATCGTGCCGGTCTTCCTCACACCGCTGATTGCGCTCCAAATCCCCCTGACTGCGGAAGAGAGGGTGTCGTCGTAGCCTCTTCCTCCGGCGCCCACCACCAGTCCCCTTGCTGGGGGCATTGCGGTCTTGGCAAATCCGTTCTTTATCGCGTCGAAGGGCGCATCCTCCATCACCGTCCAGAGCCTTCCTCCCCTGGGGACTGCTGTGAGGAACTTCGCACCTCCCATCTTGCTGACGATCTCTTCAATCTTCTCGTAACCTTCCGTCTTCTGGAACGGATGGGGCTCCATCCCCCTCATTGCCTTCGCAGTCGCGGCCTGGGAGCCTGCCACCCAGTTGAGGCAGGACTCCACCTTCGCATCCGAGATGCCGTAGAAAGGATCAGGCCTGGCGGAGCCGAAGAAGATCTTGGGGCCTGCATCCAGCAACGGCTGCGCGAAGGCGGGTTCTTCTCCCTCGCCTGCAAGGAGGGGAGGCGGAAGGGTGGTGATTCTCCCCTTCAGCCCGGGGACCGCGCTCTCGACCCTCTTAGGTGCCGGCGAGTAGATCCTGAGGCCCTGGTTCTCGCCGAGGGCCGGGACGATTCCTTTCAGCAGCTCAATCGTCGGCGGGGCCGGGTCGCAGACGAAGATCTGGGGGGTCCCTTTGACAAGCTCGATCACCCTCGGGAAGTCGACGGTTCCCCCTTCGGCGGAGTTCTCCGCGACGGCTCCGAGGTTCTCAGCCTGAAGGGTGACCAGAGTCTCTACGTTCCCGTAGGGGATCCAGAGTTCAGGCATCCGCCAGGTTCCCCGCAGGGTTGGTTTTTAAGCGCAAGACGCGCCGCGCGGGCGATGGCGTGGAAGAAGCGTCGGAGCCGGCTGAACGAAATCGCAGAAGGGCTCATGAAAGCTGGGGCCATCCAGTTTGGGACCTTCACCCTCCCAGACGGAAGGGACAGCTCCTACTACGTGAACCTCAGGGGCCTGCCGAGCTACCCCGGCATATTCCGAATGCTGGTGGACGCGATGTCTGAGCTTGTCTCCCGGAAGGTTGCGAAGGCAGACGCCCTGTGCGCCGTCCCCATAGGTGGGCTCGTGCTCGCATCCCCAATTGCGTTGGCGCTCCGCAAGCCGCTGGCATATACCAGGTTGCACAAGGGGGAGAACGAACGCCTCGTCGAAGGAGAGGTCAGGCCGGGATGGAAGGTGGTAGTGATCGGAGACCTCGCCACGTCGGGGAAGACCATTCTCTCGGCGGCCGATGCCATCGAGGACGAAGGAGGAAAGGTGAGAGCGGCCGTGGTTGCGATCGACAGGCTGGAAGGCGCGCGGGAGAGGCTTAGCAAGAGAGGGATAACCCTACACTCGGTCACCGACGTCGTCGAGCTCGCAGACGCCCTCTTTTCGATGGAGCTAATCAGCAAGGAGAACCTGAAGGCGATTACGAAATCAGTGGGGAGACGGTAAGCCGGCCCGCCGTGGGGCGCAGGGAGTCAACTCCGTCTGCCTTTGATTGGAGCACAGAAAATTAGGGAGAAAGAACCTCTCAGTATACCATGAGGTTCTTCTCTTCGAGGGTCACGTGTAGGTTGTTGACCGCGCGATAGACTTCGCTCTCTTTTTTCGCCCCGGTGCATACCAGCTTCCCTGACGCGAATAGCAGTATCACCGTCTTGGGGTCCGCCATCCTGTGGATCAGGCCGGGGAACTGCTCGGGTTCGTACATCGATTTTGGCAGCACCCTTGCTGCCTCTTCGAGGTGGACCTTTCCTCCGAGGCTGGCCGAGGCGACGATGTTCTGTATCTCCACCACCGCTTCGTTCTTGATGGGGATCTTCCCCTTCTTGAGCTGCCTTACGACTTCCTCCACCGCCTTCCGCGCCTGCTCCTCCGACTTTGCGCCAGTGCATACCATCTTCCCCGAGCTGAAGATCAGGGTGGCGGTCTTCGGATTCCTCAGCCTGAAGACCAGGCCAGGGAACTGGTCGGGGTGGTACTCGACCGTGACGAAGTTCTTGGTGATGAGGTTGAGGTCGACGGTCTGATTGATAGAAGCGGAAGCCACGACGTTCTCGATGCTGACGATCGCCTTTGTCTGAGGCATATAAAGCGGGCAAAAAGCACTATATATAAAGGGTATATAAGGCGCCAAAGACGGAGTTCGTCTCAGGTTGATGAGGGCACGCAGTCGGGAAATGGCAGGACCCCGAACGTCTTGTGAAGGCAGCGGACTTACCCTTCTAGCCTGAGGCGATACGGTGCCCATCTGGACATGATTGCGAGAGTCTGGCACGGCACCACGCGGAAGGAGTACAGGGTCGCCTACCTCAAGTACATCAAAGGGACCGGCCTGAAAGAGCTCAGGAAGGCGAAGGGGGTCATCGGCGCCTACGTTCTGGTGAGGGACTCGCAGGAGTTAACCGAATACCTCGTCGTCACACTCTGGAGGTCGATGAAGGCGATGAGGGACTTCGCGGGGCCGAATGCCGACAAGACCGTGTATCTGCCCAAGGACAGCTATTTTCTCTCGAGTTCTGACAGCATTGTCAAGCTCTACGACGTCGAGGCAAAGATCTAGTCTCGTCTCCCTCCAGCTGCAAGCCGGCAGACCCACGCCTGCGGAGTCCGGCAACCCGCAAGAACCGGGGACGGCTCTGCCGGACTAGAGATCTGCTCTGGCTCTATGAAGCCCCGGTTGTGCTCGGGTCGTGAGCGACGTCCTTTCCCTCTTCTTCCTCGACCCCGCCGAGCACCGAGAAGAAGACGACTGCCAGGATGAGGATCGAAGGGAGATAGTTGAACCACTGCGGGAGATGGTAGACGTCGACATAGTACGCGAGGAGTTCCACGTAGGGGATCACAAAGACCACCTTCCCTTCAAGGCACTGCTGTGTTATCGGACCCGTTGCAATCTGGTCTTGATACTGGTCGGGCTCGGGGTTGTTGTCCCCTTTTGTGATCAGCCCCCCACCGCTGGTGATTTGTATCACTCTGTGGACGACAGACAGTCCGCTGGTGGAACAGAGTCCGCTATACACTATGATGTCTCCCACATGGATGTCGCTGATGGGGGCGTTCTGGATCACGACAAGGTCCCCCCCTTCCAGCGTGGGGAGCATGCTCGTCCCGTCCACCCTTCGCGTGTCTGCCTGGACGAAATACGCCCAGAACAGGAGAACCACGAAGGCGGCGACATAGACTACAGTGGTCTTGGAGGACGCCTTCATCCGGAGCTCCTCTCCGACATGGTGCGGTTAAACATTTGATGAGCCAGCGCTTTTTTAATGAGCCAAATCAGTCCCTCCCTGAATGAAGCTCTGGTACAAGGTCATCGCAGCAGACCTCGTGCTCCTGGCGGCGCTCTATTTCGTACTGCAGGACATCTCCTGGAGGACCTCCTACGCGTCATCCCCTCATGATGCCTGCGCAGGGATGTGCACCTACGACCCTTCTTTCAGCTACGGGCTCTTGACAAGAGTCTTCACCATGACCGGGAACAACGCCAGACTGGTGAGCCCACTGACCCTGGACTGGGTTCAAGTCCTTGCCATCGTGCTGGTGGCGCTCAACGCCTGGTTCGCATACGTGACCCTGAAATCGAGGTCGAGAGGCGGGGTCAGAGAGCCTGGCTCCGAGGCCGTGACGCCGTGACTACCCCCGCCTGAGTCTGCCAGAGAGGCGTCTCCGGGCGCCAGGCTGAACTAACTGCTCAAGATCAGGACCAGCCAGGTCACCGCAGGCTGCACGATGGTCCTGCACCCCTGGCTCTGGAAGTACTGGGTGATGTTGATCCCTGGGCCCGGAATCTCGTAGACGGAGCATGGAAGAAGTATCTCATAGTAGGTCGAGTGGCCCACAAAGTATCCGAACTTCGTGAAGGTGGGGTCGGTCAGGGCGCTCCAGTGGGTGGGTGCGTAGGTCGAGAGAAAGGCGGCGAAGGCAGTCGGAGAGAGGCGCCCTGGGTAGAGGAGCAGTTCTTCGACTGCGATGGTGCTCTTGTTCCCCCCGAAGAAGCTCGCGACGTCGCCCTGAAAGCCGTAGTCCGATATCTGGAAGTTGGGTGCAGCGTCGCGGAACCTGAGCGCGGCAAAAGCATCGAGGGTGGAGCTTTCGTTGAGTTGCGCCTGTGCCCGCGCTCTGTCCACCAGGCCGATGAACCTGTCGACCCAGATGGGACCGACCCCCCCTTCGGGGTAGGCCTCCCCGAAGCCCTGCCTGTAGACGAAGTATCCTGTCTGGTCATACCCCCTTATTTCCGCGTAATAATTGAATGACGCGTTCGCCGGAAGTTGATTCCTAACGACCTGGGTGACGGCACAGTAGGCCGCGGGAGCCCAGACGGCTGGGCAACCACCAACGAGGCGCGGCTCTATCCAGGTCAGAGCACCCGCGGTCGTGTTCGAACTGAAGCCTGCCATCGACAGATAGACTGTGGGGTTCATTATGCTGTTGACGCCGACGTTGCGCACCTGGATGGTGATGTTGATGAAGCCGAAGTCAGACGAATAGACAGGTGCTATGTAGAACTCGACGACCGACGGCGGGTTGAACTGGACGCTCGGGGAGTTGATTTCTTCAGCTGCCTGGAGAGAGCTGCCGTCGAAGTAGAGCAGGGCTGAGTGATTCCCCCGTGACACCACTTCAACGCGCTGGAAAGGGGGCTGGCCTAACCCGAACGCCCGGTAGGCGGGGGTCGCGTAGCCGTCGACGGCAGCGTCGGGGAGGGCATAACTGGCGAGACAGCTCTGTTCCTCCTCGGTCGGCTGGACGCCGGGAGGGAGATAGCCTCCCGGGAAACAGACGGTATAGCCGCTCCGGTACGCCCCGGGAATGGATACGCTCACCCTGAACGGGACGATCGGCGCGACGAAGAACGCCACGAAGTAGATGACGAAGACCCCTCCCACCCAGAGTTGGGTCTTGC
Organism: archaeon; assembly: GCA_021828185.1. The sequence goes on from JAKASI010000001.1 coordinate 802,859, forward strand.
TCATTAACGGGCTGCCTAACTGCCCGTTCAGGCTTATACCGATTTTTACCATCGCTGCCCGTAAGGGCGGGCTGGCTGCCAGAGTCTGACCTCAGTGGCAGCCTTCCTCGCAGGGAACTGCTGCTCCCTCTTTCCCAGCCTGCCGATCGACTCCATGACTTCCCTCTCCGCCTTCCGTCGTGCCGCGGTCTGGCGGAAGTAGTACAGGAAGATGGTGCACACGATAACCGCGAACACGGCCGGGTAGGTATAGATACGCACGACGTAGTAGGGCGACCACTCCGAGTTGACTCTCAGCCGGTACCCGGTGTTGTTGTAGGAGACGACGTAGATCCCGTACGGCTGGGTTGTGGGGGAAGTGAAAGAGCCGGAGACATTGTTCTTGGTGGGTGACTGGAAGGTGATGATTGGTGAGCCTGCCGGTGCGATGTCATTCTGGGTGGTGGGGAAGAGCGAGAGGATCACGGTCCCCGGCGCGTACCCGGAGAGCTGCACTTCAACGGGGACCCCCGCCGGAACGGTGGGGATGTAGTAGGCGCTGATGGTGTAGGAAGACCCGTCGTAGGGTGCCTGGGGGCCCGCCAGGCTTTCGGTCTGAGGAAAAGAGAGCGCCGGGAGCACAATGGTCGCCGCGACGACCAACGCCGAGACCACAAGGGCGACAAGCGATGCTTTCTCTCGTCCGTCCATTCGGGCGCCCCGCTTGGTAATAGTATTTATTGCCGAGTTTCCACCGGTTGTGTCAGGTACATGGCCAGTCCGTGGGTCTACGTGATCCGGCGAATACTGTTCATGATACCAGTGTTCCTCGCGGTCTCGGTCCTTGTCTTCTACATCACGAACGCGGCTGGGAACCCGATTGAGCTGGTCAGGCAGGGGATAAGGAATCTGACGCCGGCGCAGCAGCAGTTCTTGATAAACTTCTACCACGTGAACGACCCTGTCTACGTCCGCTACTTCCTTTGGCTGTCAGACTTCGTCCAGGGGAACCTGGGGCAGTCACTGGTGCTTGGCGGACCGGTGTCGGCGCTCATAGGCCCCTGGGTGCTGACAACGCTCGAACTTCAACTGCTTTCTCTCTTCTTCTCCCTCGCCCTCGCGATACCCATCGCAGTGTACTCAGCGAAGCACCCTGGAAGCAAAGGAGACGCCACAATCACGACCACGGCGATCTTCGGGTTCTCAATCCCTGTGTTCTGGCTAGGGATAATCCTGATCCTCATCTTTTCTCTAGACTTTAGGCTGCTCCCGTCGTTTGGAGCAATCTCTCCATACCCCCCATATATCGGGGGGAACATCGTTTTCGACAACATCGCCCACCTCATTATGCCGGTCGCGGTGCTCACCTTCGCGTCGCTGGCGGTCTTCGTGAGGCTCCTCAGGGCGAACATGGTCGAGACCCTGAGGTCTGACTACGTGCTGGGCGCCCGCGCGAGCGGGGTGTCAGAAAGATCTGTCACTTACAGGCACGCGCTCAAGAACGCGGTCACCCCGGTTGTCACGATTGTGGGCCTTACGTTCGCTCTCGCCCTGGGCGGCGCGCCGGCGACGGAGACCACGTTCTCATGGCCCGGGCTCGGATATCAGTTCGTCCAGGCGGCCTCGGTGCTCGACCTCCCGGTCATCCAGGGGATAACAATGATAATCACCATCATGGCCCTGGTCGCCAACCTGATCACCGACCTGGTCTACGGGGTCCTCGACCCGAGGGTGAGAATAGAATGAGCGCGCCTGTGAAGAGGCGGAGGTCCGCGAGCCAGTGGGCGGTCGCGTGGAGGAGGCTCCGCCGGAACAAGATCGGCCTTGCCGGGCTTGCGCTAATCCTGTTCTTCATCTTCGTGTCCATCTATGGGTACTTCTTCGCCCCATATCCTCCCCGGTCGTTCGTCTGCCTTTACCAGAACTGCGTCGCCATGCCGCCGTTCCAGAGTTGGGCCCACCCCCTCGGGACCGAGCGCTCAGGGATCGACATCTACAGCGAGATTCTGCACAGCATACCGAACGACCTCTACGTCGGCCTCGGGGCCACAGCGATCAGCGTGGTCATCGGGATCCTGGTGGGAGCAGCCGCTGGGTACGCCAGGGGCATCGGGAGCGCCCTCCTTCTTGGCCTGGCCCAGGTATTCCTGGTGATTCCCGTCCTAGTATTCATCCTCCTGTTTGCCAGAATATTCATTCTATTTGTCGCGCAAGGGTTCGGGCTAACCCTCATTGTCGTCATACTCGGGGTGTTCGGGTGGTCAGGCATCGCCTACGTGGCGAGAGGAGAAATTCTGCGGGTGCGAGAACTCGAATTCGTGCAGGCCGAGAAGGGAATAGGTGCTGGAAGAGCAAGAATACTCTTCAGGCACATCCTTCCGAACATACTCTCACCGGTAATCGTCTACTCCTCCCTCCTCATCGCCACCAACATACTCGTCGAGGTCGTGATCTCCTTCCTTGGTTTCGGGACCCCCAACGTCTCCACCCTGGGCCTACTCATCCAAGAGGGATTCGCGACCATCCGGGAGACGTGGTGGGTGGCCACTTTCCCTGGGCTCGTGGTGGTCCTCCTGGTCCTGGGCTTCAACCTGCTGGGGGACGGGCTTTCTGACGCGCTCAATCCGAGGCTAAGGGAGTAAGACCGGAATGGGTACATTGCTGAGCGTAGAGGACCTTAGGACATACTTCTTCACCGAAGCCGGGGTTGTGAAGGCCGTGGACGGGGTAGGCTTCGAGATCGAAGAGGGGGGTTCGCTCGGGTTTGTCGGAGAGTCCGGGTCGGGGAAGACCATCACCGCGCTTTCGGTCCTCGGAGTCATTCCGAGGCCGGGCAGAATCGTTTCGGGGAAGGTGGTATACCGCGGCGAGGACCTGGTCGGGAGGTCGGAGAAGGATCTGAGGAAGATTCGAGGGAAGAAGATCGGGTACGTCTCCCAGGACCCGAACTCATCGCTCGACCCTCTCTATACTGTTGAATTCCAGTTGAGTGAGGTCATACGGGCCCACAAAGAGGTGACCAAGGACGAAGCGAAGAAGGAGGCCCTTGGGCTCTTGAAACTAGTCAGCATCTCGGAACCAGAAACCCGCATGAAAGCATACCCCCACGAGCTCAGCGGAGGAATGAAGCAGAGGGTAGCCATAGCCAGAGCCATGGCGGGCCAGCCCGAGCTCCTGATCGCCGACGAGCCCACCACCAACCTGGACGTCACCATTCAGGCTCAGATCCTCGAGCTCCTCGGCAGCCTTCAGAAGGAGCTGAAGATGGCCCTGATAATGATCACCCACGACATGGGGATCATTGCGGAGACGACGAAGAGGGTGGTGGTGTTCTACGCGGGCATGCGAGCCGAGAATGCAGACACGGCGGACCTATTCCGTTCCCCTCGCCACCCCTATACCAGCGCGTTGCTAGCATCCATCCCCCGGACCGATGTCACCAAGGAGCTCGTCCCGATTCCGGGGAATATCCCCAACCTGATCGAGCCTCCGACGGGGTGCAGATATCACCCGCGGTGCCCGTATGTGATTGAAAAGTGCAAAGAGCAGATTCCCCCTTGGGAGAGCGGAGGCCCGGGGCGCATGGTCGCGTGCCACAGGTGGAAGGAGCTGAAGCTGAGCGTTGGCTGAACCAGTCCTACGTGCGGAAGGGATAGTGAAGCACTTCCCTGTCTACTCGCGCGGGGTCCTTCTCAAGAAGCTTGTGGGCGAGGTCCACGCCGTGGACTTGGTCGACCTCTCGATCGAGAGGGGAGAGATCTTCGGGCTGGTGGGAGAGAGCGGGTGCGGGAAGACGACCTTCGGGAAGGTGGTGCTGGACCTCGAACCCGCCGACAAAGGGAAGGTGTTCTTCGAAGGAAAAGAAATCTACGAGACCCTCGCCAAGGGGACCTCGGAAGACAAGAAGTACATCCGGCGCGGGATGCAGATGGTCTTCCAGAACCCCTACGGGTCCCTCGACCCCAGGATGACCGTGTTCGACATCATCAGCGAACCGTTCAACATCCATGGCCACATCCAGAAGAGCGAGTGGACGGAGCGGGTCTACAAGCTTCTGACTATGGTGGGGCTCGAGGAGTACCACGCCGAGCGATACCCCCACGAGTTCTCCGGCGGACAGAGACAGCGCATTTCAATAGCGAGAGCGTTGGCGACGGAACCGAAGTTCGTGGTCGCCGACGAACCGGTATCCTCTCTGGATGTCTCGATTCGGGCGCAGGTGCTAGTCCTTCTCGAGAAGCTGGCGAAGGAGAACGGGGTCTCGTTCCTCTACATCTCGCATGACCTGAGCTCAGTAAGGCAGATAAGCAAACACGTCGCCGTCATGTACCTCGGTCGGGTCTTCGAGTACTCCAGCGCAGAGAGGATCTTCCAGAAGCCCCTGAACCCCTACACCATCGCGCTCCTATCGGCGATCCCGATCCCCGACCCGGAGAAGAGGAGGCAACGGATCGTTCTCCCAGGCGACGTGCCCAGCCCCGTCAACCCTCCATCGGGGTGCAGGTTCCATCCGCGATGCCCTTACGCCGCGGACATCTGCAAGGAGAAGGAGCCGGAGCTGCGCGAGCTCGAGGCCGGGCACTATGTTGCCTGCCACTTCGCGGAGAAGTTCTTGTAAGTAGCAGGCCGCAATACCGCGCCGCCTTCAGCGTTGGCGCTTCAAATCGGGGCGCGCTCTCTAGGTAAATATGCATATATAGAATAACGGGGTCTTGGGCGCCCGAAGAGATATTTGGACACTAAGTCCATTAAACCAACAGCTACAGGCGCAATACTTGCAGCCGTCTCTTTCATCCTAATCTCATCAGCATTCCCGGCCCCCGTGGCTGCGCAGACGGCAACCAGCGGACCCTACTTCAGCTTCACGATGATCGCACCGAACACCAACCCAGTGAGGGTGCAGTGGGCGGAAATCATCCAGAACTCGTACGCGTCATACAACATTGGTGCAGGATTAGTCTTCATGTCCTTCGGTCCTCTGGTCGACAGGATATGGCCAACCACCTGTCCTTCGGGCGGGTGCGGCCAGCTGTTCAGTGCGGGCGGCTATGACGCCGTCTTCATCGGCTGGGGCGGAGGCACCGTGCTGCCAGACTTTGGCACCTCCAATGTCGTGAACTATTTGTCGAACAACCCGGCCGCAGACTTCCCGCCATTCGGGAACAACTACGCATACTTCCAGAACTCGACCTACAATAACCTCGCCGCACAGTACGCCGGCTCGTTCAGCGTCACCGAGAGGGAGGCGCTGGCGAAGAAGATGGTCGATATCGTAGCGCAGCAGAGGCCGTACCTGATCATTATCGGGGGCCTCGGCGCCACGCCCGACAACCCGGTGGCGACCAACGTCTTCCCATGGAACCAACAGAAGACCTGGAACCAGGCACTGGCAGGGAACGACTTCCAGCACTGGAAGGTGACTGGGCCCAACCCTGTCATCAACGTCGGGCTCTCTGCCGACGTGAGCTGCCAGTACAACCTTCCGACCACAGCGTGCAATTCACAGTACAACGATTGGCTCACGAGTGGAGCCTTCGCTTCGCTTGAAGAGCTCAACCCACTCACTCTGAACTACTATAACGCACTGGCAACTCAGATAAACTCATCCGCCAACCACCTCAGCTGGACCGTCACTTTCAGGGCGCACAACTTCCAGGACAGCGCTCCGGTGACCGCCAATGACTATGTCTTCTGGTACATGTTCAACAACATCGCTGCAATAGGCTCGGTCAACACCGGTCTCTACGAGAACGAGTTTGGCCTAAGCCAGCAGTACAACTTCAACCTCGGCAACGGGACCACCACCGACTACATATTCAACGGGACGTTCACAGGGCACCACAACTCGGTCAGCTATGTGAACAGCACCTTCAGCTACGTCAACCCGACGGAGTTCGCCTTCACCATGCCTCTGGCATACCCGTTCACCGACCCGTCGCTGACAGGCGTGTCGGCCCTCCCAATGGAGGTTCTGATGCCATACGTCAGCAACCCAAGTAGCTTCGGGACGAGCTGGGCAGTGAACCTGAACACCTCGCCCGTGACCCTCACATGGAACAAAGCCATCTACGGAGGGAACGGAAGCTACACCACATGGGGTCTGTACGGGGACGGAGCCTACGTCTGGGAAGGATACAACAAGGTCACCAGAACCGGCACCTATGCGAAGCCGGTCGCATCTGCGACCAACTCCTACACATACTGGAACGCGACGGGTCTTCAGTCCCTCGGTGAATATGACGCCACAGTCGTCCACATAGTGACCTCTGGGACCAAGGACGCAGCCATCGCTGCGTTCGCTGCAGGGACCCTGAACTCGCTCGACCAGAACTACCAGTTCGACAAGTCAGACGCCGCAGCCATCACTGCAGCCGGAGGGGTGAACATCTTCATGAACGCCCCCAACAACGGCTGGCAGGAGCTGGGCCTCAACTTCCATGACCCAATCTTCGGGACCGGAACTGGCACCCCCAACGGCCAGAAGAACCCTGCCCAAGCAGCCCAGTACGCACTGGACGTGAGGGCAGCCCTCAGCTACCTCATCCCCCGCGCGCAGATTGTGAACCAACTGCTCCAGGGGCTGGGTGTCGAAGGGGTAACCCAGTTCTGCACCTGCTTCACCTCCTACATGCCGGCTGGACTCCAGCCAGACCCCTACAACCCGACCCAGGCACTTTCGTTCCTGGCGGCCGCAGGGTACAACACAGGGGTAGCATCATCGTCACCAGGGAGTTCGATCAGCTCTGGTGAGACGATCAGCATCACACTCCCCAACTCGACGGTGACCGTTCCAGCGTTCATCCTCGGCCAGTCGTTCCTGCTGTCAGGGTCGTACACCCCCGTGCCGGCCAGCTTGCTGTCCGGGACAGGCGGCTTCGGTGTCGTCCTTGAGCAGAGCAGCGGCGGCTCCGCCGGACCATGGACTGCGGTTGCCATGAGCTTCGCCACCCAAGGGTGGTACTCCATCAGCTACACCCCGACCACGACCGGGACCTTCTCGTACAGGTTGCTCTTCACAGGCGTGAACGCGACCTACGCGATGCCAAACGGCCTCGGCAGCCCCGGCGCGCTTGCCGGCTCGGTCTACGACGTGAACAACCCGAGCGCACTTCCACCTTCCGAGTGGAAGAACTCGACTGACAGCTACTACGGGCCGACCTCAACGTTGACGGTCGGGTCCCTTGCCGAGATTGTCAGCCAGCTAGCCTCGGGTCAACAACTGTCGTCCCTAGCCAGCCAGCTCTCGTCGCAGTTCACGACCATGAACAACAAGATAACCACCACGAACAACAACGTCGCTTCGTTGCAGAGCAGCGTCAACAGCCTCAACAGCCAGATCAGCACACTCACGGACGTAGCATACGTCGCCCTAGCTGTAGCCATAATACTCGGTCTCGCGGCCATAGCGCTTTCCAGAAGGAAGCCGTCGGCCTAGAGACCTTCCTCTTCTTTTTCCAATCCCTCTTACAGGATAGTGGTAACTAGGGCCAGAGTGAGGGACTCCAGGAAGAACATGACTCCTATCAGAGTGTAGAACGCCCCCCGTGCTTGTATTCTCTTGTACTCGCCTGCGTCCCAGTCGAAGCTCTTCCTCCTGATCAGAGCTGAGGCCCGCTTCGCAGACGGGGTTGCTCCGAACTCCACTGCTCCCCCTATGAGCATGAGAACGACGGATTCGAGCAGGAGGACGAACCCGAGCACGCCGAGTCCTGGAGTGCCGAGGAGCACCCCGATGAAGAGGGAGACGGGGATGTCGATCAACGTTATCAGCGCCCCTTCTTCGAGAGACGAGATTAGAATCTCAAGCCAGGGGTTCATCACAAGTTCTGGGCCATCAAGGCTTATAAGCGAATCGACTTCAATTGTGCGAAAATGCGCCTGACTTCGAGGAACAAGGGACAGAAGAGGGCCTTCGCGCTTTCATTCGTCGTCGTCTTCGCCATCCTCGGCGGCTCCTATATCGGCCTGGTCTATCTTTCCGGTCAGATTCAGGTGCAGCACCTGCCCTCCAAAGTCCCGTCATACAACGTGTCGTGGGGGAAGTACATCCCGGCGGACTACCTCCAGGCCTCGTTCGAGAACTACACCCAGGCGAGGGCCGTCAACGCCAGCATCCCGCCGAATAACGTGGTGCTCGAGTTGGTCCTGCCCGTCATCAACATCTCGACCGACCAGGTGAACGCCATCTTGTCCGTGACCATGTCCCACCCAAACCAGACCATCGACATCGCCTTCCTCGCCTCACAGGCCTACTCCCAGCTGAGCACAGTTCTCCAGACCGACGCGCACACTTCGAGCGTGGGTACTGCCCCCATGTATCTGGTCGCCGACAGCATCAACGGGACCCTCGACGTCGGCTGGCTAGGGCTCGTGGCAGGCGACCATGCTGCCGCCCTCGCGCTCGGCGGAGGGCAGGCTCAGGACGGGGTGACGGCGATTCTGAACTCCGTGTTGGGGAACACGGCTTCCATCATCTCCTCGGTGCAGGTTGCTCAGGCCGCCTACATAGCCGGCAGCAATTCCGACCCTCTCGCCGTGGGGTTCGAGAACTTCCCGGGGGTGGTCCGGACTGGCAACCTCACCGGGACGTTCGTTGCGCTAGAGGGAGGGGGGATCTCCGTTTCGAACGTCATCGGATTCAACTCTTCCTTCTCGGCCTCCTCGCAGTACAAGTACGCGAAGCAGGTCTACAACACCTACAGCAAGTTCACCGTGTATGATTCCTTCATCGATGCCCAGGCGATCTGGTCGTTCTCCAGGCTCGAAGAGTCTCTTAGGCTGGTCGGCGGGGCCTAGCAGTCTTCCGCGCGAGGCCCGCCCGGGTCGCTCCTCCAGCTGCGAAATCATCCCAGAGCCCCCTGGGCCCGTTCAGGAATCTCACGAAGGCCGCCCGAACCTGCCCCGGACATTCCAGATGCCCGACCGGCGCCAAAGCCATAAAAGGGGCCCTCAGATAATAAAAGTGTGCGGGACCTGGCGTGACTTCGCCGCTCTCCAACCTGAAATTCGTCGAAAGGAGCGAGATGCGCAAGGCAGTCCTCTCGCTCCTAGTCGGGGCGCCGAAGACCCCCAGCGAGCTGGCGACCCTAGGAAGCAAGCATGTCAGTCACGTCAGCCGAGCACTGACGGAACTCAGAGTCCGCGGGTTGGTTGAATACTCGGACGAGGGGTCGCGAGAAAGATACTACAAGGCGACGGAACAGGGGTTCCTCGCCTATACCGCGCTGCTCAGGGCCTCTAGATAGGGCGCCTTCGAGCTGAGGCGACTGGCAGGTCACAGGGGTCTGTTCCTCGCCGACTCTTCTCGCCCGCCGCTCTCAAGCGAAAAGGGTCAGGGTAGGGTCGGCGCACAGCCGGCTGCTCATGAAAATGGGGATGAGTCCGTGCGGTCCCACAGGCCCCCGCCTCGACGTGGTGCCGGACGGGCTCCCTGCGTCGGTGAGCTGATCTCGTCCGGCGTCATGACAGACGTGTAAGTTTCAGGGACCTCCCGGGCTCGCCGGCCCTGGCGTGGCTCCCAGCTTAAGAGCGAGGACCCCCCCGGGTCTCGCGTTGCTCCAGCAAGACGAGCTGCTGCTTGACGTGCTGGAAAGGAGGCTAGGCAAGGCTGGTGCGACGAGGGCGCTCCGCGATGTAGGAGGCGACCTCGGTCTCTCTGAAGGGGACTACGCTTCCCCGGTCTCTGCCGCCTACTCCCTTCTGAAGGCCAACTTCCAGGCGGACGAAGTCTCCAGGCTTCTCAGCTGGCAGGACTTCGAGCGTCTGGCGGGAGCTCTCCTGCGGTCGTCGGGGTACGACGTAAGGCAGAACGTCTACCTTAGGAAGCCGAGGGCACAAATCGACGTCGTCGCGACCGGGCCCTCGCTGACGCTCTCCGTCGACTGCAAGCACTATCGCCGCGAGCAGGGGCCCTCGTCCCTCGAAAGGGCTGCGCTGGCGCAGCTGAGACGAAGCGCGCTTCTCAGGAGGGTCTCCGACGGCCCGCGGCCGATCGCCTCTGTGATTCTGAGCATGTCGGAGCCTGAGGGCAAGTTCGTCAGGGGGGTGGCTGTGGTCCCGGTCAGGACGTTCCGGAGTTTCCTGAACTCGCTGGACTCGTATCGTGGGCTCCTGGAGCTGCGGTAGAGAATACGCGCCGGCACGGATTAATAAGACAGGAGTCGGCTCGGACGGTCCGTGGCGAAGGTCGTCCTGTGCGGGATGGGCGCGATAGGGACGGAGATTCTTTCGTATCTGCTGAAGCGCTCGCATGAAGTCGTGGGGGTCGTTGACACCGACCCGCAGAAGGTGGGGAGGACGGTGGCTGAGCTGACAGGGCTCCCTCTCGCGGTGAGGGTCGCCGGGTCGATCAAAGAGGTGGGGCTCGACGGAGCCGACGTCGCGGTGTTCTCGACGAAGTCTAGGATCCCCGATATCGTCGGCGATATCTCCTTTGCTGCGAGCGCCGGACTGGACGTGGTCACTACGTCGGAGGAGATGGCATACCCCGCCTACGCCGGAGGAGAAGCGGCCGCCGCCCTGGATAGGCTGGCAAAGGAGAAGGGGGTCACCATACTCGGGGTAGGGGTGAACCCTGGGTTCGTCATGGACTGGGTCCCCGCGCTCGTGATATCTGCGGTGAAGAACCCCACCAGCATCCATGTCGTCCGGTCTGTCGACGTCAGCAGGCGCAGGCGCCAGCTCCAGGCGAAGACCGGGGTCGGGCACACAAGGGCGAAGTTCGAGAAGGAGATGAGCGAGGGGGCGCTGGGCCACGTGGGCCTCGTCGAGTCGGCGCACCTGATCGCCCTCTCTCTTGGGAAGCCGCTGGAGGGGCTCAAGCACGGGGTCTTCCCTGTCGTGGAGTCGGAAGACTACGTCATGGGGGTCCGCCAGTTCGCCGAAGGGAGGGCAGGGGACTGCCTGATCCGTCTGGACCTCGAGATGACCATGACTTCTGCCGACTTCGACGTGGTGGAGGTGAAGGGAGACCCAGAGCTCAAGCTGAGGTTCGAGAAGGGAGTCTTCGGAGACTCCGCCACGGTCGCGCTGACGGTCCACGCCGCGGAACGGGTCGGAATCGCCAAGCCCGGCCTGATCACCGTGCTGGACCTGCCCCTCTCCCGCTAGAGCGCCCTCTCAGCCTAATGCCTTCAGGTCATCTTAGACCTTAATCCCGTAACTCTGTTCAGTCATCGAGGGCAGCCCCCACGCCGGCGCCGGCTCTCTTAAACACGCGCGGTCCCGGCGTCTTCAGACAGGACGCATCAGGACTTGATCACATAGAGCCCGAGCTCGTCGTCGAACTTCCGCTTGGCCCTGTTCTTGGTGGGGGTGACGACCACCTCCAGGAGAGGGAAGACCGTCGCCTGCACGACGTGGCCCGCGAGTACGCTGAGGTCCCTCCTCCCGAACGTCCCATGTATGTGGAGGAACAGCCTGCCGTCCTTGAGGGTGACGTTCCCCAGGATGCTTGTGACTTCAAGGAACTCCCGATAATCGTGCTCCTCATACTTCTTCGCTTCGTGGTTGAAGTAGGCGAGCCTGAGCTCCTTCACTCCGCCGATGGCCTCGACCCTGGCCGTGCGGATCTTCTCCCTGGCTGCGATGGCAACGATGTCGTCTGGGACCTTCGACCCCGCCTCCAGGCTGTAGATCTTGGCCACGCTTGTGAACCACGAGCCCATGGGTTAAAAGGTTGAGCCGGCACTCTGCATGGCGTGCGGCTTCACCTGAACAAGCCCGGCATCCGCTCGCTGGGGGTCGCGGAGAGCTTCAAGCAGGGCCAGAGGAGGTCGGTGCTGGCCGGGGTTGTCATGCGCGCCGATTTCGTGATTGACGGGGTAGCTCTCGGAAAAACCGCGGTCGGCGGGGACGACGCCACTTCAGCCATCGCCTCCCTCTTCAGGAAGTTCAGGCGGAACGACATCAACCTGATCATGGTGTCTGGCGCGATCCTCAGCCTCTACAACATCATCGACGTGGACGGGCTCGCGGGGCGGACGAAGCTGCCTGTGATATGCCTGACGTACAAGGAGACGGCAGGGATCGAGGATTCGATAAGGCACCACTTTCCGGAAGGGGCGGAGTCGAAGCTCCTGGCGTACCGAAAGCTCGGCAGGCGGACGGGGGTCAGGCTGCACACAGGCCAGAGGGTGTTTGTCCGCTCGTCCGGTATCGAAAAGGACGAAATCAGGCAGGTCCTCGATGACTTCACCTTCCAGGGCTCCATCCCCGAGCCGGTCCGGGTTGCAAAGCTCCTGGCCAGGGCCGAGCTGTCTAGGGCAGCTTGACTCCGGGGTTCAGAACCCCCTTCGGGTCGAAGAGCTCCTTCAACTCCCTCATGATCCAGTATGTCTTGGGATACTGCTTCCCGACGTATTCCGCCCTCAGCATCCCGTCCCCGTGCTCGCCGGTCATCGAGCCTCCCATCTTCCAGACGGCTTCGAAGGACTCCTCCATCAGCTCATGAAGAGTCGCCATATCCTTCCGGTCAGACGGGTCGAGGAAAGGCCTGGCGTGGAGGTTGGCGTCCCCAGCATGGCCGTAGTAGACGTAGTCGAGCCCCCTCCTCTCGAACTGGTCGAGGAGGAGCCTCACTAGGTCACCGAGCCTCTCAGGCGGCACCACCAGGTCCTCGATCCCAGGTACGAGGATTCTTGCGCCTTTCTTGATGTCCTGTGCGAGAGTGAGAGTCTCATTCCTCGCGTCCCACGCCTGTGATATGTCGGCCGGGCTCTGCAAGACAAGGGGGTCGAAGCTGGCAGCCCTGGACAGGGCGACCTCTTCCGCCTTCTCGGCCGCGCCCCCGGAGTCTCCGTCGAACTCGCAGAAGAGCATGTACTGGCTCTCGGACCTCGAAAACCTCGATATCCGCTCCCACCTGTTCATCATGCGGAACACCGACTTGTCCACGAGCTCGAGGGCGGTGGGGCGCAACTCCCTGAAGGCGCTCACGGTCCCGTCGAGCTCCTCCAGGGACGCCTCTGCGATGAACAGCGCCTTCCATCGGGGTTTCGCCCTGGTGAGGAGAGCGACTTCTGTGAATATGGCTAGGGTCCCTTCAGACCCGGCAAGCAGCTTCGGGAGGTCGAACATACCGTCATGTACTGCCCTCTCGAGCCGGTACCCTGACGAGTTCTTGGTGACCTTCGGCCTTTCCTCGGATATCGCCTTCTCGTTCTCGACGATCAGCGAGGCGGTCCTCCGGATCCGCCCCTCTCCAGCGAGCGCCTCCTCCACCTTCATGGGCGCGATGGCCTTGACTTCCTCTCCTGGAACGACCGCCCTGAGCCCCTTCACGTAGTCGATGGTCGACCCGTATTTCGGGGTCCTTACCCCTGACGCGTTGTTGGCCACCATCCCTCCCACAGTGCAGCTGGCATAGCTGGAAGGATCGACGGGGACCCACCTTTCAGGTCCCAGCACCCTGTTGAGGTCCGCCTTCACGACGCCAGGGTGGCAGACCACCGTCCCGTCCGGACGCACCTCGACTCCGCTCCGGTCTTGAAGCATTATGGCACCCCTGCCGACAGACTGGCTGGGAATCGACGTCCCCCCTCCGCGAGGAGTAACGCCAAGTCCCTTTGCCATCGATTCTCTCAGGCCCAGGGTGACGTCCCTCTCCTCCTCGGCGACGTAGGCTATGGCCGGGGTGAGCACCAGCTGTCCGGCATCTCGGGATAGCTCCCTCAGATGGTCGCTGTCTCTTAGAACGCGCAACCACCCAGGCTGCGACTGCGGCCTATTTTCGCGTTCTCAGGATGCCGCCTTCACTATGACTGTGCCCTGCATCCACGCGTGGAAAGAGCAGTGATAGTGGTAGGTTCCGGGCACGGTAAATGTGAACTGATAGGTGCCGCCTTGCGTCAGTAGCGGCCCCGACGTGCCCGAGTCGAACGACACAGGAGCCCCAGTTTCCGAAGTCACGGTGTGAGGTGCCGCGTCGTCGTTGGTCCAGAACACTGTATTGTTCTTCCCGATTACGACGATCACCGTGTCTGGGGTGTAGCCGTAGGTAGTCGTCTGGCCTTGGGTGTACCCGCTTGGCTGAGACGATGCCCCAGCGAAGATGGTCACGTTGACGCACGCCGCAGAGGGACAGGTCACCGAAGGGGTCGTAGCCGTCGTTGTCGTCGTGGTGGTAGTGTTCGCAACGAAGAACTGGTAGTATCCTAGAGTGGCGACGGCTCCGACAATGAGAATCGCGACAACCGCCCCCACAGCAACGGAGCTGTGGGCACCTGAAGGGCTCTGAGTACTCATAGATGCTTCGTTTGGCTGCTTCCGAAGGGCTTTAAGCGTTTTTCGCTAGGACCAATATTACTCCGAAGGAACGAAAGTCTAGGTTATGGGGACCAAGGTTACAGTAACTTGGTCACCCTTCCCTCCATCTGCTCCGGGGATTACCAGCGTCCTCCTGCTTCCTGGGTTCCCCTTCCCCTCTTCCCCTGGAGGGCCGAGCCTGCGGAACCGCGCAGGCCATTATTTTCTTCGACGCGAGGTCGTCCCTGTCCCCGGTCTTGTCGCACTTCGGGCAGTACAGTTTCCTGTCCGCCAATGGTACGACGGGGGAGCCACAAAGGCAGTATGAGGACGTCCCTCGGGGGTTCACGTATCTGACTGGGACCCCGGCCCAGCGGGCCTTGTAGTCGATCTGTCTCTGGGTCTCCTCGAAGACCCAGGCTTTCATCCTGCACCTGAACGACGGGCTTCGACTGCCTTTCCTGTAGAGCCTTCGTATCCCTTTCATATTCTCCATCTTGATGCCTAGTCGATCTTCTCTTGCGAGGACGACGATTTGCTCCGTGACCTTATGGATGGATTGACCTGTACGGTCGCGCTCTCCTTTCCCGTATTTCGCAGGAAGCTTCTTGCATGTCCTTCTGTCTTTTCCCACTATCCTGGAGATCTTCGCTCTCGTGTTGGCGTATCTTTGTTTGACCTCAACGACTGTTTCCTAGGCTTCAAATCTTCTTTCATGCCCAGTTGTGGCCGACAGGGTCACGTTCCTTTCATTGATATCAACGCCGATACTCCTTCCGGGTCAGAGACCCCGACTCTCTTAGAAAATGCAATACCAACTGCGTTTTCATTGATGGTTACAGACCCCCGCTTCAGCTCTGGATCATCTTCGAAAGGGAAATGAAAATCGGAGCCCTTGAGAGTCAAGAAGATGAAACGTCTTGCAGTAGTTGGAATCCTCAGGAAGAAGTGACCAAGTCTGTAGGACCGGCTGTCGAGTTTGAGGAAGGGTTTGTGGATACGAGGAATGGACTTCCTGTACTTGCTCTTGTAAAGTGAGTAGGCGACCTCGCATGCAGATAGGATAAAACGAGTGTGGAGGCCGTGCTTCCTAAGGTGTGGATGCGCTTTTTCTATGAGCTCGAACCTATTTGTTGTCTCCGCCGCAACCGCAATTCCTATCGCCTCGTTGCACATGTCGCGGAAGCTTCTCAAGAGGAGCGAGAGTTCTGGCGAAGGAGCAATCCTAAACACGACAGTCTTGGTCACGGCCGGCGGTCTGGACAAAGAAGGCAAGATCCTGGTCTTCTGCACCGGAAAAGTGTCCCTGAACCTCACTTGAAGTCCTGTGGATTAGCTAGGCTATCGGAATGGAGGGGTGTCTGAAGGTAACGGTCCAGACGACCTTCTTCAGGAGTCCCCTAACAGGTAAGCCTGCAGAACCAAAGTTAAAAACGGCTCCAGCAAGCCGGAACGCAGATAATTGATGGTGGAGGATACCAAGGAGAAGCCACCCTCCCAGCAGAAAGACTCTGAAGCGGAGAAGAAGCCGGCTCCTCCGCCTGTTACCCCTGCCCGCCCCCTTGCACCCGTTCCCCCTCGTCCGCCAGCTCCAGTCCAGGGTGCTCCCGTCCAGCCGCCTCCGGTGCAGCCCCCGAAGAGCACGACGAGGAGGACCTTCATCAGGGCCCTCGTGGCTGTCAGCGCCGTACTCTCGATCGTCCCGTTCGTCCCCTGGGGGGACTACCTCCTTTCCTCTGTGTCTACGACCGGGGCCTACAAGAGGCAGCAGGCGGTCCTCGACCTCAACACCCCGACGAACAACAACGCCAACGGCGCCGTGGCGGGGAAGGCAGTCAACGTGAACGACCTCACCAACTTCCCCCCGAACAGCAGCTGGCTGCTTACCTACCCGTCCTCTGGAGACCTCACCGTCGACTCGCAGAACCCTGACACGTTCCAAAAGTTCGGGTTGATCAGGCTCCCGAACGGGACGACCAAGTCGGCGGCGGACTTCGTCGCCTTCAGCAAGGTCTGCGTTCATCTGTGGTGCAGCCCCAACTACGACCCCGAGAAATCGACCAACCCAGTAGACGAGTCATACCAATGTCCATGTCACGGGAGCATCTACAGGGTCCCGGACGGCCTTTCGATCGCCGGTCCCGCTTCCTTGCAGGCCTACCCGACCAACGCCATCCCCATGCTCACGCTCACCGCCGACCCCAACGGGGACCTCTACATCGAGCCCCCGAAGTTCGACGTCGCGCACAACGGGGTGATAGGTTACGGGAGAGACTACCAGAGTTACGAGGACTACATCCTCCCTGTGGCCGAAGGGAAGCAGAAGCCATGAGCCAGCAGCAGCCCAAGGGGAACGTGGTCTCCAGGCTATACCAGTGGATTAAGAACGGCCTGGATAGGACCTACTGGATGGGGATCTCGTTCACCTACCCCAAGCGCTTCGTCAGCCCCCTGGGGTACCTGGGGGTCCTGACTGGCATCACCTTCCTGGTGCTCGGGGTGACCGGCGGCCTCCTGATGATCTACTATCAGCCCACCCTCTCCGGGTGCGGCAACCTCACGTGCGCCTTCGCGAGCGTAGAGAGGATCAACAACTCTGTCCCCTTCGGGTGGCTCCTGAGGAACATTCACTACACGGCGTCCAACGCCATGGTCCTCCTCGCCGTCCTGCACATGTATTACCAGTACTTCAGCGGGAGGTTCAAGATAAAGAACGAAATCCTGTGGGTCACAGGGGTCATCTTCGGGATAATCACAGGGCTCGAGGCGTTCAGCGGGTACGACCTGCTCTTCAACCAGAGGGCAGGGCTCGCCATCGAAATCGGCTCATCACTGGCCAACGCCTCCCCGCTCATCGGGGGGACCCTCCGCCTTGCTGTGTTCGGCGCAGGGTTCACCGACTTCGTCCTCCGGCTCTATGCCTACCACACCTTCGTCCTCCCCATGATTATGATCCTGCTGGTGTTCCTGCACTTCCCCCGCTACCTTGTCTTTGACCTGCCAGTGATCTCGACGGTGGTGGGCGGACTTTTCCTCGTGGCAGCCATATTCCCGGTGGCCCTGAATGTCCCCTACAGCCCGAGCAACCCGCAGCTCACGATACCGGAGTGGTATCTGACGGGAATCTATGCGCTCCTGAGGACGGAGTTCGACAAGTTCGTGATGGGGGGGCTGATGCCTGCGCTCCTCTTCCTGATGGCCATAGTCGTGCCTTTCGTTGATACTTCCAAGAAGCTGAATTGGAAGGACAGGCCCTTCTTCACCGCGCTCGGGATAACCACCATCGCGCAGATCATCATCACCACGGCCTGGGGGTTCTACATCAACCCGGACACCAACCTCCCCACGCTATCCAGGCTCTTCGTGAACCCCGGGGTCTACTTCTCCTCGATGCTGGGGGTGACCGTGCTGTCCTTCGCTTTCACCTACGCCTTCCTGAGGTACCTGAAGAACAAGGAGAGGGTGAGGAAGGCGGTGGCCCCCGCGTCGCCGCTGCTCACCAAGAAGTGGGTCATGATCATCTTCCTGGTGCTGGTGGGCGCCCAGATCGCCCTGAACTTCTTCGCCTGGACCGCGGCGCTGACGGACCTGAACGCCATGACCCTATTCGACGCCGGGGCCGTCCTGGTGACCTTCGGGGTCATCGTTCACCTGTACAGGTACAGCCAGAGCCTTCCGTTCTAGTGAGAGACTCGGATTTCGGCTGCCATCTCGAGCCACCGTGGGCCCACCTCTCTGATCCTCCTGACGGTGAATCTGGTCCGAGGGGGGAGGAGCCGCGAAAGCTCTTCCCGGAGTCGGCGGGATCCCTCGGCCTCGTCTTCTCCCAGGACGTGCCTGTAGTAGTGGATTCGTGCCCCCCTCTTCGCCATCCCAAGCGCAGTCGGGAGGAACCTGTCGGCCTCCGAGGGGTGAGGCATCAGGATCCTGTCGAACTTCGACTTCGTAAGCTCGGGGAGGTCCGCTGCGTCGGCGTTGCGCACCGACACCAGGCGTTCCACCTTGTTGAGCCTGTCATTCTCTTCGTGGAGCTCGGCCGCGAATGAGTTGAGCTCGCAGCTCTCGACCCTCGCTCCGGCCCTCTTCGCTACCAGGATGGAGAAGGGTCCGACCCCGGCGAACATGTTGAGGACCTTTTCCCTCGGCCCCACCTGTTCGGCGACCCTGAGCCTTTCGGTGGAGAGCCGGGGGGAGAAGTAGCACTTCGCCACGTCCACCCTGAACGAGCACCCGTTTTCCCTGTGGACGGTCAGGGTCCTTTTCTCCCCCGCCAGGTGGTTCAATTTCCTCAGCCTGTACTCCCCTTCGATCCCTCCCTCCTGCTCCATCACGACCCGGACGTTCTTCAGCTCGGACAGAAGGGCTTCGGCAACCCTCTTCTTTTCCCGGGCCTTGAACTCGCTGAGCCGCACTATCGCGATGTCCCCCACGACGTCTACCCCCGTCGACGCCCGCCCCGCGCCTTCGATTCCCGCCTTCTCGAGGGCCGCTCTAATCAGCCGTGGCACTCTCTTCCCTCTGGGAGGAAACGTAGTAGTAGGCGCCTTTCTCCTTCTGTTCCCTGTCCAGCTTGCTCCCGGGCTTGTTCACTCTGGGCCTTCCGGTGTTGACGTCCCTCCGGTAGGTGAGCCCGACCCTCTTCAGGAACTCGTTCATCCCGTCTTCCTTCGTGAGCGGCGGGGTCGCCTCCCCGGAGACCCCTGGCTCTCCCGAGAAGACTAGGAGCCTGTCGGAGACTATGTCCACGACCTGGAGGTCATGGTCTATCACGACGGCCGCCTTCCCCCGCGCCTTCACCATCCGGTTGATGGCCCTGGCCACCACGAACCTGTCCTCGACGTCGAGGAAGGCCGAAGGCTCGTCGAGGGCGTACACCTCCGTCTCCTGGGCCATGGTCGCGACTATGGCCACCTTCTGCAGCTCTCCTCCGCTCAGCTCCCCCACCTTCCTCGCGAGGAGCTTCTCCATCCTCAGTGGGACCGCGAGGTTGTCCTGCAGTATCGGGTCGCTGTACTTCGTCCCCAGGGTCGACATGAAGAACTCGTCGACCGTCCCGTCGTACTCCGAGCTCAGGTACTGCGGCTTGTACGCCACCTTAGCGTCGACATGCACTGCCCCCCGGGTGGGCTTCTCCTCCCCGGCCAGCATCTTGAGGAACGTGGTCTTTCCGAGGGCGTTGGCTCCCACGACCCCCATTATCGTCCCCCCTTTCATCTCGCCTTCACCTACGGAGAGCTTGAACGACGCGAACGACTTCGCTAGCTTGGTGTACTTCGCCACTACCTCTTCGCTTTCCACGGTCTCGCCTGCGGCCCTTTGCCCGAACGACACAGCGTGGTCGCGGAAGCGGATGTTCTCCTGAGGCAGGTACCCGTCGAGAAGAGCGTTGATTCCGGTCCTCGACGCATAGAGCCCAGAGACTATGCCGTAGGCCCCGGGCTCTCCATAGATTATCTGCACGTAGTTGGTGACGTAGTCGAGGAAGGCGATGTCGTGCTCGACGACCAGAACTGACTTTCCGGACTCTGCAATCCCCGTGATCAGCTTGGACACAGCCAGCCGCTGATACACGTCGTTGTACGACGAAGGCTCGTCGAACAGGTAGAGGTCTGCTTCCTTCAAGGCTGCGGCCGCCACCGCGACCCTCTGCAGCTCCCCCCCGCTGAGGTCGGGGACCTTCTTGTCCAGGGTCTCCTTCAGGTTGAGGGTGTCGACGACCTCGCCCATCCTCTTCCTCTCGTCCATCTGCTTGAGGAGCAGGCGCGTCTCCTTCTTCCACGCCTCCGGGAGCCTGTAGACCGCCTGGGGCTTCAGGGACACTCTGAGCTCCCCTGCCGCGACCCTCTCGAAGTGCTCCTTCATCTCGCGTCCGCTCAGGTACTGGAGGAACCTGTCCCAGGTCGCCTCCTCTCCGTAGTCTCCGAGGTTGGGGACGAGCTGCCCGGCGAGTATCTTCAGCGCGGTCGACTTGCCGATGCCGTTTCTCCCAACCAGCCCCACCACCTGTCCTTTCCTCACTGTGGGGATGCGGAAGAGGCGGAAGGAGTTGACCCCGAACTGGTGGATCTTGTCGCTCTTCAGCTCCTCGCTCAGATTCAAGATGTCTATCGCGTCGAACGGGCAGACCTTGATGCAGATGCCGCACCCGATGCAGAGCTCCTCAGATATGAGCGCGACTTTGCTTTCCGGTAGGACTATGCACTGCTGGCCGTTGATGTTGACCGGGCACTCTTTGATGCACTCCAGGCCGCACTTCTTCGACTGGCAGAGGTCGGGGTCGACGACTGCAATACGATGGACCACTCTTCCCACCTAATCCTTTGACAGCCGCCTGGGGATGGGGCAGAAGGGGCAGATCGCTGGGTCTCCTTCCAATGAGAGGCTGGAGACGCTGTGCCGCGTCTTCATGGACCTCCAGACCGCCCCCTCGCTCGCCACCCCGGAGAGGTGGATCGCCTCGTGCTCCCTGATTATCGGCAGAAGTCTGCAGCGGACGCAGATCGGCTTTACGAAGGCGGTGGTTGTCATCGCAGCGATGAACATCGTCCCTCCTGCGGTCCCCAGCACCCAGGCCGACAGGATCGGCCCTGCGGCCCCCATGGGGCCTGCCAGCAGTCCGCCCACGATGGCGCTCATAGCCATGAGCAGCACCCCCAGGGCTGCACCCGTCCGCCCCGGATACAGGGTCAGCCCCCTGGTGCTCCTCGAGAGCGATGGGACGGCCAGGGCGGGGACCATGGCCTGCAGGGGGATCGTGAGCCGGACGACTCTCATGCGACTGCATATCTCCTCCCACTCTCCTGGGACCGCTGCCTTCAATGCGGCTGACATCGCCAAAGTCCTAGTGCTGTCCTCTGCGTGTTCTCCGCAGTCTGCCCTCGACCCTCTCTCTCAGGAGGGAGAGGTCCTTCGATACGGGGCCCGACATCCTCAGCACGATGGGGGTGACCGAGACGTGCTCGTCGACCACCACCGCCTCCGCGTCAGTCCTCTCGGGGAAGCTCGACAGCCTCTCTCCGAACAGCCAGTAGTACGCCCTCCCCCGCGGGTCTCGCCGGACGATGACCTTGTCGGTGTACTTCCGTCTCCCGACTTCTGTCAGCTTGATGGGGGTGTTCTGCTGCACCTTCCGCGGAAAGTTCACGTTCAGGATTTCCGCTCCCTCGGGCATCCCGTTCTCGAGTACGTCGCGTATTATCTCCCCCGCTATCATCCCTGCGTTCTTGAAGTCCGGCTGGTCGTACTCCAGGGCGAAGAGGGACTCCCCGCTGACCTCCATGGAAAACGCTATGGCCGGGATCCCACTTATGGCAGATTCCAGGGCTGCAGCCACGGTCCCCGAAGCGAGGATGTCCTGGTAGGTGTTGTTGTCCCCGATGTTGATCCCCGAGACCACGAGGTCCGGCTTCCTGGGGAGGACCTTGTTCACCCCGACCATGACGCAGTCGCCGGGAGACCCTGACACGGCGTAGCACTCGAAGTTATCTCTCCTCACTCTCGTCACCCGGAGCGGCTTGTGAAACGTCATGCTCAGGGCCGTGGCGCTCTGAGGCTGTTCCGGCGCGACAATGATGGCCTCGGCGTGCTTGGCTGCAGCCCGGGCGAGCTCGACGATCCCGTTGCTCTGCACGCTGTCGTCGTTGGTGACCATCACCAGCTTCCTATCTTGCGACAATATGCCTCGCCTTCGCCAGCGCTTTATCTAAAGTCCTTCTGTCCTCGATACCATAGTACCTTGCCAGCACCTTGAGGCCATCTTCGAGGGTCTCTTCCGTAAGTGCGACCTCCAGAGCCAGTCCCTCTTCTGGACTGATGGGGAGTCGCTCAAGGCTGTTCCTGAGCGCCTCCCTCTCGTCCGTGAGTTCGTCTATCATCCTCCCTAGCTTCCTAGCCTGGTCCTTGACTCTGTGCTGAAGAAGGAGAACGTCGGCGGCCCTATCCTCGAGGTCCGGGGGCCCTCCGACGCCCGGAGCTCCTGCAGGGAGCTTGCGGGTAGGCTTGACAACGATGAGGTCTGAAGTCGAGTAGTTCCCAATCAGCTCCCCTGCAGCAGCGTAGACTGTCCGCGCCTTCAGGTTCCTCGTCGGCAACCGCTTCTCTTCCACTAGCCCCAGTTCAGCCAGTCGCTTCAAGTGTTTCAGTACCCCCTGAACCGTGATGCCTACGATAGAGGAGAGCTCGGATAGCGTCCTTGGCCTGATGGAGAGGGCATTTTCGATTTTCAGCCTGGCTCCAGACGAGAGGATCTCGTCCAGTGTTTTCGGGTCCAACAGCAGTCTGAGCAGAAGGCTTTATTAAAGAGTTTAGCCTGACGCTAATTAACTGAGCGTGAATCAGACGAGCGAAGACAGGCGAAGAGATCTGAGAGACGTTCTTGACGAGCTTGATGACTACTTCGAGAATTTCCAGAGACATATTGACGAAGCCGTCAAGAGCAGCATCCTGGGAGCGGAGAAATCCGTCAAACCGTTCGTCGCTGGGTTCTCCTTCAATCTTGGGCCGGAGGGCAGGCCGTCGGTACAGCCCTTCGGAGACAACCTAACGAGGGGGGATGGAGTCAGGTCCCCCATCAACGAACAGGTCCTCGACGAGGTGAACGGGACACTTAGGCTCCTATTGGAGATGCCGGGGGTCGAGAAGAATGGCATTAACGTGGAAACCACGGAGGAGACAGCGGTGGTCTCAGCGGAGAACGATGGCCGCAAATACCGGGCAGAGATAGAACTGAAGTCTCCAGTCAAGCCGGACAGCGGCAAGGCAGAGTACAGGAACGGAATCCTGGAGATTTCATTTTCATTGAAGGACAAGACTAATAAGGGCTTCAGGAGAGTAAACGTTGTCTGAGAGTGGCGCTGGAGTGAGTCAGCAGCAGGTCCAACTGAAGGTCCTGGAAGCGTATACCCGCGACGTCGGAAGAGGGGTTGCCAGGATCGACTACGACGCCATGGACGCGCTGGACGCCTCCACCGGAGATGTGATCGAGATCAAGGGGAAGAGGAGGACGGTAGCGAAGTGCCTCCCGCTCTACCCGTCCGACGAGGGGAGAGGGATTGTAAGGATAGACGGGCTCATCAGGAACAACGCCGGTGTCGCCATCGGAGACGTCGTGGTCGTCAAGAAGGTGAAGGCGCCCCCGGCGGAGAAAGTCGTGGTTGCGCCGCTGGAGGCGGTGCCCCCGATTGACGAGCGCTACCTCGCCGACGCGTTGGAAAGCGTCCCCGTGACCAAGGGTGACAACATCATGATCCCGTACTTCGGAGGAAGGCTCACCTTCCAGGTGGTCGGCGTTAGCCCTGTCGCAGACGCGGCTCTGATCACGCAACGCACAGTCTTCGTGATCTCCGAGAAGGGTGAGGCTCTCCGCGGTGTCCCGCAGGTGACCTACGAAGACATCGGGGGCCTGAAGGACGAAATCCAGAAGGTCAGGGAGATGATCGAGCTCCCGCTCAGGCACCCTGAGATCTTCGAGAAGCTGGGGGTGGAGGCTCCGAAAGGGATTCTGCTCTACGGTCCGCCGGGGACCGGCAAGACTCTGCTTGCGAAGGCGGTCGCCACGGAGAGTAACGCCCACTTCATACCGATTAGCGGCCCCGAAATCATGAGCAAGTTCTACGGCGAATCCGAGGCGCGCCTCCGCGAGATATTCAAAGAGGCGAAAGAAAAGGCTCCCACCATCATATTCATCGACGAGATAGACTCCATCGCCCCCAAGAGAGAAGAAGTGACCGGGGAGGTCGAGAGGAGGGTCGTCAGCCAGCTGCTCTCGCTCATGGACGGCCTGGAGGCCCGCGGCAAGGTCATCGTAATCGCTGCCACGAACAGGCCCAACGCCATCGACCCTGCCCTGAGAAGGCCGGGCAGGTTCGACAGGGAGATTGAGATCAAGGTCCCTGACAAGAAGGGGCGGCTGGAGATCCTGCAGATCCACACCAGGCACATGCCCCTCGCCCAGAACGACGACAAGCACGGCAATGTCGAAGGGATAGTTGATATCGAGAAGCTAGCAGCCGTGACCCACGGGTTCGTGGGGGCGGACCTGGAGTACCTTTGCAAAGAGGCGGCCATGAAGACCCTTCGCCGCAACCTTCCTGAAATCAAGCTGGAGGAGGACAGGCTGAGCCCGGAGACCCTGGACAAGCTCATAGTCACCATGGCTGATTTCGAAGGCGCC
The DNA here is from genome assembly GCA_021828185.1 of archaeon. The sequence goes on from JAKASI010000001.1 coordinate 827,253, forward strand.
CTCAAAGACGTCATGCCCTCGGCGATGCGCGAGGTCTACTTGGAGACCCCCGACGTGAAGTGGGCAGACATCGGAGGGCTCGAGTCGGTGAAGAAGGAGCTGCAGGAGGCGGTGGAGTGGCCCCTGAAGTATCCGGACCTCTACGACAAGATCGGATACAGCATGCCCAAAGGAATAATGCTCTACGGACCGTCAGGGACGGGGAAGACCCTCCTGGCAAAGGCGGTGGCGACGGAGAGCGAAGCGAACTTCATCAGCGTCAGGGGGCCCGAGCTCCTCAGCAAGTGGGTGGGAGAGTCGGAGCGCGGCATCAGAGAAGTGTTCAGGCGGGCCAGGCAGGCCTCCCCCTGCGTGATATTCTTCGACGAGGTGGACGCCTTGGCCCCTACTAGGGGGATGGGCGGGGACAGCATGGTGACGGAGCGCGTCGTGAGCCAGCTGCTCACCGAGCTGGACGGAGTCCAGAGCCTCCAGGGGGTAGTGGTCCTCGCAGCCACCAACAGGATCGACATCGTAGACCCAGCCCTCCTCAGGGCAGGGAGGTTCGACAAGCTGGTTCAGATCCCCCTCCCCGACAAGCCTGCCAGGAAGGAGATACTGAAGATCCACACCAAGGGGGTCCCCATAGCTAAGGACGTCGACCTAGACAGGATCGTTGACATGACGGAAGGATTCAGCGGTGCAGACATGGCCTCCCTTACGAACACGGCGGTTTCGATCGTCCTTCAGGCGTTCGTGTCGAGGTATCCCAAGCCTGAAGACGCCAAGAAACACGTGGACGAGGCGGTGGTGGGGATGGAGCACTTCGCCGACGCCATCAAGAAGGTCAGGTCCTCCAGGGAAGGGAAGCCCATGGAGAAGGTCGCTGTCCCCTACTACAGGTAGCCGCTAGGTCTCGTCGCCGCTCCGGACAGGGTTCTCGGGTCCGCCCACCTGCCCCTGGGTGCCGCTGAGAAGCCTCTCCCAGTACTGCGCCTCGATGGAGAGTCGCCGGGCGAAGTCGACGGGGTGTTTGATTATCCCTTCCAGCGCACCTCCCAGTTCCTTCTCGTGAAGGTCGGCGATGTAACTGAGGGAGACGCCGTCCGTGTTCATCAGCTTCTGAATCCTTTCTGTCGCGAAGGCATAGCTCTGCTTCAGGGAGTCCATAGTCTCGTGATCTGCAAAGGCGCTGGCGAGAAAAATGAGGTCTCCGCTCCTGATGAACTCCTCCAATGAAAAGCCCTTTTTCTTCATGTACGAGTAGACGTAGCTCGGGGGGAGCAGGTCGAGCTGGTCGATGACCGAGAATATCGTCCTCGCTTCGGGCCTCTTGACGACCCTGTACCTTTCGGCAGTCACCTTCCTGAGGTCGACCACGGCGATGAATGGAATCACGTACTGGTAGTCCTTGCGGAGCGATTTGGTCAGCTTGCTCCGCACCCAGGCCTTGATGTCTTCCTGCGTGTTGAGGCCCTCCGGGGTCCGCGACGGCGGGAGGACCCACACGTTGTCGTGGACGAGGGTGAACCCAAGCTCCTGCAGCCTCTCCCTGATCTCGAGGGAGGGCTTCCTCTTGTATTTCTCCATGTGCCGGAGGAGCAGTACCGCGTTGAGCGGCTTGTCGTAATACCTGAGCATCTCATCAGTCGTCACTCCTGAGGCAGCGAACTGGTGCTCCAGCCTCCGGACCAGCCTCCGGAACTCGCCCTCCTTCTTTGCTTCACCATCGGCGTCGGGATGGACTGCGGGCTCCCCGTCTATGGGGATGCGTTCGATTACCGCGGCGATCAGGTCCTCCTCGCTCGGCCTCCGCATAAGGGGTCCGATTGTCTTCCTGAACGGCTTCGCGAACCTTCCGAAGAAGTCAATCCCGGGCAAGGGTGCGCCACCCCGCGCCCGCATTCGTCTTATATGGAGTCAGGCCCGCCTGCGGCCGCCGACTGCTAACCTCGGGGGCCGAGCTTGAGGGCAACGGTCTTTCGTACACTCCCAAACGCCTCCACAATCTTCTGTTTCGCGAAGTATTCGTCCACTTCGTTGACCTCTATCCTGTCCGGCGAGATGACAACCTCGCCTATCTTCAGGGGCGACGGGAGCCCCAATATGTCCGAGAGCGCCTCCACCGTCTTCGGGTATGACGCGTTGAACCTGTAGTAGAATGTGAAGTGTTTCCCCTCGGCCACTGGGGCGGGGTCCAGTGGGACCACCAGCTCCGACGAGGAGAAACCTCTGACCAGGGTCTCGTGGGCCTGCTTCACTGCGGCCGCCGCCTCTGCCCTCTCCTTCAGGAGTTGCTCCTCGCTCTGCTTCACGTGGAACGGCTCCTGGTAGTCGAGCCCTATCAGTGAGTAGAAGCCCTTGTCCTTCTCCGACCTCCTGGGCTGCTCCTTCAGCTCCCGCTGGACCCGGGCGAGTTCAGCGTCGAGGTTCCCGAGCCTCTTCTTCTGCTCGACGAGCTGACCAGCGACGACCTCGACTTCGGGCAGATTCATGGGGGCATCAACCCAGGTGGCCGGTCACATTGATGACTGCCTCCTTGAACTCTTCGTGCGACAGCCCCCGTTTCTGATACTCGTCTTTGTAGGAATCCCAGGCGTCCTCCGCTTCGGCGATCAGCGGGAGAAGCCTCTTCCCGATGGCCTTCACGTTGAGGAGTATGCAGGCGGAAGCGGGCTCCCCATCCATGGCAGGCACTTTGACGAAAATCATTCTCTTGTTGGAGATCTTGAACTTCTCCTCGAGCAGGGCCTTGAAGTACTCCCTCTGCTCTGCGGTCAGCTGGCCCTTGGTCTTGATGATTATGCAGGCCGAGTCCCTCGGGCCCGGCTCTATCTCCTCTCCCTCGGGGGCCAACTCCCACAGTATCCCATGGTTGTTGTCTTTGATGTCCTCCTCGATGGAGCTCATGGTCGACCCTCCCTTGGGGACGAGGGGGATCAGCCAGGGGACTACGAACCTCGGCTTTCCGCCAGCCAGCCAGGTCCTGAAGTTGGACATGTCCCACTCCGTCTCGCGGATGAACGAGTTCATGAATTCGGCGATGGCGTGGGCCGCGAGGAGGTTCATATCCCGATAGTCGCGCCACCCCACCTGTATCTGCTTCGGGAGCTCGTCTACAATGGAGCTCCTCGACTTGAACAGGTCGGCGAACATCGTCGCCTGCTTCCTCAACACGGCGTTGTCCAGGAGGATGGGGGCGTCCGCATACTTGATCTGGTGGGTGAGGCTCATCACGATGCTGATGTGCGACGCTCCGTGGATGACCGGATCCCATCCGAACTCTGGGATCGTCGCGAACGTCGCTATGGTCGCCTGACCGAGGTTATCCCCTTCCTTCATGTACCTCATGAATTCCGAGGAGAAGGAGCCCCCTGTCCCCCCGCCCATGCTGAAGGGGAGGATGAATCCCCTCACCGGCTCCGGGGAGACACCGCGGATCCTCGTGGCCAGGTCCTGCTTCTCCTCGATCTCCTTCTTGAACCTCGTACGGCCCTCGGCCCAGTTGCGCGCCGCCCCTCCGAGACCGTACACTGCATGCTTGTCCTTCATGGCGAATAGTTTTGGGTAAGACTGCAGAATCAGGTTGGCCGACCGCGGGTCCAGGTCCACCAGGAGAGCCCTGGGGACCAGCGGCGTCTCCCCCCTTCGCAGGGACGCACCGAATCGGAGAATCGTGCTACCGTACCTTCTCAGCACCTCGAGCTGCTGCTTCTCACCCTTCAGCACGGGTGCCTTGGGGTCCGCTCCAACGTCTATCAGGACCCACCTGTACGCCTCTGCCCCTATCCCCACCCCCGCGTGCCCCATGGATGCGATGATTACGGGGTTGGGAGCCAGCGGTGCTTCCTTGAGGATATCGTATGACAACGGCGTAGGCGTCGCAGGAACTTTATTATGCGTTTAGAGCGCCCCAGCCTCGGAGCCCCCACTCAACCATGAGCCAGAAGATGGCGGAAGCAGAAGACAGGCTCTACATGTTGGACGGGTCGCGCAGCATGAACGAGAAGCTCAAGGGAGAGAAGGTGAGCAAAGCCGGGGCGGTCCGGCAGACGCTGATGGACTTCTGCATGGAGAGGTGGTCAGCTTCCTACTATCCCTGGCCCCTGCGCGTCGGGATCACGGCGTACCGCCTCCTCGGCACGCCTGGGAAGACTGCGTTCGACGAGATCATCCCCCTCGACCCCGAGCCCATCAGCCTCGAACTCTGGCGGCTCGAAGAATTCACTGGCAAAGGAGGAGCGATAATCAGAGACGCGCTCGTGCGGGCCCTGGACATCCTGAAGGAGTCTCCCAGAGGGAAGAGGAAGCTGGTGCTCATAGGGGACGGCGGTGACAGCGGAGCTGACCCGGGGGACGTCGCCCGGGAGATTGGGGGTCTAGGGGTAGAGGTCCTGAGCGTGGAGCTCGGAAAGGAGTCGAGCCACCCGATGCGAGCGGTTGCGAAGGAGGCCGGGGGGAAGTACCTTCTTGCGAAGACGGCCGACGAAGTCAGGCGGTTCATCATTTGACTCGCTGTCCGGAGCTTGGAGGACAGGCTAAGTAGCCGCCCGGAGGACGGCGGGAGAAAGTTGGCGCAACAGGCAGACATCATCGGGCGGGGGACGTGGCTGGACAAGGTCGCCCAGGAAACGGTCGAAAGAGAGAAGGCCCTTGGGAGGAAACTGACGGTCTTGAGGGTCGAGAGCGGGCTCGGAGCATCTGGGCTCCCTCACATAGGGAGCGTCGGTGACGCCATAAGGAGCTATGGGGTGAAGTTGGCCCTCGAGACTCTGGGGCACAACTCAGAGCTCATCGCCTACTCTGACGACTTCGACGGTCTGCGGAAGGTCCCTGCGGGGTTCCCTGCCTGGCTGAAGGACTACATATCGCACCCGGTGTCCCGCATCCCTGACCCCTTCGGCTGCCACGGGTCCTACGCGGAGCACGTGGGCTCCGTCCTCAGAGACTCCCTTGACAGGCTCGGCATCAGGTACAGGTTCCAGAGCGGCTCGGAAGCCTACGCCTCGGGGCTCCTCAGCGAACAGATCCGCAGGATACTGGCCCACTCGAAGTCCATAGGGAAGAAGATCAACGAGCTCGTAGGCCAGTCGAAGTACGAGGAGTCCCTCCCATACACCCCGGTCTGCAGCAGCTGCGGCAGGATCTATGTGACCCAGGCGAAGTCGTACGACCCAGGTTCAGACACCGTCCACTACCTATGCGAAGGGACCAAGCTGGGGGAGAAGTTCGTGAAGGGGTGCGGGAACGAGGGGGACGCGAAGGTATCAGAGGGGAACGGGAAGCTGATGTGGAAGGTGGAGTTCGCAGCCCGATGGGCTGCGTTCGACATCAGGTTCGAAGCGTACGGCAAGGAACTCACCGACTCCGTCAAGATCAACGACTGGGTGGCCGAGCACGTCCTCGGGTACCCGCCCCCCTATCATGCCCGGTATGAGCTCTTTCAGGACAAGTCCGGGAAGAAGATATCGAAGTCGGTGGGGAACCTGGTCACCCCCGCCGAGTGGTTGGAGTTCGCCTCCCCTGCCAGCCTCCGCCTCCTGATGTACAAGCGCATAATCGGGGCGCGCAGCGTCTCCCTCGACGACATCCCGGTCTACATGGACGACTTCGACGACCTCGAAGAGTACTACTTCTCGAACAGGCGGGATCCGAACCGGATGAAGGATGCCAGGCAGCGGGGGCTCTACGAATACACGATGCTCTTGGCTCCGCCGAAGGCGAAGCCTATCCACGTCCCATACAGGCTGCTCGCCCAGCTGGTCTCCGTTGCCCCCATGGGTGCTGTCGAAGAGTTTGTCTCTAAGAGGCTGGCGAGCTACGGAATGGCGACGGGCAAACCGGATGAGCTCTCGACCAGGATCGCCTGGGCGTCCAAGTGGGGGGCAAGGGAGGGGAAGCGGGCCATGCCTGCTCCTGAACTGGGACCTCCAGCGAAGAAGGCGGTCAGAGAATTCGCCGCCGCGATACTCTCTGCCAGGGACGCGGACGGGGTGCAGAACGCAGCCTTCGAAGCGGCCAAGCGGAACGGGCTGAGACCAGGGGAATTCTTTCCGTCTGTCTACGCCATACTACTGGGATCCGACCGCGGCCCGAGGCTGGGGCCGTACGTCATTGATGCTGGGCGGGAAGCCGTCAGCAGATCCCTCCTGAAAGCAGCGGCGGGATAGGAAGGAGCGGTCGGATCTCACCATCCGAAGTCCAAATACCAGCGAGAAGCATCCTTGAACGTGCAGTGGCAGAGCCAGCCTAGCAGTTTCCGAGACTTCGATCATCTCTCTCGCGTGATCGTCTCTTGCAAGAAGTGCCCCAGACTGAGGGCTTATGCCGGCTCGGTGGTGAGCCACAAGCCAGCTCGTTTCGCCGATTCTGACTTCTGGGGGAGGCCGGTGCCTGGGTTCGGCGACCTGCGAGGGAGGTTGATGATAATCGGCTTGGCTCCGGCAAGGACCGGTGCCTTGCGCACCGGTCGCATATTCAGCGGCGACGCATCTGCGCGATTTCTGGTCAAGGCCCTCCACTCCACCGGGTTCGCAAACCAGCCCGTCTCCGAGTCAAGGGACGACGGACTGATCTACGCCGACTGCTATGTGACCGCCGCAGTAAAGTGCGCCCCTCCAGGCGACAGGCCAACCCCGGCGGAATTCAGGAGCTGCTCGCCGTACCTGGACGCAGAGATCTCGATGATGGAGAACCTAGAGGCTGTGCTGGCCCTCGGGGCGTTCGCGTTCAGGGCGTATCTCGATCATCTGTCTCGGACAGGAGCCCGCACCAAGGGTGTCAGGTTCATGCACGGCGGCGTCTCGCACTTCGAGGGGGGGCCTACGCTCTATGCCTCCTACCATCCCAGCCCGCGTAACACCAACACAGGGGTCCTCACCCAGCAGATGTTGGTGAAGGTGCTCAGGCGGATACGCTCCGACTTCCTCAAAGCATAACTAGACAACCTCTTTCGCTGCCGCTGGGCCCGTAGCCTAGACTCATCCGAGGGGAAGCACGGATCAGGGCGTCAGCCTGCGGAGCTGAAGGTCGGGGGTTCAAATCCCCTCGGGCCCGCTTTTGGTGGCATCCGGTGTTGCCCCAAACATGGATCGGGGCGCCAGGCCATAGGCGCGCAGGCCTGCGGAGCTGGAGACCACTGACCAGAAGTCGAGGGTTCGAATCCCTTCCGGCCCACTGAAACTATTAAGAGAATCCTTTATTACCTCGCCCTCCTGACATGCAGCCATGCCCGCCGGAAGCAAGTACAGGCACCTTCTCGAAGACAAGGACGTCAGAAGATGGTATGAGAACCTCGAAGCAAAGTCTGTCATAACCGCGACCGTGTACCTTAGAACTCTAGGGCTGTACTGTGACCTCGAAAAGACAACTCCCGAGAAGATACTTGCAGAAGGTCCGTCCAAGAGGTTCAGAGACGCCTTTACGGACTTCATCAGGAGGATGGAGAAAGACGGTAAGGCTGGTTCCTATGTCGAGCGGTTCAAGAAGGTCGTTATCTCGTGGACATCGTACAACAACCTCGATGTCAAGCTGAAGGTGAACATCAAGGGTAGCTCCGAAACGCCCACTATTGCCGATGAGAGGGTTCCGAGCAAGGACGAGCTCTCAAGGATCCTAAGGATGGCATCGCCCAGGGGAAGGGTTTCCATCGCCATGATAGCGTTCAGCGGTTTGAGACCTGAGAGCCTGGGCGACTACCTCGGCACCGACGGCATCAGGCTGGAAGACTTCAGGGAGGCGAAGATATCGAGTGGTAGGATTGAGTTTGAGAAGGTTCCTTCAATCCTGCTCGTGAGGAGAGCCTTGAGCAAGGCGAGGCATCCATACTTCACGTTCGTCGGCAACGAGGCCATCACCTACATCCAAGAGTACCTTCAGGAGAGGGTCAAGCAGGGAGGAGAGAAGCTGACCCCTCAGAGCCCTCTTCTCGCGTTCGACCCGAGAGGAGTAAGGAAAAACCGATTCCTGAGAACCACGCTCGTAACGAGGGACATCAAGGAGGCGATAGTCAAGGCAGGCTTCTCTTGGAGGCCATACGTGCTGAGGGCTTACTGCGACACGGGAATGATTGTGGCAGAGTCGAAGGGCTACATCTCCCACCCAT
>JAKASI010000006.1:0-14709 GCA_021828185.1 archaeon
AGAAGGCAAGATCGAGGGCGCGGCCGCGTAGACTATGCCGGCGCCCACGAGCAAGCCGATGATTAGTACACCGATTGTTCCACCGGTTGATACTCCGTTCCTTTTCATCATGTGAACCCGCCGTGGGCCTCCAAAACTATTTAACCATTGGCGGCCGTTTGACCACCGATTGGTAAGCCCCGTCTTGGTTGACAGCGTGATCTACGCTTCAATCTACGGGTTGATGAGCATGGGACTGACGGTCACCTACATCACGACCAAGGTCCCCAACTTCGCGTTCGGCTCGCTGGTGACGATAGGGATCTATGTCGCCTTTCCGTTTGCACGCATCGACGGCATCTCGCCCTACGAGACCCTCCCCCTGGCCTTCCTCATGGGCGGGGCCGTGTCCGTGGCCATGTACCTTCTCGTGCTCAGACCTCTCGCCAAGAGAGGCTCGTCGACCACGTCCCTGATGATAGCGACCCTCGCCGTGGACACGATCCTCACCGGGCTGATACTCGTATTCGACGACTACCTGCGATACAGATACGCGATCATCGACAGCGAAGGGTTCGCGCCCGTCGGGCACGAGATCCAGCTGTTCGGGCTCCCGGGGCTGTTCGTCATCGCCCCACTGACCCTCGCCCTGGCCACCATCGCCCTCTGGCTCATGCTGACGAGGACGAGGCTGGGGATCGCCATCCGGGCCGCGGTCGAGAACCAGGCCCTCGCACGGACGGTGGGGGTGAACGTGGAGCGGGTGTTCCTCATCGCCTGGTTCATTGCAGGAGGGCTCGCAGGGCTGGTCGGCCCCTTCTACGCCATACACCTAGGCGGCCAGGCCAGCACTGGCTCGGTCATCATAGTGGGCATCTTCGCGGCGAGCGTCCTCGGAGGCATCACCAGCGTCTACGGCGCCATGGTCGGGGGCCTGATAGTGGGAGGGAGCGAAGTGATTCTGACGACCGTGGGGAGCCAGCTCCTGGGCTCGTGGGTCTTCACCTACGAACCAGGGATACCGCTCCTGGTCATGATCGCCACCCTCCTTGTGCTTCCGAAGGGGCTGGCGGGGGTCAACTGGCGCAGGCTCACGGCCTTGAGGGGCAAGTAGATGACCTTCGGGCTCCCCATCATCAACCTGTTCGGCCTGGATATGGTCAGCTTCACCATCGACCTCGGGATATTCTTCAGCATCTACCTCATAGTCACACTCTCGCTGAACCTGGAGATGGGATACGCGGGGGTCCCCAACTTCGGCAAGCTCCTGTTCGTCGCGGGGGGCTCTTCGGTCGCTTCGACCGTCGCCGGGAGGCTGGCGGTCTACATCCTGCACGTCAACACCTTCGGCAACTACTCGTTCTACAGCAGCCTCGCGATGCAGAAGGTGGACACGGTCCTCCAGGCCAGCCCCCTGCTATCCATAGGGGTCATAGTATTCTCGGTCGCGGTGGGCGGGGCCGTCGGCGGCGCCTTCGGCTACATCGCGTCGTTCCCGGCGATCAGGCTGAAGGAAGACTACCTGGCGATGCTCCTGCTCGCGGCCGCGCAGTTCTTCACGATCTTCCTCGCCGCCTATCCCCCCCTCATCGGCGGTTATCAGCCCATAGCGGTCCCTGACCCGTTTCTATGGGCGGGGACCGGCAGGGACGTGAGGGACCTGCTGGCCCTCGCGGTGGTCGCTGTCTTTGCGGTGCTGGTCTACCTCTACGTCGAAAGGGTCGCGCGGTCCCCCATGGGGAGGGCTCTGAGGGCGGTGAGGGACAACGAGACAGCATCGGAGGCGGTCGGGAAAGACAACGTCGCACTCAGGAACAGGTCCCTGGTGATCGCCTCGGTGCTCTGCGGCGCCGCGGGGGCTCTCTTCAGCCTGTACCTGGCCACCAACGGGCAGGCCGACTGGTCCGTGACCGGGAGGCTCGACTGGACCATAGTCCCGTGGATCATGGTGATAATCGGGGGCGTAGGGAACAACCTGGGGGTCGCGGTCGGGACCCTGGTCTTCACGTTCCTGATCAGGCTGGTGACGCAGGGGGAGCTTGCCTTCGGAGGACTTTCGCTCCCCATGAACATCGTCTACAAGGGCGGGACCTATGTGATCCAATACATGCCGTTCAACGTGGACAGGATCGAGTACATCATCGTGGGACTGGCGCTCATAGTCGTCCTCTACCTGAGGCCGGACGGGCTGATCCCGGAGAAGTCGACGTTCACGATGAAGAGGTCCAAGCTGCTCGGCATGGCACCCGGCCCTCCGGCCAAGCCGCAGCAGGCGGGCGGGCCCCCAGGAGACGGAGGAGGACCCCGAGCTCTGAAGGAGAGGCTGAGAAGGATCATGGAGTCGCTCCGCTCCTCGAGGGCCGGGTCCGAACGGCAGGCGTGACGAAAACCGCCGAACGTTTATTATCGAGAGAGGGCCCTCGCCGCCGCTTTGTCAGAAGAGCAAATCGCCCTAAGACAGATGCTCGAACGCAGGGAGAGGGAGTATCTGTTGAGGACGGCGAGGGCGAAGATCCGGTCTTCGATCGAGGACCTTACCGTGGGCGATTTCCACGTGGAGAAGCTCGCGGAGGGCGAGTGGGTGGAGCTCCCCCGGTGGGTGGTCGACGAGCTGGTTTCCCAGGGAATGGCCGAGGCGTCCGAGACCCCGTTCGAGAACGAGGTGTTCAACGCCCTCAGCAGGGAGAAGATGATGGGCCCCCTGCAGCTTTCAGGGCTGACCCCCGACTTTTACGTCAGGATGAGGAGGAGGCTTGGCGCCCTTGCCTCCGGCGTGGCTGAAGGGAAGGCCAGGAGGGAGGACGTGGACCGGTTGAGGGCGGTCTGCTACGACCTGATAGGGATAAGGCTCAGCAAACTGCTTTCGTTGTCGAGCTCTTCGGCGCCGGCGTCTGCGCTGGCAGAAAAGCTCACCCCCGAGGAGAGCTCCTTCTTCGCGATCTCGCAGTCGCTTTCGAAGGAGTGGAAGAGCGGGCTCCTGGGAGGGGCGAAGTAGATGGCGACGCTTGCCAGCGGCAAGCTGTCGGAGCAGTTCGAGGACTTCCTGAAGTCGGTCTCCGACAAGGCGGGGAACCCGGTCTACAGAGGGAAGATATCGCAGCTGATCTCCAGCGAGGGGAAGTCCCTGGTGGTGGACTTCGGGGACCTGCTGAGATACAACAGCGACCTGGCCAACAGGGTCCTGCTCGAGCCCGACTCGTCGCTGGCGTCATTCAGGATAGCGGCCTTCGAGACCATGAGGAGCGAGAACGCACTCTACGCGGACAGGGTCAAGCGGGAGCTGACTGTCAGGCTGAGGGGGCTGGCGGACCTTGTCCCCCTGAGGAAGGTGGACACTTCCTACATCGACCGCATGCTCGCGGTATCAGGGATGGTCGTCAGGACATCTGAGCTGAGGCCCCTGATGACCGAGGCAGCCTGGGCCTGCCCGAGCGGGCACCTCACCTACCAGGAGCAGGACGACCTGGCCCTCAAGAGGCCGCCAAAGTGCGAGCTGTGCGGGGAGGCACGGAACTTCGAGCTTGACAAGAGGCACAGCAGGTTCATCGACTTTCAGGTGGTGCGCGTCCAGGAGCTCCCTGAGGAGCTCCCGCCGGGGCAGCTCCCCCAGTTCTTCGACGTCAACGTCGAAGGGGACGCGGTGAACACCGCGAGGCCAGGGGACAGGGTGGTCCTCACAGGGGTGTTGAGGGCGGTCCCGGACTTGAGCATGGGCCAGGTGAAGACCAGGCTGTTCAGGTCCCAGATAGACTGCAACCACGTCGAAGTCAAGGGGAAGGAGCCCGACCAGGTCCTGGTCAGCAAGGAGGACGAGGAGCTGATCAGGAAGATCGCGTCCTCCCCCGACGCCTACGACAGGCTGGTCAACTCGGTTGCGCCGGTGATACTGGGACACCAGCCCGAGAAGGAGGCAATCCTCTTGCTCCTCGCGGGGGGGAGCGCGACCGTGCTCCCTGATGGGACCAAGCTGCGCGGAGACATCAATGCGCTTTTCGTCGGCGATCCTGGGACTGGGAAGAGCGAGATGCTGAAGTTCGCGTCGCAGGTGGCGCCAAGGGGCCTGTACGCGTCGGGGAGGGGGACCACGGCCGCGGGGCTGTCGGCTGCCGTAATCAGGGAGAAGAACGTCCTCATGTTGGAAGCTGGCGTGGTGGTGCTCGCCGACCTCGGCATAGCCGCCATAGACGAGTTCGAGAAGATGAAGCCAGAGGACAGGACGGCGCTACACGAGATGATGGAGCAGCAGACCGTCACGATCGCGAAGGGAGGGATCTTCGCCACCCTGAACGCGAGGACGGCGATTCTCGCCGCCTGCAACCCGGTGCTTGGGAGGTACAACCCGTTCCAGAACCTCATCGAGAACATCGGGACCCTGCCCATCCCCCTGCTGACCAGGTTCGACATCATCTTCGTCTTCAGGGACCAGCCCTCGCCGGCGGACGACGAGCGCCTCGCGAACCACATCCTTTCAGTCCACGCTCGCAGGTCGTACACGACCCCGCCCCCCATCGAGTTCAGCCTGCTCAAGAAGTACCTCACGTTCGTCAAGAGGGTGTCCCCGACCCTGACCAAGGGAGCGATGGACAGGATAAGGGAGTTCTACCTCGAGCTCAGGAAGGCGAGCACCACGGAGGACTCCATCCCCCCCACACCCAGGACGCTGGAGGCCCTGATCAGAATCTCAACGGCCAGGGCGAGGGTGCTGCTGAGGGACGAGGTGACAGAAGAGGACGCGCTTGCGGCCATCGCGCTGATGAACAGGATGGTGGAAGATATTCTCACAGACGCGACCACGAAGAAGACAGACTTCGGGATACAGCTGGGGAAACCGGCCGGGGAGACAAAGAACCTCAGGGCAGCCCTCGAGATACTGAAGGGCCTCGAAGGGGCTGAAAAGAAGCCGGTGGAGCGCAAGACGTTCAAGGAGGAGCTGGTGAAGGCGAAGTTTTCGGACGATGACGCCGAGAAGATGATCAGGACGATGTTCAGGGAAGGGATGGTTTACGAGTCCAAGCCCGGATTCATACGCAGGCTGGGCAGCTAGAACCCGGGGACCGTTCCTTTGAGGCTAGAAGAAGTCAAGGTCCCCGAGGAGCTTCTGAGGTACGTCAGGGAGAAGGGGATAACTGAGCTGTACCCTCCCCAGGAGCAGGCGATACGCGCGGGTCTCCTCGAAGGGAAGAGCCTGGTGGTGTCCTCGCCGACAGCTTGCTACGACGCGCAAACGGAAGTATTGACAAAGGATGGCTGGAAGCTCTTCAAAGAAACGAGTTCGGACGAGACCGCCCTTTCGATGAACCCGCTCACCTTCGAAATGGAATACGTCAGGGCCGTGGGAAAGGTCGAGCAAGAGTACGTCGGCAGGATGGTATCTGTGGAAGGAAAGGAGGTTGATTTCAGGGTCACTGAGAACCATAACATGTTCGTAGCCAGCATGAACGGTGCGCGAAAGACGCCGGATGGCGCCCGTTCAGTCCGGACGCCGGCCAGCTACAGCCTCAAGCCCGCCATAGGGATCACCGACAGGTGGCGGTTCAAGTCGGGCGGCATCTGGGCTGGGAAGCGCGAGTCGCAGTTTCTCATTCCCCCGCTGAGGACAGGGAAGGGCGGGCATCATGCTGGAAGCACCTTGCCCGGCATCAAAGTGAAGGCGGAAGACTGGCTGAATTTTCTGGGGTGGTATATGGCTGAAGGGAACACAGAACGGAGAGGCGACTCCTATGAAGTGACACTTTGTCAGGCCAAGCATCCGGCGCTAGCGCGAGAGGCCATGGAGAGGCTAGGCGTCGGCGCTGTCCACAGGACGGGAAGTAAGGATCACCTTCACTTTGGCATCAACAACCCTCAGTTGGGGTCGTATCTCCTACGTTTTGGTGTTGCGCAGGAGAAGTACGTCCCAGAATACGTCAAGGATCTGCCGCCCGACCAGATCGAAGTCTTCCTACATTCGTTTAGGTTGGGTGGCGGTAATCGTGGACGAGACGGCGCCAGCCCGGTCTTCGGAACTGCCTCAAAGAGGCTCGCGGATGACATCCAGGAGCTCCTCTTGAAGTCGGGGACCAGCAGTTTGGTGAGGACCAGGGGGTTCGCGAGGTCACGCGGTGTGCCGGACGGACATGGGATCGCCTCCAAACATCCGCTTTACCAAGTGGTAGGCAGGAGATGCTCGGAACATGACATCGACACGAGGAAGCCGAGCAAGCCGGTCATAGAAAGGACCACCGGAGAGACCGTCTACTGCCTTACCCTTCCGAAATATCACCTCCTCTATGTCAGGAGAAACGGAAAGGCGTTCTGGTGCGGCAATTCCGGCAAGACCTTGCTGGCGCTGATGGCCGCATACCTCAAGGGGAAGCAAGGGCGCAAGGTGGTCTACCTCGCCCCCCTGAGGGCTCTGGCTTCCGAGAAGTACGCCGAGTTCTCCGAGCTCTCCAGGTTCGGGCTGCGGACCACCATATCCACGGGGGACTACGACTCCAGCGGGGAGTCGCTTGGGAGGTCCGACATCATTGTGCTGACCAACGAGAGGTTCGACTCCGTGATGAGGCACAGGGTCTCCTGGATCAACTCGGTGGGGCTGTTCATAGCCGACGAGGTCCACCTAGCGGGGAACGACAACCGGGGGCCCACCCTCGAGATGATCCTCACCAAGGTGCTGCATCTGGGGCTCGACGCCCAGCTCCTGGCGCTCTCCGCCACCATCAGCAACGCCAAGGCCATAGGAGAATGGTTGCACGCGACCCCGGTGGAGATGGACTGGCGCCCGGTCCCGCTCAGGGAGGGGGTGTACGACTACGGAAGGGTGGTGTTTTCGGATGGTGAGGAGAGGCCTATCCCGAGGTCGACCTACGGCGCCCCCATCGACGTGGCCATGGACACGGTCAAGGAAGGCGGGCAGTCTCTGGTGTTCGCGAGCACGAGACGGAGGGCGGTGAGCCTCGCGACCAGGGCCGCCGAGCTGACCCAGAGGCGCCTAGGGCCGGATGAGAAGAAGGCGGTCTCAGAAGCCTCGAGGAGGATCCTGGGCTCTGGGGAGGAGACCAGCCTGAGCAGGCTGCTGGCTGAAGTGGTCTCGAAGGGCGCGGCCTTCCACCACGCCGGGCTCGAAGGGGAGCACAGGAGGATCGTGGAAGAGTACTACAGGGCGAGGGCGATTAAGTTCCTGGCCGCCACCCCGACTTTGTGCTTACCAAGCGGCGAAGAGATCTTCGGCAATCCAGGTCCAGTTGCGATCGAGGCGCTTGCACCAGGCGACCGCGTCCTTACTCATGGAACCAAATTCGAGAAGGTGGTTTCCCCGACTTCCCGGCCGTACGAAGGGCAGCTACTGAAAATCACCCCGTGGTTCCAGCTGCCGATGAGAATGACGCCAGAGCACAAAGTGCTGATTGCCAATCGCACGAGGCGCTCAAAGCATACGTCGAAGGCGAACTATCACTGGTGGACCTACGCTGAGCCCAGATGGATAGAGGCCAAATATCTGAAGGTTGGTGATTTGGTGGTCTTCCCTAGGATTAAGGCCGAGGAAAGGATGAAGAAACTTGAACTGCCTGAGATTGGACTGCTTCGTAACCAATTCGGTACCGTAGGGAGGCACTGGACAAGACTCAAGGTTAGAAGCCTCCTCCTGAGTCCTCGAACTCTCGAAGCACTTGGCATCTACGCGGCGGAGGGCTACAGCGGCAAGCAGGGGCAAGTACATTTCGGAGTTGATACGCGAGAAAACAGGCTAACCTCGGATATCCTAGAGTGGTTGAAAGGGCTGGGTTTGAAGCCCAAGACTAGAGACAACAACAGGCACAGACGCGTGATCAGTGCGTGTTCCAAGCAGCTCGCATCGTTCCTAACGGAGGCGTTCGGGACCAGAGCGTCCAACAAGCGGATCCCCCACTGGGTCATTCTGCTCCCGAACGAAAAGCTGGCTCACTTTGTTCGAGGAATGTGGCGCGGGGATGGAGACGTGGCCAAGACTGGAGCCAAGGTCGGGAGGTACTCTTCCACATCCAGGACGATGGCGAAACAACTCTTTGCTTCGTTGGTAAAGATGGGTTTCATGCCTGGGATCAAGAAGGACGTTAGAACGGGGAAGATTGCAGGAACCAAGACCAGAATTACGCACAGACACGACTTGTACGTTGTTTCAGTGTCTGGAAGACAATTTGATCGGTTTGGCGTCGAAGTCCTCAAGATTCGCACGCGAAAAGCTGTGGGGAACAGGGAGTTCAATCGCGGCTTCATCGATTCGAAATATTACTACATGCCCTTGAGAAAAATCGAGACCGAAGAATATTCTGGGATGGTTCACAACCTCGAGGTGGAAGGACACTCCAGCTACGTCGGCTCGTTTGTAGTGCACAATTCCGCCGGGGTCAACCTTCCTGCAAGGAGGGTGGTGATAGCGGACATGACCCGCTACGACGCCGAGCAGGGCGGGAACGCGGAGATCTCAGTGCTCGAGTACAGGCAGATGGCAGGGAGGGCTGGCAGGCCGCAGTACGACGACCACGGCGAGACGGTGATGGTCCCCCCTCCGTCGCAGCCTGCCGCCGACCTCCTGGAGCACTACACGAAGGAGCCGCCTGAACCGATCAGGTCCAGGTTGGCGGACGAGGCGGCGATGCGGTCCCACACGCTCGCCACTGTGGCCACCGGGAGGGGGCTGTCCAAGGGGGACCTGGACAGCCTGTTCGCCAAGACCCTCCTCGCAACCCAAGTCCGTCCGGACGAGCTCCACAGGATGACCGAGAAGGCGCTCGGATACCTCCTCTCAGAGAGGCTGCTGGAATCGCACGGCGGGCTGTTCTACGCCACAGACTTCGGGCTGAGGGTCTCGGTGTTGTACATCGACCCTGCGACCGCGGTGATGTTCAGGGAAGGGGTGAGGCGCGCCGAGCCCGGGAAGGACTACACCGCCGGACTGCTCCACCTTGTCGCTTCGACCCCGGACTTCGAGCCCAAGTTCCCCCTGCGCACGAAGGACTACGAGGAGGCCATGGCTTTCCTTGAGGAGCACTCCCAGGAGATGCTGCAGAGGCACACCACCAGGGAGTTTGCAGACTACGACAGGGCTCTCCAGGACATGAGGAGCGTGATGGCGCTCCACGGGTGGATAGACGAGTGGAGGGAAGAGCAGCTCCTGTCCAGGCTGGGGGTCGAGCCGGGGGACATGCACAGAGCCGTCGACAATGCCGAGTGGCTCCTGCACTCGCTGGGAGAACTCTGCAAGCTGTTCAAGATGCCCGACGTCGTGAGGCAGGCGGACATCCTGCGGAGGAGGGTCGCCAGCGGCGTGAGCGCCGAGCTGGTGGAGCTGACTGCACTGAGCGGAGTGGGGAGGGTCAGGGCCCGGGCCCTCTACTCGGCCGGTTTCAAGACACTGGAAGACATCAAGGAAGCGCCGGCCGAGAGGCTGGCCGCGGTGGAGAAGGTGGGGACGTCCGTGGCCAGGAAGATCAAGGAACAGGTGGCCAGGTACTGAGCGGGAGCCCCGAGGCGTTCGAGGGGGCGGCCGCCGAGCTCGCAAGGAGGCTCGAAGTCTCCGTGGCAAGGGCGGTGGCGGGAGAAAACAAGGTTGCAGTCGCGTTTTCAGGAGGGTTGGACAGCTCGGTGCTGGCGGCCTGTGCGAAGCGGCATGCCCAGGTGGTGGCGTGCACCTGCTACTCTGACGGCTCCGGGGACGGAGAGAAAGCAGAGCGGGCGGCATCAGAGCTTGGGATAGGCCTGGTCGCCACGAGGTTGACCGGAGGGCTGATCGCCCGGGAGCTGTCCGCGATCGACCTCCCCTTCCAGCCGACCGTCATGGACAGGAGCCTCTGGTGCCTGTTTTCGATAGCCGCACGAAGCGCGGCAGGGGCGGGAGCCCGCACGATGCTCCTCGGCCAGCTTGCCGACGAGCTGTTCGGAGGGTACGCGAAGTACGCGCGCGCCCTTGAGACGGGCGGTGCAGGGGAAGCCGAGGCGATGATGGAGTCTGACCGCCGCGAATATGGCGGGAGAGGGAGGGTGAGAGACGTCGGAGCGTGCTCCAGGTGGGTCGGACCGAGGTTCCCCTATGAAGACGGAGACGTGGTACGGTTCGCAGCGTCGATTCCCCTTTCGTTCAAGATAACCCCCACCAGCCGGAAGGCCATCCTGCGCAGGGCAGCGGTCATTCTCGGGGTCCCCGAAGGGGTCGCAGGGTCTGCCAAGAAGGCGGCCCAGTACAGCTCCGGGGTCCAAAGGCTCATCGCCGGCTCACGCTTTTAACGCCCGTGGGCGACGCATCCGTATGATACCATCGCCGCAACCCAGAGGGAAGCTGGTCGGCTTCAAGCCGCTTCAGGAGAGGTTCAGCTACTACGCCCTTGAGGACGGGACAGTGCTCGGGATAAAACCCGCCATGGTCAAGGTGTACAGGCTGCAGAACCCGGACAACAGCCCCGCGTTCTCGCCCGACGGCACACCGGCGTACTTCTACACCACACAGAACATCACACAGGTCCTCACCCCCGACGAGTACAAGTCGTTCAAGGACGACGACCTGGCTCGATGAGCGGAGCAGCCTACATCTCCTCGGACGATTCGGCCCTGCTACGCAGGGCGCTCCAAGGTCGGGCCGGAGGGGCCTGCCTCGAGATTGGGGCGGGGAACGGAGGGACCCTGATCGACCTGGCGAAGCGTTTCGAGACCGCGGCCGGGACTGACCTCAGGCGGCCGGGCATGGGCGACTGGAGCGGAGGCGCCAGCTTCTCCTTGGCTGACCGGGCAACCTGCTTCAGGGACAGCGTGTTCGACCTTGTCGCCTTCAACCCGCCCTACCTGGGCGGCGAGGGTTACGGGGACGTCGCCGTGGACGGCGGGGAGGGGCTCGAGGCGCCGGCTTCGTTCCTGGAAGAAGCGCTCAGGGTAGTCAAGAAGGAGGGGTCAGTGGTGTTCTTGTTGAACGACGAAGCGGACATCGCGGGCTACGAAGAGGCTTGCGGCAGGCACGGGTTCAGGCTCCGTGTGGTGGCCTCGAAGAGGCTGTTCTTCGAAGCCCTCTCCGTCTATGAAGCGGTCTCGGCTGAGGACGCTGGCCACCCAGGGAGTCCCTCCGATGGAGAGGGTTGAGCTCACTTGGAGACTTCGACCGCGAGCCGCCTGCACCAGGTGCCGGCGTCGCCTTCGTAGTTGGTCTGCTGCCTGACGGTCACGTGCTTTCCCAGGCGCCCCTCCATCGCTCCCTGGAAGAACCCCTCATGGAAGGCGCACTCGAACATCTCCCCGGTCCCCTGTAGCTGGCCGCAGACGGTGCAGTTGGATATCTGCAGGACCAGCGGGTCGCTGCTCTCGACGGTGAGGGAACCGATCTTGTACTCCTGCCAGATCCTGCTGAACTCTGCGAGCATCTGGTCGAAGGACAGGTGGGCAAGCTTGGAGGCGGCCTCCCTCCCCACCTGTTCCCCGAACTCGTGCATCACCTGCTTGGAGTTCAGGCCGAGGTACTTCAGGAGGGGAGTGATCCCAGGGGCGAAGTAGTCCGTCATTACAGGATACTCGCGCCAGAAAGACTCTTCGGCCTTGCCGGGACGTACTGCGTTGGTCATGGGCGGTGTAACGGGGGGGAGGGCGTTAAAGTGGCCCCCTAAGGTGTTAGGCAGCGCGTGGATTAGGGGAGATTTCCACTTCTGGGAATCGTCTTTCTGCATTAAATAGCCCTCCGTTACCCTAACCAGTTCAGATGCTCAGGCAGATAACGATCCAGGTGAAGGCGAAGAACGACCTGCAGGAGTCGGCTAGGGCGCACGGAGTCAAGCTTACTGTGGTAGACTGCAAGTCCTTCAACAAGACGGGCATGACGCTCCTGCTCGAGCTGAGAGGCGGGGCCGAGGCCGTGAAGTCGGTCGCCTCGGAGATACGCAAGATTTCAGGGGTCAGGCAGGTGGTCGAAGGCGAAGTGGAAGGCGACGTCAGCCCGCTGCTCGTGGTCATGGAGAGGCCCCCGATCTGCAGGGCGTCCAATGACGCCGCCATCGTATGCCTCGACTGCCCACTGAACGCAGAAGAGCAGCCGTCCTCATGGAGGTTCATCGCCAGAAGGACGAGCGACTTCAGGCAGATACTCGCCCATCTGGAAAGTGAGGGGATTGAAACGAGGATCGAAGACGTGGCGCCCCTCGAAAGGAAACCCACGCTGACCGGCAGACAGAAGGAGATAATGGCCACGGCAGTCGCGAGCGGCTACTTCGAGTTCCCGAGGAAGATCAGCCTGACCGGTCTGAGCCAGCTCGTTGGCGTAAAGCCCTCCACGCTGAGCGAGATACTCAGGAGCGCCGAGCGCCGGATCATGGCCAATGCCCTGGGCGTCCCGTTCCAAGAAGAGTAGGCGCCAGCTGCCAGGGCCGATTGTCCTGAAGCGAGAGCGAACAGTCTTTCGCTGCCAGGTCCTATCAGTTTAGGCGTCGATGCCGAAGTACGCCTCGGAGTTTTCCAAACGGGTTAGGGAACTACGCTATCTGCGTCCCCACCGTATCTCGCGGTATGAGCTTCCTTGGAAAAAACGGAAAGCTTGCAGGAATCATATTCGCAGCAGTTTCGCTACTGCTCGTCAGCAATCCACCCACATACGCCCTGTCCCAGAGCGGCCTCGTCGCCGGCGGCTCCATCTGGCTCGAGACGACCATAGCTGTCGCAATGGTCTTCGTCACGGCCATGGCATTCTCGCTCCAGATAGCACGCGGGTACTTCCTCAGAACGCTCGAGAAGTTCACCCTTAGGCTTGGAGCCGACATCTGGTGGCTGGCCTACGTCCTGATCAGGGACGCTCTCATCTTCATGTCATTCATCATGGGTCTTCTGGTCTTCTTCCCGGGGACGTTCCAAGACTACGCCATCGCGGTGCCGTTCATGCCCGTGTCGGTAGTCCTCTTCGGAGTCGCCCTGGTGACGAAGCTGTACTTCGACGCCGATGACAACAGGAACGCCTTCCGGGCGGTCACGATCCTGGTCTTCGCCGGGACCGCACTGTGGATCTTCGGAACCATCTTCGTCACAGAGACACCCCTGGCGCTCTCGACCCTCCCAGCGGGGGTGAGCAGCTCTGGAGGTTTCTGGTACTCCATGTACACCAACTTCAGCTCACTAACCAACGTCAACCTCGCCATGACCACGTTCAACATCACCTTCGCTGCCCTAGGCGTCATCGGGCTCTTTGGGTTCGCCCACCCGATCCTCCACTCGAGGATTGGCAAGCAGTCGCCCAAGTTGACCCACGGACAGGGACCAGCGTCTCCAGCCGGGCTCCCGACGTCGGCGCCCTCCAGGCAGGCGCGCCCAGTCGGACAGCAGGTCAGGCCCGCACCAGGCTCTCTGCAAGCGTCGGCACCCCTTCAAGGAGAGGGTGCCGAATACATACAATAGGGGAGAGGGACCCTTGGGGCTCTACAGTTTCGTGGTTGACGAAACGAAGTGCATGAACTGTGGAGCCTGCATGGACCTCTGCCCTTCCACCTGTATTGAGTTTACGAGGCCGACTGACTTGGACTTCTACGGCCCCCTCATGGGGGGGTCCACCCCCAAGGACTGGATGATGGAGAAGCCGTACCTCATCGACCAGCAGAGGTGCACGGGGTGCCAGATCTGCGTGCGCGAGTGCCCGACGAACGCCATAGTCGTCGAGCTCGACCCCGCCAAACCGGCATCTGCGCGGCCGAAGCCTGTCATCATCAGGAGGGAGAGGTTCTCGGACGACGGAAGGTGGCACCCTCTTTCGGAATACACGAGGGAGTACCTGAAGCGCCCGGTGACAAGCATGTGGTCGGCTATCTCGGAATGGAAGCCGGTGGTCGAGTCGCCGTCGCCTTCGCAGGTGTGGAGGAGCATGAAGAAGACGAAGGTCCCGGAGACGCCTCCCCAACAACCCGTGGCTCCAGAGGCGCAGGAAGAGGCGGACTGACCTTCTCAAATCTGGCAATCGCGTCTGGCTCTTATTAGGACCCCGGGAGCCGCCTGAATCCGATGGCACACTGGAGCAACCCCAAGAGGCCAACACTGCTCGAGGGGATTGCCGCGAGATCGCAGCTCATCGTATGCCCCTTCCATGCATACGCGGTCAAGGTCACGAGGTGCAGCGGGGTCGGAGAGTGCGCCGCCGTCTGCCCTGTGGGGGTCTTCGGGACGGACTCGAGAGGGAGGTGCGAGGTCGTCAACGAAGAGCTCTGCTTCGGCTGCATGGCGTGCTCGGCGCAGTGCGCAGACGGGGGGGTGACGGTCTCACCGCGGGACGCAAGGCGTTACCCCACGGCGGAGGACCTCCTCCGCTGAGCGTTTGGCCAGCCGACGCAATCAGGTTCCTATAGGGTACGGAGAAAAGAGGAGGTGCCGAAGAGCCCTTGGAAGGCGCCCCTCGGCCGGTCGGCTAGAGCAGGCCCCAGATGCCGACCGCGATTGCGATTATGCCTATGATAGTCTGGAACCTGCCTAGCCACTTCGCCAGCTTCTCGATGCTGGAGCCGATCGCTGGTATGCTCGGGAGGATCCCCATCGCCAAGACAAGCCCTGCGACGATGGCGACTATCCCCTGGAGGCCGAAGTAGAGGATTCCAAGGATGATTGCGATGATGCCGATTATTACCTGGAAGCGGCCGAGCCACTTCGCCAGCTTTGCTAGGTCCTTGCCCAAGGCCGGTATGCTAGTAAGAATGCCCGCTGCTAGAACAAGCCCTGCTACGATGTTCGTCAGTTCGATGATCATTTCCGGCCACCTTTGGAGGG
>JAKASI010000006.1:14809-53929 GCA_021828185.1 archaeon
AGCCACTTCGCCAGCTTTGCTAGGTCCTTGCCCAAGGCCGGTATGCTAGTAAGAATGCCCGCTGCTAGAACAAGCCCTGCTACGATGTTCGTCAGTTCGATGATCATTTCCGGCCACCTTTGGAGGGGGAGCTGTAAAAAACCCTTTGCTTCCGACACTCTGTAATAGGCGGTCTTTCCGCATGGGGAGCCAAGTTCGACTCATGCGAACCGGAGACAACCAGAGCCTGAGCACACCGCCGAAGCCGTCGAGGGTCAGTGCCCTGCTCCAGAGGAACTACCTCGCGAAGTGGACGGTGGTCGGCGTACTCATCGGCACAATCGCAGGGTTCGGTGCGACCGCGTTCTATTTTCTCATTCAACTCACCACCAACCTGTTCCTTGGTGGAATCACCGGATTCTATCCGCCGAACCCCACCGGAGAGTCGCTCGCACTGTTGTCGAATCATCCGACCTACTGGCTAATCCCGGTCTCGACCGCCCTAGGAGGCCTCGTCACGGGCTTCCTGGTGTACAAGTTCGCCCCCGAGGCCGAGGGCCATGGGACGGACGAGGCCATAGCGGCGTTCCACCGTAAGGACGGCAAGATACGCAGGAGGATACCGGTGGTAAAGGCAATCGCATCGGCCTTCACCATCGGGTCGGGCGGGAGCGGCGGCAGGGAGGGGCCGACTGCTCAGATCGCCGCGGGGTTCGGTTCATACGTGGGGGACGCGCTGAAGCTTGCCGTCAAGGACAAGAGGATCGCGGTGGCCGTCGGAATCGGAGCGGGCATCGGATCAATCTTCAAGTCCCCCTTTGGCGGCGCTATGCTCAGCGGAGAGATCCTCTACAGCGGGGGAGACTTCGAGACAGAGGCCCTGATCCCTGGGTTCATAGCGTCGCCCATCGGATACGTGATCTTCGCCTCGTTTACAGGCTTCTCGCCCATCTTCGGCAACTCCGTGTCCTACGTGTTCACCCAGCCGGCGAACCTGGTCTTCTATGCGGCGCTTGGGGTCGTCTGCGGCCTGGTGGGGCGCGTCTGGACGACGTCATTCTACGCCACCAGGCGGGCTTTCGCCTCCCTGAAGATACCCAGATACCTCAAGCCTGCGGTAGGCCTCACAATCTCGGGCGTCATCGGTGTATTCTTTCCTGAGGTCCTGGGCCTTGGGTACGGATTCCTGCAGTACCTGATTGACGGCAGGCTCTACCTGGTCACGGCCAACTACTTCGCCGCGCCCATCCTGCTCATCCTGCTCCTCGTGATCCTGTTCAAGATCTTGGCAACATCGTTCACTGTGGGCTCCGGCGGGAGCGCCGGGGTGTTCGCCCCTTCGCTGGTCATAGGAGGGTTCGTGGGGGCTGCCTTCTGGGTCGCACTGAACTACGCGCTCCCTGGTCAGATACCGGTGCCAGCGCCCCTTGTGATCGTAGGGATGGTGGCACTCTTTGGCGGGGTGGGCCGCGTCCCCATCGCCGTCATACTGATGGTGAGCGAGATGACAGGTACCCTTTCGCTGCTGGCTCCAAGCATGGTGGCGGTGGTGCTCGCATACGTCGTGACCGGCCCCAAGTTCACAATTTACAGGAGCCAGGTGGAGAGGAGGGCGGACTCGCCCGCCCATAGAGGGGAGTACAATGTCCCCCTGCTGACGAAGATATTCGTCTCGGACGCCATGAACCACGAAGTGTACACCCTGTCTCCCTCCGACGCCGTGGCCTCGGCCAACCAGGCGATGGTCGAAAGGGGCTTCCGGGGCATCCCTGTGGTGGAGTCCGGGCAGCTGGTGGGAATCGTGACCATGAGCGACGTCCTGAGGATTCCACAAGAGAAGATGGGAACTGCCACCCTCAGGGAGGTGATGACCCAGAACCCCCTGGTTGTGCACCCCGGCGACTCGCTCCTGGCAGCCCTGGAGAAGATGACCAATAATGGGGTCGGAAGGCTCCCTGTGGTGTCAGAGGCAGGAAGGATTGTGGGAATCATCTCGAGGACCGACGTCACCAGAGCCTACAACAGGACCATCGACCTCCTGTCGAAGTCAGAGCAGACCTGACTCGGGGTTGGACGGGCCCGGGGGGATTCGAACCCACGGTCTCTGAGGCAAACCCCTTCAGCTCCGAAGGCTGACGCCTTAATCCGTGCTAGGCTACGGGCCCGAGCAGCCGCGGCATCTCCGGCTAATTAAGACATGATGCGCCGGATGCTCTCCCCGAAGGGCGGGGCGAGGATCCCACGCTCAGTCACCATGGACGTTACGAGGTCGGGAGGGGTCATGTCGAACGCCGGGTTCGACACCGGGATCCCCTTGGGCGCAATCCGCTTTCCTCTGACCTTGAACACCTCGTCTGCCCCCCTTTCTTCGATGGTCACCTGGTCGTGCAGGCGGCCTAGGTCGAAGGTAGAACGTGGGGCTGCGGGGTGGAACGGGACCCCGTGCCTCTTGGCCAGCACGGCCTCCTGATAGGTCCCGATCTTGTTGAAGACGTAGCCATCCTTCGTGACCCTGTCGGCACCGACGACCACGCGGTCGACCCTCCCGAGGCTGAGCATGTGGCCGACCGCGGTGTCAGCGATCAGAGTGCAGGATATCCGGTCCCGGACCAGCTCGAAGGCGGTCAGCCTAGCCCCCTGCAGCGCGGGCCTAGTTTCCGGGACGAGGACTTTGACCAGCTTCCCCTGCTCCACCGCCGCCCTCACCACCCCCAGCGCCGTGCCATAGCCCACAGTCGCCAGGGCCCCTGCGTTGCACTGGGTGAGGATGGTCTCTCCGTCGCGTATCAGGCCGGCCCCGTGGGCGCCGAGCCTCCTGTTCACAGCCACGTCTTCCTCCTCCATCAGCTTCGCCTCCTCCGAGACCGCCTCCCGAGCTTCCCTGGCCGACCGCGCATCGCGCGCCCTCGACACCACCCTGTCAATCCCCCAGAAGAGGTTCACTGCAGTAGGCCGGGTCGAGCGCAGCATGGAGGCCGCCGCTTCCAGGTCGCGCATCAGGTCGGGGAGCCGGGTTGCCCTGGACCTGCGGGCCGCCAGCGCCACGCCCATGGCCGCAGCCACCCCTATGGCAGGGGCCCCCCTGACCACCATGGTCCTGATGGCTCCCGCGACCTGTTCCGGGGTGTCGAAGGTCACGTAGCGGAACCTTGTGGGGAGCGCGGTCTGGTCGATCATCTTCACCTTCCCGTCTTTCCAGGTGACGGTCCGGAGCGTGAAGAAGTCGGCCACAGACACAAGGGCAGGCATCCGCTCTATAGGATTTCCGGGACGCCCCTCATCATCTTCAAATAGAGTGGAGGCCGTCGGGGCACGAAGACTTTGCAGGGCCCTCCGCAGGAAGAAGCGCAGGTCGCACCGTTCAGGGCGTCGCTCTCTGGCGGCATGGTGAAGGTAACGGAGACGGAGAGGTTCGGGGAGCTCGAGGAGTCGGGATACGGGTCAAGGGAGGGGCACGAGCTCGTCCTCCGGGACTTCGAGGCGCTCTACCTGCTCTATGCCCACAAGCTCGACCTCGAGGAGGCCGGGGCGAAGGTGAGCTTCGAAAGGCTGGCCGAACTCAGCCAGGGGAAGGCGGGGGACTCTTGGACGAAGTTCGTGATCTACAGAGACCTCAGGAGCCGGGGGTACATAGTCAGAGAAGGCTTCGGGTTCGGGACGGACCTCAGGGTGTACGACAGGGGGGACTACCCGAAGAAACCTGCGAAGTATGTGGTGTTCGCCCTCGACGAAGGTATCGAGAAGGGGATGGCAGACCTGCAGAAGTCCGTGAAAGAGATGGCTAGGATGGGGAAGGAGGCGATCATTGCCGTCATCGAGAGGAGAGGGGAGGTGATCTACTACAAGGTCAGCAGGGCAAGGTTCTGACCGGATGAACGCCCGCCCTGCGGTTGACCTCGTGAGGCCGGTCAACTGCGCGATGATCGGGTTCGCGGTCGTCGTCGGGGCGTTCGTGTCGAGGCCGGCGGTGGTGTCCCTGACCCAGCTCACGCTTGGGTTCCTGACGGGGTTCTTCATCTGCGCCTACTCGATGGTCGTGAACGACGTGTACGACCTCGAAGTGGACAAGGTCAACCGGCCGGAGCGGCCGCTTCCGAGCGGACAGGTCACCGTCAAAGGAGCCACGGCACTGTCCTACGCCGCCCTCGCCCTGGGACTGGGGTGCGCCGCGTTGTCGTTCAACGTGCTCGCGCTGGGGATAGCGAGCGCATACGCCTTCCTCTCATGGTTGTACAACAGCAGGGCCAAGAAGACAGGGCTGGCTGGCAACCTGATTGTCGCGTCGTCGCTGGCCATCCCATTCGTCTACGGCGGCGCGGTCACCGGGGGGGCGATCGCCGGCTCTCTCCTTGTTCTGATGGCGCTCACCGCCTTCTTCTCCGGCGTCGGAAGGGAGGTGGTCAAGGCCATGGCCGACGTGGAGGGGGACGCCAAGAGGGAGGTGAACTCGGTGGCAAGGAGCAGGGGCCTCGCGTTCGCGTCTTGGGTGGGAGCGGCCTTCTTTATCCTGGCGGTGCTGACCAGCTGGGTGCCCTTGCTGACCGGCCTCGCCAACGAAGTCTACACCCTGGGGGTGGCCGTCCCCGACGCAGTATTCCTCTACCTCGCGGTGGCTATAGTGCTGCGCCACGAGCCGGCGAGCGCCTACAGGGTCAAGAACATCGCCCTCGCCGGCATGACGGTGGGCCTCCTGGTCTTCATCGGAGGCGCATTCTAGGCCGATGTGGAGCGAGAAGTACAGGCCCCGGAGCCTGGAGGAGATGGTGGGGAACGACGAAGGGAGAGCGAAGCTCTCGCTCTGGTTGAAGAGGTGGAAACCCGGAGGGAAGGCAGCGCTGCTCGTGGGGCCGCCGGGCACGGGCAAGACGACCACCGTCCATCTTGTGGCTGAAAGCCTTGGGCTCAACCTGGTGGAGCTCAACGCCAGCGACACCAGGACGAAGGACAAGCTCTCCAAGAGGATAGGTGAGGCGATCGCAAGCACCAGCCTGTTCGGGGGGAACTCCCTGATCTTCCTCGACGAGGTTGACGGGCTGGCGGGGAGGTCGGACTACGGAGCCGTCGACTACATCAAGGACGCTGTCAGGAGCAGCGAGAACCCGGTAGTCATGGCAGCCAACGACCCGGAGTCTGACGAGGTGAAGAAGCTTGGGAGCGCGGTGAGCAGGATAGAGTTCCGGAGGCCAGAGCAGGCGGTGGTGGAGAAGTGGCTGGAGGCCATCGCAGCCAAGGAGGGGATGTCCGTCGGCAAAGACGAGCTGGAGAAGCTGGCCAGGGCGGCTCACGGAGACCTCAGGGCTGCGGTGAACTTCTTGCAGGCAGGCATCCCTGCACAGAAGGACGAAGAGCTCACAGCTTCGGAGGCAGTGAACGCATTCTTCGACGCAGAGGACGAGAAGACCGCCCTGCGGGCGCTCCGATCGTACCCGGGACAGCCACGAGAAAAGCTGAAGGACATCTTCACGGCCGTGGTGAAGTCCAGGGTCCATGAGGAGAGGAAGGCCGCCGCCCTCGAAGTCCTGTCAAGGGCCGACCTGGTGATGGGGAGGATCATGCGGGGGAAGAACTGGCGGCTGCTGAGGTACCTGGACCCGATGCTCGCCTCGGAGCTCTGGAAGACCCTGGGGGACGGCGGACCGAGGTATACCCTGGACGGGAATCCCTGGCCCATCCAAATTAGGATATGGAACGACTCAAGGAAGCTCAAGGACGTCGCCTCCCTGGCTGCGAAGAGGATGGGGACCAGCCAGAAGGGGTTCCTGGTGCAGGACATGCCTTTCGTCATTCTCCTCTGCTCGGACAGGGAGTTCAGGGAGGAGCTCCTCGGCAGCCTCGACCTTGGTGAGAACTACGACCTCTTCTTGGCCAAGGAGTCCGCGAGAGGCGCCAGGCGCTAGCTGTAAGGCTCGGGTTCGGACGCTCCCGCTCCCTTCCAGTCGGAGTAGAAGCGGGACAGGGCGCCCGTGAAGGGGCTCGACTGGTCTAGCCGGAAGATCCTGATCCTGTTGAACCTCTTCTCCGTCAGGATGCCCGACCTCGTCAGGAACTCCAGGTGCTTCGCGGTTGCGCCGTGCGAGAGCCCAGCCCTTCTCATTATCTCCGATATGTTGAGCTCGCCGGTCTCCAGCATCACGGTCAGCACCTTGGTCCTCCCGTAGGAGGACATCAGCCTCTCAAGCTCTAACGTCGGCGACCATCCCCTTCTCGAGCTCGCCCATCAGCTCCTTCGCCGAGACCAGGGAGAGCCCGATCATGGTAGTCCTCCCCCTCATCCCCTTTCCGGAAAGCTGCGTCTCGATGATCCCCTTCCTTGCGAGCTCGTTGACGTCGCTCCACACCTGGGTGTGGCGGTAGGCCGTGATGCCCTTGCCTTCGCAGAGGGCGGAGTAGTTCTTCTCCACCTCCCCTATGGTGACGTAGGTGGAGTCTCCCTTCTTCAGAAGGGCAGAGATGGCCATCAGCAGGACCTTCTGGTGGGTAGTGAGGTAGGCGAGCTCCTCCTTCCTGAGCTGCGGAGGGAGCGAGGCCTTGGCCGACCTTATGTGCTCTGGGAGCACCCTGGGAGATTCCGAGTCGTCCGCGAGCTTCCCGGCTCGCCAGACCAGGTCCAGGGCGTAGCGCGCGTCGCCGTAGGTCCCCGCTATGTCTGCGGCCAGTGCCATGGCGTCGTCGTCGAGGGCGCCGTCGTTGAAGGCCTCGGCGCGCGACGCGAGGATGTCGGCTAGCTGCTCCGAGGGATAGCTGTCAAGCTGAATCTCGTTCCACTGCAGCGAGCTCAGGGTGCTCAGGTCCACCTTCTTCAGGTAGTCGGTCGTCTTCGAGATCAGCAGGGAAGACAGGACCTGGCTTCCGGGCGCCATCTCCCTGAGCCTGGTTATCGTGTACAGCGAGGACGGGTCGGACAGGACGAGGTTGTCGACCTCGTCGAAGGCGATCACCAGGTGCGTCCTGTTGCTCCTCAGCTCCTCCAGAAGCGCGTTCAGCAGCTCCTCGAAGCTGTACCCCCGCGTCGGGTAGTTCTGGCCCAGCGACTTCAGCGCCTTCACCATTATCGCCTGCAGCGACCGGTCTATCCTGCAGTTGACGTGGACGGCTTTCACGAGATTCCCGTAGAGGGACGCCTTCTTGGGCAGCGACTCGAGCAGCAACTTCTTCGCGAGCATCGTCTTACCGCTCCCCACCGGGCCCGTTATCATCACGGTCTGGCTCGCCTTGGAGGCGTTCTGGGCGACCCCCTGGAAGTAGAGCTCCAGCTTCCTCAGCTGGGCTTCGCGGTGCGGGATCTGGTGGGGGAGGTACTCCTGCAGCAGGATCGCCTCGTCCCTGAAGACCGATCTGGGGGATGTCATGAGAAGGCCAGACGATTCTCCGGTTTCATCTTATAACTTTGATTATGCATTCGGTTGAACGACCGGAAGAGGGTAAGCCGAAAGTATTCAGGCAAAGGAAAAAAGAAGAGAAACGGAGGCGTGCGGGGTTGAAGGCCGTCAGGTTCCACGAGCACGGAGGGCCTGAGGTGCTGAGGTACGAAGAAGCACCTGACCCCGTCCCGGGCGCAGACGAGGCGCTGGTGAGGGTGAAGGCGTGCGCGCTGAATCACCTGGACCTGTGGGCGAGGAACGGACTTCCGAACGTCGAGATACCCCTCCCCCACATTTCAGGGAGCGACATAGCCGGGGTGGTGGAGCAGGTCCCAGCGGAAGAGAAGGTGCTCGCCAGGGGCGACGAAGTGTTAGTCAACCCGGGGATCGGGTGCGGGCGCTGCGAAAAATGCCTGGCCGGGAAGGACGACCAGTGCAGGGAATACACGATAGTCGGGTACGGCCCGGATGGGGGGTACGCCGAGCTGGTGAAGGTGAGGATTGACCATCTCATCAGGAAGCCAGAGAAGATGACTTTCGAAGAGGCAGCGTCATTCCCCCTCGTCTTCGAGACCGCCTACCACATGCTTGCGACGAAGGCGAAGGTAGTCCCAGGCGAGACGGTCCTGGTCCTGGCTGCGAACTCCGGGGTCGGCTCTGCGGCCATACAGGTCGCGAAGCTTTTCGGGGCGAGGGTCATCGCGACCGCAGGTGACCAGGAGAAGATGAGCAGGGCGAAGGCTCTCGGGGCGGACGAGGTGATCGACCACTACAGACAGGACGTTCTGGCGGAGGTGAAGCGGCTGACCGAGAAGCGCGGGGTGGAAGTCGTGGTCGAGCATGTGGGCAGGGCCACATGGCCGGGGAGCGTGAAGGCGCTGGCCAAGGGAGGGAGGCTGGTAACCTGCGGGGCCACCACAGGCGCGGAGGTGACCACTGACCTGAGGTACGTCTACAACAGGGAACTCACGATCTACGGGAGCTTCATGGCTGGCTTGGGCGAACTGCCGGACGTTGTGAAGCTCTTCAGGGAAGGGAAGCTGAAGACCGTCATCGACTCCGTGTATCCCCTGGCGAAGGCGGCGGAAGCCCAGTCCAAAATGGAGGGGAGCGGGCACTTCGGGAAGATAGTCCTCGCGGTCTAGGGAACGATCTCGTAGGAGTGGGTTATCTTCGCGGTCGGCTGCAGGGTCGCACCCACGCTGCAAAACTTCTCCGTGCTGTCCTTGATGGCCTCTTCGACATACTTCCTGTCAAGGTCGACGCCGGAAAGGACGTATTTGATGTGGATCGAGGTCCAGGGCTTCGGCAGCCCGTGCTCGGGCCTCTCGCCTGACAGCTGGATCTTCAGCGAGACAAGTCGTTGCTTCCGCTTGTTCAATATGGCGACGATGTCCATCCCTGTGCAGGCGCCCAGGGAGGTCAGGAGGGCCCTCATCGGGCCTATGCCCTTCTGGACTCCGTCTGCCGAGTCATAGACCACGGTGTGGCCGGCTGCGTCCGACCCCAGGAACACGTTCCCCTCGTCCCACTTGACCTCGGCCAGCCACTGTTCGCTACTCGACGCGCACCACCAACGGCTTCGACTTCGATGTGACTTCGCCCTTCTCTATGAAGCTTCTGCGCCCCCACTTTCCTGTGGCGGATGCTACAAGCTCGTGGGTGCCCGGCCCCAATTCCGAGGCCGGGAAGCTGAACTCCTTTTCGACGTCGAGCATCTTGGATTTCGCGTCCTCCACGCTTCCGGGTATCTTCGGAGGGCCCCCGTCTTCAGGGACGACCATCACCCAGATCCTGTAAGGAAGGTCGGGGTCGCGGCTCCAGTAGAAACTCGCCCTCCGGACCTCCTTCTTGATTTCGGCGACCTTTCTGGAGGTGACCGAGCCCTTGGCTCTGAGCACCACCCTTATCGTTAGCCTGAGGATCTTGTCGAAGTCCTCCCAGGCCACCGTCCATACATCTGGATGGAACGCCTCACGGAGCCCCCCGACGACCCTGAACGAGACGTTCACCTTCACGGTGTCGCCGGGCGCGTAGGACCTCTTGTCTGCCACGGCGCGGACCAGGTCGATCTTCGTGGTCGGCCACGAGTAATCGCCACGCCTGTTCTTCAGAGGCAACGGAGCGTGGCCGTCGACTGCTGGCGATTAAAGGTTTGAAGCCCTGTCTGTCCGCCCGGTCAGCCTGGCGGCCACGCTGGCGGGAGTAGACTCCACCGGAGCGACCCTGAACGAGCACACTTCGTCGCCGTCGGTGGCGCACTGCACCTCGTTCACTTCGAAGGCCCTGTTGAAGGTTGTCGACATGAACCCTCTGAGATGGGCTTTGAAGAACGCGCTCCGGCGGTGCAGGTCCTGCTTCCCGTTCGCCTGGCACTCGAAGAGGTCC
This sequence comes from archaeon, assembly GCA_021828185.1. The sequence continues at coordinate 24,538 of JAKASI010000006.1, forward strand.
TTCGCGTTGACCACGATTGGGAAGTCGGAGGACTTCGACCTCTCTATTGAGACGTCGGCGTACCCCAAGGCAGAATAGGTGCCGAGGAGCTCGTCCAGCTGACCCATGGCGAACTTGGCGCCGAAATCCTCGACGATCTCCTTCGCGGAGTGCTTCCCCATGGCCTCGGCCATCTGGTCTATGATGGTGGCCGCGCCGGTCCCGAAGACCGTCCAAAGCCTGTTGAGCATCTCGTTCAGCGCGTCTGCCCTCATGACCACCGCCCTCCTCCCGGCCCACTGCACAGGGAAGTGCTGCCTGTCCACCATGAAACCGTCCTCGGCCGCCATGGCTTCGACTGAGACGACTACGTCAGTGCCCTGCAGCGCCCTCTTGAGCCCCCCGAGGCCTTCTGGCGAGTCGGTCACGTCGGCGAAGAAGCTCAGGGTGGCGTTGGGGGCTCTGGCGGGGGCTGTGAAGAACCCGGTGAGCATGTTCACGTTGCAGGCGCTCACGACCTGGCTGCACTTTTCCATGGCTCCCTTCTCGTTCCTCAGCTTGATGACCACTCCTGCCAGCTTCCGTCCAGGCGCGTGCTCCCAGATCTCTACGTCCTTTGGATAACGCATGGCTGTTACAGGTTTCCCCGATGCGTATTCTTATTAAAGCCTCCCTTTTTTGTGGATGACAGGAACCCTCGGACGGCCGTGGGAGGGGTGCTTTTCCGCTCTAACCCTAAATATGCAAGGTCCTGGTTCGGAGCCTGACCGGAGCTGGAAGTGCATCAGGGTGAAAGGCACCCCCACATACCTGCGAGGAAGCTCCTCGAAAGCATAGTGCTAGGCGGGAGCGACGGTACGATAGAGGGACTTGCCATGACTTCGGCTCTCAACGGAGCAGGGGTGGGATTCGACACCATCGTATTGGGCGGCCTGGCCTTCGCCATCGCTGGGGCAATCTCGATGTTCTTCAGCCTCTACCTCTCCCGGCGGTCCGAGATCGAGTCGCTGAGGATAGACAGGGCGAGAGAGAAGATGGAGATCGAGACAGAGCCCGAAGAGGAAAGGAAGGAGATGGTGGAGCTCCTGAAGGGCGACGGATACGGCGACGCCGAAGTCAAGGTCATCATGGACCGGCTCTCCAAGGACAAGGACCTCTGGCTGAGAGAGATGCTCCGAAGGGAGCTCAAAATCAACGCAGAAGAGTCCGAGTCGACGAGCCATGTGCAGGCCGTGGCGGCGGGTACATCATTCCTTCTCCTCGCCCTGCTCGCCGTGTCCCCCTACGTCCTCGCGGTCCCGAGGATCGAGGCCCTCGCGGCGTCGGTGGTAATTTCGCTGAGTGCCCTCTTCGCGCTTGGGTCGAGGGCGTTCATACCCCGGAACTTCAGACCCAGGGCAGGAATGGAGTCGGCGCTCATCGGCGCGGTGGCCGGCGCCGCCCTGTACCTGGTGGGCCTCTTGCTCAGTCACCTCTGATGAGATTCATTAAGCGGCCGGCGAGCCGTTACGAACGATGACGTCGGCCGACACCACCGAGGCAGCCCCAGAGCGCGGAGCCGCTGCCGAAATCCTCAGCAGGCGCAGGATGTTCCTCGTTCTCGCCGCGCTCCTTGCCGAAATCGGCCTCTTCGCCGCCGGCCTCCTCACCCCCCTTCCAGACGCCACGCGCCAAGCCTTGGCGAACCAGACAAGCAGCCAGTTCGGAGGGGTGCAGAACAGGTCGGCCGTCCAGCTCGTCGGGTTCATTTTCTCACACAACGCAGCCATCGCCATCCCCGAGATGATCCCGGTCTTGGGGGCGCTGTTGTTCGTGGTATCGGTGTTCAGCACAGGGCTGGCGGCGCAAGCCCTGGTCGCCTCTCAGGGGTTGCCGGCCTCCTGGGGCGCCCTGATCTTCGCCTTCCCGTACACGGTGGTAGAGCTTACTGCATACGCCGTCGCCCTGGTCTCTGGGTTCATGCTCCTCGTGGCTTGGAGGAAGAAGAGGCTTAGGAGGGAGCTGAAGTTCTTTGCGCTCGAAGGACTCGGCGTACTCGCCATACTCGTTGTCGCGGCCACCATGGAGGTCATCACGGTCAAGGTCTCGCCAGCTTCGGGATTCGCCCTCTGGCTCCCCACCGGGCTGGCGTTGGCCGGAGTACTGGTCTTCGCCGGGAGGAGATGGGAGTGAAACACGACGCCCCACGTTCGACTGTTATGGGATGCCTATCGACTGGAGAGCAGGCTTCGAGAGGGGACCCCGCACTGCACTCGGGTGGATTGGCCACCGAGAATCGGGTGCCCCTTCGGTGCGTCGCCGGCAGGGACACCGCCCCTGGGCTCCTGGAGCGAACTCCCGCGGCCCGCGCTCACTGCTCCTCGAGGCTGCTGGTTATCCTCAGGAAGTCGGCCCCCCTCCTGGTCAGCTCGTAGACGAGCCTCTCCCTCCCCTTTGAGACCTTGGTCCCCGCCCTCCTCACCATGGAGAGCCCTTCGAGCTCAGAGAGGTGCTGGTAGATGCTCGCAGTGGACATCCTCCGCTCCGCCCTGATCGCCAGCCAGAGCGCATACCCATGGTTGGGCTTCTCCTTGAGCAGCCTGAGGAGCGCCAGCTTGGTGTCCCCGATCTTGGACGACGAAAGCGTGTAGGCTCCCCCGACACCACTCCTGCGGGTCTCCCTTGCCAGGCGCGAGACCGCCTTTGTGTCTTTCAGCCCTGCGCCGGTGATCACGCAGACCACGGTCTCAGATGCACGGACGAGCCCCCGCTGGACCGCGTCCCGGACGGCGGCTACGACCGAGGCCGAGGAAGGCTCCGCGAAGATCCCCTCTGAGGCGGCGAGAAGGCGGGTGGACTCGATTGCCTGGGCGGCCGTGGTCTCGATGGCCGACCCGCCGGACTCGTCGACGGCCCTTGAGGCTTCCTGCGTGAAGTAGGGCACTGACTCCTCAAGCTCCGTCAGGAGCAGACCCGGCTCGGCCCCCCTTCTGCCGCGCCCTGGCGGACCTCCCCTGACCTGCACCCCCAGGAGCCGGCACTCGGAAGCCTCGGCGAGCCCCAGCCGCCTTAGAAGCGAGATCGAACGCCAGATGGTGCTGAGGTGCCCTCCCGTCCCCACCGGCACCACGACGACGTCAGGCGCCTTCCAGCCGAGGTCCTGGACTATCTCGAAGCCGGTGGTCTTCTCCCCCTCGACGAGGTAGGGGTTTGCCGCAGTGACGGAAAGCGCCCCGGCGTGCCCCCAGGGCCGTCGAGGGGTCGGAGCCTCGACGTCTGCTCCGTAGGCCAGCATCTGGTAGAGTTTGCCTCTGTCGGTGCTCGGGTGTATCCTGATGTGGGCTCCGACCCCCGCCTTGGCGCAGTAGGCCGCCAGGGAGGCGCCGAGGTTCCCTGTGGTAAGGCATGTGCACTCCTTGATGCGGTGCTGCTTCGCAAGGCTGAGAAGCACCGTGGACCCGCGGTCCAGGAATGAACCGGTGGGGTTTCGGCTTTCGTCCTTGATGAGCAGGTTCCGAAGGCCTAGTTCGTCTCCGAGCCTATGCGCCTCCAGTAGCGGGGTCCCCCCCTCTCCGAGGCTGACTATGCTCGCAGGGTCGAGCGCAGGGAGGAACTTGGCGTACCTCCATACCCCCGGAGGGAGACCGTCCAGCTCCCCCCTGGTGACCTCGGGCTCCTCCGAGTCCAAGAAGAGGACGGCGGACCCGCAGCTCCCGCACACAGGGTCGAGGGCCCTGGTCTCCGTGACCCTAGAGCAGGCTAGGCACTTCACTGACTGCAAGACGGAAAGTTGCCCGAGCTCTGGCTGATATATAGGTTGGAGCTTATATGTTCAGCCCCAACGGCGTCCCTGCTTGGTCAACACCAGGGAGGTCGCTGCCGCAGCCATCTTTACTGCCTTCGTATTCGCTGTCACGTTCTCCTTTGCGGCCACGACGTCCACAGGAGGCTACTTCGACGTCGGGGAGATCATGGTCTACATCGCCGCCCTGGTCATGGGGCCCTACGTCGGAGCGTTCGCAGGGGGCGTCGGGTCTGCCCTGTCGGACGCCCTCCTAGCGCCACAGTTCGCGCCGGGAACGCTGGTCATAAAGGCGGCAGAGGGGTTCATCGTAGGATACCTTGGCCGCAGGGGTTGGGGCGGCCTCCCGCCTGGGATTCAGAAGAGGATGGGGCTCGTCCTCGGAGCGGTCGTGGGGGTCATCGTGTTCGCGGTTGGAGCGGTCTACTTCCCTGATGTCTCGGTTTCTCTCGGGCAGCTAGGCTTCACACCCGTGGTGGCCACCCCCGACTACGCACTGTCGCTTGCCGCCTGGGCTGTGCTCGCGTTGGTTTCGCTCGTAGCCACCGTGGCTGTCAGCTCGCGCATCGGGCCGAGGTTCACCTGGGTCGCGCTGGCGATATTCGCCGGAGGGGCGGAGATGGTGGCGGGCTACTTCCTATACGAAACGGGGGTCCTTCAGCTCGGGTGGGCGAGTCCCACGGCGGAGATCCCGGTGAACGCCCTGCAGGCGGTGGTCGGCCTGATCATCGCGCCCCCGGTCGCGGCGAGGGTGCAGGGCATGTTCGGCAGGGCCGTGCATCTTAGCCCTGGGCGGCCGAAAGCCACCCCCGGTTGAAGGGTGGTCGTCGACTCCTTGGCGAAGCTTCCGCTGGGCAAGATCTCCATCGACCTGCTCGAGTCGACCGTCCTAAGACTCACTGGGGCTCACTCCGGCAGGGTCGTGACCCCCCCTAGGGCTGGGGTCGACTTCGCGGCCGTGAAGGTCGGCCAGGGCTTCATGATCGTGTCGGCCGACCCCGTCACAGGTGTCGCGGATGAGATCGGGAGGTACGCCGTGAAAGTGAGCTCCAACGACGTCGCCACCAGCGGAAACAGGCCCCAGTTCGCGGAGTCGGTGGTGCTTCTCCCAGAGGGAGCTTCGCCAGAGGACCTTGCGACCATAGCCAGACAGATAGACGGGGCTGCAAAGGAGTCGGGCATCGCGGTCCTGGGCGGGCACACCGAGGTGACCCCGGGCCTTCGTCATCCCATAGTCGTGATCACCGTCTTCGCCTTCGCCAAGAGGTTCGTAACGTCGGGTGACGCGCATGCTGGCGACACGATACTGATGACGAAGTCGGCGGGGATTGAGGGCACCAGCGAGCTCGCAAGGGAGCACGACTTTAGGGGAGCGCTCCCGGCAGCCACCCTTCGCAGGGCACGGCGGATGATCGGCCGGCTGGACGTCACGGTGGAGGCGACGACCGCGTTTCGCACCGGCAAGGTCCACGCGATGCACGACTGCACCGAAGGGGGGGTCCTGGGCGCCGTCTATGAGATGTCGGCAGCCTCGGGGCTCGGGTTCGTCCTCGACGGGGCCAGGGTGCCGGTATCTGCTGAGACCGAGGCCATTTGCGGCGCGCTTTCCATCGACCCGCTCCGCCTGATTGGGTCTGGGTCACTGCTCATCGCTGTGGCGAAGGGGTCGGAAATGAAGGTCGCGGAAGCCCTACGCCCCGTCTGCGACGTGACGAAGATAGGGGAGTTCCGCCGCGGCGGCAGGAAGCTGCTCAAGAAGGACGGGACGAGGGAGGAGATTCGTGAGGCGCCCGAAGACGAACTATGGCGAGTGCTCTCTCGGCCTGGCTGACTTCTGGACTGGGCTGACGGAGGCCGGATCCTCCTGCTGCCACTTCGCGGCGGAGTGGAGGATCCAGGCGAACTTCTTCTGGAGCGACCTGCTGTAGACCTTCGCCCAGTCGAGCCCGACGTAGTCGCACCAGGACTTGAAGACGCGGGGGTCGATGTAGTTCTTCATCGAAGTGTTCAGGTTGTAGTTCTTGGTCCGCTCGTAGAAGTCCAGCTCGCGCCTGAGCTTCGGTATCCTCTTCTGGTCCCCCTTCTCGACGGCCTCTTGGAGCTTCTCCAGCTTCTTCCGGTGGGAGTCATCCCAGGTCTTCGGAGGGGTCCGCTGGTGATTGCAGAATACGGCTGCCTGAAGGTTCGCTTCCTTCGCGAAGTAGAGCTTGTCGAGGTCCTCTGAGTCCCTCATGTCCTTCGAGCCTAGCGCCCTCTTTGCCGTCTCTGTGGCGTGGTAGGTCCTGAACACCTTCGCGGTGACCCCCGGCACTATGGAGGAGAGGAACTGGTTCACCATGTTCGAGCTGACGTTGTGGAAGATGTCGTCCCCGGGCTTCTTCCCCGCCATGAACTCCCTCAGGTTCCTGGCTACAGCGGGGGGCAGACCCTCGGACTTGTGCCAGCTGACGCTGTCCTTACCGAGGAATTTGAACTCGGCGAGGTTCCCCTTGAGGGTGACGTGCTCGACCCTCAGGGTGCTTGCGCCGACCGTGTCTGCTTCGTCCTCATCCTTCTCGTCCCCCACCCTCATCCCCAGGGCGTCGATCAGGTAGCAGACCGTCGCCACCTGCCTCGAGGTCTCCATTTTGGACTCGAGCTCCTTCTGGATCTTCGACCTGATCTTCTTGAGGTTGTTCCCAACCTTCTTCGCGTTGTCGTACTTCGCCCTGCTCCTGGACTGCTGCAGGGGCGAGCTCTCGTGGAGCCACACGTACTTCTCTTTCTCAGTCAGCGCGTCGATCCACTTGGCCATCCACATGGAGTTATGGTCGTGGACAACTTCCTTCCACCGACCCGGGGGCACCTCCGCCGACTCTCCGAGGTTGAGCACCACGTCCGAAGGGCCGATCCGGGGCTTCCACTTGCCCCTGAGCGGGTGCTGTCCTCTCCCCATGAAGAGGCCTGGCGGCTCGACCATCCAGTTGGCGATGTCCACTTCTTTTCCGTCGAGGACGGCTCTTCCGTATCTTGCCTTCAACGCCTCCCGTCTCTCCTTCCTCGAAGCGGCCAGGGCCTTCTTCTCTTCCTTGGTCATGGTTTCCTTCGCCGCCTTCTCCATGTCCACCTTCCTGTTCAAGCTGGAGAAGTCGAAGTCCTCGAACTTTGCCTCTCTGGCCCACTCGGGGAGCTGCCCGACGAAGTCGGACATGAAGTTCGACCTGAAGACCGGGTCCTGCACGTAGGGCGTGTCCTTCTTCTTGGCGAAGTTGTAGGCCATCTCTTCGGCCATGGGAGACAGGAGGACCTCCTTCCCCTTGACGCGTATGGAGTACCCCTCCGGCCGATACAGGTCTGGGAAGTTCACCCCGTTGTGAGAAAGCGTCGTCCAGTAGGCGCTCATGAATCGGTTAGACCGGTTTGTCTCTCTCTTCTATTTAAAATCGTCAAAGCGTTCACCGGCCAACGGTTAAAATACGCGAAGCAGACGTTTGGTCAGGTTACATGTGGATCGACTTCGAGCAAGTGGGGAGGGCCCAGCTGAAGGCCCGCGTGCTGATTGTGGCCGTGTCGACCTCCATGCCGCAGTACAGGGCGCTCTACTCTCAGGCCCGAGAGATGGGAGAGTATATGCTCCGCAAGATGAAGTTTGAGAAGTTGGGGACTGTGAGGGCTTCTGCCTTCCCGCCCGAGGTGTTGATCAGGGGGGAAGGGGTCTCCACCCTCCCCGAGTGCAGCCTCTATCGCCTTCGCGGGAAGCATGACGTCATGCTGTTCGCAGGCGACACAAGCCCCATGGACGAACAGCACGAGTTCGCCCAGTTCCTCCTCGAGAAGGCGAAGAGGATGGGGGTGAAGGACCTCTACTCTGTGGGCGTGAGGTGGGCAGAGAACCCGCTCCCCCCCGAAGCCGAGCCGCAGGCGACGGGGTTCTCTACTGACTCGGTGGGCGTGGCGAGGCTGAAGAAGCATGGGGTGAAGGTCCTCGGAGAGGAGCCCGCCCCGTTCTTCGCATCCATGATCGTCGCCATGGCGAAGACCTACGGCATCAGGGGGTTCAAGCTTGCCGTCGACCACGGTGAGCCGAGCCCGCACACCAGGTCTGTGATCAAGCTGCTCGACATCCTCGGGGCCATGGCGGGGTTCGAAGTGGACCTGTCAGAGCTGAAGTCCAAGGCCCTCCCCAGCGCTCCTCCCAGGCAGACTGGAAACAACCAGATCTATCACTAGAGAAAGGATGTCTGCGCCTCGGCGACTGCACCGCTCCTTGGTCACGCGTCTGAGCAGGGCCGGGACGCTCAGGCACCCTTCGCCAGGCGCCTTCCGGTTATGGCTAGCGCGAGTCCGATCCAGTAGGGGAGGTAAGCGAGGACAGGGCCGACGCCCCCCAGCTTGTAGACCGTGTAACCGAAACCCAGCAGGAGCCCTATGAACCCGGCACCGCCTCCGAGCCAGACGAGAATCCTCCCGGTGGTCGTGTGGCGTGCGAGTATGATAAGCCCGCCCACCAGCACCGTCAACCCTCCGAGGGCTGTGACCAGCTCAAGGGCGGTCACCGCGAGCACCGCCGCGCCGAGCTCGGTCCCCTTGAGGAAGTCAGAGAGGTAGGGCTCGCCGAGGCCCAGTGCTGTGTAAAGGAACCCCCGGGACGTGTATCCGCTCGCGAGCATCAGGAGCCCGCCGACCACCGCCAGCGCCCCGGCGGCGTACCTCCTGCCTCCCATGGGCCCCGACTTCCGTCTCAGGGTTCAATAGCCTTGCGTTTTGAAAGGGGGTCCGGCGCTGACACCGAGATGTTTATTGCGCGGCCGAGACCGCGCGGGGCGAATGCGAGCTGCGAGCACCGACAAGCAACTCCAGAACACCCTGGACTGGGCGCTGGACAGGATGAAGCAGAAGGGGTACGCCGTGAAGTCGAGGGTGACCCTGAACGTGGAGCCCAACCTCGCCATCATGGGCTACGCCAGGAAGGACGGGGATATGCACAAGATCATGATCTCAGAGTGGGCGCTCGATTCGGAGATGCTGGGGGGACTCGTCCTGCACGAGCTCTCCCACGTGTACTTCACTGAAAAGGGGGCGAGCTCCCACGACAGCGACATTCTAGAAGAGGTCATCACGGAACTCAGAGAGCGGGACGGCGTAAGGGCCAAGGAGACGGAGTATCTTATCGACGCCTTCAACCACCTGCAGAACGTGCTGGTCGACGACATCGTCTTCGCGGTGATTGGTGACAAGGAGAGGGAGATGACAAAGAAGTTCTTCGCAGAGTGGGTCTCAGACAGGCCGACCGGCGACCCAGTCGCCGACGCGGGGCTGCTCTGCAGGAACGCTTTCGCCGTCGCCTCCCTGAAGAGGCGCGGCCTGCTCGAGAAGGGGAGCGAGATGTACTACAGGAACGAGTCCTTTGTCACCGCGCTGGGCGCCAAGTCGGGAGAGGACTTCGAATGGATGGAGGGGTTCCTGGAAAGAGCCGACCCGGAGTGGGGGCGCGACAAGTTCAGGGAGGCCCTCGAATCTTACTTCGACAAGCTCCTGTCCCTGATGAGGTCGTCTGCGAAACTGGACGACCTAAGGTAACCGTCTGCCCAGGGAGCCTGCACAGTTGTCGACCGCGAAGCTCGTCGTTTTGGGGGTCATTGTCGGAGCGGTGGTGTTCGGGCTGTTCGTGGGTTACCTCGCCTTCGTCAACGACAGCTTCCCCACGCAGACGAGGCCGTTCGGGAACTACGCCAAGGTGGAGTCGTCGGTGTTCAACGGCACGGAGATCGCTTTCAGGGTCACATGGGAGAACAGCAGCGCCCTTCCTCTCTATGCCCAGCTCTCCTCTGCCTCCTCAGACGCCGCGAACACCCCGGTATGCGACGTGGGGCTGTCAGCCGTTTCAAGCGGTCAGGCGATATTCATGCCCTTCGCGATCACCCCGACCTCCGCCACCCTGTCCGGTGTCGACCTTCACATCGCGGTGAAGGCGCTGGCCACGGGCACCGAGTTCACCATAGTATACGACCTTCAGACCATCTCCGCTACGAGCTCGCCGATCCTGCCGTCGAACATCTCCTGTCAGCAGCCGGCTGCCATTGAGTAGAGCAGCCCATCTGACTTCGAGCACATGGGGCCTTGTCGCGGCGAAGAACCAAGTGAAGCGTCTGGTGCTGCTGTCCTCGCCGGATGCGCTGTCGTCCTCCTGACCCCTGTTGCTTCTGCTGCGGGCCCCGCAAGCAGGGGCCCTGCTCTGACAGTCCATTCGGACGGCTACGTCCACGTGGACCAGGCCCTTTCGGTCGACCCCAAGGCGTCATACGTACAGGTCCCGCTCCTCTCTCAAGCCGTCCCGGACCTGGGGGCGACGGACCAGAATGGGTCACTCCTTTGCTACGGTGTCCCCTTTGCAAGCACCATGTCTGCGGGGTCGGCCCCCATTGTCGAAGCCCCCGAACTTACCTGACTTTGTTGATGAGCGCGGCCGTAGCCGCCAGTACTGTCGCTAGGGCCACTGCGGTCACTATCGCAGCGACAGTTGCTTTCTTCATCGGTCCCTGGTTCCTTTGCAGTGAGATTAGGAACCCCGTGGAACGCACTTTCCCGAACAGAATTGAACGCCTGCGAAACCCTGGGATGTCACTCTGGCGCTGGCGGGTCGGTCTGACTGCCTTCCCTTCTTTTATAAGCGGGCTGAGGGTCGAGGCGCAGGTTGTACCGCGAAGGCGGGAAGGGCCGCTCGCCTGAAGCCGCCTCGTCACATGACGGAGACAGGCTCCTTGAGGCAGAGTTCCAGGAGTTCGCGGAGGCCGCGACTGCCTTCGTCAAGCGGGCCAGCGAGGATGGGGCGGTGTCCTACCGCGGTGAGCCGCGGTCCGTCAAGGACAACGTCAGTCTTACCAAGAAGGTGTTCAGCAAGTGGTCGGTCGAGCTAATCCTCGCCATATACTCCCTCAGGACAGCGGGTTTCGGGGACCTGAAGCGGCTCCTCCACGGGATAACTTCGCAGGTGCTCTCCAAGAAGCTCAGAGACTTGGAGGAACTGGGCTTCGTCCAGAGAGAGGTGATACAGTCCAGGCCAGCGAAGGTTAGGTATTCCCTGTCCAAGAAGGGAGAGTTGCTGGCGCAGATAGGCGAACCTGTGATACTCTACCTGCGCAGGTCGCTGGGGTAGAGGCCGCTCTACGTCGGCCCGAGGAGCGCCTTGAGCGCGAGGCCGGTCATGGCGTAGTTCACGAGGTACATCCCGACGCAGATCGGGCAGATGGTGTGTATCACCCCCAGCTCCACGTACCAGAGGTAGAGGGTGAAGATGTTCCCCACCATCAAGAGCGGGACCATGACTTCGCCGTTGAGGGAGCCGCTCTTTCTGGCGTACCAGGTGCCCAAGACGGCCAGGAGCGGGAACCACAGGAGGCCGAGGACGTAGAGCGGTAGCCCGTTGGTGTGCGGCGGGATGGTCGCGTAGCCGCTGGCGAAGACAGAAGCGCATGACAGGTAGGGGTTGAGGTTGGTGAACACGCTGCAGGCGTTCGAGCCTGGCCCTGTGTAGGCCGTTATCTCGTCGTAGCCGTGGTAGATCGCGATGACCATCCCGATGACGGCTAGCGCCAGGAAGGCCTTGCTCAGTCTGTCCAAGGCTGATCTGAGGCGCGGACGGGCACCGCGAGGAGGGTCTGGGTTGCCGTGGGCTGAGAGGCATAGGCGAGGGTCTGGTTGGCGTAGCCCTGGCTGCAGACGGAGCTGGGCGAGCCGCCGGTCACCTTGCAGATGGCCGTGATCAGGGTGTTCGCCGCCCCGTCGATCATCCGAGCGACGCCACTGTTAGGGTTGTCCAATTGAGACGCGATCTGCGTCCAGTTCATGCCGATGATGTTCGGCTGGGAGGGGGATGTCAGGTACTGCGTCTGGTCCGGGAGGAGGAACTGGGATCCGCAGTTCACGGCGTACTGGTTGGCGATGTCGACGAACGGGATGCCGCCGGCCTGGCTGCTGGTGGAGCAGACGTCAAACTGCGACACGACAGACTGCTGATCCGAGGTGAGAGGCTTGATCACCTGCTGTTGCCCTAGCCTCCCGAACTCTTCGACCGGGACGAAGGTGACGTAGCTGCTGGTGTAGGCGACGTTGGTGAAGGTGAAGGTGGGGGTGTTGGCGTTCAGGTCGGTGCTGGACGAGAGCATATACTCGAGGCCCTGGAAGGTGCCGAAGTGGGAGAGGGCGACTATGAGGGCCCAACGTTCAATGGCGCAGTATGGGCAGAAGTCGCCGCCGATGTAGAGGACTTCGGGCTTGCCCCCCGACGTCAGCGGGGAGCCTGAGATGGTGGCTGGCGGGGTGACCCCCGTGGGCGTTCCCACCGCGGCCAGCGTGCTGTCGCTCACCCCAGTGATGACCTGCAACAGGGAGCCTGGGACAGGCTGGCCGATGTACTTCGCGTTGGGGCTGGTGCCGAGGGCGGCGACGAAGTAAACCACGACGAGGAGAGCCACTAGAATCGCAAGTACGGACACCCACAGGATGCGCCTTCGCCTCCTACGGGCACGCAGATTGGCTTTGATGGCCAAGTTTGGGTTAGAGCTTTTGGAAGGGTAAATAAATCGAGTGCGGAGAACGCTGTTTGCTTCAGGGCGCAAAAGGGCTTGCCTGCCCCACACCTGGGGCGGACCCGGCGGGGGGGAAGTCGTGCGCTCGACTTCGGCGGGAGCTAGGTCTGATTTGGCGATCCTTCAAAATAAGAGGTTGCCGGCCTCGAGGTGGCTGAAGACAGGAGGTCAGGAGGAAAGTCAGGCATCCGGGCTTCGGCACTACGGTCGCCGCGGCAGAGCTTTCTTAGGTCCCAGTTATCGGTTGTATGGGGAGAGGTTCTCCGTGCTCGCCCGCAGCGCAGCCGCATCCCTGCACGTGGCCCCCGCGTCTGAGGGTTCCTCGGTAGAGCCCGTCCTCCAGTTTCTTGCCAGTCTTGGCTTCCCAAGCTTCGATGGGCATCCCGTACTTCTGCTGTATCCTGTCCCTATACCACTCTGGGATAGCCGTGCACCTAATCGCGGGCGGGAGCGATTTCATCATGGTTTGCTCCATAGCGAGCGTTTCTGCTACCAACACTCCAATAACGCCCCCGGACGCCCCTTGCCAGCAGCCGCTTGGCTCCTGCCGAGCAACCCCGTCAAGCTTTTAGTAGACAGTGAGCGCGTGAGTGTGGGATCCATCTGTCTTGGTTCGTCCCTGGCTAGTCATTCTAGGCGTATCTCTCCTCCTGCTTACAGCGGCTCCCTCGGCTTTCGCCTATGCCAGCAGCTCTTTGGTTCTAAACGTGTATCCTGACGGCTATGTCCTCGTCGCCCAGACCCTGACCGTTGACTCGAATGCCACCTCGATAGTCGTTCCCCTGCTTTCCCCCGCAGTTTCGGACCTTGTGGCCACCGACCAGAACGGCTCCCCGCTGTCCTACGGGTTCGCCTCCGGGGGGGAGAATATGACCATCTACACGCTTGGCGCCACCCAGTTGACGGTGAAGTACGACACCAACGGCCTGACCTCCAAGAACGGCACGGTATGGACGCTTGCGTTCGCTTCTGACTTCAATTCTACGGTAGTACTTCCCCAGCTTTCCTCGCTGACCTCAGTTTCGGGGACGCCCTATTCTATCAAAGAGAACGGCGCGTCTCCTGAACTGGCCTTGTCCGCTGGACCCTGGGAGATAGGTTACGGCGTTTCGATTGAAGGCGTCGCTTCCCCCACCCAGGGGCTTGGTCTCTTTCAATTGTTCGAGGCGGGAACGCTCGTCGCCGCCGCAGTAGCTGGGGGTGTGCTGGTATGGTGGTGGAGAGGGCGGGGGCTCGGGCCCGTCAGGCAGGACCTGAGGCCAGACGACGTCCAGGTGCTCAACTTCATCCGAGAAAAGGGCGGCAAAGTCCTTGAACCAGAGATCAGAATGAGGTTTGCGCTCCCCAAGACCTCAGCCTGGAGGCAGATAAAACGCCTCGAACGCGGGGGCTACTTGAAGGTCACGAAGATCGGCTCTCAGAACCAGATAGAGCTGCTGAAAAATAGAGAACCGGGAGCCTAGGCGACTGATACGTTCGTGGCTGAAGCCGCCTGAAGCTCCACGGATGCCTGTGCCATTGCCGTGATTCCGGCTGCTATGTCTTGGCTCGCAAAGAGCTGGTATGCCTGGGACAAGCTGGCGTTGGCTGACGCAACGGCCGTTGTCCTCGAATTGATGTCTGCGGCAATGTACGCGACAGCCGCCGCGGTTGCGCTGACTGACCCCTGAGACTGTGCACCCAGCGACGCCCCCTGGGCCGCGAGAGCCGTGGAGGTCGAGCTGAAGGCGCCCACTGTCCCTTGCAAGGACAAACTCGCAGCGGCGTTGAAGGAGGCCGCTTCTTGGGCAGTAGCCTGGACTGAGGCTGCTGCTCCGGCTACGGCCGCGAGGGCAGTTCCGGAGAGATACGCCGATTCAGAGTTCGAGATGGACTGGGCTGTGGCCACGGAAGTCGCGCTCACTGTAATCGACGAGGCTGACGAGGCGACGACTGAGGTCAGTGTGCTGAAAGTCGATTGGACAGTCGCCATTGCACTGGTTTCAGTCTGGAGCGAGGTGTTGACGCTTGCTGTGGTCGAAGTCACCGCGGACGCCATGGTGCTGAGATTGGTGCTCAGCGAATCCAGTTGCGGGAGTATGGCCGAACAAACCGGGCATGCGCTGATGAAGGCAGAAAGTTCGCTTTGGACGCTGGCGTAGTCTGAGACATATGCGGCTGTGGCAGTGCTGACACTGGATTGCGACGACTGCATTGATGTCAGGTATGCTGAGAAGCTGCTGAGGGAAGTTGCATCGAACGCCCCGCTCCCTGAGGCCGCCGTCGCGATCGAGGACTGGTAGTCTGTGGTGCTCGACTGCGCGGAGTCGATCGCTGCGACCAAGCTCGCAGAGCCTGCGATGGGGGTCACAAGCGAAAGGACTGACGAGAAGATACCCTGGACCTGCGCGGCCGTCTGTTGCGCTTCTGAGACACTTGTGCTGACCGAAGTCGTGTCGACCGCTGTAATCGCTGCGACGAGTGACGCAGCTTCAGAGGTTACGTTGGCCGTCGCAGCCGCCTGGGCAGAAGTCGAAGTGTTGAGGCTCGACTCGAACTTGGTAGCGTCGACTTGGACCAACTCCTCTGCCAGGATGGTCGCGTTTGCCTCGGTGGAGAGACCAGTCAAGGTCTCTGAGGCGAATGCGTGGGCCCGCACGACGTATGTGAATGATGCGATCGACGCAAGCCTGTTGGTTGCTGCATTGAGCTCGGCGCGCGCCTGGTCTACGAGCGAAGCCGCCTCGGAGAGGCTCACACTCGCTGAGGCGCCCGCACTGATGTGCGCCACTATGGCGGCAGCCTGTTGGATGCTGAGGGTCGCGTTGGCGAGTTCTGACTCCGCTTGGGCGCAGACTTGACCTGAGGCGCTGGAGTTGGCGGAAGTTGCAGATGTGGTGGCGCATGCTTGGGCAGTCACGGTCGCAACCGCTGTCGCGGTTGCATTGACTTCGGCGATGGCGCTCTCCGTAGCCTGAAGGTTCACCGATGCAGTCAGCCCTGCGTTGCTGAGGGCGAGGGTGGCCGTGGCTGCGGCGCTGGTGAAGTCGCTCATGGCCGCCTGCGCCGCCTGTACCCCGGCCGCCAGGTTGGCGCCCGCCGAAGCGTCGGCTTTCGCCGTGGCTAAGAGTGAATCGCCAGCCTGCAGCTGAGAGCTGGCCGAGCCCGTGTTGAGGCCGTTGAGGGCTGCGGCGTTGAATGCGTTGTGGGCGTAGGATTGGGAGGATTCGGCCGCATTGACCATGGTTTGGAGCTGCGCCTGTGTGGTTCCGGCAGAGCTGACCTGAGCCAGCACTGCGATTGGTGTGAGGACGCCGGCCAGCAACAGACATGCTATCGCCGCCGGCATTAGGTTTCGCTCCGACCTTGTTTTCATAGCCCACCTGGCAGCCTGAGGAAGGATAAGGAACCCTCTGGAACGCTCGTTCCAAACCATGGAAGGGACTTCGTCATTGGCCAGCTTCCCTGAAGAGCTCCTCAAGGACCCAGATCGAGTAGTCGAGGTCTACGAGCTTCGAAGCGACGTCTTCGCGCTCTTTCATCAGGAGCCTCAGCTGTGCCCTCCTGAAGGACTTCGATTCAGCTGGGAGGGTCACTCCGGTTGCGTCTTCAGCCCCATGAGAACCAAGCAGACTATGCTCCATTCGACGAAACCCCCGAAAACAAAGGACGGTGGCCTAGGAGGCCACCACTGTCGTACTGGCATAGGTGTTTGCCCCGATGCATGTGATGATGTATTGCTGACCGCTGACCACGCCTGAGAACTGTAGCCCTGAAACCGCGACTATGTTGCCGCTGTAGGTGAGTGTGGCAGACGAGTCAGAAGCTACCGTTGCCCCGGAGTTGAGGAGGGCAGAGGCCTGCAGCGATGAGGACTGCTGGACAGTACCAGCACCGCTGACTGTGAAGACAGCGGACCCGCTGAGAGATGCAGGGAGGGAGACCGAGACTAGAAGCGATGAGGAGACAGGGGTGATGATGACCTCTTGGACTTGGGCGTTTGCGCGCCCCGAGTTCTGGAGGCTGAGGACCATGGAGCTGCTCGAAAGGGTGGCTACGACGTTGACGTTTGTACTTGTCTCGGTCATGAATGTGCTCCACCAGGCTTGGCTTGAGAGGTCGGCTGTGCTTCCCAGCTGCAGCGTCAGGGCAGCAGCCGTCTCGGGTGGGACGCTCGTCGCCATCGCAGTGGCGGTGAAGACGAACTGTGGGTTTGAGGTGGTCGCAGTGTTCTCGATGAAGGTCCTCAGGTCCACAACAGCTGCGGCCGAGGAGCTAGAGTTCACCTGGACTTTGCTCTGGGACTCTGCTGTCAGGGTCGTCGATGCGACTGTGGCAGCATAGGTCTGACCCTGGTAGACGACTTTGACCGAGTTGACGTTGAACTTGAAGGCATCGTAGGTTGCAGCGCTGACTTGGGAGACGGCCATGGTCCGGGCGGTTCCCTGGGGGGCCATCAGGTCCATCGTCCCGGACCCACTGACCTGTACCCAGCCACTTGCCATGTCGGACCCTGCCGTGTGGGCCATCACAGAGCTGTATGATACGGTGGCGTCACTGACACCTGAAGAAGCGACGGCTGGGTCTGTGCCCATTATGGCCAGCTTCCCCGAGCCTGACTGACTTGGTTGATATTGGAGGAGTGCGACCGCGGCCGCCAGTACCAGGACTATGGCCGCTAGAATCGCGATTGCCGCGACATATGTTTTCTTCATGGGCATGCTTGTTTGGCCGGGGATGATTAGGAACCCCGAGGAACAGCCGTTCCCGAACAGTTTGGAACGAGATGTGGAAGGAAGTGGCCTCTAACTCGCCCCTTTGGCGGGCGCCCCTGCCGTTCCCACCCTCTATCTCCGCAGTTCCGCGCAGTAGAGAGCTGGGCCGGCGGATTCGGAGATGCCGACACAAGGCCACAGCTCCCGGGTTCTCGCAAGGAAGTATGGTTGATCCAGGCCGCCTCAGAGAGGGATCCGGAGCTGGCCGCTCTGAAACAGGAAGGCCAGGAAGACGGCCCAGAGCACGACGGAGACCCCGGCGGGCGGCCAGAATGACGGCTTCGTGGTCTTGTGATGGGAGGGCTTTGGCACCCAGCATTATCCCCGCGAACCCGTCCATCAGGGCGACCTCGTGCGGGGTCCCTTTCGCTGGTCCTCACCGAGCGGCGCGAGCCTTCCTGCGACTTGGAGCCAGTCCAAAAATTAGTTGAAGGACCTTCGCAATCTGGTCTGCGAGCATTCTCTAACGATTCTTTGCGGGCGCGGTAAAGAATCCGCATTCAAATAAGCGAAAGGTTGGGACAGAAGGGAGTGAGATGCCTCTTGCCACCAACGAGACTCGCACGACCGCGGGTGGCATCCGGTTTTCCTGTGAAGGGTCGCCAGTCTTCCAGGGAAGACCTATAGTTCTCACAGGAGGAGATGAATGGTGCCAAAGGGTGGAGAACCTCACCAAGGTATACTCCATGAAACAGGCTCCCGCGGTTGACTCTGTGTCCTTCGAGGTTGCGAATGGCGAGATCGTAGGCTTCGTCGGCCTGAACGGGGCAGGTAAGACGACGACGATCAGGGTCGCGGCGGGCATCGCGCTGCCCACTTCTGGAACCGTGAAGGTCAACGGTCATGACGTAGTCGAGCAGAAGGTGAATGCTTCGCGGCAGTTGGGCTGGGTTCCTGAGCTCCCGAATTTTGAATCCAACGCGAAAGCGGGTTCGCTGATGCACTACTTCGCGGGTTTCTACGGCATCGGGGCCAGGGAGGCCGATACCAAGACCGCTGAGCTACTGAAGCTGGTGGGCCTGGCGGGTTTCGAGACCAGGAAGCTCAGGTCGTACTCGCAGGGGATGAAGAAGAGGTTCTCGCTGGCTGCTTCCATGCTGAGTGACCCCCCTAACTATCTCTTCGACGAGGTCCTGAACGGGCTCGACCTGAAGGGATCCACTACTTCAGGCAGTTCATGCTCGAGTTCAGGAGGGCGGGAAAGGCCGTGCTCCTCTCGTCCCACATATTGAGCGAAGTCGAGAGCATCGCTGACAGGGTCGTCATCATCCACAAAGGGAAGCTGATCAAGAGCATCGCTCGCTCCGAGCTCGCCAACCTTGGCGGGTCATCGATCAAGGTCACCGTGCGAGGGCTCGACCAGTGCGCCCTGGACTACCTCAAGGCACTGGGGGCCGTCAGGGTGGAGGGTGAGACCGCGTACGTTTCCGGCACTGACGCAGACCCGGCGAAGGTGAACACCGACTTGATTGGGATGAGTTACGTCGTCGCCGAACTGGGTCACCAGAAGCAGGGGCTCGAGGATTACTTCCTCAGGCTGGTAGGCGAGGCGAACCCGTAGGTGGTAAGCCCGCTTCTGTACGATTTCCGCAGGACGATCACTAGCAAGTCGGTCCTGATCACCGTTGCCGTGATCATACTCATCAGCGCAGCGCTGATACATTTTGTGAGATCCGCATCGTCACCCGTGCCTCAGCTTGGCGCGGGAACATCCGAGGTTCTGGAATACGAGAGTGGGACGGCATATCATTTCTTCGGCTTCTCATTCAATGTCTACGGCCAACCGGTAAGCGGGGCCACCTATTCTGCCGTCATCATGGCGTCGACTGGAAGGCATTCGGTCAACGCCACCACGAACTCCGGAGGAGAGGTCACATTCCAGCTTCCCCAGTCGCCCGGGCAGAACCAGCTCTCGCTCGGGATCACATACCAGTCGTCTTTCTCCGGCAGCAGCTTCAGCGAGACTATGCCTCCGTCTGCACCGGGTCAAGCCGTCTCTCTCACGGGCAATGAGTTCGTTCCGGTCATAGACTCGGTGAACGCATCGAGGATAGACCTCCTCGTCACCTATGAGGGGGTCAATGGTTCCTCCCCGGCCAACTACAACGTGTACTACGGGTTCAACTCGACAGCTGTCGTCGGCTTCGCCATTCCGAGGACCGCGCCGAGCGAGGCGGGAATGAGCCTTCTCGGACAGCTGGGCTCTTTTCACAAGGTCTTCATGATGCCCTCGCCCTCAACCGGCTCGCAGTCGGTTGAGCTGGCAATCTTCCTGCCCAACGCCACTGCGGTTGATTGGGTCCAGTATCCGCTTTCAGACTTTGAAGCGACTTCGGTGAAGGTCCGGGCCAGCTTCGTCTTCGCTTCCTTCACCGCAGCGATTCTCGTGGTGATAGTTCCGCTCATGGCGGTGCTCGTCGCGTACGGGTCATACGCGAAGGACAGAGTATCAGGGGTATTGGAGTCAGTACTGTCAAGGCCTGTTTCGAGGAGGGGGCTGAGCGTGTCCAGGTACCTCTCCATCGTTCTGGCCCTCGCGTCCGCGATCGGAACCACTATACTTGTGATGGTCGCGCTCGCCGACACCCTGATAGGTTCAGTCGCCGGATGGACAACATTCGCCGGTTACACATTCATCTCGCTCGTCGTGGAGGCGGCAGCATTCGTCGGGTTGGTCATGCTTCTGTCCCACCTGCTAAAGTCGACGGGGGCGCTCATAGGGCTGGCGATCACCCTCTGGGTATTCCTCGAATTCTTATGGGGGGTTGTCCTTCTCGGGGTCGACACGGCTCTGGGATACGGGGCAAACTCAGCGAGCGCTCTCGGAGTTGTGCTGCATTCCTATCTACTCAATCCCAGCCAGTACTATCTTCTTGTCAGGGATTACGTCAACAACCTTGCGATTAACACCTCTGGCGGCACGACGGTGCCCATTAGCCCGGCGGCCTACGGGCTGACGCCGATCGTGCTCGGGATTGACGGGATCCTGTGGGTCGTCCTGCCCTTCGCACTGTTCTACTATCGCGCAACGAGAAGAGATTGAGTGGAAAGGAGTCTCGAGGTGATATTATTCGGACTGGCTTGGCCAAGCGTTTGTCCTTGCCCATGACAACGAACCCGATCAGAGACCACGCTCCCAGCCAGAGAACCATGTTTTGAAAGGTGAGGAAGGGAAGGGTGGTCACCGCTGCAATAATGGACGGAGGGTATTTTACGACTGAAGGCGATTGGACAGGGTGGCTGAACAGTTTCCGACACCTCTCCCTGCCATGATGATACCATGGACACGCCCCGCTAATATTCCGGCGAACACAACTCGCCAGTAGGATTGCAGAGCCCCGATTCGATTCGTAGCGGCGATTCGGTTGGCGCTTCGCCTGTGCCTTGGCCTCCATTCCATTGGCTAGAGCATCCGGAGATCAAGCCCATAGTTGATGATTTCTGGAGGGTCAGGTACGATGAGCGCGACCTTGCGATGCACAATCGCTTCCTCGAGATCCTCAAGCTGTCGAAACAGGGGTTGAACGGAGATGAAATTGGCAGGCAGCTTCGGATGAATAATGTCAGGGCATTCCTCACCGGCAGGAAGAAGTCCTTTCTGACGCACTTGAGAGCGGAGCATGATAGACTGGGATCCCCAAGAAGCGGAAACGAATGGTTGCCGTCGAGCCTGAAGCCCAGAGGAGTACCAGGTGAGAGCTGGATCCAGGTTCCCCGAGAGATCAGGGGAATAGACGATGTCGTATCGGTCATGACACAAATCGCTCCGAACCAAACGACATCCGACATGAAATCAGAGTTCGGTTACTCAAAGGAAGATGAGTTTGCAAGGGAGCGAGCAGGCTTGTTCGGGTTCTTCATAGGAGCAGCAATAGGAGACGCAGGCAAACATCGCAAAGGAGAATCGAAATTCGTGAGCAAAGCAATATCATTGGTGCTTTCGAAGGACAAACCCAACAGTTACCGATTCGGTGAATTCACCAGCCTTTGCGCGCGGGCCTCGCTGGGGCTGAACATGCATAGGATCGCTGACGCACCAGCTTCGAAGCATAGATATTCGAAGGCGGGTTGCTACCGGTGGATATCACCTGCCTCGCCCTTGGTCGGTTGGGTCTTCCATGACTGTTTGGGACTGCGTGCAGGAGAACTGACCACCTACAATCCCCTCAAGATGGATTGGCTCGTTGATGCGCCAGCCTGGTTCAAGACGGCTGTGCTTCAAGGAGTGAGTGAATCTGATGGTTGGGTCGATGCGGGAAGCGACACCGTATGCCTAGTGAGCTCACCGAATACCGAGCTCTTCACAACTGTCCTCGGAAGCCTCGGTGTGGGAATTCGTGTCGACCAACAGGAGCTAGTTGAGGTGATTCGAATACCGACAGAAGATGCGATGATGCTTCCCATGTTCAACCCCAGAATCCACAGCATCTACTACGAGCAGATGGAAATTATGAGCCGGGCAGCGGGGCTGCCTGAACGGATACGACTACAGGCCGAGGTCGTAGGTCATATTCGAGAACTTTCATCCAGACACAACACCCTTACCGGCGTTTGTCTGGATCTGGCTAGCAAATACGGCATCAAGGTTAGCAGTCAAACTGTGAAGAAGTACATCGGCTAGCTCTGCTAACCTGGCCTTTTCTGGCTTGGTCGGGAGTGCGTTGTGCCTAAGTGCCTGTTATCGGCTGGATTGGGAGTGGTTCTCCGTGTTCGCCAGCTGCGCACCCGCAGCCCTGCACATGGCCACCGCGCCTCAGAGTACCTCTGTAGAGGCCTTCCTCCAGCTTCCTGCCGGTCTTCGCTTCCCATTGCGCGATTGGCATACCGTACTTCTGTTGAATCCGGTCACGATACCATTCTGGGAGAACGTTGAATGAACAGAATGGGATTATTCTAAGGTCTGGCGTCAGATAGTGGATGTCGCACCTCTGTAGCCTCTCTTCGTCCTGATTGTACTTGTCCTGGAAGTGCATCATCCCGAGGAACATGCTCTTCAGGTGGAACTGTCCCACGGCGGCGTAGTCGTGCTTTACCAGGGCGTCTGTAAGGAGCTTCGCGAAGCTGAGGCTCTTGGGTTGCTTCTCCTTGTTTACGAAGGAAGAAATCTGCGTCAGCACCTTCGCGGCCACAAGGTAACGGTTTGAGCCTGAGTAGATCTCTTCCTGCTTCTCATCCAGGTACTCGATCATCCCTGGGATGTCGACGAACTCGGGGAGAGGGACGAGCCTCTTCCTGTCCGGGTCGTTGAAGACGTAGGTACCTGCGCCGCAGGCGAAGTGTATCGAGAGCTCGTACTGCTCCTTCTTTGTGAAGGCTTCGATGAAACCCGTGACAGGCGAGCAGGAGGGGACAGGGAACCAGCCGTCCTTCGATATCATCCCGTCGGTCTGGTCTTCGATGCGCTCGATGCAGTCAGGAATCGTGATCCTGTACTTCGCCCTCTCAGTCTTGGTAAGCCTGCCTGTCAGGGAGACCGGCTGGAAGTTGACCGCATGGACCGTATCGATGTTCTTCTGGCCGAAGCGGATGATGTCGCCCAGCTCGTGATCGTTGATCGACTTTATGACCGTCGGGACCAGGACGACCCCGACCCCCACCTTGCGGCAGGCGTCGATGGCATAGGGCGCCTCCCAGTGGTTCTTCGGGTTGGTCTTCGGGGAGACCCCGTCGAAGCTCATGTAGAGGTTCGAGACCCCTGCGTCCTTCAGCCGCTTGGCGAGCCCTGGGTTCAGCGCCAGGTTGATGCCGTTGGTGTTAAGCTGTATGTGGTCTACCCCCTCCTCCTTCAGTATCTTGATTATCGTTGGGAGGTCCTCGCGGATGGTTGGCTCTCCGCCCGTGATCTGGACCGAGTTCCCTGCGACTGGCCTCTCAGCCTTCAACGAGCGGCCCATCTCTCTGATCTGGTCGAGGGTCGGCTCGTAGACGTAGGCTCCTTCCAGGCCCTTCTTGACGTAGAAGAAGCAGTACCAGCAGGTCAGGTCGCACCGGTTCGTCACAATGATGTTGGACAGGCCCGTGTGTGAAAGGTGGTTCGAGCAGAGGCCGCAGTTCGCGGGGCATGAGCAGACGTCCATCGGGACGTTTGCAGCGTGCGTTCCCTTGCCGTCCTTCCAATAGCGTGAGAACTTGCTGTACATCTCGTAGGAGCCGAAGTAGAGCTCCTCCGTCTCGCCGTGCTCTGGGCAAGTCTTTGTCATCCAGACCTTGCTTTCGCGCTCGAAGATGATCGCGGGCAGAATCCTGTTGCAGTCGGGACAGATGGACTGCGTCTGGCGGATGAAGTTCCCCTTGGAAACTTCTTTCCTAAGTTCTAGGCTGACGTCTGCGATTTGGGCCATCGGGAGATTGCCTTGGAATCTCCCTACCTCCCAGCAGATATAAGCATTTTAACTTTACAGAGGGTGAAAAGTTAAGAAGTGCCTGATTCAGCGACAAGGGGATGGCTTGCTTGCACGCCTGGAACGCTCACTACCTTCCTGGAAGGCATGACGATGAGGAGGGTGCCGCAGCCTTTGCACCTGAGGTAGGAGTTGACGCCGTCATCGGTCTTCTGTTCGCCCATGAACTCGACGGACTCGTGCTTGCAGCCGGTCACGTAACGGAGGATCCCGTGTCGGGATTTAGACGTTTGGGGGCTGCTGAATGAGCCTGAGCGAGCGGGCCGCCACCTCAATGGAGGGCCTTGGGTTGACCGGAAGCGAGGTGAAGGCGTACGTGGCGCTGCTGAAAGGGGGGACGATGACCGCGAGCGACGTGAGCAGGGAGGCAAGGATACCTTACTCGAAGGTCTACGACGCCCTCGAATCGCTGCACAGACGGGGGCTGGTCGAAGAGCAGAAGAGCAGGCCGATAGTTTACACCGCAAAGCCGCCAGACACGGCCCTCGACGAGCTGAGGGCGAGGCAGGAGACGGAGCGGAAGGAGAAGGAACAGGTCGCCCTGGAGGAGCTGATGAGCATATACGTCAGCAGGGGCGAACAGGAGAAGCCGGACATATGGATCATGCGGGGGACCAACGAGATCCTCTCCCGCGTCAAGAACCTGCTACTGAACTGCAGGACGGAGCTCCTCATCGCGCTCCCCGCCCAGCTCGCGCCCTTTACGGACAGGATAGAGCCCCTCATGGCTGCGCTGAAAGAGAAGGGGGTGAAGTGCCACATCCTGACTTCGCCAGACCTCCCCAAGGAGGCCTCTGAACCCCTGGCGAAGTACGCCGACGTGAGGACAAGGAAGACGATGTACGGCGGGGGCCTCATCTCCGATTCGAGGGAGGTCGTGCTCCTGCTTGGGGGCGGAGAGCAGGGAGGCCTCCCCCTTGCGATATGGGCGTCTCACCACGGCCTTGCCAGCTTCGCGAAGGACTATTTCGAGTTCCTCTGGGACTCTCCGGGGACCACCGGGATTTGAGCCGGCGCGTGAAGGCGCCTTTTCGGGACGAGGACGTCGTCGCTAGGCTAGGGGCCGAAGCGGGACTTTCCCGGGACGACGCGCGGCTCTACCTCAGGCTCCTGCGCGACGGGCACATCCCTGTGGCCGAGGCAGGGAAGGCGTCGACCCTCCTCGGCAGGGGCATGGCGATCATCTCCGGGGACGGGAAGAGGGTCGTTCCCGTGCACCCACGGCTCGGGATCGCCAACCACTACAGGACCTGGAGGGAGGCGATGGTCAAGGAGATCAACGAGCGGAGGATGCGCATCGACAGGCTGATACTGGAGCTGATCCCTGTCTACGAGGCCGCGACAGAAGTGGAGGCCGAACGCAAAGCCCACCGTGACCAGTGACTGCTCGACTGGCGTGGGAGACACAACATTTTTGGGGAGTCGATTTCAGCGCTGAGCAGGTACCATGGCGCTTCTAGCCCCGCGGTGTGGAGGCTGCTGAGGAAATGACAGAGGGTTGCAGCCACGAAGAGATCGTATTCATCGGCATGGTGAACGTGAACCGCGACAACTACCTGCAGGGGGTCGTCGACGTCTGGAGGTGCAGGGGGTGCAAGAGGCTCTTCTGCGACGACAAGAGGTACGGGGAGCCGCTGAAGGCGAGCGTCGGCTTTGAGGCCATCCCAGACGACGAGGAGTGGGCGGTCCTCACGTGCACGACGATGAAAGACGTCTACATGAACAGTCTCGGCGCCAAGCCGGGGAAGAAGATAACCCACGCCTGCCGCGACGGCCAGGTGCTCGAGTTCGTCGTCGGAGGGGACTACTCCCTCAGCCCGAACACGCCCAGCCCGATACACAGGCTGTACCTCGTAAAGGACAACATCAACAAGAACATCGAGGCAGGACACTACAGGCTGACGATGGCGAGATGACCTCCTTCCGCGGAAGGGTGGCGGGGGGTCTCACCGTACTGGAAGCGGTCTGGGCGCTCTACTCGTATTTCGGGGTCGGTCCCAACAGCTGCCCCCTCGGCGGCTGCCCGGGTCCGCAGCTCAGCCCGCTGTATGGCGACGCAACTATTATTCTGGCAGTCATAGTCCTGATCGACGGGGCCGTCGGGCTCTGGGGGGCCGGACTTGCCTACACCGCAGGAGCGGTCCTCTCCGCCGCGCTGCTGGCGCTGACCGCCTACGCGACCTGGGTGGACCTGGGATACCCATACCTTTCGGGCGAGGTGGAAGGAGGGGTGGTGGGCTGCTCGGTTGCTTTGCTTGCCTTGGCGGGGAACATCTTGGCCTCGCGGTCCCAGAGCGGGCTTTCGGAGCAGGCTAACCCGATGAACCTCCCTGTCTTCGGCTAAAGGGCGAAGTTCTCGAATCTCCTGGTCTCGATGATCCTGTGCACATTCTGCCGCAGGCGCACGAGGTCGAAGCCGTGGAACGGCGTACCGGAGTACTCGAGCTGTGGTGCAGACCGCCTTAGGACCCCCAGGGCGACTTCGCCTTCCCCCTTCTGGTGGTGGACGAAGGCTGCACAGACGAGGATGATCCCCTGCAGGAGGCGCTTCTCCTCCCCGGTCTTGGTCCTCCACGCCCCCTCCAGGACCTCGTGGCTCTCCCAATAGCGCTCGGCGTTGAACAGCTCCCTTGCTTCCGCGAACAGCTCTTCCTCTGCCTTGTATGGAGGTGCGACGTTCAAGTCCTTTGTGAACTCGAAGGAGGCCAGCGGCCGGATGGCGGAGACGAATAGTTCGAAGTCCTCCCTGCTGGGGCTGAAGACGTCTATTTCGAGGGCGCCGTATGACGTCCACTTCGGGTTCTTCGGGTCGACCCCGAGGGCCTTGGCTATGGTCCGGACGCTCTCAAGGAGACTCTCGCTCGGCGCATCAGCCTTCAGCCGGACCAGAAACCGCATGCGGCCCGAATGCATTCATGCAACGCTTTAATGTTGAGCGCCACTCTTGGAACCCGTGGGTGATGACCTGATTAGCCTGACTGAACCGCAGATGTCGAGGATCTTGAGTAGAGGAACCCACAACCCTTACCATGGCCGTCTTTGAGACAGGAATTGCTTTATAACCAGTAAAACGCGTCGCGGCTTCAGGCGACGCACCGTGGTTGAGCTCGACCTTACGTGCAACTTGGAGGGGTTCAGGAGATTCCTGATCAACAGTACCTGCCGGAGCTACATCCCAGAGTCATACTTCCGCGACCCCGAGGTCTTTCCGGAGAAAGCAGGAGACACGGGCTCCATCTATGTGGAGGCAGTCGACAAAGTCGACCTCAAGAAGATGAGGGACATAACCTTCATCAACGCGAAGGACGTCCTGGGGATTATCTACACATCCAAGAGTGGGAACACCAAGCTGAAGTGGAGGCAACTGAGAGGAAGAATCGGAAGGCTGTCCGGAGATGCCTCTGGCAACTCCCTCGTCAACCTCTCCATGGCGAGGATCCTGTCACCCGAAGACGTCGAGGCGATCATGGCAAACCAGCAGCCCGAGGGAGAGGAGCCAGCGCAAGCGCCCGAGGCGGCTGAGCAGGGAGGGGCGGAGCAATCTCAGGCGCAGCCGGACGCCCCACCCGAGTGAGCCGTCTCCGCCCTGAAAGCGAAGCGCAAAACACGGACGCTGACTTTATACCCGTGCGAATGGGCCTTCCCCTTGAAATGGGCAAGGTGAAGGTAAGCAGGATAAGCGGGGTTACCGACCCGCTCACCGGGCTCCCTGCAAAACAGATCGAGCTGGTGGAGGTCAGAGACTCGAGGAGGCCCGAGATGTTTCCTGCCAACGACGAAGCTCGCGTGGTCCAGGGGATGGTCTCCCAACTGCAGTCCATGGGACTGATGCCGCAGATGCGGGAGATTGGCTACTCCAAGGTAATCATGACCCTGACGGAGTCTGAGTATGACATGCTCGGCATGAGACTCGACGTGAACGAGATCTACGAGCTGGATATCCGAAACGGGTCGATATCGCTGAAGAAGATGACCGAAGGCACCTGAAGGGCGACAAAAATGGCTGGTTCTCCCCGCGTCGGCGACAGGGCCCCCGACTTCACGCTCAAGGGACCTGACGGCCGGATGATCTCACTGCACGACTACGCCGGGTCAAAGAACGTGGTGATCTACTTCTATCCGAAAGACTTCACTGCCGGCTGCACCGCCGAGACCAAAGCCTTCGGGGAGAACTACGAAGGCATCCTCGATCTGGGCGCGGAGATCTTGGGGATCAGCTCCGACTCTGCTGAGAGCCATGGGACCTTCGCGCAGGAGTGCGGCGCAAGGTTCCCACTGCTAGCAGACACCGGGGGGAAGGTGAGGGAGATGTATGGGGCGAAGTCGTCGCTAGGCCTCATCCCGGGTCGCGTGACCTTCGTGGTCGACAAGAAGGGGGTAGTCAGGCACGTGTTCTCATCCCAGCTGAGGCCAAAGCAGCACATATCCGAAGCCATCGAAGCGTTGAAGACAATCTCTGACCAGTGATGTCTTCTTGGTCAGGTCCTGACCTTCCTGCCAACCCTTAAGTTCGGCGGATGGGTCGGGCCCAAAGGAGACTAACGGTTGCGAGAAAGCCCCGGAAACCCCCTGCGAAGGCTCTTTCCTGACGGCATCGTCATATTTCTCTTCGTATTCATCGTGTATGAGATAAGCATCAACGTCGTCTGGGCCACGGACCATGTGACGTCGCTGATTCAATTGGACTACGCTCTCCTCTCCAGCCACTCGGTCGCCCTAGTGAACAGCGGCCCCCCGTTCACCGTCGACAACTTCCACTACGGCGGGCAGACCTACTCCGCCCTTGCTCCCGGGTCCTCCTTCCTAGCCCTGCCGTTCATGGCAGTGGCGTTCTACCAGGCAGGGGGGTACACCGCCTACGGACCTGCCCTCTTCTGGTCAGGGACGTTTGTCTCAGTAACCGGGGCTGTCGCAGCCTATCTGGTCTACAAGATCGCGGGGATGTACTTCAGGCGGGCCACTTCCATATTCCTGGGGCTCGCCCTCGGTTTCTCAACAATCTGCTGGCCTTTCGCAACCTACTTCTTCCAGAGCGACGTGTCAGCCATGCTCGTCCTTGCAGGGGTCTACTTTGCCATCAAGGCGGGCCGAGCGGGAGGAGCGGCAGCCCTGCCAGCCTTTGCCTGCGGGCTTGTTGCGGGTCTCGCATTCACGGTTGATTACGTCGACGCAATCATAGTGCCCGTCCTCCTCGCTTTTCTCATCTTCAGAAAGAGAGGGTCGCTGCAGTCGGTGGCAGTTGCGGCCGCGGCCTTCCTGCTTGGGGCGTTACCAGGGTTCGCCGCCATAGGGGCGTACAACATAGCGATCTTCGGCACCCCATTCATGTTCACGGAGCAAGCCTACGTCGGCCAGTCCCTCCTCCAGAAGTTCTCGACCCCGCTCCCCTACGGCCTCGCCCTGAACTTCGTCAGCCTGTCAAGGGGGCTGTTCGCCTTCGCGCCGTTTACGCTCCTTGGGGTCCTGGGATACTTCGAAGCCCTCAGGGCGAAGGGGGCCCGTTCGGAGACGCTTCTTTGGCTCGCAATCTTCTTGGGGATCGTGATCCCCTACTCTGCCTGGTACGAGCCCGCAGGCGGCCTCGCCTTCGGACCGAGGTTCATAGTCCCGGCGATCCCGCTCATCCTCCTCCCCGCGGGATACATCATAGAGCAGGCGAAGGGGTTCAGGGCTGCCCTCGTCTATGTCGTATACGCCGCAGGCGCCGTCGTCAACGGGATGGCCGCGTTCGTGACCGCAGTGCCCCCGTCCACGGCCTTCGACGTCTCCCCTTTCACTAGCTACGTGGTCCCAAGCTTCTGGGCCGGTAACTTCGACAGCGTCTGGGTGTCCTACCTCGGACGCGCTTGGTATCTGGGGGCGGTCCTGGTCGCCGCACTGGGAGTCTGCCTCCCTCTCATCTGGGTGGAA
>JAKASI010000023.1 GCA_021828185.1 archaeon
ATCCGATAGCAGTCGGGTCCGGCAGGATCAACCGGAGTCGATTATCGAGGAGTACGACCACGCATTTCTGCGAGGTGTAAAGCACAACCCACGTCAGATCTAACCGAAGTCAGATCTCCACTTTTGTACGCGCATCTGGAGGTCGTGCGTTTCATGGCGTTAGGGCTCGGCCCTTTTGCTCGAGGCAGACGCCGCCAATTAATGCGCAGAAACGCCCACGGTCTGGGGTTCGTATATATGCATTCCCGTGTGAAATTACCCAGATTCCTGCAACGGCCCCCGCGGCGTAGTGGTCGAATTCCCATGGAGCAGGCAACTGAGCGTCCGAGGTGCGGGGGAGGCCTATGCCCCTTCTGGCTTTGACTGGAGCGGCTTCTCGATGGCGGCGAGGCGCTTCTCTAGCGCGGAAATCCTATCCTGGTCCCGCCAGATGAACCAGCCGAGGATGGGGGCGAAGGCGAAGATGATGATGGGGTAGCCCAGTGATATCAGCCCGACGAGGATGAGGAACAGTATCCTGGTGATCAGGCCCACCCTGAAGGGGGTTTTGCTCAAGGCCTGCAGGCGTTCACAGCCCTCTGATATGCCTTCTCGTCGCTCGGGCCGCCCCAGACCCCACCGACTTTGAAGTCGGGCTCGCCGATGATCACGCCGTCGGAGCGCCTGTAGAACTCCCTGACGTTGGCTAGGCCGATGCCGCTTCCGATGAGGACGGGTTTGGCTATGGCGTCCCTGACCTTCCTGACCCGCTCGAAGGGGGGCGGGATGGGGCTGCGGGGACCGGAGACTATTACCGCGTCGGCACCGCCGCGCTCGGCCAGGTCCTGGGCGGCATACTCGATCTCGACATTGAAGATGGGGTAGGCATGCTTGACGTGAACGTCGCCGAAGACAAGGACGTGGGAGCCCAGCTCGTTTTTGAGGCGGGCGACCCTGGCGGCGCATCCTTCGATTATCCCCTGGTCGGTGGCATAGGCGCCGATGAGTATGTTGCAGCGGATGAAGTGGGCGCCGGCGACGTGGGCCACTGAGAGGGCCTCCTCGCAAGCGTTGCGGAGCATGTTGACTCCCACCCTCATCTTTGTGTGGTCGACCACCGCCTTTGTCAGCAGGGTCATGGCCGCGACGGAGTAGGGAGGGAGGCCTTCCTTGAGAAGAGGGACGTCGCCGACGTTCTCGACGATGCAGGCGTCGAGCCCGGCCCGCTCCAGCCTGCCGACTTCGGAGAGAGCGAACTCGGTCAGCTCCTTCATCGTGAGCTTGCTCTCCGGGGCGCCTGGTAGCGGGGGCATGTGGATCATGCCGATGATCGGCTTCCTAGGGAACAGTTTGGAGAAGCTCAACGGCGCCAGCGGGGGGAGTTTCGTTATAGGTTTTCGGGACCCTTCGGCGGCTGGGTGGCCAAGGGGTACTCCTACGACGTCCGCCACCTGAAGGACCTGATCATCGGCTTGTGAGTGAGGTTGTAGAGGGACGGCCATGGCCCGCCACTAGGACTCGCCCCCATGCTAGCCGGTCTCGTCCACCGTGATGCTTGGTGGCTGCGCAGTTCAAGGTTGGTAGATAGAACCGGCGAACTCTGGAGGCTGGCGCTGATGAGAACCAGACGCGACTCTCGGTTGTGGTTGCGTCCTAGAGAGAGTACTTGATCAGGAGGCTCCTGAGCACGTCTGCCACGTCCTCTGCCTTGTCGGTGGTCGACTCGAGGTACTCGTAGATCTCCTTCTGTTTGATCACGTCGAAGGCGGACGAAGACTCGTTGGTCCCGGCGAAGAGGTTGCCGAGGCAGGTGTGGAGGAGGTCGTCGGCGTCGTTCTCCAGTTCGTGTATTTTGATGGCTGCAGAGTCGATGGTGACCGGGGCGTTGGCTCCCTTGAGGGAGACGACGGCACGCCTGATCTCCTTCGCCTGGCCCAGTATCAGCTCTGTGAACTTCGCGATCTCTGGGGTGTATTGCCCGATTCGGTAGATGCCCATCCTCGAGACCGAGGCGTCGATGAAATCCAGGGTGTCATCGAGGGTCTTGAGAAGCCGTGTGACGTCGTCCCTGTCTATGGGGGCGAGGAATTTCTTGTCGAGCATGACGAACGCGCTGTGGACGAGCTCGTCGCCAGTGTGCTCGATGTCCTTGACGCCGGAGGCGAGGCCCTGGACGTCAGGTCTAGCGCCGGGCCCAGCCTCGCTGTTGACCTTGTCGTGGAGGAGCTGGGCGGCCGCCTCGAGGTTGGCGGAGATCTTGTCGAAGGCGTCGTAGAAGCCCTTGAAGATCTCCGAGATGTCCTCCAGAGATATGCGCTTCGTCTCGGTCCCCATGTAGAGGGTGAGACCCGCCCCAAGGAGGCACGCGGCGCTGACGATGTACAGCATTTCTGCCTGGCCCACGCTGAGGAGGATGAGCGGGAGGAAGAAGGTGGCGACCACCGCGCCAATCTTGCCGACGGTCGCCGCCAGCCCGTGCCCTGTGCCCCTCAGCCTAGTCGGGAAGAGCTCAACTGGGTAGATCCAGGTCGTTGTGTTAGGCCCCATGTTTTCGAAGATGTAGAAGAGGCCGAAGAGGGGGACGAGGACGACCAGAGAAGCAGTGTGCAGCAAGGCCGCCGCCAGCAGGGGGACGGCCATCCCCAGGAACCCTACCACCTGCAGCGGCTTCCTCCCGACGACGTCGACCAACGCGATGGCGGAGAGATAGCCGAAGCCTGCGAAGACGTAGAGCTCGCCGGTGGTTATGGCTGAAGCGAGCACCGGTGTCGACGCCCCGTATATCGAATGTATCAGCGTGGGAGTGAGGATGCCTATGCCGTAGACGCCAACGTCGACGAGGAACCAGCTCGCCGAGGTGAAGAAGACCCTTCTCGCGTAGGGAGAGAGGAGGAGCTCGCGGACAGAGACCTTCTCGGTGACGACCTCGAGCCGCTCCGAGGGGACCTGGTAGCCGAAGAAGCCGGACATGACCTTCCTCGCCTCCTCTTCCTTGCCGTGGGAGAGGTACCAGCGCGGGGTCTCGGGCATGCCCGTCCTCGCCGTAAGTGCAATCAGGGCCGGAAAGACCCCGGACAGGAGCATCCACCTCCACGAGTCGGGGCCGAAGGGGATGAGGGCGATGCTGACGCCGACGGCGCTCAGGATGCCGAGTCCCTGGAATGCGAAGACCGACGCGATGAGCTTCCCGCGGTGCTTGTTGCTCACGAACTCGGCG
The DNA here is from genome assembly GCA_021828185.1 of archaeon. The sequence continues at coordinate 3,197 of JAKASI010000023.1, forward strand.
ATGTAGGACGCGCTGATCGGATAGTCGGCTCCTATGCCGATGCCGAGGAGGAACCTGAACAAGACGAGCTCCAGGACACTCTGAGAGAAGGCAGATGCTCCCGCGAAGACGACGAAGAAGAGGAGGTCGATGATGTAGAGCCTCTTGCGTCCGAGCCTGTCGGCGAGGTTCCCGAAGAACACGGCCCCAAAGACCGCCCCCAGGAGGGCTGCCGATGAAATCTCGGCGATGTCCAGGCTGCTCGCGTTGAACGCGGGCTTGATGAGCAGGAGCGCGACGCTGATGATGAAGAGGTCGTAACCGTCCATGAAGACACCGGCGCCAGACAGTGCGAGGACCTTCAGGTGGGAAGCCGATATCTCGCCAGATTCGATCTGGCCGATCAGCGAATTGCCGGCCTGGTCCTTCGAGCTCGCTGGTTGCATCTCAGAATCGCGGCTTGTGGGCTCCGCAGATTACCGTTCTTAAGGCTGACACCGAAACGAGGACTCAGAGACCGTAGACGTCGCGGTGGAGCCAGGGGATCAGCGCGGTCATGACGCACTGTTCGGTGAGGTCGGCCCGCGACATCTTCCCCTTGGTCAGGAAGTGTATGAGGCCGCCCTTGTCCCCGACCTCGCTGATGCCGCTGACCTTCTCCGCCCACCTCTCCAGTTCCTGCCCCTCGGTGAAGAGCCGCTCCATGTCCTCTCTTGGGAGGGAGTATCCTGCCGAGTGCCCGAGGGAGACCTTCCCGGAACCGTCGGCGACGGCCGCCACCTGGTTGTCGAAGTAGACGTCTCCGATGGTGAAGATCCCCGCCTCCACCCCAACTCCGAAGTCTCCGCCAGCCTTCGAAAGCGCGAACCTGGCCCGGGCCGTTGCGCCATGCACCATCTCCTCGAGCCCCCTAGGCTGCGCCTTGGCGACGGAAGAGGAGTCGACTGGCCGTAGCTTGATGGTCGGGTAGTATCTGGCGAAGCCGCGTCTGACCCCCTCGACCTTGGCTGGGTTCATCGTGCCCACCGCTACTATCACGAGGAAGGGGAGCATCCCGTGGGTATTAACCGTGAGACCCTGCGGTTTCAAGATTGGCAATCGTCGTCGGCCGCTAAATACAGCGGCATGGCCCGAACCGATTGGACAAAGTTTGAACCGCGCAGAAGGCTTTGGGCTGGTGGTGGTTGCGGACCTGGTGGCCGTGGGGGCGCTCCTTGCTGCCTACCTGTATTACGGGTCGCCCCACGGCGGGTTCTATGGATGGATGATGGGCCAGATGAACGGCAGCGGCTCCGGGGCTGCACCTGGAGCCCCCGGAGGGACCTGGGTCCTCCTTGTGGGGCTCCTGGTCCTGGGGACGGCAGGGGTTGTCGGCCTGGCGTACTATGTAGCCTACCCCCAGATCAAGGAGGCGCCTGTCTCCCGGGCGCCCGCACCCCGTTCACCCCCAGCCGATACCGAGATGAGTTGGGACGTCCTCTTCAGGACGTCGAAGGAGGACGAAAGGAAGGTCTTGGGCGTCCTGGCCGCCCACGGAGGGAGCTACCTGCAGAAGTTCGTGGTCAAGGAGGCCGGACTGAGCAAGCTGAAGACCCACAGGATAGTGGCCAGGCTTGCCGAAAGGGGAGTGGTCACCATGGAGAAGAGCGGGAACACCAACCAGGTGTCTCTCGCCCCTTGGGTCAAGGGAGCGCCTTTGCCGAAGGCCGAAGGCCGTGAGACGGGGACCGTTTCATCCAGGCTCTGAAATGGTTTCAGGGTTCCGTTTCAGCGAAGTGCGATAACCCCTCCCTTGCATAGTTCAGCTGAGGAGGTGAGAAGGAATGGAGAGAAAGAAGGTAGCGATACTCGCACTGGTAGGGGTCGCGACAGTCATCCTGCTGGCCGGAAGCGCGTACGCCATGAGTAGCCCCAACGTCGGCCTTTCGTCCCACCGGGAGCCCGCGGTGTGGAGACCTGGGGCGGGCCCTATGATGAACGGAGCCTCGGACGGAGAGCAAGCTATGGTCCAATACATGCGGCAAGGGATGCTCCAGAACATGTTACAGCACATGCAGAACTACTCGGGGGCCCATGCACTCTGCTTGTTGGACCAGCACGGCAACAACCACACTCATCTGTACGAGCACGAGTATCTATGGAGCAACCCGACTGGTAACCCGTAGGGGAGACGTGGGGAGGCCTGCGCCTTCCCCTTCCCTAGATTTTCCGAACGGTTAACGGCGCCTAGAGGACCTTGAGATCTTCGAGCAGCTTATTGATGTTGGCCAGGGGCGTCCCGTCGGCGCGGGCGATCTCCTGGGAAGCGGGAGGGTTGGTCTTGTAGGAGGGGCTGCGACCTGCGAGTCTTTCTTCGTAGGTGGGGATGTACTCGTTCTGGTAGAAGACGCCGATGGGCGTACGGTCGCCGAACTCGAACGACTTCAGAATGGCCTGCTGGATCTTCCGCTCCATCTCGTCCTCGTCGTGGCTGTGGACCATTCCGTCGTAGCCGGTCTCTTCAAGCTTGTAGGTCCTCGGCTTGGGCCTGCCTACTGCGTCCAGGTTCCCTTCTCCTGCCCAGTACTCCTTGGTCTGGATGTCGTTGTAGGTGGGGCAGGGCTGCAGCACGTCGAGGAATGCGTACCCCTTGTGCCTGATCCCCTTGATGATCAGGTCCTTCAGGTGGCGGACGTCGTAGGAGTACCCCCTGGCCACCCAGGTGTACCCTGAAGCGATGGCGAGCATGAGCGGGTTGATAGCCTGGTTGATGTTCGGGGACGGGAGAGACTTCGGCTTCATCCCAAGCCCAAGGGTCGGAGAAGCCTGGCCCTTGGTGAGCCCGTAGACTTCGTTGTCGTGGATGATATAGAGCATGTCGACATTGCGCCTTCCGGAGTTGACGAAGTGGCCGGCGCCTATGCCCAAGCCGTCCCCGTCCCCTCCTTCGACCACGACCTCGAGGTTGGGGTTGGCGAGTTTGATGCCTGTGGCGAATGGGACTGGGCGCCCGTGAAGGGTGTGGACGCCGTAGGTCTTGATGAAGTGGGGCGCCTTGGAGGAGCAGCCTACGCCTGAGACGACCACGGTGTTGCTAGGGTCGACGTTCATCTCTGCGAGTGCCATCTGGACGGCGTTCAGGATGCCGAAGTCACCGCAGCCGGGGCACCAGTCGTTATGTGCCGACGTCTTCAGGTCCGAGAGCTTAAGCGCCATCTAGTTTGCCTCCTTCTGGAAACGCTTGTAACGCTCGCTTCGGAATCTCCTGAATTTCTCTATCTGTTCTTGCTCCTTCCGAGTTAGAATAAAAGGCTCGATCGTTTCTACAATCTTCTCGATATCTTCGACTCGGTCGCCCTTCTTCATTCTTGTAATTACAGATGAAAGGTTGCCCTCCGTATCGACCCAAATGCCAAACGTCTTCCGATCAACCGCCGTGCCTGTCGTCTGAGATAGTATGTAGGTCATTTCTCTTCAAGCCCCCGCCTTCAACACCAATTTCTTCGGAGCCTTTCCGTCGTGGACCATCTTAAGTGCACCGTAGATCTCCTCGGACGACATCGGCCTGCCGTTGTACTTCACGACTAGCTGTTCGATGGGGATGCAGGTCTTCTCCCGGGCGACTCCCACCAGCTGGGCTGAGAAGTTCATCTCGATGCCGACGATCTGCTTGGCCGTGGAGAGCAGCTTGGCCACGTACTCGGTCGGGAACGGGTTGATGAGCCTAATCTGGATGAAGTTGACGGTGATTCCATCGTCTTTCAGCCATTCCATGGCGTCGAGGATTGCGCCTTTGGTGGAGCCCCAGCTGAGGACAGTGATATCGGCGTTCTCGGGCCCGAAGAAGTTCACTCTCTCGGCGAGAGGGATTTCCTTGTCCGCCAAGTCGAGCTTGCCCATCCTCTTTTCCATCATGTAGTCGCGGTTGACAGGGTCTTCGCTGATGTGCCCGAGCTCGTCGTGTTCGTCGCCTGTGTACCAGTTGACCCCGCCCCTTGAGCCAATCGGCGCCCTCGGGGAGATTCCCGTGGGAGTGTGCTGGAAGCGCTTGAACTCGCCGTTTACTGCGGTAGTGATTTCCTTCATGAAGACGCCCCTGTCGATCTTGACCCTGTTGACGTCGAGCATAGGCATGGTCGAGTCGGAGTTGGCCAGGGCCTTGTCGACGATGTGGATGACGGGGGTCTGATACCTCTCAGAGTAGTTGAACGACCTCACAGTGTCGTAGAAGACCTCCTCGAGGTCCCCGCTCGCCAACACGAATCGGGGGAACTCGCCGTGGCCTGCGTGTAGGGCGAACCTCAGGTCCCCCTGCTCGTGCCTGGTTGGGAGCCCTGTGCTCGGGCCGCCGCGGGAGTACAGCGTGACTACGACAGGGACCTCGTTCATGCCTGCGTAGCCGAGGCCTTCAGCCATCAGGGAGAAGCCGGGTCCCGAAGTGGAAGTGGAAGACCTTACGCCTGCCAGCCCGCCGCCTATGGCCATGGTCACCGCGGCTATCTCGTCCTCGGACTGGACGACGGCGATGCTCCCCTTGGCCTTCATGGAGGCGACCTCGGCCGCCTGCGGGTTCTCCTGGGCGACGTGACCGTCCAGCTCGATCTCAGAATGACTTTCGAGGAATTCGCTCTCGTCACTGGCAGGGGTGATCGGGTAGTAGGTCTGGAGCCTGCACCCTGCGAGCTCCTTTGCCATGGCCACCATTGTGTTGCCCCTGACGAAGAGCCTTTGCCCTTCGACCTTTGCCGGAGAGAGCCTGACGCCGAACCCCCCGTTGTACTTCTCCTCCATGTAATCGTAGGCCGCGCCCACGGCGTCGGCGTTCATCTCAGCGACCTTGGGCTTGGATTTGAACTGCTTCCTGACCGCGTCCTTGACGACGTTCTCGTCGTAGGAGAGCAGTGCGAACGATGACGCGACTGCCACGGTGTTGAGCATCCTCAGGAGCGTGCTGAGCGACGTTTCGCCGTGCTTCGCCCCTACGTCCTTCAGTATGTCGTTGTATGGCACGGGGAAGATGTGGACTCCGCGCCTGCGGGCAAGCTCGAGGACTCCCTTCACGTCTGCTGACAGCCCGGCCTTGGAGAGTTCGGCGCTGAGGGCCGCCTTGACGTTTGCCTCGATGGTCGGGACCTGGTCCAGCCGCTTGGGGTCCTGGTCGGGGTCGTAGATTATCGCACCTTCCTTCCTGACTTCCAGCGCGTGGCGGAAGATCGTCTCCTCTTCGAAGCTGGCGAGCATGTCGACGGTGTCGATGTGCGACCTAATGACGTCCTTGGACACGCGGACCTGGAAGTAGCTGTGCTCCCCCTTGATGTTGGAGTAGTATTCCCTCTTGCCGAAGACCTGGAGGCCCCCCGCAGCTGCGGCCTTCGCGAAGAACTGTGCCGAGGTGTCGACTCCGCTACCCTGGACGCCGCCAATCATCCATGAAAAGTCGTTCCGTTTCATTCGGGAGTCGCCTAATCCGTGAGGGTAAGCAGGTTGTTTAAGAGTATACTATATTAGGTATATACTCGTAAGGAGTCGGCGTGGACGAAGTGCGCCGGGTGCAGAAGGTTGGGAAGTTCACGTTGACCGTGTCGATCCCCAGCGAATACGCGAAGAGGATGAACCTCAGGGCCAAGGACGGCCTGCTGGTCAGGGAGGACGTAGATGGAACGCTTCGGTTGATACCGGCGACCAGGGCCAGAGAGGCTGCGAAGGCCATCCTGAAAGCCGATCAAGCAGGGAGCGAGGAGATGCTGGCTAGGCTGGTGGTGGGAGCCTACGCCCTGGGGTACGACACCATCGAGGTGGCGGGGAATGAGCCCCTCGGGCATGCGGCCGTCGACCAGGTGCTGGGCACCATCAAGCGGCTCAGGGGGATGGAAGTGGTCGAGTCCGATGAGAGGCACATAGTCGCGCAGAGCTTCATGGATCCTACGAAGTTCCCGGTAGACTCGCTCATGAAGAGGCTCCAGATACTCGTCTCGAGGAGCCTGGAGCACGTAATGGAGGCTCTCGACCTCAGACAGACGTCGGGCCTCAACGAAGTTTCGCGTATTCAAGAAGAGATTGACGAGTTGTACTGGCTGATTCTCAGACAACTGCTCGTGGCTCTGAGCAGAAGGGAACTCGCCTCGGAGATAGGAATCGAGTCGCCGCTCCATGCTTCCGGGGACAGGGTGTCGGCAAAGACGCTGGACGAGATAGGGGGGATCATCCAGGACGCGGCTGAAGAGCTCGTGAGGCTCAAGGGGATGAAGACTAGGATGGACCCCAAGGTGACGGCTAGCGTGCAGAGGCTGGCAGCGAAGACGCGGGAAGCATTCAATACCACCGTGGAGAGCCTGCTGACCCCCAACATCAAGCTCATCGGGAAGTCCCTGGCGCTTGTGGAGGAGACGATGCAGCTAGAGAAGCAGGTGATGGATGAAATCCTGTCGACGGCGGGGTCGGGTTACACGAGGGTCCTGGTGTCGTACTTCGGCCAGCTGGCGAGATACTGCAACATAATCATCGAGATATCATCCCACAGGCTCCTGAGGAAGACCAGCAAGGTGGTCACCGTCCAGCAGTGAGACTCTTTATCGGAACCCCGCGGAGCGCCGGGAGTGCGGGGGTAACGAAGCCTGGTCAACCGTGCGGGACTCAAGATCCGGGCCGAGCTTCGGATGGGGCATCCCGTCCCTTAGGGGTTCGTGGGTTCAAATCCCACCCCCCGCA
>JAKASI010000004.1 GCA_021828185.1 archaeon
GTCTGGATCCCCCTCGCCCCCGACGCCAGCGCCTGGAAGAAGGCGCGGCTGTGCTCTTCGGACTGGATCTCGCTCAGGATGACGATGTCAGGGGAACGATGGAGAGCCTTTACGATCTCCGACTCTTTTGTTCTTCCGCTTCCGTCTCCGCGTTCGAAGGGGTCCACCTTCACTTTCATCTGGTGATAGCCGCGCTCGAGGAGGTCCTTGGTCTCCACCGCGTCCTCGATGTAGAGCCGGCGCAGGCGTCGTTCAAGCCGCTCGTCGAGGGCGTTCAGCAGGGTCGTCTTCCCCGTGCCGGTCTCCCCGATGATGGTCACGTTCCCTCCGCCCTCAAGCCAGCCGACAAGAACCGCGGCCGCCTCCTCCGAAAGTACGGAGAGTCTGACGAGCTGAGGCAACGAGAGGGAGGAGACGTTCAGCCTCCTCACATCCAGGGCGAACCTGTTGACTGACACCGGCTGAAGGTCCAGGGACACCCTGAGGATCGCCTCCCCGACTGCCAGGTCATTCTTCAGAGAGGGCGTCTTGAAGTCAAGGGTGTAACCGCTGAAGGTGTCGAGGTGGGTCTGCAGGGCCTCGCGTTCCCTTTCGGTCAGGACCATGTCGGTCTCGCACCGACCGGCCACCATATGGTCCAGGTAGACCGGGGACGTGTCCGAGTCGACAAAGAACTCTGTGACCTTGTCGTCTTTGGCCAGGGCGAGGACCCTGGCAAGGCCGACCGCTTCGTAGGCAGCCAGTTCGGAGAGCTCCTTGACTCTGGTCCTGGTGCCGTATGACGCCAACTTCCCTGCCGAGTGCTGGGTGAGGACTTCGATCAGCCTCGCGAACGTCAGGGGGTCCACCTCCTTCGGGTCCAGGGCGGCCGAGACTTCTCCGACGACCCTTCTGAGCCTCGTTATCGAGTCAAGGGGGAGCCCGGAGCCGATCTGATAGAAGGGGACGGAGTCCCTGGCCGTGACCCTGTAGCGGAAAGGGTAGCTGCCGCTGGTCCACCCTTCCCCTTCTCCCGCCCTTGTCATGAGCTCGACGAGGAGCGGGGGAGGTTCTGCACTCCTCTGGCGCCCCGCCGTGAGCGAGAGGAGCAGGCTGCCGAAACCCAAGAAGAGTCGTCCCAACAGCGCCGGACGCGATAAAAGCCCCAAGGTGGCGCGTTAAATCCCGATCGGGGGTGTTCTCCCGATGGCCGAGCTGATCGAGTACGCCCTGGTGGTGATGGTTTCGACCCTGTTCGTCGCTGGGTCCTTGTTGGTCTATGGCGGCTTCACCGCCTTCGAGTCGGGGCTTTCCCTCCGCGCCGCGTTCGACGGGGTATCGGGGCTGGTCTCGAAGGCGATCGCCAACGGCAGTGCTTCGGCCACGATGCCCATCCCATCCTCCACCATTGCGTGCCAGGGCGGGACGCTCAGCATGAGGGCCGGCGGATCGGCCATCAACGAAACCTTCCCTCTCGGTTGCGCCTTCGCGGTCTCCGTCTCCGGCGGGGTCCACACCATCGAGTTCAGGGACGATTCATCGCAGCTCGAACTCTCGGTGAGCTAGTTGCCCGCGTCGTCCGTCTCCGGCCTGAACTCCTGGGGGCTCTACATCTTCGCCTCCGTGGCTCTGGTTCTACTCTTCGTTCCGCAGCTTCTGGGGGTCGCCGGTGACGCCAGGGAGAGCGCGGACTGGAGGAACGTCGACGGCGTCAGAGCCGTCATCGACTCGCTCCGTCCCGGAATGACGGTCCTGCTCACCTACGGGTCCTCCTTTGCTCCCGATGACATCCGCCTCGGAGGTCATCTGGTCTCATGCCCGGACGGGAACGGGACAGTCTCGATGCCTGTAGTCTGGGCGCTCCCAAACGTCACGCTTTCACCTTCCGCCCGATACCGTCTGGCCCTCTTCCTCGGCGTCGTAAGGGTGACACAGAATGTCTGAGGTTGAAACCTACGTGGACGTCGCCCTGATGTACGCAGTGGTCATCTGCCTGTCGCTCCTCGCTCTTGGGGTCCTGTTCCCCGGTCTGGTGCCCCGTTGAGGTTCATCGACCTCGCGGTGGCGGCGCTGATAGGAAGTTCCGCCATTACCGGCATCGTCGCCTGGAGCCCGAAGGCGGGTGACGTCGGCGCCCAGCAGCTCGGAGCCCAGGTGCGACTCAGGGACCGGCTCGTTGGATTCCTGCAGCGGGACGGGACGATCGGGTTCTTGGAGTCTCCCGCCGCCTGCCAGCTCATTTCAGATGCGTCGAATTCGACCTTCAGACTGTATGCGACCATGGGGCCCACCTCTTGCGGAACTCCTCCGGGACTCAGCTCCCCGAGCGTGGCTATCTCGTTGAGGCTTGGCAAGTCCGAGGTAGTATTGGTGGCATGGTCGTCAGGGTAGGAATCGGCGCAACCGCAGCCGCGGCCGTCATCTTCACAATCCTCCTGGTTTCTAACGCCCTCGTCTTCGCAGCCTCCCAGGACAGGGAACACCTGTACTCCGTCTCCAACGCAGAAGACTCGCTCGGCGGCACCGCTGCGGCCCTCATGGGCGCCGGCGGCATGAACATCCTCCTGGATGCCCAGTCAGCCCTGGCCGGGCGGACCCTGGACTGCCAGGCGGCGCGGGCGGAGGCTGCCGCCGCGATCGGGAACCTTTCCGACTTTCAGCACTCCGGTGGGGTGACCGTGGTCTCGACGGCGAGGCTCGCACCTGAAGTACCTGCCGGGGACAACCTCTCCCTGCTCGCGCCGTTCAACGGCTCCGTCGCCGGGGAGCTTGACATCTCGATTTCGATGGTAGCAACCGGCAGGTCTCCATCGGGGGAGGTCTCTTTGGGGAAGAGCGAAGCCCACCTAGTCCACATCCCGATCGAGCTAGACCGCCTGTCTGCCGACTGCCTCAGGGCGCTCGAAGGGATGGCGCACACTCTGTCAACGGAGGTTCCGGCGAACTGCACCTCGGGGGCTGTCGACCCCTTCGTGCAGGAGGCGTCCAGTAGCGCGGGAGCGGCAGTCTCCGCTGACGGGTTCGGGTTCGGGCTCGAATACACGATGGTCCCCGGCAAAGATTGCGGCGTCGGCCTGCTGGTCTGGATACGGCAGGCAGGGATAGAGGGGCCCGGCGGGCCCTTCACCGTGCAGGTTGAAGAGGAGGGGCTTGCCTTCTTCGGGCAACCAGCTTCCGCACAGCGGGGAGGAATATCGCAGCGCACTGGTCCCTGACCGTGTATTCAGACGTGTCACCACACAGGGCGAGCTCCCGCTGCGTCAGCCTCCTGTTCCTCCCTTCACAGGCGGACAGCACAGCCTCCGCCGAGTAGACCGCGGCCGCGGCGAGCGAGCACGGCCTCTTCCCAGACATCTCGGTCTGCTCAGCCAGCGCGATCAGCTGCCTCCCAGACTCCCGCAGAGCGGCAAGGTAGGCCGGCATCTGGACGCCATCCCTTGCCAGCCTGTCAGACAGACGCCGGTTCGCCGAGAGGCGGCCGATGACGCGCGAGAGGTAGTCGTCCGGGCCGCTGGCGTAGGTCCTGACAGGAGAGTCGATGGCAAGCTGTATGATTGAAGAATGGCTCACCCTCTTCCCAAGCGCCGCGTGGGTCGCCAGGATCTCCCTCGGGCTCACCGCGCTCGTCCCGGAGGTCCTGCAGGCGGAGATCAAAGAGTAGGCGGAGACCGGGGCAGTCAGAGTCCTTCGGGCGGCCCTGTGGACCGTCGCCAGCACCCGGTTGGCTGTCGAAGCTGCTTCCATGAGCACGGGGCCGGGGAGGCCGAGTTTCTCCCCTACCCGCTCTATGAGCTTCGCGCAATCCACCGCTGCCCCCTCCCCTCTGCCGGCGAAATCCGAGACCACTTTGAGGTACCTGTATCCATCCTCTTCGCCGGTGATTCCGCGCGCGGTCCTTCCACTGGCTCCTGCAAATCTGGGCCCCATGTAGCTCCCGAGGGGCGTCCGCACCGCGTCCCGGGGCCTCGGCTTCGCTGCCAACGGAGGCTCAATGACCTGCTTCTGATTCGCGATCCCGCATCCGGGGCAGACGAGCTCGTCTCCCATGTCCAGCAACCTCTTCGAGCATTCGGGGCACAGCATATCCGGGTCAAGGGTCTGCATGGCCCGAAGTGGCGCCCGTCGGTTTACCTTCGTATTGGGACCGCGGAGTCCCCTTCCACAGGTCTTCGCTATGCTGCAAGGAGCCCTCTTGCAGAAGAGGGGGACGCCCGGTCTGAAAGTGCGCAGTCCGAACGGTTAAAAGCCGACTCCTGGTCTGGCTCAGAATCTCAATGAAAGCGATCCCTGGCCTGAAGAAGGTCCGGGACTACCATGCGGGCGCATCCCCGGACATCGCCTCGATGCTCCGCTCCATGGGGGAGGGAGGAGGCTTCATGGCGAAGAACCTCTTCGAAGTCGCCGACACCTTCGCCGCCATGTCGTCGAGGGACGGATGCACCAAGTTCCTCTCATTCCCGGCCGCGATGGTATCCACCGGGACCCGCGGGATTCTAGTTGACTTGGTCCGCGAAGGTCTCGTCGACGTCATCGTCACAACCTGCGGGACCCTCGACCACGACATCGCGCGGACTCGCGCTGACTACTACGCGGGAAGCTTCGCCATGGACGACGCGATGCTCAGGAGGCGGGGCTATCACCGGCTCGGAAACGTCCTCGTGCCGCTGAAAGACTACGGCCCCCTAATCGAGAACACCATGCAGCCTCTGCTCCGACGGCTCTACGACGGCGGCATGAGGTCGATCAGCTCCGAGGCCCTCAGTGCGGAAATAGGCCGCGTTCTCGGGTCCGAGGATTCCCTGCTCTATTGGGCTCAGAAGAGGAAGGTCCCGGTGTTCGTCCCGGGACTTACCGACGGCGCCGTGGGGAGTCAGGTCTGGCTGTTCGTCGAGAGCCACAGGGACTTCAGGGTCGACTTGATCGAAGACGAAAGGCGCCTCTCCGACATCACCTCCGACGCCAAGGAAACTGGGGCCCTGGTACTGGGCGGGGGCATCTCCAAACATCACACGATCTGGTGGAATCTCTTCAGGGGAGGGCTCGACTGGGCCTGCTACATCACGACCGCTGGTGAATTCGACGGGTCTCTCAGCGGCGCGAGAGTCGAGGAAGCCGTCTCCTGGGGGAAGGTGAAGGAAAAGGCGAAGCAGGCGAGCCTCTACGCTGAGGTCACGACCGTCCTCCCGTTCATCGTCTCCTATGCCCTCACGGCGAGGAAGCGGGCGGAGAAGTAGCCCGGGTCCAGGGAATCGTTTTAAAGCGATTTTTGAGGCGTCGGGATGCGAATGGGCCTAGACTACGGTTACGTAGCCCTGGGGCTGTCACTGGTCGCGCTCGTCTATGCGGGAGGGCTCTGGTTCTACATCAGGAGGCAGAACCGCGGTACCCCCAAGATGGTCGAGATATCTGACGCCGTCAGGCAGGGGGCCGGCGCGTTCCTCAGCCGAGAATACAAGGTCATCGCCCCCATCGCTGTCATCATCGTCCTTCTGATATTCGGCCTCATAGACTATCCCAACGCCACCGGTGGCGCCACGGCCGCGGGCTTCGCCATAGGCGCGTTCCTTTCCGCCCTCGCGGGGTACATCGGAATGGCGGTGACCGTGAGGACCAGCTCCCGCACTGCCGAAGCCGCGAAGTCGGGGCTCGGGAGCGCGCTGACGATGGCTTTCAGAGGAGGGGGGGTGATGGGGATGACTGTGGTGGGGCTCGACCTCTTCGGTCTGTCCGTCTTCTATCTCGCGTTCTCTTCGACCGTGCTCGCCTCCCCTGCCACCCTCGCAGGGCTCGGCTTCGGCGCATCGCTGATTGCGATGTTCATGAGGGTCTCCGGCGGGATCTACACCAAGGCTGCAGACGTCGGCGCAGACCTGGTCGGGAAGGTCGAAGCCGGGATTCCTGAAGACGACCCTCGCAACCCCGCGGTGATAGCCGACAACGTCGGGGACAACGTCGGGGACTGCGCAGGGATGGGGGCCGACGTCTACGAGTCCTACGTTGTGACTACGATAGCCGTGATGATCCTCGGCGCGCTCATTTCGAGCGGCGCCTCGAGCACACTCCTGGTCTACCCGCTCCTCCTCGGAGCGGCCGGGGTGGTCGGCGCGGTGGCAGGGAGCTTCTATGTGCGCAAGTCGATAAAGTCGAACCCGCTAAGGGCGCTGAACATCACTCTCATGATCGCGGCCGTGGTGACGGTGATATTCGACTTCGTCTTCGGGCAGGTCCTCTTCAACGGCTCCACCCTCGGGTACTATCTCTTCGCGAGCGCCATAGTCGGGATAGTCGTGGTGGTGGCCATCGAGAACGTGGCCAACTACTTCACGTCCTACGCCTACGCTCCGGTCAGGGAGATAGCGCTGTCGAGCCAGACCGGCGCGGCAACCAACTTCCTTTCCGGGTTCTCCACCGGGCTGACGAGCGCGGCCCCCTCGGCGGTGGTGCTGGTGGTGGCGATCATTGCATCTTACTCACTGGGGTACGCCGGGTCGACTGGGGCTGAGTCCGCCCGAGTCCTGACGGGGATCTACAGCACCGCAGTCGCCACGATGTCTATGCTTTCGCTTACCGGAATCATAATGTCGATCGACTCATTCGGCCCAATCACCGACAACGCCAACGGCATAGTGGAGATGGCTGGGCTCGAGAGCAGCGTCAGGACCGTGACCGACGAGCTTGACGCCCTCGGGAACACCACCAAGGCGACTACCAAGGCGTTCGCGGTCACGTCGGCGGCCCTGGCCGCGGTTGCCATCTTCGAGGCGTTCCAGCACGAGGCTTCCAGGATCATCCTCGCCAACGCGTCGGCTGCGAGCAGGTACGCGTCGTCCATGGTCGGGGGGCAGCTGCAGTTCAGCCTGTCCGACCCCTACGTCGTCATCGGGCTCCTCATCGGAGGGCTCCTTCCGTTCTACTTCTCCAGCTTCCTGATCAAGGCGGTCGGCAGGGCGGCGTACACCATAGTCAACGAAGTCAGGCGCCAGTTCAAGGAGATACCGGGGATAATGGAGGGGACCGCCAAGCCTGACTATGCGAAGGCTGTGGGCATCAGCACGAGCGCGGCCATCAGGGAGCTCGCGAAGCCCGGGGCCCTCGCGGTCATAACGCCGCTCGTGGTGGGGTTCGTCCTCGGGCCCCTCGCCCTGGGCGGGCTGCTCATAGGGAGCGTAGTGTCCGGGGTCTTCCTCGCGTTCACCATGACCAACGGGGGCGCCGCCTGGGACAACGCGAAGAAGTACATCGAGACCGGTCAGCTCGGAGGCAAAGGCTCGGACGCCCACAAGGCCGCCGTCATGGGGGACACGGTCGGGGACCCGTTCAAGGACACAGCGGGCCCGGCCATCAACTCCCTCATCAAGGTCGTCAACACCATCTCGATCGTCTTCATCTCAGCCATAGTCCTGTCGGCCATCTTCGTCTAGGGTGCCGGATCAAGGGAACCGCGCGCCCCAGGGCGGAAGCAAGTGGCCCTTTCGCTGGCGCCCATGTGGGACCGGACCTCGGAAGGGCTACCCTTCAAGCGAGGTGGGGGTGGGAGTTCCGGTGCCCGGCTTCGCCTTCGGACCCACGTGAATACGCTCACTGACGGCAGTCACTGCAGGCGTACGCGTAACCGCTCCGCCACCCCACCACAATGCGGCCTGAAAGCGGACAATAGATAAGCGCTATATGCAGAACCCCGCAGATTGTTCTGAAATACTCGCAGGCCTTACAAACTTTATAACCGATATTAGGTCAACGGCAAAGCGCACGACCTAATGCTTTCGGGTCTTCTTGCTGTTCCGCCAACAACAGGTACGTTTGATTCGCTGCTGAACCTGTATCTGCTTTTCGGAATCGGAGCGGCGGTCATAGTCATTTCGATGCTGGCGTTCTTCATGTACCGCTACAGGTATCGAGGTCAGAAGACCCCGATGCCCGAACACAAGGTAGAGGGGTGGAAGATCGTGCTCATCACTGTTCTCATCACCGGGTCTGTCCTCACGACCGCCGAGTACAGCACCTTCGCGAGCTTCAGCAACATCGAGATCCCGAGCAACGCGGCCTGCATGAAGATCACTGGCCAGCCGTGCGTGCAGGTCTGCGTCGAAGCCTACCAGTGGGGATGGAACTACACCTACCCGAAGCCCGGCCAGACCTGTTCCCAGTCCTACTACTCCGGCCTCTACTCCGGCAAACCTGGAAACCTGACGGTGCCCGTGGGGCGGGACATAGTCCTGAACCTCACCTCGAAGGACGTCTTCCACTCGATGGGCATCACGATGCTGGCCGAGAAGGAGGATGCCATCCCCGGACGGGTCAACCAGATGTGGTTCATGGTCCCGACCCTGCAGGTCCCGACCACCCCTGACGTCGCCAAGGTGACCTGCAACGCGGGCGGGACCTCCTGCATGTACTGGGACGCCATCAGGTGCTTCGAGCTCTGCGGCGTTGGCCACGCTGATATGTGGGCCAACCTCACCGTGGTGAGCCAGGCGACGTGGACAGCCTGGACCGGAGGTGCGACGGGCTGACCGCGACCGACTGGCTGAAGCACTGGCTCTTCACCACCAACCACAAGGAAGTGGGGGTCCTCTACTTCTTCACGTCCTGCTACTTCGGGTTCATCGGGGCGATACTCGCCCTTATGATGAGGGTACAGCTCTCCATCCCCAACAACAACTTCCTTTCCGCCTTCTACTACGACCAGGCAGTCACCATGCACGGGCTGATCATGATATTCTGGTTCCTCTCCCCCATCGCCATCGGGCTTGCGAACTACTTCGTCCCTCTTCAGATAGGGGCGAGGGACCTCGCCTTCCCCAGGCTCAACGCCATGAGCTACTGGCTCTACCTCGCCGGCGGGGTCCTGGCGCTCCTCAGCTTCTTCGTCCCCGGGGGAACCGCGAGCGCTGGGTGGACCACGTACCAGCCTCTCGCAGTCCTCACCCTCGGCACCGGGCCCACCCTGGCCTATCTGGGGCTGGTGCTGCTCTCGGCATCGGTCACCCTGGGGAGCGTCAACTTCCTCGTCTCGATAATCTGGATGAGAGCCCCTCGACTCACCCTCTCGAAGCTCCCGATGTTCACCTGGTTCATCCTCTTCACCGTCATAGCCATGCTCTTCGCTTTCCCCACCCTCATCGCCGCCTTCATCCTCGCATCCACGGACAGGCTCCTCGGGACCTCCTTCTTCACCTCAACCGCCATACAGCCCTCCATCCTCTGGGACAACCTCTTCTGGTTCTTCGGCCATCCTGAGGTCTACATCGTCCTCCTGCCGGGGTTCGGGATCATTGCGAACATCCTCCCGCAGTTCACGGGGAGGCCCCTGGCCGCGAAGAACGCGATACTGGTCGCGACCGGGCTGATCGTGATCCCGCTCAGCTTCGGGGTCTGGATGCACCACATGTTCCTCACCGGGATACCCGTCGCGCTTCAGGGGGCGTTCAGCGTGGCCACCATCGCGATCTCGATACCGTTCGACGTCATCACGCTCTCCTTCGTGGAGTCCCTGATCAGGGGCCGGGTGAAGTTTGCCACCCCCATGCTCTTCGCGCTGGGGGCGGTCATCCTCTTCATCATAGGCGGGATCACGGGGGTCTTCCTCTCCTCCCCTGTGCTCGACAGGGTCTTCAGAGGGTCCTACTTCGTGGTCTCCCACTTCCACTACGTGATGGTAGGTGCGGCGATATTCGGTATCATCGCGGGGATCTACTACTGGCTCCCCCGGATGACCGGGCACATGTACAACGAGCGGCTCGGCAAGATCCACTTCGCGATCTCTTTCGTCGGGTTCAACATCCTCTACTTCCCGATGAACCTCCTCTATGACATGCCAAGGCGCATATTCACCTATCCGAACGTGGGCGACTGGGCGACCCTCAACGGCCTCGCCTCGGTCGGGGCCTTCGTCTTCGCCCTCGCCCAGGTCCTGCTTGCCTACAACGTCCTGCACACCTGGTTCAGGGGACCCATGGCGCCTTCGAACCCGTGGGGGGCCCCGGACCTCGAATGGACTACGCACGCCGAGGGGATGACCCCTGCCGTGGTGTCCACGGCACCTCCCGCTGGCGGGTGGATCGGGCAGTTGTCGGCGACAGAAGGCTCCAGTGCCCCCGGCGGTTCGCCCGTCCCGGAAGGGCACGCAGTGCACCTCAGTTCCCGCCCCTTGGAGCTGTCGCTCGGCCTCCTCCTCTTCCTCGCAGGGGCGCCGTTCTACCCGGACATCGCGGGGATAGCCTCCATGGTCCTCGGGGCGCTTGTGATCATCTACGCCTTCTGGGGGTGGGGGATGGACGACCTCCACGACAGGTTCACGGTCCCGCCGGAGACCGAAGGGGACAGGTGGCCGTTCCATGCCGTCCCCAAGCTGAAGCTCGGGATGTGGGTCTTCCTGTCATCCGAGGTGATCCTCTTCGGGAGCTTCCTCGGGGCCTACATCTTCATCCGGGCGGCTGCTGCCAACTGGCCTGCCGCGGGGACGATCCACGACATCCCCCTGGGGACCGCCAACACGCTGATCCTGGTGACCAGCGGGCTCACCATGTTCCTCGCCGTACAGGCCATCAGAAACGGGGACCAGCGGAAGCTGCTCCAGTGGCTCGCTGTGACCTTCGTCCTCGGAGCCGTGTTCATGGGGATCAAGGTATCAGAGTGGACCGACCTCGCCAACCTGGCGGGCGGGGGGTTCGTCCTCTCGAACCCGACATATTCGTTGGCGGCGAGCGCCTACTACATCATAGTAGGGCTCCATGGGGCGCACGTGACCGCCGGCCTGCTCATGATGATCTACCTGATGAAGAAAACAACCGCGGGGCACTACAGCAAGGAGTCTCACGAAGCCATAGAGAACTTCGGGCTCTACTGGGCCTTCGTCGACATCGTGTGGTGCTTTGTCTTCCCGCTCTTCTACCTGCTGTAGGAGGATGAATTGAGGAACATAGTAGCTCTCGGGGTCTGGGCCTACATGGTGCTCGCTGTCCTGGCCGAGACCGCAAGTTTCTATATGATACACGTCTATCCGACTGTGGTGACCGTCGTCAGCATACTCGCCGCGAGCCAGGCGGTCGCCATCGTTCTGTTCTACATGCAGCTGAAGGACGAGCCGGGGTCGCTGAGGCTCTTCGCGCTCATTCCGATCATGTTCCTCTCAGCTCTTCTCATAGCCATGATTGCATCCCTCGGGTGACAAGAGTGGACATAGAAGAGCAGATGGGGCCGCCGAAAGGACTCCTCCTGGGGATAGGACTTCTGGGGGTAATCGTCGGCGGTGTTCTGATTGGGGAGTTCGCCTTCAGGCTCCAGCCCGCCCTTGCGCCGGTCGGCGCGGTGGCGCCGGGGACGGTCATCATGCCTGTGGGGGTGGGGAGCAACGAGGCGCTCAACTTCCTCCCGGCAAGTATAACGGTGGTAATCGGGCAGAACAACACAGTGACGTTCGTGAACAACGACCAAGCGCCCCACACCGTGACCGCCGACGACGGGAGCTTCAACTCAGGGAACCTGAACCCAGGCGACAACTGGACGCACACTTTCACCACCCCTGGCACCTTCCACTACCACTGCGCCTACCATTTCTGGATGACAGGGACTGTGGTGGTGCTGGCGTCGAGCTCGACTTAGCCTCATTTTAATAGCAGGAAGTCGGTGCAATCGACTGCTTTGGACGAGAGCAAAGAAGGGAACGTCTTCCCTGGGAACTGGGACGTCGTGTCCGAAACCCTTCTGAGGACCTACGAGCTCTGGTTCCCCCAGAACTGGAACCCGGTCGACCTCCCCTGGGACGAGTGCGACGCCAAGAACTTCTCTTCTGACGAGGCGGTCGCCCAGGCCTACTGGCTCTCCAAGCTGGCGCTCTTCGAGAAGTCCGGCATAGGGGCCTTCGGTGCGGCCGCCGTCCAGGCGGCGACCCATCAGTTCGAGGACCCCACCAAGAAGTTCCTCTCGGCGGTCGCATTCGACGAGTGCCGCCACGACGAAGTCTGCAGGAGGGCGTGCTCCCGCGTCTGCCCCAACTTCCCATACAGGTTCAAGCCCAGGTCCACCCTGGAGGAGAAGGCCCACGCCAACATAATGGCCCTCTATGACAACGGTGCGAGGTACTGGAGCGCGTTCAACCAGGCCTGGGGGAAGTACCCCTTGGAACTGATATTCTCCAGCTTCTTCTTCGCAGAGATTGGGGCGCAGCTGATCTTCAGGGAGGTTGGGGAGCGGTCGACAAACAAGGTCTACTCAGGGGCATTCCGCAACATCACGAGGGACGAGTCCCGCCACCTTACCGGGACTCTGGCGATGCTCGAGCGCCTGGCGGAGAAGATGTCCACGGATCAGAAGGGGATGATCTCGCGCCAGCTCAAGCACGGGTTCATCTATCTCTCTCCTCTGCTCTTCAGGCCGATGGACGACTTCTGGAGGCTCCCCGGGGACTTCTTCGAATACGACCAGAAGCTGGAGGAGCTGGCCGCGAAGTCCGGACTGGGGGTGCCGAAGGTCGAAGACAGGTCGGAGGCGTGGATGCAGGCCATATCGCGCCACAGGTCGAAGATCGAGGAGCTGGGGATCCCTGTCCCGGAGATCAAGGAGATCGGGCTGGCGGGGCTCGAAGTCAAAGTGAGCAAGGGGGACGAGATCATCGCGACGCCGCTCTAGCGCTCCAGTTCTCCACCATCATCAGGACAGGGACTATGAACGCCACCGTCACCACCGCGCTCCAGAGCCACGCCTGAGAATATCCGTACTGCTCGGCAACGTACGAAAAGAGGAGCGGAGGGAAGAACTCCCCGGTGAGCTGTATGCTGTTGACCCACGAGATTGCCAGGCTCTCGTATTCCTTACCGCTTCTGTTGAAGTCTCTGGCACCGGCGAAGGCGAAGGTGAACCCTATTCCAGAGACCACCCCGCCGACGAGGGCAGCCGCAGCAGCCGCATAGATGGATCCGATCCCCGCCAGAGCCAGCGACCCCGCGCTCCCGAGAATGGCGGCAACCATCAGCAGCCTGTGCTTCGACGCCGTGTCGTACACCCGGCCTCCCCAGATCGAAGTGAAGATGGGGATCACGGTGATGAGCGAGGTGACCGCGCCCGCCGTGGTCTGGGCCACTTCCAGGCTCCTTTCGAGATAGAACACCATGAATCCGGATATCAGGGTGTTGCCGATTGAGAATCCGAGTATCCCAAGCCCCAGCAGCACGATCTGCTTGTCCCACAGGACGTCGAAGAGAGACCTCCTCCTGACGGCGAACTCCTCCGATGGGTCGTCAGAGGGGACGAAGGCCATGACCAGGAACCCTGTCGCGAGATAGAGCCCTCCGCTTATGGCCAAGCTTGGCCTCCACCCGGTGGTGATGGCGACGACAATCCACCCGAAGATGGCGAAGAGGCCCCCTATGTCATAGGCCGAGTTGAACAGCCCCGACCCCTTCCCCGACCTGCCCCCCCGCAGGAGGCGGGTCACGATGACGATGCCGGGCGCGAAGACGAACGCCATCCCCGCGCCGGCAACGAACCTCAGCACCTCCAGCTCAAGGACGGTGGAGGACGCGGCCGTCCCGAGGACCGCGAGCGAGGTCAGGAAGATCCCGGAGACGACGGCCTTCTTCGGACCGAACTTCGCAGCGAGAATCCCTCCCGGTACCTGAAGCAGGCCGAGCCCCAGATAGAAGACCGAAGTGATGTTGCCTAGTCCCGAGACCCCTGCCCCGACATCGCCGGCCATGAGGTAGAATATCGCGCCGAAGTTGAGCCAGTTGACCGCGTAGACGATCCTCGCGAGTATCAGGGACCCGACCGCCTTCGAGTCCTGGACCGAGCTGAACAAGTCGCGTCACGGGTCCACTGCCATCGGTCTATATTCCAATCGCAGGCCGCGTCGCGCGTTCGATTGGATTCTGTCCTTGTCCGAGCGTAACGACAAGAATTTTCCTTATTCCAACCGGAAGAGCGAAAGCTCAGGGTAAGAGCGCGTCCGCACTGTGCACGGGCCTCCCCGCGATTCGCCTGCAGGGCAATGGCACACGGTAGCGCCGACCGATTGCTCCCGAATCCTGAAGAATCGGGAGGGCATCCGCCTCGGGACTTTGCCATTGGAATCCTGAATCGCCGCCAAAAAGGCTTTCGACCCGAAAAAACCCCAATTTGAGCCCCGTTACGAGGGTTTAAATACGGAATCTGCCGAATTCAGGCCGAGGTAACTCGCAGTGGTAACTGGATACTGCGTATACGAGAAGAAGAAGAACCGGGAGATCAAGAATCCCAAGCAAATCAAACTGAAGAACGGCAGGCCCGCCATCAAGGGCACCTGTGCCTCTTGCGGCAAGGCCATCTTCAGGATTGGCAAGCTGAAGTAGATTCCATCTCCCGTTCCTTTTTATTTTCACGACACCAGCCGCGTGCAGTCCGCCATGCTGAAGTTCTACAACAGCCTCGGCAGGAAGGTGCAGGAGTTCCGTCCCATCAGGGACGGAGAGGTGAAGATGTACACCTGCGGCCCCACCGTGTGGAACTACGCGCACATCGGGAACTTCAGGACATTCGTCTTCGAGGATCTTCTACGCCGATATCTCCGGTTCAAGGGGTTCAAGGTCTTCCAGGTGATGAACATCACCGACGTGGAGGACAAGATAATCAAAGGGATCAGGGAGTTCCATAAGCCGCTCATGGAGCTCACCCGCTTCTACGAGGCGGCGTTCATGGCGGACCTCGATTCGCTGCGGGTGGAGAGAGCCGACCTCTATCCGAGGGCGACAGAGCACATCCCCGAGATGGTGAAGCTCATCAAGACTCTGATAGACAAGAAGTACGCCTACAGGGCCCCCGATGGTTCGATCTACTTCAGCGTCTCGAAGTTCAGGAACTACGGCGCGCTATCCGGGGTCAGGCTCGACTCGCTGAAGCCAGCCGGCAGGGTCGCGAGCGACCACTACGAAGAGAAGCTGGAGGCCGCTGATTTCGCGCTCTGGAAGGCCTGGGACAAGGATGACGGCGAAGTCTTCTGGGAGACCGAGCTCGGGAAAGGGAGGCCGGGCTGGAGCATAGAGTGCTCGGCGATGTCCATGAAGTACCTCGGCGAGAGCTTCGACATCCACACCGGGGGGATGGACAACAAGTTCCCCCATCACGAGAACGAGATAGCCCAGTCGGAGGCCGCCACAGGGAAGAAGTTCGTGAACTACTGGCTGCATTCAGAGTTCCTGAACATCCGCGGCGAGGAGATGCACAAGTCGCTGGGGAATGTTGTCTACCTTCGCGACCTCGCGAACCAGGGGTGGGACCCCATGGATGTCAGGCTCTTCCTGATCACTTCCAGGTACAGGGACCCGATGGACCTGGCCGATACCTCCCTAGCCCAGGCCAGGGCACAGAGGGGACGGCTCATGGACTTCGTCCTCCGCCTGAAGTCGGTCGGTGCGCCGGAGAGGAGGGTGTCGAAGGCCTCGGAAGGACTCGTAGAAGACTTCGAAGAGGCCATGGACGACGACCTCAACACGCCGAAGGCGCTGTCAGTGCTCTTCGCCTACGTCAAGAAGATGAACACCCTGATGGACTCGGGCTCGGTCGGAACGGAGGAGGCAGAGGGGGCCATCGGTGCGCTGAAGCGCGTCGACTCGGTGCTCGGCATAATGGAGTTCGAGGAAGAGGAGCTCCCTCCGAGGCTCGCCGAGCTGGTGGCCAGGAGGGACGAAGCGAGGAAGAAGAAGGACTTCGCGGAATCTGACAGGCTGAGGAAGGTGCTCCTGGACGAAGGGATAGTCGTCGAGGACACCCCTGCGGGCTCCCGCTGGAAGCGCGCCCCTCGAGGTTAACTCGCGAAGTCTAGAAGCTCAATTTCAGTAAATCCCGCCGATATTATCTCCCCAGTCTGCCTACAGGACGCATGGGCGCCGCCGCGGAGTCTCTTCCCGCGAGAGTTGCTGGGTTTCGTTCCTCGGCCCTGAGGCGCCCCCTGAACCTCCAGGACCGCGGGTGCCGGATGCGCGTGGAGCCTGACGGGGCTCTCCGGTCGTTCTATTCCCTCCCTGAGGGGCGGGCCCTCTTCGGATTCGAGCAGCTCACCTTCTGCAAGGTCCAGGCAGGCATAGTGGTTCATGCGCAGCGTCCGGACTGGGTGGTCCGCCCGAACCCCCGTTCTGTGCAGTTCTCGGGGAAGATCTTCGAGGGCATCGACGTCTTTCAGTCCCTCGATTTCCACAGGGGGAGGTCGCAGGGGTACATCAGGCGCCTCAGGACAAGGAACGGCTCGCAGGCTCCCATCAAGCTCAGGGTCCTGGAACTGCTCGACCCCACTGCGGCCCACTTCTCCGGCCCGTCGGAGACCTGGGGGTCCCTCGGGGTCAACGCCTTCAACAGGGAGAGCCACGTAGCCATGGACGAGGTTTCCGACCCGCCGTCGGCGAGGGTCGTCGGAGCGACGCCGCCCCCGTCCAAGTTCTTCATGACCACGAATGGGCCCAGGGCCCTGGAGCTGGTCTCTGCAGGGGAGCTCCCTGACAGCACAGCCGGGATGTCCGGCCAGGTCCTCGTGGTTTCGTCCCACGATGTGGAGCTCGCACCCGGGGAGTCGAAGGAGATCACCTTCGCGTCGATATACAATGCGGGGAAGCTGGAAGACGCGCTGTCGGAGTTCGGCCGCCTAGAGTCCGGGGAGAGGCAGCCAGAGCAGTCGCGCCCCTTCCTGGCATGCTCTGAGCGGGAGGTCACCGAATCGGCCGCCTGGGCGTTCCCTGCCCTCGAAGGCGGGGCATATTCCAAAGACGCCCTGGACAGATACGAAGTCATCCGGGCGCTTTCGCTCGCAGACCCTGCCGGCGCAGTCAAAGTCATCGCTGGAGCGAAGGCGGCTGTGCGCAGTGATGGGTCGCTGCCGCACGCCCTCCAGCCCTCGGCGCCGGGGCTCCTCGAGACCTCGCTGCTGCTCAGGGCGGTTGCCGACCACTGCCTCCTCGCCCAGGACAGGAAGCTCGCCCGCGCGCACTACCCCCTGGTCAAGAAGCTCGCCGGGTATCTCTTCTCTTCCTCGAAGGACTTCGCCGTAGTCACGGACCCCTCGCTCCCGCAGGGGTGGCGGAGGCACCTCGGGAGCGGATACCCGACGGGTGAGGTCCCCGAAGTTTCCCTGGCCGCGGCAGGCGCGCTCACGGCCGCGTCATGTCTTGCGCGGATGCTGTCGAAGTCCGACGACGCGTCGCGGTTCCGCGAACGGTCCGAGATGATCTCCGACCGCCTGCGGAAGAAGCTGGTCGACGAGCGGGGGTTCATTGCGCTCTGCAGGGACTCTTCCGGACGCCTTCGGGGCGACGACACCGTCGACATGGCCGTCGCCGCCTACAGGCACCCGTTCATGGGCTCGGCCGAGCAGGGTGCCGCGCACCGGCTGCTTGAGAAGGACTTCGAGACCCCCTACGGCCCTCGCTGCGTCCCGACCACGAACCAGGTCTACTTCAACGGCGCCTACGGCATGGGGCAGCTGGGAGGGGTGTGGACCAGAGCGGCCCTCGCCCACGCGGTTGTCTGCTACAGGGCCGGTCTCTCAGGTATTGGGAGCCTGGCGTTGGAAAGGGTGGCCCGGCTCGTCGCGGACGAGGCGACACGCCTGGGAGGCACTCCTGGCGACTTTCCCCTGTGGGTGGACGCGGAAAACCGGGCGGCGCACGGGGATGAGTCGGACCCTGTGGCTGCGGCGCGGTTCCTCGAGGTACTGATTGAGGGTGAACTCGGGCTGTCGGTGGGGGTGGACGGAGCCTCGGTTGCTCCTGCTCCATCCTCGAGCCTCGGATGGGTCCTCGCCTGCGACATCTGGGCCGGGGAGGCGTTCTCGGCGTTCCTGGGCAGGGGAGGGGGGAAGGCCCACCTGTTCGCGGCAGGGGGGAAGCTGACCAAGGAGGGGACGAAGTTCGCGAAGTCGGAGCGCCTGGACCTCCCGGTGAAGGGGGTGTACGGCGTCACCTTCTACTCCCCGGGGCAGATAATCTGTCTCGGGAACAGCGCCGCTTCGTCCGCGCGGTTTTCAGTCACTTTCACACCGAGGGCGGGGGATCTGACGAAGCACCTCAGCACTCCGCTAGAGGAGTACGACCCGGGCAGATGCTCGTGGAGCAGGACGGGGAGCCTGAGGGTCTCTCCCGCGATGACCTTCGAAGCCATGTTGGAGCCGAACGGGTGGAAAGTCTACAGGCTTTCGACAGCTTAAATCAGCTAGGCGCCCTCCGCCCATCGGCTTGGGGACGAGCGTCACTGCCAACGGCGGCATCCAGGTGGAGCTGGGGAGGACCCGGTACGTCCTCGACCCCCACTCCCACGTGCGGGCTGACTACACCTTCGTCTCTCACGCCCACATCGACCATATGCACGCCCCGACGAAGAGCGAGCGCATCATCGCTTCGTCGGTGACGAGCGAGCTGGCCAAGGCCCGCGGCTACGACCTGGGGGAGACCGTCGAAGCCGCCGACGGGGTCGAGCTCCTCGACTCGGGGCATATCCTCGGGTCCCGGGCCATCCGGATACAAGACGAAGTGTACTACACGGGGGACGCGTCAGGGAGGGCGAGGGCCTTCCTGGGGAAGTGCAAGACCCGCCAGGCGCGGATACTGGTGATGGAGACCACCTACGGGAGCCCGGGGTACGTCTTCCCTTCGACCGCGAAGCTGGTGAAGGAGGTGAACACCCTCATCGCCTCCGCCTACGACCGCGGGAGCCCCGTGGTGCTCATGGGGTACCCGCTGGGGAAGGCGCAGCTCCTTTCCTACTTCTTCTCGAGCTGGGACCCGGTCTTCTATCACGAGAAGGTGGCCGAGATGAACAGGATCCACATCGAGCACGGGGTCCCCCTGAGGCCGGGGAAGAGGTTCGACCCAGCCAGAGACCTGGACCGCATGCCGCACGGGCCCTGGGTGCTTGTCAGCCCGATGGCCAGCGGGAAGAGCAGGGTGATGGCCCACCTGAAGAAGAAGTACGGCGCGATACTGGTCGCGTTCAGCGGCTGGGCCATGGGGTCAGGGTACAGGTACACGATGGGGGCCGACTACTCGTTCCCCCTGAGCGACCACTGCGACTACCAGGAGCTCCTGGACCTCGTCCAGGCGGTATCCCCTGAGATGGTGTACACCACCCACGGCTTCGCGGCCGAGTTCGCGAGCGACCTGCGAAAGGTGGGTTTCTCCGCCAGGCCCCTGGGGCCATACCAGAGCCAGCTTTCTGAATTCTCCGGCGCAGTCTGAAACTGAACTAGGCGGGGTTCCACAGATTCCAGATTTCGTCCCTAGGTCGTTATATTGGCCACGGTAGTGTAATGGTGATTCAGTCCCTTGGGCGGTTGGAAGGCACGCCAACAACGAATAGAGTATTACTCCAGGCCCGAAGTGAAAGAACACAGGCGCCAAGCGAGGAGAGCGTGGTATCATCGCCCCGAAGTCAACAAGAGGGAAAGGAAACGTAGTCGTGACGCAATGAGGGCGAAAAGGCAGAGACCCCGAGTCACTCAACGCCAAGATGCGGGAGTTTCGTGCGAAGTGTAAAGCAAGGTGTATTCTCCACTACGGCCGCAAGAGCCAATGCTGCGGCGAACAGAACCCAAAATTCTTGACGATGGATTTCGAAGAGGGAGGGCATTACAGACTTGCAAAGAGGGGGAAAGCGCCCCGGTTCGGCGATACTTGGAGGTGGCTAGCTTCTAAGGGGTTCCCAACCGGCTGGATGCTGATGTGCTACAATTGTAACTTGGGCCGGGCGAGGAACAACGGTGTCTGTCCTCATCTGGACTCTAGATCAGGCCCCCAGGTGAAATATTCGTTCAACAGGTAGTTGCTCACCGCGGCGAGCACGATCGCCCATCCGAGGGCCCAGGGGACGGTGAGCCCTTCCACGACGACGAAGTCCTGGACTCCGAACGAGCGCGTGAGCATGTAGAAGGTGACGCTCTGGATGACGGCACCGAACGCGCCCACGGTCCAGAACTTCAGGGCCCTCCGGAGGCTCAGACGCATGACCTTCGCCCCTTCTCTCGCCCTATAATGTCTCCGGACCGCTAGCCTACGTCGAGATAGATCGGCCTGCCGTCAAGGTCCGATTCCGACCACCCACTCCCGGCCCTCTCTCCTCTTACGAGCTCCACCCTCTTCACCCTGACGAGGAACGCGATCTCCTCCCTGAGCGGCTCGAGGAGGTCCACATCCTCATCTTCAAGCCCCGAGATCGAGGCCGACGCGAGCAGTGCGGTCGGCTTGAACCCCCTCTCCTTCCTCAGCGCCTGCACCCTCCTTGCCAGGTCCCTGACCAGCCCCTCGGCTACCAGCTTCCTGTCTCGTTCCTTCGGGAGCGCGACGAACACCCCGCCCTTCTCTGCCACTTCATACCCCTCCGAAGGGGCGACGGCCAGCTCGAAGGCGGACAGCGGCACGTCAAAGGCCCCCGCGCGGACCGGCTTCCCGGACCAGTAGGCCTTCAGGGCGTCGTCTCCCTCCAGGGGCCCGAGGACCGCGAGCACATCCCTCGTCCTTCCCCTGAACGTCGCCCCGACCCTGGACGTGTTGGGGGTGAGCCTGAACGTCGCCGGGAACGAGTCCCGGGAGGCTACCTCGACCCCCTTCAGGTTGCAGAGCAGCGACACTATCCCCCGGGCGCCCTTCGCCACCCGGACGGACGGACCTCGCACGAGGACCTTGGCGCCCCTGAGAGGCCAGCGCCGCTTGAGCTTCGCCTTCTCCCTCGCCGAGTTGCACGCCTCCTCCACCCTGAGCGCGAAGTCCACTGTCTCCTCCGCCGCCTTCGACCCAGCCCGCCGCCCCCTTTCCCTCCCCACCGCCAGGAGGGGCTCCTCCCACCCGCGCCGGGCGAACACCTCCTGATAGAGGTGCTCGGTCACGAACGGGGACACGGGGTGCAGCAGCACGTCTGACCTCCTCAACCCTTCCCCCAGGACGGCGTAGATCGCCAGCCTCCGCCCCCGCTCTTTGGGGTCGTCCTTCCAGAGCTCGTTCCTGACGAGCCTGACGTAGGTCTGGCTCAGGTGGTTGATCACCAGCTCCTCCACCGTCTTCGCGGCTTCGTTGAACCTCGCGTCGCCGTAGGCCGCCACCACCCGCTCCTCCGCTCCAGAGAGCTTCGCCAGCATCCACCTGTCGACCAGTGTAAGGAGCCTCTTCTTCGACGCCCAGGGGACCGTATGCCTCCTCGAGTCGTACCCGTCGACCGCTCCGTTCTGCTGGAGGTAGACGTGCAGGTGGTAGAGGGTGTTGAGGACCTGGTAGGGCCTCCCGTTGATCTCCTTGAGGTCGACGCTGACCGAGTCTTCGGGGGACCCCTTCGATAGCATGTACAGCCTGGCGGCGTCCACCGAGTAGTTCCTCAGGACGTCGAGCCCCCCGATGAAGTTCCCCAGGCTCTTGCTCATCTTCTCCCCTTTCTCGTCGAGGACGTGCCCCTGGAAGAGGAACATCCTGTAGGGGGCCTGGGGCTTCCCCGACAGTATCACGTTCAGGAGGAGGAGCGTGTAGGCCCACCCCCTGGTCTGGTCGATCCCTTCGGTGAGGAACCCCACCGGGACCAGCCTCTCGAACTCGCGGTCGGTGAACGAAGCGTAGGGAGACGCGCCGCTGTTGTGCCAGGTGTCCAGGACGAACGGCTCCCTAACGGCCCTTCCGCCGCACTTGCACTTCAGGACGACCCTGTCGATCCATGGCCTGTGCAGCTCGAAGTCGGGACCGTCCGGGAGCTCGACGGCGCTCCTGAGGATCTCCTTCCTCGAGAACGCCGGAATCTTCTCCCCGCACTTCTGGCAGACCCAGATCGGGAGGGGGTTCCCCCATACCCTCTCTCTGGTGACGCACCAAGGAGGGGACTCGGCCAGCCCGGCGAGGAACCTGTTCTTCGGCCCGTCGAAGAAGTATTCGACCTTCTCCGCCGCCTTCACTACCTCGGGGCGGATCCTGTCCACCCAGTAGAAGTACTCCCGCCTGGCGAGCCAGACCAACCTGTCGTCGGACCTCCAGCAGACCGGATAGTCGTGGACTATCTTCCCGGCGCTCACCAGCGCCCCCTTCTCCCTGAGCGCCTCCACCACGACCCTGTCCGAGTCCCTCGCGAACATCCCGGCGAACCTCCCTGCCTCCTGCGTGAACCTCACCCTGTCGTCGAATGGGGCGAAGACCGGGATGGACCTCTTCTGTGCCACTGCGAAGTCCTCCTCGCCGTTGGCCGGGGACATGTGTACGAGCCCCGTCCCGGTGGTGACGTCGACGTACTCCTCGGCCACCACCCTGTGGATTTTCCCTTTGAACTCCGGCTTCCGGAGCCCGGGTATCTCGCCGAGCAGCGGGTGCTCGTAGGCGAGCCCCTCCAGCTCCTCCCCCTTGACCCTCCTCTTCGTTTCCCCGAACTGCACCCCCAGCTCCTTCGAAAGGGCCTCTTTCCTCCCCGAGTTGACGATCCAGGTCTCCGGTCCGACCGCGACGTACTCATAGTCCGACCCCGGCTTCGCTCCGACCAGCTCGTCTGTCACCACTGTGAAGGGCATGGTCGTCCAGAGCACCAGTTGTGCTCCGTCCTCTGTCTTCGCCTTGAAGTACAGGCTCGGGTCCTCGAGCTTCTCGTACCCGCCGAGGCTCACCTCCCCGGCGCTCAGGGCGGTCTGGCACTCGGGGCAGTAGGGGACCACCTTGTACCCCTCCCCAAGGAGGCCGCGCCTCCAGGCGGTCGCAAGGTACGACCACTCCCTTTCGATGTAGCTGTCGCGGTATGTCATGTAGGCGCGCCTGTGGTCTATCAGGAGCCCCAGCAGGCGGTCCGCCTCCTCCCAGTCGCGCTTGTACTTCCCGATGATCTCCTTGCAGGCCGCGACCAGCTTGTCGACCCCCACCTTTTGCAGGTCTTCCCACTTGTTCCCCGAAAGGCCGAGCTCCTTCTCCGCCTGCAGCTCGACCGGCAGCCCCTGTGTGTCCCACCCGCCTCTGAACACGATGTTCTCCCCTTCGAGGGTCCTGTAGCGGTACCAGAGGTCCTTCATCATCCTCCCGCGGATGTGGCCGATGTGGGGCTGGTTGTTCAGAGTGGGCGGACCCTCGACGTACCCGACGGGCCTGCTCTTCGAAACGGCGCTGGCTATCCTGGCCCTCACCGAAGGCTTCGTATAGAACCTCCTTGCCTTCTCCTCTATGGCCTTCCAGTCGTAGGCGGCGGCGAGTGGTCTGGTCTTCCTAGAACGCCGGGCCGATTTTACAACCACTCATGCCACCGACGACGTCTCGAAGAGGATTATTTTAGGTTCCCGCCGAGAGCCTGTCGGCGTTCGAAGACGGGAGCCCCTCCTCCCGTATCTTGCGGGCCGCGCTCTGGAAGTCGTAGTCGACCCTACGCAGGTCGACCTCGACGTAGCCTCCGTCGACCGACACTTCAGCGTAGGCCGCCCTCCTGTCTCCATCCCTCGGCTGGCCGACCGACCCGGGGTTGAACATCACCCGGGCCCCCTCTCTCCACACAAAGGGGAGGTGGGTGTGCCCCACCCCGATCCCGTCGACACTCAGCCTGTCCAGGAAGTGGCCGAACAGGTCGGAGTCGGTCCTCGGGTCCAGGTACTCCCAGAGGTGGTCGTCGGGGCTCCCGTGGGTGAAGTAGAGCTTCGCGTCCTCGACCTGCATCCTGAACTCCTCGGGGAGGGCCCCCAGGTAGAGTCTGCTGCCTTCGGTCAGCTTCGCCCTCGTCCACGTCGAAGACATGGCGGCCTTCGGGTTGAAGAGGGAGGTGTCTCCGGTCAGGGCCGCCGAGTCATGGTTCCCGAGGATGGTCCTCGCTCCCACTTCCATCACCCTGGCCACGACTTCGTTCGGCTGCGCGCCGTAGTCGACCAGGTCCCCAAGGCAGACGATCTCTTCGCCCCCAATCTCCCCCAGGACGGCCTCCAGCGCCTCCAAGTTCGCGTGGATGTCAGAAATGACGGCGAGGCGACGCATCCAGACCTTCCTCTCTCCTCCGGAGATAAACCCTTGAAAATTGACGCGGTCGGAGTCAAAAAAGAAGAATTCTTAATGCATTGGTGAAGACAATTGAACTCCCTTCCACTTAGGGAATATGAGGCAGTTTGATATTCGAAGCTATCCATGTCTGCGTTCGCAGGTAAATGGGAAAAGCAAAACACCCAGGGGTTCGGGGAGAGGGTCAGGGACTCCGTAAGGAATCCGGGACCGCTCAAGCCGAGGCTCGACCTCGCAGTCCGACAAATCCAAGTGCAAGTCGCCAAACTCGACTCGACATCGACCAAACTCAGAGAGAGGGACAACTCGATCTTCGCAAAGGTCGTGAGCTCTCTACAGAAGCACGACACTCAGCACGCATCCGTTTTCGCGAACGAGCTGGCCGAGATCAGGAAGATGAACAAGATGGTGACCCAGGCCAAGCTCGCTCTGGAGCAGATAGTGCTCAGACTCAACACAATCACGGAACTGGGCGACATCGTCGTCACCCTGACTCCGGCGATGGCAGTGATACGCAACGTCAAGCAAGGCTTGGTGGGCGTGCTGCCAGAGGCGGAGAGCGAGATCGGCGAAATCTCTGGTTTGCTGAGTAGCATCCTGGTAGACGCAGGGACAGTCGGTGGATACTCGCTGAACTTCGAAGCGGCCAACGAGGACGCAGAGAAGATCCTTGCCGAGGCCTCGGCCGTAGCCGAGACTCGCATGAAGGAGAAATTCCCCGAGATCCCCACCTCCCTTCCGTCTGCCGAAGCTACTTCTGCCGAGGGCGCCTCGTACTAAGCCGGGGCTCCCTCCTTCCATGTTTTCAGCCAATGCACGGGCTTCGACCAGTCCCGGAGAATCTGAAGCGCTGAACCGGAATTTCTGCGAAGACTGAGCGAAATCGAAACAAAGTTTCACCACTTGGTATCGGTTGTCTTGACCTAGCCCGTGATTATCGAGTCGTCATTTTGAAGCAGTGTCAGTGTATTTGTCCGCCCGTGCTCCCCTACGGTTTATCGGCATCGGTCGAGACGATAAGATAAAGTCGAAGATATCATCGACCATCAAGGAGATAGAGTATCATCGCAAGGAGCTCGAGAGCCTGAGGGGGAGGCTTGAGCAGAGGCGGAAGGGGCTCTTCGACACGACGGTCAAGGCCATGATGACGAAGGACCAGGAGAAGGCCACCATCTACGTCAACGAGTGGGCAGAGCTGAGGAAGGTGGGGAAGGTAGTCTATGCAAGCGAGCTCGCCCTCACCCAGGTGGTGCTCAGGCTGGAAAGCATAGTAGACGTCGGCGACGTGATGTCCCACATGAGCCAGGCGTTCAAGGTGCTCCACAAGGTGAACAGGACGGTCCAGGGGCTTGTCCCCTCGCTTGACCAGGCCTCCATCGACATCAACAACGCCCTGGCGGAGACCATGACCGGGATGGGGAACATCTCCCCCACCATCCAGCTGAACATACAGGAAGGAACAGGGGAGGAGATCGTCGAACAGGCCAGGAAGCTGGCCGAGGAGAGGGCCGACGAGATGAAGAGAACCCTGCGGGTGTCGCCGGAGCTGATCGAGCGCGAGGCCCCGGAGATCCAGCAGAGGGTCCCGATACTTGCCGCAGGGGACGTCGAGGACGCGGAGTCTCAGGTGCTAGGCACCTTGTATAGGCCGCAGCCGGTCGACGAGGCCGAAGAGCGGGTCCTTCAGTATGCGGCCATTCACAATGGCAACGTGGACGTCACGGACGCTTCGACGGCGCTCAAGATGCCTTCGGACGACGTCGAGCAGGCGATGCTCACCCTGATGGCCCAGGGGAAGGTCAAAGTAGGCGAAGGAGGGGGGAGCGAGAAGTGAGCGTGGTAGCCGCCAAGGAACTGGAGGACGACGCCAAGAAGTACGCCTCGGAGGCGATCAGGCTCGACTCCCAGGGGGCCCACGGCATGGCCATCCAGATGTACCAGAAGGCGATCTCTACCTTGGTGAAGCTCGTGCACCTCTATCCTGACTACCGGCTGAACAGGCAGTACACGGAGAGGGCCATGGCCTACCAGGAGAGGGTCAAGGCAATCCAGGCTGCCCACGGCCTCCTCCCCCAGGACCAGGCGCAGGAGATGGACTGGACCCCGCCCGCAGCCGCAGGCAACGGCAGCGGCAACGGAGGCACCGCGAGCAGCCAGAACTCGGCGAAGGGGCCGCAGGTGGTCCAGCAGCTGAAGGCGTCATTCAACGAGTTGGTTGTCACGGAGAAGCCGGATGTGAAATGGGACGACGTCATTGGTCTTGAGGACTGCAAGCAGGCGATCCGCGAGTCCATAGTGTTCCCGTTCCTGCGTCCCGACCTGTTCAAGCTCGGCTGGCCGAGGGGGATCCTGTTGTACGGCCCACCAGGTTGCGGAAAGACAATGATCGCCGCTGCGACCGCATCGGAGATTGACGGCTACTTCATTTCGGTCGACGCGGCCTCCATAATGAGCAAGTGGCTCGGCGAAGGGGAGAAGAACGTCGCCAAGCTCTTCAACAACGCCAGGAAGATGCTGGCAGACAACAAGCCTGTGATAGTCTTCGTCGACGAGATCGATTCGCTGCTGGGGACCCGGGGGCAGGAGGTCGGGGGGGAGGTCCGCGTCAGAGACCAGTTCCTGAAGGAGACCGACGGGCTGAACGACAAGGGGAAGAACCTCCATCTGTACGTGATAGGCGCGACGAACAAGCCCTGGAGCCTCGACCTCCCATTCATTCGCAGGTTTCCCAAGCGCATAATGGTCCCGCTGCCGGACACCGACGCCCGCATGGCTCAGTTCCGGATGTACACCGCCCCGCTGACACTGGCCGATGACGTGAGCCTCGACACGTTGTCCAAGCTCAGCGACGGCTACTCCGGAAGCGACATCAAGGACATCTGCCAGGGGGTCCAGCTAAGGGTCGTCCGGGAGCTCTTCAAGTCAGGGAACGCCCTGGACAAGGAGACCACGACGCGCCCTATCACGGTGGCTGACTTCAAGGAGATCATGAGGACCAGGAAGCCGTCTGTCTCGCCCCAGATGGTGCGCGCCTACACAGACTGGAGCAACAACTTCAGCGCGCTGTAGACCTGCCCCCCTAACTGGCTAGTTTGCCAGAATCAAGGCAAATCGGGCTCGTCCTAACCGAACCGGCCTATTATAGCGCCCGTTAGATGCTACCGGGCTCCATAACGGGTAAAAGGGTCGTCCGACTGTGCAGGAAATCAGGCATGGAGTTCGAAAAGCTCGCAGTGGAAGTGAGCGCGACCAGGGCCGGACTCGCGGAGGTCAGACCGCCGGTCTTGAAGGGTGAATCAGGAGCCCTGCACAGGTTCAGCCTTCTCTTCTCCGACGGGAGGTGCAGCAATGCGTTGGACTTCTACGAGCAGGCCACGGAGACTCAGGTGGTCAGGTCTTTTGCCAAGAAGTCCGACACGAGGTCTTCGGTTGGGATCGTCTGCCTGGGCGGGTCTGTCACCGAGGCCGCGGCGGCCCTCGCCAGGAGCTACGGCATGAGGATAGCAGGGCTCGCGGAGCTGGAGTCGTTCTTCACAAGGGCTCCGGCAGCCCCGCCGGACGGCCGCTCCAGAAGCTCTTAACTCCCCGGTTCCGACCCTTCGCCATTGCAGCATCCCCTCTCTCCTGACGACCTGAAGGCTCGAATCGGCAAGGAAGTCCACGTCCAGGGGTGGGTCCACGACGTCAGGGCGCTGGGGGGCATCGTCTTCATCCTGCTGAGGAACTCGAGAGGGGTCGTCCAGGTCGTGGCTCCGAAGAAGACCGTGCCGCCCGACCTCTTCGCCGGGCTTGCGGGGCTGCGCCAGGAGGACGTGGTCTCTTTCGTCGGGACCGTGACGAAGAGCCAGGCGGCCCGCATGGGGTTCGAGGTCGTCCCTTCGCGGATGACGCTCATCAGCAAGGCGGACGTCCCGCTCCCGCTGGACCCCAGGGGGGTCACCCCGGCTTCTCTGGACACGCGGCTCGAATGGAGGTCCCTGGAGCTCCGGAGGCCCGAGACCTCAGCGGTCTTCAAGATAGAGAACGCCCTGGTGCAGGGGTTCGAGGGGTACCTCCGGGAGGAGGGGTTCATCCGCGCCTTCACCCCGAGCATCCTCGGAGGGATATCCGAAGGGGGGTCCGAGGTGTTCAAGATCGACTTCTACGGGAAGCCCGCCTTCCTACGTCAGGACCCGCAGCTCCACCGGCAGCTCACCATCGCCGGCGGGTTCGACAGGATCTACGACCTGGGGACCAACTGGCGCGCGGAGCTCTCCCACACGCCGCGCCACCTGAGCGAGCACAGGACCATCGCCCCCGAGATGGGTTTCATCGACGACGAGGCGGACGTCATGAAGCTCGAAGAAGAGATGGTCGCCCATGGAGTGAAGAGGGCCGTCGCCGACTGCGCCGAGGAGCTCTCTCTGCTGAAGGTCAAGGTCGAGGTCCCGAAGACCCCGTTCCCGGTCGTCAGCTTCCCGGAAGTGTACTCGACCCTCGAGAAGCTCGGGAGGAAGCTCCCCAGGGACCGGGACATCGACGACCCCACCCAGCGCGCCCTCGCAGGGCAGGTCAAGGAAGAGACCGGCTCCGACTTCTTCTTCCTCAACCGATTCCCCTCTGCGGTGAAGCCGTTCTACGTGATGAAGGTCGACGACGAGCCGGAGTTCGCCAGGTCCACCGACCTGGTGTTCAGGGGGCTGGAGCTGTCGTCAGGAGGGCAGAGGGAGCACAGGCACGAGAAGATAGTCGCCCAGATCAGGGAGAAGGGGCTCACCCCCGAGAGCCTCGAATGGTTCACCGAGCCGTTCCGCTACGGGGTCCCGCCGCACGGCGGCTACTCTTTCGGCATAGAGAGGTTCACCGCGTACCTTCTGGGGATAGAGAACGTCAAGGAGGCAGCTCTCTTTCCCAGGGACCCGGAGCGGCTGCAGCCCTAGTTGCCCGCCCGGGCGTAGTGCAAGAACACCGTACCGTCCCTGAGGGGTCTCGACTCGAGGAGTCGGAAGTCGTGTCGCCTGGGGGCGCCGATGGGGACTGCGTCCTTCGGATTGTCTGGGTCTCCGTGGACCCTGAAGAAGGGCTTTCCCCTGCCAACGATGCTAGGGAAGACCTCGAGCAGCATCTCGTCGACCAGGTCTTCCTCCAAGAAGGACTGCGCCAGGCGCGGCCCTCCGCCCAGGGCCATGTCCTTCCCCTTCGCCCGCTTCAGCCTGGCCACCTCGTCGGCAGGGTCGCCGCGGACTATCCTCGAGTTCTCCCAGTCCGCAGACCTGAGGGTCTTCGAAAACACGACTTTCTCAGCCCTGTCGGCAAACCTGGAGAATTCCCTGTCCCAGTCGTCGCTGCTCGGGTCGTCCTTCCGTGCCGGCCAGAAGGCGGCCCACTTCGCGTAGGCTGCGCTCCCCAGGAAGATGGTGTCGATCTCTTCCATGCGCGGGCTCCACATGGGGTCAGCCTCGGGCCCGGCAGCGGAGGCGGGCCCACTTTCATACCGCGGGAACTCGGCGACTCCATCGAGGGTCATGAACATGATCATCAGGACCTTTCGCGGCAACCAAGGCCCCGGGCCTCTCAGCCCTATTTATCGAAGCTTACCAGCGAGTCAGGAGTACAGCTTCGCTGCGACTTCCTTCTCGGTCTCGACCAGGAGCTCGATCCCCCTGGCCTGCTTCACAGCTTCCCTCAGCTTGTCGAAGTCTCCTATCCTCCGCTCGCTCCTCCTCGCAGGGACAATCACCTTCGTCTTCTTCTCGCCGTCGGCGAGCCACACGGTGTTCACCGTGAGGACCTTCGCAGGGAAGAACACATCCTCGAGGAACCTCCTGTCGTTCACGCCCGCCCCCACGAGCCAGACCTTCCCCTTCAGGGCCCCCTCCAGCTCCGACTGGAGCTGTGGGTTTGACCTCAATACGGGCATGTCCGAGGGCTCGAATTCGAGCACATAGCTCCCGTTGGCCTCGAATGCCCTCCTCAGCAGCACCTTCCCGAGCTCCGGGACCCGGTCGGAGAGATGGGCGACGGCCTTCGAAGCCTCCACGTCGGCCGGGGTTATCTCCCCCTTCCGCAGCCGCTCCTCGCAGTTGGCGCAGAGGATCCCTGTCTTCGCGTCGAAGTAGCATATCGGGAGCTTCGGCTGCATTCCTGAAATGGCATGTGCACACGCGCATAAAAAACGTTCGGCGAACCGATTCGGCCGTCCAGGGACCCGTCCGAAACTCGTTCGGGGGATGATGGTGTTGCCGTTCACAGCATCCGCTGTGGTCATGCCCTGAGCGGGTCCCGTCCAGCCGTCTCCTGGGGTTCTATTTCCCGAGCTTGATCTCTATTGAGGAGACGTTGCTCATGCCGCCGGTCATGGTGCTCTTGACCTGCTCCGTGTTAATGGAGATGTGCTGCACCTTCACGTCGGTGGCGAACCTCTTCGTCAACACCTGGGCCACATCGACCGCCCGCGAGATGGCTCTACCTCGGGCCTTCACGGTGACCGAGTCAGACCCGTTGTTGATTTGCGTCAACACGGCAAGAACGTAGTTCACGCAACGAAGTATAGGTTCTACCTGCTACTTCTTTGTTGGTTTCTTGCCGACGTAAATCGTGTTCGGTTCGCGTGGTTGCATCTGCGTTTCTTCGTGTTCTGGTTGGTTGGCCATTGGAGCCCTCGACGCTCGTTGGTTATATTAGGATACCGCACGAAGGTTCTGTGCAAGTCGCTGGACACGGTTCTCGCTGGACAGAGTCGGGACATCGCCCGACCTCTCGGCACGAGGAGGCGACTTGACTCGAAAGAAGGCCTCCAAGAAGCGCAGACTCAGCAACGCATACGCACCTTGGGTGGTCAGGATTCACAGGAGGGGATGGTAGGTGGCAGACCAGACCCGCTCCTTCCTTATCCGACGGTTCACGGCCTCGACGGTTCTTGCCCCTGTCAAGCGAGCCTGCCCTCTTGAACGACTCGAAGACATCCCCATCGACGAAGAGGTCCACCGTCTCGTTGACGAGCTTCTCGTTGTGCTAGTGCCAGTTCCTCCGCGCTGTGGCCATCGACGTGCGGCGCTCATCCTATTGGAGGATGAATGGCCCTGTCCAAGCCAGGAGTCAGATTGGTCGACGAATCGTGCGACAGGGCAGAGGCACGTGAACGCTTTTATAGATTGACCCGTCGGAAAACCCGAAAATGAGACCCCTCAAAGTTGGTCTCGTGGCTGTAGTTACTGCAGTTCTTGCATTGGGATTCACAGCTGCACCAGCGCTTGCGTCTCCTCCGACGTCAATCACGATGGTCGGCACGCCTTACAACAACGTGTTTCTCTGGTTCGGCGTAAACAA
This sequence comes from archaeon, assembly GCA_021828185.1. Next base: position 31,227 of record JAKASI010000004.1, read on the forward strand.
CTTCGCCGACAACGTTCCGTTTGGAACATGGTCGAACTGCCCGTACGGCTCGACGTTGACTTCGACGTCCCTTTGTTCTTCGACTGCACTCACAAACGCGGATTGGGACTCCAACAACGTCGGTTACACAGGCAACTGCGATCCGTCGAGTGGCTACTCTGACTGGTGTCTCACACTGAGTGGCAATGAGCTGACAATAAGTCAGTTCGTTTTCGTAGACCCCCTTTTCTGCTCAGTTGGGCTAAATTGCTTTAGCCCGTCTTATTTCCCAACCGCCACTGGTAGCGTCACCTTCCACCGGGATGGCAATTCTGGCATGTGGAAAGCGAACCCGTTGAAGAACGAGGTATCCTCCACACTTAGTTCCGCCGCTTGTGCTGACCAGGCCTTGACGGCTCTGTGCAACGGCACTCCCTACGCGATCAACTATATGGGCGGGACTCTCGTATTCGATGGAACTCCAAGTGCTTCAACGTTCGTGAGCGGTAATATCACTCAGTGGTCCTACATCACCCCTCTTGCATACAATACTTTCCAGTCCGCATGCGTGAGCCATTCGGGCACTTCGTGCCTCCCCGATGCGGTCTATGTTCCAAGCCAAAAGGCATACTTAATCTTGACAAGCATAGATTCACTATCCTCGACGTCGTTGTCGCCCGCTCAGTTGAATCAACTGATCCTAAGCACCGGATACCTGAACACCCAGCCAAGTTAGAACTCCAAAGGAGGGTCTCAAGCCCTCCTCCTCGCTTTTTGGTCGTCCATTGTGAGCCCCCGTTGCTCTCTCGTCATGTCGTTGGAGGAGTTCAGGATAGCTTACCCGGGCCGGAAATCCATGCTTCTTGCGAAGCGCTTGCTCACGCGTCGGAGCAGGTCCTGGCGCCTCGATAGTTATTCAAACGAGAAACGGGTCTCCACGATTGGAGAGACTGGAATCCCTGCCTGAAATTCGAGTATTACCCAACGACGCTCCGTTAGGCGCTAACTTTAATCCACATGAATTTTCGCGCCTGCTGTGCGCCTCTACGAATACCAAGCCAAGGAACTCTTCAGGGAGTACGGCCTCCGGGTCCCAAAGTCAGTCCTGGTCCCCGACGCTGCGGGGGTCCGGGGCGCCTTCGCCTCGCTCCACCCTCCGGTCGCCGTGAAGTCCCAGGTGCTGGCAGGGGGGAGGGGTAAGGCCGGGGGCATCGCCCTCGTCGACGGCCCCGACAGGGCAGAGGCAGAGGCGAAGCGGATCTTCGCGCTCCCCATAGGGGGGGAGAAGCCGTCCGCCCTCCTGCTCGAAGAGGTCTACCCCCACGACTCTGAGATGTACCTCTCCGTGTCCCTCGACAGGGGGGACAGGTCCTTCGTCGCCATAGCCGCGAGGGCGGGGGGAGTCGAGGTCGAGTCGCTTTCCGGCAAGGTGATACGCAGGGTCCCCCTGGATGGGATCGACGAGAGGTTCGCAGCCGAGGTCTCCTCGGAGCTGAAGCTTGGCGGCGGCCAGGCGGTCCAGTTCGGGAAGATACTCCTGTCCCTCGAGAGGCTCGCCAGGGAGAAGGAGTGCGAGCTCGCGGAGATCAACCCCCTGGCGGTGGGGAAGGACGGGACCCTGATGCCGCTCGACGCGAAGGTGATTATCGACGACAACGCGCTCTTCCGCCACCCAGAGTTCGCAAAGCTCCACCCCGAGGACGAGTTCGAGGGGGAGGCCTCGCGCGAAGGGTTCGCCTTCGTGAGGCTTGGAGGGGGCATCGCCGTCGTTGGGAACGGGGCCGGGCTGGTGCTTTCGACCCTGGACCTGGTGGGGGACGCCGGAGGGAATCCGGCGTGCTTCCTGGACCTCGGCGGGGGCGCGCAGCAGGAGAGGATCGAGAAGGCGCTCAGACTCGTGAACAGGCTCCCGGGGGTCAACCGCATCCTCATCAACATCTACGGAGGGATCACGCGGAGCACCGACGTGGCGGCAGGGATCAAGGCAGTGCTCGGGTCGGGGACGGTGAAGCCCCTGTATGCGCGAGTCAGCGGGGCCGAAGAGGAGGAGGCAAGGAAGATGCTTGTCGGGACCGCGGTCAAGCTCTACCCGACCGCTCCAGAGGCCGTGGAGGCTGTGGTGAAAGGGAAATGATGCTTCCAAAGGAGGGGGACCCGATAATCGTACAGAACATCACCGGGAGGTACGGGAGGCTCCACACGCGGCTCATGCTCGACTACGGGACCAACGTTGCAGCCGGCGCTGCTCCGGGCAAGGCAGGGCAGTCCGTAGAAGGGGTCCCGGTGTTCAACACCGTCGGCGACGCAGTGGCCAGGACGGGGGCCAAGGCCTCGGTCTGCTTCGTCCCCGCGGAGTTCACCCTTGCAGCCGGTGAAGAGGCCCTCAACGCAGGGATCAAGCTCCTGGTGATAATCACCGAGCACGTCCCCATACGCGACGAGCTCAGGCTGGTGCAGCTCGCGCAGAGCAAGGGAGCCTCGATAATAGGGCCGAACTGCCCGGGGATAATCATCCCGTCCCAGGAGGTCAAGATGGGAATCATGCCCGCTCCCTCGTTCAAAGCCGGGAACGTCGCGCTCTACTCGAGGAGCGGGACCCTGACGTACGAGATAGCGGGCCAGCTCAGCGCCTCCGGGTTCGGGCAGTCGGTGGCCGTCGGCATAGGAGGGGACCCCATCAACGGCTCCACCCCCATCGAATGGATGGACTTCGTCCAGGCAATGCCTGACACGAAGGCCGTCGTGGCAGTAGGGGAGATAGGCGGGGACGCCGAGGAGCGCCTGGCGAGGCACATAGAGAAGTCAGGATACAAGAAGCCCATAGTCGCCTACGTGGCCGGGAGGCACGCCCCCAAGGAGAAGAAGATGGGGCACGCGGGAGCGATAATCTACGGGAACGTCGGGACCGCAGACTCGAAGATCAAGGCCCTTTCGGAGGCTGGGGTGAAGGTGGCCATGACTCCGTCGCAGGTACCGAAGCTGGTCAAGCAGGTCCTAGGCTGACCCTCGCCCTTCGTTCTTCCTGACCGCGGCCTTCACCAGCTTCTCGATCAGAGGGACCGGGGCCTCCCTGCCGAGGGGGAGGTGGAGGGAGGACTCGGTCATCGCGTACCCCTTCAGCTCCGACCTGTGCTCCTCAAGCACCGGAGGCCTGATGAACAGCCCTATGTGCCCCCTGAAGAGCCCGAACCAGACAAGGCGCCCCTTGTAGGAGTAGTAGGGCATCCTGTAGCTGATGCCCTCCCTTGCGGCCGGTGCCGCCTCCATGATGGCGTCGCGGACTTTTCTGAGCTTCCCCCGGGCGCCCCCGGGGGCCGCTGCGATGTACGCGTCCACGTCGGGCGACGCCCTGACCACGGGGCAGCCGTTCCTACTTGTCGTATAAGTGGCATGCGACCAGGTGAGACCCGCTCCTCTGCACCAGAGCCGGCTCCTCGACCCTGCACTTCTGGAAGGCGAAGGGGCACCGGGGGTTGAATCTGCACCCGGCAGGAGGGGTTATGGCGCTCGGGATCTCCCCCGTGATTATCATGCGGTTCTTGTTCGCGTCAGGGTCGGGGACAGGCACGGAGGAGAACAGGGCCTTGGTGTACGGGTGCATGGGGTTCCTGAACATCTCCTGCCTGTCGGCGATCTCCACCAGCTCCCCGAGGTACATTATGCCGACATGGTCGGCGAAGTACTTCGCTATGGCGATGTCGTGGGTGATTATGAGGAGGGTAAGGTTCATCTCTCCCTTGAGGTCGAGCAGGAGCTTCAGGATCTGGGCCCTGATGGATACGTCCAGCATCGCCACCGGCTCGTCGGCCACCACGAACTTCGGGCCGAGTATGAGCGCCCTGGCGATCACCACCCTCTGTCTCTGACCGCCGCTCAGCTCGTGGGGGAATCTGGAGTAGAACTCGTCCGGCGGGTCGAATCCTACCCTTCTCATCATCCTGAACGCCCTCTCCTTCCGCTCCTCCTTCGTCCCAATCCCGTGGAACTTGAGCGGCTCCGCGACAGCGTCCCCGACCCGGGTCCTGGGGTTGAGCGCGGCCACAGGGTCCTGGTACACCATCTGCGACAGCCGCCTGAACCCCTTCAGTTCCTCCCCCTTCAGTCCCGCGATCCCCTTCCCGCCGAAGATGACCCTGCCTGCGGTGGGGACATAGACCCGCAGTCCGAGCTTCCCCAGGGTAGTCTTCCCGCTCCCGCTCTCGCCGACCAGGACAAACACCTCCCCCTCCTCGATGCCGAAGGAGACCCCGTCGACGGCCCTCACGTACTTCGGCCTGACCCCGACCAGACCGTCGACAATGCTCCGTTTCACCGGGAAGTGCTTCTTCACCCCTTGGAACTCGAGGAGGTAGCCGGTCATTTCCCCCCTCCGTCGTAGAGGTGGCAGGCCACCCTGTGCCCCGGTTCGACCTCCTTCTGCGTCGGGCGTTCTGCCCTGCACCTGTCCATCACGGAGGGGCACCGGGCTGCGAACTTGCACCCGACTATGGGGGTGGAAAGGTCCGGGGGAGAACCCGGGATCCACTCCAGGGACGTCGAGTCCGAGGCCACGTTCGGCACCAGTTTCAGGAGCAGTTGAGTATAGGGAAAGAGCGGCTTCCTGAATATCGCCCTGGCACCGGCGAGCTCGAAGATCTCTCCCCCGTACATTATCGCTATCTTGTCGGCCACTTCTGCCACTATCCCCAGGTTGTGGGTGATCAGTATCATGGAGAGCTTCAGCGAGCCCTTCAGCTGGTGGAGGAGGTCCAGTATCTGGGCCTCTATCACCACGTCGAGCGATGTGGTCGGCTCGTCGGCGATTAGGAGCTTGGGGTCCAGGGCGAGGCTGAGGCCTATCATGATCCGCTGCTTCATCCCCCCGCTGAGCTGGTGGGGGTATGCCGACAGGCGGTCCGAGGGCATGCCGAGCTGCTGCAGGATCTTTCCCGCCCTCTCCATGGCCTCCGCCCGGGGGACGCCAGGGTCGTGGGCACGTATCACCTCCACGAAGTGGTCCCCGATCTTCTTCACCGGGTTGAGGGAGGTCATGGGGTCCTGGAAGATCATGGACACCGTCTTTCCCCTGACCCGCCGCAGATGCTCCTTGTCTAGGGTCAGGACGTCCTCCCCGTCTAGGACTATCTTGCCGCGGGTGACCCTCCCCTGAGGGGGCATCAGGTTCAGGAGCGCGAGGCCGAGGGTGGACTTGCCGCACCCCGATTCCCCGACGACCCCCAGGGTCTCCTGCTCGTTGAGGTCGAAGCTCACCCCCTGGACTGCCTTCAGCTCCCCTTTCATGGTCCTGTAGCTGACTTCCAAGTCTTGGACCTGGAGGAGAGCCATCCTATCGCCTCAACCTCGGATTAAGCACCTCGCTGAGCCCTTCACCTATGAACGTGAACCCCCCGGCAAGTAGCACCACCATGATGCCCGGGAAGAGCACAGTCCACCAGGCCCCCGCGAGGAGGGACTGGTAGCCATAGTAGATGTCGAACCCCCAGTCCGGGGCGGCCACGTTCACCCCCAGGCCGAGGTAGGTGAGCCCCGCCTCCGTGATGACCGAGTCGGCCACGTTGATGGAAGCTATCACGGCGATTGAAGGGAGGACGTTGGGAAGGATCTGCCTGAACAGGACGTTGAGGACCCCACCCCCCTCCACCTTCACGGCTTCGACGAAGGGGAGCTCCTTTATGGTGAGCACCTGGCTCCTGACCACCCTGAAGTAGGTGGGGATGTACACGACTGCGATGGCAATGGATAGGTTGACCACTCCCCTCCCGAGGACCGCGGCTATGGCTATCGCTAGGACAAGCCCGGGGAAGGCGTAGAGGGCGTCCATGACCAGGGACAGGGGGCTGTCTATCATCCTCCTGGAGTACCCCGCGATGAGCCCCAGGGGGACCCCGATGAGGAAGCAGATCAGGACCGAAAGCCCTGCGACCTCCATCATGGTCGCGCCGCCGGCGATCATCCTGCTCAGGATGTCCTGTCCGAGGCGGTTGGTCCCCATGGGGAAGCTCCAGGAAGGCGGGGAGTCCGCGGGCCCCACGCTCAGCGCCGACGGGTCGTGGGGGGCTATGAAGGGCGAGAGGACGGTCATGACGATGAGAAAGGTGATGACCGCGATGCCGAACACAACCATCTTCCCCCCCGTGCCGAAGCGGGGGAGCGTGAGGAAGAAGTTGATCGCCGGCTTGAACCGGGGTTCGGGGTCTCTCTTCAACTCATTCACCTAGTACCTTATCCTCGGGTCGAGGTAGGCGTACAAGATGTCGACGATGAGGCTCACGATGGCCACCAGTATCCCGAAGAAGACCACCGCGCCCTGGATCGCCATGTAGTCCCGCTGGGTTATGGCTGTGACGATGTAGGTCCCGACTCCGTTCCAAGCGAAAGTCGTCTCCGTCAGTATGGCCCCGGCCAACAGGCCAGCGAACTCGAGCCCCATGATGGTCAGAACAGGGAGCAGGCCGTTCCGGAGCCCGTAGCTGTACAGGATGGTCCTCTCCTTGAGCCCTCTCGCCTTCGCCGAAGTGACGTACTCTGTACCTAGCGTCTCGAGCATGTTGCTTCGGGTTATCCTCAGGAAGACGGCGGAGATGTAGAGCCCCAGGGCGGAACACGGAAGTATGAGGTGGCGCAGGGCATCGACGAACTCCCCCAGGTTCCCCGCGAGGAGGGCGTCGACGGTGTAAAGCCCGGTCTGCACGTGCACGCCGAAGATGGTCCCTCCGGTCGGAATCAGGGCCGATATCCTCCCGCCAGAGGGGAGGATGTGAAGGCCGATGGCAAACACCGCTATGAATATCAGGCCCAGGAAGAAGACAGGTATCGAGTAGATCACCACCCCGAAGGTCCTGATCGCCGTGTCCTCGACCGAGCCATACTTCCGCGATGACCTTACCCCCAGTACCACCCCCACCAGCACGGCGACGCCCATCGAGCCGATCGAGAGCTCGAGGGTGGCGGGGAAGGCGGAGATTATTTGAGGCGCCACCGGCTGCTCGTTGGAGAACGCAACCCCGAGGTTCCCCTGAAAGAGGCCGACGATGTAGTTGTAGTACTGGGCGTAGATGGGGACGTCCAGCCCGAGGGCGTGCCTGACCGAGGCCAGGGCCGCGGGGTTGACCTGCTTGCCGAAGTGCAGCAGGGCAGGGTCCCCGGGGAGGACCCTCACTATAAGAAAGACGATCGTAACGAGAAGAAGCACGGTGGGTATCGTCAGAAGAGCCCGCGTTACGATGTAGCTCTTGAGGGTCATCTGAAAACGGGGGAGAGGGGAAGCACCCTAGGCGTACTTCCCACACTCTATGTATTCTCGTAAATGGTTGATAGCCTGAAGATCAGGGTGACGTCCAGGTAGATGCCGTGCACGGAGAGCTTCGTCACCGCACCACAGCAGTTGGAACCGCCCTGGTACAGTGGGATTATGGGGGCGTCATGCGCCTGGAGAGTCTGGATCTGCCCATAGATCGACGACGCGGTGGAGGAGGTGGCCGACAGCGACTGGGTCAGGAGGGAGTCCATGGCGGTGCTGTTGTATCCGTCGTTGAGCCAAGAGGCTCCCGTCGAAGACAGGAACGGCGTGGTGTAGTCGTAGGGGTCGATGAAGTCGGGGTACCAGCCGTAGATGAACACTCCCATGTTGCCTGCCCTCACGTTCGAGTGCATCGTGGGCCAGTCGACTCCGTTTAGGTTGACGGTGATGACGCCGCTGGCTTCGAGGTCCTTCGCTATCACCTGGGCCTGATCAGGACTCTGGGGGTAGTGGCCGGTGGTCTCGTACCACAGGTCCACCACGAGCTTGTTGTTGGCGTTGTAACCCGACTTGGCCAGGAGTTGCCTCGCGAGGTCGTAGTTGGGGCCAGCGCCGTAGGCGGCCTTGAAGGAGTCGGTGTGGTAGGCCATGCCCACGGGTATCTGCGAGTAAAGCGGGGTCGCCGTGCCGGCGAAGACCGTGTCGATCAGGTCGGTCCTGTTGAGTGCCGCTGCGATGCCCTGCCTCACGTTGATGTCGTTGAAGGGCGCCTTGTTCTGGTTGATGACGAGGTATTGTATGAAGGCGCCAGGGCTGGAGTAGACCTTCAGCGACGGGTTGTTCATCATGCTCTGGATGTCGGTCGTGGTGAACTGCCTGTAGGCGACGTCCACGTCTCCTGCCTGGATGGCTGCCGCCAGCGAAGTGGCGTCAGGGTAGAACTTGATTATGATTGTGTGAGTCTTCGGGTAGGCCGGATAGTTCCAGTAGTTGGGGTTGGCCGTCAGCACCATCTGCACGTCCTTCGTGCCGGACCTGATCCACGACGTCAGGGTATAGGGGCCCAGGCCGTTGGGGTTGCTGGCTGCCGCGTTGTTGGCTGTGAAGTTGGCGATGCCTGTCATGTCGTTGCAGGGGATAGCCACTGTGCAGCTCACCTGGGCTACCTTGCTGGGGTTGACCGGGTACATGATGCCGAAGGTCATCAGGCTGAGGAAGGCCGAGAACGGAGCCTTCAGGTGGAAGACGACCGCCGTGGCGTTGGGGGTCGTTATGCTCCCGATAATCGAGCTGACGGCGAGGCCGTTGAACGCACCGTTGGGGTCGTTGATGGCCATCCCTCTGTTGATGCTGAACTTCACGTCGGTGGAGTTGAACGGAGTACCGTCGTCGTACTTCAGCCCGGAGCGGAGGATGAAGGTATAGGTCAGACCGTCTGGGCTGACCGACCACCTGGTCGCCAGTGCCGGCTGGAGGGCCGACGGGCTGGTGTCGGTGGTCCCGGGGGCGAAGTCGACCAACGGGGCGCCGAGGTTGTTGATCATGTTGATGCCGAAGTAATCGTAGGCGTCGGCGGGATCGATGGTGGTCTGGACGGCGTCGGTCGTCCCCAGAATTACGGTGTCCTTGTACCCCGTCGAAGTGGTCTGCGTCGTGGTCGTGCTCGACGAGCTCGGCCCTGAGCCGAATCCGCCGTAGTATACGGCGACAGCGGCAACGACGATGATGATGAGAACTATGCCTATTGACGCGCTTTTGCTAATAGCTCTTCTGTAGCTTGAACCCAATATCATCTCGTTTTCGAGGGCGCAAGAATGCCGACGAGCGATAAAGGCGTCTTCCCTAACTGCTAAAGAAAACGGCCGGTCGGAGGGTCCGCGGGTGGTGGGCCCGTCTTAGGGCCGAAACCTTATAGTCGTCAGCTGCAGGGCGACCCGACAACCAGGTAGAGACATTGCCCATCGCCGACGCCGCCAAGAAGCAGATCGCCCAGAAGCGCAGGCTCTTCCTCCAGGTCTGCCTGAGGTGCGGAGCGAGGAACCCCCTCAACGCCGAGAGGTGCAGGAAGTGCAAGTCGTCTGACCTTAGGCTCAAGAACCGCTCCGTGGGCCTGAAGAAGTAAACGCAAATATCTGGTTCTCAGACGGCACCGTCGGGCCCGTGGTCTAGTCTGGCTATGACGTCGCTCTCACTCTAACCGGGAGAAGACGGCGAAAATCCCCGGTCCGAATCCGGGCGGGCCCATTCTCCAGCATGGCGGGCGCGCCGAAGGACGGCGCCGGCGCAGGGGATTCTCCTGTGAACCACCCGGGTCTCTGTCGGGAGGCGGTCGACTTCGGGAAAGGAGCTCGGCTATCGCCGCTTGTACTTCTCGTAGGCGATCCGCGTCAGCAGGTCGGCCTCCCGGTTCTGCTCCCTGGGTATCCACTCGAACCTGATGGACCCGAACTCCTTCATCAGGTCTCTCACCTCCTTCAACTTCTCCACGTACATCCCCCCTTTGACCTTCCACCCCTCGCTCATGTGCCCGACGAGGAGCCTGGAGTCTGACCTGACCAGGACGTCCCCGTCTATCCCCAGCGCCTTGAGCCTCTTTAGGGCCTCGGCCAGGGCGGTGTACTCTGCGAAGTTGCTGGTCACGTCATGCCCCGCGAGCCCGGAGCCTTCGGCGAGCTTCTTCGGGCCGTCGTAGATGAGATACCCGAAGGTACCGGTCCCCGGGTTCCTCGGTTCGCTCAGCCCATCCACGTACACGGTGACCGCCAATTCCGCTCCTTCAGAACCAGGGGGCCTGCAACCGGCTTATCTGGGTAGAGACCTTGTCGACGTATTCGTTCATCCGTGCCAGCATCGTCCTCGAGGTGATGAAGCCGATGACCTGGTCCCCGTCCTTGACCAGCAGCCTTCTCACCCCCTTCTCCGACATGAGCTGGGCCACCGCGGACAGGGGCGCGCCGCCGTCTATGCTGAGCAGGTCTGAGGACATGATCTCCCCCATGGTGACCTTCTGCGGGTCCCACCCTTCGGCGACCACCTTCGAAAGGATGTCCCACTCGGTCACTATCCCCTGGGGCTGGCTGGAAGACCCTATCACCACGAATCCGCGCCTGGCGTTCTTCATCGCCTTCGCCCCCTCCAGGACTGTGCTGCCCGCCGAGATGATGAGGAACTGTTTCTCGATTATGTCCTTCGCGTAAAGAACCATCTTGAAGGTGAGCCCGCCGGCGTCAATTAATCCTTTCTATATCGGCCCTCGAATCGCCGACGGATACGGAATTAAGCGCCCGCAGCGACGGAGAGGGGGTTGCCGCGGATACTCACTGCCGGGTTGCTTGTCTTCGTCGTCGCTCTGGTGGCCTTCGAGCTCAGCGTCAACGGGGTCTGGGCGACTGACCACCCGACCTCCTTCGTCCAGCTCGACTACGCCCTCTGGCACGACCACTCCTTCGCCCTGACTTCGGCCACCAGGGTCCCTCCCTGGAGCGTCGATGACTTCGTCTACAGGGGGCAGAACTACTCTGCCCTCGCCCCCGGGACCGCCTTCCTCGCCCTCCCGTTCACCGGGCTGGGGTTCACCCTCGCGGGTGGGTACACCGCCTACGGGGACGTCCTGCTCCTTTCGGAGGCGTTCGTGGCGCTCACAGGCGCGCTGGCCGCCTACGTCCTCTACAGGCTGGCTTCGCTCTACTTCCGGCGGTCAACCTCGGTCTTCCTGGGGTTCGCGTTCGCCTTCTCCACCATCCTCTGGCCGTTCGCGACCTACTTCTTCCAAAGCGACCCGTCGGCCCTCTTCGTCCTCCTGACGGCCTACTTCGGAGTGAAGGCCGCGCGGGCTGAAGGGGGAGGCGCCGGCCTGGCGCTCCTGTCCGGGCTTTCGGGAGGCGTCGCCTTCACCCTGGACTCGGTGAACGGGGTCCTCCTCCCCATCCTGATGGCCTTCATCCTGCTTGGGAGGAGGAGGGGAGGGGGGATCAGGTCGGCCGGAGCCTACCTCCTCGGGTCTCTCCCTGGGTTCGCGGCTATTGGGTACTACAACTACTCGATATTCGGGAACCCGCTTGTGGGGACAGAGCAGAGCTATCTTCACGTGTCGTCGGTGCTGGGGTCCTTCACCACTTCCCCCATCTTCGGGCTGACCCTTGACACCGTGAGCCTCGCCCGGGGGCTACTGATCTTCGCCCCTGTGCTCCTGCTCGGGCTGATAGGGTACCTCGACGCGCTCCGGGACGGCAGCGTCAGGCTGGAGATGTTCCTGTATCTTGCAATCTTCCTCGGGATACTTGTCCCGTACTCGATGTGGTACGAGCCCGACGGCGGCCTGTCCTACGGCCCCCGGTTCATCGTCGCCGCGATCCCGTTCCTGCTGCTCCCGGCAGGGTACGTGGTCGACCAGGCGAGGGGGTGGAGGAGAGGTCTGATCTACGGGGTCTACCTGGCCGGCGTGGTGATGAACGGGATGGCGGCCGTGGTGAGCGCAATCCCGGCAATCCCCCAGGGGGCGAACGAGTTCGCCTTCTCGCCGTTCGCGTCGGTGGTGCTCCCGGCGTTCCTGAGAGGGGGGCTGGACACCACCTGGGGGTTCGGTTCACCCCATGCCGCGATCCTGGGTGCCCTTCTGATATTCGCCTTCGGGGTCGTAATCCCCGTCGCGACCGTGGAGCTGGTGCGACGCCGTGAGAATATGGGCGGTCTGGGACCAGGCCGTTCCTGACCTGACAAAATGAAAACGGAGCGGCCGTTGATAAAGACGAGCCGCCAGTCAGAATCTTAGGCTCTTGGGGAGCCCTACATTCCTTCGCTTTCGCTCTCGCTTGTGGAGGCCTGGCCTTCGGAGCCAGACATGCCCTCAGAACCGCCAACGACCGCGCCGGTGGCGAACCTGTTGGCTACCTGGGTCACCTTGACCTTGCCCTGCCAGCCCTGCTTGGCACCGGCCACAAAGATGACGAAACCGTCGATCTTTGCGATGCCGTCGCCGCGCCTGCTGATCTCGGAAATGGTAACGTCGTACTCCTTTCCGACCTCAACCGGCTTTGGCTTGAAGGACCTGAAGCCGCCGCTTCCGCCGCTGCTCCGCCCGTAGCCTCCTCGTCCGAAACTCGTCTTATTCACATCCTAGCTGCGTTTCGTGCCGCTGAAAACTCGCCCTCTGTTTCGAGTTATTAAGTTTGACGAATGGCCAGACGAAAATTCCAGGGCTCCTCCGTGATTACAGGGCAGATTGGCGTCGGCCGTTCAATTGTGTTGGATTATGAGTACCGCCCCGATGATTACGATGGCTGGTCGGTTTGAGCAAGATACTCCTTCTCGCGGGAATCGCGGTCATGGTCGTTCTGATTCTGGCCGTCCCCGCATCTCCACTGCACGGGGCCGCACAGACGGTAGTCAACGGGGGGACCGCGACACAGGCGGCCTCCTCGCCGTCCTTGGGTTCAGGGAGCCAAACCGTTCCGGCTCCTGCCTCGGGAGCGACAAGTGGCCAGGCGGGGCCCTCCTGTCCGGCGAGCCAGATGAACGGGAATTCGGGCCATCTCTACCGGCCCCTCGCAGTCTCCGGTAGCGTAGTTTACTGTGAAGCGGGCCAAGTTACACCTTAGGGTCGGCGTAAAACCAGGGGCGGAGGGCGTGTGCCCTCCCCATTGTGTTAAGGTGGACTGACGAGGTCAGGTATGAGGTTCGCGACGTTGGGGGTGCCCCAGCCTGAGGCGCCGTCCCAACCGGGACCTGCGCTGAATCCGACCGAGGTCCCTATCAGTTGGTTGTTGCCGAATGTGATGTCGTGGAAGTCGTTGGCGTACTTCGCTGGGCTGCTCCCGATGGCATTGATGGCGGAATTCAGACTACCCAGAGGCCTAGCCGCAGCTTGTTCAGCCAGGGCCGCGATTGCAGCCCACTGCGGAGATCCTGCGCTTGTCCCGCCGACTATGAAGAAGACGGGGCCAGTCGCCCCGATGCAGGACGGGCATGCGCTCCAGGCCACGAGGACGCCTCCGTTGACGGCCGCGTTGTAGGACACGTCTGGTGTGCTCCTGCCGCTGAACAGCAGGCTGGGAGCTCCGCCGCCCGCCGCGTCATACTGCGGCTCGTTCCAGACTTCTTCACCTCCGTAGCCTGAAGGCGTGCAGCTGCTCCCGGTGGAAGGACACGATCCAGCCGCTAGACCGCCAGGATAGGGGAGACCCTGGGTACCACCGACAGAGGTCACCAGCGGGTCTGACGATGGGAACAGGGCGTTGGCTGTTGCATAGCCGTTGGTCGCGCCCGAGTCACCGGCTGACGCGAATACCGTCCACCCGAGCGATGCTGCCATCGCGTAGTTGTTCTCGGCCTGTATGACCTGGGCGTTGTTATTGTGTATGGCTGCTTCGGGGATGCCGAAGCTCTGCGACATTATCGCACCTGGGAACATGGGGATGATACTGCTTTCGGCTACGTTGATGTCGTTTCCGCTGGACGACTGTGCCACATCAAGGACGATCTTGGCGCCCGGGGCCATGGCGTGGGCATACTCCACGTCGAGGCTGGTCTCGATACTCCATCCGAAGGGCCCGTGGGGGTTACCTCCGAAGTGTCCCTGGTTCGAGACGTAGGACGGCGTTGGGCAGCCGCCAGGTGGGCAAATGACGGTGAAGGATGGAGGTGCAGGTATCCCGAAGAACGAGTCGAAAAGCGCTAGGTCGTTCACTATGGTCGGGCTTCCATAGGCATCGACGATGACGATGGTTTCGCCGGCCCCTGTCAAAGTGCTTGGGAAATCATACGCGCTTCGTATGAAAGCAGGGGAGTAGCAGACGAGGCCCGCCCCTGCACAATAGGTGAGCGGATTGAATGACGGAGAGTTCGTCCCAGCGACCGTCTGCGTGCTAGCGAGCTGGTAGATCTCCTGCGGGATGTAGTTGAAGTCTGAGTTGCCTGAATTGGACGATGCCGCCATAGCTGCCAGAGGGGATGCAACTAGAATGAATGAAAAGGCAAGAGTAGCAAGAGTCGTGGTTTTCTTCATCGCCCGTTATGCGCTTTCTGCTTATTTAATAATATCCGAAGATACGGGACGCCGAAAGTGTTCATAAGCCGGCCGCATTGGACCCTTCTCTGTGCCTAAGGAGATTAAAGACAAGGGGCAGTTCGACAAGCTGATGGAGTCCGCCTCCGAAATCAGGGTATCTCGCCGCGGAGAGGACGCCAAGGTCAAGCTCAGGACGAAGGACGGGCTCTACACGTTCAAGACGACCTCGGCTGACGCTGACGTCCTGATCAAGGGGACGAAGACCCCTGTCGTCGAGTTCTAGACCAGATACCGCACTATCACGAGGACCCCAAGGAGCATCGGTATCGGGAGCCCCGGGAGGAGCCTGCGCCTCGACAGAAGATACAGCGTGATCACCATCCCCACGTCGATGGCGAGTATCGTCAAAAGCGCAGGGAGTATCCCGAAGGTCCCGTAGAACTGGGCGAACGCCAGCGAGGGGAGGAGAGAGTAGAAGACGATGTCTCCGAGGCCGAGGGTGAACTCGCCTGCCTTGATGGACATCCCGACGAGGGCTATTCCGGGGTTCGTTCCGATCAGTGACTTCAGGGGCCCCTTGAAGACCGCATAGATGTCGTAGATTGCGAACGCTATCGGAAGGGCGAGCGCGGTCCAAAAGCCGAGGGTCTCTGCGAAGAAGCTCCCGACCTCCGCTCCGACGAAGGCAAGGATCGCCGTGCCGATCCAGACCCTGTTCTTCACGAAGATGATGTACGCAAGCACAAGCACGATGGCGGACGGGACCCCGAACGCGAACGGGAGCTCCATGCTAGCTGGGAGGAAGTTGACCGCGAAGGCGTCGGCGGTGATCAGGGTCAGGACGAACGAAGAGAACGCCACGGACCCGAATATCACCACCTTGAAGGAGAGGACCATCTTCCGCCTCAGGAGCCAGACCAGGGCCACGGTAAGGACAAACGCGAACGCGACGAGGAAGATGGCGTTGAATATCGACCCCACTGGGCTCGTCCCTGCCGGTGCGTAGCTTGGACCGGTGGAGCTCACCACAGCCGTGTAGGTGGGGTAGTTCAGGTACGTGATGCCGAGGGCAGCCGCCTGTATCATGACGACGACGAGGGAAGCTACCATCAGATTAAGCGGGGTGACCCGCTTTTTCTCGACTGGAGGGGCCTGGTCGCTCAACTTCGTCCTGGGTATGCGTACTCGGTATTTAGACGGTGAATTCCTGTCCTGGCATAGCAGCCGTCGCCTCAGCTCCGAAGCCATCGTGCAGCTCCTTCGCAAGAGCAAGGCACGACTCTTCCTCGCCGTGCACGGTGAGGAACTTCGGGCTCCCGCCGACCCCTTTCAGGTCGCTCAGGAGCTCAGACCTGCCGCTATGGGACGAGAAATCGAAGCGCTTCACCTCTGCCTTCACCTTGGTCGGCTTCCCCCTGTAGATTGTCAGCCCCTTGTCGATTAAGGTCCTCCCCGGCGTGCCTGGGACCTGGAAGCTGACTATCGCTACTCCGTTCTTCTCGTTCATCGACAGGTGCTCGTTGTAGAAGATCGAAGAGCCTCCGACGAGCATCCCCGCCGGTGATACGATCACTCCAGGCTTCTTCACCAGCCTCCTCCTCTGGGTCCAGCTCGTGACCTCCTCCACGGTCTCGAGGGTCCTCCGGAGAGCCGTGGGGTCTCGCAGGTACTCCTGGTACCGGAGGAGTATCCCGTTCACCTTGAGCGCCATGCCGTCCATCGCTATCGGGTGCCTGAACCCGTTCTTCACCAGGGTCATGGCGATCTCCTGGGCCCTCCCCACTGAGAACGCCGGGACCAGCAGGATCCCTCCCCTTTCCACGACCGCACTGGCGAACTCCACCAGCTCGTCTTCCGCCTTCTTCCTCCCCGGGTGGTCTGCGGTCGCATAGGTCGACTCCGTGATCACCATGTCCGCCTCGCCGAGGTTCTTCCACGACCCCTGCAGGAGGTTCGTCTCACTGCCGTTGATGTCCCCGGTGTAGAGGAGGCGCTTGTTCCCCGCCTCCACCGCCACGACCGCGGACCCCGGTATGTGCCCGGCGTCATAGAACTGTATGGTGAAGTCCCCTATGTTGAACGGCTCCAAGTATCCATGGTTGACGGTGTTGGAGTTCATCGCCATCAGGTCGAGGAACTCGAAGGGGAGGTACTGCCCGGAGATCTTGATGAAGTCCTGTATGAGGAGGTTGGAAAGCTCCGACGTCACCGGGGTCGCGTGCAGCTTCATGCTTCCGCTGAGGAAGTGCAGCGGAGCCGCCCCCGAGTGGTCGAGGTGAGCATGGCTGAGCACTATCCCCTTGATGTCCTTCGGGGGGACGTGCATCGGGAACCCTGGGACCTTCGTGGTCATCGCCCCGTAGTCGAGCAGGATCTTGCTGTCCTTATGTGAGACGAGAAACGCGGAGCGGCCGACCTGCCTGGCAGCTCCAAGCACCTTAACTTCCAACGAATCGTAAACTCTTGAAACTTGCGCCTTTTTCCGTGTAGTTAAGCCTTTCCGAGATGAAACGCAAAATCACCACGCCCACCACATGCTCTTATACTCCCGCGGGATGCTATCGGCATCTTTGAAATCGACGAGGCCAGCCTCGCGTGTCGTTGCGCTCCTCGCCGTCACCCTTCTCGCCTTCCAGGCGGTGCCGGCCTTTGCCCTGCTGGCGTCTGCACCTCAGCAAGTTCAGCCCACCACTTCCTCCGGCGCCAGGGCGGCCACGTTCACTCCAGATTACCTAATCCTGGGGCAGCTGAGGGGGACGACGGTCGACCAGTCCTCGCGGCCCAGGTCTGCAATGCTCCCCCAGAACTTCCAGTATGCCGCGACCTACTACGGTGCCAGGGCGCTGCAGAGCGCCTACGGGGCAGACTCTCTCATCTCGTCCGGCTACGGCGGGAGAGGAGAGACGATAGCCATCATCGACGCCTACGGGGACCCGACCATCTACCAGGACCTGGCGACCTTCGACAGGGAGTTCGGCCTCCCCAACTTGAACCTCACGGTCATCCCGGTGGGGCCCTATGAGCCGAGCCTGGGGATAGCTTCCGGGTGGGATTCGGAGACCGCCCTGGACGTGGAGGCTGCCCACGCCATGGCCCCCTACGCCCACGTCAACCTCATCATCGGGGCGAACGCCAGCAATGCTCTCTTCGAGGCGATCAAGCTCGTGGTGACGCACAGGCTGGGGAACGTTGTCAGTATGAGCTGGGGGATAGGGGAGAACTCCTTCGGGGAGTCCGGGTGGTCTGCGTCGGGATTCCTGAACTATCCCTACGTCGAGTACTGGCTCCAGCGTGGCGCCGAGGAAGGGATCACTTTCTTCTCATCTTCGGGAGACTATGGGGCTTTCGACGGCACAACCGAAGTCACGGCTCCGTATCCCGCAGACTCTCCATTCGTGACCGCGGTCGGGGGGACGACGCTCTTCCTGACCCCCCATATCGAGGTCTCTTCCTACTTCAACTCCACAGCCACCTATCAGGGGGAAGAGGCGTGGAGCGTCTCCCCCCAGTACGTCGGCCCACAGGGCGTGAGCTCGGGGGGTGGGTACAGCGCCATCTTCCCGCAGCCGTACTACCAGGCCGGGGTCGCTTCATCGAAGATGAGGTCCGCGCCTGACGTCGCAGCCGATGCCAACCCATACACCGGGTTCATCGTCGTGATAGGCGGATCCAGCTTCGTAATCGGAGGGACCAGCCTCTCGTCCCCGCTCTGGGCCGGGATGGCGGCCGACATGGACCAGTTTGTCGGGAGGAGCCTGGGGAACCTGAACCCGTACCTCTACGCCATCTATGGTAACAAGGCCGAATACAACAGGGACTTCCACCAGGTGACCTACGGTTTCAATGGGGCGTACCAGGCAGGCCCCGGATACAACCTCGTGACCGGAATGGGGTCTCCGAACCTCCCGAACCTGGCGGCTGACATCAGGGCGCAGGTCCAGGGGCTCAACGTCAAGGTGAGCACGAGCGCGGGTCCCAGTTCGGCGGCACCCACGCAGTATGTCCCGGGCGAAAGCTTCAACATCTCGGCGACCGTCACCGGCCCGTCTGGCGCCAGCGTCGCTTCGGGGACCTTCACAGCTGACATAGAAGGCCCCAGCGGGGTGATTGCGACCGTCCCGCTCTCGTTCACAGGCTCCTGGACCGGGACCCACAGGATCTCGGCCAGCGACCCTCCGGGGCAGTGGACGATAACGGTCTCGGGGTCTTCGGGGTCCCTCTCCGGGCACGGGATGGCCGAGGTCACCGTAGGGGACAGCATCGGGATCCTCGGGCCCCTCCCCTACCCGTTCGGAACGGCAGTGACGCCCGGGGTCTCGTTCGACATTCAGACCAGCGCGGGCACCGCAGGCGGAGCGCCGATCAACAACGCCACCCTCACTGCGCAGCTGATCTACGGAGGGACGACCGTGACCTCGGTCCCGCTCACCCCGCTCGGAGTCGGGGCGTACGCAGCGTCGGTGACCCTTGCCCCCAGCCAGCCCCAGGGGACCTACACGGTGCTGGTCAGCGGGCCGTCGTTCGCGCCTGCCACCATGTACCTCTACGTCGGCGAGCAGGTCACAGGGGTGATGATAACCCCCAACGACGAAGCGATACCTTCGGCTTCCCCAGGCCAGCTGACGACCCTGCTGGCGGAGACCGAGCTTGCGTCGGGGAACGGAATATTCACCTCCAACGTGACAGCGAGCATCTACTCGCTCTCCGGGACTCTCATGGCATCGGTGAAGCTGGCCCCGGCGCCGAACACGGTCCAGTTCGGGGTCTTCAACTTCTTCAAGTTCCAGCAGGCGAACTTCACCATCCCGGACAACCTGACGCAGGGGTTCTACAGGCTCGAGTTCCTCTCCTCATACAAGTCCTACAACAGCACAACCGCCCCCATCCTCGGCAACTACACGACAGGGTTCTACGTCGGAGGGCCCAACCTCTCGTACACCGTGGCCAACGACCCGGTAAGCGTCTACGCCGGTCAGGACGTCAGCACCGTGGCCAAGATCACCGACTCGACCCGGGCGCCAGTGACTTCCGGTGTCTTCCTGGCGACGTTCATCCCCTCGGGGTATGTATACGAGGCCTATTCCGCTGACAGCACCGGGCTCACTTCGGTCCCCATGGTCTACGTCTCCTCCCTCGGAGGGTGGTACGCGCAGTACCAGATCCCGTCCCCTCTCACCTCGGCCAACGCCTTCACCGGGAACACGGCGTCCCTGCAGTCGGGACCCTGGACCATCTTCATCAGCGGCGAGTCGGAGTCGGCGTCCAACGTCGTCCCGGCCAGCTCCTACGTCAACGTCCTCCCATACATCTACTACAACGAGACCCTCCTGGACCAGACCAGCGTGAAGAGCGCGCCGCTCGTGACCGTGAACGGGGACGGCTACTCCCTTTCCGGAGTCGGCGCGACAGCTCTATCGATAGACGGGCTCGACATCACCCTCAGCGGCGTGTCCATCGGGAGCCTGGTCATCACGAACTCGAAGGTCACCCTGGACAACTCGCAGATCGGGACGCTCAGAGTGTCGAACTCCACCTTCACAACGGCGCAGGGGACCAAGGTCGGCAGGCTCAGCCCGCCCGTCCCCGTCATCTCCGTCTCGGGCCTTTCGCAGCCCCTCACAGGGAACACCGGGTTCACCGTCCAGGTCTCCGGGGCCCTGCTGAATGACAGCTCGCTTTCGGCCGCAGTCGACGGGGCTCCCATCAGCGTCACGTCCGCCGCGTCCTCGTCTGGGCTGACGGCCCGCGGGACGGTGAACATCGGGTCGCTCCCGGACGGAGTCCACACCCTGATGCTCACTGCCACCCAGTCTGACGGCCAGTCTTCGACACTCACGACCTACTTCAGCGTCAGCACCCAGGCCGGGACCATAGCCAGCCTTGCCTACCTGGTCTTCGGGGTCGCCGCCCTGGCGATCGTCTCCCTAGTCGCCGCGGTGTTGGCGCTCAGGAGGAAGCCGGCAGTGGGCGCCGTGCCGACCCCTCAGGTTTAAGTCCCGAACGAATTCTGCTCAGCGGCGAACTTGAAGATCGTCCCCGAGGGCGCGAGGCTTGACGGAACTTCGCTCGTCGCCGGGTTCCACGGCATCGGAGCGACGGGGTACTGGACCGTGAAGTTCCTCATCACAGAGCTGAAGGCGCAGCGGAAGCTATTCATCGACTACGAGAACGCGCCGGCGGTCGCGTCCCAGGCCGACGGGAGGATCTCCACCCCCTATGAGGTCTTCGTCGCGAGAGACCTCTCCCTCCTGAAGGCGGAGGTGTCCCCCGTGCGGGACAGGGAGAACGAGTTCTACAGGCAGCTGGCGGACTGGATCATGTCCTCGGGGGTGAAGGAGGTGGCGCTGGTCGGAGGGCTCGACGAGGCTCTGAGGACCGACGACAGCAGGTACAAGGTGGCCATGACGAGCGCCTTCGCCTCGGGGGGCGGCCTCCCGTCGGAGCCGGTCTTCGAGGAGGACAGGGTGATAGTGGGGCCCGTGGCCTCCCTCCTCAACACGTTCGAGATGCACTCCTTCCCTGCCCTGGCCGTGCTTGCCTACTCCAACACGGAGAGGGTGGACCCGCGCGCTGCCGCCTCGGCGGTGGACTTCCTGTCCAGGAGGTACCACTTCGAAGCCAACACCCTGCCGTTGATCAAGGGGGCCGAGGTCATCGAGGGCGAGCTGAAGATGATCGAGGAGAAGGAGAAGCGCCCCGCCGGGTCTGTGTACTCCTGACTCTCGCAGGGCGCCTGCTCCTCCTGGCGGTTACCTTCCTGTACCCCATTAGTCTTAGCCTTCGTTTCGCCTCGGCCTCTCCGACCGGTCTTTCGAGGAGAGCCGACTCCGTCTGGTTGAATGGGTACTGGAACTCGAGTTCGACCGGATACAACCCCAGACTAGGGTGGACCCTGTAGAGGTCTGCGCCGCCGTGGCGTCCCCTTCTCCCCGGCCTCTCAGGGTCCCCTTCGACGATCTCGGCATCCCTCGACGACCTCGACGTCGCGTTTGATAGCCGTGCGGCAGCCATCCGCAGCTCGGGCCGGAGGAGGTCTTCCTTCGTCCTCACGAAGAGCCCCTTCTCCTTCAGCGCCGGGGTCCCGACAGAAAGGTCCTCGGAGTGCTTCGCGAGTTCGAGGAAGGCCTCCCTCAGGCGCGGGTGGGCCATGGACTTCTCCTCGACGAGGTCCCACAGCCTCCCCTCCGATATGGCCTCCTTGCAGGATTCGAGCTCTTCCCTCAGGACGAAGAGGTTGTGCATCGAAAGCCGCCTCGTCCTCTCGTTGCGGTCGAGCTCGAGGAGGCCGCTGACAGTGGTCTTCGTGCACACGGGGCAGCTGCAGGGGAGGTACTTCATCGCCTGAAGGGTGGAGACCCCTCTCCGGGTCATGTACCGTCCCGTCCTCGCGAAGATGACGTAGCTGGCAGAGTCGAAGGTGTCGCACCCGAGTGCGACCGCCAGGGCCATCGTGAGCGGGTGGCCAGCCCCGAAGAGGTGAAGGGGAGTCGCGTAGGGGATGGCCCTGCGGGCTGCCACTATCATCCCAACCAGGTCTGCGAACATGTAGTTCTCCATCACCTGCACAGGGCTCCCGAGGGCCAGGAACTCGAACCCGGAAGCGACCATGGACTTCGCCGACTTCCTCACCAGGTCCCCGTAGAGTCCTCCCTGGATGGGCCCCACCCAGACGGTCTCCCTGCCTCCGAACTCCTTCAATGTGGCCCTGGCGTTCGTCAGGCTATACTCCACGGTCTCCAGCGCCCGTGCTCTCGTCTGCGGATATCCGGTCGGCCTGTCGAGGGTCACGGCGAGGTCTGTCCCGATGTCCGCCTGGAACCTGGCGACGTCCCCGTAGCCTATTTCGAGGTCGCCGTACTCCAGGACCTGGTATCCGCCCGAGTCGGTGATGAACATGCCGTCGAACCCGAGGAGGTCGTGAATCCCCTTCTCGAGCGCCTCCTCCTTCCGCCTCGAGTGGATGATGTAGGAGTTGGTCATCAGCCCGGGATACCCCATGGCCCTGAGGTCCGCGGTGGGGACGATCTGGCTCACCGGGTGTATCACCGGAAACATGTACGGGGTCTCGAGGGCCCTCCTCCCCACCTTGAGGGTCCCCACCCTTCCGAGAAGGTCAGATTCTCTGACTTCGAACGAGAGCCCCAAGCTCGGCGCCGCTGCGGAGGGCGCGCTATAAGCTCTGACAAATCTGGGCAGATGCGGGTCAATACCCTCCTGCTGGGCCGGCCTGGGTTCGTCGCTTCTTTCCACCCTGCCCCGCCCCTGCTTCAGGGGACGGACAGGCCCTCGTCTTCTTCGGTCCTTGGCCAGACTCGTCTCGTGGCCGTGGAGACCTAGGGTCGAGAGGCTAAAATTCGCAGTTGTGGGCATAGACTAATTTAATCCCCCATGTGAAGACCCCACCGCAGCGCCATGAGCAGGGTAGCAGACGTGAAGACGCGCATTTCTTCGGTGGAGCTCCTGGCCACCCTGAAGAAGAGCTACAGCTACAAGGAGCTCTCCGCTGCCCTCGGCCTTTCTGCCCCGATCTTGAGCAGGTATGTCCGCGGCCACGTCCTCCCGAGCGCCCAGCGGTCGGAGAAGTTCATCGCCACCTTCAGAGAGAAGCTGCTCCGGAAGATGATAATGGACAACGTGAGGGTGAGCCAGGACGGGTCCTACGACATCAGCGCAGTGGTGTCGAACATGGGGCTGCTCAGGGCCATAGCCAAGGTGGTGTTCAGCGAGTTCAGCGTCGTCCCGGTCGACAGGGTGATGACCATGGAGGTCGACGGGGTCCCTCTGGCCGCGGAGGTGGCCGGAGAGTTCAACGTCAACCTGGCAGTCGTGAGGGGGGAGAAGGACCTGGGGGTCGACGAGTTCGTGGAGCAGAAGGCGGTCTATGGCCCGTCTTCGGTGAAGTACCTCTACCTCCCCAAGACTTCGCTGAAGAAGGGAGACCATCTGCTGGTCGTCGACGACATGGTGAGGTCCGGGACTACCATTGAGGCCCTCGCCAGGATGGCAGAGAAGGGGAAAGCGAAGATAGTCGGTGTGTTCGCGATAGCCTCCATCGAGCAGGCGATGCCCAGGCTGAAGAGCAGGCTCGGTCTCACCTGCCCCATCGAGTCCCTGGTCACCCTGGAGCAGAAGCAGAGGCGGTACAGCTACTGACCCCGGTCACCATCGACGCGGATCTGGTCGCGAAGGCGATTCCCCCCCGGCGGAAGGACGCCCACAAGAGGATGAACGGGACCGTCTGCGTCGTAGGCGGCAGCAGGCTCTACCACGGCGCCCCGTTCCTCTGCGCCATGGGTGCGATGAGGTCAGGGGTGGACCTCGTCTACGTCGCGGTCCCTGCCTCGATAGCCACGGCAGTGAGGTCGCTTTCCCCGGATTTCATAGTGGTGCCCCTCCCCGATTCGAAGCTGACCCGAGGGAACGTCTCGAAACTGATGTCGTGGGTCCCTGACGTCGACACCTTCGCGGTGGGGCCGGGGCTGGGGGCTCAGAAGCCCGAGTCGGTGGCGCAGGCCCTCAACCAGATGAAGGGGGGTGGCAGGTCGCTGGTGGTGGACGCCGACGCGCTCCGGAGCCAGGTCCTTCCGTCGATCAGGAGGACGAAAGCGGTGGTCACTCCGCACGCGGGGGAGTTCGAGAGGCTCTTCGGCGAGAGACTCCCAGACGACACCGAAGGAAGGGTTAGGTTGGTCGCAACCGAGGCCAAGAAAGCCGGCCTGACCGTGCTCCTGAAGGGCCCGACCGACATCATTTCAGACGGCGAAGAGGTCGCAGTCAACGAGACCCACTCTCCTGCCATGACCGTCGGAGGGACGGGTGACGTGCTCACCGGCGTGACTGCAGGGTTGCTGGCGAAGAAGGTCCCCCCCTACGAAGCTGCATGTGCGGCTGCCTACGTCAACGGGGCAGCCGGTGTCGAGGCTGCGAAGGAGTTCGGGATGCACATCACGCCCTCGGATGTTGCAAGCAAGGTTGCAGGCGTCATGAAGCGCTTCGACAGAATATCGTGAGCTTCCTTCTCATTGGTTCGGGCCTGGCCTGGGGTGCCTCATGGAAATGGGCGGCCGCCGGCCCCCGAGTCGCGAGGCCTCCCGTGGCCGCTCCGATACGTCTCCATTGAGCCGCAGTCGAGGGACGCCCCTCCCGTGGCTGGCACCGAGACCATCATTCTTCTAATGATAGCTAACAATTAATAAAATTCTCGCAGTATTCCGAGTCTATATTTCATATCCTCACGACTTATTATCTGAAGGTTATATAGGAGTGCCCGCGGACGAAGAAAATGTCAGCACAAGCATCAACACAAGACTTTCTCGAGGCAGAACGAATCGAAGCAGCCATGCGCATGGCCAGGCCTAACGTCTCGGTCGTTGGGCTCGGCGGTGCAGGCAGCAATATCGTGTCTTGGATAAAGCAGCGGGGGCTGGCGGGCGGAAAGCTCGTCGCGGCCAACACAGACGCTGCTCACCTCAGCATAACAAAGGCGGACAGGCGCATCCTGATGGGGGAGAAGCTCACCCACGGACAGGGGGCGGGCGGGTACCCCGACAAGGGCGCCGAGGCCGCCAGGGGCTCCCTGGAGGACGTAGCCAAGGAGATCAACGGCTCCAACATCGTCTTCCTGTGCGCTGGGCTTGGAGGCGGCACGGGGACGGGCGCAGCTCGAGTCTACTCGGAGACCCTCAGGGCTCCGGGAAGGCTGGTGATAGGCGTCGTCACCCTGCCCTTCGCGGTCGAGCGTTACAGATACGAGAACGCGAAGAAGGGGCTCCAAAGAATGCGCAACCACTGCGACACGGTCGTAGCCATCGATAACAGCAAACTGGCGAGGGTCGCCGGCGATCTCCCGCTCCAGGACGCGCTTGGAGTGGCGAACGAGCTAGTAGGGCAGTTCGTCAAGGGGATAACGGAGACCATCACCACGGCTAGTCTGATCAACATCGACTACGCAGACCTGCGCGCCATAATGGAGCGGAAGGGCCTCGCGGCCATAGGGGTCGGGTACGCCGAGGGCGAGGACAGGGTCGAGCGGGCGGTGAGACAGGCCATCGAGGGTCAGCTGCTTGACATCAAGGACATCACAAGAGCGCAAGGGGCTTTGATTCACGTGACCGGAGGGCACGACATCACCCTGGAAGAAGTGACCAAGGCGGGGGAACTCGTCACGAAGTCACTCCCTCCAAAGGCGAAGGTCGTGTGGGGTGCCAGGGTCGATCCGACTATGGACGGGCATGCGAGGGTAATGGTCGTCCTGACGGGGATCGAGAGTACCTTCCTTTCCGAGAACGGTTCGCGTTTTGTCTTGGGACCGCTGAAGTTGGGAACGGCGAACTAGTCGGCTAGTCCGCCTTCCTTCCTCTTTTTTTTGAATCGCGACGACTGGCCTCCATGGATGAGGTTGACCGTCCGGGAAACCGCATGGACCGCAGGAGAGGAAGCGGCCTTGATACGCGGAGCAGAAGGCCGTGCGGGATCGTCCGCGCGGAGCGAATCGGGTCACCATGCCGGACCAGGTCAGTGGTCGACGTAGAAGAGCGAAAAGGTGCAACTGACCGGCGACAGGCCCACGTTCTGGAACGAGAACGAAAACGACGTCGCGTTCACGTTTTCATAGTCGGAACGGACTGTCGCCTTGCTGGTCGAGTCGAGGAGGATGTAGTAGACGAAGGTGGGGCTCGAAGACTGGATGCTGTCCCCCGGACTCGTGCAGCCGGTGGGGGAGACGAATGCGAGGGTGCCGGCCTGTCCGGGGCTCTGGCTCGTGATTTGCACGGTGGTGCCCGGTGCTACCGTCACCGTATTGTTGACGAAGTAGGGATGGATCGTGACGCTCCCTGCCGCCCCCTCGACCACCGAAAGCTCAAGGCTTAGGAAGGCGGACTGGTTCTCGAGCCGTGCCACCTGGCCAACCAGCGACGCAATCTCGGAACCTGATGCGCTCTGGCTCTGCGTGAGCCCGGTTATCTGCTGGTTCAACAGGGTGATGTTGCCATTCAGCTCGAAGATCTTGAGCTGCAGTTCCAGCGCGGTGAAGTTCTGCACCAGCATCTGCGCCCTCAGATGAAGTATCTCCTGGTCCTTGGTGAGCAGGTCTGCGCTCGACGAGTAGTAGTAGGTGACCGAGACGGCCGAGACGATCACAAGGACGACCGTGGCAGCGGTGAAGCCCACGAGATACGACCGCTGCGGCTTCTGGGTCAAGTCAGCCGGCGGCATTCGTCGACCCGATATATTCCTAACCTCACGAACGGGCCCGCACGAGGACGGGTCAGCAAATGGCACAAAAACCAGTGGGTGGACCCTCAACGGCAGGCAATGAAGCAAAGGCGGCCGGGTCTCCAGCACAAGTGGGCTTACATCGTCAACTCGCTACAGGAGATAGTCCCCTCCTATGAGGAGGCTTCCAGCAGGATATCCCTCTTCGCCGACAGGAGGATGCGCCGCGAGGCGGTCTCCTTCGCCGTGAGGAAGGGGGACCTGGTCCTGGACCTCGGGGCCGGCCCGGGGACCATGTCAAAGGTCGTCGCCAGGCTGGGCGGGGACCCGGTCCTCCTCGACGCGTCTCGTGTGATGCTGAAGGCGTCCGGGTTCCCCAACGCGGTCCAGGCGATCTTCGAGCACCTGCCGTTCCGGGAAGGGGTGTTCGACGGAGCGGTGTCGGGGTTCGCGGTCAGGGACGCCCACGACCTCCCCGTCACCCTCGCCCAGCTCAGACGCGTCCTGAAGCCCCGGGGGCGCTTCGCCATCTGCGACCTGGGGAAGCCCGACGACCCCGTCAAGGCCCTTGCTGTCGCGATGTACCTCAGGACCATCCCCCCCATAATCGGGGCCGCTTCGACGGGGAGGGTAGGGCTCAAGTACGGCTCCCTCTTCGACACCTACAATCTGGTCTTCCACAACTCGGAGCTGACTGCCATCCTCTCGAAGTTCATCGGGAAGACGTCCATCCACGAGACCCAGATGGGGGGGTCGATAGTCGTGACGTCGACAAAGAACTAGGATTTCTTCACGAGCGCCGAGATCATCTCGTCCATCTTGGACGCGGGTATCCTGCACCCCGCCGCCCTTCTGTGCCCTCCGCCGCTCCCCCCCAGTCTCGCGGCAATCCTACCTATCGTCCGTCCCAGGTGGACCTTGGAGTCGCTGACCGAGCGGAGGCTCACCTCGTACCAGCCGGGCTGGTTCTGCTTCAGCGCGACCCCGACCCTGACGTCGAACGCTCCGAGGAGCACCTTGGACACTATGCTCGTCGAATAGCGCTCGACCACCATGTACGCCAGCCGACCCACCTTCGTCCCTCCCGCCTTCACCTCCTCGCCGAGAGATGCCTCCTTCGCAACCTGGGCCAGAGCCGACCCGGGGACCCCCCCGATCTCGTGGGGGATCTTCATCTTCGCCAGCTCCCCGACCAGCATCTCGGGATACCCCTCTTCGTCCGAGTGGTTCCCCAGGGCGAACGAGAGCATCGTCGCCTCGAGCAGGACGAAGTGCCTCTCGGTCCTCTCCATCATCTTCTTCGCTATCGGCGAATCGTCCATGTAGTCGGTCACGGCCCCGCAGAGGGCCATCAGCCTCGCCCGCTCGGGGAGGACGTCCTTGAACGTCTCATAGGTCAAGATGCTCGCGCACTCCTTCACGTTGTGCACCAGCTGGATTCCGGTCCGCTTCAGCTTGCGCCTGGCCTCGTCGGACATGAAGTGGTGGTCGATGTAGGTGACCTTGGCGCTGGCCGAAATCCGCCGGATCTCCGCCAGGAACTGCGGGAAGTCCGCGCTATCCGCACCGAGGTCGCTTATGACCACCCGTTCCGCGTCGCCCGGGATGCGCCGCAGGGTCTCTATCATGTCGTCGTAGTCCGTGAGCAGGATCTGCCCCCCGGTGGCGGCCACCGCGAGGGATCCGGAACCGAGGCCGTCGACGTCCTTGCGGTGGGACAGACAGTAGGCCTTCAACGTTCGGCGCCGACCCGGTGCCTGATTTTAAGGTGAGTGGCCGGAAGGAACGGGAGGCGCCCCGCGGAGGGCCCTCCTCCAGATTACGTACGCGATCGGCGCCCTGATGGCTGCCCAGACAGAAGGGACGATGAAGATGTAAACCAGCAGCCGGATGTCGAGGGCGACGGTGATCCCGCTCGCGGCTACCGAGAGGTCCCCGCCGTTGGTCACCAGCCAGAGATAGACGGCGCTGAGCACCGCGACCCCGCTCAGGAACGGGACGCAGGCTCCCAGCCCGTCGAAGTAGGCGGCCCCGACGTCGAGGACGGTGAAGAGCGCGCCGAACTCGTAGACGAAGGTCGGTATCGTGAGGGGGCTCCCTCCTACCCTCCCCACCAGCAGGGTCCCGATGTAGTAGGGGACGACCACCCAGACAGTCACGTTGATGACCAGGGCCCACAGCGCTTTGACGACTCTTCTCCTTGCCGTGAACGTCTTCCCGAACGACATCTATCCTCCCTGGATGTTCACGAGCCCGCTCAGGTCGGTGCCTATGGAGATGCTCACGAACGGCTCCAGGCCCATGGCCACAGTCCCGTTGATCCTTTTGTCGCTGGATGCGACGTACTGCTGGACGTTGGTGATGGTCATCCTGAACCGCAGCACCTGCTGTCCCCCTGGAGGGACGCTCACATGCCCCGCCAGGCAGACGACGTTGGGGTTGCTGTTGTCACAGGTCAGGGTGACGTCGAGGGTGTACAGCCCTCCGTTGGGAATCGTGAAGTTGAGGGAGACGGTCGCCGAGTTCCCGCTCTGAGTTATCCCTCCCACCGGCTGGTGCGACCCCCCGGTGAGCTCCGGCCTGACCGCGGAGTAGTCCTCGTAGGCCGAGTATGCGACCGTCCCGACGGCCAGGATGACCACGAGCGCGACGGCGATGGTTACCCCCCTCAGGGCCCAGATCCCTCTCGGTGTCTTCCTCTCGCTCAGGACTCTTCTCTGGTCAGCTTCTCTGGTTGCTATTTAGAGCCTATCCCAGAAAAAGGTTGATGGCTAACCTTCTTCGAGTCGATACGTGATAGCGCCTCGCGTCACACTTTCCCTCCATGAAGACCGCGACAGAACTGCCGACAGTCAGGTGTATCCCGGATGACCTCTGGGAAGAGATAGCTCCCATTCTGGGGGAGAAGAAGCCAGGCACCATGGGGAGGCCTCCGGTGCCTTACAGGAAGGTGCTCGATGGGATCCTCTACTTGCTGAGGACAGGATGCCAGTGGAAGTCCCTTCCGAAGGAGTGCGGTTCTGGCTCGACATGCCACAGAAGGTTCCAGCAGTGGGTCGGGGAAGTCGCCTTCCAGAAGCTGTGGGCAAGGCTCCTGAACAAGTACGACGCGTCGAAAGGAATCAAGTGGAGATGGTAGTCCCTCGACTCGAGTTCCGTGAAGGCGCCTCTCGGGGGGGAAAAAGTACAGGCCCCAACCCTACCGACAGGGGCAAGCTGGGGGCGAAGAGGCATATCCTCACCGACCAGAGGGGCAATCCTCTCGCCGTTGTGATCACAGGGGCCAATACGCATGATATGAATGCAGCCACAGAGACCCTCGACAGCGCAGTTGTGAAGAGCCCGGCTCCGACTCGATACCATGGACAGCACCTCTGCCTCGACAAAGGGTGCGGTTACCCGGAGATCAGAAGCGCAGCGATCGAGAGGATGTACGTACCCCACATGCGCCGCAGAGGAGAGATGGAGAAGCCTGTGAAGAGGTACAAGCCGAAGTGGTGGGTGGTGGAGAGGAGCGCGCCCTGGCTCATCAGGTTCAGGAAGCTCCTCATCAGGTGGGAGAAGAAGGCAGAGAACTACCTCGGGCTCGTCCAGCTGGCGTGCTTCATCATGACATACCGGAGAACGATATCGGGATAAGGTCTCAATCAGGATTTCACGGGGAAGACGCCCCTAACCCGTAAAAGACGGATACCGCCGCCATCGGACTCGATGCATCCCAAAGAAAAGGTAGCAGTCATACTCACAGCGCTTGCATTACTCCTTCCAGTCGCCGCAGTCTCTGCCACCGCAAGTTACAGTGCCCCTCCTTATGTTCCGGCCGCCTACGGTACCCAATGGACAATTGCGGGCGTCACACAAGTCACGACAGTGACTATCCAAGACGGTCATGCTGGCAGAGCATGGCAGGTATACCAAGTCAATAACGTCGGAGCTGTTCCTCTCTCGAGAGCAATATCTACGGTTCAGATACTAGGAGTCGAAATCGATGGTACGTGGCTCCACGACCCGACGAGTCTTGCAATGGTCCGAGTCCTCAATTCAAACGGAGTCTTCACCAATACTGGTGCTTACGTTCAGACACTTGGCACGATTGAAGTGGGCAGCTATTCTCAGCATGTTCTGAACATCGCATACAGCTCGAATATCCAAGAATTCACCTTCAGCTTCAACGTCTGGTATCTGCCGTCTTAGTATCAGCTGCAAAGAAACCCCTTTTATTTCGATTTTCCAGCTTCCATTATGCGGGATGATGCTTGTGCTGGAATCAAAGAAAGGGCCAAGAGCTCAGCCGCGTTTTGTTGCTCAAGGCGAAGCTCAGCGGGTTTGTGCAGATGGCGACACTGGACCCGCAACCTTCCAACCAGTGGCGCACACAATTCCATTGGCAGGGGCTCTGCTCCTCCCCCGTTGTTTTGAGCGCGGCAGCACTGATACGCGTAGACCAGGGCAGGAACGACCTGGCTCCTTGGGTTATTTTTGGGATAGGCTCTTAATGATGCGCGCTCCAGGGACCTGCTGCGGCTGTTCTCGCCAGTGGAATGGCTGTTCGGGTAGCTAGAACTAACTACGGCGGACCCCACGGGTCCTCCAATGAAGAGAAGCGGTCAGACTTCAAGAACCGTCATCGCACTCCTCGCGGCAACTCTCGTCCTCGCTACCACCACCGCGTACTTCGCATGGGGGTCCACGCAGCAGAGGCCCTCGGCGGCGGACCTCTCGGGTGAGGTCGCCTACAAGCTCCAGCCATACCAGGTCACCAGCGTGGGCACGGGAACGACGACCGGCTCGGCCCTGAATTCGATAGCGGTCAGCGCCACAGGCCAGGCGACCTACACCCCCAACGAGGCCCTCGTCCAGGTCACGGTGGTGACCCAGGACTCCACTGCCAAAGCGGCCACCCAGGCCAACGCCCAGAGCACCTCCAGCGTCATCAGCGCCCTGGAAGGGATCGGGGTCTCGAACAGCAGCATCCAGACCCAGGGGTTCAGCCTCAACGCCGACTACTCCAGTTGCTACTCCTCCTGCGTCCCATCCATCACCGGGTACACGGTTTCCAACTCGCTCCAGGTCAACATCACCAGCAGCAGCGCCAAGACCCTCGGGCTCAGGGCGGGACAGGTGATCGACACCGCGGTGAACGCGGGCGCCAACCAGGTGAACCTCTATTTCGCGGCCACCCATTCCCTGCTCGACCAGGTCACCAGCGTGGCCCTGAAGAACGCGGTCGGCTCGGCCGACATGCAGGCCCAGACCATCGCCAGTTCGCTCGGCGTGTCCATCACCGGGGTCATCAGCGCCTCCGAAGGAGGCGGGTACTCCCCCCAGCCCTACTACGGCTACCCTGTCTTCGCCGCATCCGTGAGTTCGGGAACCAGCGCCACTCCCATCATGCCGGGGACCCAGTCGTTCTCGATGACGGTGCAAGTGGTCTACTCCATCTAGGTGCGGAGCAGACCCCCCTTCATTTCTCGCTAGGTCCTGACGACTGT
Source organism: archaeon (assembly GCA_021828185.1). The sequence goes on from JAKASI010000004.1 coordinate 63,160, forward strand.
CTTTCCCTTGTCATGGTCGTACCAGGCCCTCCCCATCGCCTCAGTGTTGTGTGAGGCGCCCACCCTCCCCTTGAGGTCGACGGTGATGATGCCTGCGCTGTCCTTCCCCCAGAGCTTGGAGATGTACGCTATCCCCTTCTCCGCAGCGGCTTGGGCGTCATGTCCGCGCATGAACTTGCAGGTCCTCAATGAAAGGGCGCAGCGTATGATGTCCTCCCCAGTCCCGGTGGCGCACGCAGCTCCCAGCTTCTCGTCGGCGAATACGCCTGCCCCGAGGACGGCAGAGTCCCCCACCCTCCCAGGCAGCTTCATCCATCTCCCTCCGGTGCTCACCGCAGCCGCGGGTATCCCGTCAGCTCCGATTGCCACAGCGCCGACCGTGTCTCCTGTCCTGAACCGCTTCACCATCCTTAGTGCGTCGGCGTGTTTCATGTCTTTCTTCATGTCTGCGAACTTCCCCAGCGACGCTTCCGACGGTCTCACCTTCTCGATCTCCATCCCTGCGAGCCTGGCGTAGTCCGCCACCCTCTCCCCGACGACCAGCACATGCTCCGTGTTCTCCATCACCCACCGGGCGAGCTTCACCGGCGCGTAGGTGCATGTCACATCTCCCACTCCGGCCCCAGCGAGACCCTTTCCAGTCATGACGGCGGCATCGAGCTCGACGTTGCCTTCGGCCGTGAGGCAGGCGCCCCTCCCGCAGTTGAAGAGCCCCGACTCCTCCATGAAGTTGACTGCGGCGATCGCTCCATCAAGACCGGACCCTTTCTTCATGGCCGAGCGTCCCGCTTCCACAGCCTGACTCAGACCGGCGAACCTCTTGTCGGTCTTGCCATACCTGCCACTGCCCGCCCCTCCGTGGATGATTATGGATGGTTTCAGGAGCGTCCCTCTCCTTCCGACTCAACCGACTCTATGAAAGGTTTAACATGACGTTATGTGTGACAGAGTGTAAGACATGCCGACCATCACCGTGAGGGTCACCGAAGAAGAGAAGAAGAAACTGCTCCAGCACGGCCCCCTGTCGGATACGGTCAGGAAGGCTCTGGACCGGTATCTCATGGAAAGCGAAAGGATGGAATTCCTACAGGAGCTCAAGGAGTTCCAGGCGGCCCATCCGGTCACGGTAGACCCCGATGAAATCGTCAGGATTATCCGGGAAGGGCGAAAGCACTGATTGTTGCTGACAGCAGCCTTGTGGTCGAAGGTCTTCTGAACGGACAGGACGAGTTCGCGTCCGAGAGGTTCCTCGCCCCCGACCTGATAGTCCATGAGGTGGCCAACACGTTGTTCGTCCAGCATAGGGTCCTGCACACCATTCCGGATGGACTCCCCTATGTCGAACGGCTCTTCAGAGCAATCGAAACGGGCTCTCTGATTCTCGTGCCAGTCACCGAGGATCTTGCCGTTGCAGCCTACAAGATTGCGTCCGGCAACGCGGCTGCGGTCTATGACTGCGTCTTCATCGCTCTAGCACTGCAGAGAGAGATGCAACTGAAGACTCGCGACCGGAAGCAGGCGGAGATTCTCGAGCTCGAGAGGCGCAAGCGCTCTGCGCAGAAGCATCCTGATGACAAGGCCAGGAGAGAATGATTAGCGTCCCCAAGGGTGTGTTGCGCCTGGCGTCCCTGAAAATGCTCTCCGAGTCGTCGCTTTCCGGGACCGACCTTGCTGGGCAGATCCGAAGAGCGACAGGGGGAGAGTGGAACCCGGGACCAGGCTCAATCTATCTGATCCTCCGGGAGCTGCTGAAGAAGGGGCTGATCACGGAGCTCCCCAAAAGGGAAGGGAACACCCGGAGGTACATCATATCGGGGAAGGGGAAGGAGGAGCTGGCGAGGCTGACGAAGGAGACCGAGTCTGACGTGGCCAGACAGCTCAGGCTCCTGGCGGTCTACTCCGCCCTCGCCGGGAGGAAGGAGCTGAAGGAGAAGGTCCTCTCCTTGGCCGACACCGTCGGGTTGAGCCTGGACCCAGGGAACCCTTAAGCCGACAACACCTGCGGCCGCGTCAGATGGCCGACCGGCCAGCCGAGGTCGAGAAAACGGGCATCGAGCACGTCACCGACGAGCAGCGGCACGGCACGCCCGGGCGGGTCTTCACCCTCTGGTTCGCCGCCAACCTTACCATCGCCGATTATGTCGTCGGGGTCCTGTGCGTCCTCCCCTCTGGGCAGGGGTTCGGGCTGACGGTCCCTCAGGCGGTCCCGATCCTCCTTGTCGGGAACCTGCTGGGCGGGCTCTTCGTCGGGCTCGCCGCCGCCATGGGGCCAACCCTCGGCTTCCCCCAGATCGTCTCATCCAGGGCTTCCTTCGGGCGGTTTGGGAACTACCTCCCCGGCGCCCTGAACTGGATGAGCACCGTGGGGTGGTTCACGGTCAACACGATACTGGCCGTCTTCGCTCTGCAGGTGATCTTCCCCGGGGCAGACTTCGTGGCTGGTGCCGCAGCCTATGTCGTCATCCAGGCGGTCATAGCGATCTACGGGCACGACTTCATCCACCTGTTCGAGAAGGTGATGTCGGTCGTCCTGGGCGTCCTCTTCCTATTGATCTTCGCAATAACCTTGCCGAACCTGGGGTCGGCCCTGGCCTACGTCCCAGGCGGCGCGACAGGGGCGCTTTCGTTCGGTGCGGTCGGGACTGTCCTCGTTTCCTGCTTCTCCTACCTGATGTCCTGGTCCCCCTACGCGTCTGACTATTCCCGGTATCTGCCGCGGACCGCATCGAAGTCAAAGGTCCTCCTGCTTGCCCTTGCAGGGGGAGCCGCGTCCTCCTTCGCCGTCGAGGTGGTCGGTGCCCTGGTGGGGAGCATCACCCCGGTCCAGTCAGGAGCCAGCTACTTCGGGGGGTTGAACAGCGCGGTCGGAGCGTTCGGCTGGGTCGCCATGGTCACCCTCATCCTCGGGGCTTTCGCCGCCGACGCCCTCAACCTCTACACCAACTCCCTCTCGGCCCTCGTGCTGGGGGTGAAGACGAACAGGTGGAAGACGGTGGCCGCAGGTGCGGTCGTCGGGTTTGTCCTGGCCGTCGCCGTCGGGGAGCAGTTCGAACCGTTCTACGAGAGCTTCCTCCTGCTGCTGTCGTACTGGATCATGCCCTGGCTGGCAATAGTGATAGTGGACTTCTTTTTGGCCCGGAGGACGACGGTCGAGAGCTCGGCGAATCCGAAGGGGTGGGACATCGGAGCGCTGGCGGTGTATTTGGTTTCTGTCGTCGTCTCGGTGCCTTTCATGGTCCCCCTGATCAGCATCGGCTTTCCGGTCGGGGCGCTGGCGTCCTGGTTCGGAGGAGCGGACTTCAGCTACTTCATATCGTTTCTTGTGGCAGCAGCGCTGACCACCCTGGTCCGAAGGGCAGTCCGCTAGGCCCCTTCCGCCGCTGCTCAAGCGTCGCCTTTTTTCGATCAGGTGAATGCCTTATTAAACTTCGGCGGGTCCATTCCAGCGTGTTCTCCTGATGAGTCAGGCCATCGAAGTGAAGGACTTGACCAAGATATTCAACGACAGACTGGTGGCTGTGAACAACATCCAGGGTTCCGTCTCTCAGGCGCAGAGCGCCATCTCTTCGTCCGTAGCTTCCCTCTCGTCAGCAAACACTAGCTCGTTCAACGACGTGGTCAACTACGAATACATCAAACTGGCTCTGACTGCGATCGTCCTGATACTGGCGATCGTACTCCTCACAGTCAAGAGGAATTAGTCCGGGCCGGTCCCTCTTTCGTTCCTCCCAGCGTGGGCTGGGTCCGACGGTCCCCGTGGCGAGTGACCCTTTTTCCAGACGGTGCAAGCTTGCAGGAGCACCCTGTTTCAGAAGCCCCCCTTTCGGGGCAGGGGCTCCGGCGAGAGTCGCCGTTAAATAGAACTCACGAGTACCGCCGCGTGGAATTGGCTTCGAGGGCCCCCGGTTGGCTGAAGTCGGTCCTACTCCCTGAGCTGAACGGGATGAAGAGCGAAATCGTTGGCCTCCGGGGCGACATGCAGGCCATGGATTCAAGGCTGAGCGGGCGGATAGATACGCTTCAAGAGAAACTGAACGGGCGGATGAGCACACTTGAAGGGAAGTTGAGCGGGCAGATGAATGCCCTTGAAGGGAAGTTGAGCGGACGGATGGACACGCTTGAAGAGAAGTTGAGCGGGCGGATGGACACGCTTGAAGAGCAATCAAACGGGCGGATGGACACGCTTGAAGAGCAATCAAACGGGCGGATGGACACGCTTGAAGAGAAGTTGAACGGGCGGATGGACGGGATCTTGGCCAAGCTGACCGGCTTGGAGAACAAGATGGACTCCGAGTTCAGGACGGTCCACTCCGAGATCAGGCGGCTGGACGAACGCGTCGACGGTCTTGACAAGAGACTTGACTGGAGCGAAAGGTTGGTCGCTGTCGAGGCCAAGGTCCGCGAGCTCGAAGCCAAGCAGTAGTGCCAGAGCACGGGTCAGACTTTTATCCCGATTCTCTGACGGTTCCCTCGTGTCCACGGATACAAAGTTCAAGGTCAAGATCTACGACTCGCCCAAGCCGAAGAAGGTCCCCAAGGCGGTCTCTGAAGAGCTGAAGGGGGCTGCCAGCGCCAAGGCGATATCGAGGATGAAGAAGGAGAGCGTCGACTGCCCTGTAGTGGGTAAGGAGGTGGCGTTCCTCGTCTGTTTCGCATGTCCGTCGTTCTTGCGAAGGGTGGAGGGGGTGGTGGACTGCGCGGGCGGCCAGGGGCCGCCGAGAGAGTGGCTCATCGGCTAGGGCCGGTGTCGCACGTCACTCTTCTGCTGTATTACAGCATTGGGTATGGCTTCAAGTGGACTGCAGTCACCTTTCGATTCATGGCCAGGTCGAGGGTCGCGGAGAAGTTCTAGGTCACCATCCCGAAGGAGGTCAGGAAGCGGACCGGCGTCATAGCGGGCGAGATTGTTTCCATCGAGGCCATCTCCGAAGGCGAAGTCATCCTTAGGCGGTTCGTGAAGGTCAAGGAGCCGCTCTGGGTACTCATCGGTCCTCGGGGGCGAGACACGTCCCGGTAGACGAGCTCGAAGAGGCCGCAGAGGCACGATAGCGTTGGCCGAGACCTACATCGACAGCAACGTCTCCTTCTACGCTAAGACTGGAGACAGGGTCTACGGGAAGTCATGCGGTGAGGTGGCCCGCATGATATCGTCTGGCGAGATCGAGGGCGCGACATCGACCCTCATCCCCCTCGTGGCCTCAAGCGCGATGCGGAAGTTCGGGTTGGGGCGCGAAGCCGCCTCCGAGGTCGGCGCAGTGCCCTCGCTGGGCATGGAAGTCTTTCCTCTCGAAGCAATCGAGATGGAAGAGGCCGCCGGTTCGCTTGAAGGGATAAGCACCCGGGGATGGGTGTACGCCGCCGGGCTCCTGCTGGGCTCGGTCTTCGCCATGGCTTCGATGGTGGCCGTGTCCAAGGGCGCCGGCCAGCCGACGATGCAAGAGCAGCTGCAAGGTCCAGCCGGGCTGTGGTTCCGCGAAAGAAGCGGGCTCAGCCCTTCAGGTATCCGACCGCCAGCCCGATGATGAACGTTATCGAAGAGTAGGGAAGGTACCCGGCGACGCGGTTGGCATAGGTAGTAAGGGACGACCCTGACTTCACGAGGGACAGGAGTGGCTGAAGGACTTCATTGGGGGTTATCACCCCAGCTGCGATGAGTACGATCACCAGTATGACGAGGGCGATCCCGATCTTGATGGCGCTCTTCAAGATGACCCCGACTATGAAGCCGATGATCAGAGGGAGTATCGCCGACACCAGGAAGGTGGTCGACAGGTCAGGCGCCAGGAAGTTGACCATCGAGGCATGATTCCCTGTAGAGGATATAACGTTGCCTGTCCTGAACCGGGCCCCCTGTCGGGGTGGCACCTTATATATTGCGTTCATATTGCTATTACATGATGACCAATGTCACCTTCTCGCTCCCAGAAGGCACCATCCGCAGGCTACGGAAGAGGGCCGACGAGTCAGGGGGGAAGAAGGGGGCGATTTCAGAGATGGTCGACGAGGCGCTCACGTATTATCTGGACAACGCGGAGGCGTCGTCGAGGGGTGAGACCTTTACCGCGACCAAAGGTGGTGTTGTCGTTGCACAGGCCGGCTCCCTCAGGGAGCTCGCTGCTCTTTTGAAGGCGAATCAGGTCGACTTCCGGTCCGTCGTTATCCTCTCAGGCTCGCCCCTCGAGCCAGTGGGGCATCTGGGCCTCCGGGTGCGGCCGGCTTGAGCACAGTCATGGGGAATACCCCCGTCTTGAGGCTCGTTCTGAGGAACCACTTCGCGGAGACCACGTACCCACCTAAAGGGAAGGTGCAGGCTGTGGCCGACACCGGGTACGACGGGTTCCTGGCCGTCCCTGAGACGGTCTTCGACGCCCTGGGGCTCTCGAGCTTGTCATCCTACACCAGGACCGTGGTGACTGCCGACGGGAGGACCATCGGGATGAGGTGCTCGCCTGCGACCGTCGAGATGGCCCCCATCGAGGGCTCCTACGACGGGCTTGTGGAGACTGGGCCAGGGATCGAAGAGGTCCTCGCGGGGACCATGCTCCTCTCCAGGTTCAAGGTCACCCTGAACTACTGCGCGGGTGTCTTCAGAACCGAGCCCTGCAAGTAGGCGGGGCGGGTGCCCTCGAATCGCGCGCAGCATCCAGGGTCTCTTCCGTCGTTTTGTCTGGCGTAATAACCTATGTATTGTCCTAGGATTCTCCGCTAGGGCGGATTCGCTGCGCCGATGAAATCGGCCCCGGTGAGGTCAGCCGATGACATGTTGGCGCCCATCAGGTTGTCCCCGGACAGGCTGTGGCCTGCAAGCTCGCAGTCCTGGAGGTTCGCCCCCTTCAGGTTCGCCCCTCCTCTGTCGAGGACCTGCGGGCAAGCGAGGTAGTAGGTGACGGTGACGGAAGCCGTCCCCGAACTCCCGAGGTGATACCCGCCTCCTTCGAAAGTCGCGGTTAAGGTGACCGTGGTCACCGGGCTCCCAGCGGGGTTCGGGTAGAAGGTGAACTGGCACTGGCTAGTATTCGGGTTGACTTCGCCCAAACAGTGTGGGGTGTATGAACCGGGCCCGTCTCCGTACGCATCCCCGAACGACCCCCAGCTCCGCCGTCGCCGAGGGCCATGTAGCCGTTTGGTGCTTCCGAGACGGCGGTGTTCGAGTCGGCCTCCGTCACGGTTAATGTGACGCCGTTGGGGTTCGAGGCGCAGGTCGAGGATGAGCCGGGGGCGGTGGTCGCGGTGGTGGGGATGTGGTGGGACTCCCCGTAGTTCACCTGAACGGTACCTGGGCCGGTTATGACCGCAGCGCCTGCAATAGAGCAAGAGTGGCATGGGTTTGAAACAGCAGGAGACACAAGAACTGTGTCCCCGCAGCTGAAGGTGATATCCGGCCCGTAACCGATGGGGCTGCCGACGCTGTAGGTGAAGGCTTGACCGTTCAGGTTCGGTGCCTGAATGGAGCTCTCTGTCCCGGTGTGGTGGGTTCCACTCCCCACAGGGACCCAGACCAGCGCTCCGGTCGCACCCTGCGTCGCCGCCTCCAGCGTGTACACCGTGGCTCCCCACTGCTGGCCGGAGGGGAGGGTATGCTGCTGGAAGGTAAGGGTGCACCCCTCGTTGATGGGGACCCCAGCTAGCAAGTTCGGCGCGGTGCTTGCCGAGTTCGTCTCGAAGTACGGCCAGGGAGGCATGGACAGGTACTGTCCGAGGAAGGACATCGACCAGCCGGCCATCGGAGTCCGGCTCCCCACCGCCTGAACCGCCGGAACCTCGACGGCTAATCCATACTGCTGCTTCCGAACGCTCTTATCCCCCGAGCGGCAACGCGCCCCCGGATGCCTCTGGAAGACGTCATCGGCAGAGAGCCTGTGCAGCCTGAGCCGTCAACCTCGACCGATCCAGTCTGGATCTGGGCCGGGGAAGTCCCGCCCGCATAGGTCCCTCGTCCCCTTGGTCACTCGCCCCGTCCCGTCGGTGCCCGTGCGGGGTTCCCATCACGAAGCAACGCATATCTACGCTGCCAGAAGGGCCTAGAACAATTCTACAGGGAATAGTTACTGCATGGGCGAACATGAAGGGGTCGAGGGGGCGAGGAGAGCCGACAGCGCGAGCCTTCTATTCAAAGGCCCGACCGTGGTAGCAGCCCTCGTCTGCTTCGTCGCCGCAGTCTTCACGGCGGCAGCCGGGGTGGCCATCGCGTTCGCCTCGAACGACCTTCAGGGCACCCTCCTGGTCAGCCTGTCCAGTGGGGACCTCCCCTCTCAGGGGCTCCTGGACCTGGTCGGGGCTGTGATGGTCGGGCTGGGCGCAGGGTATGTCATCTCCGGAGTCCTTCTCTGGTCCGAGGTGCACTGGGTCAAGGGGGTGTACGTCGGGTTAATCGTTTCCATGGTCGGAATGGTCGCGAGCGGGCTCGGGACCACCCTCGCCCCCGGGATGGCTGCCGCTGGGATGATAATCGATGTCCTAATCGTGACGCTGCTCGCTACCGAGACATGGGAAGCCAGGAGGGGGATGAAGTGAGCCGGGCCCGCTACGGTGCAGCGCATTGAAGATGATCATGCCGACCTACGTCGTCATGGTCGCCAACGTGGTCGCAGTAACGGTCGTCCTTACGACCGTGGTCGCCCCCTACGCCGGTTCCGCCTACAGCGGCTTCGGCTATGCGTCTTTACGCCACCTGAACGCAACCACGACGGCCCCCGTTACCACCTCAACGGTGTCTTCGACCATGTCATCGTCCCGGGCAACTTCCACGTCGTCGGCTATCGCTTCGACTTCAGTTTCGCCGGCCATCCAGACCTCGACCGAAGAGGTCGCCAGCACGACCAGTGCCAGGCCCACCACAACGACCACGACTTCCGCAACCACCTCATCCACCTCAACTTCAACAACTTCTAGTTCGACGGCCTCAATCACCAGCAGCGCGTCACAGGCCACTTCCACCACTTCGACCGCCGCTAGTCCTACGTCCACCGCCTCGACGACCGCCTCTACAAGCGCTACAACTACTGCGGTCCAGACCACGTCGGTAGCGTCCGCCTCGTCTCAGTCGACCAGTTCGACAGCGACGACGTCTACCTCGACATCGACATTCGCAACTTCGAGCGGGAAGACCGGGACCACCTCCGCCAGCAGCACTTCTACGACCGATGCTACGACTGAAACCACGTCCGCCACCACTTCCGACAGCACGTCGACCGTCACGACGACCGGAGACGGGTGCCGGGCCAGCTGGTCCCTGCCGAGCGGAGACATCCAGGTCGGTTCGACGGTCACAGGCTCGGTCACGGTGGATTGCACCGGCTCGGCGCATTGGCAGATCGGCGGGTCCGGCGGCACCGTGGCGTCAGGCTCGTCGTCGTGCCCCTGCTCGTCGAACACCCTCTTCTCGTTTGAAGCCGGGTCCTCTCCCCTGCCGAAGGGGACCTATCATGTCACGGCGACGTTCGACGGGGAGCACCATTCCAAGTCGTCCGCCCGGGGGAGCTTCACTGTGGTGGACGGATCCTCTGGGGCAGTGGCGGCGGTGTCGGGCGCCTTCTTCGTCATCGCCGTTCTTGCCTCGACGAGAAGAGTGCCACACGGCAGTCGTGAAGGGAAGTCCGAGAGCGGGCAACGTTCTTAATCACGCCTCAGGCGCCCTGGGTTCAAGGCGCTACCACCTTATTGATCATAACGAGGACTCCGTTTAGGCTGTCCCTGGGCGGGGGAGGGACCGACCTCCCGAGCTACTACAGGACCCACGGGGGGTTCTTCGTGAGCGGGGCCGTGGACAAATATGTCCACATCGCCGTCAACCCAAGGTTCGAGGAGGACAGCATCAGGGTGAGCTATTCGACCACAGAGATAGTCAAGGATGCTTCAGAGCTGAAGCACCCGCTGGTGAGGGAGGCGCTGGACCTCGTGGGGGTCAGGCGAGGGATAGAGATCGTCTCCGTGGCTGACGCCCCCGCTTCGACTGGGCTCGGCTCGTCGGGGAGCTTCTCTGTGGGGCTGCTCAGGGCGCTGCACGCCTACCTGAAGGAGGAGAAGACGTCGCAGTACGTCGCCGAGGAGGCCTGCAGCATCGCCATGAACAGGCTGAAAGAACCATCTGGGAAGCAGGACGAGTACGTGGCCGCGTTCGGGGGGATAAAGTCGTACACCGTCGACAGAGACGGAGAGGTGAAGGTGGAGACGATACCGCTTTCGACTCACATCCTCGCCGAGCTCGAGGCGAACATCCTGATGTACTACACCGGGATCACCCGGAGCTCGTCGTCGGTCCTCTCGAAGCAGAAGGCTGCCATCGAGAAGGAAGGGGCGGACGAGAAGATGGAGAAGATCAAGGACATCGGGCTGAAGATAAGGGACGCGCTCACGTCCGGGGATCTGACGAAGTTCGGCCAGCTCATGGACGAGCACTGGAAGGTGAAGCGGGGGGTTGTGAGCGAGATGAGCAACGACAAGATTGACGGGTGGTACAGGGTGGCCAAAGAGAACGGTGCCATCGGGGCAAAGATCAGTGGGGCTGGAGGCGGAGGGTTCCTGATGCTGTATTGTGAAAATGGCAGAGCAAACCTCAGAAAAGCTATGGCGAAGCAAGGGCTAGTTGAGCACAGGTTCAGGTTCGACTTCGAGGGATCCAAGGTAATCTACAACGTTTGATGGTACCTTAGAAGCCGGAAGCCCGTAAGACAATTGGTTGCCCTGCAAGCTCTGTGGGTCAGCGTGCCAGGACGGTCACCACCTCGCCCACCTTGAGGAACGCCGTCCGCCGCGGTTTCTGGAGCGCCAGCGATATGCAACTCGCAGGTTGAATGAGAAATATCCCAGCCTCCACAAGGAGGCAATGGCCAGGATTATGAGAGCTAATCCAAATCACCAGAAGGAGGCGTTTGCCAGACTCTTGGAAAAGAACCCAAATCACCGATCAGAAGCGGGCAAGATTGGGGGGAAGAAAGGCGGGGCGATTGGCGGCCGTATCACAGGACCCAAGACGATCTGGAAGGCGCTGGAGTGGCAGAAAGAGCACCCTGAAGAGCGCTTGAAGATTCTGAGGAAATTCCAAGAGGCGGGCAACAAACGGGTAAGAGAGCATCCCAAAGAGGCCACTGAATATGCGGAGAAGGGAGACAAAGCGCTTCGTTACCTAGTCGCATCGGGAAAAATCAAGAGGAATTCCGAGTTTCGTTGAGAATTCTCGTGGCCCGATGACAGTCTATGGAAACACTTCCACAGGTCACGTAGCGAGATGAAGAGGTGCAACGAGTTGTACCACTCGATGGGCCCCGTATTCTTGCATCCGAACCCCTACTTCAAAGGCATAGAACTGGACTGGGTGGTTTCCAAAGACCCTGACAGTTTCGACGACCACGACCCTTCGACATGGAACCAAGTGACAGAATATCAACCGGTCATTAGGACGTGGAAGGGCGGTAGGAGCCGCAAGGATTATCAAGACAGGAGAATCGAGCAGATACGAAGTCGGGGAATCCTGTGTGAGGTGCGTTTCATCTGAACAGAACTGATGCCTATCTATCAGAGTCACAAGTTATTCTGAAGAAGATTGATACTGCGTCGATAGACAAGGCAATTCGCATTCTGTTCGAAGCATGGAAGAACGACAACCAGGTATTCACTTTGGGTAATGGGGGGAGCGCTTCGACCAGCACCCACTTTGCCTGCGATCTAAACAAGTGGGTATCGGACCGTGCAGACCGCAAGTTCCGTGCCTTCGCTCTTGTTGACAACATACCTCTCGTCAGCGCATTAACGAATGACAATGGCTGGAGCGACATCTATTACGAGCAGCTACGGAATTTCTTTAGGAGAGGGGACGTTGTTGTTGCGATAAGTGTCCACGGAGGATCCGGAAGTGACAAGGCTGGTCCCTGGTCTCAGAATCTGCTAAAGGCGGTAAAGTATGCCAAAGACAACGGAGGCAAGGTTATCGGACTCGCTGGGTTTGACGGAGGTGTCCTTAAAACTGCCGCAGACGCTTGCATCGTCGTTCCAGCCGACTCGACACCGCATGTGGAGGGTCTGCACCTCGTACTGACCCATCTAATGGCCGAACAGCTTCGTGAGATGATTTCTGCCCCGGGAACCAAGGGGAAACCTGGATACTAGAAGAGCAACCTGGTTTGAAAAGAAGCAAGGCGGTTCTGGTTGACCGCGACGGAATCTTGAACGAAATGATCTACTATCCCGACCCGGGGGTGGTAGACAGCCCCTTCACCCCCAGGCAGTTCGAGCTGGTGGATGGGATAGGCCCTGCACTGCGGGCGATGAAGGCGGCAGGGTATAAGCTCGTGTTGGTCTCCAACCAGCCGAGCGTGGCCAAGAAGCACCTCACGATGGCGACGTTCAAGAAGATACAGGAGAAGATGCACAGGCTCCTCGCCGCCGAGGGGGTCAGGTTGGACGGGGAGTACTACTGCTTCCACCATCCCCAGGCCAAGATAGCGAAGTTCCGGGTCGTCTGCGAGTGCAGGAAGCCGAAGCCCGGGATGCTCCTCCAGGCGGCCAAGGACCTCGACCTCGACCTCGCGAACTCGTTCATGATAGGGGACGGGCTCTACGACGTGGGAGCGGGCAAGGCCGCCGGGTGCAAGACCATCCTTGTGGCCAACCTGAACGCCCTGCTGAGCAGGAAGATGGACGAGACAGGCACCCACCCCGACTTCGTAGCCCGGAACGTCTCGGAGGCGGCTGACATGGTTAAGAAGGCCGGGAGGGAGGTTCCAATGCGATGAAGCGGTTCGAAGTCTGGATTGACTGTGACGACAGGGATGAGAAGGAAGTGAGGAAGAGGATCAGGGACGCCCTCGACGGCACAGGCGTCGACTACACCATGCTCGCAAACTCGCTCGAGATAGTGAAGAAAGGCAGCCAGAAGTGAGATGCAGGCCGCGATACTGGCCGGGGGGCTCGGGACCCGACTCCGGCCGCTGACGAACAGCGTCCCGAAGGCCATGATACCTGTGAACGGGCGGCCGTTCCTCGAGTATGAAGTCGACCTGTTGAGAAAGAACGAGATCAACGACCTGGTGCTCTGCCTGGGCTATCTCGGAGAACAGGTCGAGGAGCACTTCGGAGACGGGACAAGGTTCGGCGTCAAAGTCAGATACAGCCACGACGGGAATGAGCTCCTGGGGCCGATCGGCGGGCTGAAGATGGCCGAGCGCCTGCTGGAGGACGAGTTCTTCGTGACCTACGGGGACGCCTACCTCAGGACGAACTACGCGGAGATGATGGCGACCCTCCGGCGGAGCACGAAGCCTGCTGTGATGGCCGTCTACAAGAACGAAGGGAAGTTGGGGAAGAGCGACGTCATAGCGAAGGACGGGCTGGTGACCGCCTACGACAAGAAGAAGACCCTCCCGGGGATGATATGGGTGAACTTCGGGGTCTCAGCCATGAAGAAGGAGGCTCTCAGGAGCGTCGTGGCCGGCAAGTTCTGTGACGAAGAGACCTTCTATGGGGGCCTGGTGAAGCGGAGGCAGCTCGCAGCCTATGAAACCTTCGAGAGGTTCTACGAGATAGGGTCTGAGAGGAGCCTGGCCGAGTTCAGGGACTTCGTCTCCAGCCCGGTCCAGAACGAAACCGGACGGGTGCGGAAGCTAGTGGGAGACCTCAGAAAGCGGGACAGGGGCGAGATGCCCCCGGACCCGGCCTAGCCAAGCGGTCCGGCCCCGCAAGCTTCTTATTCCCAGCTGGGAAGCAGAGCCGAGACTTGACAGCCATCTTCCTCGACACTGCAAGCGCGTCCGAGATCAGGGAGTTCCTGTCCAAGGGGATAGGCGACGGCGTAACTACGAATCAAAAGATCTTCCTCTCGGAGGGGAACGTCAATTTCAGACAGAGGGTGCTCGAGATCTGTGCGATGAAGCGCACCTGGCCGGTGAGCGTCGAGACCACCACAAAGGGGTTCGACGAGCTGGTAGCCGAAGCCCAGGATTACGCCAGCTGGCACAAGAACGTGGTGGTGAAGGTCGCCATGGACAAGGACGGGGTCGGGCTGAAGGTCGTGAAGAAGCTCCATGACGAAGGGGTGAGGACCAACATGACGGTGATGATGACGTTCAACCAGCTCTACCTGGCGGCGAAGGCTGGAGCGACCTACGTCAGCCTCTTCTTCAACAGGGCTAGAGACGCGGGGCTGGACCCCGTCAAGACGATCCACGAAATCATCCCACTTCTGGAGAAGAGTAGCGAGGCGAAGCTCATCGTCGGGAGCATACGCAAGCCGGAGGACGTGGAGGAGATCGTCACTGCAGGCGCGCACATTGCGACCATAACCCCGAAAGTGCTCAACGCCATGCCCTTCCACCCCAAGACGGAGGAGACGATCAAGGAATTCGACGACGCCTGGAAGGAGTTCGTCGCGAAGAACAACCTAGTCCTTCCCGTCAGGACTAGAAAGGTGCGCAAGGCGTAGCCTTCGGGTCCTCAACTCTTCTGGGTCGTCTGATCCAGCTTTCTCGCTAAGACCGTGGCTGCCGACTTTCTACCTGCGGCACTCGGCCGGCCGTCTGCGCCTGGGGAGCTTTCTCCGGGTGCCCGTGAGCTCAGGCCGTGAACGGACTGCCGTCCCGTTCGGTGGGGGCTTACTTTTGGCTCGTCGCGCCAGACCCTGCCGCGCCCGTGGCTTCCTTCTTCCCGCCTAGGAAGACTCCGGCGAACACGACTATGAGGGTGATGAGCCAGAGGGTAGTGGTAGTCATGTCGTATACGTTGTCGAGGTCGAAGGCGACGTTCACAATCAGCCCGATGAGGGCCAGTATTCCACCTATCAGTACTAGATTTCTGTTCAAGATGGGTCAGCGAATATGAAAATCTCATCATATTTAGATTTTCATTCGTGGCGACAGTCGGATTGACGCAGAGACGGTTGGGGTGTTTGAGGGAATCGAAACTGACATGAGAGGCGAGGACCGTCAGTCCTGGAACCTCATCAGGAGTGCCATGGCCGCGGCCGCCAAGGAGAAAGCCCCTGACAGGACGAAGGTGAGGAAGTAGCTCCCTGTGACGCTGGACAGCAGCCCTCCCAGGACCGGCGGCCCGATTAGTGCCCCGAACCCCAGTCCGGAGGAAATCACTCCGTAGACCAGCCCGTAGGACCTCATCCCGAAGCTCCTTCTCGTAAGGAGGGGGAACTGGGGGACGTAGGCACCGTACCCGATGCCGAACACGAACGCGGAAGAGTACACCAGCCAGATGTTCCCCGAAAGAACCACTGCGATGCTTGACACCCCCTGGAGGACGAAGCTCAGGAGGACGATCAGGTTGTCGCGGAGCGCCCTGGACAGCACCCCCGACCCCAGCCTTCCGAAAATGCTCCCGCCCCCGATGAGCCCCACGCACAGCGCCCCGGCCTGGAGCGGGAACCCCGTAGCCAGCACGTACACTGCGATGTAGACAAGGACGGTGTATCGGGCGATGCCGCACCCCAGGACGTACATGCCGAAGAGCGTCCAGAAGTTCCTGGTCCCGACCGCTTCAGAGAGGCGCTGGCCCGGCTGGCTCCCGCTCCCGGAGACGAGGCTCCCGCTCTTCCTGGGGCTCCCGATCGCCGCCACCCCGAAGAGGGCAAGCGCTGCCGAGATCAGCGCGAAGAGCAGGTAGCAGGTCCGCCACCCGTAGTCGGCGATGAAGAACCCGGCCACGGGGGAAATAAGGAGGGTCCCCGCCCCTGTCCCCACGGCGACGACGCTTACAGCCATGTTGAGGCTGGGGCTCGACTCGAAGCGCTCTATCACCGCCTTCGTCGGAGGAATCCAGAAGGCCGCAGCCCCGGCTCCTCCCATGACCCCGAAGGTCAGGTAGAGCTCCCAGATGGCGTCAGCCCTGCTCGAGAACACGAGAGCAAGCGTGATTAGGACTCCTCCCAGCCCGATGGTCCTCCTGACCCCGTACCTGTCCGCAAGCCTCCCGGTCATTATCGCGCCCAGGCTGTAGCTCAGGCTGTAGACCGAGAAGACGAACGAAGTAAGGGCGCTGGACCACCCGAACTGGGAGATGAGGGGGTCCAGGAAGACTCCGAACGAGAAGAAGATCCCAAAGATGATCGAGAGCCCGGTGGCCGCGGCGACTACTATCCAGCCGGTTCCTGGTCGGCGGTCAGATTCCAATGGGAAAGAGGGCGGGCGTCGCGCGTCTGTCTTAAGCCGATTCTCCCTAAGAGCTCAACTGACGAAAATCAGGGGGCTGACAGGGCTCCATGACCCTGTCACTCTAGCTTACGTTAGGCAAGAATAGGAGATGGTGCCGACGTACGGTTCTTCGAGTATCGTGCCCGAGACTGCGCCGCAGGTGTACACCGTGCCATAGTTATCGAGGGTCCCTACGATGAGTGCGCCGCGGTTGTTGAAGACCCCCTCGTTCATGAGAACATACCTGAAGCCGATATGGAATGCGCCGCGGTTGTCGAATGTCCCTCCTGCGTAGACGTAGATGCGGCCGAGGACGCGGCTGTCGGGAGTGGCGAGTGCTTCGATGGTGCCGCGGTTGACGAACGTCGCGCCACTGGAGATTCCAAGGTTGGCCCAGTAATCATTGGCGGTCTTCAGGGTCAGGACCCCCAGGGACCGCCCCATGGACGCGACGCGTGGGCTGTAATGGTGCGGCGTTCCACAATCGTTAATTATGAATCAAGGGCATGAAGTCCGGCTTGAGTTCAGGCGAAGAGCAGATACTCGGGGCGATCCTCTATGCCGCCCAGTCTCCGGACTACACCCTGCGCTCGGTGGTCTTCACCGACAGGCAGGTCTTCCAGGTGCCGCTTTCAAAGCTGAGCGAGATCGCCGCCAGGGCGGGAGGGGTCCCGACCGCGGTTGCCTGGCTCTTCGAGGCCGCCAACCCTGCCGTCTTCTCTGGACTCGGAGGGATGGTGGGGATGAAGATGTGGAAGGACCTCAAGAAGAGGGTGGCCGACAGGCAGGTCCTGCAGCTGAAGAGCGGGCCCCTCCCCGCGGAGCTCCTCGCGGCTGCGAAGTCGAAGATGGCCTACGACGAGGTGAAGGACGTGAAGGTGAAGAAGGTGATGATGTCCAGCGACCTGATGCTCGACATCGGGGCTGGGTTCATGCATAGCGAGAAGATATTCTTCGAGGGGAGGGCCGGGGACGAGGTCAGGAACCTCATCAGGGCCACGCCTCTTGCGTCCAAACTGAAGGAGTAGCGCCGGGCCGCGCGGGCGTCTGCATCCTGACTCGAGGCGGGATTCTCGCCATCGGGTCCATAGGCGGTGTCAGCCTGCCGGGGCTGGCCGGGGGCCTCCGTCCTCGTAGGGCTGTTTACCGAGCAGGTCATGCACAGGCTCAACGACCTGGCAGACATTCTGTTCGGCCCGGCGCCCGAGGATATGTCCGGCGCGAAGCAGCCGGGCCCGAAGCCGCAGCAGCCACAGTCGGCGAAATGAGCCCACCTGGTTCCCGCCACCAGGGGTTAGGTCCCCTCACGATGTGGTTCGCACTCGAATCAAGGGATGCAAGTGGCCCCGAGCCGAGGCGGGGGCAGAATTCTCTCCGGCAGCGCGGAAAGCGGTCCTCAGCCCTTCAGGCCGAGTCCATATCTTCGCGCTCGCGAGCACTGCCGCTCTTGTCAGGAGGTGCGTGGCATCCGGCGCAGGGGCGATTCATACCCCCCGACCGGCGCCTCAGCGGCCCTGGACAGGTGCCGGAACGCTGGCGGAATTGGTTGCGATGGCGGCCGCACCGAGAGCCTGAGGGGTGGAGCGCTCCGCTGAAACGTTGGAAAGGCGCAGCCTGTGACACCGGCCCGGATGGTAACGGCCATTCGGAGCGGCCTCCGAGACTCAGACGTAGTCAAGGACCGCCCGCCTGTCGGGCGACCTCGTGTACTCAGGGTACTTCAGCTCCGCCTTCCAGTCAGCAAGCATCCACCCCTTGAAGAGCGTCTTCTGTCTCTCGGTCGCACCTTGCAGGGGCTGGACCCTCCACTCCAGCGGGGGCCTCGTCCCCACCCTCCCTCGGAGCTCGGCTATCCTCCCGTTTCTCGCGACCGTCAGGCGCACATCTTCCCCGGGCTGAGCCACCCCGACGTAGAAGGACACCTTCTCCTGGCCCACGCGGAGGCCGTTCAGGCCTATCACCTCGTCGTTCACCGAGAGCCCCATGGACTCGGCCGGGGAGCCCGCTAGGCACCCCTTGACCAGGGTCCTTCCGCCCTCTGAGCTCAGCCTCACCCCGAGGAACCCCTTCGTCTCTGAGGGCGTCGCCTTGGCCTCCAGCCGCAGGCCGGCGTACCTGAGGTACCTGTCGAAGTCGACTTCCTCCATCCCCCTGACCCTTGAGTCGAAGACCTCCTCTGCACCTGCGCCCCCCAGGGCGACGGAGGCCCGCTCGAACTCCTCGTCGGCGTACCCCGCCCCCTTCTGGAGGAACGTCTCCGAATAGACCCTCTTCATGACGTCATCTAGGGTCCCCCTGCCGACGTCCCTCAGCACCATGTCGAGCATCCACCCGATCACCGCCCCCTGGTTGTAGTAGGAGGAGGTGACGTTGGGGCTGTTCTCGTTGGGCTTGTAGTACTTCGTCCAGGTGTCGAAGCTGGCCTCTTCGGCGCTCTGGTGCCTGCTCCCGGGCAGCGACTTCAGCACGTTGACGTTGTCGGAGAATGCGTCTAGATACTCCTCTACGGTGTAGATCCCGGCCCGCCTTAGGATGAGGTCGTCGTAATAGCTGGTCACCCCCTCGGCGATCCAAAGGGACTTCGTGTAGACCTCCTTCGAGTAGTCAAACGGCCCCAGCCCCAGGGGCCTCATCCGCTTGACGTTCCAGGCGTGGAAGAACTCGTGCGAGAAGAGCCCCATGGCCTGGTGGTACTCTTCCGCGGGCACCATCCTGAACCTCTGCAGGAGGCACATCGTGCTGTTCAGATGCTCCAGGCCCCCCCTCGCGGCGTCGGTGAAATTGACGAGGAAGACATACCTCTTGTAGGGAACCTGGCCGAACACCTGCTCCGTGGTCTGCACTATCTTCCGGATGTCCTCCACAAACCGCTTCCTGTCGACGAGAGGCGCGCCGGACATCGACACCTCGTACTCGGCGTCGGCGGTTCGGAACCTCTCCACCTCCTGGTTCCCAACCTCCACAGGGGAGTCGACGAGGACGTCGTAGTCGGGGGCTTCGAACTCCCATTCTGAAGTCCGGACGAGCCCGGTCGAGACGGCTTTCCAGCCGGGAAGAGGTTCGAGCTTCAACCTCGCGGGGACGTCCTTCATCCCATCTAGGTACAGGAAGACACTGGCGCCGTTGATCAGGGCGTGCTGATCGTCAATGTAGCTGTCGCTCACAGAATAGGCGAAGGCGTAGACCGGATATGATATCCTGACCCTTTCAGCTCCGAGGGTCTCCAGGCGCCACAGGCTCTTCTCCAGCTTCTGTACCTTCAGCTCGCCCCCCGTCGCCGAGTCGAACGCCGTCACCCTGTCGACGTTGCGGGCGAAGTCCGAAACCAGGTAGTGCCCCGGGGTCCAGACGGGCATGGCGAGGCGCAACTCCCCTCTGGTATCCGGGACCTTCAGCTCCATGGTGACGTCCATATAGTGAGCGTTCGCACGCATCATGGAAACCGTATAGGTGATTGGTTCTGTCATGTCGTGACTGTCCGGGGCAGGCTACCTAAGTCTTGACACGCCCAGAGAAGAAAGAAGGGGTCGAAGGCTCGTACGTCAAGTACGTCTCCTTCGTGATACTTGGTCTGGCTGGTGCAATAGTCGAAATCTCAGGGATCCATTCGGGTTCGCCGGGGATATACAATTCGACTGACCTGACAGGGCTGGCTGGGGTCGTCGCCGGCGCGGCGGCTTCGCGATGGCATCTGCCGCATACGCCCAGGAAAAACAGGGGTTCCGAGGCTCCGCGTCGGAGTCTGCAGCCTTCACGGAGGTGTCTTGCTTCATCAGCGCGACGACTCTGGCGGGGCCCTACTTCCTCACCGGCGCGATGATGACCGCAGTGGCTGCTTCCCTGACTCTCGGCATCGTCATAATCATGGCTACCACCTACTACAACTCGGTCATCTCGGGGAAGCGCTCCTTCAAGGATCTTGGGGAACTGGTGGCGATAATGCTGGCTGCGACTGCTGCCCTCTACCTATTCGTAGAGGCGGTGAGGGTCTGCGCGGGAACTGCGGTCTAGGGTGAAACTGGGGGTCGGCGGCGTTCGATCTCATATCGAACGAGACGGCGGCAGTCCGACCTTCCGAACCAGGTCGACGTACCAGTTGGGAAGGGTGTACTCGTCCGAACGGTACCCCGGCTGGTAGGGTTTGATGTCGATCACCGGCGTTCCGTCGAAGTAGTCGAGGTCCAGTACTATGAGCTTCCGTCCCTCTTCGATCCGTAGGAGCCGGACGAGGCTCAGCCCGATCGGATTGGGGCGCGTCGGGGAGTCCAGCGTGAAGTCTCCGACAAGGGGAACGTCTTCGAGCTTCAGACCGTACTTGACCATCCGCTTCGGCTTCACCTTGAGGGGGCCGACCTGCTCCGGCTTGAGCCTGTGAAAGTAGCCCAGGACGAAGATGTGCGAAAATCCCTCGATGCCGTCCAGCGCGTCCTTGTACTGAGGATAGATCTCGACTTCCGACTCGAGCCCGGGCTTTTCGCTCCGGACTTCGTCGTCAGACTCCTTTCTGTGCACCACTCCTATCGGGGTGAAGACTACGCCTGCCATCGACGTTCCAGGACCGCGGGGGCCAGTCTGTTCTTAAGCCGTTCGAGGCGGTCCCTGCCAGCCGGTCTGGGCGACCTGGCCTCTGTGGGGGCTCCCTTGAACCAAAGCCCGCCCGCGACCGAAACGTTCCAACATGAATTAGGGCGCCTGCGATGAAGAGCGTCAGCCTCCATTCGCGGGCACAGAGCGGCGAGGGCGACCGAGTTTGCATCGCCTGACGGGTCCTCTGGCCAAACCTGGACTTTGTCGGCGCGGGGGGCTACTGGTACGTGGGCACCTACCCCGGCCATGCCCAGGGCGGCATGTACGGCGAGGTCGTCACGGGATGGTCCCGGGCTGAATCGGCTCGGTTCCAGCGCGCCGTCCGAAAGCGTGACACAGTGGCGACCGGTGCCCATTGGCAGTTCGTTGCCGCAGATTGCCGTGACAGGGCACTGTCACTCCCCGTCCTGGCCGTCTTTCCTGTCCGCACTTCCCCCCTGTTGGCAAAACCCTAAGGCTTGGCCGTTGGCGAGCGCGAGCAGGGGTCGTGGGCAACGGCCTTCCGTCTGGGGAAAGTGGCAGGAATACCGGTCTACCTGGACTACTCCTGGTTCGTGATCTTCTTCCTCCTCGTCTGGACAATCGGCTTCGACCTGATGCCTGCCGCCTTTCCGGGGCTGAGCCAGTTCTACTATCTGTTGACCGGTGCGGTGACTGCCATCCTCTTCTTCGCATCGTTGCTTGTCCACGAGCTGGCCCACTCGATAATAGCGGAGAGAAACGGGCTGAGAATCAGGCGGATAACGCTCTTCCTCCTGGGCGGGGTCTCGGAGCTGGGGGACGAACCCAAGGACGCGTCTCTGGAGCTGAAGATGGCGGCCGCTGGCCCGCTGACTTCGGCGGCCATCGCACTGGTCTTTGGGCTGGTCTGGGTGCTCTCTTCGACTCTCGACCTCTCCCCACTGGTGCAGGCGCCTCTGTTCTACTTGGCTTTCGTGAACGCCCTGATGGCCGGGTTCAACCTCATCCCCGCATTCCCCATGGACGGAGGAAGGATGCTCCGCTCGCTTCTGTGGAGGAGGAACGGGGACGTGGTCCGCTCGACGGTGGCTGCCTCGAGCGCCGGGCGGACCGTCGCCTCGTTCACTATCTTCCTGGGCCTGTTCACCATGTTCTTGGTAGACTTCGTTTCGGGCGTCTGGTTGGTGCTCATCGGGTGGTTCATTTCGAGCAGCAGCACCGCATCGTTCAGTCAGGCGGTGGCCGCAGAAGAGCTTCTGGGTGTGCGGGCGGCCGATGTCATGACCCGGAGAGTGGATTCGGTTCCTCCCGAAATGACCCTTCAGGACCTCTCAGAGGAGTTTCTGCGGACCAAGCACACAGGCTTCCCGGTCCTATCAGACGGACACCTCCAGGGGTGCGTGACCATGGATGACCTGAGACGGTCCAAACGGGACTCGTGGGCGAAGAAGACGGTCGCCGAAGCCATGACCCCCGAGGCCAGACTCATCACCGCCCGTCTGGAAGACCCGGCGATGGATGTGCTGGGCGCATTGCAACGGGGAGACATAGGGAGGGTGTTCGTGATGGACGGCGACGCTGTGGCGGGAATAATAACGCGCAGCGACGTTCTGAAGGCGATAGAGCGGAGGGAGGGAGCGCTGGGGATCGTCCGGGGTGGGAGAGCATTTGACCAGAAGATGTCCATGACGGCAGAAACCGGGATGCGGTTCGTCCTCGAACAGCCCACGGAGCATGGCTTCGTCTGGAGAGCGGAGTATTCAGGGAGCGGGATCGAGTTGGTGAACCAGGAAATCGCGAAGTCTTCCGCCGCTCAGGACGTGCAGCGCTTCACCTTCCAAGCCATCAGGGTAGGCGTCAACGTCATCCGCCTTCAAGAGGTTGCCGGAACGCCTGGGAAGACTGGAGGGCCCAAGAAGAAGGCGCTCCGCACCGTGACGTACACCGTCGAAGTCGGATCCTAGACAGACGAGTGGGCGGCGGGACCACGGGGCACCAACCCACCTAACCAGCATGAGTCTTTTCGCAGGTTAAACAACATGAGGATGGCGTTCGGCCTGGGTCCCAGACTGGGAGTGGCGACGCGCAGGTCTGCCGTCAGACGGCCTGGAGCAAAACTGTTGTATTAAATAGCCTAGTGGAATCTTCTGGGTGTGAAATACAGAAGCAGGACTGACATAATCACGGCGGTTCTCCGCGCAGCGTCCGGGGGAGCGACGAAGACCAAGATAATGTACGGGGCCTACCTCTCCTACGCCCAAGTCAAGGAGTACCTGGACTTCCTCTTGGCGAAGGACCTCCTGTACTGCGACGGAGCCGGGGTATACGCTCTCACGGAGAGCGGCATGAACCTGCTCCATACCTTCGAGGGGATCAATCAGATGATAGCTGTGAAAAGCGACCCAAAGGAAGATAGGTCGTCCTTCTATACCCAGTGACATCCCCCTGTGTCTGCGGCCAGAGCCTGAAACCTAGCGGAAGCAGGGCTTCGTAGAAGGAACCTCCGGCATTTCTGCGGAGGAGGGTACCAGAGCAGGGCCTGATTCGACTTGGGATGCCGCAATTCCAGGGGTGGGCCGCGAGCAGGGTTGGAACTTCAATCGCAGGACCTGCGTCACCCCGGGGGAACCTTGGCTCGTCAGGCAACGCCGGCGGGGCTGCCGGACGGCACGACCTTCAAGGACCCCGAGGACGCACTCAGCAAGGCATCAAGTCGCGGTGAGGGCAAGGGAACTCCTGGCGATCTTCTCTACGCCCAAAGGGTTCTTCCGCACGGCGAGCTCCGAGCGGACCTGGATGATCACGAACGTCGTGAAGAGGACAGGAGCGTCAGCGCGTGCTCCTCTTCTCCAGCCACAGGTAAGGCATGGTCAGCACAGCTCCAGCGGCGATGACCACTCCGAGCAGCGAGCCTTCCGGCTTAAGCCCGGTCGCATAGGAGTAGGCTACCCCGACACCGACTGTCGGGACCAAAGCGAGAAGCAGGAAGGTGGCAGTCAGGGCAGTCCGAGTCTGAAGACGCCGCGGGCTCTTCTTCACCCTGGGCGTTCTTCCCTCCCGCCTAGCCGAATCCCTTGAGTATCGCCATGTCGATGCCAGCGAACACAGACACCACGAGGAGGAGCAGGGCCAGCGCGAGGTACATGTCGACGGTCCTCGAGGAGGTCGTCTGTCTCCCGCTCAGGTAGGTGATGTAGATGCCTGCTCCTCCCACAGCGATGACAAACGAGTCGACGAAGGCCTCGGGGATGGTCTCGGCCGTGCCGCTCGGGTACGGAATGTAGCTCTGGTTCGAGACCGGAAATATCAACGCCCCGACGAAACCAGCCATCACCGCAACCATGACTGTCAGGTAGGCGGCTTGAACGAACCCCTCTCTCTTCGTCACCGAGGAGCCGACGCCGACGACCTCGTCCTTCAGGGCGCCGATGGTCTTCGCGTACGCAGTCTCCAAAGTCTCCCTGAGCAAGAAATCACACGCAAGAGCGAGAACAGTGCGGGCGGAGTATAAACCGGGAATAGGAACGCCCCGTTACCTACACGTGCCTTCATGGGGTTCGGTCTGCTCTTCTCGGACCGCCCTCGCATCACGCCAAAGGTGCTCGAAGAACATCCGAAACGCCTCGGACAGCCTGGGGTCCTCGAAGACGATGTAGCTGTCTCCGGCGGAGTCGAGGGACTGCGACGCTTCGTCGAACTTGGCGCCCAACATCGTCACCGAGCCGTCGACCAGGGTGAACCTCAGGCGGACGCCGTCCAGGTGCTTCAACTGAACGATTCTGGAGAGCCGGCGAGCGTATGTCCTGTTCCTTTCGCTGACCTCACAGATCACTCGAATCGCGACCCCTCTGGCTTTGGCGCGCCTGTATTCGCCGTCGATCCCCGCCATGAAGGTCCGCGTGACGCCCCCCGGCGAGACTATTCTCAGTATCTCCTTTTCCGCCCGCCTCACCAGCCCCCCCATCTCATCGTAGTACTTCCTCCTCCCCCTGACAAACCGGTACGTGCCTTCGCTAGGCCCTGAGGCGGACTCCCGCCGGCTGCCGCCTGAATACCTGAGCTTGTCCAGCCTCGCGAACACACCCTCTGACTCTCGCCGGAATGTTGCCAGCCTGGACTCCTGCTCGCGCAAAAGTACTGACGACGCCACCCTGGGGTCCACGGCCGCGTATCTCTTGGGCCGGTCCAGGTAGGTCTCCAGCAGCCCCGCGCCGTCGAGGGCGCTGAGTTTCCTGTAGACCTCCACTCTGTGCAGACCGATCCCCCTCGATATCGCCTTCACCGGGGACGGACCCCTCAGGAGCAGATAGACGTAGACTCTCGCCTCGTTCAACGTGAGCCCACAGGGCAGGAGTTGTAGCGCGAGCTCGCGGAGCTGTCCGTCGAAGGCAAGTCTCTCGTGGGTGCTTCCGTCCGGACCGGCAGTAGAGTAGCCTGACAGCCTGCTCACCAGACCCCGAGGTGGAGCCCGGCAGGCGACCTCTTCCCTCCCGCAAGGTCCTCGGGCGAACAGGGGGGTGGTTGTAGGTAACGGACCGCACCTATCCCCGCTTTATACGCCCCAACGCCCTTCCTCTCTTCGTTGAGTTCCGCGGCGGCCGTCGAAGCGGGCAGTGATGCACAGTGACTTTCTTGGATGGCATGAACCGCCCTGCGTTCGTCTTCATGCTGGGGATGGCCTCCATCGCGGCCGCGGGGCTCTTGGTGGCAGGTTCGACCTATCTTGCAGCCCCGGTGCTGTTCTATCTTTCGTTCCCACTGGGGGTGTTCGGTTTCACGACGGCTGCCATCGGCCTCACCAGAGCAGAGAAGGCTGAGAGAAGACGAGGTTCGGACGGAAGCGAGCCGTCTCAACCTGGCCACGGACTTGCGCGAATTGGGATGAGGGCGAGGCAGGGTGAGGCTGGAAGGGACTCCCGTTAGCCATGGTTGCGTCCGCGCGACAACGGGCGCGCTTGGGGCGGAAGCGACATCATGAGTCATAGGGCATCGGTCGCAAAGCGCATTCCCTTGTATGCCGTCGTTGTTGTGTTCACCGTCATAATGTACCTCCTCTTTGCAAACGATGGAATCCAGTTCGCGATTCTGTCTGTGGCTGAGGGTGCGTTCTTCGGGTTCGTGATGTACCACTTCGACAGCCAATACCAGAAGTGGCGGAAAGAGTCGGCGCTTTCCTGACCCCGTGGAGACCTGAAGGGCGGCCAGAAATGGCCTCCTTGAAGCATGAGGGGCGGAGAGCCCCATGGCGGGGAGCGGCCGTCGAGTCAACCTGGAACGGGTGATCGCAGACCTCTTCCTTCCCTGGTGCGTTCGCCGAAGCGCCATCCCAGCCCTTGGACTAGGGTGAACCCAGCCTGGGTCCGACGACCTCGCTGAGCCACTTGTACCTGTTCCTGACCGTGACCTCGGTTACCTCTGCCGCCTCAGCGATCTCCTTCTGGGTCCTCTTTTCTCCTTCCAGGACCCCAGCCAGGTAGAGCGAGCTTGCAGCTAGGCCCATCGGCATCTTGCCTGCAGAAATCTCCATCTCCTCGGTCATCTTGATTATCTCCAACGCCTTCCTGACGACCTTCTCTGACAGTCCGACCTTCGAGGCGACTCTCGTGACGTTTCTTGCTGCGTCTGCAACCGGCATGCTGAGGTCCATCTCGCGTAGCAGCATCCTGTAGTCCCTCCCGATGTCTTTCCCGGCGAGGTCGCTCACGGCCGCTATGTCCTTGATCGTCCTTGGGGTCTCGGTGTCTCTGAAAGCCGCATAGAGCGAGGCTGCGGCTATCCCCCTGATCGACCGCCCTCTCAGCAGCCCTCGGCCCAGCGCCTTCCTGTAGATGTATGCCGCCCTCTCCTTCACGGCCCGCGAAACAACCAGCTTGTCACCCATCCTCTCGAGCTCCACCATCGCCACTCCCAGGTCCTTCTCTGCCGAACCCAGAGCCGGGGCTCGGCTGTCCCACTTTCTGAGCCTCTCGATCGCGCTTCTCATCGTCGGGGCGAACGCCCTGCCGGATGCGTCCCTGTTGGACTTGCCCACGACCGTCGCCAGCCCCATGTCGCGCTTCGTAATCGATATCAAGGCGCCTGACCTGACTTTGTCCCCTTCAGAGAAGGGCCTCCATTCCGGCCCTTCGGCAATAAGCCTCTCGCCTACGACGAATCCACAGTTCCGGCAGACCAGTTCACCGGTACTGGCGTCGGATGCCAGCGAGTGCGCGCCGCATTCGGGGCACCTGGCGTCCGAATACTGTAATTCTTCCATTCTTGAGTGATTCAAGCTGCTCGTTCTGAAGTCGAATGCTATTCTATAATTGCCGTGTGGTGCGATTGTCTAATCCTCCGGCAGACGCGCCCCCCGACAGCCCTGGGTCCCAAAAACGGCTGGCCGCGGGAGCTCCTCCTCCGCCCGTCTAGTTCCTTACCACAGCAAGGAAGAAGAGAAGGAGGGTCACGAGGTCAAGGGCTCCTCTCAGGAGGTCTGTAATGTCCAGAGAAAGCGAAGGGAACATCAGAGGCAGGTTCTCGACCAAGAGGACTCTCACCAGTACCACGGAGAATGCCCCTGAGACGAACAGCAGCCTTGTGGAGCTGTTCCTCCTGTATGCCGTCAGGGAGATGACGAGCAGGACAAGAGCGAATCCCGCTACTACCAGCCTCACTCCTTCGAGGAGGCTCACAGAATCGAGCACTGCGAGAATCTGGAGGGGCAGGTAGAGGAGAGGGTGCATGTCATTCCTCCGGCATCCCTCTCTGAGCTTTGGAGTCCAGCATCAGCGTGATGTCATGCATCCTGCTGGCCCACTTCTCCCAGATCGTCGGGTGATACCGGACGATGAAGTTGAGCACGTCATCGCGCCTGGCGATCACCTCGTAGGAAACGGACTTCCCCTCCTTCTTGCGTCCCACAACCCCCAGACGGAGAAGCCTGTCCATGTGCCACCATATCGTGGGCGCGGAGAGTCTCAGTTCCTCCGCGACTTCCTTCTGTGTCATCCCGGGGCGCCTCATGATGCACAGCAGGATCTCGCGCGGGGTCTCCTGGGTCAGTAGCCCCAGGAGGACTTCCTGCTTCTCGCCGAAGAGGTTCGATGGGAAGATGAACTTCGTACCGCTCCCCCAGGTGGATATCAGGTCCGCCTTCGAGAGCTTGTTCAGATGATATCGCAGGTCTCCGGTCGCTATGCCCAGCTCCTTCTCGATTTCGCGCTCATGCGTGCCCGGGTGAGACTTGATGTACTCGTAGATCTCCTTCCTAGTCCCGTCCAGGCTGATCTCTTCGAAGCTGCGATCTAGAAACGACAAGGCTCTGTGCTTCTTCGGCTGCCTCTCGCCGAGGCGTATTTTGATTTATTGATATTGGTGCAGTAATCTAAGCGTCACCCCGCCAGAGACGCGTGAGGCCCTTCCACTTCACACAATCAGTCCCGGGGCGGGCTCGCGGGGTGGGCTACTGTCCCGCAGGCTGTGCTGACCGAAACTGAAGCAAGTCGGGCAAGCCGGGCCGCTATCCGCTTATCCCGAACCTCTTCACGAGGATATGCTTCACTCGGTCGTTGACGGCAAGAGAAAGGACGAGGACATAGGCGAAGATGACTGCCAGGTACTCCGCCGGAATGGGCTTGAGGCCGGGAAGACCCACGGTGACAAGAACTCCCCCGACGACCATGTCTGCGGCTATGGCACCAGCCAGCGTCCTGCTCGGGGCCGAGTCCCAGAAATGGCCCCTCTCCCTCACTATGAGCACGGTGAACATTCCCAGATAGAAGAGGGCGGTGAATGTGAACGTCTGCAGGGCCGCGGTGTCACCCGAAAGGCCGAGGTACCTCAGTCCGAAGAGGAGCAGGCCGAAGAGCTCTATCACAGTGAACACTCCCAGGAGGGTGCTCACCCCCACGAGGCCAGACACGTTCCACTTCTCGGGCTGCCTCGACCATCTGACCCTGTCAGTGGAGAGCGAAATGGTCACGAAGTCGACAAGGAAGAGAAGGAGGAGTATGTCCAGCGCTGAGACAACATAGTATCCTGTGAGAAGGAACGCCAGGGCCACAAACACGGCGACCTCGAACGTCTTCACGACCTTGTTCAGAATCCACGTGACCACCCTCTGGTAGATCATCCTCCCGACCTCGACCAGAGAAACGATGTTCGAGAGGCCCTGCTCTGTAAGGACCGCGCTTGCCGCCCCCTTCGCAACGTCCGTCGCGCTGCTGACCGCTATTCCGACTTCAGCCTGCTTGAGAGCCGGGGCGTCGTTCACCCCGTCCCCGGTCATCCCGGTGATGTGGCCTCCTGCCTGCAGGCTCTTCACAATCGTGTACTTGTCTTCGGGGTAGACCTCCGCGAACCCCCCGCTGCTCGCAGCCATCTCCGCTCCTTTCAGCGGCTCTTCCTCGATCTCTCGCCTGAGGTCAGGCGCCCGGACTATCACGTCGCCCAGCCCCACCTGTGCGGAGATCTCCCTCGCAACGGGGAGGGCGTCCCCCGTGAGCATCTTGACGGCTACCCCCCTCTCCTTGAGCCTGCCGATGAATTCCTTAGAGTCAGGCCGGGGGGCATCGTAGAGGGCGACGATGCCGCAGAACCTGAAAGCGCCTCCGGCGTCCGAAGCGGCCACTCCCAGGGTCCTGTATCCCTTGGCGGCGAGGTCGTTCATCTTGGCTTCGATCCTCCCCACTACGTCCAAGCCACACGCCCGGGCGACCACGTCGACGGCCCCCTTCATCACCCTGAACTCCTTCCCGTCGGAGCGGACAGTGGCCTCGGTCCTCCTGGTCCCCGGGTCGAAGGGGACGAACTTGCTCTGCGCATACGAACCGTTCAGCAGCCTCCTCTCTCTTGCGGCAGAGATGAAGGCCAGGTCGATCTGGTCCTGGTTCGCCTCCTGCGACGCCAGGGCGCCAAACAGGATCGCGCTGTTCTCGTCGGAGCCGTCCTCAGGGACGACCTCGGCCAGCGAGAGCCTGTTCGCGGTTATGGTGCCGGTCTTGTCCACGCACAGCACGTCCATCGAGGCCGCGTCCTCCGACGCGCTCAGCCGGGTCACAAGCACCCCCATCTTCGAGAGCTCCAAGGAGCCTATGGCCATGCTCACAGTGAACATGGCAGGGAGCGCCACCGGGACGGCGAATACGATGAGGACCAGCGCCAGCGGTATCACCTGAAGGATGTTGGCTCCGTGGGCGTACGACACGGCGAGGACCAGGCCGATCAGGACCCCGACCATCACCAGGAGCCATCGCACCACTCCGGAAGTGATCTCCTCCATGTGGAGCTTCGGTCGTGCATCCTGGAGGAGTTGCGTCGTCCTTCCGAAGAAGGTCTTCGTTCCGGTAGCAACCACCACGCCGTTCGTCTCCCCTCTTCTGACAACAGACCCTGAGTAGAGCAGGTCCCCCGCCTTTCTGTCGACTGCCAGAGACTCCCCGGTGAGGGCCGACTGGTCGACGCTCACCTCAGACCTCTCTATCACTTTCAGGTCGGCAGGGACAAAGTCGCCAGCCCTCACCCTCACAATGTCGCCGGGGACGAGCTCCGCGGCCGGCAGACTCTGCCAACTGCCGTCCCTTAACACCCGGGCGTTGATCTGAAGGCGCTGCTTGAGGGCCTCGACGGCCCCAGACGCCTTCTGCTCCTGGGCGAAACCGATGATGGCATTGACCACGAGAAGGGCGCCGATGACCAGGACGTCGAAGTAGCTCCTCAATGCCAGGGAGAAGATCAACGTCAGCTCGAGCATCCAGGCCGTGAACCCCCAGAACTTCTTCCCAAAGTGGACTGCCGGATTGACCTTCTTTTCGGGGACTTCATTGCGGCCGAAGGTGGACCTCCTCCTTTCTGCTTCTCCCCCGGCGAGGCCCGCGGCCGGGTCGCTTCCGAGCGACTTCAGGACGGTTTCGGTTGGGAGGTTCTTGTAGTCCGTCGCGCTGTCTGCGTTAGAGTCGGTTTCTGAGGTAGTCGAGCTTCATCAATCCCTAGGGCTTGAGTCCGGTTCGGATTCCGGAAGTCGGGCCCTGGCCGACCGTCTTATTCTTTTTGCCGGTGGGTCTGGCTTCCCTCCACCGACGGCGCCGAGCCTGTGAGCGCGACAGGAGAGGGCCCCGGCCCCTGACTCCCTTCAGATTCCGATCCTGCCAAGCTCCCGCTTCGAAGTAGGAGAGAAAAGGGGGGCGCACGGTCCCCGTGGATCGGGCGCCTGCGGTCTTCCTTCACCAGCGGCGATTTCCGTGCTTAGGGCTTTGCAGGCGTTGGGACTGTGCAGGCGTAGAAGCTGCCTATGCCCTGTCCCGCGGTCGAACCTGGCTTCGAGTCCGAGATCCAGTAGAAGAGGGGGTAGCCGTCATAGGTGGTGATCTTCGTGCTGTTGTAGGCCGTAATCGTTCCGAAGCTGCTCGAATTCAGCCCCGGAGGCAGTACCAGGTTCGAGGCGTAGAAGACTGGCCAGTTCTTTTCGCAGATCGCCGTGTTGCATGTGGTGGTGCCGCTGTTTGGCGTGTCGGTGGAGCGGAAGTACAGCGTGAATCCGGTGGCATTGGTGAGATAGAACCCGACCCCCGACTTGTACGCGATGTTGACCGTGTACTGGGGGGTGGGAGCGCCCGTGTTGGTCGCTGTGACCGTCGTCGTGTTGGTCACAGTCTTGGTGGTCGGATAGGCTACTAGATACGCTGCGGCCCCGGCGAAGATTATGGTAAGGACGACGAAGACGGTGGAAACCGCCTTGTAGTTTGTCATCTTCTTTCCGGGCGGGGCTCCGCTGGATATTACTCGATTGTGGTGCAAACCTCTAATGCTGGCCCTGAGTCTTCCCCTGCCCGGCCTGCCTCCTGCGGCGGGCCGGCTTCGGTGCACTGTCGCCTTGCTCATGCCGCGATTGGAACGGCCGTCCTCGTCGCGGGTCTTTCTGGAGGGCCGACGGGGTCCGTCCAGAGACCTCTCCGGGAGTCCGCTCTGCAGCGGCGCCTCTTCTCGTCCGTCGCTGACTTCTTTCGTTCTCACATCTCCTCGTCCGGGAGCAGCTCGTCATCCCATGACTGACTTGTGGTGCGGATGTCAAAGGGTGTCCATTCACATCCGCGACGCGACGGGTCCCTGACGAAGGCAGAGCCTCGCGACGGCTCTCGATAACGATGACGCATGGATTCTCTATGGATTTCGGAACAATCTTGGAAATCCACTAAATAGAGCCAGACTTCTTCGCCTCCCGTGCAAACGTCGGGGCCAAGTCGGACGGGAAAGATCTCTGCTATCATAATCGCGGTGCTCATCGGGGTGGCTTTCTTCGCCTACTACGAAGGAACACAGCAGCCTGCAGCCAACGCGTCAGATCTCAGCAGCCTCCAGTCGAAGCTGGCGAGCCTAGAACAAGTCAATCAGGCACTTCAGTCCCAACTTGCCTCGACGTCAAACCACACTCAGCCTTCTCTGGGGGCGCAGAGCTTGTACTCCACGGTATCCCCAAGCGTAGTCACCGTGCAGGGGTACGAACTGACGACCCAGGCTTCTTTCTTCGGCCCGGTGTCTTCGCTGTCCGAGGTGCAGGGCTCGGGGTTCGCGGTCTCGTATCAGGGGTCCTACTATATCGTCACGAACAACCACGTCGTCAGCGGGGTCTCGAACATCACCGTCACCTTCTCCGACGGCAACGCCTACCCCGCTTCGGTCAAGGGGACCGACCCCTACAGGGACCTTGCGGTCCTGAGCGTCCAGGCCCCAGCCAGCGAATTCCACCCTCTGACGGTAGTGGGCTCCCCCCAGGCGGTCCAGGTAGGGGAGACGGTCTACGCCATCGGGAGCCCCTTCGGGCTGTCCGGGTCGCTCACTGTCGGGGTAGTCAGCCAGGTGGGGAGGACCATCACCGAGTCGAACACCCAGTTCGCGATTCCGGACATCATCCAGTTCAGCGCTGCCATCAACCCGGGGAACTCTGGGGGTCCGCTCCTGGACTCCGGGGGTGAAGTGATCGGAATCACCACGGCTGCGGTGAGCAACTCGCAGGGGCTCGGGTTCGCCATCCCGGCGAGCACGCTGTCGAAGGAGCTGGGTCCCCTCATCACCACAGGGAACTACACCCTCCACCCCTACCTCGGCATCACCAGCGTCGATATGACATACCAGCTGGCCCAGGCAGCGGGAACCAACGTCACCTATGGCATCATGGTGCAGACAGTCGTCAGCGGAGGCCCAGCTTCGACCGCAGGCATCCGGGGCGGAACGAGGAGCGTGACCGTCGAGGGGCAGTCCTACCAGATCGGCGGTGACATCATAGTCTCCATCAACGGCGCGAAGGTAGTCAACTCCGATGCGCTGGTATCCTACCTGGAGGAGCATGCCATCGCCGGTCAGACGGTCCAGCTAGGGATAATCAGGTCGGGAACCCCCATGACGATAAATGTCACACTTGGGTCTCTGCCGTAGCTGGACGCCGGCGGCTGATGGGACCGGCTCGGGGCTTTCCATCGGGTCATCCGAGCGGCGCGCAGATCGGGGGCGATATCGTTATTGCAACCAGAGTTCGAAGCCGCCTTCGCTTTGGACGCCTTTGAACGGCTCCTCTGGTGGCTCTTCGCAGGGAGTGCCGGGGCGAAGACGAGGTCAGAGGTCCTGAAGGCCGTGAGGGAGCAGCCGAGGAACGCGCAGCAGCTTTCCCTGGCTCTGGGGCTCGACTACACGACGATCCGCCACCACCTGAGGGTCATGCTGGAGAATCACATAGTCGTCACCGAAGGGGAGTCGTACGGCAGGCTCTATTTCGTCTCCGACATGATGGAGGCGCACTGGCCGGCCCTCGAAGCAATACTTGAGAGGACAAGGCAGGGGGGCCGAAGATGACCGTGCAGGCTCCCGCACCGGAGGCGCAGCCTCAGCAGTCAAAGAAGGGGACGACGAAGCTGGTCGTCCCTCTCGTCTGGGCGGTCGGGATATTCCTCGGGGTAGTCCTGTCCTACGCGGTCCCGCTCCCCTTCCGGTTCGGTCCGTACGGCTTCTTCGACGAGTTCAGGAACCTCCTCATCCTGCACACGGTCCTCTCGACGGTGATCATAGCCCTCCAGCTTGCCCTGGTCATAGTCTATCTGAGGGTCTACGCCGACACCGGGGCCAGGTTCGCGCTGGGGATACTCGTCGTGATGTCCGCCCTGCTCATCCAGTCGGCCTTCCAGTCCCCTCTCCTTCTCGGGTTCGTGGGGACCTATGCCATCTCGTTCGGGCCGTACCTGACTTCGGCCGACCTATTCACGATCGCGGCGTACTCGGTGTTCCTGTACCTCAGCCTCGAGTAGCCACGGGGCGCTCTGGTCGTGGCCATGAGACGACTCCGGTTCTGCCAACAAGAACAGCGGGAGCGCTGCTCGAATTCTCCATCGCGCGACGTTGAATCCTTGTTCTCTCGGCTAGAGCTAAACCACCCGGCCTGGGGGGTATGCCATGCGCATGGACGAGGCGACCGACCCTGCGAAGACGACCAAGGGGACCGGAAGGCTCCTCAGGGCGGACACCCTCGTGGGGGTGGTCCTGTTCGCTATCGCCGTCGGCGGAGGGGTGCTCTTCGGAATGTCATTCACAAACCCCGGCGGGACCACCACGACCCCGACCGCACCGAAGGAGTACGAGTTCCCGACGGCCGACGCCACGTCAACCATCTCAGCGGCGGTCGGGGAGGTCTTCCTGGTCCAGCTGGAGTCCAACGCCGGGTCCACCGGGTTCGACTGGAAGGTCACCTGCAGCGGCGGGATCCAGTACATCAACTACACCTCGGTGTCGACGTCCACCGTGATGATCGGCGGGGAACTCAGGCACTACTACTTCAGAGCCCTGACGC
The DNA here is from genome assembly GCA_021828185.1 of archaeon. The sequence continues at coordinate 97,648 of JAKASI010000004.1, forward strand.
CCGGCAACGAGTCCATAACCCTCCAGAACATGCGGTTCTTCGACCCCTCACAGATCGCAGCGACCATTGAACTCAAAGTCACTGTGACATAGAGCCTGGCGAGTCGGTGGCCGACCACCTGCCGATTGAGCTACCGCTCTGCGCGGTCGTTCCCACGGTCCGCTAGCTGCGCTATAGGTGAACGTGACTTCGATTTCGCAGGTCAGGGCGAGGGTGGTGTCGTTGTACCACTCGCCGAGGAAGGTGCGGGTCCCGGTCATCCCGTTCGGGAAGTTAGCGAGGAGCCACTTGTCCGTCACGCCGGCCGACCTGTCCGGCTGGCGACACATGGGGTGAGGGGCCTGTTTCCCATCCATGAAGAGGGTGAAGTTCGTCCCTGGGGAGCTGAACCCCTGCTTCTGCTCGGGGGTGGTCCCCTTCGGCCATGGGGCTGCCCATCCGTGCTGGATGTGGAACAGCGTTTTGGCTGCGAGGGTCGTGGTGGACGGGCAGGTGGGGCTGGGGTGCGGCATCGGCTGTCCCCCAGCAGTGGGGGGTGAGGCGAAGGCTGGAACGGTCACTGCGAGCGTGTGGGTCACGAGGAGCGCTCCTGACGGCAGGAGCTTCAACTGTCTCATTAGACAAACGCCCTACGGTTCTGACAAGTCCCAAACATGATTCGCACGCCTGGCGAACGTATGCCTCCTGATGGGCCCCTTTCGGTTGAATTCAGGGTTGGCCGAGTCCCGAATGCACCTCCGCTCCCCGGAGATCCTCTGCCGTGGCGCTCTCGTGAGTGTTGGTGGCAGCGGATCGCCCATCGGGTAGCGGAGCCTCCCCGGGCGCAGCTCTCAGCTCAGCGAGGGAACGAGAGGACACGCAGGATCGAGTTGACGAACCTGTAGCACTGAAGCTTCGCGATGTAGAATCCGGCGACCACGAGTATGGCGAGTTCTACAAGAGCGAAGTTGAGAGACAGGGCAAGAAGCACCGGAGGGACGAGCGCGAATCTCCCTCGCTTTGTGGACGTGATTACGCCGGCCACAATGTCAAGAGCCCGGACCTGGATCCGCCTTGCCTCCGCCCCTGCCTTCGCCTTCCATCTGTCGATGGCCTTGCGGGTGGCGGCAGTGCTGACTTTCACATCGAGCTCCGACTCCAGTTCCCTGCCTGCGGACTCTCTATATCCGTTGTGACCACGCGCGAGTCTGCGGCCATCCCTCCTTGGCCTTCCCGATGCCGACGAGGGACGGCAGGTTTGTCAGCTCACACGTCTAGATCGTCACGAAGTTCTCCCGATGCACTCCCACCTTCCCCACGACGGGGACCCCCGCCCACACGGAGCCTTTGTCCGATTTCTGGAGCCCGTGGCCTACATGCCACCTCTCCTTGACCCCGGCTCCGCAGCGCGGGCAGCGTTTGCGACCCTGAGGTATCACAATACCAAGCGTACCTGGCGGTGCTTCGGAGGCGCCGCTGCATGCGGGGTCATATTCCTGTTGCTCATCGCCTACGTCTTCTTCATCATTTATGCCACCTCTGAAGCCTGCCTGGGGCGCACGACTGGAGACACCGCATGACATCTGGCCGTGCGAAGCACGGCATTCCAAAAGTGAGGTTTGTCTTCCAGTCACCCTTGGATCGGCGGGCTCCATGGGCCCTAACCGGTTCAGCCGACCCGTCGCTCCCTTCTCGTTTCATGCGAGGGTGGCACCCGTCTCGTCCGCCCTATGGCTAGTGTGAGGTATGGTGCCCGGCTCTATTCCTGAATTACTATTCTCCCTTTATCTGCGGCACCATCGCCTCACGGCGTGAGGCGCTTCCGAGGGGCGTCGGGAAGGGCTGGCAATCAGGGCGGGAGGGGCGTCACTCTGTTCGCGGCAGGCTTCTGTCTCTTCGGAATGGTCGTCGGGGGCGCCCCGACAGCGATCATGGCGCCCGCTGCAGGGGCCGTCGGGAGCCGGCAGGGTCTCACGTTGGTCGCCGGGCCGGACGCCGAAGCGACGTGCGCGGCATACCCATGCGCCACGGTCTCTTTTCCGAGCCCGACCCAGGCGTTGGTCTCCTTCAGCGTCGGAATAGACTCCAAGGAGAGTCTGCAGCCGGCCACGTACTACACCGACCTCATCGCGATCACGAACCCCACGGAAAGCATCATTTCGATATCGTCCGTCCAGGTGTCAGGACTCGCCGATACGAGGCCGGGTGACCCGGGCGCGATAACGGTGTTCTACTGCCAGTTGCAGACCAACAATCCACAGACTGGATGCGGGAGCTCGTTCATTGATAGGTCATCGACCGGGGGTTACGCTTTCCAGGGAGCGGACCAACTTGCCCCAGGCGCCACCAGGTATCTTGAGTTCGCAGGGTTCGCCGGCACAAGCGCCCATACAGGGGACAAGATGTCGTTCACAGTGGAGGTGACCGCCGGTTGACGAACGCCCTCGACGAATTCAACAAGTGCAGGTGCGGTCGAGGGACCTTCCTAGTCCCCGGCACCGCCTCGCTGCGGACCTGCTCGAAGTGCGGATATCTGGCAGAGTTCTGCAGGTGCAAGAGGGTCGGGCCCCCGGCTGTGCTGAGGAGGGTGCGGTCTCCAGACCTGACGGACAGGACGAGGGCCATCGTCGGCGCCGCCGTGTTCGCTTCGATGGCGACCCTGTTCTTCATCACCTTATTCTCGTCCCCCTTTGTCGCCATAGTCGGGCTGGGGATCCCACTCGCCCTGAACGGGTCCTTCTTCGTAAAGTGGTTGACGGACAACCCCACGGTTGCTGAGGAACCGCTGGTAGTCCCCGAAGTTGCGAAGGCCGAGCGGCGGCCGTTAGTTAACACTGGTTAACCAAAACCCGGACCCTAAGGGCCTAGGCGCCGGCTCACGGCATATTGCATGGGACGGTCCGGCAAACCCTAGGCACTTGCCGAATTGTCAAAGAATCATAACAAAATACTGACTTTAGCGCTATAATGCATTTATCCACAATAATCCTCGTGCGAATTCGAAGAAAGATGTCCAGAATGAAAAATGGACTAAAGGCACTATACGGTTCGAAGGCAGGGAAGATACTCCCAGTCCTCATCATAGCAGGCCTCGTAGCTTCAGCCAGCGCATCGGTCTTCGTCGTCTACTACGGCAACGCGACAGCGACAGTCAAGACTCCCGACGTCCAGCTCATTGCCGGAGGCGACGCATCGAGCTCGTCGTCCTACAAGCCCACTGTCAGCGTCTCAAACACAAGTGACTACGCGTCGATTGGGATTACTCTATTCCCCTCTGCGTTCAAAGCAAACCCGATCGTCGCTCCGCAGCCCGGCATATACTATACCGATCTCTTGGAGGTGAAGAACACGGGAGCAACCACACATGATGTCAATTCTATCGCAGTCACAAATGTTGTTGACTCGAGCTCATCGCTTGGGGAGATCGACGTATACTATTGCCCAACTCAGACCAACGCCCCCACTACCACGAGTTGCGAACTCTACAAGATACTTACGGCAGGCGCGTCTCCTGCGACCGGAAGTGTGACATTCCCGGTCACCCTTGGGACATCCTCTCCAACGAATACCAACTACATAGAGATTGTAGCGCACGCAAAGGCTGGCGCCACCGTTTCATCCACAGTAGCCTTCGACCTACAGATATCGTGGGTATAGAGGAGACGGAAGTCCTTGGAGCCCACTTCCCAAGCGGCGTGGCCGCTACGGACCCTCAGAAGTAGGGCTCAGTCTGGCCACTCCTTTATGGTTAGTTTCATAGGGAAGACATTCGGGCACATATATCACGCGAGATACGGCAAGGTGCTCGTAGTGGCTTTCCTGCTTGCCCTGGTGGCAACTGCGACAGCTACCGTATACGTGTTCTACTATACGGCGGGAACTGCGACGGTACAGGCGGCAGACGTGAAGTTCGTCGCCGGCCCGGACGTGAGCGGCTCGTGCTCGGCATACCCCTGCGCTTCGGGGAGCGTGGATTCGACCGGAGATGTGCTAACCGCCACGATAAGCTTCTTCCCAGCCAACACTGGCGCCAGTCCGATACCTGCGACCTACTATTCCAACTTCGCCCAGCTCCACAACAGCGGTTCAGGAGCTCACTCCATCAAGAGCGTCGAAGTAATCAACGTCGGTGGGACCACCGCGGATCTCGGAGGGATTGTGGTGTACTACTGCACATCCCAGACCGAATTCAGCGCTTCGGGTTCGCCAGTCTCTGCCTGCGTTGGCAGCTTCACGATAAGCTCCGGTTCGGGTGGGAGCCTGACGGGAACGTATCCGCAGACGATCGCAGCCTCGGCAACTCAATACATCGAGATAGCGGCCTACGCGGCGAGCTCTGCCACCACCGGGTCGGTCACCTTCCAAATCGCGGTGCAGTGGGTGTGAGAGTATGGCTATGTTCCCGACGGGGCTCGTAGCCAGTTCTACAGTCCCCCATCGAACGACAGTACGACGTTCCGTCCGGGAGGGCCCAGTGGGGTCAGATGGTGGAATTGATTGAATCCGAAGGTCAGGAGAGGACTGAAGTACGCGGAATACGCAGTCGTGACGGCCCTCCTTGTCCTGTCTGTCTACGTGGCGGCGAACTACGCATTTGGGATTCAGACGATCTATGTGGTGAGCGACAATCCGAGCAGCATGTCTCCCACGATAAACTACGGGGACCTGGCCCTCACATTCAGGACGCCGTTCTCGACCCTGCACGTGGGGGACATAGCCTTCTTTCACGACCCGAGGGGGAACCCTGGTATCATCGTGCACAGGATAGTGTGGGAAGGGACGTGCGGGGGGGAGCTCTGCTTCCGCACAAAGGGGGACAATAACGTGACCAACCCAACCCCTGATCCGTGGAACCTGACGGCGCCGTATTATCTCTCCCAGGTGTTCCTTGTGGTCCCGTTCGTCGGTTATCTTTCGCCGGCCTTCTGGGGGTTCAGGGGGGTCGACGTCCTGCTGCCCTACGCCTTCATAGGGCTGATCCTCTTCTTCGTGTGGTACGGAAGGAAAGTCGAAGCCATGGAGGCAGAGGCTGAGAGGGTGGAGACCATTGGCTAGCGGATTCGCCCCTGAGTTCCTGATTCTCCTTGGTATCGACATCTTCCTAGGGGCGAGCATCCTCACCGTCCTGCTGGAGAAGCACTTCCCCGGGTCGTACCCCTACATCCTTGAAGGGGCAGCCCTGATTGGGTTCGCCGAGCTGATGTCGGGTCCCTCTTTCCTCACCTCGCTTTCGACTGAGCTTCAGTTCTGGTACAGTTTCATCTACGCCATGATTGCGGTGCTCTCGCTCTTCGCAACCAATCTCTACCTCCTCTTCTTGCGGAGGCGGACGTTCGAAAGCGCCGTCATAGGCATCTGCGGGACAGTCCCAGCGGGTCTTGGCATCCTCTACTTCACGAGCGCCTTCGTCAACGGCCTTACAGTAAGCCTTCCGTTGGTGCCGGTGATACCGATAGAGGGGGTCTACGCAATGTTCGGGCTCAGCATCGGTTTGGTGGTCTTCTCGCTGGTCCTGTTCGGCCGCAGGACCGGGCCCGCGTCCAAGCCCGTGCACGAGACGCCAATCCCGGAGCCCTTCACGCCCGCCTCTGGAGAACACACCCAACTCATGGTGATAGGGCACCCCGAGAAGAAAGAGGAGTCGCGCCTGTCTTCGACTGCCGCCGTCCCCGGCGAAACCGAATCGCCGCAGACAGCAAAGACTGTGCCTCCTCACAAACCTGAAACCACAGAAGACTCCTCAGCTGCAGGAGGTACTCCGACAAGAGGGCGAACGACCGCAAGCAGTGCCGCCATCTCGACCACAACTCCGCCTCCGCCCAATTCCTCTACCCCCCCCACAATGGAAGAGTGGGTCCAGAATACAGGCACGGTCCTGGTTAGGAAGGCCGAAGTCACGGGCTACAGTAGAAGGCTTCTTGACTCCATCAGGTTCTTCGAGAAGGCAGTCGACCACCCTGCCAGGCTCGACCCAATGGCGGTGGCAGGCGTTGTGAACGGTGCCAAGACGGCGTACCTGACCCCCGCCGGGATGCTCACGATCGAAGATTCCGCGGGAAAAACCATCTCCGTGAGCCTATTGGATATCTCTACGGACGAAGCGCTTCGAGTCATGAGAGAAGCCATGAAGGGACTCAAAGAGGCCGAAGACTAGCAATGATTGCCAAAGCGAAGAGCTCGTTCCCCGGACGCTCGGCCAAGACCATCTTGGTGCTCCTATTCCTCGCATCGGCAATTGCCGCCAGTGCGACCGTGTACACCTTCTTCTACACCAATGCGACCGGGACGGTGAGGGCTCCCGACGTCACCCTCGCTGCAGGAACCGACAACAGCGGGACCTGCTCAGCTTACCCCTGCGCGACCGTGTCGATATCGGGCACATCAGACACTGCTACCGTGACGCTCAGCCTCTTCAAGGCGGATGCAGCCTTCTCCCCGCCCCCCTCTACATACTACACCAACCTTGTCCAGATCAAGGACGCCAACAACGCTCACAGCATCCAAAGCATTTCGATTACAAACGTTGCATGCTCCAACGCTGGGGGCTGCTCAGTTGACCTGGGGTCAGTCACGGTCTACTACTGCACCGCGCAGTGCACCTTCGACTCTAACGGCGGCGTGAGCGGAGGGACACAGGTCGGGCACTACACCTTCACATCTGCCGCGAGCGGCTCCATAGGCGGCACATTCCCGGTGAGCATAGCGGCCTCTGCGACCCAGTACGTCGAAGTGGTGGCTTACGCCGGGAGCGGCGCCACGGCGGGGGACACTGTCAGCTTCAAGGTGGCCATGCAATGGGTCTAGATCGTACGAAGACGAGGCATAGGGGTGCCTCCCTGACTGCGGTCGTGTTCATCCTGGCAGTCTTGATGGCTGCTTCTGTCCCAGCCGCTGCCTCTGTCTACGACTACGTCTACTCGAGCAACACAGGCACAGTAAGGGCTCCGACGGTGACCCTCGGAACTGGCACGGCTGGGACCTCTTCGATTTCGTCGGTCGCGCCCGACGCGGCTACGGTAGCAGTCACGGCGGGTTTGGTCTTCTACGAGAGTGCCAACGCAGACACTTCTTGCACCTCCCCTTCGCCCGACACTGCGCTCACCGCTCCGGGGACTTCCGGGTCGATTACATTCAACAAGGGAACCACCGCTTGCCTCTGGTCGGCCCAACTCACGGCAGGCTCGACGCTTTATGCATTGAACTGGGTGACTGATTTCTGGCTTTCTGCAGACGCTGCAAAATTCGGGATAAACGTCGTTGTGTATGTCACCGATTCGGCAGGGACCCATCAGGGGAGCGCAATATTCAGCGGCACAACTTCGGCCATTGCCACTAAGAACGTGATGCAGGAGCTCAGGGACACATTCGTTGGCGTTGCGGCAACGGTCCCGGCCAACGGGTACATCGAGCTGATTCTGACTCCTCCTTCGGCGGGTGGGACCCCCAAGTCTTGGACCATCTACTGGGGCGCCGGTCAGCTCACCAACTTCGCCACTCCCAGCAACTACAACTACGTCCTCGCCATCACTAACGGCGCAGCCGCAACCTGGAGCGTCAGCCTGGGAGTCGCTTCGTCCTCGCTCCTGACGAGGCTCTCGAACTTCACGATATCCCTTGCGACAACTCCAGTGAACAAGCAGGTCATCATAGCAGGCGGTTCTGTCACGCAGAGCGGCGGCACAGCCGTCACCCTGGGGGCGACGGGTACCCTGAACATCGCGGTCGGAGGGGTCGGGAACGCGATTCCTACAGGCTCCAACACACCATCGGTCGTGACCGTCTCACTGAAGGTGCTGTCAAGTTCCAGCACGGTCTTTGCCCAGTACACCATCTTGTTCAGTGTGTACTAGGTGAAGTCCTTTAATGTCGTCTGTGCGGGTTCGAATTCCATTCAATTGAGGAACAACAAGGACGTCCTGACGCTGCAGAGGGAAGAAGAAGCCAAGCTTTTTCTCGTCGCACTCCAGCTGAAGAACCAGGTCGGGGCAGTAGCAGACGTCACCGGGCGCCTCGAGGAGGGCAGGTTCAACCTGCTGTCGGCCTTCATGTCTACCCCCGACCCGGACGGATTCGGGAACTTCAGTTTCTTCGCCGAGTCCGCGAAGAGGGGAGTGATGCCGGCAGACCTTAGGAGCGTCCTAGAAAAGTCCAAGTTCGTCGCCGAGATAAGAATCAAGCAAAGCCCACAAAGGCCTTCTCGTCGACTCTCTGAACTTCCCGGTGAGCTGGAACACCGGCGACAGGGTCATCATGCTCAGGACAGAGTTTTTCACAGCCATGGAAGACGGAATCCGTAGGCTCTTCGAGACCGGAGCCGACGTCGTCCTCTACGAGATGGGATACCACCACGGGGAACCGACCTGGAAGAACCTTCTGAGATCGTACGAGGTGAAGACGCTAGATGACCTCCAAGAAGTCCTTGCAATCTACACCGCCAACGGATGGGGGGTGCCCGAGGCGGTGTCGTTGGATCTTGCAGCCCGGACTGCGGAAGTGAAGTTCACCGAGAACTTCGAATGCACCCTCAAGGAGGGTCAGACGAGCGCAGGGTCCAACTTCGTCCGTGGCCACCTGAGCGGACTGTTCGAGATTGTCCTGGGGTCGAAGGTAGAGGTGAGCGAGACAAACTGCGTCGCGAAAGGGGATTGGACCTGCACCTTCAGAGTAGCCTCCCGGTCGAAGCCTCCGTTCTAGGCCGAATTCGTTAGGGTCTGTTTCATAATTCGCGAAATGGTGCCCGGCTCCGTCTATGCTTATTACCAAATCAAACCGAGGCTGGATTCCTCCAAGGTTGAGTCTCTTCATCCAAGCTCCGCCCTCCCTCCCAGGGCCCTGCGAGTGGAGAGAACATGGCTAGCTTCCTTCAGCCGGTGGCCGAGCCTCTCGTCTACCTGGCAGCCTTGGCCATCACTCTCGCCTCTGGGACCCTGGTCTACAGGCAGCGGCTGACCGCCTACCATGTCGTGAGGAGCTTTGTACTTGGGGTCTACGTCCTGATCACCTTCATGATGCTCCTCGACCTGTACCGGGTCACCCTCGGCACAGTAGGTTTCATCCCGGCTTTCGCTGGGGTCAGCATCGGCCTCGGCCTCCTGCAGTGCGTGTTGCTGCTGGCAGCAGCGCAGGTCGTGTATCTCAGTCCGACGGCGACCTACCGGGACTTCGGGTCGGTGCTGGCAAAGCGTCGGGGGCACGCGGCCCTGCTGGTCGCCTTCATCGCCCTAGCGGCCTTCGCGGAAATCTATGCCGCCTTCGTCTCGCCGGTATCGTCGGGGCTCGTCACGGACTTCGCCGGGAACAAGGTCCCTTCGATGCGCGTCGGGGCAGACCTCATCCCCCTGGTGATCGGGCTCTTCTCCTTCTTCCTGGTCTATCCCACCGCCCTCATGCTCCTCGGTTCATCTAAGGTCAAGGAAAGCCGGCTGAGGTCGAGTATTGTCGGGCTGGCTCTGGGGTGGGCTACGGTGTCCGCCATCTACGTCTTTGCCGAGGTATATGCCTGGGACCTGAAGGTCGACGCCACAGGTCTCATGTATCTGGCAAACGCTGTGATCTTCTATGTGGTGATAAGGAACTTCAGGCGTTCGGCATCCCTGGCTGGCTTTGTCGAGCATGGGGTCCCGGTGCCAACCCGAGGGACCGCTCCAAACGAGAGCATGTCGCCCCTCACCGGCGCGCTCGCAGGGAAGAAGCTCTTGTATGAGGTGGACCCATCCCTCTCCTACGACCGTAGCCTCCGTCAGACCCTCGAGGAGCTCGCCTGGGCAGGGCACGCAGTCTTCGTCTTCACCCCGAAGTCGAGCCCGCTTCACAACACGCTCTCGGGTGGGACCGGTCTGAAGTTCTTCCTGTCTTCCCTCGGGATCTCCTACGTGAAGGTCTCGGAGAAGACCGGCGAGGTCCTTATCCCCCAGTCTGACACCGCGGTGATCCTCGACGTCGCCGACAAGACTCTCGGTTCGAGGGGAGGGAAGGTGGTGTTTGTCTTCGACAGCGTCACAGACATGCTGCTGTCCGCCGGCCTGGAGAAGACCTACAAGTTCCTCAAGCAGTTCCTTGAGCTCCTCCACGAGCCGAGGTCGACCGGGTTCTTCGTCTTCATCAAGGTCGCCCATGGAGACAGGGAGGTGAACCTGCTAAGGGGGATCTTTCCAAACATATACCTCGAAGACAAGGAAGGGTCGCGCATCATCAAGTGACCATCCCCTGTTCGAAAACCAGCGAAAACCGGGGTCTTCTGACCGCCAGGGCTCTGCGAGGTCCGCCTCGGCCCTTTGCCACCTGAGCGGCTCAGAGGAGCGCGGGGATGAACGCGAGCACCCCCACCATGAACTGCAGTCCGATGGTCCGCTTAACCGAGACCCCTGACCTGGCAGCCATCTGAAGGGCAAGCAGGTTGGCGAAGGACGCGATGGGGCCGAGGTTCCCGGCAAGACCTGCGATGGCAGCTATCTTGGGGGCAACGGCGGCAGTCACCCCCGACGTGTTGATCAGAAGCTGGGTCGCCGGTACGTTGCTGATGAAATTCGACACCACCCCCATGAAGAGCCCCGAATACGGCTGGTCCCCCCTCGCGGCCGGAAGCACGTACGGCACCAGCTCGGGGAGCAGGAAGTAGGACACCACAGTTATCGACGCGACGAAGACGCACAGAGTCAAGAGGGCCCTGACGTCGTATTCCAGCCCCACCCGCATCAGGTTCCTGCGGTTGAAGAGAAATCCTGCGGCGAACCCGATGCCGAGGGAGACGTAGGACGCCAGGCCGAACGCGTCCGCGACCAGGACGACCAGGGTAACCAGCGTCAGGTAGAAGGCCGGGGCCAGCGAGCCGACGGGCCCGCCCGGTTCTCTCGGCCCCTTCAGGCGCAGAGCAAGGGGGACGAGGGCTGCCGCGCCGATGGCCGCCGAAGCAAGGACGAAGGGCCAGGTCCCTTCGACGAAGGCTGAGAACCCGACCCCCGACGAGGTCCAGAGGAGTATGTTCTGGGGGTTGCCGATGGGGGTCAGCGAGCTCGAGATGTTGGTGAAGGTGATCTCTGCGACTATGAGAGGGGCGGCGTCGAGGCGGTACTGCTTCGCGTACTTGATGAGGGCCGGGGTCAGGATGAGGACCAGGACGTCGTTTAGGATGAACGGGGAGACGACGAACGTGAGCAGGGCCACCGCGAAGAGTATCCCGAGCCTGGGCTCGAGCGCAGCCAGGAGTCTCCTGAGGAAGGCGTACCCGTCCATCGCCCTGAACTGGGCTGCGACTCCGAAGAGGAAGGCAAGCGACAGGTAGATCGCGGGGTCGAAGAGGGTGGCCAGCGGCACCGACCTAGTGGCCCAGGAGGGACCGCACCGCGACCGGGAGGAACGCCTTGTCTGGGAAGTAGATCAAGAAGAAGACGAACACCATGGCGACGTAGACGTACAACAGCCACTTCGGGAACCAGCTCCTCGAGGTCCAGTAGGCCGCTCCTAGGGCGACCGCCGGGATCCCGGGGACAAAGTAGAACGGGTAAGTGACCCTCTCGGCGAGCAGTAGGAACAGGTAGGGGACGTAGGACCAGAGGAACAGAATCAGGGCCAGCCCGGCGAACCTGACGTCCCCCGGCATCCCCTGCGGCTCAGCGGGCGTTGCGGCCTGCTGCGCGGCCGGTTCCGATCCCTGAGCCTCTGGCACCCCCTTCCCCCTCTTCAGCCACCTGTATAGGGCGTACGCCGCCAGGGGGACCCAGATGTATACGGTCCAGGTCTCGAGGAAGTTCGTCACCCCATAGTACGCTATCTCCTGGTAGCTCCCACCCTGGCAGACCCCGTTCACCGACTCAGGGCAGACGGTGACCGCGAAGTAGGTTATGGGGCTGTAGTAGGTCAGCCAGTCGGTGGGGAGGATAGGCGGCCCGCCGGGGTCGTTGGGGTACTTGCACCAGTACCCCACGCTGTGGGGCCCGCCCTGGCATTCGAGGTAGTGGGCAGTGAGCCCCGACCCATAGCAGAGGATGTATCCGACCTGCTGCACGAAGGTGTTCCCGTTCATGGCGCAGTAGGTCGTCCCTGCCGCCGATGGCGATACCAGCGCGTAGTCGTAGGCCTCCAGCCCCACCGAGAAGACCAGCACGACGACGATACTGACCTTCGCTACGGTCTTCATCCTCTCCCTGTAGTTCCCTCCCTCAAAGAAGAACACATAGGTGGCGAACGCCAGGGCGAAGAACAGCGCTGTCTCCTTTGCCAGGGCCGAGACCCCTATTAGCACCCCGGCGAGGACGTGCCTGTCGAGCTTCCATATCCGGAGGTTGGCGAAGTACACGAAGAAGGCCGCTAGCCCGAAGAACACCTCGGGGATGTCTAGGAGCCCTCCGCTCGACTGGGAGAAGAACATCACGTCGAGGGCGAGGAACGTCGCGGACAGGTATGCGACCTTCTTGTCCCCTGACACCTTCCACGCAATTCCGAAGAGGAGCGGTATGCTGAACGTACCGAGCAGCGCGGGCATCACCCTCCACCCGGCCGCGTCGTACTCTCCAAAGGCAGCCATCCCGGCAGCCAGGAGCGCAGGGACCAGGGGAGGATGCTCGAGGTGGCAGTCGGAGGGGGCGCCGTTCCCGGTCGAGCAGTGCTGGCCTGCGAGGATCCCCATCCCCTCCGGGACGTAGAAGACTTCGTCCATGATGCAACCGTAGTCCCTCTTGCCCGTATCGTAGCAGGTGAGATACTGGTAGGAGATGGTCACCTCCGTGGTGTTCGAGGTCGGGAGACGCCAGACCCCGGTCGCGGACGTCCCGGGCTCGAGCGGGGATGAGTGCGAGGGGGGCGAGGTGCTCCACCCCCCCGGAAGGGGTACTCCCCCTGCCGAGACGTCCGCCTGGGCAATCGCGTTCCCCCCGCTGACTTCGAGGTTCAGGGACAGGTTGGCCCCCGCCGCCGAGGAGCCAACAGTAATCTGGTTGTCGTTGAAGCTCGACCCCACCTGGCCCGTGAGGATCCCGTGGGCCGTCGCCGCCGGATCATTGATGATGAAGGCGTGCGCGAGGAGGGTCGCAAGAGTGATGGCGACAATGAATGCAACAGCCCGCCTGTGGCCGGGAAAGGCGAGCCATGCGTGGGCCACCCCCGTCAATAGCGATGCGGCAGCAAGAACGCCGAGCGCGGCCCCGAGGGCATCTGCTGGGGCGACCAGGGCGCCATCGGAAGACAGGGTGTGGACGTACATCACGGCCAGGAAGGCGGCAAGGTCTGTGAACGAGAGTGCGACGAGGACCCTCAGCGGCCTCCGCAGCGAGTTGTTCGCAGGGCCTGCACCCCCAACTTGCATGTAGCAACGTCTCGGGGACGGCTAAAAAAGGCTCCCAGCCGCATGTGAGGGAATATCCACTGACCAATCTCGACCTCAAATCCGGTTAGAATATTAGGCGCAGTGACCGGGTGGCAGTCTGATGTGGGACATCCTCTACCTCATCGACGCTTCTTCGAGTATGGGCGGGCCATCCAAGCTGAAAGGATCGATGGGGGAGTCCAAGATTGAGGCGGTGAAGAAGGCGATAGCTCAGGTCACCACCGGTCCCCTGCTCCCCTACGGGGCAAGGGTAGGGGTGATGGCCTTCCGGGCCCCGACCAAGACCCTCGGGATAATCGTCGACACAAAGCAGGCCATGATTCAAGAACCCCTCCAACTGACTCCGATTCAGCAGCTGCAAGGTGCCCCAGGGCGTCTCGCAGAGGCCCTGAATTCGTTGAAGGTAGGCGGGGGGACGCCGACCGGAGAGGGCCTCAGGGCGGCCGTTGAGATGCTGCACCGCCCTGACAACCTTGGGGCGCGCATCAAGCTGACCACACTAGTGACCGACGGCAAGTCCAACTTCGGCCCAAGCCCCGAGTCGCTGCTCGAGGCCGGGCTGGCAAGGAAGGCAATCATCAACCTAGTCGCGGTCGAGAAGGCTTCCGACAAGAGGGCTTTCGAGACCCTCGCGGCGCGTTCAGGAGGGAAGTTCAGCGTCGTGGGGGACGTCCCCACCTTGGTGTCGGCCCTCAATCCCCGCATCCCCTACGCCGGCGTGGGCGAGCCCGACCCTCTGATTGGGGAGGCAGAGCGGGTGTCCAAGGTCCTAAAGATGACCGACAGGTCTTCACCCAGCTACGGGGGGCTCGTCCTCGCAGCCGAGGCGGTCCGTCAGAGGATGGACCGGAGGCTCCGGGATTTCACAGCTCTCGAAGGAGAGGCGGCCGCTGCTCTCGACTCTGCGGTCAAAGCGGCGCTGAACGACCCGAAGTGGCCTAGGATGTCCATGAAAGAATTCGCCGACAGGGTCTGGTCCACGGGTGCAGACCTCTCAAAGTTACAGGCCCAGAAGGACGCTTTCAGGCGGGCCATGGGGCCGCTGGCTGTCTAGGCGGCCGCAGGGCGTGGATAGTGCCCGGCGCTGTCTCCGCATTGCACGCGGCTTATAGTCCCCGAGAGAGCGCCCTCCGATGAAGACCGAGTTGGAGCGTGAGCTGAGACCAGAGTTGATACAAGGAGGAGGGGTGACCACCGGTTCGGTGACCGGCGACCGGCTGGTCGTCCTCTCGGCGCGATTCGTGTGAGGCGAAGCGGTTCCCCTCGGTTCGCACGGTATTCGCGAAGTTCGCGAAGAATATCGGGGTGTCATACGGCAGCCTGTGGAAGGAGACGGGGATGAACTCGGCCGAGTCCTTCGGGCTGCTGGCCGAGATGGGGACGAAGGACGGATGGGGGTCAATAATGATTGATGGGAACTTCAAGGAAGGAACCAAAATCCAGGTAGATGTCACCGGCTGCGCATCCTGCACCGCCGGGAGCGGGAGCGCCGACTGCAAGTGCGACTTCATGGCAGGGCTCCTGGAAGGGATGGCAGGGACGACTTATGGTAGAGAGTTCGACTGCCGGCTCACAGAGCGCTCCGGGACGCCGGTTGCGAGATGCACGCTTTCGCTGAACGAGTCGAGTGTCAAGAAGGACGGCAACTGGAAGACTGCGACTCCCTTCCGATGGATGCCGGATTCTCAGTAGGCTGCAGCGCCAGTCTGCTTCCTCTGGATGTTAGAACGCAAGGTCTGGACCTTTATCAGCTCGACCCCGTATTCCCGCGCCCGCCTGGCAGCCAGTGGACCCGGCTCGGCCTTGTGGACCACGTGCACCTTGATTCCGGTGTCCAGCTGCTTTACGAAGAGCCCAAGTATTGTCTTGTCATCAGGCTGGGGAGCGAAAACAAACCCATGCAAGGCCCCGCTCGGGTCCTTGGCAACGACCTCGAATTCGTGCTCCACCCCTGACTTCCCCTGGACGACGCTCGGGAGGATCTTGAACCCGTCGTCTCTCAGTCTGGTCAGCAGTGCTTCCTGCTCTGCTTCTCCAGGAGGGGCGCCGGCCTTCACTCTCATGGCGTCGGTAATGGCCTTGGTGTCCATGCTCTCGAGCCTGAGATCCCCTAGCCCTTCCTTCAGGGTCAGGTACGCCTCGAGGACCTTGGTCCCCTTCTCCGTGAGGTGATAGAAGGAAACGTTCCCCTTTTCCTCTCTCCAGACGAGGCCATTGGAGGCCAGGGCATACAGGTACATCAGAAGGGCGTTCCACGTTAGGTTCGCCCGCTGCATAATCCTCGTGGGCCTCACCGCCCCTTTCGAAATGGCTAGCATGAGGTCGCAGACCATCTCGGTCTTGGAGCGCCTCGGTGTGGTCCCGTTCCCAGCCAGCTCGTTTTCGAATATGCCTGACACGAGTGTGCTTCCCTATGTGCAAAGTCGTTCGACAGACCAGATAAGTGCTTTTGCCGTTTTGCAGAAACCCCATGATATGGTTCTCGAATCTAGGTTCGGGCATCTGCACTCGTTAAATGCGGCCCCCTATCCGGACAGGGCTGTGAGTTCCCCGCCCTCGAAGGTCAAGCTGGACAACAAGGCCAGGGTCATAGAGTCGGTGAAGTCAGGGCTGGCATCCGCCGGGGTCGACTCCAAGGTCGTCCTTCACCTCCTTGCCGTCAAACACGGCATCAAGCCGGAGCAGATTCCGGAGCGCCCTGCGCAGTTCGCCCACGCTTTGGCAGTCATGTTCGGTACAGGGTCAAAGCAGGTCATCCTCGCCATAATGAGGGAGCTCCTCGTCTGCTCATATGAGGGAGTGGAGTTCTCTCCGCTGGCGATCGCGCTGACGGAGGGGCTAGGCTCGCAGGCCTCTCTCATCTCGCCGAAGAAGATTGCCGAGGAACGCGAAATCGCCGAGCGGAGAGATGAGGCGGGGCTAGGACCGGTCAAGCCCGTCACCAGGCCGTCGACCTCGGCGAACAGTCAAGAGCCGGACGAGGGAAGGTCAGACTCCGTCCTGTAAGAGGCGCTGGGGCCGTTCGAAACGATGTATGCGTCGAGGATCGACTCCCACATCGAAGCAGTCGGGGCCCGCGTTGGGCTGATACGGTCTGGAGGGGTCGGCGCCCTCATTTTCCTCGTCCAGCACGACTCATCCATGCTCTCGAGGATTCTCGCCATGAGCGGGAGATACGCGAGGGTCTTCGTCCGGGACCGGTCGGTCATGATTCTCGGCGAGAAGCCGGCAACCCCCGCCTACGCGATGATGCATGCTCCCGAGAACCCCCTCGTCGCGAAGCTCGTTCAGATAGTCTAGGCTCCCGGCTAGTGAGCGGGGCCGTTCGAAGCGGTAAGGATCCTGGCTTTGAGCCTGAGGGCCCTCTGCAGAGCGTCCTCGTCCTTGGCCCTCCTCGCCTTCCCTGCCTCTTTGTCCAACAGTCCGAGGATGGACTCTACGCTCTTGGGTCCTAGCGCCGGTATGGCAGCGAAGTCCTCTTCGAGCTTACCGAACCTCGTCTCGCTCCAGAGGTGTATGGCGTCCACGACCATGCTTTCTGCGTAGAGCTCGTCTCCTCTGTTCATCAGAAGCAACGTCCCTGCTAGGCGGCGGGCGTTCTCGCTCCAGGGTTCTCGGTAGATTTTCTCGACCTTGCCGTTGAGTGTGATACGGGAGAGCTGGGCGGCTTCATCTCCCCTGGCGACAAGCATCGAGCAAGCCAGGTCCAGGTGCTCGTCGATGCTCTGGAGGTCCATCGACTCTGCTATCTTCTGCAGGGTCACATGCGTCCTGAGCTTTCCTTCGGGGTCCCAAACGGGGGAGTGGCTAGTCAGGTTGTCGACCTCGCTGCGGAAGCTTTGGGAGACCTCTTTCTTGCGACCGGGATCCTTGACCTCCCCGACCCGCGAGATCAACGAATCGAACCTTTCGAGGGCTGTCGCGAACTCTGCTTCTGCCGCTGCCCTGCGCTTCATGACTATCCGCCCGAGCCTGGCCTCAGGGGGCTGCGGTTTGGTCGAAGGAGCGGTGGCCAAGTTCGCCAGCCTTCCTAATGGGCCTATGAGGATCGCACCGAGCGGAAGCCCGAGGACAAGGCTGTCAGCAAGCGGAGGAAGGAGCCGGACGACCGTCAGGACAAGCCCGACGGACCCGACGACAAGCGCAACCTTTCCTTCCCGAGAACTCGTCATCTGGAACTATCGCGCATACGACTTCTCTAAGTAACTCTGCCGTCCTCCAGAAGGAGGACCAAGACGAGGGCTTGCGGCGTTTGCAGTCTCTGTTTCTCGATTGCACATAGTGAAAATGGATTGCAATATATGCAATCTCCAAAATATCTCACTGTTCCAATAAGGTCTTCGCACGAGGCGTATACGAATTGGAAATTCTCTCAAGTTCTGCCAGCGAAATACTGAGATAATTGTCGTCTGACTGGCGGCGACTTGCCGGGGTCGTTTTCTTATTAGGAATATGCATAATACTTCTAGAAAAGTTATATAACTTATCCAAGTGGTGGCTGCCCTTGGTCCAATCGATATCTGAACTGTTCGAGCAGGCCGATGACAAGCGAACATACTCTGCCAGAAGGTCGCAACTCGAGATCCAGATGGACATCCTCCGGGTCGTCCACGAGGGCGCCTTCCTGCCAACTCAGATCATGTACAGAGCCAATCTCGCTTGGGTATCCCTGCAGCACTGCCTAGGTTCATTGGTGGGGACTGGTCTTCTTGCACGAGTGGCTGCGGGGAGCAAGCGCAGCTATCAGCTCACCCAGAAGGGGATGGACATCCTCAACAGCTTCAACGAGATCCTGGACGCGGTAAGGGCCCAGGACCGATCACAGTTCGCCGCCAGGTAGACACATATCATACAATTGCATCGTATCAATGCGGTTAATCAAATCCTATCATTGATACGATACGAAATCGAGAAAGTAGACAATTAATCTATAAAGGCTATATAGGTGGTTAATACGCGATTGCATGACTTGCCTGAAGCCAGTACGCTCTTCTCCCTTGAAGAGACAGCGCCGAGGCACAAGTTCTCCCTCCGTAGGTCTCACCTCGAGATTAGGATGGACATCCTGTCGAGCATAAGGTCAGGGTTCGACAAGCCGACCCAGGTGATGTACAAGGCGAACCTCTCCTGGACCGCCCTGAAGGACCATCTGGCTGCGCTCGAGGGCGGGAGCCTGATCAAGGGTGTCGAGTACGGGACGAGGCGGAGGTACGAGCTCACGGAGAAGGCATACTTGGTCTTGGCCGCCTACGAGAAGATTCTGCTGGACATCTCTGCGCCCTTGCAGAAGCCCGGCCGGGCCTACTGAGCTTCGCCTTTTGCACCTTCGAACTCCGCCCCCTTCGTAGTACTGATCCCCTGCTGGTCGAGCACTGCATGGAGCCTGAAGAGGCTCTTGACGATGTTGAGTGTCCGCTCGTCCTGGGCGCCAGCCGCGACAAGGTAAATGCTTGTCAGATTTGGCGGGACGAGGATCTGCTCGGCCTGCTTGAGGAACTTGTATGTGTCTTCAGTCCCCAGTAGGAGCGCCATGTCAGAGACCGAGTCGAAGATTATGGTTATCGGCGCCTTCCTGGCCGTGGAGACCGTCTTGTCAAGGAGGTCCAGCGTGACAGACGTGTCGTTCTGCGGGACAAGGAGCTCGTTGCTCCTCTCCGAGGGGCTGGGGTGGGATACCCCACTGGTAAAGAGATAGAGCCTCACTCCTTGGATGTCCTTCATCCCGTAATGAAGAGGGCTGCTCTTGGTGAACACGTAGACCAAGTTGCCGGCGGCAATCTTCCCTCTTGCGACGTTCCCCAGCGTCTGCTCGAAGCTCGACGATGGATCGGCCACCAACAGGGTGGGGGCGTAGACGTCGAGGGACTCCGATTCCCCGGCGGAGTATTGCTGCGACTCGGGGTCCAGGGGCTCAAAGAAACTGGCGAGTAGCGAGGTCCTCCCGAAGACGAGCGCGGTCATCCCGAACAACAACGCGAGCACGACGAACCCAGCTCCGGTGGTATCATGTCAGACGGAAGGGAAGTGGGCTTCGAAGACGAGCAACGACCCTCCTATCCCTGCCCAGCATACCGGGAGCAGAAGCAACGACTCTCTGGTCACCCTGTCCTTGGCGATGCTCCTGGCCTTCAGGAGGAGCGCCGTAGGATAGGTCAGGCAGAAGACCAAGGTGGCCAGGGATAGTCCAAGCAGTGGCTGGGCGAACGCTCCGTGACAGACGCTCACTCAGTCAAGAGACGTCAGGAGCACCACAGTGAATGGGTGCTCGATAACGACGTATGCGCTGGAAGCCAGGACAAAGAGCATGAAGGCGGTCAGCACCGCGCCATGGGGCCACCCTAGGAAGACGGCGCTTGGGCGGTGGCGGGTCCCCCTGCCGCCAGGCATGGCGTACACCGAGCACGCTGTCAGGGTGAGCAGCACCACGCTCCACATGAAAAGGACCGGGGAGATGGAAGCGTAGCTCTCGACAAAGCCTGGAGTTCCGTTCAAGTTTCTGAGGACGTCGAAGAGCAATACTCACACATAGAGGACTGTGAAGAGGGCAAGGAACCCCTTCACGTACGGTATCGGCTGGTCTCTTGGCGAAGAATGAAGAACAGCGTTACTGCGATGATCGCCAGGGCCACGAAGTCGATCGAGACATCGACCAGTGACAGGACAGCGGCTGCCATCGTGGATTAGAATCTCGAAACTGCGAACTTCGGCCCGAAGACCACAGAGTGGTACTTTTTGCTGTGATTGGTGCCCCTCATCTTGAGGATGACGAAGCGGGTCTTCATGGTTACCCCGTCCTCCCAGTTTTCGAGGAGCATGACCGAGTCGGTCATGAACCCTTCGAGCCCGATTCTTCCCCCGTTGGTGAGGCTCCCCGTCATGATAGTGGTGATGCGTTCCGACTTCAGCGAGTTGTAGACAGACTTCATGAAAGTCCGCATCTCGAACTGGGTGTTGCACGCCAAAAGGAGCGCGGTCACCGAGTCGATGATAAGGAGGGTCCCCTTCGAGTCTTTGGTAGCTTGGATAAGCGTGGACACGTTCGTCTCGAGCTGCTGCCCCCGGAGCGCTTCTAGGTCGACCAATGTGATCTTCCCCTCTTTTTCGAGAGGCACGAGGTCAATGCCGAGGAGCTTCACGTTACGTCGGAAGTAATCTGCTGACTCCTCGAACGTGGCGTAGACGACGTTCTCTCCTGCCATGGCGGCATTGTAGGCGATGTTGGCGCACAGGACGGACTTGCCTGTCCCTGGACCCCCGGCCAGCAGGTGGATGTCCCCGCGGACAAGCCCCCCATCGATCAGCTGATCGAGCCCCTCGACTCCCGTCTTCAGCCTGTCCATGGCCGCGGCCGCTTTCATCTTGACACATCGCCCTCCGCGACATCCACTAAAGCCTTTACCCTCGTCATTTCGTTCTCGACCCCAGCCCTTCGGTGAGCTGTTCTAGTCTAGACCTCGCGGCAGACTCGGGAAACGCTTCCATGGCCTTTTTCGCCATGTCGGCGTACTCCCTCTCGACCGAGTTGGAGTGGTCGATGGACCCGAGTTGGTCCAAGGTCCTCATGAGGGCTTGCACTTCCGGCAGGGCGAAGTACTTCTTGTAGAGCATCGAGTGAATCGCTTGCTTTTGGTAGGGGTCGGCGTGCTCTAGTGCGTGCACAAGCACCAGATTGCAGGCGTTGTTCTGGAGGTCCTTCAGGAGGGGCTTGCCGGTGGCTTCCTCGTTCCCCACTATGTCCAAGATGTCATCTCTGATCTGGAACGATATCCCCAGCGACCTCCCGAACTCGTAGGCTGCCTCTACCTGCCGCTGGGTGCCGCCTCCCACGACTGCTCCGCAGGCGGCAGATGCCGCGAAGAGCGCCCTTGTCTTCAGCCCGGCCAGCTTCACATAGTCATCCTCGGTCACGTTCCCCTTCTCTGCGAGGACCGTCTCATAGAACTCCCCCTCGGCCGTGAGCTTGGCAGCGTTTCCGATGAGGGATGACAGCTTCGCCACCTTCTTGTCAGGAAGGTCCGTGTCCCCATACTTCGCGAGTTCGACGAAGATCTCGAATATCATCATGTCGGAAATCAGGATAGCGCGGGTCTCCCCGTATTGCTTGTGGGTCGCCACCTTGCCGTGCCTAATGGCCGACTCGTCGATGATGTCGTCTTGGACAAGCGAGGCCGAGTGGGCAAGCTCGAAGATCGCGGCCACGGGGAGCGCCTTCTCGTAGCTCCCGCTGGCTGCCTCACAGGTGAGCATTGCGATGATGGGCCGCAGGCGCTTCCCCCCCGTCCTGAGAATCTCCGCAATTGCCTCGGTCAGAGGCGAAGGGGTTGCGTTCCTGGAGTTCAGGTAGGTCTGCAGCGCGGCCCTGTACCTGTCGATGTCCGCAGCCAGCTCGGGGGCGACTGGGGGGGTGGGCTCGGCTGGCTCAGACAATTGCCGCTCCCAAGTACATCAACGGGCCCCAGATGAGATACTCTCCGTCGACCAAGACGTCGCAGATGAAGCTCAGGTTCGCCTTTGGTCTCCTCGCTAGGGCCGTGTACCCGAGAGAGTAGACCGGAAGCGTCCCTAGGATCGCAGCCGTAGTCGGGAGAAGCCCCAGGCCAATCGAAGCAGCCAGGAAAACCAGAGCCAAAGCGTCTACCGAAGCCATGATCCTATAGGTGGCGTCAGCGCCATAGACCGCTGGTACGGTCCTTATCCCTGCGGCCCTGTCCCCTTCCACGTCCCTGACGTCAAAGATGAGGGTGTTCACCATGAGCCGCAGGAAGATGAATACCCCCATGACGAGTATCACTTGCTCGAACCTGAGGTAGTAGAACCCGACCATCACTGGGACGAGCGCCCAGCCGAGGGAGACGAACATGTTCTTCACGAGGAGCTTGTCCTTCAGCTTCGAGACCCCGATGACCCCGACTAGCCGCTTCGAACCCACGCTGTAGGCGAGGCTGAAGGCCAGGGGGACGAGCAGGGCCGCGAAGAAGACGTAGTTGACGGTCAGTGCGAAACCGTACCCGAGCAGGAAGCACCCTCCCGATATCATCGGCAGGTACTTCCTCCTTCCTCCTAGCAGGGCGGTCCTGTCCGGGTGAGACACGGCGTCCTGGTCCATCTCGGTGGTCCGGTTCATCATGTATGCCCCGTAGGAGAAGAGGTACGCCATCACCAGCAGCAACGGGGTTGCGGTCACGCCAAGAAGGACTGTGGATGCGGCCGCGATGCTGGCGGTCCCCACCGCGAGCATGTGCCCTCCTAGGACGAACTCCCGGTAGGCCGGCCCTAGGACTTCCGTTCGCCCACCCCCTCTTCTACCTTCGCCATCTCCTGCCTGTACCCGGGGAGGGTCCACCCCCTCTTCGGGTCGAACATCTCGTCGGGCAGATAGAGGTGGCGCGACTTCTGGCTGTCCAGCATGACGATGGAAAGGTTGCTCCTCATGTCTTCGGTGTTGCTTTCGACGTAGCGGGTCGTCTCGTATAGCATGTCCAGGGGGACATCTAGCAGGGCGAAGTAGTCCCCGGTCTCGGAGCCCCCCTCGATCCAGGTGAACGGAATCCTGTTCATGAGTTTCCTCGCCTTGGCGACCCCTTCCTGCCCCGCCCCCCTGAAGAGCGCGAGGATCTGCATCAGGTCGCCGGGCCTCCCTTCGAGAATCGGCTTCTTCCACCTCACGTTGCTGTTGAGGATGAACTTCCCTTTCACGACATGCTCCGCGTGATGGTACCTGAGGGTCCTCGGGTTCACATCGAGCTCCGCGGCCACCTTCGCGAGGCTGACCGTCGGGGTCTCCTACATCGCCTTCAGAATCTTGACGTCGAGGTAGTCCACGTTGGCGTCGCGGTCCACGTCGAGAGAGGTGGCTCCGCTCTCGCCCTGGGTCAGGTCGACCCTGTGCCAGTCGACCTTCCACGACTTCGTATCGAAGTCATAGAACTCGGGCCTGAAAGAGGGGTATCTCAGCCACTTGGCTTCATACAGCTGGTAGTCCGAGATAGCCTTCTCCTGCTTGAGGTACGAGAGGACCTCGCCATACTTCTTCTTGAAGCGGAACGGGACAGCGAAGAGGCCGATGTACTTGGACGCCCCCATCACCTTCCCCTCGAAGAAGAGGTAGCTCACCTGGTCGAGGAGCTCCTTGGCTTGGTTTGCGTCAATCATCACCAGGCCTGCCGACATCCCCAGCCCAGCATGGTTGAGGTTGACCTGTACTCCCAGCCCGTACTTCGTCAGCTGCTTGTTCACCTTGTAGCGGACGGTCTCGGGGTTTATCCCGGTCATCCGGGCGAGGAGAGAGTAGTTGGAGACCCCGATCTGTTTGATGGTCTCGATTAGGAGGAAGTCCAGGTTCCTCCTCTTTATCTTATCAAACGCCCCCAAGGCTGTACTCACGGCAAGAATTCTCCTAATAGAGGGTTGTGAATCTGGGGTCTATATCTTCGCGTTGTCGGCAACTTTGCTTATATACTCTTGACTGCGGCGTTCGCAAAAAGGAAAGGATGCTATTATAACACAAGGACCGAGCTGAATCTGCATGACAGCTGTAGTGACCGAGCGTCTTCCTACGAGGGTGATTGGCCTCGACCCGCTTATCCAGGGAGGTCTTCAGCAGGGCGACTTCGTCTTGCTCGTCGGAGGAATAGGCACTGGCAAGACGATTTTCTCTTCTCAGTTCGTCTACAATTCTGCGAAGCTCTCAGGGGAACCAGCTGTCTTCGCCACTTTCGAGGAAGACATCTCCAGCCTGAAACGTAACATGAAGCTCTTCGAGATGGACTTCGACCCCCTTGAGAAGGAGAAGAAGGTCAAGCTCATCGACCTCGAGTCGCTCGAGGGGAGGGGGATGGGGTCGAACATCGAGACACTCCTGGGGGCACTGGACGACATAGGCGCAAAACGCTTGGTTGTGGACTCACTCACCGCTTTCCTTAGCGGGGCCAAAGAGAAGTTCGACTACAGCTTCCTGATGCACCTGGTCTACAAGACCCTGAAGCGCGAGGGGATTACGACTCTGATGACGGTCAGCAAGTACCAGGGGGACCAGCCGATGAATAGCGGGATTGAGGAGTTCGTGGCTGACGGGATATTCCTCCTCGAGAACTACACCAGCAAGAACATGGAACTGAGGACGAGGTTCCTCATCAGGAAGCTGAGAGGGACCGAGCACAGCAGGAAGTACCACACGGTGGCCTTCACCCCTCAGGGGATCAACATCCTGCCGTACTTCGACTAGACCCCCCAGTCCTGGCATTACTGTACCGAGCTTGGCGGTCAGCGCCGCCGAAATGTACGGACTTTCCATCTTGGCGCCTCCAATAATCAGGAAAACGGTAAAATCGACTATAATACGCTAATCTGCCCATCGCGGCTGCAATGAAAACGAATAGGTCAGTGACAATGGCATTGCTTTCAGTCGCAACAGCGCTTATCATCATTTCGCCAACGGCAATGGCTGCCTCTCCCCTGACCCAACTGAACCTCGACACACTCCCGGTCTACAACTCCTACCTCCCCTATCCTTCTCCACCAGGTAACTACGGTGGAGCCATCACGAATGCGGGAAACCAGCAATATGTCATCATGGGAGGTGTGGCCGCTAAGGACGGGGTCGTCTTCTCTGCACCGGTCCCAGCTGGCACGCACGTGCAATTCAGGTTGCAGGTCAGCGTCGTAGGGCTAAGCACGTCCGGAAGCGGGAGCCTCAGTGTTCCTTCCGGCGGCGCTAATGGCCGTGGCGAGGCCGGGGTCGTGAATATCCAGATTACCGACGCAGTGGCCGCTCAGACTTTTGGCAACAGCGAAATGCCACTATTCTTCACAGGCATAGCCACTCTCGGCGGACAGGGACCTAGTGTGCCGGTAATGGTCGAATCGGCATACTGGAACCCGTTCGGTGGCCCAATAGTGATAGCAAGTGCGGACGGCACCTCCGTCTTCCTCGTCATCACCTACTCCGTCGCGACAATCGACTGGAGTGGGGTCGAAGTCGACAGCGTGGTAGCAGGAACTCTGGGCTCGACCGCTGTCACGGGATTCACCACCAACATCGCCAACGCCCATGAGAATCTGGTGACCGGCGTAGAGCAGGATAGCGGACAAATACTCTTCTACGGGTTCACCTCCGTGGCAGATGGCTCCCCTATCTCTCAGCTAGCCGCCAGTGGCAGCTACAACGGATTGACCAAGTTCACCTCCGCCGGGGGTATAGACTGCAGCGGGGCCTTCGGAGTTCCGTGCTTCCTCACCGGCGCGTCATCCTCGGGTCAGTTCGTCATGCACTCTGCTGATGGCGCACTGATTAATGGGAAATACGCAACCACTTGGTCTGTGCCTTCGACCTTCACATCAACCACCATCACCGCAACAGTCACACAGCATTAGCTGCAGACGGGTGCGCGCAGGGCCATAGCCCTGCGCGTGTTTTTTCCCAGATGCCTAGCGGAGCTATAGAACGCACACAAGAGTTCCTTCCGCCGCATCGTACCTACGGCCCGGAGATGAATTCAGAGAAGAAAGCATTAACGTCAGGTTCAGAGCACGATGGACCAGATGGGAAGAGGAACCCAGGGCCCAATCTCCTGTTGGAGATGAAATAGCATGGCCCCAAGTTCATTCGGCCCCGAGATAGTGCCGGCGATCCAGCTCGCCACGATGGCAATTACCATCGTCTCTGCGTATTTCGTCTCCAGGCAACAGGCACGCACCTACGGGCACACGCGCAACTTCCTAGCCCTGGTGCACGTATTCTTTCTGGCTGTCGTCGTTCTCGAGTTCCTTCGCAACTTCTACTCATCCCCTGGGTTCATTACGATTTACACCGAGGGGGCCACGACGTTCATCCTGATCGACGTAGTCCTGTTGACCCTGGTGGCAGCATCCTTCTACTACCGTCCTTCAGCCCAGGGAGGCGGGTCGCCACTCCTCGGCCTCTTGAAACGGAAGTGGCACGCGCTTGCCTTTGCAGCATTCATGGCGTACGTCGCGCTGGCGGAAACCTACCTCTTTGCTTACCAGCCGTTCACTTCTTCGGAGATCACCAACATAGCGGGAGTCACCCTGTATGACACGGTGTTCGACGCCTCTTACGTCGACCTCCTATTCTTGGTTCTCGTTCTGTTCGCGCTCTACCCTTCGATGCTACTTTTGCTCTCTAGGAGGAGAACCAACGACAAGGGGGTGAGACGGGCGCTTCTCATCCTCCCGATATGCTGGGGAGCCATCGGACTTGAGTTCCTGATATTCAACGGCTATCTCCTGATCATAGGGATAGACGCGAGTTCGTTGGGTTATCTCATCGGCGCAACTGTCTTCCTCATCACGGCTCGAACCTTCAGGCAAGCGACTACATTCGCCACCTTGTTCGCAACTGTAGCGGCAGTGCCTGCTACCTCAGCCGTCTCAACGTTCTCTTCCAAGCTGGGTGTAGCGCAGGGGTTCTCGGAGGGGAGGTTGATGCTTTTTGAAACAAGCTCTTCTACCGACTTTGAAGAGGCAGTCCTCAACTTCATCCGGGAAGTGGTGTCAGGCGGAAGCACCGCTTTCGTGTTCACGTCCAAAGGGTCTCCGGTCTATGACACAGTGAGTAAAGAAGCAGGGGTCAGGGTCTACGTCTTCTCGTCCAGCGTCAGCTATCCGAAAGAGACTGAGAAAAGGGACGAGATACTCGTCCCGGCGAACGACATCCCGATTCTGCTTGACGTGATGAGCAAGTTCGTCTCCGTGAATCCAGGTGCCAAGATTGCGATCGTCTTTGACAGCCTTTCTGACGTCGTGCTCTCGCAAGGGGTTCAGGAGTGCTACAAATTCGTCCGACAGGCAAGCGCAATCTTGAACCTCCCGAACATTTCATCGCTGTTCCTCCTTACTCTCGGGGCCCATGACGACCAGACCGTGAGCCTCGTCAAGAGTCTGTTCCCGAACCACCTCCTCCTCGACCAGTCAGGGCTGAAAATCACGCGGAGCGGGCCGAAGGCGTGAGGGCCCGGAGGGACGCGGGAAAGCCCGACTATCCAGTTCTCTGGAAGGTGGTGATTGCGCACACGGCTATCGGACTTCGGAACTTGTCGGGGTGACTGCTGCTAACTGGCTCCCCTTTGGGCCTTTCGGAGTGCCAGGGCGCACACCACCATTACCGGGATATACACCCCCAGCGAATAGAGAACGCTGGATGTCTCGCTTCCGAGTTGATAGATCGGACTGCCAACGAGCTGCACTATCAGGAACAGTATAAGGATGCCGATGATGCAGGCAACTACCAGTTTCATGTTCCCACTTTCCGTCCCAGCGAGAGTCCCGTCGCCCAAGGTCTACACCCCGAGCCCCGCTAGGTAGTCGAGGAAGCCAGCGAAGTAGAACAGCAGGGCGAAAATGAGTAGTTCTACCGTGACAATCCGGAAAATGAACTTTCGAAGGTCGGGTTCATCGGCGCCTGTTCCACTTTGTCTGAACATGTATTGTTCGACCCTGCTCAGGATGGGGAGTGGCCTGTTGCTGAAAATGGTGTCTTGGGCGATGAGATAATAGAAGAAAACAAGGAGGAACCAGCCGCAGAAGTTTACGATAGGTGTCCCTAGGAACCGAAAAGACCCGGAAAGCCAAACCCAGAGGCCGTTGCTCGAAGCCGAAGGGTCCAGCATGAGGTCGACATCCACTGCGAATGGCCCGGCCGCAGCTGCCTGGATGACGCCTCGGCTTCGGTTGAGGAGCGTATCATGGAATATGATGTAACCGGACATTGCGACAATGAACCATCCCAAGAGAATCCACAGAGGAACCGCGCCCACCCAGAACAGATACCCGGGAAACCGGGGAAACAGTTGGCCCATGTATTGGTAGTAAGTGTATTCTCCCGCGACAACCGAGAGGTTCTCGAGAAGCGCCGTCCAGAGCACGGCTCCTGCAGGAAAATACCCGTCTTCTTGGCGCCATGCCTTTTGCTTGCGGCATAGGTCAGTACCGCGGCTAGGACGATCGTGCCAAGTTCCGCGACAACCGGAGAAGCGAGGCTTCCAGCCGACTGTGGTTCTATTCCTCCGGCGGGTTGTGCCTCGCCAGCTTCGTCCTATAAGACTGACGCACTGCTGGTCTACCGAATGAGCGCCTTCAGAGGAGCAGCCAGGCGGGCCCGACGTAATAACGCACCGAATTCGCCCCTTTCTCCCGTGCGCTTGCCGGATTCCAGAACAACGCCGCTGACAGGGCCGAAAAGCCCAATTCGTCTTTAATTGATGTTACGGCGGCACCGCTTGGTAATGCTCGCCCAGATGGTCAAGGTCCAAGCCCGGCTGACCAAGCTGCGGGCCAGCGTCATCGCGATCAAGCCCCCGGAGGGGACCAGGATCAGCTACGACCTGAACGTCGACATCAAGCAGGCGGGACGCAAGGGTGCCGAGGTCAAGCTCAGGTACAACATTGGAATCGAGACCTTCCCTGCCATCTGCAGGGCGGAGATCGCTGGGACTGCGGTGGTCAACGCAGAGATGCTCGCCCAGGACGAGAACCTGGAGGACCTCGGAGAGGGGGTTCTGGGGGACATCGCAGTCGACATCTACAGGCAGAACTTCGAGGCGCTTTACCTTGCCCTCGCTGCGATGGGGATGGACTCCCCATCCCCCTGGCTCGTGAAAGAGGCCCATCTGGTGAACCCCGCAAGGCCCAGGTAGGGTCTCGATGGATTTGAAACCCAGATTATTCTCCGTTTCACTGACACGGAGTTCAAATCAAGTTGTTGAACTCCATAAAACCGTTAAATAAGAACCGCGCTCGTATCACGGCAATGCCGCAGGAACCGAGGGACGCGATATATGTCTGCAGGGTCTGCATGGCCCAGGTCGACGGGAAGACGGGCCTGATAGAGCATCTGCGGACCGAGCACGAATCCCTCGAAGTGGTATCCTATGCAGCGACCACAATGGTCCAAGACCAGGACAGGGACAAGATAGCCATGGACTTCCACAGGCAGTTCGAACAGATAAAGAAGGAACTGACCACGGGCTAACCCGTTAGGGCCCGTTCGGGGGAAATTGCCGAATACCAAGATGCAAAAGCTTCTTCTTTAGGCGAAAGACCGGGACTTGTTATGTAGAGCAGGACTCCATGTCCTTGATAATGATCCGAAGGTCGAGGATTGAGGTCTTTGCTGACGTCATGAAGGTCGTCGCCTCCGAGCGGGAGATCAGGCGGACCAGGATAATGTACAAAGCCAATCTGGCCTGGAAGGTTCTACAGGACGCCCTCGACTTCCTCGAAGAGAAGGAGATCCTCAAGACGGAGTCGAAGGATTCCGGCATCTTCGTGTCGCTGACCGACGAAGGGTACGGCGTTCTCCGGAGGTTCAACGAGCTGGAGGAGGTTTTCACGAAGCCTACGGTGATCGCTTCGCAGCAGGAAGCGCCGTTGCTCGCGTCAGCCTACCTTGGTGCCTCCGTCTAGGCCCGCGGCTCTCTTGCTTCGGACCTCATCGGCTCGGACATCTCCCTCGCCGACACCACGCGCACCTCCCGGAGCAACCCCGGAGAAGGGTAAGGGATCCTCAGCGACCCGCTTATGAGATAAAGCACCGCGTACACCTTCTGGTATATCTTCATGAACACGGGCGGGACCGATTCTCCCTCCTTGGGGGTCAGGAGGAAGTCGAGCTCCTTGTCATCCCCCGTGAGAACGGCGGTCCCAGTGACGGTCATCTTGGCCACGTCCGGTTCCGTGGTGAGGTCGATCGCGAACTTCAGGGTCAGCTTGTCAGGGTTGCGCTCGGACTCCGTGATGTTGGCGTTGACGTTGAAGTTCACCGAGCTGTCTGAGGTCACATCTTCGGCCAGCTTGTTCCCCTCGACTGATCTTATGGTAACCTCGATGCCAGCCATCTTTCGCCACCCTGAGAAGCCCTCCATCGGAAGATAAAGGTATACGAAAAGGCAGTATAGAGCACAACTCCATGGCGTATAAGGGGCAGCCCTAACCTTCTGGAGGTCGCCTCACTGAAAGAACTTCGGGGGACAGAGCCCGAATCCATAATCGTTTAAACGCCAAAACACTGGATGAAGCACGTTTGACCCCGGAACAGGAGACCAAGGACCAGACACTGGTCACCAAGGCGGAAGGGGCAGGGGCCAGGCTGACGGTCAAGCTTTCTCTCGCCCCCAAGATCGGAGTCCAGTCTCTCAAGGAGCGTTATAGGACCGGCAAGTACGACCTGAGCAACGGGTACCATTACCCGGACTCGCTGAAGAGCCTTGTCCCTACGAACGTTCCTGATTTCATCGACCAGGGAGAAAACTACGTGGAGAAGGTCACCCGGGCGCTCTATTACTTCAAGCAGTGTGCTCTCATCGGGCCGAGCGGAGTCGGCAAGAGCGTCTGTGAAGGCGAGCCTGTGTTCGTGCTGCTGAACGGAAAGCCGACTCTGACGAGCATGGGCGACCTGTACGAATTGCTTGGGAGGAGGCTGCCGACCACAGTCGACGAAGACGGATGGGAGACGCTGACCCTTCCGGGCGCCGACCTCAAGGTGCTTTCAATGGACAGGGCTTCCGGAAGAGTCTCTTGGACGAGGCCGTACGCGATGGCGAGGTCAAGGTTCCAGGGCGATATTGTAGAGGTAACCACCAGGAGGAACCGTGTGATCAGGGCAACCCCCGGACATTCCTTCATTCTTGAAGGGAGCGACGTCAAGGCGAGCAAGATTTCTGTCGGTTCCAGCGTTCCGATCCTCCGGCACATACCATCTCCCGGACTAGCGCCTCTGACCGAGATTGCACTTACCGACTACGTACCAGCAGCGAAACTGACCGAGCGCGGGCTGGTCCTAGGCGGGAGAGCGGCGATACAGATTCCCGCACCTCCGGCGGTATCCCTTGACGAAGAACTCGCCTGGTTCCTGGGATTCTTCGTGGCCGAAGGATACGTTGGAGAGGGGTTCGCTTCGATATACAGCTCGGACAGCGACCTGATCGAGAGGGCCACTCTGAAGATGGCGTCCCTCGGATTGGGAACTTCCGTGAGGGTGCAGCGTGGGCTGAAGGAACTGCGGATCTTCAGCAATGCTTTCGTTGCCATGTTGTCCGCGGCAACGGTCAGCAGGCGCCTGGGGACAGGCAAGGGCTCACAGGCGAGATACAAGAAAGTCCCGGGATTCATCTTTTCGGCGCCGGACGAGGTTAAGGCGGCATTTCTGAGGGGATTCTTCGAAGGTGACGGCTGGATGGAGAGAACTGGAATCGCTCTGGGGACTTCGAGCAAGGAACTGGCAGACGGACTCGTAATCCTGTGCGAGCAGCTTGGCATATTCCCCGCAGTCAGGGTAAGAGGGAAATCAGCGAAGCGCTATTCGGTGGCCGTCGCTCGCGACGGGGCTCTGGCAATTGGCGTCGACGTTGCAGACGCCCCGAAAGGGTCTGGCAGGAGGGGACATATCGAGAAGGTCCGAATCACCCCAGAGATGATCGCGGCGGCGAAGGAAGCATACGAGCGCCTCCCGGCCGACCTGAAGTCCAAGCGGCTCCGCAAGCGGACTGTCTCCTGCCTCTGCTCCGGCACAAGCATGATAGGGCTCAACACTCTTGCGAGAATAGCGAAAGAGGTCAACTCGGAGGAACTTCGCGAGGTCGCCGAGACCAACCTACTGTGGGACACCGTGAAGCGCGTCGAACGCGTGCCATACGACGGCTGGGTCTACGACTTCCAAGTCCCAGGCAACGAGACCTTCGTAGCAGGGTTCGGAGGGGTTGTCACCCACAACACGCACATAGTGTACATGGTCGCCAAGATGGCAGGGCTCCCGCTCTGGGAGATCAACTGCGGTCTCCAGACGTCTGTGTACGACCTCTTCGGCAAGTTCGTGGGGCTGGGGAGAGAGAACTGGATTGACGGCCTGATCGTCTCCTGGTGCAGGCACGGGGGCATACTCTACCTTGACGAGGCGAACATGATGAAGCAAGACATCGCCACCAGGCTCAACCCCATCCTCGACACCAGAGGGCACATGGTCCTCACCGAGAAGGACAACGAGGTCATCCCGAGGCACCAGAACGGGTACGTCATAATCAGCATGAACCCATATTCGGCGGAGTTCGCGGGGACGAAGCCGCTGAACGCGGCGTTCAGGAGGAGGATGAGCGTCTGGGTCGACTTCGACTACCTGAGCGTAGGCCCGAAGATCTCCCAGCAGGAGGTCAAGATGATCGCAGATCGGGCGAACATCCCAGTCAACGTCTCGGAGCGGATGGTCAGGGTCGCAGCGGAAATGCGGAAGCGATACAAAAACGGGGACCTCCCGTACGCCCCTTCGGTGGGGGACCTGGCAAACTGGGGGACCCTCATCGCGGACGGCCTCACTCCGACCAACGCAGCAGAGGAGACAATCGTTTCGGTGACTTCGGATGACTCGGAGGTGCAGGGGACCGTCAGGAGGGTCGTCCAGATGATCTTCGGTGGCGGCGCCGGTCCGGAGCGGCCGGCTTGAACATCATCGACTACTCCTGGGGCATCGTCAGCTCCGTAGGGAAGAGGGACTACGATTCCTTCCGCCTGATCCTCGACAAGGGTCTCGCTGCCCCGGTGCTTGCAGCCGACAAAAGCGGGATGGTGTTCAAGATCCCCATCCCGAAGCTCGACGACAAGGGGTTCTACAGCCTCCAGGGGATGTACTTCGACGCCGACGAGCGGGCATGGTCCGGGCTCTGGAAGCTGTACAGGGCTTCCCTCTATCACGGAGCCCTCCACGCAGCCTACTCTGACTTCAAGCAATATGCCAACTGGGCCAAGGGGAAGGAGCTCAAGACCGCCACCTTCGTCGTCTCGCTAGTCGAAGACTACCGCGCCACCAGAAAGGCTTTCGACGAGTGGCCCGGGATCCTCCAGGTGGGCTCGTCCGTCACCATCCAACGGGGCCAGTCGGCTGTCGTCGCCGACGTCACGACAACCTCTGTCAGCGGGTCCGCGACCGTCACGGCCTACACCATCCTGAACTCCGTCTACAACTCGGCTTCGGCCGAGGTCAAGACGCTCACCCCCTCCCCCTCGGCGATCGGAGCCTTCCTCGCTCCCGCCGTCCTCGGGCCCTCTCCGCTTCAGCCCAGCGCGACCCTCGTCCTCCAACTGCAGGACTCCTCGGGGAACCCTGCGAAGGCCAGGGTGGCCACGAACATCACCGTGACCTCGTCCAACACCCAGGTGATCAACGGGACGCTGCAGGTCCAGGTCCCCCGGGGCGAAAGCGAGGTGAGCCTCCCCATGACCCCGGTGCAGAGCGGCTCGACCACGTTCACAGTCACCTCGCCCGGGTTGAAGACGACGACGGTGAAGTTCCAGGCGATAGACACCCGCACAGCGTCCCGGCTCAGCTCGTCGGCCTATTCGATATTCACCGACCAGACCGCCACGGTGACGCTGGCCGTGAGCATCGACGGGACGGGCGTGAGCGGGGCGAACGTCACCTGGTTCGCTGAGAGGGGGACGGTAAGCTCGCGGACCTCCGTCACCAACGCCCAGGGGCAGGCGTCGGTCACCCTCACCCCCGCGGGCGTCGGCGTGGTCAACGTCACCGCAGTTGTGTCGTCCCCTTCGGTCGGGTCCCAGAAAGCGAGCATCTACATCCCGGTCTCGGTCAACCCCGCTGCCAACGACAAGGGGATCCTGGGCACCCTGCTTTCGTTCCCGTACATCCTGATCCTGGTCGGCGCTGCGGCCGCTGCAGCCATCGTCGCGTTCCTCTTCGTGAGGAGAAGGCGGCGGCGCTCGGCAGAGGCAGACGAGGCGTTCTCTGAAGACGAGGGGTCGTTCAGCTATCTCAGGACCGGGCCGACGTTCGGGCCGGGAGGGAGCTGACATGCACTCGTTTGAGGCTTACCGCCAACGGATACAGGCAGGGGGAGGCTGAGCCACCTTGGACGAGGAACCGATAATCGACGTGACCAAAGTGTCGGACAAGGGCCAGGTCGTCATCCCGAAGCAGATCAGAGACAAGTTCCACTTCACCGAGGGCTCCAGGCTCATAGTCCTGGCCACGGAAGACGCGGTCGTCCTTCGCAGGGTCGAGACGGTGCTCGGGGTGACCAAGACGACGGAGCAAGCGGCCAGGGTGCGCTGGCTCGGCTCGGACGCCGGGGCCCGGGTCCGCGTGAAGCGCGGACAGCGCGACAAGGAGTAGCCTCCCCTGGCGCGGGGCCTTTTCGGCCACGAGTCCCTGCCTCAGTTCAGGCCAAGGTCTGCGAACTTCGAGATGGGGAGGTTCAGCTCTCTCTGCAGGTCCCGTATCCGGTGGGCGTACTTCAGCATCCCCACCCTGTCGTTCTTCACCTTCGCTATCTTGTATGCCTTCCAGTTCTTCTTCAGGGCTGCCCAGGTCTGTCCGACAGAATACGCCAAGTTCCCAGCCCACCGCCGGGCTTCGTTGTTCTTTTAACGTTGACTGTCTACTGGTGGAACCCTAGGACTTCGGTCTGCTCGTCCGCCTCGCTCTTCTTGAACCAGGCAGAAACGATCCCGCCGGGCGCCTCGATGGCCACGAACGCATACCCGAGCTTCTTCACTTCTTCGACGAGCGAGCTCTTGATCATCCCGTTCTGCGACTGGACGCACATCAGGTCGTCGAACATCGCCCCGATGACGTACGGCGGCTCGGTGTTCCACCTGAACTTCTTCAGGACCTTGGAGACCCTGACGCACTCCTGGGCGAACTCCTCCCCCTCCTGGACGTAGGACCGCTTCCCGAGAAGGACGTCTTCAGGGAGAGGTGATGTCCGTGCCGGAGCCGGAGCGGCCGGCACTGCCTGTGGGGGTGCCTTTGCCACCGGGGCTTCCCGTTTCGGCTGGATTTCCTGCTTTGGTTCTTCGGCTGCCTCGACCTTGGGCTCTGCGGCAATCGGCTCAGGGCCTGCCTCCGGGGCGTTCGAAGGATTGTCAATCATAGTCGCTACGTCTATCGACAGGTCGACCTTGTCCGGGGTCCAGGTGTAGGTCACCTTGCCAGAGTCGTCGCAGAAGACCCCTGACTCCAGGAACCCGTTTACTTCATTGATCTTGGTGATGTCGAAGGACTTCGTGAACCGCTCGCGGCCGTTCGCTATCCCGAACATCTTCACCGCCCTGCCCGTCCCTTCGTCTACGACGTCGACCACCAGGTTCCCGAGCCTGACCCGGTCTTCTGCGAGGACCTGACTGGCCGGCGCCTCGTACTGGACCTCCATCGGCTCATGGGGTTCGGGGAGCGGCTCCTTCACTCTGACCCTGACTGGCACCTCTACCGGCTCCTCGACAGGCGCCTCCGCCTCCTGGGCTGGTCTCTCCGTGGTCTCTACCGTCTGAGGGGGTGCCACCGGCTCTTCGCGCTTCGGCTGTTCCGTGGCGCCCGGCTCCTTCGCCTTAATCTTGTGCCCTCGGTGGTTGAGCCTGAAGTAGCTGGCCCCCTGTGCCGTGAAATACGATTTCGTGGTGTTGCAGTCCAGACAGGTCACTTCATACAGGTCCGAATTCTCAGTGCTCATCATTCTTGGGTGGCTTCCCGTTTTCCAGTTCCCCCTGTCGCCTTATTTCTCGGCTTTTGCCGTAGGCCTTCCGGGCCCGCTTCCCTCTTCTGGAAATCGGTAGGGCTTCGTTCTCGCTCCGCGATGATAAGCGCAGCAAGCTTCATAAACGCGCAGAAAGGGTTCGTTCTTGGGATCTTCGGGAGCATCTAGGATTGAACTGCGAGTATTGCGGGAAGCAGGAGACGCTCCCGTTCGTCTGCAACTACTGCGGAGGAGTCTATTGCTCCGAACATAGGCTCCCCGAAGCGCACATGTGCAAGGGGGACCTGACCCAGAAGCGGACCATAGTCGCTCCCCCGCAGACCACCTTCAGCTGGCAGACCCCTACAGTGACACCGTCATACCAGGCTCGGAGGCAGGGAAACGTATACTCGAAGATCGAGGTCAGGGACATTCTGATCGCCTGGCTCGCCCTCGGCATAGCGTTCACCCTGGCGACCGTGGGGAGGACCGGGATCTTCTTCGGTGGGGGGTTCACGACCTCGGAGCTCGCCCAGGGCTTTGGCATCGCCATGCTTACGGTCGGGCCCGGCTTCGTCCTCCATGAGCTCAGCCACAAGTTCGTCGCCCAGAGGTACGGGTTCTGGGCGGAGTTCAGGATGTGGCCCATGGGGCTCGTCCTGGCCTTGGTGACCTCCCTCATCGGGTTTATCTTCGCAGCCCCGGGGGCGACGTACATCCAGGGGACGAACATCTCCAAGGAGGAGAACGGCCAGATCTCCATCGCCGGGCCGCTGGTCAACATAGTCATTGGGGTCCTCTTCCTCCCGCTTGCCCTATTCGCCGCGCAGGGGAGCTTCCTCCTGGACCTGGGAGTCACCGGGGCCTACATCAACATCTTCCTTGCCCTGTTCAACCTCCTCCCCATCGGCCCGCTCGACGGTTCCAAGGTTTGGCGCTGGAACATCGCCATCTGGGCCGCGACCTTCATCCCGACCGGGGTCGCGTTCTACTACCTGTTCTGGGCCTGACCGTTTGTTCCTGGCCGTCCGATGGTGTAGACACGGTCAGCAATCTGTTAAGATAATTCGAGCTTCTACTCTTTGCGGCTTTTGGCGTCATCCTAACAGCCGCATTGGCCTACCAGACTCAACCGGGGAGCCTGCCGCAGCAGGTAGGGCCCTTGTTTATCCTTGCCGAATGGGCCGTTTCGGTGCACGCTTTCAAAAGGAACAAGGTCCCAGTCCCCAAGAAGGTGGTCGCAGCGGCTCTGTGCAATTCGGGGTACTCCTACCGGGACGTCGCTGAGATGCTCGGCGGGATGTCCTACATCGCGGCCCGAGACGCGTACTTCTCGCTGACGACGAGCCTCCCCGTGGAAGAGAAGAAACAGAGAAAGTCCGTGGCCATCGACGGCTCGGACGTCACCCTCGGAGGGAAGCTCTTCCACGTCTGGCTCGCCCGTGACGTCGATACAGGGGCGATCATGTCGTTCCAGGCGTCCCCTGACGCATCTGCCGAAGACGGCGCGAGGTTCCTTTCCAACGTGGCTTCCCAGTGCGCCAACAAGCCCCTTCTGCGCCTGGGGACCGGCCCCAACCACCCGCGGGGGCTGATGAACCTCGACCTCTATTTCCAGCTGCAGCCCAACCAGTCTATCATCACCAAGCTCGGGCGGCTCCTCCTCGGAAACGGCGTCTGGGAAGGGGTTTAAGGCAGAGGGACCGTCCCGCCTCTTCTGTGAAGTACCTGCTCGTCTACGACGACAGATGCGGCCCCTGCACCAGGTTCCGGAACGTCGTTGAGCTCCTAGATGCGCGGCGCAGGCTGGACTACGCCGGCCTCGACGAGGCAGAAAGGTCTGGAAGCTTGGGCCCGGTCCCCGCCCCCCGCCGCAGCAGGTCGTTCCATCTTGTGTCCCCTGACGGACGAGTCTGGAGCGGCGAGTCCGCCTTCCCCCACCTGGCGGCTCTGGTTTCTGGAGGAAGAGTATTGTCTGAAGCCATGAAGGTCCCGCCCGTGTTCGCCGCGACCAGCTTCGTCTACTCGGTGTTCTCGAGGCTTCATGACTCAGGCTACTGCAGTGGTCTGGGATGCCCGGCGAAGGCTGCCATGGATGGCTAGGGCCCCACTGTCGACATCGATATCGACGTCGACTTGGCCCCCCGCGACTTCGGGGTCAGTTTTTGACAAAGTAGCGCGCCTAAATTCACCCCCCGCACTATATCTCGTTCGATCCGCTCCATCCATCATGCGCGCTGAAGCACTCGAGAAGCTAGTTGACAGACCTGTGAAGGACACCTACGGAAGGTATGTCGGTTTTGTTGTCGGATTCTCCGTCGACACCTCCGGGGACCTGAAGTCTGTCGGTGTGGACCAGGGTAACGGTGAGTTCACCGAGTACCCATCTGAACGGATCGTGTCGACCGCGGACGGGTTCGTCCTCATCCCCGCCTGGAAGGTCGAATGCGACTCCCTGGGCAAGGAGATAGACGGCGTTCGCAGGAGGGCGAAGGCGCTCCAGGAGCTCGCCAAGGAAGGCGAGATCCCCAGGACGATGTTCGAAGAGCTGATGACGAAATACCAGGACGAAGCAACCAAGATCCAGGGCTCATACAAGTCTCTCGCCGAAGGGATGGTGGTGAGGATCGGAGAGCTGGAGGGACAGAAGGAGACGCTCGACCGGTTCCTCGTCAACGTGAAGGTCCAGTACAGGGCTGGCGAGATAGACGAGGCGGCCTACAAGGTGGCCGTTGACTGCGGCCAGTCCATGCAGAGGAGGAACCAGCAGGAGATGGAAGACCTCGGGAAGATGCTGAAGGCAGCCACGGAGCCGCTGTCACAGCCGCAGCAGCAGCCCCAGCAGAAGCAGGTAGCCCGCCCACCAGTCCAGCAAGCACAGCAGGCGACCGCAGAGTAGGGTCCGGCAGCTCTCGATAGGAGATGAGACTGCCCCTGGCACCTCTCACGGAGGCTGACTCCGCATGAGCCGTGAGGCCACGGTCAGCGCCACCCAGATGGTGGCGCGAAGCCTGAAGATATCGGCGGCGACCCACCTGGTCGTAGCGTCGGTCGCGGTAGGTGTGGCAGTCAACGCGGCTGTGGCCATGCAATTCCTGGGGGTGACTGGGCAAGCTGTCCTTTTGGCAATCGTCTTCGCCTCCCTTGCAGCAGGGGGGGCGGCGGTCTCCGTCGACGTCTACTCGCGGTCTGCCCAGGTGGTCTCCAACCTCCGCTCGATTGGGGCCAGCTCCGGCAGCGTGTCATCGGCTGTGGTCCTGTCCCTGATAGGCTACGGGGCCGGAGGCTCAGCCCTGGGCGGGGTCCTCGGAACCACCCTGGGGGCTGCCCTCGGCGGCGCGGGGATCCTCGGGGAGACCCTCCTCGTCCACATGGTGGCGGTCGTCTTCGCCGCGTGCACGGGACTTTCTGCAGGGATCTTCTTCGGAGCCAGAGCTTCATGGCACAGATAGGGGTCCTGCAGCGCCCGGCGCCTCCGGGGAACCACGACCGGTTCGCCATCGAGCTCAGCCACGTGAAGAAGTCCTACGGCCCCAACGCGTACTCGGAGGTGTACACCGACCTCCACTTCCAGCTCCTGAGGGGGACCTTCGTCGCCCTCGAGGGGCCCATAGGGAGCGGCAAGACCACGATGCTCAACATGTTCGCAGGGATCGAAAGGCCGACCGCGGGGACGATCATAGTCCACGGCCAGGACATCACAGCCATGGACGACGACACACTGGCGGCGTACCGCGCGAAGATGATAGGGCTCGTGCCCCAGGTCCAGACCCTGATGCCGGAGC
This sequence comes from archaeon, assembly GCA_021828185.1. The sequence goes on from JAKASI010000004.1 coordinate 137,208, forward strand.
TCACCGTCTACCAGAACGTGGAACTCCCGCTCATGTTCGCCAAGGTCTCCAGGGACGACAGGCGGAGGAGGGTGGACGAGGTCCTCGACAGGGTCGGGGTGAAGGGAGAGGCGGAGAGGGTCGCCGGGACCCTCAGCGTGGGCGAGAGGCAGATGGTGTCCTTCGCCAGGGCCCTGGTCAACGACCCCCCGATACTCCTCCTCGACGAGCCGACTGAAGCGCTCGACCCTCTCATGTCTGAGGTGGTCCTCGGGCTCCTCCGGGGGGACAACATGACCGCCGGGAAGACGATCTTCGTGACCACCCATGACAGGCGGGTGTCGGCCCTGGCGAGGAGAACCCTGAGGGTCAGGAAGAAGATACCCTAGGCCGCTGCTGTGAAACTGCATTTTCACGGGTGATTGCAGAAGCGGCTCGAGGCGCGGGGCTGCCTAGTCGCGGTCACAGGGTTGAGTGTTGAGGCGCCTCGTCCGAGTCCTCGCCCACGCCGGCCTCTCATGGAAGCATTTCGCCCTCGTTGTCAACTTGACACTCCCAGCCACGCCGTAAGCAGGCGGGCTGGCTCCCTTCGCTTCCGTTAAGAGCGGCCCCGTGAGGGGGTACGAGCATTGCAGACAGAGAGCCCCCGAAAGCCCTGGTACACCAGGCCAAAGTACATCATCCTCATCGCGGTGCTGGCCGTCCTCCTGCTCTTCTCCCTCTACCCGGTGGGGCCGTCCGGTCCGAAGCCCAAGAGTCAGGTGGCCCTGGACAGCGCGATCACCTACTTCGCGAACAACTACAACTTCACCCTCGGTCTCATCCCGGAGACTCCGGGGAGCCACGTCTACTGGTTGGTATCGGACAATTATCTTGCCGACCTCGCGCTGACAAGATACTCCTCCAGCAACCAGTCGACGGCCAACTTTGGAGCGGCTCTTTCCACCGCCCTTTCAGGGTATGAAGCGACTCTCCCGGCCGTCCTCAGGCAGAGCCAGTACTCGGCCCTGAACTCGACGAAAGCCTACTTCGGCTGCTCCGCCGACTATGCCCTGTCGTGGTCCACCGGGGGCGTGGCCGCGGGCGGGAACGGCTCCGCTGTCCTGATGACAACGGCCAACGACCAGGGCCCGGCCTGCGCCAGCCAGAACTACGCGGACCTCCTCTTCCTGCAGGCGATATACAGTCACAGGCTCGGGGACTCGACGGCCGCCGCCTCCTACTATCAGACGGGGGCGAAGGACTTCGACGGGAAGGGGTTCGTCGACCTGGCGAACCAGGGGTCCGCACAGGGAACTCTGACTTATCAGACGTACAAGGTGGCGCTCTACGTCTATGCCACCATCTGCCTCGGAGAGCAGGCGAACGCGCCGAACCTCGCGGCCGCCGAGAGCACCCTTCTTCACATGCAGTCGAACTCCACCGGCGGGTTTGCGACCTCGTACGGATCGGGCATCACTCCGACGTCAGGGGCGAACACGGAGACGACAGCCCTGGCCGCTCTGGCCCTGGAGCTGATGATCAGTCCGTCGAGCTCATGTTAGAGCGCTCCTAGGAACATCCACGCGGATTCCAGCATCCGGTCCAGCGTCCCTCACCGCCTCCTGAACCCCTCACTTTCGGCCCCCTCCTCCGCCAAGGCTGCAGCAGCCCCCCAAAGCACAATTATCGCCGTCCGGACGGCGTCGCTCTGGCAACTTTGGGACAGACGCCCTCCGGCGAGCCCCGCGGAGACCCGAAGAGGGCCAACCTGATGATACTGGCCCTGGCCCCCATCTTCCTCGACGTCGGCTTCCTGCAGGTGGTCATCACCGCCTGGCTCCCCACGGTAGGCATCACCCCCTTCCAGGTCGGCGTCCTCCTCACAGTCCAGGGGATCCTGGCCGTCGCCTCCTCCATCCCCCTCGGGATCGCATCCGACATCTACGGGAGGAAGACCATACTCACTGTCGGGGTCCTGGCCGGGTCAGTCGGCTTCATGCTCTATGCTGCAAGCGTCGACTTCGGGGTTCTTCTGGTCGCCTCGGCAGTCCTCGGGTTCGCCGAGGGGTCGTCGGTGTCGGTCTGGAACGCCCTGCTCGCAGACCTCACCGACACGGACACGAGGAACAAGGTCTTCTCGCACTCCTACGTCATGATAAGCATCGCCTCGGGGGTCGGTCTCCTCCTTCCGGGGCTCTTCCCAGTGATACAGGCGTGGGTCGGAGCCTCCATCTACTCCATCCACAGGTCTATGCTACTGATACTGGGCGTAGTCAGCTTCGCCTCTCCCGCAGGGGTCGTCGCCATCCTCAGGGGGCACAGGGAGACCCACAACCCGACGAGGAAGTTCGGCGGGTTCAGGAACATGGGGACCCTCGCGAAGCTCGGCCTGGTCGGGGGTTCCATCGGGTTCGGGGCCGGGTTCATCATCCCACTGGTGGGGACCTGGTTCCTCCTCCGGTTCGACGTCGGGGACTACTACAGCGGCCCTGTCCTGGCGATCTCCTCGATACTCATCGGCCTGGCTGCCTTCGCTGCGCCGAAGATGGCGACCAAGTATGGACAGCTCAACGCCATCGTGATAACCGCGGGGTCGTCCGTGGTCTTCATGCTCGCCATGGCCTTCGTCCCCGAGGTCAACCTAGCCGCCGCCTTCTATGTCGTGCGCACCGGGCTGAGCAACATGAACGGGCCTCTGATGGACTCCTTCTCCATCAGCCTCTTCCCAGCCGACCAGAGAGGGCTCGTGAGCGCGGCGACCAACACGATCTTCAGGCTCCCCAACAGCGTCAGCACCTCCTTCGGGGGGTACCTCCTGGGTGTCGGACTCCTGGCGTACCCGTTCATCATCGCGAGCGCCCTCTATGCCGTCGGGCTGTCCGCGTTCTTCGCCTTCTTCATCGCCAGCAGGAAGTACTCCAAGGTCATGGCGCAGGGCTAACCGGGGTACTCGATGTCGATATCGACGTCGATGGCCACCTTGCCCTCGCAAATCTCAGTCGTTTTTCGTCTCCGAGTGCGGTCGGCTGAGATTAAATATCAGATAGAACATTATCAGACTACTTGAATAACCTTAAGAAGCGCGCTGCTTGGGAAAGGCCGTTGACAAAGGCTCTGGCGAAGGCCAGGAGGGTAGGGGGGTCGTTGATGGTCACCATCCCCAAGGAAGTGGTCGAGCAGGAGGACATCCATGAAGAAGACATGGTCGAGGTGGACATCCGCAAGGCCAGGAGGAGCTGGTTCGGGAGCATGCCGGACCTCCCTTCCATGACCCGCGAAGACGAGCTGGACACCCATGAGTAAGCGCGTCGTGGACGCGTGGGCTTGGCTCGAGTACCTGAAGGGGTCGGCCCCGGGAAAGAAGGCAGCGGCGGCGATCGAGGGAGGGGGAGAGGTATACACCTGCCCGGTCTCCATCGCCGAAGTGGCGTCGAGGCTGAAAAGGGCGGAGAAGGACTATCAGACGGCCACGGCCAGGGTCATCTCCCTCTCCAGGGTCACGCCCTGCGGAGCTGCCGACGCGGCCCTGGCAGGGGCCCTGCACGCCGAGGTCAAAGCAAGGAGCCCCAACTTCAGCCTCGCCGACGCCTTCGTCCTTTCGGCCGCCAGGAGCCTCGGGGCGAAGGTCCTGACCGGTGACCCAGACTTCAAGGGGATAAAGGAAGCCGAGCTGGTGGAGTAGGAGCCGTCGTCGAACCTACCCAGTCGCCCTGCCGTCGACCCATTCCCTGAGTATGTTCTCGATCAGGCTGCTCCTGTTTGAGCTGAGCCTCCCCCGGGCTATCTCCTTCGTCTGGACCGCCCTCAGGGCGTTGTCTACCGACCGGAGGACGTCCCCGTCCACGGTAATGGAGATCGCCACCTTTTTTGCCATTCCGTTCTCAGACATATGATAATGTGATTTAGAATTCCATGTGCAAAACTGTGGTGGCGCTGCTCAAAACCCGACGACCGAGCGCCGAGCGGCTGAAAGAAAAGCAGGGAGCCTTGCCCCGTTGTCTAATAGAGAGCTTCTTGTCTCCCTGGGGTCACTTTCCCCCATTCGCCATTTCCCAGTTTCTGAATTACGCCCTCACGAGTGAGTTGATGGGTCAACTGACTGAGGGAGCGTGGATGAAGGCCAAGCTCTCCAGCGAGCTCTTTGGTCTTGCAGCGACCCTTCTCATCGAGCACTTGAATGAACCTCCTTCTCAGGAAGTCAGCGACAAGCCGCTTCTGAATGGGGCTGCGTAGCCTTCCCTTCTTTGCGGTAAGCCTCTTTAGAATCGACTCCTCTGACAACGCGTAGTAACCGCCCAACTTCTTTACTTGGGGCAATGTCCGGATTACAACAACGACGTAGAAGGGATTTCTTCCGGTTGCTTCCGCGATTTCACGGCGGGTGAGCGGGCCGCTGGCAAGGACCCTTAGGATTTCCTTGCCGACTTCCATCCGATTGGCGTGCAAACTGCGCATGTGGAAATCATTGGGCCGTGCAGACACTTCCAACGCAGTAGTGGCTCCCCTTCGAAACTCGGTTAGCCGTGGTATCTCTTTGGGTGTCAGTATCGGGAATCCATGTTGTATCATGGTCCTATACCCAGAAGTCGGGAAGAACTTCTTGTCCAGGCTGCGATGGTGTCCGACATAGAGATCTTCAAAGACCAAGGCGGCTTTGATGTCCTGATGCTTTCTGGTGATGTCGACGAATCTAAGGAAAGTTGAATCAATTTTGGTCTCCAGGCGTTTTTGGACGGACACCTCGACGACAAAGTTGGATCCTGCCAGAAAATCTACTCTCCATTTTATCCCGCTGAATCCTTCGACTGGCTTGTGACGTTCCACCTTCCCGAAAATCTCAGACAACCTCTCCCAAATCAAACGCTCGAAACTGTCAGCCCGGCTGGCCGACCCTATTCTGCTAGACAATCCCCCAGACGGCGCACTCAACCGGAATCCACGTCAACTCTAGCGGCTTTGGGGAACCAAGCTGTCTGTCCCAGGTTCTTAAGAGAGGCCGGACGATCAGACGACAGAAACAGCATAGGCTGCGGCAGGGACCGGAGCTTGCCTCTTCGCGACATGCCAATATATTATGATATGATATATAATGACCAATGTCAAAGCATGCTGTCCCGAGCCGAGAAGTATCCGTCCGAGGCAACACTTTGTTCGGGGATGTCTTGACCCTCCCCAGCAACCGAGCTTTGCTGTTTCTATGTCCCTTCGGGGTCACAGGTTGCCTTGCAAAAACCTGCTGCCACGGCATGGGGATTCTTTGGTCCGGGGGGGTCGTTTGTGACCCTCTAGGTTACACTATACGTTTCTTCGAGCTGCAGGTTCCGGTTCACCTTTGGGTGCACAATTGGTAGATCGCTCGATCGGTCCTGAACCACAAATCCACTGGACCACAGATTCTGACCCCTGTCGGCCAAGAAGGTCGCGATTGACAGCATAGTGAGCCAAAACTTACTCTCGTACTAATTTTGGTACCTGGAGGTGAACATTCCAAATGTCGACGAAGAGCTTGAAGTTGTGGTGGAATCCCGAGTCAGTAGGCAAGGGGAACGTCCTGAATTTCCTGTTCGGAGACAGAGACGAAACCATCAAGGTCGCCAAACTCACGGTCAATAGAATGAAGCAGGTGAGTACCCTTTCGATGACAAAGAGAGAGTTGAGGTTCTTCGCAAAAGACCTGGAGACGGGGAAGCTGGGAGTCAAATACAGCTATCATGGGTTCTACACCAAACTAATCCGAAAACTGCTCTACCTTGGGCTCATGGAGAAGGATGTCGCCATATGGGACCCAAAGCACCGCAAGACCCCGAGGGTGTACCAGCTCAAGCTCCAGCCGATCTCGGAACGTCCACCGCAATCTGGATTCGTAAAGCAGACTTGGCAAATCGCCAAGGCATGGAACGACCTCATCCAAGAATCGGCGTAGTCGCACCACTTCTTCCAATCGCACCTTTTTACGGGTCGACTTGGTTTCCCGACGGTCAAGAATCCCGACCATGGTGGTGCAATGCATAATCGACCTTGATATCGACCTAGATACCACCCCCGCGCACCCTTGAGCCGACTCTGTCGACCTTGGTTCGCCGCCCAACGCTCCAAGACAGCCTCGGCAGAACCGGACATCGCGGACTACAACTCCACGCAGGACTCCGCCTCCCGGTTTGGCGCGGCGCGGGGTGCGATGGTATCGGAGGAGCTCCTGTACCCTGGAGGTTTCACCCCCGGCGAGTACCTTTCGTACCTGCGGAACCATGCTTCGGGGCATCGGTCTGGCCTGACCGAACCGGCGTATTCTCAGTTCGGGTACTACATCGGTCAAGCACCGTATTACACAGTCTCAGCAAACTGCCCCGTCCAGGAAATCCCCGGCCAAGGGGTCAACATCACGTAGTATTTTCAGAGCCGCGGGTGCACTGTGACTCCAGTCCCGGAGGTGATCTGGCTCGTGATAATACTGGCTCCGTGACTTTCGAGGTCGGTATCTGCTTTGACACTGGGGCTATCAGTTTAAGCGCCGGCAGGGAGACCGGCTCCCGTTTGCTCGAAGTCGACTGCAGCGAGATGACCCTGGACGACCAGCTGGCGCTCGCCTCCGCCATATCCGACGGCCTCGGGGGCCGGGCGGTAGCCCTCGTCAAGGACGACAAGCTGGCCCTTGACACCATGTCCAACAAGGTCACCGTAGGCGAGGTCGCCGACGTAGTCAGGAGCTTCGTCTCGAAGCGCAAGGACGCGAAGGACTACTCGGTCGAAACGGACGGGGACGAAGTCAAGGTCCACACCCCCGACCCCCTCGCCCGCGCGCGGGGGAGGAAGGACACGGGCCAGCTCCTCCCTGACAACCTGCTGAAGTGCCCGTACTGCGCCTACGTCACGCCATATCAGGAACTGTACGATGTACACATGCGCTCCCACCTTTTCGGGGTGTAGGCCCTCAGTACATCTGGAAGTTCCTCGTCCTGAACGCGCCGATCACCAGGGCAACCCCTGTGATTATCAGCAGCTCCGGGAGGAAAGGGATCGACTCGTTGAAGAAGAGCACCACAGCGTTGGCGGCCGTCAGCAGGACCCCGAGCGCCAGGGTGAGCACGCTGACCTTGAGCCGGAGGACCGAGCGGAAGAGGTTCATCGCCAGGAGGAGGACCCCGGTGCCGATGGCGAAGACCGGGTGGTTGACCGCTGCGCCGAAGTCCCCATGGAGCCAGACGGCGACGACCCCGAACCATATCAAGAAGAGCCCCCAGAAGACGTTGGTTAGAGTCCCGTTCCTCACTTGATGTTCGACTCTGCTCTCCCATCCCGCTCTTTAAGCGTAAAAGGGGAGGTCAGAGCTTCAGGGGGCCGTCCCTGAGGAGCTTCACCACGAAGTCCGCGGCCTGGTCCCCGAACTTCACCAGATACCTCCTTTCTACCGCCCGGCCTGCAAGCGCGATGGCGCTCCCCAGGGCGAAGCCCGCGATGACATCGGTCGGGAAGTGGGCGAAGACGTAGAGGCGCGAGAAGCAAACCACGAGCGCTTCGACGAGAAGGAGCCCGGCCACCCACTTCTTCCTGAAGGTCAGTAGAGAGTAGACCGCGCCGATAGACACTATCAGGGCATGCCCCGAGGGGAACGAATAGTCCGTATCGAAGGGGATCCTGACGATGGGCGCGCCGCTCGACGCCTGCTGCTGGGCCAGCAGGTAGGGCCTAGGTCGAGCGATGACTGCTTTCGCGACTTCCCCCGCCGCGATTCCCACGACGAACACCGCACAGAGCCCGAGAGCGACCAGCTTTGTCCTCCGATCGCCGAAGAGGAGCATGATTCCCACCAGGGCGATCCAGAAGTATTCCCTTCCATAGAGTGACGCCCCCACCAGCAGGGAGTTGAGCGGCTCCCCCAGCTGGAGGTGGTTCGCCCAGAGGGTGACCTGCAGCTCTGACCGGCCCAGGGACGGGTCGAGCTTGACGGCTACGGCTATGACCAGGAAGGCGAAGAACGCCGCAAGAGAAAGGAGGGCAAGGGTCCTTTCTTTCACGAGCAGACGTGCCCAGGCAGGCTATATCATCGTAGCGGATTCTGCGCTGCCTCCTGGCGCAGGGGTGGTGTTAAGATAGCCGAGGGGTTGCCTGGCCCCTATCTCATTCGCTAACCTAACAGCTAAGGCAGGCGAAAACGGCTGCCGAGCCCAGGGCAACGCATATAATCAATAGCACACGGCCGGAATTCAAGCGCCAATGCCAACCAAGATGTTGACGCTGGAGGACCTCGACCTCGACGGAAAACGAGTGTTTGCCCGAGTCGACATCAACACCCCCATCCACCCAGAGACCCACGAGCTGATGGAGCAGGCCAGGTTCGAGGAAGCCGTCATGACCATCAAGGACCTCGAGGGGTCGAAGGTGATCGTCGCGTCGCACCAGGGGAGGGTGGCGCGGTCCGACTACACCAGCCTCGAGACCCACGCCAAAGTGATGTCCAAGATGATGGGGAAGGAGGTCAGGTTCGTCCCCGACGTCTTCGGGCCGGAGGCGCTCTCGGAGATGGACTCCCTCAACGACGGCGAGGTCCTGGTCCTGGACAACCTGCGCTTCGCCGCCGAAGAGAACCAGGAGTACAAGCCCGCCGACGCTGAGAAGACCTTCATGATCCAGCGGATCAAGCCGCACATCGACGCCTGCGTCCTCGACGCCTTCTCCACCGCCCACCGTTCTTCCCCGAGCATAGTGGGGTTCGCCGGGCTGGTCCCGACCTGCGCCGGGAGGACCGTGGGGAGAGAGCTCAGGATGCTCGACAGGATAGTGTCCGTGGAGAAGGGGCCCTATGTCACTGTCCTCGGGGGTGCGAAGGTGAGCGACCGCCTCGAAGCAATAGACGCGCTTATCGCCAACAACAGGGCGGACAGAGTCCTCCTCTGCGGAGTGGTGGGGCTCATCTTCCTGAAGGCAGCGGGGAAGCTCCAGTTCGACCTCGGGGTCGACGGGGAGCAGAAGTTCGTCGAGAAGGCGAAGCAGCTGCTCGAGGAGGAGCCGGACAGGTACGCCCTCCCCACGGACGTAGCCATCAGGGTGGACGGGAACAGGAGGGAGGTGGACCCCAGAGAGCTGAAGGCCCCCACTCCGGTCCTTGACATTGGCTCGAAGTCCGTATACGGCTATTCGCGCCTGATCAAGGGGGCAGGGACGGTGTTCATGAGCGGCCCGCCCGGAGCCTTCGAGTGGGACGAGTTCAGCCTGGGGACCGAGGGGCTCCTGAGGGCCATGGCGTCGTCCTTCGGCACCACGATCATCAGCGGGGGGCACCTCTCCACAGCCCTCCGGAAATACGGCATCCATGAGCAGGTAGACCACATCAGCACAGCCGGGGGCGCCCTGGTCCAGTATCTCGCAGGGAAGCGCCTCCCCCTCATCGACGCCCTGGAAAGAGCGGCCGACAAGTGGGGAGGAAGAGTCACTTGAACCCCTATAACCTGGCCCACGAGCGGGAGGTTTAGCCATGATCAGGGTAGGGGTCAACGGGTACGGAACCATCGGTCGGCGGGTCGCCGACGGGGTGAGGAAGCAGAAGGACATGGAGCTCGTGGGGGTCACGGCCGTCCACCCGCACTACAAGTACGGGGTCGCCAGGGAGAAGGGGATCGACCTCTACGCCCTTGACATGAAGAGCCTGGAGGCGTTCAACGCGTCGGGGTACACCCTGAAGGGGACCCTCAACGACCTCCTTCACAGGGTGGACGTGGTGGTCGACGCCGGGCCGGACGACACCGGTCCGACGAACTTGAACATCTACTCCCAGGCCAAGGTGAAGTCGATCTTCAACGGGGGGGCCGGAGACGACATGAAGGTCCAGTCGTTCGTGGCCCAGTGCAACTTCGAGGCTGCGGCAGGCAGAGAGGCCCTGAAGGTGGTCTCCTGCAACACCACCGGCCTGTGCAGGACGATAAACGCCATCGACGGGGCGGTGGGGGTTTCGAGGGCCCGGGCGGTCCTTGCGCGGAGGGCGACCGACCCCGACGACGTCAAGAAAGGGCCCATAGACTCGGTGGTCCTCGACCCGACGACCCTCCCCTCGCACCACGGGCCGGACGTTCAGACCGTCCTCCCGCACATCAACATCGTCACCATGGCGTTCAAGGTCCCCACGACCCACATGCACCTGCACAGCCTGATACTGAGCCTGAAGAAGCAGGCGTCGAAGGAAGACGTGGTCAGGGCGCTCCAGGCCGCCCCCAGGATGAACCTGGTCGACGGCAAGTCAGGGTTCAAGTCGACTGCCAACATCATGGACTGGGCGAGGGAGAAGGGGAGGGACAGGAACGACGTCTACGAAGCGACCGTATGGAAGGACTCGGTGACGGTCGTCGACGGCGAAGCGTACATGTTCCTCGCGGTCCACCAGGAAGCCATAGTCGTCCCCGAGGACATCGATGCCATCCGGGCCGTGGCTGGAGGGTACACCCGGGAGGAGTCGATGAGGCTGACCGACGAGTCCCTAGGCATCCGCACCAAGGGTTAGGCGCGCCCCCAGGAAAGGCATCCAGACGAGGACGGGGGCGACTACCAGCCATTCGATCCCGCCTTCGCCTATCAGGGACGCGCCGCCGACCCCGCTGAGCACCAGGGCAGCCACACCGATGACCCCCAGCGCAGTGGTGATCTGGGAGAACGTCCGCCAGCGGGGGTCGGAAGACGCCCCTCGCCCCACCTGAATCAGCCCGAAGTTCGCACCCAGGAAGGCGACAAGGGCGGTGATCTGGTCTCCTGTCAGCGTGACGTCCTCAGGGGCGAACGCGTTCGCGAAGGTCGCCGCTCCCGCGACAACCAGGAGCAGGACCCCCCCGTTCCGCCTGGCTCCCTCCGGGAGGGAGGAACGCAGCAGAAGTGACCCCCCTGCGACCAGGACCCCCAGGACCGCCACGGAGAGGTTCGCCAGAGAGTGCAGCGGGGAACAGACATACCCTTCCTGGAAGGTGCCGCAGCCGACCGCCTGCAGGTCGCTTATCGTGACGCCGGTGGGACTGTACGCCGGCGGTCCGTACCTGGTCGCGGCGATGGCCAGGCAGATCACGAACTGTACCGGGGCCGCGACATAGAAGGCACTCCCGCAGAAGGAGCGCCTCCGGCCCGGACCAGCCACGCTCCGTCTACTCGAGCTTCGGAAACGAAGTCAGGACGAACCTGGGCTGCTGGAACTGCTTCACCAGGGTCTTCACCTTCTTCTGGACGAAGTCAGGAGGCTTCTTCCCTAGTATTATGAGCGACACCAGCTCGGCGACCTGCTCCATCTCCTTGACCCCGTACCCCATCCTCGTGAGCTCGGACGTCCCCAGCCTCCCTCCGTTGTCTCCTATGATGTTCGCCTGCTCGAGGCGCATGGACAGGAACTCGAGCCTGGACTGGTCGTAGTCGAGGAGGACCTGATGGGACTTCGTATACCCTGCCGCAGCCCCTCTCACCTTCACCCCGTGCTCGGCCAGGGCCCTCGCCAGGGCCTGAGAGTTCTTCACGACCGCCTGGGCGTACGACTTCCCGAACTGCAGCATCTCGATAAGGGCAACAGCCAGTGCCGCGACCCTGTCCAGGTGGATGTTGTCGACTATGCCAGGGTGGATCTTCCCCACTACCCTGTTGAAGGCCTCTTCGTCGTTGGAGAGGATGATCCCCCCCTGGGGGCCCGGGAAGCTCTTGTGGGTCGACCCTATCAGGAGCGAGCACCCCTCCCTCAGCGGGTCCTGGAACTCCCCGCCCGCGATCAGTCCCAGGACATGTGAGCCGTCGTAGACGCAGGTCCCGTCGGCGACGTTCGAAAGCTGCTTCGTGGGGTGGGGGAACGGGATGAAGCTGGAGCCGAAGAACACCACTTTCGGACTGGCGCTGCGCATGAGCTGCGCCGACTCTTTGGGTTCGATGTTGACGGTCCTGTCGTCGTATGGGAAGTAGAGGTTCTGCAGCTTCAGGAGGGAGCCGAGCCCGAGGTGGGTTATCCCGGGGTACCCGCCGTTGTCCGGGTGGACCGACAGGATCTTGTCCCCGGGGGTGGTGAGCGACAGCAGCACCGCCATGTCCGCCGTGTGGCCCGACAGAGAGCGGACGTCGGCGTAGCGGGCGCCGAACACCTTCCTGGCGATCTCTTCGGTGATGGACTGGAGCTCGTCGGCGTACTTCGTCCCCCTGTAGAACCTGTCAGGGGCGTTGTACCTCCCCCCCAGGTCCGCCAGGAACATCGACCTCATCTGCGGGCTCCCCCTGTTCTCCGAGGGGATCAGGTTCAGGCACTCCCTGGTCCTCCATTCCTGGTGCTGCCTGACCACCTTCGACAGTCTCTCTGAGTAGTTGTACGACATGGTGCCTACGGCGGAGAGAGCGGCGACGGAAATGCAGTTTTATGTCTTTGTGGGCTCGCTAGCCGAACTTGTACCTGACCCCGTGCCCCTCTCTTTCGTGACCGAAGGCGACCATCTCGGGGGGGCCGATAGCCCCGCAGGTCCCGCAGGACACGCAGGGGACGTGGTCGAAACGGAGCCGGGCTGAGGCCACGTCTTCCATCGTCCGGGAGAGCGCCTTCCGCCTGTTCCCCTCGGTGTCTGGCCCCTGGGCCAGGTTGTGCAGGTAGAGGTCCATGAACGAAGCGAACACCCCCTTCGAGGTGAAGATGGTGTAGCAGTTGGTCGGGCAGGCGGGGACCCAGGGCTTGGTCAGCGACTTCGAAGCGAGGTCGACGTCGACCTTGATGTGAGAGTACCCTTCGTCTTCGTCGTAGTCGAGGAGCCCAGTCCCTTCCTGCACCCTGGCTATCGCGTCCCTCGGCGGCCGGGCCCTCTCCCCGGGCTCGAAGGTGTGGACCTTCGTGAGCAGCCGCGTCGAGAAGAGGATCTTCGGGAGGGTCTGATAGGTGAAGGTGCTCTCCGAAAGGAAGCTGTCTCTCCCCGAGCGGTTCACGTCCTCATAGATCGGGGAGAGGAGGTCCCTGTATCTCGAAAGGTTCTTCGCCTTGAAAGACCCTGAAGAAGCGGCCGAAAGGTAGGCAGAGGCTGCCATCATCCCGGAGGTCACTGCCCTGCGCATCCCATCGATCATGGGGCCGACCTTGACGAAAGAGCCGAGGGCGTCTCCGGCCACGAGGAACCCGTCGGCGTAGGGACGCTTGAGGATCGCCTTGTACCCCTTGGGGATATTGTGGGCCGAGTACTCCAGGGCCTGCCCGCCGTCAAGGAGTTCCGCGACCATGGGGTTTTCTTCGAACCCGTCGAGGACGTCGATGAGCTTCCCCACCTGGTCGAAGCTTTCCGTGGTCCGCCTGATCAGCGAGTCCAGTGACACTACGAGTCCCACCGACAGGGTGTCCCTGTTGGTGTACACGAACGCCCCCCCTCCGATCCCGCGCATGAACTCGCCCATGAAGAACACGGCCCTCCCCTCCTTCGGCTTGACCCTGAACCGCTTCTCGATGGCCCCCTGTTCCATCCTGTAGATCCTCTTGACCCCGTGATACAGCTGCCTCGGGGTCAGCCTGTCTCTGAGGCCCGCCTCGGCCACGAGGTTTGAAGTCACCCCCGACGCGTCGATGACCAGGTTCGCGCTGATCTCCTCCTGGGGAGTCCTGACTCCCACGACCGCGCCCCCCTCCTTCAGGAGCCCCTCGACCGAGGTCTCCGTCGAGAGCATGGCCCCGGCGCTGACCGCGAGGTTGGCGAACCACCTGTCGAACCGTCGGCGGAGGACAGAATAGTCGTGCCCGGTCTCGAAGGTCATGGGGAAGAACCCGAGCCTGGCTGCCAAGGAGTCCTTCGAGAGCCTGTAGTACCTGGCTGTGCCGCGCCGGTAGTCCGGGGCGTCGAGGGCGATCACTTCGTGAGAGATGATGCGTCTCTCGAGGGGGGCGGTCTCTTCGAAGTCGGGGACGAGGGTGATGAGCCCCCACTCGCCGGGGAAGTCCCCGTAGATGACCCCGCCTGTCATGTTACGCTCTCCCGGGACCCTCGCCTTGTCCAGCATCAGCACGTTGACCCCCTTCCTTGCGAGGGTCAGGGCTGCGGCAGCCCCAGCAGGGCCCGCGCCGACCACTATGACGTCGTATTCAGCCCGCAGCTGCCTTCCCTCCCAGAGCCTGGGTCAGCTTGGGGAGCTCCTCGTAGAGGTCTCCGATGATCGGATAGTGGGCGATCCTGAAGATTGGCGCCTGGGGGTCCGAGTTGATTGCCACTATCTTGGACGAGTTCTGCATCCCCACCCTGTGCTGGAGGGCGCCGCTTATCCCCACGGCGACGTACAGCTTCGGCTTCACGGTGGTCCCGGTCTGCCCCACCTGGTTGGCCTTGCTGATCAACCCTTCCAGCTCCTTCACCTCGGCGTAGATGAGCGCGCGGGTCGCCCCTATCTCCGTCTTCAGGTGATGCCGCTCCTCGAGCACCGACTTTAGCTCCGCGGCGTACCTGTAGGCCTCCCGGGGGTCCCTGGGATGCCCCGAAACGTCCTTCAGGATGCCCAGCCCGAGGCTGATGACCGCGTCTGCCCCTACGAGGTCAGGGACCGGGGGCGGCAGCTCCACCACCTCGGTCACCTTGGCCGGATATGGCTGCGCGTCGAAGCCGACCTTCTCCACCTTCCCCCTGCGCCCGGGGTCCGGCTCGAGAGGAGAGAAGTTCCCGGGCCTTACGGTCGCCATCTGCGGCCTGTGCCTCGGGGTGTAGATCCTCGCCAGGCGGGTCCCGAAGTCGGGCCTGACCTGGATCAGCAGGTTCTTGAACTGTCCGAGGGCAGGGTTGCTGTAGTCTTCGACCGCGAGTTGGACGTTGTCCGTGGCCAACCCTGTGGGGACCCTGTATGCCACCCTCGCGGCTATGTCCTTGCCGATCTCGTTGGCGATGAACAGGAACACGTACGGCTTCCTCTCCTTGATCAGGGCGTAGATGGCGTCGACGTAGGCCAGGTTGAAGTAGGTCTGCAGGGACGGAGAGTCGACTAGTATCACCATGTCTGCGCCGTAGCGTACGGCCTTCTCCGCCAGCGGCTCCAGCCCGCTTCCAAGGAGGACGCCAACGTTCTGCTGGCCCAGCCTGTCGGCCACCCCCCTTCCAGCAGCCAGGAGCTCCAGGGACGCGGCAGTGAGGTCCCCCTTGCTCTGCTGAAGGTGGACCCAGACCCCGGTGCACTCTTCAGTCATGCCGTCAGCTCCTGAGTCAGCAAGCGATAGTCGAAGATCCCCGCCCTCCCCTCGGCCCTGAGCTTCGCGACCAGCCCGTCTGGGAGAGGACCGACGAGGTCCCCCTGGGCGAACGGGCCGTACTTCTTCCCCTCGAACTCCAGTTGCGCGGTCTCCTGCAGGAACACAAGGCTCCTGCCGAGGGTCTTCTGGACAGGGGGTTTCCCCACGTCGATGCCGGTCCCGACTATGGTGGGGGAGCCCATCAGCCCGAGCCTGCTGGGGTCGGCCCCGAGGTCGGCGGCTGTCCACCTGAACGCCTGGAAGACCTTCCCCCTGTAGCTGTTGGCGCGGACCGACAGCTGCACCGAAGCAGGGGGGGTCTCGGGGCGGTAGTCGGTGGACACTGTGATGAGGGCCGGGAGGCTCATCTCGATCTTCTGGGAGAGGTACCCTATCATCCGCCGGGCGACGATGGCGCTCCCTTCTGAGTTGACCTGGAAGTCTTCGACATAGGTCGCGTGAGGGATTACCTTCTGCATCAGCTCCGAGACCCCTTCGGCAACCTGGGGACCAACGCTCCCCGTTTCCCCGTCGGTGGTCTTGATCCCCGCGACGACCATGAACCTCGAGATGTCTTCCTTCGCCTCCGCCAGCTCCCTGAGGGCTGTGTCCGTGGCGACCTTCCCGTCCAGAAACCTCTGGACGATGCTCCCCTTCACGGCAGGGAGCTCGCTGTAGACCAGGTTGGGGAGGAGGTTGGCCCCATACAGCTCGGCCGCCCTGGCCCTGACGGCTTCAGAATACCCGAACTTCCGGACGGCCCCGGCGATCTCTTCGATGGGTGCCAGGTGCCTCTCCACCACCTTCTTCACCCCCAACGCCACCGCATAGGACGTGGCCAGAGTGTCTGACCCGGCCATCTTCCTGTCGCTGAGGACGTACTCCTCGTCCACCCCCAGGACCTCGGAGTCGTAGAGGGGCTTCATCAGAGGGACGAGCTTCAGGTCCGGGCCCATGCTCAGGGCCACGACCTTCCCCCCGATCCGACGCTTGAGATAGTCTGCAGCCTCCACCGCCTTGGCGTCGTGCGGGTTCAGGACCAGGTCCATGGTCTCCCGGTTGAGCACCCCTCCGACCTGCACCACCTGGGTGGTCCGCGCCGGGACCCCCTTCAGCAAGACGATTACAAGCAAAACTGAAGCGACGGCCGACGCCGACGGTTCTTAGGTTTTTAGATTGTAAGCGTAGAGATGGCGTCCCTGAGCGTGTCTGCCCCCCGATTGAACCAGTCTCTCTCCCTGTCGGTGAGCTTCAGCTCGTAGATCTTCTCCACCCCGCCCTTCCCGAGCCTCAGCGGGACCCCGATGCAGATCCCGCTCACCCCGTACTCCCCTTCGAGGTAGGCCGACGCCGGGACGACCTCCTTGTTGTCCTCCACAATCGCCCTGGCCATGCGGGCCACGACCCGCCCCGGTGCGAACACCGTCGCTCCCTTCTTGGATATCACTTCGGCCGCGACCTTCCTGGTGTCTTCGATGGCCTGCTGTATCTCGGCCTCGTTGAGCAGGTCGGTGAGGGGGACCCCGCTCACATAGGTGTGGCTGGCGAGAGGGATCATGTTCTCGCCGTGCTCGCCGATGACCAGCGAGTCGATGGAACCGCGCGAAACGCCCAGCTTCTTTGCGAGGACATACTTGAACCGCGAGTTGTCGAGGAGCCCTCCCTGGCCGACGACCCTGGCCTTCGGGAACCCAGAGGTCTTCAGGGCGACGTAGGTGAGAACGTCCATGGGGTTCGTCATCATCAGGAGGACCGCGTCCGGGGCGTTCCTGGCGACCTCCCGGGTGACCGGCCCCACGATGCCTGCGTTCTTCGACAGCAGGTCCATCCTGGTCATCCCTGGCTTCCTCCCCATCCCTGCCGCGATCACAACGAGGCTCGCCCCCTTCATGGTCGAGTAGTCCATCGAGCCGGTGACTTCGACGTCGACCCCCAGGTCAGAGAGCTTGTGGCTGATGTCGAGCGCCTCTCCTTCCGCAAGCCCTGGCACGATGTCAACCATGGCCACGTCGTCCAGCCCCATCGACGCTATCTCGAGTGCCGACTGAGCTCCGATCTTGCCGGCGCCGGCCACTCCTATCATCGCGTCAGGCTGGTCGGTTCTGAGTATAAACGAGTTAGCGTCGCAACTATTCTCACTTCTGAAAATCGAGGGAACTCCCTAAAAAGGGGGCGGCGCGGGTCGGTCCAGATGATAACGGTCATAGGGTCTGGAAGGGTCGGCGCGACCGCTGCGGAGTTGATGATGGTCGGCGAGGTGGACGCGGAGATATCTCTCGTCGACATCGTCGAAGGGCTGCCGCAGGGCGAAGCGCTCGACCTGAACCATGCGGCCGCGATCCTGGGCAAGGATGTCACGGTCAAGGGGTCCAACAACTACGAAGACATGAGAGGGAGCGACATCGTTGTG
This sequence comes from archaeon, assembly GCA_021828185.1. The sequence goes on from JAKASI010000004.1 coordinate 154,760, forward strand.
ATAACCGCCGGGCTCCCCCGGAAACCCGGGATGACCAGAGAGGAGCTCGCGGGGAAGAACGCCGAGATAGTGTCAGGGATCGCTGACCAGGTGAAGAAGTACGCGCCCGATTCCATCGTCCTGATCACCACCAACCCGCTGGACGTGATGGTCGCTGTCCTGTACAAGCGCCTCGGGTTCCCGAGGAACAGGGTCATCGGGTTCAGCGGAGTCCTCGACTCCCGGAGGATGGCTCACTACGCGTCGAAGCTGTTGGAGGTGTCGCCATCGTCCATCACCCCTCTGGTGCTCGGCCAGCACGGGGAGAACATGTACCCAGTCCCCGAGCTGTCCATGGTCTACGGCAAGAGCCTCAGGGCCCTCCTCACTCCAGAACAGTATGACCAGGTCGTGAAGGACACCATCGGAGCCGGCGCCCAGATAACGAACCTGCGCAAGTTCAGCAGCAACTGGGGGCCAGGGGCCGGCCTTGCGCTTATGGCGGGCGCCATAAAGAGAGACACGAAGTCCGTGGCAGAGGCGAGCGTCTATCTTGACGGGGAGTACGGCGTGAAGGGGGTGTTCGCCGAAGTGCCCGTGGTCCTCGGGAAGAGCGGCCTGGAGAAGATCGTGGAAGTGGAGCTGAACCCAGACCAGAAGGCCAAGTTCATGAAGAGCATCGACGCCATCAAGGCGAACCTGAAGCAGGTCCCAGAGTCCTATCTCAGATAGTCACCTTGCGGCCGGGGGTCTGAGCAAGCCAGTCCGCGGCGAGGCCGGCGGACCCCTTCGATGCGCCGGCGCGCAAATTAGAGACAGGAAAGTGGGCAGCGGCGGCTGTGACGTCCTATAGTCGCAGCCCGAAGGAGATGGCGAAGTCCTCGAAGGAGTGGTACACGTCGAGGAACTGTATCCCCTTCGCGGAAATCATGTACTTCGAGATCTTCTCCCCGCTGAGCTCTAGGAGCAGTCCCGAGCCGACGAGCTCAGAGAGGAGCTTCGTCATCCTCGTGTACGACATGTTCCCTCGGCGGAGCAGGGCGGTCACCCCGACCCCGGACCCTTCGGTGTTCAGGTCCCTCGCTGTGCTCAGGACGTCTGCGATTATCCTTACCTGGGTTCTATACTGTGCCATCTAGTCTCACTCCTCCCCCTGTCCTGTATGTCAGTACAGGGATGAACATCATCAGAAGACCCATCTCCTGGAGTATAATCTGCAGAAGTGTAAGAACTCCAACGTATTGGTACAATAGCGATAACCACTGGAAGAAAGTCCCTGACGCTATCAACGACAGCCCCACCGCTATGAGGAGGGTGTCGGGCTTCCGGGTGCGCTTGTACGACCAGATCGTCTCCACCACCCCGTACATCACGAAGTAGAAGGCGAAGAAGCTCAGGACGTATTGCAGCTGCGCCACCGAGATCGATATGAGCGGGAAGACGAGGAGGGCAGCGCCCATTCTCTTCGCCAGCATGACGTCGACGGCGTGCGAAAACGCGAGGAAGAAGTAACCGGTCGTCTCTAGGAGCAGGCCCCCTATCACCACCACCGTAGCGGTTTCAGAGAGCGACGCAAAAAGCTGCCCGAGGCCCACGATCGCCTCCACCAGGAACCCGAAGCCCAGGAAGACGAACGCCGTGGCGAGCCTCAGGAGCGAAGAGCTTTCGGTATGCCTGACCCCCCTGAAGGCGACGTATGCGATGGAGAACGAGACGAAGACCCCGATGAACTGGAGAATGTCTCGTATGAGCGTCATGTCGCCTTCGAGCGCCATATACAGACGTGAGGAACGCAATCGAATATAAAAGCGTGATGGATGTGGGCTTGGTCAAATTGACGGGTTCTCCTCCAAATTCGTGCCGCTGTCAGTTCTCGGGGCTCGGGTCGCGAGGACGGACATTCCCCCTCCCAGGGCCGTCACGACGACGCCAGAGACGAAATAGGGGAAGCTAGGCTCATACACAGACCCAGTGCAAGGGTTCGAACCGCACGGCGACGGGGTGCCCAGGGGGACACGGGTGGATAGGGCGATGACGGCGATCAGGACCCCTGTGAGGATCGTGGACAGTCCGATGGCCGTTTGCTTTTTCACTCAACTCCCTGGACGCACTCGGTTGGCGTCAGCCACCTATCCGCCCCCTCGACCTTGATTCCGGCTCGATCGGCTGGCCTTTCTCCGAGTCCCGGCCTTCGACATCGGGACGATCGCGGAGCGAGTCCCGAAGACCTGACTGGAGCTGGATTTGAAACCCAAGCCCGCGAAGCTATTTCGTCACGATCGTGAGCACGTCCTGGTCCATCAGCCTGTGCGTCATCCCGACCCGCTGGCCGCCGAACTTCACGCTCTTCCCCCACACCTGGGCGTACCGAAAGTCGTCCCTCATCCCGCGGTGGACCTTGTCGCAAACGTCGGCTATGGTGGCACCGCCCCTGACCACCATGGGTTCCTCGAAGTCGGTCTCGCCGGTCCTCCTCCGCATGTAGATGCGGACGAACTCCAGCTTCTTGTATATCTCCTCCCTGAGCGCCTGCACGTTGACGTCCGCCTCCGCGGAGACGGGGACGAAGTCGTAGGGGAGTTTCCGCGACAGCTCGGTGGTGAACCCGGCGTTCACAAGGTCTATCTTGTTCATGACGGTGAGCGACGGCACATAGACCCTGTTCCCCGACAGGACGTCCACGAGCTGCTCGTCGTCGATGTCCTGGCGGATCACCACCCGCGCCCCGTTGATGTCGTACACTCTGAGTATGTCCTTGACGAGCTCCTCGGAGACCTTCGTCAGCTTCACCTGCGACGCAACGCTGATCCCCCCGGCGTCCACCTTCTCCACGACGACGTTGGGGGGCCTCTCGTCGACCCTTATCCCGGTGGACCTCAGCTCCCTGTTGAGGAGCTCGCGGGCCTCGGGCTGGAAGACGTCCACAACGAACAGGACCAGGTCCGCGCTCCTTGCGACGGCCAGGACCCTCCGCCCGAGCCCCTTCCCCGACGACGCCCCTTTGATTATCCCCGGGAGGTCCAGGACCTGGATCCTGGCTCCCCCCTGTTCCATCACCCCGGGGACCACCTCAAGGGTGGTGAACTGATACGCCGCAACCTTCGACTTCGCGTTGGTCAGGCGGTTGAGGAGGGTCGACTTCCCCACGCTCGGAAGCCCGATTAGGACCACGGTGGCGTCTCCGGACTTCTTGACGTCGTAGCCGACCCTGGACCCCGTCCTCCGGGTGTGCTGCTCTTCCAGCTCGGCCCTGAGCTTCGCCAGCTTCGCCCGGAGGAGGCCTATGTGATGCTCGGTCTTCTTGTTGACCTGAGTCCGGTGGATGTCGTCTTCTATCTTCTTGATCTTCTCGGGGAGCCCCAAGGCGGGGACCGCGGCCAACCCCGTGGGATATTAATCTCGCCAGGGTCAGACGGTGACGTATTCGATTACTATCCTGTGGCCGGTGCCGTATGGGTAGCTGGTCCCGCCGTCCCAGTACGGGTTCCCGTCAGCCGTCTGGCACGGGTAGGCCGAACCGATGGAGGCGTTGCAGTAATCAAGCTGCTCCAGGTTCAGGGACCCCCAGGCGGTCGAGTTCTTGCCGTCAACCTGAAGGTAGAGGGCATGGGTCGCGTCCACCTTGTATCCCAGGATGTCTGTCTGGCTGAAGACTATTGGGTGCGAGGTCCCGTTGAACGACACGGTCCCGAAGGTCCACTTCCAGATGCTGAAGAAGTCAGCGAGGGTGTAGTTGTGGCTGGTGGCGTCAGACTGGGAGAGCTCGATGTGGAGCACCCCCGAGTTATCGTGGGTGTGGATCGGCTCGTAGGTCCCCCCGTTGCAGGTGCCGTACTGCGTCCCTACGCCGCAGGGGATGGTGACGTTCATCCCTTCAATCCAGATCTGAAGCCATGGATGGACGTGGATGTAGCTCTCTCCGGTGATGTAGGGGAACGGGGGCGGGGCGAAGTACGGGGCACCGAAGAAGTAGAGCCCGACGATGACCGCGACCGTTGCCGCGCCGATGCCGATGGCCATCGGGTGACGGTTCCTCTTCCTGAGGCTCTTGGCCTTCCTCACAGCGGGCGGGGACTCGGCCGAGGCTTTCGCCAGCTGGGCTCCCTCGATGCCGTGCTTGTCCTTCAGGTGCTGGGAAAGCGCCGCCCCGGTGGCGAACTCCCTCCCGCACTCGCTGCACCTCTCCAATCTGGGATGGTGCACAAAGCAGCGCATATGAATCTGGCGCTTTTTCGCTTATATCGGCCGGTTGGCGCCCGATGAGCCAGTGAAGTCGGTCGTCCTGAGGCCTCGCTCCGGGGAGCAGAGCCTTGAACCAACTGTCACCGAGTCAGAGGTCCCCGCGCCCGGTGCCGGTGAGTTGGTCGTCAGGATGGCCGCCTGCGGGCTGTGCGGGACGGACCTGGAGAAGATGCGCGGGGAATACACCGCCTCGATGCCTGTCATCGGCCACGAAGCGGTCGGGACTGTCGCAGCAGTCGGGAAGGGGGCTGGGGGGTTCAGGGTCGGGGACCGGGTCTTCCCGCACCACCACGTCCCAGACTACTCCTGTTACCTCTGCAGGGCGGGGAACGAGACCATGTGCGACCACTACAGGTCGAGCAACCTCGACCCTGGAGGGTTCTCGGAGTACTTCCGCGTCCCTCGCTGGAACATGGAAAAAGGGGCCGTCCTGAAGCTCCCGAAGGGGATGCCTTTCGAGACGGCATCTCTGATAGAGCCCCTGGGGTGCTGCCAGAGGTCTATTCGCAAGTGCGGCATCAGGCGGGGGGACGCGGTCCTGGTCGTAGGGGCCGGCCCGGTCGGGGTGATGCACGCTCTGCTTCTGAATGCGGCAGGAGCCAGGGTGTTCATCAGCGACGTCAGTGAGGGAAGGCTGAAGCTTGCGGGGGAGCTGAAGGCAGGGGATGTCCTCGACGCCAGGTCGGACGTGCCGGAGGAGGTCAGGTCAGGTACCGGCGGGAGGGGGGCGGACGCGGCGATAGTCGCTTCGGGGAGCAGGGCCGCAATCATTCAGGGGCTTCGTTCCCTGCGGAAGGGAGGGAAAGTCTGCCTGTTCGGGGTTCCGGCGAAGGGGTCTGTCCTCGACTATGACATCAGCGAACTCTACAACGCGGAGCGGGGGATCGTCACGAGCTACGGCGCGGTGGAGGAGGACACGAGAGCTGCGCTGGAGGTCCTCTCCGTCCGCGGGGCTGAGTTCGGAAGACTGGTCACGCACCGGTTCCCTCTTGAGAGATTCGGGCAGGCGGTCGAAGCCGCCTCAGGCGGAGCTGCCATGAAGGTCGTCTTGACCCCGTGAAAGCAGAGTAGGCTTAAATTCCCAAAGCTCGCCGAGCCCGCCAGAGGACTCGGAGATGACTTGGGGGCTCCAGAACAGGCTGTCGAGGCTGATGGTGGATGGTCGGACGGTGATGCTGGCCGTCGACCACGGGTACTTCCAAGGGCCGACGACAGGGCTCGAGAACCCGAGGCAGACAGTCACCCCGCTGCTCCCCTACGCCGACTCCCTGATGCTCACGCGGGGGGTCCTGAGGACCTCGGTGGACCCGTCCAACAAGCTCCCCATGGTGCTCAGGGTGTCAGGTGGGACGAGCATACTGAAGGAGCTGTCAGACGAGGTGGTGACGACTTCCATCGAGGAAGCGATTCGCCTCAACGCGTCTGCGGTCGCGGCGTCCGTCTTCGTGGGCTCAGATCACGAGAAGGAAACCCTGGCCAACCTGGCGGAGCTGGTCAACGAAGGGGAGAGGTACGGGATGCCGGTCTTGGCCGTCACGGCCGTGGGGAGGGAGATGGCAAGAGATGCCCGTTACCTGGGGCTGGCCTGCAGGATAGCGGCCGAGCTGGGGGCGAGCGTCGTCAAGACGTACTACTGCGAAGATTTCCACAAGGTGGTGGAAGGGTGCCCGGTCCCGGTCATAGTCGCAGGGGGAAAGAAGGTCCCCGAAAGGGATGCGCTGAAGCTGGCAAGGAGCGCGACCTCGGAGGGGGCCGTGGGGGTCGACATGGGGAGGAACATCTTCCAGTCTTCGAACCCCGTCGGGATGATCAAGGCGGTCAGGGCGATAGTCCACGAGGACAAAGGGGTTGACGAGGCGTACGCCGCCTTCGAAGGCCAGACTGCGAGGCAGCTGGCCCGCTAGCGCTACCTGGGGAGCCCGGAGACGTCTTCGCAGTCGAGAAGGGCCCCACAGCTCCTGCACCTGAACTTGCACGCCTGGATCTCTACCATCTCCCCTCCGCAGGCGTAGCACTTCTCCGCCGGCACGGTCCCTCTCGGGAGTTCGAACTGTTTTAAGGGCGCCACGTTTGTCGCCGGGCATCGTGTCTTCTGAGAGTGAACCAGGGGAAAGGGCCGCGAGGCTCGCCCGGCGAAGCCCGTTTTCACCCTCCATGAAGCTCTGCCCGAGGTGCCTCAGCCCCCTCGAGCCGATCAAGAATCCGATAGGAGAACTCTGGGGGATCATGCCGACCAACTACGAGTGCCCGAAGTGCGGATACGCCGGGACCGTCTTCCTTGAGAAGGAGCCCGAAGGAGAACCGCCGACCAAATGACCGCAGAGGAGGAGGGTCCCCCCGACGCAGGGGTGGTGTCGAAGCTCGCGACCTCCGTCTTCCTGATTCTTTTCGGGATCACCCTTGCCTTCGTCATCATGTCGTTCCCCGCCGGGCTCTATGCGGTCTTCCACGGCGGGCTTTCGACGCAACTCAGCTACGGCAGCCTGGTCAACACGTACCTCTGGATAGGGCCCGTCCCGGCGTGGTTCCCTTTCACCGTCCCCGTCGGAGGGCTTTTCGTGGTCCTGACCGCGGTCTACGCGGGGCTGTTCCTCTTCGGGGCGCTGCAGCCGAGGAGCGCGGTCCAGGCGGTCCGCGAGGCGTTCAGGACGGGGATCGGAGCCCTCACCAGCAGCCCGTTCATCGTCATGCTCGTTGCCATCGGGTTCCTGAGGTTCTCTCTCGACACGATCGCCGAGGTCTCTTCGGCCATCGCAGGCCCGGTCGGGAACCCGTTCTCCAGCTACGACCTCCTCCTCGAGTTCGGGTCGCTGACGTTCGCCCCTCTGCGAGAAGAGCTCGGGTTCAGGCTCGTCCTGATAGGGGTGGTGGCCTTCATACTCTGCATGGGGAAACCTGTCCGTCAGGCCCTGAAGGCTCTCTGGAGGCCGTCGGCCGCCTACGAGGGGGCGCTGGTGGGGGGCGCCACCTCCGTCATAATCTGGCTGGCGACGGTCGCCAGCGCTGCCACCTTCGGGCTCTGCCACGTCAACTGCGGAGGGAGCGGGGGGTACAACTGGTCGTACTTCCCGGCAGCGGCCTGGGGGGGGCTGGTCCTGGGGTACCTCTACGTCAAGTACGGCCTGCATGTCGCCATCCTCACTCACTGGGGGATCGACTACTTCGGCTCGGTCTACTCCTTCTTCGGCCAGTCGGCCTACGGCATCCAGGCGAACTCCGCGACCACAGTGTACATCGGCCAGTACGTGGTCGACTTCGACATGTACTTCCTCTTCGGGGTCGCTTGCTTCATCCTGGTCGTGTATCTTGGGGTGAAGAGGCTGGCCGGGCGGAGAAGGGCCGCGAGCTTCGGCTTCGTTGATAAGGGGCTCCCGGGAGGGGGTGGGCTGAAACCTTGACCGTCCTTGGTGCTCCGCTCCTGCGCGAGCTGGTCTCGAAATACAAGGCCATCTATCCGTCCGAGGCCTCAGCGTTCGACGGAGACGGCTACGTCCTCACCGTAAGGGAGGACAGGACCCTTCACTACCTTGAGCACAGGAACATGATTTCGAGGGAGATCATCTTCACTCCTCCCGACTGCGTCGCCCACCTGACTTCGAAGAGCAAGTTCGGGAGGATGGGGCTTTCGTTCCTCAACTCGGTCAAGGTGCACAGCGGGTTCGTGGGGAGGCTGGCCCTGGAGCTCGTGAACCTCAGCAACGAGAGAACCCCGATAACAATCAGGCAGGGGGACCCACTGATACACATCGAGTTCATCAGGAGGGAGGGGCCCCCCGAACCGTATTCTGGGAAGTACATGTTCCAGTTCATGGACGAAAAAGAGGCGTCGATGTACGTAGACATCCTTTCGAGAAGCTTCCCGAAGCTGTTCCCCAGGGAAGGGCTAGAACTGAAGGCCAGGGAGAGAGTCGTCCTTGAGGAATGACCAGGGCCCCAGAGCCCCCTAGGGTGACCGCACCTCCGAGGCCAACCCGGCGATGCAGAACATCGACCCTCTGTACTTCCTGACCCCGCTGGTCGTCATCGGGTTCAGCTTTGGCCTGGTGGCATACCTCTGGGCGAAGAAGAGGTTCTCATGGTGGGTCCTTGTCTCATCGCTGATTGCCTACGCCGGCGCCATTGCTCTCAAAGTCGTGCTGCAGGGAGCGACGTACCAGCCGTTCGACGCGGCGGTGGGAGGGAATCCGGTCGACCTGGGGATGTACTTCGGCCTGCAGACAGTGGCGTTCGAAGTCGGCGGGGCGTTCCTCGTGGCGCGGTACGCCGTTGCCAGACGGAAGATCGGGGGGAGGGACGCAGCAGGATACGGAGCCGGGCTGGCCATGTGGGAGAACGGGGTACTCATAGGCGGTTCGCTTCTGCTCGACTATGCGGTCTACTACTCGGTCCTCGGCTCGGGGGGCGCCCAGGCGTCCCAGCTCTTCGACGACTTGACGAAGGCCTCCCCTGCGCTGTTCTATCAGGCTTCAACCGCTCTTCCGGTGATAGGGTACGCCGTGCTCGAACGGGTGTCGTCGCTCATGGTACACCTTGCGTGGGGGTACCTGGCGGTGATGGCGGCGGTCACGCGGAGGAAGGGTTACCTGGGGGTCGCCCTCCCCATGGGGCTCGTGGACATCTTCGTCCCTCTCTCAGGGAGCATCGGGGTGGGGTGGAGCGAGGCGCTCTTCTTCGCCTCCGGAGTGGCGTGCCTCGCCGTTGCCTTCGCAGCGACCGCCGGGACAAGGAGGACGGCGGAAGGCGAATCGACAGGGAAGGGAAGCACGAGGAACGCGTCCATCGTGAGGACCACGATCAGGCGTTCGATGAGCTTCGGCCGGGTCTATCTAGGGATGGGGATTCTCCTCCCCCTCCTCATCATGCTCCCTCTGAGCGGGGCCGCGGGGACCGCGAGTGCCCAGGACCTGCCCGTCCTGGAGGCGCTCCCCGCCCTGATAATCCCGATGTTCGCAGTCCTGGGCTCCGTAGGCGGGCTGCTGGTGTTCACAAGCGACAGGAGCAAAGGGGTCTACGAGTACCTCATCGCCTATGGAGTCGACACATCCACCGTCTTCTGGTCGACGATAGCTGCGACCGTAGTCCTGGCGTCGATCCCTCTGGCCGCAGGGATCGCGGAATCATCGCTCGCCCTGTACTTCGGGGACGGAGTATCGGTGTCGTTCGTCGAGATCCTGGTGTTCTACACCATCCCCCTGAGCCTGGCTGCTGCGGCCTTCATGTGCGCGGCCGGGATGATCTGGTCCGCCCTCACGACGCAGATGGCAGGAGTCAACAGCCCGGCGGGGATCGCGCCCATACTCGGCATCGCCCCGGTCTTGGCCGTGCTGCTGGTCGCGACCAGGGCGGGAAGCCTTTTCGTTTACGTCGCCGGAGGAGCCTCTGTCCTCCTCCTCGTCGTCGCCGCGGCCATGGTGTATCTCGGGACTAGGAAGATGGTCAGAGAGAGGTTCTTGTCGAATGCGTGAAGGCAGCCCGGTCGTCCAGGACGCGGGCGGGTCCTCCCGGCCGACCATCAGGGCGGAAAGAGTATCCTCGGGATACTTCGGGAAGAAGGTGATAGACGGAGTGACCTTCTCTCTGTCCGAACCCGCCGTCTACGTGGTGCTGGGGCCCAACGGTGCCGAGAAGACCACCCTGCTGAGGACCCTGGCTGGGGTGCTGAAACCCCTGGAGGGGTGGGTCGAAATCAACGGATACAGGAGCGAGACCGAAGGAGCGAGGGGGGAGATCGACTACATCACCCACCTCGACGGGATCCCGGAAGGGATGAACGTTGGCGAGGGGCTCCGTTTCTACGCCAGGATTCAGGGCGCGACGGAAGGCGACGTCGAAAGGGTGTCGAAGCTGCTGGACATCGAGGGGTTCGGGAAGATGCGCTTCAACCAGCTCAGCCAGGGGCAGAAGAAGAGGGTGTCGGTGGCCAGGGTATTCCTCAAGGAGAAGAGCGTCTACCTTCTTGACGAGCCGACGAGCAACCTGGACCCGAAGGTCGCCGGCGAAATAAGGGACCTGGTGCTGAACCTGAGCAGGGACAAGATAGTCCTGTACTCGTCCCACAACCTCTTCGAGGCGAGGGAGATTGGGACCCATGTCATTGCGATCAAGGGAGGAAAGCTCTCGCTGTTCGCGAGGATCGACGAGATCAGGACCAGGGACTACGTGGTGGGGGTGCGCACGGTCGGGGATGGGCCTCCCCCCGGAGCGAGAAGGGAGGGGGACTACTACCTGTTCGAGCTCGATGGCCCGGAGGATGTCCCCAAGCTAATCGGCGACCTGGTGGCCGAAGGGGTCAGGATTAGGGAGCTCAGGGAGATGCGGAACCCTTTGGAAGAGCTGTTCACGTAGGGGGGCTCTGCGCCGGGGCCGGGACCTTCAGGTAGTCCCTCCTGGACCGCAACTGGCCGCACTTCGGGCACTTCACGCTCCCGAGCCCTGGCGGCGAAACCCCGATCCCCGTACGGCGCTGGTCCACGGCCGGCGCCTTGAACGCTTCGCCGCAGTCGGGGCACTTCAACCACTTCCCGCGGGCGGCGAGGATCGGGATCAGGAAGGCCAGGATGACGGCGATGGGGGCGATCACACCGACATAGAGGAGGGACGAGACCAATTGCGGAGCGTTGTCAGGGTTCGTATTTGGTTCTTGCGCAAGGTCTCCAGCGCGACCAGCGGAGAGCTCGGCCCGAGGGTGGCGGACGGGGACGGGCTATATCCCGAGGGCCGACCTGAGCCCCTTGTACCTGTTGCGGATGGTCACTTCGGTGACCCCGGCAGCTTCGGCCACATCCTTCTGGGTCTTGTCCTCCCCTTCGAGGGTGCAGGCCACGTAGAGGGCTGCAGCTGCGAGCCCCATGGGGTCCTTCCCTGCGGATATCCTCGTCTCCTCTGCCCTCTTGAGTATCTCCAGCGCCCTCCTTTTCGTCTTCTCTGAGAGCCCGGCCTTGGACGCGATCCTCGAGATGCACTTCGTCGGGTCGACGACCGGCATCTTGATGTCCATCTCCTTGAGCAGGAGCCGGTAGCACCTTGCGATGTCCTTTTTCTTCACGTTGCTGACCGCCGCCAGGTCCTTGAGGGTCCTGGGGGTCTGGGTGTCACGGCAGGCTGCGTAAAGCGAAGCGGCGATGATGGCAGAGATGGATCTTCCCCTCACCAGCCCCCTTTCGAGGGCCTTCCTGTAGATGTAGGCAGCCTTCTCGACGACGGCGTCGGAGACCGAAAGCTTGTCCGAGAGCCTGTCCAGCTCGCTGAACGCCTGCCTCAGATTCCTGTCGACCGGCTCGTGCACCTGGCTGCGCGAGTCCCAGGTCCTCAGCCTTTCGACCGTGGCCTTCATCGAAGCAGAAAGCGACTTGCCTGACGCGTCCTTGTTGATACCTCCGATGACGGTGGCGAGCCCCATGTCGTGCATCGCGATCGAAGTAGGTATCCCGCCCCTGCTCCTGTCGTCCTTCTCCTCCTTGGAGAAGGCCCTCCACTCGGGTCCGACCTCTTCGATCTTCTCCTTGACGACGAAGCCACACGCACCGCAGAAGAGCTCCCCTCCGGCGGAGTCGACGATCATGGGCCCCTTCCCGCATCTGGGGCACTTGTCCATAGCCTTCTGCAGGCGCATCAGTCTCGAGAAGTCTTTGTCTCCGAACATTATCATCACTGACGAAATACTTACATGGAACTCTCTCCGTCTCATCTATATATGCCTTGTGGTCGATTTGTGATATTTACATCAGAAATCACACGCCTTCTATCTGAGAGTGAGATTATTGCAGGAACGACCACCCCGGTTTCGCCGCGTTTTCATATATTCACTCAGAGAGCCGATGCGGTGCGACCATGAAGGGGAAGCTCAACGCAGCCGCAGTCATCCTCCGTCCTGTCATGGACACGTACATGGACTCCGCACTTGCGATTGTCGGGTGCTGCTCGAAGGGGATCGCCAGGTATTCGTGCGAGTACGACGTCTTGGTCGTGGGGGGCGAAAAGAGACCCTCGACTTCCCTTAAGATCGGGGACGACTACGTGGACATCGAGTTCGCGACTGAGAAGGAGGCGCTGAAACCCACCAACCCCGAGCGCGCGATTTCGTTGGCCTTCGCGAAGCCGATCAAGGACACCTCCCTCGTGATCTCGACCGCGACCGCCGCGAGTTCGGCGACTCTGTCCGAGTCAGCAACGAAGGCGAGCAGGACCCGTCTCGCTTCAGCCCTGAAGGCGATCGGCAGAGCCGAGGTGGCCCTGGCCACGAAGACGACCATCGACGCGGACCTTTGGCTCCTGGCGTCCGCCTACGAGTTCGCATACGCTTCCCTCCTGTCGCGCGAAGTCCTCCCGTCGCCCAGCCATCTCCTTTCGCAGCTCAGGTCTGCGAAGGGGGCGCCGAAGACCTTCGAAGGGGTTTCCATGGGCGGGGGACTGGAAGCCGCCGGCCGCGCCGGGTGCGGAGCGAGACTCGAAGGGGTCGTCGTCCTCCATGACCTGCTGCGCGAAGGGTCGAAGTCAGAACCCGCACAACCCGAGTGGCCGAGCGTCAGGACCGAAACGGTCGCAGCCAAGGCCGGCGAGCTTGTCACACGCATTGAGCTGGCCGAGTGCTACTCCTTCCTGGGGCAGGAGCTGGTCGGTGCCCTCCTTGAGCTCCTGCGGCTCCACCCGAAGGCGACCCTCGCCACTCTGACTTCAGGAAAAGACAGGCTCCTGGGGGAGAGGCTGGTGAGACAGCTGGGGCTGGTGCGCACCGAAGAGGGGATCAGGGCAGGGCTGGAGGCGCTGAAAGGTCAGGTGAACCTCCTGGCAAAGAGGGCCTGACCGCGCGACCGCGTAGTTCGTCAATAGACTTATCTCTGGTTCTTTTCGCGACTAAGACCGTTGGAAGGCGCCGACAGCGACGCGCTGTCCAAGATAGCCGGAAACGTGGTAGCCAGCCCGGACCCAGGGCGTGCCATGAGGGCCTGGAGGGAGAAGCTCGGAATCAAGCAGAAGGCCCTGGCCGACGCGCTCGACATCTCGGCGTCCGTCCTCAGCGACTACGAAAGCGGTCGGAGGCCCTCTCCAGGGGTCGGCTTCGTCCGCAAGTACGTGGTTGCGCTGGTCAGGTTGGACGAGAGCAAGGGGAGGGTGGTCTCTCAGCTGGTGGCGAGTGAGAAGGACGAGGCCATACTGTCCATCGGCGAGTTCCAGGAACCCATAGATGCGACGAGGATCCTGAAGGCCCTGGACGCGACCGTCCTGGCCGGGGAGCCCGACGGGGTCAGGCTGTACGGATACACGGTGGTAGACAGCATAAAGACCATCTACGCCCTTTCGGGGTTCGACTTCTACAGGATCTTCGGGGCTACGACCGAGAGGGCCCTCGTGTTCACCAAGGTCGGGATGGGGAGGAGCCCCCTGGTGGCGATACGCGTCTCGCAGCTGAAGCCCAGGGTGGTCGTGATACACGGACCGAAGGAGGTGGACCCCCTCGCTGTCGAACTGGCCCGGAAGGAAGGGCTCGTGTTGGCGCTTTCGGGGGCTCCGACCGAGGAGGCCATGATCGCCGCCCTCTCGGCGTTCCGGCGCTAGCCTACAGAAGCGACAGTATCTCGTCCGCTGCCTTCTTCTCGCCGGAGAAAGCGCGCGGCTGGGACCTCTTGCCGAGATTCGCCTCGACGAGCACTGCCAGCCTCCTGGCGTCATCGCTGCTGTACCCCAAGGATGCTGCGTTCCTTTCCTGTTCCGCGTGGTGCCTGATCGGTATCGTTATGATCGGGGTCCCGGCTGCGGCAGCCTCATCGATGGTGCTCTTCCCTGCGGTGGACACCACCACGTCGGCTGCGGCGACCAGGTTCTGGTTGTCCCTGACGACCCCGAGGTCGAACACCCCGCCCCCCTGGATCTTCGCTCCCCTGTTCCCGGTTATCACAACCGGGAAATCGACCCCCTTCCCCCTCAGATCATCCACGAGGCGCAGGGCCAGCTCCCTCCCAGCCCCGCTCCCGCTCATGCTGACCAAGATCAAGGGCCCTTCGGGGAGGGCGTGCCCCCTTCGCGTCTCTTCCGGTGACATCGTGGGCGGCCTGACTATGGGACCGACGAACCTCCTGTTCCCCGAGTCATCACCCTCCTCCGTTATGACCAGGAGGTCCACCGTGCTCTGAAGGCGCCTGTACCACCGCTCGACCCTCTCTTCGATCTTCCGGGCGACCCAAGACCTTGCGAACCCGAGTTCAAGCTCGTCCGATATGAACACCCGTTTCTCGCTTCTCCTTTCGGCGACCACGATTCCGGAGAACTCCTCGTCGCAGACCGCGATGTCATGGGGGTGGGAGTCGAAGAACCTCTCTGTCTTCGGGACCGTCCGCCTGTTCGCCAGCCACGACCTGACGTACCAGAGCGAGGCCAGCCGCATCTCCCCGTCGACGAACGACGGCACCGGGTCGTCGACGATGTCCTCGACCCTCACCCCGCCCTCCCTGATGAACTCCGCGGCCATCCCGCCGGAGAACATCGAGACCTCCGCCCCCCTCCGTTCGAGCTCCTCCTTGAGCACAAGGGCTCTCGTCGCGTGCCCGAGGCCGATGGGGCTCACGCCGAAGAGGATCCGAGGCAACCGGAGCGGAGCCCGCGGGCGCGTATTTAATGCCGTGAGCGGAAGGGGTCTCAACCCCGATGCGGAGGAGCGCCCTCACTTGCTGACAGTCACCGTTGCGGTCGTCGAGTTCTTCGTGGTGGTCGCCGTCGCCCTGGCTGCCGTCCTGCTCAACACCGTGGACGCGAGGGGGTTCCTCGCCAGCGCAGCAGTGGGGTTCGCGGTCATCTATGGAGGGGGGTTCCCCTGGTTCGTCATCGTCGGAGCCTTCTTCATCCTCGGCGTCGCCTTCACACTCTACAAGTACGGCTACAAGAAGGAGATCGGCGGCGCCCAGGGGAAGGGAGGGGCGCGCAACTGGCCGAACATCTTGGCCAACGGAGGGCTCGTGTCGGTGATCGCCGTCTGGAACTTCTTCTCGCCGGGGGCGCCCCTCGCCGCCATGTTCCTTGGCGGGATCTCGGCATCGGCAGCCGACACTGCGGCAACGGAGATTGGGCTACTGAGCCGGAGCCAGCCCAGGCTGATCACCCACCCGTCAAAGGTGGTCTCCCCCGGGACTTCGGGAGGCGTCTCCCCCCTCGGATTCGTCGGGGCAGCGTTCGCCTCGTTGGTCATAGGGGCGATGGGGGCTTCGCTTGCCATCCTGACGGATCCGTACGTCCTGGTCCTGGTCTGCCTCGTCGGCGGGATGTTCGGGGCAGTCGTCGACAGCCTCGTCGGGGCGGCGGTTCAACGGAAGGGGTACTGCGTGGTCTGCCACAAGCCCACCGAGGCGGTCAGGCACTGCGGCGAAAGGACCGCCATCACCCGCGGGTCCCCCTACGTCGAGAACAACATCGTCAACGTCCTTTCGACGGTCGCCGGCGCCGCAGCCGGACTGGCTGTTCTTACCGCCCTCACCCCAGCATTGTAGGATACTTCACGAGAGAACCGATCTTCGCGGCCAGCTCCTTGACCTGGACCCTCTCCTGGGCCCTGGTGTCCCTGTCTCTCACTGTAACAGTCCCGTCCCTGAGGGTGTCATAGTCGACCGTGATGCAGGCGGGGATGCCAGCCTCGTCTGCCCTGGCATACCTTCGGCCGATGGCCCCGGATTCGTCGTAGAAGACGTCGAACCCGTCCCTCAGCGCCGAAAACACTTCCTTCGCCTTCTCCTGGAGCCCGTCTTTGTTCACCAGAGGGAAGACCCCCGCCTGGATCGGCGCCAGGTATGGCTTCAGCGTCAGGACTCTCCTCTCCCCCTCCCCCTTCAGGGAGATGGCCATTATGGTGAAGACGCTCCTGTCGATCCCCATGGAGAGCTCGAAGACGTGGGGGAGGACCTTCTCCCCGTCGTCGTCGACAGTGAAGTTCGTCCCGCTGACCCTCGCGTGCCCGCCGAGGTCGTAGTCTCCCCTGTAGTTGCAGGCGACGTGCTCAACCCACCCCAGGGTCTCCTTGATCTCGAGGTCATAGGCTGCCTTCGAGTAGAAGGCTCTGTCTTCGTCGGAGAGGACCCTGAAGCGGATATCCCCTGGCGAGACTCCTGCGGCGACGTAGAACTCCTCCATGAGGGCGAGGTAGTGCCCCGCCAGCCCGTGAGGGAGGACCCCCTTCGCGGTCGCCTCCGCCACGGTCGTCTTGACGTCGCTCCCGTCGGAGAGCCTGAACTGGAGGCTCTTCGAGGCCGCCCAGGCGTACCTCTCGTCATCCGCCTTCTTCGGGTTGAAGAAGACCTCCACCTCCGCCTGGTTCAGCTCCCTCAACCGGATGAGCCCCTGCCTTGGGGCGATCTCGTTTCTGAAGCTCCGTCCCACCTGCGCCATCCCGATCGGCAGCTTCGCCCTCTGGGTCTTGAAGAGCAGCGGGAAGTCGACGAAGATGCTCTGGCAGGTCTCGGGACGGAGGTACGCCTCCTCACCCGCGGGCCCTATGCCGACCCTGAACATCATGTTGAACCTCGCGGTCCCGCTCAGCTTCGACCCGCACTTCAGGCACCTGACCCCCGACTTCTCCATCAGAGAATCGTAGTCGCCGTCCGCCAGCTTCTCAGGGACCGCCCTGCCGGTCTTGTCTTCGATCAGCTTGTCCGGCCTGAACACGGAGCCGCACTTCGAGCACTTCACGAACGGGTCTGTGAAGTTGGCTATGTGCCCTGAAGCCTCGAACACGGGCCTGGGGAGGATCTGGGCTCCGTCGATCTCGAGCATCCCGTCGCGCTTGACTATCTTCCGCCTCCAGAGCTCCACGAGCCTAGCCCGCAGAGCAACTCCGAGCGGGCCGTAGTCCATGAACCCGGCCGGGGTGTTGGGATAGCTCTCTGCTGTCCTAAAGAAGAACCCCCTCTGCTGAGCCAGCCGCACCACGTCGTCGAAGGACATGCTTTGTCGCCGGGCCTGGCGGTCTCCGGATATATGCTATCCGCGCCTATTCAGGAGAACGGACGGGACGCTCCCCGCCCGCCTCGTCTGGCTGCGCGCCCGCGCGAGCCTCTTCCTCGATCGGTTGGGGTTCGGGCTGGCGCGTCTCGTCGAGGACCTCCTCGAGGGTGGGCGAAGGGCCCACAGACCGCCAGCCGATCTTGATGACGTAGGGAGAGAGGAAGGTGGTGAACACCGTTATGACTCCCAGCATGGGGAGGAGGAAAGAGCTCGCCACCCCCACATCGATCCCCCCCTTGGCCACCACCAGGCCGAGTTCACCTCCCGAAGCTGACAGTCCGAAGGCCGCCCGTACGGCGACCGACGGGCTGTACTTCAGGGCCCTCGAAGTGAGCAGTACAGACATCATCTTCATCGAGATGGAGACAAGAACGAGGATGAGAGCGGGCACTATGAACAGGGGGATCTCGGTCACATTCATGAGGGCGCCCATGGAGACGAAGAAGAGCGCGGCAAACATGTCCCGCAGCGGGGTGGCTATGAACTTCGAGACCTCGTGGTAGTCGGACCTTGCGACGAGGACTCCGGCTATGAACGCCCCTGTCGCAACAGAGATCCCGATAAAGTCCGCAATGATCGACATGCCGAAGGCGACGCCGAGCATCGCGAGGACCATGATCTCGTCGTTCTGAAGCTTGCCGATCCAGTTGATCATCCTGGGCA
Source organism: archaeon (assembly GCA_021828185.1). The sequence goes on from JAKASI010000004.1 coordinate 172,628, forward strand.
CCACGAGCCCGCCCACGACCAGCGACCCCGCTAAGAAGAGGCCCACCAGCCCGAGAGACAGGGCGAGGGCAGGAGCCGACGGCTCTCCGACGGAAGCGATAGACTGGAGGACGGCGAGTATCATCAGGACCATGACATCCTCCACGATGGATATGGACACCACGAGGGTGGCCGCGTCATCCCTGAGCACTCCGAGCTCCGTCATGACCTTGGACACCACCACCGTGCTGGTCACCGTGATGGCGAGGCCGGCGAAGAGAGCGTTGTAGAGGGTGAAATTCAGCGCCAGCCCGACCAGACCGCCGGCAACGAAGGTCCCCGAAACCTCGACCGCCGCTATCGTGGCGATCCTACTGAAGCGGCCGGCCAATTTCTCCACGGGGAATTCCAGTCCGACGACGAAGAGGAGCATGATGACGCCGACCTGGGCCAGCTCGTTGACCGAATTCGGGTTGAGGATCAGGTTTCCCGGCCAGGTGCTCGGTCCGATGAGAATCCCGGCCGCGATGTACCCGATTATGAGCGGCTGCTTGAGCTTCTTGAACGCCAAGGCCATGAGCGCGGAGACGACCATGATCACAGCGAGGTCTCGAATCAGCTCGTACCCCACAATGGCGGCCATCTTGTCACCTGCGCCTTCAGACATCGGAGGCGAAGCGTAAGAATGTATTGGACGTGAAATCTCTATTGGCACCTGCCCGGAGCCTCCGCGGACCAGTTGTTCCGCCTGGTCGGTTTACGAAGTCGCGCGCCAGGATGGTCCGTCATGACCTGTCCCCGAAGACAGCCCGGGAGGATGCCGCAGGCCTAGGTTCCGACCACGAACTTGTACCCGTAGATTATCTGCCCGGACTCCCCGTCCACCCTCGCCCGTCTGATCGTCGCCCTGACTTTCGCGCCCGTCTTGATCGCGTCTTCTGGGGAGTCCACGATCTGCGTGAGTATCCTGGCGCCGTTGTCGAGCCTGACCACCGCGAGATACAGCGGGGTCTGGGCCTCGTACCCCGGAAGCGGTTCGTGCAGTACGGTGTAAGTCATGACCTTCCCCGTCCTCGGCATCTCCTTGTCCACGATATGCTCCGAGCCGCACCCTCTGCACTGGTAGACCGGTGGGAAGAACTCGTCACCGCAGTCCTCGCACTTGCTTCCTATCAGCCTGTAGTACCTGTCCCGGATCCTCCACTGCTGTATCCCCAACTACGCCGCCCTCGCGAAGACGTGCACGGCGCTCGTCGAGTCTACCCCTCCGATGTTCTGGGTGGCCGAGTACTCCGCCCCCTCCACCTGGTTCTTCCCTGCCTGGTCCGTGAGCTGCAGGTACGACTCCGCGACCTGATACATCCCCGTGGCCCCAACCGGATGCCCCCTCGCCTTCAGCCCTCCGAAGGTGTTGATGGGAAGCTCTCCGCCCTTCGAGTACTTGCCTGCCTTCGCATCCCTGGAACCTTCCCCGCGCTTCGAGAACCCCATGGCCTCCAGAGACAGGGCCCCCACCACCGAGAAGGCATCGTGGACCTCCACGAAGCTTAGCTTCTTGGGGGCGAGCCCTGCCTGTGCCATGGCCCCCTTGAACGCATCCTTCGTCGCCTTGAAGTCGAGCATGTCAGCCCGCTCATAGATCGAGAAGTCGTTGGTCGCTATCCTCCCGCCGAGTATCTCGGCCATCTTGCTCCTGCTCCCGGCCGCGGCGTTGTCGTTCACGATGAGCGCAGCCGCTGCTCCGTCTCCCACCGGCGCGCAGTCGAAGAGCCTCAGGGGGTCAGCTATCATCGCCGACCTGCTCACCACCTCGGGGGTGATCGCCTTCCTGAACTGGGCGTGAGAGGCGGTGACCGCGTTCGCATGGTCGATCACCGGGATCGAGCTCAGCTCGTCCCTGCTGACGTCCAGCTGCTCCATGTAGTATCTCGCGAGGAGCCCATTGAGTGCTGCGAAGGTCGCCCCCACGAACTGGGTGTAATCTGCCGACTCGGCCATGGCGAGCGCCTGCGAAACCTCGTCGGGCTCGATGTCTCGCATCTTCTCCACCCCGACCACGAGAGCCGAATCGATGGCTCCCGAACGGACAAGGTTGTACCCCACGTCGAATGCGGTCCCGCCCGAGGAGCAGGCTGCTTCCACCTTGTATGCTGCGGTCCCGGCCATCCCGAGCCCGCTGGCCAGCATGGACCCCAGGTGCTCCTGGCTCGCCCCGACCGCGCTGAACATGTTCCCGACGATTATCTGGTCGGGCCTCTTCTTCCCCAGCCCCTTCAGGGCCCCCCTGGCCGCCTCCACCGAAAGGTCGAGGATTGACTTCCCCCAGTGGTCCCCTATGGGGGTGAACCCCACGGAGGTGACGTACGCCCTTGTCCTGGCCACCGGATCGCCTACTTCTGCAGGACGTCCCTGAACTTCGTGTAAGTGGAGTAGTCGATCCTGGTGCTCCTCTCCATCATCGACTTCACAGTCGGGTTGATCCCTCTCTTCTTTGTAATCCCCTCGAGTACTTCGATGCAGAACGCGTCCGACCCGGCCCCCGACCCGAAGCTCGCCACCAGGACCTTGTCCCCCGGGTGGGCCTCATCGAGGACCGCCGCGAGACCGATTGGAGAGCTCCCCGCGTAGGTGTTCCCTATCATCGGGTTCAGCAGCCCTGTCTTGATCTGGTCCATGGTGAAGCCCAGCCTTGTCGCCACCTCGACTGGGAACCTGGGGTTGGGCTGGTGGAACACAGCATACTTGAAGTCTGACGGCTTGTGCCCAGTCTCCTTGAAGAGGGTCCCGACCGAGTTCTCGATGTGAGTGAAGTAGGCAGGCTCCCCGGTGAACCTCGAGAGGTGACGAGGGTACAGCTCGTGGGCCCGGCGCCAGAAGTCCCCGGTGTCGGAGACGTAGGACGTGCTGCAGTCGATCACCGCCACCGCCGACCTGTCCCTCTTCCCGATGACGTAGGCTGCCCCTCCGCTCGCAGCGGTGTATTCGAGGTCGTCCCCCGGCCTCCCCTGGGCCGTGTCCATCCCAATCGCGAGACCTGCATCTATCATTCCTGACCCGACCAGTCCTGTGACTATCTGCATGGCTTCGGTCCCAGCCTTGCACGCGAACTCGAGGTCGGCAGCGAGGGTGTGGTGCTGCCCCAGAGCCTGGGCCACGATGGTGCTGGTCGGCTTGACCGCATACGGTTTCGACTCGGTCCCGACGAAGATCGCCCCCAGGTTCTCTATTCCCGCCATGTGCACGGCCATCCGGCCGGCTTCGATCGCCATGGTCGCAGTGTCCTCGTCGGCCCCGGCGACTGCCTTCTCTACATTCGGCCCGGACCCTCCGCCCTTCCAGACCCTGGCGACCTCGGTGGTCGGGAGCCTGTAGTATGGGACATAGGCACCATAACCGAGGATGGCGGCACGCTCCTTGCTCTGCATCAGGTGCAAAATCGTTCAGGCGGCCCCGATGAGATGAGTAATTAAATCGTTGTGTTTGACTTCGCCTATCGACGAACCACGTCGGCCCTTCATCAGATGGCCTTGATCTGCTTGACGACCGCGGGCCGCGCCTTCCGGAAGACCCGGTAACCGCAGATGCACTTTACCTCTGGTAGCTTCGAAAGTTCTTCCTGCGTCGTCTTAGTCCCGCACCTTACGCACTCGTAGACCGCCCCGGTGAAGACCTTTGTGGGCGCAGGCTCCTTGGGTGGCACCGGTTCTGAGCTCAAATCAGAAATCGGCCGAGAACCCTCGTATTTCTATCTTGCCCCGTGCCGACGCTTCTTGCGCCCCCGGATTGCGATTCTGGGGACCCTTACGAAGAACCTCAGGCCGTCCGCGACCCCGAGCTTCGACTCTCCCTTGGCCCGGGAACCGAACACGAACGGCACCTCGGTCACCCGGTAGTCTTCTTTGAGACAGTAGAGCGATGCGACCTGGAACTCGTACCCCTTCGCAGGCAGGTCGGCGTTTGCGATCTCTTCTGCGGCCTTGCGCCTGTATGCCCTGAGCCCCGATGTGGCGTCCCTCACCTCCAGACCGAGGACCCACCTGGCGTAGGCGTTGGCGCCCCTGCTCACCCACCTCCTGAACAGGCTCCAGCGGGGGACCCCGCCCCCGGCCACGTACCTGGAACCGACAGCCACGTCAGCCCCCTGGCCGAGAGCGCGGAGCAGGTCAGGGATGGCCGCAGGGGGATGCTGAAGGTCCGAATCCATCTCGACGACCGCCTCGGTCCCAGGGTCGGAAAGAGCCTTCCTGAACCCCTCCCGGTAGGCAGAGCCGATGCCCTGCTTGCCCCTCCGCTGAAGAACCTCGACCCAGGGGCGCGTCGCTGCCACGGATCGGATCACCTCCGACGTGCCGTCGGGGCTCGAGTCGTCTACGAAGAGGACCTTGAGGCCCGGGATCCGCTCGCCTTCGATTCCCCTCACGAGTGGCTCCACGTTGTCCTTCTCGTTGTACGTCGGGATCACGATGCAGGTCGTCGAGGGGACGGCCATGCCCTCGCGCACCTACAGGTTCTCTCGAGCGGCCTTCAGGAACACGCCCGCGACCCTTTCGAGGTCTGCTTCTGTGACCGCCGGGTGAACCGGTAGGGAGAGGACGTGCCTGGACGCGGCCTCCGTGTTCTTCAGGACCTTCTTCCCGTATCCCAGCTTCTTGTAGAGCTCCGTCTTGTGGGCGGGTATCTGGAAGTAGACCGCAGCCCCGATCTTGGCATCGTTCAGAGCCCTCTGTATCCTATCCCTGTTCTTCTGGAGGTAGAGGGTGTAAAGGTAGTAGACGTGAGTCCGGTCGACGGACTGCTGGGTAAACGAGACTCCGTCGAGCGAAGCCACCCTTTCCGTCAGGTAGCGGGCGTTCCTCACCCTCGCCTCGAGGAACCCTGCGAGCCGGTCCATCTGGACCGAAGCCAACGCAGCCCCCATTTCGGGGAGTCTGTAGTTGAACCCGAGGTGCCTAGAGTCATTGTGGTGCACCATGCCGTGGTTGCGGACGAGCCTCAGTCTGTCTGCGAGTTCGTCGTCGTCGGTCGATATGGCGCCCCCCTCGCCGGAGGTCACCACTTTGGAAGCGTACATGCTGAAGCACCCGGCGAGAGACAGCCTCCCCGTCTGGGTCCCCCTGTAGGTCGCCCCCATCGATTCGGCTGCGTCCTCGACCACCGGGATCGACTTCGCTATCTCGCGGATCTCGTCCATGTCTGCCGGGTACCCGAACACGTGGACTGGGATGATGGCCTTCGTCTTTTTCGTGATAGCCCTCTTGAGCTCCTTTGGGTCAATGTTGTAGTCCTTCTTGGTGTCGACGAACACCGGCTTTGCCCCGCTGGCGAGCACCACGTTTGAAGTGGCGACGAAAGTGAACGACGGGACAACGACCTCGTCCCCAGGTTTCACCCCGAGGGCCATGAGGACGGAGTGCAGTGCGGCCGTGCCAGAGTTGACCGCGACGACGTGCTTGGCTCCGAGCAGTGCGCGGACCTTCCCCTCGAAGGCTCTGACGTATTTCCCCCCTTCATAGGACGCGTTGGTGAGCCCTCCGCTGGCGAGGACCTCGCCGACCGCCTCCTTCTCCTCCTCGCCGAGGATTGGCCTGTTGATTGGGATAAATGACATTCGCTTGCGAGCCGGCCACAGGGGGATTATATGAGGAGTGGGTCGTCTGGGGTTAGCTCTGTTCCGCGGCCGGCTTTACCGGCCTAGCCCCCAGGTAGAACAGGAAGAGGTGAAGGACAGCGAACACGGCGAATACAGCCGTTGCGACCGCAGCGACCCCAGAGAACGACCCGCCCAGGAAGGGGAGCCACGCGTAGACCTGATACGCTGCGAGCAGGAACCCGAGCACCGCCGCTGAAGTCGCCCAGGCCCAGGTGAGCCTCCTTGCAGGCCACATCCTGAGAAAGACCCCGCCCAGGACGCACGCGACCACCGGCCAGAGGATGAGTGCCGACCCTGCTGCGACCGCAACCGCCAGCCAGAGAGCCCCGGCTGCGATGAACATGTAAGCGGAGTTGCCTCTGAGTGTCCCGAGGAGCGCCGACATCGAGGGGGCCGATTGAGACTGTCGTTATAAATCGTCCGAATGCGTTTCTGAACGCTCGGTATCCTTATCTGCCAAAAGGCCGGCACTGCACCGGCGTTCTCTTTGTCCCAGTCCTCGCAGCAGGTGCCCACCCTCTCCGCAAAGCTTGCCGATCTGACGAGTCCCTCCAAGGAGATAGACGAGTCTCTGCTCGCCTCTGCCACCTACGACGGGGACAAAAGGAAAGCCATCCTGAAGTTCTACGACCAGAAGGCAGGGAGGTTCTGGCTCTGGGAGGACAACACTGGGCACCGCCCCTACTGTTACACTCGACTGAGTATGGAGGAGTTGAAGGCGGTCAAAGCGAGAAAAGACGTGATTGAGATCACGGAGGAGGAGAAGCTCGACCTCCTCAACGACGAAAAGGCGACCCTGAGGAAGATAATCACCACCGACCCCCTCGCCATAGGAGGAGGGAACGACAGCATTCGCGACATGATCAAGGCTTGGGAGGCCGACATCAAGTACTACGAGAACTTTGCCTACGACCGGGGGCTCCGGATGGGGACCTACTACAGGGTGTCCCAGGGGAAGGTGGTCCCAGTGAAGCACGATGTCCAGGAGAGGGTCAACAGGTCCCTCGAGGAGGTGGCTAGGAGGAACCCGAAGGAGTTCCAGCCCTACCTCAGAGACTGGGCCGAGCTCCTGAGCGAACCGTTGGTCGACCTCCGGAGGGTGGCATTGGACATCGAGGTGGACAACGAGGAGGGGAGGCTCCCGGACCCGGAGGACCCGAAACAGCCGGTAATCGCAGTTTCGTTCTACAACGAGAGCGAGAAGGTGGTCTATCTGCTCAGGGGAGAGCGGGAGGAGAAGGGGCTCGACGGGAGCCAGTTCGCCTACCAGGTCTTCGACGACGAAACCGACCTCCTCAGGGCGGTCTACTCGAAGATGCTCGATTATCCGGTCATAGTGTCATTCAACGGGGACAACTTCGACCTCCGCTACCTCCAGCACAGGGCTGAGTCCCTCGGCATCCGGGAAGAGGAGAACCCGATCCAGCTTGAGCGCGTGGCCGCTTCTCTGAAGCACGGAATCCACATCGACCTCTACCAGTTCTTCAGGAACAGGTCGATACAGGTGTACGCCTTCGGGAACAGGTACACGGAGCATACACTGAATGCCATAGCCGAGACCTTGCTGAACAAGTCGAAGATAGAGTTCGATGGCGAGATAGGGGACCTGCCCCTGACGGAGCTCGCGAGATACTGCCTGAATGACTCGCAACTGACCTACGAGCTGACATCCATGATGGGGTCGGTGGTGATGAAGCTCCTCCTGGTAATATCGAGGATAGGGAAGATGCCGATGAACGACGTCTCCAGGCTCGGGGTCTCCAACTGGATCAGGAGCCTGCTCTTCTTCGAGCACAGGAAGATAGGCGCGCTCATCCCCAGGCAGGATGAACTCAGCGAGAAGGGGAGCGCCTCGTCTCAGGCGATAGTCAAGGGGAAGAAGTACAAGGGAGGCTTTGTCATCGAGCCAAAGCCAGGGGTCCACTTCGACGTCTCGGTCCTGGACTTCGCAAGCCTGTACCCGAGCCTCATCAAGGTTCACAACCTCTCATACGAGACAGTGAACTGCATCCATCCGGAATGTCGGTCGAACAAGATTCCGGACACCTCCTCCTGGGTCTGCACCAAAAGGAAGGGGATCGTAAGCCTGGTCACCGGCTCGCTCAGGGACCTGAGGGTGGCCCACTACAAGCCCCTGACGAAGGACCCTTCACTGTCGAAGGACGACAGGGACCTCTACAACGTCGTAAGCCAGGGGCTCAAAGTGTTTCTCAATGCTTCCTATGGGGTCCTTGGATTCGAGACCTTTGCATTCTACTGTCTCCCCGTCGCCGAAGGGACCGCTGCCCTAGGCAGGGACGCAATCACCAGGACGATCGCGAAGTGCAAGGAGCTTGGAATCGAGGTCCTCTACGGAGACACAGACAGCCTATTCCTCCGGAGCCCTTCGAAGGAACAGATCGCGACTGTAACCCGATGGGCAGATTCTGACCTTGGGATAGAGCTCGACCTCGACAAGACCTACAGGTACGTGGCTTTCAGCAGCCGGAAGAAAAACTACTTCGGGGTCCTCCCCGACGGGACAGTCGACATCCGAGGGCTGACCGGGAAGAAGAGCCAGACCCCGGAGTACCTCAAGAAGGTCTTTTACGACACCCTCGAAATCCTGAGCTCGGTCAAGACCCCCGAGGACTTCGAGAAAGCAAGGGCCAACACCAGGGAGCTGCTTACGAAGATGATATCGGACCTCAAAGGGAAGAGGGTCCCGGTCACCGACCTCGCTTTCACCGTGATGATGGGGAAACCCACAGGCAAGTACAACGGGACCACCCCCCAGCATGTCAGGGCTGCGATGCAGCTGGAGGAGAAGGGGAGAGAGGTCAAGGCGGGGGAGATCATCGCCTACGTCAAGACCAAGAACCCACCCTACGTGAAGCCCGCCGAGATGGCGAGGCCCGATGAAATCGACGCCGACAAGTACATCGAGTACGCCCACTCGATGTTCGACCAGCTCCTCGACGCTCTAGACTTCTCCTTCGACGAGATCATGGGCGCCACCACCCTGGACCTGTTCTGGGGGAGCTAGGGCAGAGAGTCAGGCGCAGGCTCCGGGCAGCCGGTTCACGTGAGAAACTTCTTCTGGACTCGAGGGAGGAATAGTTCAGGATCGGCCCTCCAGACAGGTTGCTGTTCCCGATTACGACCACCACCCCATCCTTCGTCTTCAGCCAGGTCTACCTCAGAGAGAGCTTGACGACCTCCCCCCTCGCTCCGCCGCTGCCATACTGGACATCATCGCCGAGGCGGATGATGCCGTCGTGCTGCATCATGACCCCCGCTATCACGTTCGATATTGAGTTCTGGAGGGCCAGGGATATCGCGAGCCCCGCCACGCCGGTCCAGGTTGGAACGCCTCCACTGGAGGAAGTGCTGGACGTGTTCGCCGCCACCTGCAGCCGGGTGTCCGCCACAGCGATCATCATCAATTAGAGGGCAGCCCTCGCGCGGGGGAAAAACGTTTACCAACGACAGCCGGTCGGGGGACGGGGTTCCTTTTTGGCCCGTCCGGAAGTGAGGTCCACGACCTCGTCGCCCATGAAAGCCGCCTTCGTCGAGAGAAGAGGCGCCTACTCGGGGACAGGGCAGGACATGCTGAAGCTGAAGAACTGGATTGACTCGAAGGGGACCGAGGTGGCTGGGTACCCTTTCTGCCAGTACTTCGACAACCCGGGGGAGAACCCGACCGCGGAGCTGAAGAGCGAAGCGTGCATCCCGGTCAGCGGTGGATTCCAGCCCGAAGGGGAGTTCAGAATGAAGGAGCTCGGGGAGTCACCCGTGGCCGAGACTAGGCACACCGGACGCCAGGAGGAGTTCGCGAAGACCTACGGCCCCTTCCTCGAGGGGCTCCTCAGCCAGGGGTACAGCCTCTTTGGCCCGGCGAGGGAATACTACATGACCATCTCAGGGTCCAAGGGGCCAGGCTCGGGGTTCCTCATACGGCAGCCCGTCGCCAGGGGATAGGCTTTCACCTTGAATAGGCCGTCATCGGAGGGAAGGAAGTTGGAGCACAAAGTCAGGCTGGGTCTTGTCCAGATGTCGATGTCGGAGAGCCCCGACGACAACTTGGGGAGGGCGCTGAAGGGGGTGGACGAGGCGGCCGGCAGAGGCGCGGAGGTGGTCTGCCTCCCGGAGCTCTTCGCATGGAGGTACTTCCCTACCATCAGGAAGTCAGACCAGGTTCCCCAGAAGATCCCAGGCCCGGTGAGCAGGGCCCTCTCAGACTCGGCGAGGGGGAACAGGGTGGTGCTGGTCGGAGGGTCCATCTATGAGGAGTCTGGCGAGAAGCGGTACAACAGCTGCCTCGTCTTCGACGAACGCGGGAAGGTCCTCACGAAGTACAGGAAGGTGCACATCCCCCAGGACGAGCACTACTACGAGCAGGACTACTTCGAACCAGGCAGCGGCTACGCGGTGGCCAAGACCCGGCACGGGAAGCTCGGGACGCTGATCTGCTTCGACCAGTGGTACCCGGAGGCCGCCCGGGTCAACAGGCTCCTGGGGGCGGAAATGCTGTTCTATCCTACCGCCATCGGGTGGGTCAGGGGGATAGAGCCGGTCGAAGGGGACTGGAAGGAAGCGTGGGAGGCGGTCCAGGTGGGACATGCGATAGCGAACAGCGTCGTTGTCTGCGCGGTAAACAGGGTAGGTGTAGAAGGGAGCACGGAGTTCTGGGGCGGATCGTTCGTCTGCGACCAGTTCGGAAAGGTTCTGTTCAGGGCTGGAGATGACGAGGGGGTTTACACGGTGGACGTCCCGACAGGGCTCGGGAGGCTGGTTGAGGAGGGGTGGGGGTTCGTGCGCACCAGGAAGGAGCGGACGTACTCGGCCATCACGAAGAAACCATGAGCGTTACACCCAGGTCGCTCGGCTACCGCATGCCGGCAGAGTGGGAGAAGCACGCCGGGACTTGGCTGTCATGGCCCAAAGACCCTAGCACCTTCCCGCAGGCCATCCTCCCGAAGGTCGAGGGAGCCTACGTTGAGATGGCGAGGGCGCTGTGCGAGGGGGAAGAGGTGAAGGTCCTGGTGGACGATGAGAAGGGGGAGGCGAGGGCCAGATCCCATCTGAGGAGGGTGGAGCCGGTCTCCTATCTCAGGGTAAGGACCGTCGACGTCTGGGTGAGGGACTACGGCCCCACCTGCGTCAGGGGCAGGGACGTCGCGCTGGTCAGGTGGCGCTTCAACGCCTGGGGGAACAAGTACGCCGACCTCCTCCCCGACGACGGGGCCGGAGACGCGCTGGCGCTGCAGACGGGATGGCGGATCTTCAGGCCGGGGGTGGTCCTCGAGGGGGGGTCGATCGACGTCGACGGGTCGGGGAGGGTCATGACCACCGAGCAGTGCCTCCTGAACCCCAACAGGAACCCCGGTCTAACGAGAGGCGACCTGGAGCGGGCGCTCAGGGAGAACCTGGGGGGGGACGAGGTCGTCTGGCTGAGAAGGGGGATCGAGGGGGACGACACCGACGGCCACATCGACGACATCGCGCGGTTCGTCGGAGACGGGGTGGTGGCCGCGGCGGTCGAAGACCGCCCCAGGGACCCGAACCACGGACCCCTGTCTGAGAACCTGAAGCTCCTTGAAGAGCATGAAGCCGACTTCGAGGTCCACCGCATCCCCATGCCTCCGAGGATGGAGACTGCCGACGGGAGGCTCCCGGCGAGCCACCTGAACTTCTACATTGGCAACGACGCCGTGGTCGTGCCGGCCTTCGGCGGGAGCAGCGACAGGCAGGCGCTGAAGGAGCTGGAGGGGCTCTTCCCAAGGAAGAGGGTCGTCGGAGTCGACTGCAGGGCCCTGGTCTACGGGTTGGGGACCCTCCACTGCGTCACCCAGCAGATCCCCGCCCTCTGATCACTTGAACGCGGCGACCTCTGCCCGTACCCGCGTGCAGAAGGCGTCCACCTGGACCCCGAAGGTCTGTTCGCCCCCGCGCGTCCGCACTGCCACCGTTCCGGACTCCTCCTCCTTCTTCCCCACCACGAGCATGTAGGGGATCTTCTGGAGCTGGGCGTCCCTTATCTTCGCCCCCATGGTCCCGCTGTCGAAGTCCCCTTCGGCCCTGACTCCTCCGACTCTGACCGCGTCAAGGACCCCGTTGGCGTAGGTGAGGTGCTCGTCGGAAAGAGGGATGACCCTGGCCTGAACCGGGGAGAGCCAGATCGGGAGGACCCCCTTGTAGTGCTCGAGCATGATCCCCATGAACCTTTCCAAGGTCCCCAGAATCGTCCGATGGAGGACGACGGGGGTGTGCTCCTTCCCATCCGAGCCGGTGTAGGCGAGCTTGAACCTCTTGGGCATCTGCAGATCGATCTGGAAGGTCCCGCACTGCCACTCTCTCCCGAGGGAGTCCCTGATGTCTACATCTATCTTCGGGGAATAGAAGTTCCCCTCCTTCTCCTTGACCTCGTAGGCCCAACCTTTACCCTTCACGACCCGGATCAGAGTGTCGGTGGCCCGAGTCCACTCTTCGTCGGTCCCCATGTAGTCGTCGGGCCTCGTCGAGATTTTCACCTTGTAATCCAGGCCGAACACCCTGTAGACCCTCTGCATCATTTCCAGCATCTTGGACAGCTCCTCCTCCGCCTGCTCTTCCATGCAGATGATGTGCGCATCGTCCTGGGAGAGCATCTTGACCCGGAACAGCCCGCTCGCCACCCCGCTGAGCTCGTTCCTGAAGAGGGGGTCGAAGGTGGCGTACCTCACGGGGAGTTCGCGAAAACTCCATTTTCTGGTCTTGTAAATCAAGAAGTGAGAGGGGCAGTTCATCGGCTTCATCCCCATCTCCTCGTCCCCCATCGAGGTCAGGAACATGTTGTCCTTGTAGTGGGCCGAGTGCCCGCTCACCTGCCACAGGGCCGTGTTCGCCAGGCTCGGGGTGCTCACCTCCTGGTACCCCCCCTTCGCGAGCTCGGACCTCATGAAATCTATCAGGAGGTTCCTGACCCGGAGTCCTTTCTCGTGCAGGTAGGCCATCCCCGGAGACACCTCCTGGAAGCTGAACAGGTCCTGCCGCTCTCCGATCATCCTGTGGTCCGTCTCGGGGAGGTTGACGAAGTCGCTGCGCCTGAGGCGGGCCATGGCCTCCTCGGCCGAGAGCTCTCGCCTTGCCTTGGGGCGCTGCGCAGCCGGCGCGGCGCCGTGGGAGTAGCTCCTCGACATCTCCGCCAGGGGGTGTCCCTTCACCTTGATCTGGAGGGCCTTGGTCCATCCGAACGGGGCCCTGCGCACCTCCAGCCCCGCGCCCTTCGCCTCCTCCTCCATCTCCAGCAGGAGCGGGAGAGCGTCCGAGGGCGCTGCAAGGTTCTGGCTCAGGTGGGCGAACGGATAGATGAGCACCCTCCTGGTCCCCAGCTTGGCCAGGAACTCCTTGGTCTCGGCTATGGACTTCTTGGCCAGCTCGCTGTCGTCCCCCTGCTCGAAGGCGGTGAACAGGACGACGATGTCGTCCTCCCTGACAGTCCTGGGCTCGATCTCCTCGGCGCCCTTGATCTCCTTCTTGACCGGGGTGTACTCTATGAAATCCACGTGCATCTGGAGGATCTTCAAGGCGAAGCTACCATCTCGACCGTTCCAGGGTCCTCGACTTCTTGGTCGCCTTCTTCCAGGCCCTGTAGTGCTCCTTGCACAGGTAGGCCCTCCTCCCGTCCCCTCCGAGGTTCAGCCCGCTGTTCCCCATCTCGGCCCTGCTGAGAGACCGCTCCGCCAGGTTCTTGCACCCGGTGACGTCGCACCCTACTCCCTTGTCGACTTTCCCCAACTTTGCCGGCTGAACCTCCTCTCATTGTATATAAAAACGGCCGGGCGGGGGTCGTCGTGCTAGACAGGCTGAGGACCAGGCTCCGGTCGTTCCTGAACTCTGTGGGGTCACTCTTCGCGCGCTCGGGGCTCTCGCCGACGGCCTACACGGTGATTGGGGTGGCGTTCTCCTTCCTGGCAGCGGCCGCGTACTCGACCTCAGGATACGCAGGAGAGCTCGCAGGCGGGGTGCTGGTCCTCGTCGCCGGCTGGTTCGACATCGTGGATGGCGCCGTGGCCAAGGTGACAGGGAAGGCGTCCAAGACGGGGGCGTTCCTCGACTCGACCCTGGACCGGGTGGCCGAGGTCGCCCTCTTCGGAGGGGTGCTCCTCGGCGGGTACTCCACCCCCTTGCTCGTCCTCCTGGCGCTCTCGCTGAGCCTCCTCGTGAGCTACACCCGGGCGAAGGGGGACGCCCTGGGGGTGGCGCTGTCCGGGGTAGGGATCGGGGAGAGGAGCGAACGGCTCCTGCTGGTGGCGGTCTCCTCCATAGTCGGGCTCCTCTGGTGGGGGGTCGTCCTGGTGCTGGCGGTGGCCCTGTACACCTTCGTGGAGAGGACGCTCAGGGCGGTCAGGGCGCTGAAGTGAAGCGAGACCTTAGTGCATGAGGACCCTGTGGACAGCGTCAGAGTTGAGGGCGAGGGTAACCCCGAGCGCAATGGCGGAGGAGGTCTGGACCTGAATCAGGCCGACGCCCGTTCCCGGCGCACCCTTGACGGCCCTCCGGACCATCCTCGGAAAGTGCCTGGTCAGGTTCATCGACTTCAGGGTGAAGAGGCCGAACCCGAACATCGAAAGCGCCAGGAACCAGACACCGTGTATGAAGACGAGCCAGGCGAGGAGGATGCCTGCGGCGCCCAGGAACAGCTCGACGATGGAGTTCCTGTCGTTCGAGAGGTGCTGGAAGTACGACGTCTTGGTCATCTCCTTCTCCCCCCCTGACTTGGGGGTCCTGTAGAGGAAGAAGCCCATCCGGTCGAATACCCCGTAGAAGAACCCGATGGAGCCCAGGACGAGCATCCCCCCGGAAGCGTACCCGAGCATCGGGATGAGCGCCACGTTCCTGGCGGTCATCAGCCCCTGGACCTTCAGGGCCCAGGCTCCGGACGCGAGAGAGATCGCGAATGGGACGGCCACTATCGCCACGTAGACCGGGTCGCTGAAGATCGAGAAGGTAGGGGGGATCAGGTTGAAGACGACGGTGAAGGTGGAGAGGAAGGTGACGACGATCCAGCTCAGGCTGGAGAATGGAGCCATGAGCATGAGGAGGAGCCCCACCTTCTTCCTCGCCGGGAGGCTCGGAGCCGCAAGTATCGCCCTCCAGTAGTTGGCGATGCACCTCCACCACCCCTGTGACGTCCTGCCTACCTGCTTCTTCCATGCCTCAAGGGTGGACGGGTCCTCGCTCATTATCTTCACGTTGCTGAGATAGATCCCCCTCTTCCCCGCAAGGTACATCTTGATCGAGATATCCGTATCGTCGGCTATCCTCTGGTTCGACCATCCTCCGACCTCCCTCAGGTCCTTGGATCTGACGAGGGTCTGCCCTCCCTGGGCCGAGAACGGGGCGTCGATGTGGTAGGCGCCCATCTTGGACAAGGTGTCCCCGATGTCCTGGGACAGAGCGAAGAGCTTGGTGACCATGTTGTAGTCCCGGTTGTAATGGCCGTAGCGGTAGGACACGAACGCGGCGCGCGGGTGTGACTCGATGGCGTCGATCCCCTTGGTCAGCACGTCGGGAGAGACAATGGAATCGGCGTCCAGGAGGAGGACGTATTCCCCTTCGACCTGCTCCATCGCCTTGTTGAGCGCCCCGCACTTGAAGAACTCCCTCGTGGGCCTCCGTGAGACCGCTGCCCTGATCCCCGCCCGGGCCAGGTCTTTCAGCTTCTCGTCGATTATCGACGACGTCTGGTCCGTGGAGTCGTCGGCGATGACGACCTGGATCCTCTCCTTGGGGTAGTCGAGCTGCTTAATGGCCTCGAGCGACCGCTGGATAACGAACTTCTCGTTGAAAGTCGCGATCAGGACGGTCACCGAGGGAAAACGGTTCAGCCTCGCCTTCTCCTTGGCAAGGTTCCGGGGGTACTTCACCGAAGTCGCTAGGAGTATCACCCAGTAGTACTCCAGCGCCAAGACTGGCACGCCTATCGCAAGTGTGACAACTTCCAAGAGAAGCCAGATTTCCACGGTTGAGTATCCTACCTCCGGCTAGGTCCCCCATGAGAGGGGTTCGTTATGTATGTTTCGAGGTCAATCCCCCTTCACTGCGGCATGTAAACGGAGGACCCCCCTCGCTCCAGGCAGTGAGACTAATAGACTCCTGCACTCGGGCCTGACGGTCCCTGAACGCTCAGGGGAGACATCAATGGGCACGAGAGTCTACTTCGCCGTCTTCGGGTCAGGGCTGGGGCACATCACCAGGGTCATCGAGATCTCCGAAAGGCTCGGGGACGGATACCAGAGCCTGTTCTCTTCCTCCGGCCAGGGGCTCCAGCACCTGAAGTCGAGAGGGAGGGAGCTGGCCGCGGTCGCGTCCCCTTCGCTCGACGTGCAGTGGAAGGGAGGAGGGTTCTCCTCCTGGCATGTCCTCCCCCAGTTCCCGTTCACCTTCAACGCGTTCCTGAGACAGGTGACCTTCGAACGGCAGAGCATCCGCAGGTTCGGCCCCAAGGTTGTCGTGTCTGACTCCCGCCTTTCGCCGGTCATCGCCGCGAAGGAGCGGTCGGTCCCGGTGGTCACCCTACTGAATCAGTTCCAGATATCGTTCCCTCCAAGGTTCAGGAGCCGCACCGGGAGGTATCTGGAGAGGGTCGGTGGAGACTGCCTGGGGCTCCTCTGGTCACTGAGCGACAGGATCCTGATGACAGACCTCCCCCCTCCCTACACCATCGCCGAGACCAACCTCCTGGGGTCGGACATCTCCGGGGTGGTGGAGTTCGTAGGCTTCACCTCCCCCCGCCGCGAGGTGAGCGAAGGAGCCCTCGAGAAGACGCGGAGGCTGCTCGAGCTGGACGGCCGCCCCCTCGTATTCTGCCAGATAAGCGGACCCGACCAGACGAAGGAGGCCTTCACAGCAATGATGATCAGGGCCTCCGAGGGGCTGGCGCGGGACTTCAACGTCGTACTCTCACTGGGCTACACGTCAGGCTCCCCATCCCCGAAGAGGCTCGACAGCGGGGCCTGGTTGTTCGAGTGGTCCCCCGTGAAGGACGAGCTGTTCCGACTGGCCGACGTCGTTGTGGCGAGGGCCGGGCACAGCACCATCGGGCAGTGCATCAACAACGGGAAGCCTGCGGTCCTGGTGCCCATACACAACCACCCCGAGCAGATCGGGAACGCCGAGAAGTTCTCCAGGCTCGGGCTCGGGAAAGAGATCAGGTCGGAGAAACTGACCCCGGAGAACCTCTCGGAGGCGGTCCGGGAGTGCGCAGGGGACGGGTCCTACAGGAGGAGGGTAGGAGCGGTCAGGGCGCTCTCGCAGAAGTACGACGGGTTAGAGAGGACGGCAGAGATAATCCGCTCTTACCGCTGAGCCCGCCAAGCCGTATTAATGGGAGGTGGAGGTGGCCGCGATCGTTTGAGGGGGCCCTTCTCAGGTTGACCGAGGTGGTGGTGACCGGAGGGGCCGGGTTCCTCGGGAGCCACATCGCCAGCAGGCTCGTCAAGGAGGGCTACGGCGTGTCCATCGTAGACGACTTCTCCGCCGGCTCTGTACGGAACCTGAGAGACGTGGGCGTCGGGCAGAAGGCGGTGAGAGGGGACCTCAAGGACTACGAGTTCGCCAGGCGGTCGACGAAGGGGGCCGACACGGTGTTCCACTTCGCAGCCGAGGTGGGGAGCGTGGAGTACCTCCACGGGTCGGCGAGCAGAGAACTGGCTGCCATGCAGGCGAACCTGGTCATCGATGCGAACGTGTTCAGAGCCTGCCTCGAGAACAAGGTCAAGACAGTCGTCTATGCCTCGAGCGTCTCGGTCTACCCCTTCGACAGGCAGCAGGGAGGGAACGCCGCGTTCCGGGAAGAGGACTCGGATGAGAAGGTCAACCCTGAAGGAGGGTACGGCTGGTCGAAGTTCGTTGCCGAGAAGCAGCTGTCTCTGATGACCGGGGTGAGGACTGGAGTTGCGAGGATCTTCCATGCCTACGGGAAGAACATCTACCTCGACCCCGACCGGAGCCAGGTCGTCGGGTCTCTGGTCAGGAAGGCGATAAGGTACCCCGGGGAGGGCTTCGTGGTCTGGGGGGACGGGAGCCAGAGGAGGTGCTTCGTGTATATCGACGACGCCCTGGACGGAATCTTCGCCCTCTGGTCGCATGTTGAGAAGAAGGAGAACCTCACTGTAAACATCGGCTCGACCGAGGAGACATCCGTCCTGGAGCTGGCCAGGAAGGTCGTCTCGCTGTCCGGGAAGGACATCAGGATGAAGTTCGACCCCTCAAAGCCGAAGGGGGCGTTGAACCGCATGCCAGACCTGGAGCGCGCGCGGCGGGTCTTGGGGTGGGCCCCGAGGACCCCCTTCGACGAGGGGCTGCCGAAGACCTTCGAGTGGGCCCGACTCCGGCTGGGCAACTGACCGAAGTGTATACAAGTGCCCAATATAACCTAACCTTTGCCCTAATTTCGCTAAGGTGGGCTTGGGTTAGTTGCGCTAGCTGACTGGATTTCCGATTCCCACGGGCGGGGCTTGAAGACCCTGGCTATCCCCTCGTACATCCGCCAGTCAGTCGTGACTAGAATGACCTTCCGCGCGAATTTCCGCCCCTCGATCAAAAAGGCTCTGAGGTTGGCGTCCTGGGCGAAACGGTGTCCTTCTTCAATTACGATAACCCATTCCCTCAAAGCCCCGGAGTTCTTGAGATAGTTGAGGTGCCCGAAGATCGCGGACGCCTCCCCTTTCGACGCCTCGACGTTCGGGTTTGAAACGAACCTGAATCGCCCCCCTTTGTTCCACTTCCGCGAGAAGAGGGCCCCCAGGTCCGCCTTCTCCAGCTCTTTGTATTCGTCTGTCACGTCCAGCACGAAGACCGGGCCGCCCCATTGAGAGAGAAGGTCCCTTACAGCCGTGGTCTTCCCCGCTCCCGACTCGCCGGTCACTATCACCGGCTTTGTCCCCAGCCTCTCAAAGACTATCGAGTATTCAGCCGGGGGGATCGTCTGCCCTTTCGTCATTTCGAGAATCGTGTAATTGAAGAGGGCGCTCAGGTTGCGAAAGCCCAATTCCTTCTTTAGCGCCTGGAGTTTCGCCCTAGTGTCTTTCGTTACCCGAATCGTCGTGAAGTTAGGTTTCGGTTCTGCGGTCAAAGTAAGCCTCCTCGACATACAAAACCCATTCAGGTTTTACCGAGCATGGAGGAGCCCCGCGATTCCCTGATTCGCCTTCTCGTTCATTTCTTGCTCTCTTTAGATTCCTTACTGAGCCAGATCCGGGGCGAGAAGGATTGAGGCGATATGAGGTCTTTGAGTTCCCCGAACAGGGAGAGGCGCTTTGAGCAGCCACAAAGGGGGGACGAAGTGCCCCTTCCATGTGACGAAGGCCAAGCTGGCCTACGTCCAGGCGGTGCAGGGCGTTCCGATGGCTTGCTTCCATTGTGGAAAGAAGCTCAAGGAAAGGGACACGGCGATATCACGCTGGACGGGCCGCCGAACCGTCTACTACCACAAAGGATGCGCTAGCCGGCTTCTGATAGCGGTGATCACATGACCACATGGGCGGACAACCCCTCCCCCAATTCGAGCGAAGTGGCCCCCCTTGGCTCTTCGTCGGTCAACCAACATGGGGTATGGGGGAAAGGGCTCCCAAGCGCTCATACGATTGCATTATGATAAATTTAGACAATAGAACGGGGTTTGTTATGGTCAAATCAAAGGGTCTGCTACCATTTCTTAGAACGGTAAGGCTTGAGGCCCTGGACGGCCAAGGCGTGAGCGTGGACTTGGTGGAAGCGACGGTCCTGGTGAGGGAGAGGAGATACCCCCACTATATGCTAACTGCCAGTTGTTTTGACGGTGCATTTCTTGGGGGTCCGGCGTCTGCCGTCAGGGTGCCGATAGACTTCGTAAGTATAGACCTGGCCGTACTTCCCTGTGACCTTCATCAGGTACGGAGCCCAGGCTGGCCGGTTGCACTTCGGGCAGACAGTGGGTCCTGGGTCCACGGAGGACAAAACCGAGTTTGGGCAGAGCGCCCGGACCCCCGACACGGGAGCCCGCCTAGCCCACGGTCAGCTAGACCGCGCCTAAACACGAAAGAACCCCGGTGTCCAGGCGCCACTTTCGGGCCCCCGGAGTTTGGGCAATAGCATAAGTAAGACCAGGCTTGACCTTTGGCTGACTTGCGCTGGAAGTGGCGCTTTCTGATCTCTGCGATTGTCCTTTGGATTTCAGGGTTTGTCTTGGGCTCCTACGGGTATGTCCTCTATTCGTTCGCCTTGTTAGGCCTGGGGGCCATACCACTGGTCCTCTTTTCGTATACACGCAACGTCTACGACCGTGGGATCACCTTCGGCCAATGGCTCAGCATGAAATGGGCCAGCTACCAAGCGGGCCGGAGGGCCAAAGCTGATGAGGAGGCAAGACTTCGGGCTGTAGAACGGGGCGCATATCGGGGATCGTATGCTGCCAGTCTCGGGGCACGGAGAGCAGAGCTACAAGCGGAACGAGAAGATAGAGACATGGAACGACGGAGGAGAGAGGCAGATCGATTCAGGAGAAGTGATTGGCTCTGGGGGAGGTCGTCGGGGCCCAGGAGAAAGAGACGTAAGGATGATGAGCTCTGGTGAATTTTGCGATCGCCCAAGGAAAGGCGGTCCCATTCCACTGGGCAACACGACATAACAAAACCGATAGTCAAACCCAGGCACACCTAGTCAGAATGTCGATACGCCCGTGAGCCCACCTGGCCCACGGTCAGGTAGACCACTCCTAAACCCGAAAGAATCCCCCCAAATTCCCCTGTGTTTTGGGGCGTCAGAGCTTGGGCACTAGGTTATTAGGAAGGCCAGGGCCGAAGCTGTCAGTCATGGCCAGGGCAGTCGAGGCAAAGGAGGAACGCTCCCCCCCGCTCACCGAGACCGAGGTCGAGGAGGTCAGGGCGAGCCGGAAAGAGATCAGGGCGGGCAAGTCTAGAAGATTCGATAGGGCTCAGGACGCTTCAGAGTGGCTAGACTCGGATTAGATCGCGTTCTTTGACCTGGCGTATTGTTCTGACCCCGACTTTCAAGAGGGGGTACAAGAAGAAAGACGAGCGGATGAAGGGAAGGGTCCTAGAGGCGATCCATATCCTCTCGTCTTCCGAGGACCCGAGAAGGTTCGGGGTGCCCAAGCACGGCCAGCTAAAGGGGACGTTCGCGTATGAGCTCGGGAGTTCTAGCAGGATCCTCTATGCCGTGAATCAACGGACCAGGGAGATCCTGTTTCTCAGGACGTGCTCTCATGCCGAAGTGTACCGCGAGTGAATGTCAGAAAAACAGGGGAGAGAGGGCGCTAGGCCCTCTCAATCGGCGTAACCAATCGGCACGAGTAACTTCCGGAAGTTTGGGCATAACATAATAGGGGAAAGGTTCGCCTCTCGGGGTCCAAAGACTTGGTGGAGGCGAGCGCAAGCACTTCAGACGGGTATCTTGTCCACCTTGCATGGGACAAAGGTCGAGGGACGCGGTTCAAGGATTACTTCACTGAACTGAGGGAATTCGGGGAGACCATGACGTATTACTTTCTGACAATCAAAGGAGATTCAAGAGTACTCATGAAATTGTATGACCCAATTAGGGCCAAAGGAATCGAGCTGACAGGGTTGCGTCCAATCGCTATGCCTGTCACTTACACATCTGCGCTTGCAATCTTCCTTTGGCCGCAGAGTGCATTTGACAAATTCGCTGAGGGAGTGGTCCTCGCCGCTTTCTCTTTGACGGTGTCGCAGACGAGAATCGGAAAACTCCCGCCCAAGAAAGAGGTCCCCCTCGAAGTATCGAATCCATCGCTTTACCTTGCCAGGGAACGCTTGAAGCGAGAACGGAGACGTCACAGCTTGCAGGCGCTCGGTGCATTAATCCTGATTGTTCTCTTGGCCTATCTGTTATACGTTCTTTATCCAATCCTTCTTTCTTTGACCGGTTAACTTTCAGGGCGTCAGAGTTTGGGCACAAGCCGACAGTAACAACGCCTGTCTACCGTTTGTGGTGAGGGCTTAAGTCAAGATTCACTCCCTACCACCTCGGTAGAATTGGAATCTCCCCAAGTGAAGGTCGTACCCCGCCGAGTCCTCGTTTGTCCGACGTGCCGCCACGAGTGGTGCCCCATATTCCAGCAGCCGAAGGTTTGCCCTAAATGCAAGAAGTATTTCGATTGGTCAGATAATAAGAAAGGAGCTGGCGCTCCTAGCAGGCCAGCCCCCCAGCCGGCTCCTATGGACGCCCCGGATTCCACACCAGGAGGTCCTTCACCTGGCTAAACCGAATAATTCTTCCCTAGCCTATCAGCCCACGACGCTTAGAAGAGCTGAGACACTGGCGGGCTATCGTTGTTGACGTCCGTGAGCCCGTCCTGAAGACTCTCAATCAAATAGACGTGATACTGTCTGAGATAGACGACAAGCTCGAAGTTGCGAAACGCAGGATGGATCTACCCGCCACCCGCTGCCGGTTCTGCGGCACAAAAATCCGCTTCAGGCGAACGGACCAGGGAGTGAAGGCGTACGAGCTCGATGGGACGACTCTTCATCGGTGCTGGGAGAAGGCGGCCAAGAAATGAGCCTCTTCGAACAGTCAACGGGCACGGACCTGACCTTCAGCCAGGTTGCCGAATTACTCTCAGAGACTCATGGACTCGTCTATCTGCCCGAGACGGATGAGCTTTACGAGTACGACCGAGAGAACGGAGTCTATTGCAATGGTGTTGAGGCGGAGCTGGCTGCCCGGACCGAATCCATGAACCCCCACGCGAAAAACCAATTCGTGAACGAAGTCCTGGGGAAGCTGAAGCGCCGCTCCCGCCATGTCAGGATAAAGGACTTTGATTCGAAGCCTGAACTTCTTAATGTCTCTAATGGAGTCTTGGACCTGACGACCGGGGCGCTGCTAGAGCACACACCCGCCGACCTATTCCTGAATCAGCTCAACGTAAAATTTGACCCTCTGGCGTCGAGCCGCCCCTTCGCGAGATTCCTGGCCTCTGTGCTGCCTGAGCCGATAGACCGCCTTCGGGTGATAGACCACTTCGCGGCCTGCCTTTACCGGGCGCCCATCAAGAAATCCCTGATGCTGGTTGGCGAAACGGATTCAGGAAAGAGCACGACGCTCAACCTGATTCGGGGATTCTTGGGGTCGGATAATGTCGCGTCCGTCAGCCTTCAGGAAATGACGGTGGACAGGTTCGCGACGTCCGACCTTTTCGGGAAGCTGGCAAACGTCCACGCGGATATCTCAGACTCCGAGCTGAAGGACACCAGCCGATTCAAGACCAGCACGGGCGCTGACCAGATCAGGGCCCAGCGAAAGAACGGCCGGGCCTTTAACTTCGTGCCATTCGCAAAGCAATTCTACTCGGCCAATCATATTCCGGCGACGAAGGACGAATCAGACGCTTTCTTCAACCGATTCGACCTCGTGGAATTCCCGTACCGATTCGTCGACGACCTGAGCGTGTATGCGGGAAAGGATTGGGCCAAGGCCAAAGACCCCGACATACTGGCACGGCTTCTCAAGCCCGAGAGCATGAGCGGGATCTTAAACGTCCTGGTCGCCCGGGCTAGGCAGATAATCGCCCTGAAGTCTCTGCCCTCTGCGGCTAGTTCGACGGAGACCCGGGACCTGTGGCTCTATCACAGCGACTTTGTCGAGAATTTCTTGAAAGACCACACGCGGTTAGAGGAGGGGGCCAGGGTTGCTAGGGCTGAGCTCTTCGCTGCTTACTGTGCTTACTGCAGGACCCATAAGATAACCCCTCAGTCTAAGACCCGGTTCAATTCGAAGGTAGAAGCGAAAGGAGCCGTCCGGGTGAGCGGAAAGCCAGAGGGCCACGGCTCCAAGACAGTTGAAGAGTGGCGGGGGATCAGGCTTGTGGATGGTAATAGAGAAAAAATGGCGGAATCAACGGAACCAAGACGCTCCGCCATTTCCGCCAAAAATTTCCTACTACCGTCCGAGTGCGGGTTAGCCGACGGGCCTCTAGCCGACGCTGGTTTTGTCCTCTCCGCCTGGGATTGGGAGGCTAACCGTTGAGCCGCGATATCGCGCTATATGCCGCTCCGCTATACAATGGGCACGATTGCAAGTGCGGCGCTCATACTCAGCACCGCGTCCTTCAGTTCTATTGGAGCCACCCTTCCGCCAGCCGTAAGGTCGCGGCCCAGGCGTTGAAGCTCAGTCCCGGCAACGTCGGGAAAGCGTTCTGGCAGCTCAGGCAGAGAGACCTTTCGAAAGTCTGCCCCGAATGTTGGACGGGCCAGATCGTCGGGGGAGTCTGTCTGAGGTGCGGGTTCGAGCCCTTCGAGCCGGTCCTCCCGGCTGATATCATGCCCGACTCCCAGCACCCGACAAACAGCCTTCACCCTGGGAATATGCTGGGCTCTGAGACCGACTATCAGGCCGTGGCGAAGTCTTACGGTTTTTCAAACCAGGGGTTCGTGCTGAAGAGAAAGATGGACAGGCAGGTCGAGACGCCTCTTCTCGACGTGGTGAGGTCGGACGTCGCAAACTCGCTGGACGGGGGAGCCGCGCCGGAGGTCACCGAAGAGGCGGGGCGGCTGTGCGTCAAAGAATGGAGGGAGTTTCAGGCTCGATATCCGAGAATGTCCACTTCGAAGCTCGCCAGGCGGCAGCTGACAGAGAACGTCCTGGCCCGCCTGCGCTTGCTCCATCCGGGCCTGAGTGTTACCCTGTTACCTGGGGGTTCCGAATGAACGAAGAGAAAGTCAAGGTTCTGATCGCTGCGATTGAGGCGGAGCTGTCTGAGGTACGCCTAGCTCTTTCCGAAGCTCCGCCAGCAACGACTCGGCCCTCTCGACGCGACTGAGAAGCGACTTCTCCCTCTCTGCAAACTCGCCTTCTATCGCGGCTCTGTCCGGGTTGATGCTCACGAAGGGCTCGACCTTCCGGTATTCCTTCACGAAATCCTCTTCATGGAGCTCCGGGTGCTGATAGACGAATTTGACCCCGGAGACGTGCCCTTCGAAGTATTCGCGCATCTCGTTGTCTACTTTGGCGTGCTTACACTCGGTCGAAAAGCTGTGCCTCAGAGCGTGAGGGTGCCAGCTCCGGAGGTCCGGGTTCTTGAGCAAGCCCGCAGTACCCAGCTTCCGCGCCGCCTCCCGGAGATGGAGCCTTACAGTCGTGTATTCGGGCATGACCGAGGACAGCCGAAGGTGCTGGATGCTCTCGGCTCCGAGAAAAGTCGCGTACCCCTTCCGGTGCGACTTCCGGCCCTGGAGCTCGACCTTCACGGGCGCCTCTTTGTGCAGGGCGAAAGACCAATCCATGCCCAGCACGCGGTTGATTTCGATCGAGCTCTGCCAGGAAACGAGAAGTGGGGTCCTCGGTCGTACGGGAATGGCCTGGAGGACTTTCCTAATGTCCTCGACGCAGAGAGGGGGAGGGGGCGCGACCGGCGGCTGATCCGCGACCCTCCAATGCCCGAAGAGCTCAGAATCGTTGCTCTCATAGAACCCCCTGACGGCTGCCGCTGCAACCTTCCGGGTGGAATCCCCGGCGTCCCTTTCGATGAGGTGCTTGTTGAAGTATTCGCCCAGGAAGTCGGTATGCTTTCGTTTCGCCGTTACGTCCGTGGGGGGCGATTCGAAGACGGCTTTCAGGTTGTCCTGGACCAGGGCGTCCGGGGTCGTCTCGACTCCATTCGATTTCAGCCAACGGAGGTACAGGACCAGGTGCCCCGCGTAAGAGCAGCGGGTCCGCACGTTCCCATACCCTCTCAGGAACCGATCGACGGCGGCAGAAGGCCCCAGCTCTGCAAGAAAGTGGTCCAAGGCCCTCTGATCTTTGCTTTCGTGGGTCATCCGACCCGTAAAACCGGGTTTATGCGCCATAGCGAAGTGTATTTCAACGGAACCCGGAGCCGGTGGATTCTCGAATTGGTCGACAAGCCTGGGAGGAGGAAGAAGCCAAGGCGGCCCTGGGGGAAGGTCGCCGCAGGGGTAGCGGTCGCGCTCATCGTCGTCTCGGCGGGGTATTACATCTACGAGACGTACATCTACCAGGCTCCCCCCATCTACGCGAGGATTGACACCAGCGACGGCCCGATCTACGTTGAGCTCTTCCCTGCGTGCGCCCCTCAGACCGTAGCCAACTTCGTCAACCTGGCGGAGTCAGGGTTCTACGGCAACGGGACGCAGGCCGACGCCCTGGTCTGGCACCGCATCGTGAACACCCCGACCCCGTTCGTCATACAGACTGGGGACCCTCACTCACGGGGCGGGTACAACGACACGAGGCCCCTCTGGGGGCAGGGGTTCACGAACGCCTCAGGGTTGACCTCCTTCGACCTCTCCTTCAACCGCAACGTCCCCCTTGAGGTGGGAAGATGCTCCTGGATTGGGAACTATCAGGGGTACCTCGGGATGGCCCGCCAGTCAGGGGATGTCAACAGCGGCAATACCCAGTTCTACGTCAATCTCTCCAACAGCTCTTCGAACGTCAGCCTGAACGGGAACTACACTGCCTTCGGCAGGGTGATCTTGGGCTGGAACGTGGTTCAGGCCATAGCGAAGTCGCCCCTCTGCCAGTCCCCGGCCTGCCCGCCTAACTGGCCAGCTGATGAGCCGCTACCGCCAGTTTTCATGAACGACGT
Organism: archaeon; assembly: GCA_021828185.1. The sequence goes on from JAKASI010000004.1 coordinate 198,853, forward strand.
CGCGATACTCGGGACGACAAACCCGGCAGCCACGTCAACATCGGCCGCATCGCCGTCGAGCTGAGCCTACCAGGAACGCCGTTCGGCCTTGGACCTGACCTTCACGATGCCGTAGTGAACTGCACAGGACACACAATAGTACCTGATCTGCGTAGGAGCCGCGATGTACGCCCCGGCCGCCCTCAGCTCCCTCGCGAGCGTCGGCTCCACCAGGCTGGTCCGGGTTGTCACCTTCTTGGCCTTGTCCCTGGGCACGCTGGCGCCGCAGTTGCTGCAGTAGATAGTGTCACTGCGTCCCTTCCCTCCTTTCGACCGGCCACGGCTCTTTCTCTTCTTGGACAAGAAACTCGACCGACGCCGCCTGCGGCTGCTTAAAAACAGTGGCTTTGGCCGCGGGCGAACCTCCGTCTGGTCACGGTCTGTCTGAGAGGGTCGCCCGGCGGCAGCCTGACGGGCCCCTGCCCGAAGACGGACCTGGGCTGTAGAAGCGCTTCAGACTCCCTCCCCCCTGAGCACTCGCATCAGCATCTCCTTGAAGAGAGGCTCCGAAGCCCCATAGACGACTTCGGCGTTGGGGGCTGCGCCCAGCACTCCGAGGTGATCGACGTAGGTCGCCCCTCTTGACACGCCTTCTCTGTCGTCGACTAGGACGAATTTCGGCCTGACATCGGTGGCGACGTCCTCGTTGATGACGATGGCCATGGTGATGCTGTCCGGGCAGGACACCGAGTCCAGGCCGTAGACCTCCTTCATGAACCTCCTCACACGGCCGTTGACTGCGGTGAAGAACCTCGCCTCGGGGGTGCGCATCCCTTCTATCCTTTCCAGCTCCTTGCGGCCCAGCAGCCCGCTTCTCATGCAGATCTCCCACCCCACCATCGTGACAGGCATTCCGGATCGGAGAACGATGCTCGCAGCATGAGGATCCACCCAGATGTTGAACTCGGCGGCCGGGGTCACGTTCCCAAGGTACTGGTTCGTCCCGCCCATGAAGTATAGGCGTCTCACCTTCTTGACGATGGAAGGGTCCTTCCTGATTGCGAGGGCCAGGTTCGTCATCGGAGCGATCTCTACCAGGGTGAACTCCCCGGGCTCCGAATTCACGAGCTCCACTATCGCGTCTACGGCGTGCTTGGACTCGGGCCTCTGCCTCGCCCTCGGGAAGCGGGAGTCGCCCATCCCGTCCTTGCCGTGGACCCTCTCGGCGGTCTCCCACTCGGAAAGAAGGGGGCGCCTCGAACCTGGGAAGACCGGGACCTTTCCGGACTTCCCTCCGACCTGCAGCGTGTAGAGGGCGTTCTCGACCTCCTGGTCGAAGTCCACGTTGCCGCAGTTTATGGTGACCGCTTCCAAGGAAGCGTTGTGCGCCCTGAGGGCCATCAGGATGGCCATGGTGTCGTCTCCCGCCGTGTCCGTGTCCACAATGAGCCGGATCGTCTGGCCCCCGTCCTCCCCGAACCTGCTCCTGGGACATAACCTCTGCGGCCCGTGGGGCCGGCCCCTGGAGCTATTCCTTCTTGTATGGCAGGGCCAGGGCGGCGGGAGGCCTGAGCCTAGTCGACGCGATGGCGAGCACGATTACAGTCACCAGGTAGGGGAGGGAGCCGAACAGGAAAGTCAGCCCCATGGCGCTGTTGTACTGGATGTAGACCCCCCAGCTCATGCCAAAGAGGATGCTCATCCCGAGGACATAGACTGGGCTCCAGGCACCTGCAATCACCGCCGCCAAGGCAATGAACCCCAGACCCCTGGTCATGCTCCTGACGAAGTAGTTCGAGAGCGCCACCGACAGGTTCGCGCCCGCCAGCCCGAGCAGGGCGCCGCCGACGGTCGTCGCCAGGATTCTGGTCCGGGAAACGTTCAGGCCTGCGGCTTCGGCTGCCTTCGGGTTCTCACCCACGGCTCTTACGTGGAGGCCGAAGGCGGTCCTTTTGAGAAGAAGGTATACGAGCACCGGGACAACGAACATGCCGATCTCGAGGAAGCTCACCGATCCGGTGGTGCCCATGCCTGGGATGCTGAATATCGAAGGAAGCTGGTTGGCCAGGGGCGTGGAGTCGAAAGACTGGAAGTTCACTATGGTGCCCACTATGGTGATCCCTCCCGCGAAGATGTTGATTCCTATGCCCGCGATCACCTGGTCAACGTGTACCTTCGTGCTGATGAAGGCGAAGATCAGATTGGCTACCATGCCGACAGCGGCGCCGACCGCCAGGGCGAGGTACGGCGAAAGGAGCCCGACCCGCCCTTCGAAGAACCAGTTGGCATAGGCGGCCGAGAAGGCTGCCATGAGCATGACTCCCTCCAGCCCGATGTTCAGGATCCCAGACTTCTCTGTAACCAGCTCCCCCTGGGCCGCGAGGGCGACCGTGACCGTCTGCTGGAGGCCGATCGCCCCTATTATCACCAGGAAGGTTAGATCCATTTTCTCCTCCTAGCCCTCTTCTGCAGAGTCTGGTAGATGTAGGGCATCGCCGTGAAGAGGATTATGAGCCCCTGCATCGCCCAGACCAGCTCTCTAGGGAGCCCCTGGACCTGGATGAAGGGAGCGCCTGAGACCATCACGGCGAACAAGATGGCCGAGAATATCGAGCCGATGGGGTTGTTCGCTGCCACCAGAGCCACCGCGATCCCGGCGAACCCCTCCCCTCCGAACCAGCCTTCAGGGAACTGGTCGACGTAGTTCCCCCTCGAAAGGATGTCCCCGGTCCCTGCCACCCCGGCTATCAGACCTCCTATCACCATGGCAATGACCATCATCTTCTTGGGGTCAATCCCCTTCGCCTGGGCAGACATGGGCCCGGAGCCTGTCGCCCGGATCTTGTACCCCAGGGAGGTCCTCTGCAGGAAATACCAGCTGGCAATGGCAATCAGGATTGAGATGATGATCATTATCGAAGCGGAATAGCCCGGAATCCTGGGGAGAGTCACGAGAGAGCTGAAATTCGGGGTGGTGTTGTTCACCAGGGTCCGAGGGATCAGCTTCCCGATGTAGTTGAAGAGGATGAAGGACGCGGTCGCCTGAGCCACGTAGTTCAGCATGATGGTTGTGACGATCGCCGAAGCCTTTCTGTATGGCTCCAGCACCCCCGGGACGAAGGCCCAGGCCGCTCCGGCGAGACCTCCTCCGATGAACGCGACCAGTGGCCAGATGACAGGTGGGAGCGGGACGAAGAGGGCTATGAGCGCAGTCGTGATCCCACCGAAGTAGATCTGCCCCTGGGCCCCTACGTTCCAGATTCCAGCCTTCCCAGGCAGGAGGAAGGCGATGGCCGCGAGGATCAGCGTTGCCATGTACGTTAGGAGGTAGGACTGCCCGGCGTTGGTGAAGAACGCGCCGTTCAGCATGGCGCTGAAGACCTGGATAGGGCTGTAACCTGCTATCAGGATCAGGACCGCGCCTGCCAGGAGCCCCAGTGCCAGGGCTATGACCGAGGGGACCGCCCTCCCCAGGAGGACGTACACCCCTATCGCCCTGCTCCTCGACGCCGGGGCCTGGGTCATGCCCTCACTCCCCCCAGAAGCCGGCCGAGCTCTTCGATTCTTGCGCCCCGCTTCAGCTCGCCTATGATCTTCCCTTCGTACATCACGAGGATCCTGTCGCTCAGGTCGAGCACCTCGTCAAAGTCTGCGCTGACCAGAAGGACTCCGCGGCCCTTGTTTCTGGCGTCAACGAGAAGGGACTGGATGTACTCTGTGCTCCCGACGTCCAGGCCCCTGGTGGGCTGGTGGGCTATCAGGAGCTCCGGGCTCGATGAGAGCTCGCGCCCGACTATCAGCTTCTGTTGGTTGCCCCCGGACAGCGTCTTCGCCTGGGTGTCTATGCTCGGGGTCGCTATGTTGAAGGACTTCACTATGTTCCTTGCGAACTCCCTGACCCTGCTTACGGACAGGAGCCCCGACTTCGAGAATTGGGGCCGGTCCACCGACCCGAGGACAGTGTTCTCGGCAACCGAGAAGTCCATCACCAGCCCTCTGAGCGCCCTGTCCTCGGGGATGTGGGCAACAGAGTGCTCCAATATGGCGTTGGGACCGAGCCCGCCGACCGCAGTCCCTTTCACTTCGACCGTCCCCATTGTCGGCGTCTTCAGCCCCATTATCGACTCCACAAGCTCCGTCTGGCCGTTCCCCTCCACCCCGGCCAGGCTGACGATCTCTCCCTCTCTGACGTCGAACGAAACGTCCTTGACCGCGTCCAGCTTGTGCTTGTCCCCGTAGCAGAGGCCCTTCACCTCCAAGAGGACCTTTCCGGGCTTGTACTCCGCAAATGCGAACTTCCGCTCTATGTCCCTGCCGACCATCATCTTGGCCAGGGTGGCGTAGGAGGCGTCCTTCGTGTCCAGGGACCCGACGACCCTGCCCCGCCTCATCACCGTGATCCGGTTGGTGATCTGCATCACTTCCTTCAGCTTGTGAGTGATGAAGATCACCGTGGCACCGGACGCGATCAGCCGCCTGATCGACTTGAAGAGCTCGTCGACCTCGAGAGGGGTAAGGACGGACGTGGGCTCGTCAAGGATCAGGACCTTCGCCCCCCTGAAGAGCGCCTTGAGAATCTCGACCCTCTGCTTGAACCCTGTGGGGAGGTTCTCGATGAGCTCGTCCTGGTCCACCCCCAGCCCGGTCTTCCCGATGAGGTCGTCCACGGTCTTGCGCGCCTTCGCCTCGTCGAGGACTCCGTGCGAGCTGGGCTCGAACCCCAGGATGATGTTCTCCCTCACCGTCAGGTTGGGGACCAAGGTGAAGGCCTGATGCACCATGCCGATGCCGTGGTTGATGGCGTCCTTGGAGCTGCTGATCTTGACCGGCTTCCCGTCGACTTCGATGCTGCCTGCGTCTGCCCTGTAGAGCCCATAGAGTATGTTCAGCAGTGTGCTCTTGCCCGCGCCGTTCTCTCCCAGCAGGCCCATGACCTCGCCCTTCGCGGTCTCAAAATCGACGTTGTCAACGGCGACGACTCCAGGGAACTCCTTGCGGATTCCCCTCATCGTAACCATGGCTTCCATGCCAATCACAAAAAGGGAAAGTAGGTGAGCACCTACTCACCTACTGTTATGGGTTGTAGTTTTCGGGGACTGTTGCGGTGCCGTTGAGAATCGCCGCAGTCAGCTGCGCGACTACCTGCTTCGCCGTGGAAGTGAGGTACTGAGATGTGTATGTCATCGGGCTGGGGCCGACCGCATGCTGCGCGAGCCCGAGCAGGTAGACGCCCTTGACGTGGCAGGCCTGGTCCCCGTTGGGACCGCAGGCTACAGTCTGCCCGTTCCAGAAGCTGGGCCCCCACCTGGTCGGGTTGGAGTAGAAGGCGCTGTAGTTGCCGTACACGACGCTCTTGATCACGTTGAAGACCCCGACGTCAACCCTCTTCATCTCAGAGGTCAGGATGAAAGACGGCGAGGCGAAGCCGCTGGTCTGGTGGTTGACGAAGTACTGCTGGGTCCCGTAGTAGTCCTGGTCGGCGTCGACCCCTATCGCCAGATATGGCGGAGGAATGTTGGCGTTCCAGTTCCAGCTGGCGCTTGAAGCCGTGTCAAGGGCCCCGGTCTGGTCGAACAGGCCGGTCCCACTTGCGCCGGCTGCCGCGAAGATTATGTCCGCTCCCTGGGCATACATGCTCGCCGCCTCAGACTTCGCCACGTCAGGCGCGTTCCAGGCTGCGGGCGTGGTGCCGGTGTACTGCGCAGGAAGGATCGTGACGTTCGAGGTCCTTCCGCCATGGGCCATCAGGTAGTTGGCACCCCAGGCGACGCCGTACGCCCAGCCGTGCCAGAACTTGTGGATGATTCCGACGTCCATCCCGCCGATGAAGCCCACCTTGCCGGTGTGAGTCATGGCGGCCGCCATTGCACCTACGATGGCGCTTCCGACGTTCTCCTGGAACTTGATGGCTACGACGTTTGACATGTTGTAGATGTCTCCGTCGACCTGGGCGAACATCTGGCTGGGATACTTCGCCGCCTCATTGGCCACATCGGTGTCCATGAGGAATCCGACGCAGACGATGAGGTTGACGTGCTGAGAGACGAACGTCTCGATGTTCGGTGCATAGTCGTTGGCGCTGCTCGATCCTAGCTCCTTGTAGCTGATCCCAAGGGTCTGCTTGGCGTTGAGAATGCCCTGATAGGCCATGTCGTTGAAGGACTTGTCGCCCTTTCCGCCGGTGTCATAGACGACCCCGATGGTCAGTCCCTGACCTGGCAGGGGGCCCGCCGTCGCGGTGGTTGTTGTCGCGGTGTTCGTGGGCGTGGTCATTCCGGCGAAGTAGTAGGCTGCACCCGCGATGACGATGACGACGATTACGACTCCGACTAGAGCAGTTGTTCCGATTCCCTTCCTAGTTTGAACGTGCAAATTAATTCTCGGTCTCGCAGCTCGGCCTGACAGTTATAAGGCGCGTCCCGAAAAACTGGCAGAATTTCCACGACAACATAAATTCGAATGAAAGCGTTCATAAGATGTCCGCCGGAGCGGGCGAGGGAATGCGGGTCCTGGTCGCCGGGTTCGTAACAATCGACACGATTCAGCTGCCGATGCGCCAGGTCATATCGGTGGGAGGGCCGCCGTCCTACGCCGGCCTGGTCTGCGCGAGGTTCGGGCACACGGTCACCCCGCTCACCAGGATCGGGAACGACTTCCCAGACGAGCAGGCGGTGTGGCTGGCGAGGAACGGGATAGCTCTCAGGGCATCCGACAGAAGCGCAGTGAAGCCCACCACCCGGTTCAAGATCGCGAACTCGCCCGGGGGGAGGTCCCTGACGCTGGGGGCGAGGTGCGAGGACATCGGGGCGTCTCAAATACCTCCCGACAGCAGGTTCGACGCGTGCCTGGTGAGCCCCATCGCGGGGGAGATATCGGCCCCCCTGCTCACCGAGATATCGGCACGGTCGAGCTTCTCTTTCCTGGACCCCCAGGGGTTCGTGCGGTCCTTCGACAGGGAGGGGAAGGTCTCCTACGCCCCGCCCAGGGACAGGGGCATCATCTCGAAGGTGGACGCGGTCAAGATGGACCTGACAGAGGCGGAGATGCTCACCGGGAAGGCCGGGCCCCGGGAGGCCCTGGAGAAGATCTCCGCCATAGGGGTGAGGAAAGGAATCGTGACCCGGGGCGGGGAGTCCTGCTTCGTCCTCGACGGCTCGAGGATCTACGAGGTGGAGGTGCCGAAGTCCCCGGTGGTCGACACGACAGGTGCAGGGGACATACTCAGCGGGGCAACCCTGTCGTGGTACCTGAAGACACGGGACTTCCTTAGGAGCGCGTGCTTCGGCATCGCGGCTTCGTCCCTGTCGCTGCATATGATCGCGCTCGCCAAGGTCGACCTCCCGATGAGCGTGGATGAGAGCGCCATGAGGCTATATTCGATGGCTAGCCCGGTCGCTGCCCTGTGAGCTTTGACAGCTCGGCCATCCTGGTCTCGAGGACGCGCCGGCTCGGGCTCCCCCTGGTCTCCTCGCTGGTGGCCTTGAGGGCTCCGGCCAGGTTCCCCCAGAAGGCTGCGGCCTTCGGCGCGCGTCCGGAGTTCGAATAGCAGACGTAGGCTGCCAGGAAGGCGTCCCCCGAGCCGGTGCTGTTTACCGCCTTCAGCCCCAGGGCCCCGAGAGACACCGGCGGGACCGCCTTCACAGAGTCCCCCCTGCCGACAAGGCACCCTGAGGGCCCGAGGGTCACGACCACCGTGAGGTCCGGGAAGTCCCCCGTGATGGAGAGCAGGGCATCCCGGGGGTCTTTCGAAGGGCTGAGCCTCAGGAGTTCGCTCCTGTCGAAGATTGCGTCGTCCGCAGTCTTCAGGACCTTCGAGAGGACGCCGTACCCCTCGCTGCACCGCACCCCCGGACTGTAGACGAGGCGGGCTCCACTGTCCTTCGCCTTTTCAGCCGCCGCCAGGGCAGTGGAGGTTGGGACGTCCATCAGAGCGACGGTCGAAGCGGAGGAGAGGGCCCGCCTTGGCCCTGGCATTTCGAGGTGCTCAGGATTCAACCCGTCGTTCGCGCCGAAGTGCGTGTGGATGGCCTTGCTCCCCGACCTGTCGACTACGATGTGCGCACCGCCCGACCTGCGTCCCCGGAGAGAGACCACCCCCTCGACGGACACGCCCTCAACCTTCAGGCCGTCGCGCAGAGTCTTTCCCACCCTGTCTTCCCCGACCGCGCCGACGAAGGCGACTTTTCCTTTCCCCAGGATCCGAGCGGCGGCGACTGCCGCGTTCGCTCCCTTTCCTCCTGGCCCCTCCTCTATCAGGAGGACGGGGACCTCTTCGCCGGGGGCAGCAAAGTCATCCTCGAAGAGGGTGATGTCCCAGTTGATAGCACCGAGGACAGCGAGAAGGCGCCTTGGCGCGGTCGTGGGGCCTTTCCCCCTAGTACGACTTCCCGAAGTTCACGACCGACCCTGCGTCCTGGCCGCAGACGACGCACTTCAGCTTAGACTCCTTCTGGTCCAGGGGGATGTTGAGAATCTTCCCTCCAGTCTCTTCCTTCAGCTTGGCCTCGCACGCGGGGCTGTCGCACCAGGGGACCCTTATGATCCCCCCCTTCGTGATCAGCTTCTTCAGTTCGGCCATGGTGCCAGCTTCGTGGGTGTTCTTCGCCAGAGCATCAGAAGCGCGGCTGAACAGGGTCTGGTGAATGGAATCCAGCTCCTTGGAGACCTCAGCCGCAAGCGATGGAAGCCTGACCGTCCTCTTTGCACCTGTGTCCCGTCTGACGAGTACCGCCTGTCTTTCCTTCAGGTCCCTGGGTCCGAACTCGATCCGGAGAGGGACCCCCTTCAGCTCCCATTCGTTGAACTTCCTTCCTGGTGTGAGATTGTCCCTGTCGTCGAGAAGGACCCTGAACCCAGAGAGCGCATCCCTGAGCTTCCCCGCCTGTTCGACTATCGCCTGCTTGTTTTCGTCGTTCACGATGGGGACAAGCACCACCTGCACCTCCGCCAGCCTCGGCGGGATCACTGCACCCCTGTTGTCGCTGTGCACAGCCAGCATTACCCCGATCTCCCTCGTCGTGAGGGCCCAGGTGTTCTGCCAGGCGTATTGCTTGTTTCCTTCCTTGTCGATGAACACTATCCCGAACGCCTTCGAGAAGTTCTGGCCGTCGGAGTGCCATGGCGGCCCCTGGATCGCCTTCCCGTCAGGGAGGAGGTGCTCGATGCTGTAGCTGGCAACTGCTCCTGCGAATTTCTCGGTGTCGGACTTGCGCCCCAGATAGCCTGGGAGCGCCATGAAGTCCTCTGTTATCTTCTTGTAGATCCCCATGATCTCCGTCCTTTCAGCCTCCGCACCTTCCTCCGTCGCGAAGAGGCTGTGCCCCTCGTTCCACAGGAACTCCCGCGTCCGAAGCAGAGGAGTCGGATGCTTGAACTCCCAGCGAACGACGTTGTTCCACTGGTTGAGCCTCAGAGGGAGGTCGCGCCAGGACCTTATCCAGCGCGAGATCACTTCATACATCACCGCCTCAGAAGTGGGCCTGATCGCCAGCCTTTCGTCGAGCTTTGACCCCCCTGCCTCCGTGACCCAGGCGACCTCGGGCGCGAACCCCTCGACGTGCTCGGCCTCCTTTCTGAGGAGGCGCTCCGGGATGAAGATTGGGAAGTAGGCGTTCTTGATCCCGACCTTCTTGAACTCCGAATCAGTTGCCCTGACTATGTTCTCCCAGATGGCGTACCCGGCGGGTCTGAAGACCATGCACCCGGATACCGGGCTGTAGTCAGCCAGCTCCGCTTTTAGCATGACCTGCGTATACCATTCGTCGAAATTCTCCTCCTTCTTCGCGGTCAATCCCTCCTGGCTGGCTCCGGACATTCGCTCTTCCCGCTCCGTGGATTGCGCTTAATGAAGGTGCCCCTTCGGAATCCACACTTCAGAAGCTGAAAGCGATGATGAACACGCCGAGCGTGAGGAAGACGGCGGCCGAGACATAGCGCAGCCTTTCGGGGGTCAGGACCCTGCCGAGCCTGTTGCCGAGGGCGGTCTCCAGCGCTGCTGCGGAGAAGAGGCCCGTGCACGCCCCCAGGAAGACGAGCAGCGGGTCGGCGTATCGGGCGACGAAGACTATCGTCAAGACCTCCGTGGCGTCCCCGGCGATGTCGAGGAGGACCAGAGCCGCGACCAGGGCAAAGAACGCCCTCAACGAATTTCCAGTTCTCTCCACCCTGGCCTCCTGCTCTTCGACTTCCCTGAGCCCCACCAGGGCCCTCGCCTCCCAGAGGCCATAGGCGATCATGACCACCCCTCCGGCCAGGTGGACCCAGCTGACCGGAACGACGACGATGAGCAAGCTTCCCAGGGTCACGAAGAGGGCCGTGGTTATCGCGAAGGCGGCGATGCCGGCGAGGAAAGCTGCGTGGGCCCTGACCCTGGTGGAGACTGTTATGAGCAAGAACGCGTCCTTGTCGGCGAGCTCAGCGAGGAATATCGCGCCGGCGATTCCCCCGAAGGCCGTGAGAAAGTCGGTCATCGGACGACCAGGGGTCCCCTGACCCTATTCTTCCTTCTCTGATACCTTCATTCTATGTGGAGCGAGGTACAGGAAGATCCCTACGACGAGGAGGACGAACGCTATCCCGACCCCGAGGGCGGGCTGGCGCTTGCCGACTTCATACAGTGAAGCAGGGACCAGGAGCAGGGCCACCAGGGCTGCGAAGTTCCGGTTCATGACGGACTCCAGCCTGACCTTTATGATCAGGAGGTAGCTGAAGAGGACCATCATCGCGGGGAAGACGAGCCCGTACCTCCCGACGATGAAGTCGGTCGCGGCTCCCCCGAGGTTCGTGAACCCATTGGCGTACCAGGCCGATAGAATCACTACGACGAGACTTGCCACAGCTACGGACTGCAGGGTCCCCCCGAGGGAAAGGAGCTTCGCCGGCCTCTCTGCCGCCTCGGTGCCGTTCACTTCGATCATCACCCCGAGCAGGATGGCCAAGGAGCCAACGATGAACAGGGTTGGATCCCTCGTGACCGTCAGGTACACGGCGGTTGGCAGGAGCGCAGAAGCGCCGCTCTCGGCCCAGAGCACTATGGCATATCCGAACGCGCCCAGGAAGGGAACAAGATAGAGGAGAGTCGAAAGGTCTTCATACCGTCCCCTGCTGCTCATTGATTCGCCTGCGCGACCGGGTTGGGCTTAAAACCATTGCGAAGCCCCCACGCGTCGCAGCCGCCGAAGGGACTCCTGGTCATCGGGTGGGCCCGGTCATGCTCAGCCTGGGTGTCCGGCTGCCACCCGGAGCCCTGGCGTATGACCAAGGTCTTCGCCAGGGGAGGTCCTCCAAAGCCGGTGCGGCGGGACGCCATTGCGAGGACCAATACCGCGGCCGCGGTTATGCAGAGCGAGAAGGCGACGTCTGCCAGGTCCTTGAAGTCGACGGAGATTTAAGATGGGCATGGCCATCAGCCCCACGAACGCGGCTGCCGGCCCGACCCCCGGGACGGTCCGCGTCCTGACCAAGCGCGCAAGGAGTCCTCCGGCGAGTATCCCTGCCAAGGCCAGAAGGTAGTCGACGGGACCCGCCCTCCAGACCGAAGCATGGTGAAGGTAGGTCTTCAGAGCACCGGATAACGCCAGCCCGATCGAGAGGAGGACGGCTCCTTGGTCGAACTTCTTCACACCACGTCGCCCTAAGGCAGGTCCGAACCCTGGCCGACCGGCGTGGTGAAAAGTGGGGGGTACGAAGTCGGTGCAGGGAGCGCGGAGGCACCGGTGACTGCACGACAGCAAACCGAAGGCAAAAGCCATCCTTCGCTGCGGCTCCAGACTACTTATGCAGGGCGACAACTCTCATCTCGGGGAATCGGGCACTGGCTCACCCCGCCCCGGCTGGAGTACCCCTCCGCGCTAGAACGGTAGCACGGTTGTCCGACCGAAGGTGAGGTACGCCGTGTGCCCCACCATGATGTTCGACGGGCGCGTCATCCCCACCCTCGCTTCGAGGTTCCTGAGCAGGATCTCCATGGTCTCCACGTTCACGAACCCCTCCTCCCTCATCTTCGCCACCAGCTTCTCCGCCTGGTTGGTGGTGGGGGTGACTGCCGCCATGGGGGCCGAGGGTTTGAGGCTCTCCCTCATGCTGTGCACCACCTCCCAGGGGTCCCCGACATCGAGGATCCCGGCGTCCATCCCCTTCTCCTTGAACCCCTCTCTCGAGTCCCCGATGTTGAAGGTCACGAACTCGGATAGCCCGAGCCGTTCGATATTCCGTCTAGCTACGTCTTGGAACTCGGGGTTGAGGTCGTAGGTGTAGACCATCCCCGTCGGCTGGACCAGATAGGCCATCAGAGCCGTCGTGGCTCCGCTCCCGGTCCCTGTTTCGAGGACCCTGGACCCTGCATGGACCCCCAGCTTCACAGCCATGAGGCCGAGGTCCTTCGGGTAGATCACCTGGGTCTTCCTCGCCAGCTTCATGACCAGGTCTTCGATCGTGGGCTCGAGGATGGTGAGCTCGTCCCCCATGGTCGTGGTCACCGTGATTCCGAACTCCTTGCCGACGAGCGCGGCCACGTCGAGGATCCCGAGGTGGGTGTGCAGCTTCGGGGTGTCCTTCGGGCGGACGAGCCATCTGCGCCTCCTGTCCCTGTAGACCAGGACGAAGGAGTCTTCGCTGATTGTCCCCAACGGTTAGGCGCGCCACCAGTCGTACCTTAGGAAGTCGATGGTCTTCCTGTCCTTGTCGGATATGGCGATGATGAACTGCTTCCTGACAGTGGTCGCGAGCCTCCCGGACCTCACCATCGAAGTGGCAGTCATCCTAGAATCTGGGGAAACCACCTGGACGATGTAGGGGGCGTGGTCTATCCCCGGGCCGTGCTCGTAGACTGCGAAGTCGGAACCGAACTTGATCCCCGGAGTGACGACGAACCCGTCCTCTCGGAGCTTCCTGTAAACCATGAACTTCTCGGCGAAGTCGGTGTAGGACGCCTCGCAGATCACGTGCAGCTGTTTCGGTGAGAGCTCCCTGCCGGTCTGATCCTCGACTTCGACTGCTTTCTTCGTCGCCAGGTAGTACCCTTCCATCAGGTCCAGAATGAGCGGAGCGTCGAACTCGAAGTCTTTGGGCTTCGGGATCCCGAGCGGCTTGCCGTAGTACCCCTCTTTGAAGAGCCTCCGGGACGCTTCGATGTCCCATATCACGATCCTGTTCTCGAAGAGCCTCCCCTTCGCCTTCTTCGGCATGGCTAGAGGCCCAGCGCTAGGATGGTGCTGGCGTCGGCGGCGTCGAGCATGGCGTCGGCGCAGTTCTCGATGGCTTCGATGACTTCCTTGACGGTTATGAGCTCCTTCACGTTCGCTGCGGTCTTCATCACCATGGCTGCCGCCTCCCGGTAGTTGCTGTCAATCGACCCCTCGATCTGCTGGACCTGGGCGGCCATCTGGATCGACTGGTCCGAGTTTATCGAGAGGGCCCTGATGCTCTCGTTAAGCTTCGAAATCCCGTCGATGAGGAGCCCAAGGAGCTGGGTGATCGAAGAAATGTACTTCTTGTTCTTGGCCGACGTCTTCGCCAGCTGGGACATCTTGAACGCGACCCCGTTGATGTGCCCGAAGATGTCTTCGACGGCGAACGCCGCCCTGAGGAGGTCCTCACGGTTGACCAGCAGAGTCCCGACCTGGGAGAGTTCACGGATCAAGGCAGTCCTCAGGGTCATCACGTCCCTTTCTGCCTGGTTGACGCGTTCGAGGGCCGCCGAGACCTGGTCCTTATCCCCCTTCGTCAGACCGCTGAACTCGTCCAGGAGGACCCTGGCGGCGTCTAGGACCCGCCTCATCTCGTCCTGTAGAACTACAATTGTCCGCCTTCTGGCTTGGGTTTCCCCTTCTTGCCCCGACACTAACCTGCTCGCTCCAACCCTTTGGGTGATGGCGATTTAAAACTGAGGCAAGAATCGGAAAGGATTCTTGAAATTATTCCAAAATTGACTGGCGGCACTACCTCTTGTCTGATTCTTTCGCGTATTCGCGCAGCGGTGCGATGAGGTTAGTGAACTCCATGGGGA
>JAKASI010000007.1 GCA_021828185.1 archaeon
TAGGGCCTGGACCCTTGTCTCAGTGTCCATCTCCGGGCTCCTTCTCTCAAAGCCCGTACCGGTTACAGGTTTGGTGGGCCATTGCCCCGCCAACAGCCTGATCGGCCGCAGTCCCATCCTGGAGCGATTCGCACAGAGCATACCCGTGCGCCCTTTTCGACGGCCTCTCCTTCCAGATGAGGCCATCTATCGCGGATAGGCCCCAGTTTCCCGGGTTTGTCCGCGTCTCCAGGGCAGGTTGACTACGTGTTACTGAGCCGTACGCTGCGTCCCCTGTAGCCAAGGAACGCACAACTAACATGGCTAAATCCCAATCCGATAGCAGTCGGGTCCGGCAGGATCAACCGGAGTCGATTATCGAGGAGTACGACCACGCATTTCTGCGAGGTGTAAAGCACAACCCACGTTAGATCTAACCGGAGTCAGATCTCCATCTCTGTACGCGCATCTGGAGGTCGTGCGTTTCACCGCGTCAGGGCTCGGCCCTTGTGCTCGAGGCAGACGCCGCCAATTAATGCGCAGAAACGTCCGCGGTCTAAGGTTCGTATATATGCATTCCCGTGTGAAAACGCCATGGAGAGGGCAAAGGCCGCCGTCTGCGCGGCGGGGGATTGTCAGCCGGCGTGCAAGGGTAGGGGGTCACCGCGCGGGGGAGGGTTAGGCCCCTTCTGGCTTGCTCGCGCCAGGGTTCTCTAGGGCCTCCAGTTTCTTCTCCAGGGCCCGGATGCGGTCCTGGTCCCGCCAGATGAACCACCCGGCGATGGGGACGAAGAAGATGACTATCAGGGCGGAGTAGCCGATGGCCAACACTGCTATGAGGGCGAGGAAGAGCAGCCGTGTGATGGTGCCTCCCCTAAAGGCGGACTTCTTGCTCAAGGGCCCCCTCTTCCGCCGCCTTCTGATAGGTGTTTGCGGCCGGCGGAAAGCGCCACGGCGTCGTGGGACCCTGCGTATCGGGCGGCGGACTGTCGCCCGGGGCCCGGAGAGGTCGGGACGCTCGCTCTCGGAAGTGGGCCCCGCGGTGCTTCGCCGTGGATCGAAAGGGCGCGCCTCGGCGAAGGCATCCCCTGACAGCCAAGCCTGACACCCGGCGGTTCAGAGCCCGTAGACGTCGCGATGCAGCCATGGGACCAGGGCCGTGACCACGCACTGCTCGGTGAGGTCTGCCCTCGTCATCCTCCCGCCGGTGAGGAAGTGTATCAGACCCCCCTTGTCCCCCACCTCGTCGACGCCGCTGACCTTCTCGGCCCAGCGTTCGAGCTCCTCCCCTTCGGCGAAGAGGCGCTCCATGGCCTCGCGGGGGAGGGAGTAGCCGGAGGAGTGGCCGAGGGATACCCTGCCTGAGCCGTCGGCGACCGCGGCGACCTGGTTGTCGAAGTAGACGTCCCCTATGGTGAATATGCCTGCCTCGACACCCACGCCGAAGTCTCCCCCGGCCTGGGAGAGGGCGAATCTGGCCCTGGCAGTGGCGCCTGCTGTCATCTCGTCGAGCCCTCTGGGCTGGGCCTTGGCCACCGCGGCGGAGTCGACGGGGCGGACCTCGACCCCGGGGAAGAACATGTCGAAGGCCCTCCTGACCCCTTCGACCTTGGCCGGGTTCCTGGAGCCCAGGGCGACTATCACGGGCAGGGGGAGCGGGCCAGGGGTATTAACCTGAGGCCCGACGGTCTCGAGTTCGGCCGTCGTAGCCCGCCAGACGCAGGCCGAGCCCGAATCGGCTAGGCGCCGTCATTGAAGCTCGAATCAGTGATTGTGCCGCCGCTCTGGTCGTAGAAGGCGACCAGGCAAACCCCTCGGCGAGATCGAAGGAGGGCGAGGTAGTCCGCAGCAGCCGTCGGGGCCCTGTGGAGGCCCAGCACGGTCCCCCTGCAGTGCATGCCCTCGGAGGGGGAGGAGACGCACCGGCCGCCGATGTTCAGGAATCCTTCAGGGGTCCATCGGAGGGAGAAGGGGGCGTCCCGCTATGCGCCGGAGCCGGGGTCTAGACCTTGAGGTCGTCGAGGAGCCTGCTAATGTTGGCCAGTGGGGCCCCGTCGGGGAGCGCGATCTCCTGGGCCGCGGGCGGGTTGGTCTTGTAGGAAGGGCTGTGGCCGGCGAGGCGGTCCCCGTAGGTGGAGACGAACTCGTTCTGGTAGAAGACTCCGAGGGGGGTCCGGTCACCGAACTCGAACGACTTCAGCATGGCCTGCTGGACCTTCCTCTCGACTTCGGCTGGGTCGTCGCTGTGGACAACGCCGTCGTACCCGGCCTCCTCCATCTTGTAGGTCCTGGGGAGTTGCTTCCCTGCGGCGTCGAGGTTCCCTTCGCCCGCCCAGTACTCCTTGCTCTGGATGTCGTTGTAGGTCGGGCAGGGCTGCAGGACGTCGAGGAAGGCGTACCCCTTGTGGCGGATGCCTTTGATGATCAGGTCCTTCAGGTGGCGGACGTCGTAGGAGTAGCCCCTGGCGACCCAGGTGTACCCCGAGGCCATGGCGAGCATGATGGGGTTGATGCTCTGGTTGATGTTGGGTGAGGGGAGGGACTTCGTCTTCTTGCCCAGCCCCAGGGTCGGCGCGGCCTGGCCCTTGGTGAGGCCGTAGACTTCGTTGTCGTGGATGATGTAGAGCATGTCGAGGTTGCGCCTGCCGGAATTGACGAAGTGGCCGGCGCCGATGCCCATGCCGTCGCCGTCGCCGCCTTCGACTATCACTTCCATGTTAGGGTTGGCGAGCTTGATGCCGGTGGCGAATGGGATCGCCCTGCCGTGGAGGGTATGGACCCCGTAGGTCTTGATGAAGTGGGGGACCTTGGAGGAGCACCCGACGCCTGAGACGACCACGGTGTTGGACGGGTCGACGTTCATCTCAGCCAGGGCCATCTGGACCGCGTTGAGGATGCCGAAGTCGCCGCAGCCGGGGCACCAGTCGTTGTGCGCCGATGTCTTTAGGTCTGATAGCTTAAGCGCCATGTTTCAACACCAGTTTCTTGGGGGCATTCCCCTCATATATCATCTTGAGGGCGCCGTAGATCTCCTCGGACGACATCGGCCGGCCGTTGTATTTCACGACCAGCTGCTCTATGGGGATGCAGGTCCGTTCGCGGACCACGCCTATCAACTGAGCTGAGTAGTTCATTTCGATGCCGACGATCCTCTTGGCCTTGGAGAGGAGTCTGGCCACGTACTCTGTCGGGAACGGGTTGACGAGCCTGACCTGGATGAAGTTGACGGTGATGCCATCCTGCTTCAGCCACTCCATGGCGTCGAGTATGGCGCCCTTGGTAGAGCCCCAGCTGACCACGGTGATGTCGGCGTCTTCGGGACCGAAGAAGTTGACCCTCTCGGAGATGGGGATCTCTCTGTCCGCGAGGTCGAGCTTACCCATCCTCTTCTCCATCATGTAGTCGCGGTTGACCGGGTCCTCGCTGATGTGGCCGAGCTCGTCGTGCTCGTCCCCGGTGTACCAGTTGACGCCCCCCTTGGTCCCCAGCGGCGCCCTCGGTGAGACTCCGGTGGGGGTGTGCTGGAAGCGCTTGAACTCGCCGTTGACGGCCGTAGTAATCTCATTGAGGAACGCGCCCCTGTCGATCTTCACCTTTGTGGGGTCGAGGGCGGACATCGTGGAGTCTGAGTTGGCCAGGGCCTTGTCCACTATGTGGATGAGTGGGGTCTGGTACTTCTCAGAGTAGTTGAACGCCCTGACGGTGTCGTAGAAGGCCTCCTCCAGGTCGCCGCTGGCGAGGACGAAACGTGGGAACTCCCCGTGTCCGGCGTGGAGGGCGAACCTGAGGTCCCCCTGCTCGTGGCGCGTGGGGAGCCCCGTGCTGGGGCCGCCTCTTGAGTACAGAGTGACGACGACTGGGACCTCGTTCATCCCTGCATAGCCGAGCCCCTCTGCCATCAGAGAGAAACCGGGGCCGGAAGTGGATGTCGAGGAACGGACGCCCGCCAGGCCTCCGCCTATGGCCATGGTTACCGCTGCTATCTCGTCTTCGGATTGGACTACGGCTATGCTCCCTTTCTTCATCGCCGCGACCTCGGACGCCTGTGGGTCACCCTGGGCGGCTCCGTCGAGCTGTATCTCGGAGTGTGCTTCGAGGTACTCGCTCTCGTCGCTGGCGGGGGTGATGGGATAATAGGTCTGGAGCCTGCACCCGGCGAGCTCCTTGGCCATGGCTACCATGGTGTTCCCCCTTACGAAGAGCTTCACGTCGGTGGACTTCATCGGGGAGAGCCTGTAGGAGAAGCTCCCGGCGTACTTCTGTCCTACGTGGTCGTAGGCTGCGCCGACCGCGTCGGCGTTCATCTCCGCGACCTTGGGCTTGGATCTGAAGTGGTTCCTGACCGAGGCCTTCACGACCTCCTCGTCGTAGCCCAGCAGGGCGAAGGAGGCTGCGACGGCGACCACGTTGAGCATCCTCTGGAGTGCGCTCAGGGACGTCTCGCCGTGCTTGGCCCCTACGTCCTTGAGAATCGTGTTGTAGGGGATTGGATAGATGTGGGCTCCGCGCCTGCGGGCGAGCTCGACTATGCCCTTGACATCGGCAGACAGGCCCGCCTTCGAGAGCTCTGCGTTGAGGGCCGCCCTGACGTTGGCCTCGACGGTGGGGATCTGGTCCAGGCGCTTGGGGTCCTGGTCCGGGTCGTAGATTATCGCTCCCTCGCTCCTGACTTCGAGGGCATGCCTGAAGATCGTCTCTTCCTCGAAGGTGGCGAGCATGTCCACGGTGTCCACGTGAGAACGGATGGTCCCCTTGGACACGCGCACCTGGAAGTAGCTGTGCTCCCCCTTGATGTTAGAGTAATACTCCCTCTTCCCGAAGACGTGCAGCCCCCCCGAGGCCGCGGCTCGGGCGAAGATGGTCGCAGAAGTGTCCACTCCGCTCCCCTGCACCCCGCCGATCATCCACGAGAAGTCGTCGCGCTTCAATCGGTAATCTCCCTAATCTATGAGGCCGGGCGGGTTGTTTAAGAGTATACTATATTAGGTATATACTCGTAAGGAGCACGCATGGACGAAGTGCGCAGGGTGCAGCAGGTGGGGAAGTTCACGCTGACCGTGTCAATCCCCCGGGATTATGCGAAGCGGATGGGCCTTTCGGCGAAGGACACGCTGTTGGTGAGGGAAGACGTGGACGGGACCCTGCGCCTCATCCCTACGACCAGGGCTAGGGAGGCGGCCAAGGCGACGCTGAAGGCGGACCAGGCGGGGAGCAAAGAGATGCTGACCATGCTCGTGGTCGGAGCCTACGCCATGGGATACGACACCATCGAAGTGTCGGGGAAGGAGCCTCTCGACCACGCGACGGTGGACCAGGTGCTGAGGACCATCAAGCGGCTGAGGGGGATGGAGGTCGTGGAGTCCGATGAGAGGCGCATAGTCGCCCAGAGCTTCATGGACCCCACAAAATTCCCGGTGGACTCCCTGGTCAAGAGGCTGCAGATATTGGTGTCGAGGAGCCTGGAGCACGTGATGAGTTCCCTGGAGCTCAGGCAGACCGCAGGCCTGAACGAAGTGTCGCGCATCCAGGAGGAGATTGACGAGCTCTACTGGCTGATACTTAGGCAGCTACTGGTGGCGCTGAGCAGGAGGGAGTTGGCATCGGAGATCGGCATAGAGTCGCCGCTCCACGCGTCCGGGAACAGGGTATCGGCCAAGACGCTTGATGAGATTGGTGGGATCATTCAGGACGCGGCGGAGGAGCTGGTCAGGCTCAGAAAGGTAAGGGCGAAGAGGGACCCCAAGGTCACGGCGAGCATGCAGAGGCTTGCGGCAAAGACCAGGGAGGCGTTCAACACCACCGTGGAGAGCCTGCTGGCCCCCGACATCATGCTCATCGGGAGGTCGCTGGCCCTGGTGGAGGAGACGATGCAGCTGGAGAAGCAGATCATGGACGAGATACTCTCCACGGCCGGGTCAGGCTACAGCAGGGTCCTGGTGTCGTACTTCGGACAGCTGGCGAGGTACTGCAATATCATAATCGAGATATCCTCGCACCGGCTCCTGAGGAAGACGAGCAGGGTCGTCACGGTCCAAGAGCGATA
This sequence comes from archaeon, assembly GCA_021828185.1. The sequence continues at coordinate 6,023 of JAKASI010000007.1, forward strand.
GACTCTATATCTGAACTTGGAGAGCGCATCCCGCGCGGGGGTAACGAAGCCTGGTCAACCGTGCGGGACTCAAGATCCGGCCTAGCTTCGGATGGGGCATCCCGTCCCTTAGGGGTTCGTGGGTTCGAATCCCACCCCCCGCACTGAACCTAAAGTTCAAGTCGACGTGTTCGTCCTTTCGCAGGGCCCTGTCCCATCCGCGTTTGATGACGTATTGAAGAGGACCTTGGAGCGGTCAGGTTCAAAATGTGGGTTTCGAAGGTTGTTCCGATGCGGTAATTCTACCATGCGGCGATGATGTTGGCTTCGACCGGCGACCCCACGCCTGTAGTCGCGTCGTACCCTACAGTTGCGTAGTAGTAGCCGTTGTTCCCGCCTGTGATGTCATGGATTGCGGTAGAACCTACGAGAGAATAGACTTGTGTGTGCACTGAGGAACCGCTGATGCTGTCGCCCGATGATTTGGCGTCAGCGATGATTGCGGACCACTGCGGGGCTCCTGCACTGGTCCCGCCGACCTGAACCCAACCGCTGAATCCTGATGTGTCATACACCCAGTAGCCAGTCAGCACATCAGCGTTGTAAGCAACATCGGGGACTGCCCTGGTCAAGGGGTAGAAGGAACCCGAAGATGTTGTTACCTTGATGCTTGAAGAGGACTGGTACGTCGGCTCTGAGAAGCAAGCGCTGACTCCGCCTCCGCTCGCCCCGTACTGGTCGTTCCAGACCACCTCGCTACTCCAGGTGTTGGACGAAGTCAGCGTGAGGGAGGTGCCGCCCACGGCTAGGACGCTGGGGTCCGAGGCAGGGTAGTTCACAGTCGGAGAGGACGTCCCATCGTTGGCGCCACTGTCGCCAGACGCTGCCACTGGAATCGCACCCGCTGACACAGCGTTAGCGAAGTATGATGATTCAGAAGTCCAAGTGGAGCAGCTGCTGCCGCTCTCGGCAGCCCCCCAGCTCATCGAAATCACGCTGGCCCCATTCTGAACTGCGTAGGGGACCGCGTCGTTGACTAGATACTGCAGGCTGGCGCTCGGAGTGACTATCAGAAGTATCTTGGCGGCCGGGGCCATGGCGTGGGCCCACTCGACGTCCAGCGACGTCTCCAGCCCCCAGTTGCTGTTGCTACCGTGGACCTTGCCGAAGGGTTGGACCACCTGAAGGTTCGCTGGTGGGAGGCCGAACTGGGAGTCGAAACAGTTGAGATCGCTCGTCAATGTGGAGCTTCCGTAGGCGTCGATGATTGCTATGGTCTCCCCCGCACCGGTCGCAGCTGTATTGAACCCGTAGGCGGCCTCAATCTGGCTTGGCGTATAGGAAACACCCGTAGGAGCGGGCAAAGTCGTCACGCAGGAGCTGCCCCCTCCATGTCCTCCACCCCCGGGCTTGCCGTTCGTGTGGGTGATGTATTCGAGGGGGAGTACGGCGTTGGGGAGGCGCAACTCCGAAGAAGACGCCGTCACCACGGGGAGCACAGAGAATCCAAGAATGAAAAGCGAAACCATAGCAGCGGCTGCGAGTTGGTTAACCCGGCGGCGGGTGAAGCTGTGAGCTAGGGCTTCCAATTATATAATTGCGAAATTCAATTTACTGATCTCATATTTAAGCGTCGTGTAAGACGGCTTTACGACGCCCAGTGACCATGATGCGTTGCGTACCACAACTACGACTTTAGAAGAGCACTGATGGTGGTCGGAGAGTCATAACGCTGTCTGCCTTTTCGCACCAAAGTGTTCTTGATTGGGGCCTAGTCTTACAACCCAGGCGAGGTGCAGGGCTCGAGCCAATCAATTCGGGCGCGTGCTGTGGGCGGCATGCGGCCCACAGACGTGGTTACAAGCTCACATCAACTCGTCAGTCGTCCGGTTTAGATGAACGACTGACCAATCACAAATGGCCGTGCGAATGGGACTGCCCGCTGTCGGCAGGATACGAACCGAGAACCCTGACGAAGTCGGCGCGCGTTCTCAGTGTCTTAATCGCTCGACTCACCGGGCCGTCGTATGCGGACCCATCCAAGTCGATGTGGAAATAGTACTCCCATGGCGTCTGCTTCGTCGGCCGAGATTCAATCTTGGTGAGATTGATTCCCTCTCTCGCGAACGGCTCCAAGGCCCTGAAGAGGGACCCAGGCCTGTGCCTTGTAGAGAACACCAATGATGTCTTGTATGCTACTTTCGACCTTCTTTTCGCCCTCCTCCCGAGTATGAGAAACCTCGTGTAGTTTGATTTCGAGTCCTCCATGCTTCTCCGCAGCACCTTCATTCCGTACACTCTGGCCGAATACTCACTCGCTATCGCGGCGAGCGAAACGTCTGTTGAATCTGCTATGAATTTCACGCTGCCAGCCGTGTCATAGAACTGTTGGGCCTTGAGCCCGAGCTTTGCTAGGTTGTTTCTACACTGCGCCAGCGCCTGGGGATGTGATAGAACCGTGGCTATCCCCGCGAGGGATGAACCAGGCTTTGAAATCAGGCAGTGGCGTATCCTGACCTTGATCTCCCCCGTTATCTTCAGTTCGCTTGTGAGAAGCAGGTCGTAGGTCTCGGTTACCCCGCCCTCCAGGGAGTTCTCCACGGGGACCACTGCCAAGTCAGCCTCGAGCTTCATTACGGAGTCGAAGGCCTCCCTGAGAGATTGGAAGGGGACCGGCCTGGCCCTCGCTCCGAATTTGCGGACAATCGCCTCCTCGCTAAACGCTCCGTGCTCCCCCTGAAAGCCGACACATAACGCCATTTGGCTCTCCTGTCGCTCGCCCCAGACTATTATTGCATTTCATGTATCCTACGGTAGCGCATGCAGCTACACATTACGCAAGGCGGGCAGAGTTACGGACTATCCTTCGGCTGCCATTCTATCTCCATGTGAACTTCTAGTTTGTGATTCTCCTTTGCATAGAGGAACTTGAACTTCAATGGCTCGACTGGCTTCATCGTTACTGGCTTGTCGACCGGGAGCAGTTCATGCAATTCGACTTCTTCCCCTTCGAAAGCGCGACCCAGGTCCGCAAGGATTTTCGACAGTTCCTTCCTGTTGGTTTCGACCTTGTACCGGGCCAGGGACTCGTGCGACTCCTTGTAGTTCTCGAGGACCTCGGTGACCCTCGTCCAGTAGACCATCGACTGGGCAAGCTCGGCCCTGCCCTTCTCAGTCAGTGCATAGTGCTTCCGGTCCGGGACCTCTTCCATGAACTCGATCCTGCTGGTGACCAGGCTGTTCTGTTCGAGCTTCTCGAGAGCCGGGTAAATCGTGCCGGTCTTCGGCTTCCAGAATCCCGAAAAGCGCTTCTCCAGCTCCCTGATAATCTCGTATCCATACATCGGCCTCTCGGAAAGCAGCAGGAGAAGCCAGAGCGAGACGGTTCCGACCTTCATTCCGCGAGGGACGACCGTTGACAACGTGCACCTGATGTCGTCCAATCGTTTATATAAGTAGGTTCGCTACCTAGGTAGCTGAACTACTATGAAGTGGGTTACAAGAGAGAAGGCAAAGGTGGACAGGATTGCATGCCCGTGGGTCATCAAGCGCTTCGTGGACCCTAAGGCAGAGTTTCTGTTCGTCCCGAGAGAGAAGGTCCTAGAGGTGGCGAAAAAGGAGAACGCCACGCCATTCGACACCCAGGGCGCCGAACTTATGCACTACAAGGAGAACGGGGAAGAAAGGGTCAGTTTCGACGCTGTCATCAAGAAGTATGGGCTCAAGGACCCGGCGCTCCTCGAGCTGGCGAAGATAGTCAGGGGAGCCGACGCCAACATACCGAACGCGCCGAGTGAGTCTCCGGGGCTGGAAGCGGCGGCGCTTGGCTTCAGGAAGACCGCGAAGGACGACTTCGAGAACATGAAGCTGCAGTTCCCCTTCTACGACGCCATGTACAGCTACTGCCAGCAGAGGCTGCAGGAAGGGCTCAAGCTAGAACACGCGGCCTAGGTTCTCTGGGGAGGACGCGTCAGGCTCATGCTCCGACAGGTTGGCAGGATCAGCCTCCCTCCACACGGCGAAGGAGGTTACGACCACGCCGATGTCCACCTGCAGAGCAGCAAGGTGTACATCGCCCACACAGCAAACAACTGTGTAGAAGTCGTCGATGGGGGGAGAATGGCTCATGTGGCGTCTATACCCGGGTGCCCTGAGGCAAGCGGGGTCCTCTGCGCCCAGTCAGACGGGCTTGTTTTCGCCGCCTCGAGGGGCGAGGGGAAGGTGCTCGTCATCGACGTCCGCACAGACCGAACGAAATTGGAAATCTCGACTGGGCCGAGGCCGAACGGGCTCGCATGGGACTCGATCAGGAAGCACCTGCTGGTGGCAGACGTCAAGGACAACAAGGCCAGGCTGTTCGATCAGGTGTCAGGGGAGGAACTGTCGTCATTGGCTCTCAGAGGCCGGCCAAGGTGGTGCATTCACGACAGAAAACTGGATGTGTTCCTCGTGAATGTTCGTGACCCTCCAGGCGTCGCCCTCATCTCTCCAGAGACAATGAGCGAAAAGGGATTCGTTCCAGTCTCGGTGCCTGGACCTCATGGTCTGGAAGTGGTCGAGGGGGCAGGACGTGCGTTCGTTGCGTGTGACGGCAAGGCTCTGGTTGTACTGGATATTCTCAACGGGAGGGAAGCCGCGAACATCCCCCTTTCTGGAGAGCCGGATGTGCTCTGGCATAACTCAGTCAAGGGTCGCCTCTACTGTGCGATTGGAGAACCAGGCGTAATCGACGTCATCGACACCGGAAGGCTGTCTGTCAGTGAGAAGGTCTCCACTGAGGAGGGTGCCCACACGTTGACCTTCGATGGGAAGGCCCAGCGCCTTTACTCGTTGCTCCCAACCGCAAACTGCGTGGCGGTCTATTCCGAAGAGTAGACGACTCTAGGTGCGGTCGCCGAGGGACGCCGCAAGAGCGGCCTAGCCATCCGCGACGGAGTAGATGCGGGCAAGGGAGGCTCGTAGCTCCGAATCCGCGAACCGGCGCACTACTCTCTTGAACTCCCCTTCCAGGCTCTTGGCATCTTTCCTAGCGACCAGCCCTCTCAGCGATGAAAGCTCCGCGATGAGTGCAGTGAGGGCCGCGGCTGCAGACTGGTTCTCTGTGTCAATCTGCGAATAGAGCGCAGGGTCTTGGGAAAGCACGGCCCTGGCGAGGTCGAACTGAACCGATGCGAATGGGGGGGCGGTTCTCTTGAACTCGGCCAGCCCGCTCCCCTTCTCGACTGCGGAAACCAGAGCGAGGTTTGTCAAGTGAACCAAGGACAAAGTGTAGGCCATCAGGCGGTCATGCTCGTGAGGGGTGACTAGGATCAGCCTGGCCCCGGGAAAGACCCGCCCGGCGGCGACCAGGTCCTTCTTGGTCCCCACGACGAGAATCTTCGGGGCCTTCGACTTCGATGATGGACCGAGCATCGGATGGACCGAGAGCAGAGAGACCTTGTTCTCGGCGGCCAACTCCTCAAGCGCATGAAGTCTACTTCCCTTAACCGAGGTGATCTCTACTAGCGTGCATCCGCGCTTCAGGGCTCGGGCAATCCCGCGTGCGACATTCAGGGTCTCCGGGATTGAGACAGCGAGCAGGACGAGGTCGGCTCCCTCGACGGCCTCGGTGTTCGTGCGGACGAAGCGGATCCCTGTTTGAGACCTTCCTGGCCGCAGGTCCGAACCCACTACGCTGTGGCCTAGACGCATGAAGTAACCCGCGAAGTACGAGCCCATCGCCCCTGAGGAACCCAGCACTGCGACCTTCAAGCGAGGAGGTCGCCCATCCGTCTCACCCCTTCCAAGATTGTCTCCTTTGGCTGGCCCAGGGATATGCGGAAGAAGTCCGGATAGTCGCCGAAGGCCAGGCCGGGGGTAACGCTGACCCCTCTCTCTAGGAGACTTTCCACGAATCGGTCTCCGCTCCAACCCTGCTTTCTCAGCCGGGGAAAGAAGTACATGGCGCCGTCTGGTCTGAAGTACTCAAGGGAGTCGATTTTGTCGAGCTCTTCGGAGACCGCGTCGATCCTTCTTTTCATCTCCTCTACGTTGCTCTTCACCTCCGTGTCGGCGTCCAGGGCCTTTATGGCTCCGAACTGGATGAACTCCGGGACCGAGGTGACCTCCATGGAGGTCATCTTGGCTACCTTGGTTATGACGTCCCTGCTGGAGACCGCGTAGCCGATCCTGAATCCTGTCATCGCCCAGGTCTTCGAGAAGGACGACGTTAAGATGAACTTCTTCGGCGTGGTCCGAAGTATGCTGGGGCAGGGCTTCGATGAATATTCGTTGTATATCTCGTCACTTATCACCGTGAGGCCGCGGTCGTCTGCCAACTCGACCACACTCCTGAAGGTCTCGGGAGAGATTACTTTCCCTGTGGGGTTGTTGGGATAGCTCAGGACTATGGCCTTGGTGTTCGGGCGGATCGCCTCGGCGAGGGCTTCGGTGGAGAGCGACCACCCTTCCTCGAGCTTTGTGCGTATCATTATCGGCTTGGCACCGATGTGGTGGAGGACCTCCTTGTATGCCGGCCAGCTGGGCTCCAATACCAGGGCGCTGTCCCCTTCAGAGATTGTAGCCGAAAGAGCGGCGTAGACTGCGAATCTCCCGCTCGGCGTCACGGCCAGCTCGTCGTTCGACACTTCGAGGCCGCTCTTCCTCCGGAGATAGTTCCGTAGGGCCAACAGGAGCGCCGGGATTCCGCTGGGTTCGGTATAGTGCGTCTTGAACCCGACCAGGGCTTCGATGCACGCCTCCAAGACCGCCTTCGGCGGCCTGAAGTCTGGCTCGCCTACATCGAGACGAATCAGCTTCGCCCCGCCCTTTTGGAGCGCCAGGGCCTTGGCGAAGACGGACATAGGGGTGGGACCGGAAGCAGGGGGTGAAATCCCCTGAGCCTTCTTGGACTCGGCCAGAAGAACCGCGAGAATCTTGAGGCCGGCGCCCCTGTCCACCCCTGCCCGGTCGCACTCTTCGGTCACCTCCCTGAGCCGCGAGTCCTCGACGGCGTCGTCCTCGGCGGGGAGGGATTCTCTGGCCTTCAGCCTGCCGACCTGCCGGGCCAAGTCGTTCCTTCGGCCCATGAGGCGAATGATCTCCTTGGTGGTCTCGGCGATGTCGGCCCGAAGCTCCGCGATGTCGGGCTCCGCTTTCGCCTTGCTCATTGTCTCTTGCCCAATATGGGTGGTATGATTCCCGCCCTTACCGCATGGTCGGCGAGCACTAGGGCCGTGGCGTTTTCGACCACTGGGACTGCCCTGGGGACGACTGTTGGGTCGTGCCTTCCGGGGACGATTAATTCGATCTCCTTCCGGGTGGCGAGGTCTACGGTGGTTTGTTTCGATGCTATGGAAGATGCCGGTTTGAACGCGACCCTATAGACTATGGGCATGCCGTTGGACAGTCCCCCGAGAATCCCGCCAGTGTTGTTGGTCCTCGTCCTGATCTCGTCTCCGTCGTAGTAGTACTCGTCGTTGTTTTCGGTCCCCGTGAGCCTCGTCGAAGCGAACCCCGACCCGAACTCCACCCCCTTAACAGCTGGAATCGAGAGCGCTATCCTGGCGAGGTCAGAGTCCAACGACCCGAAGATGGGCTCGCCGAGGCCCAGGGGGACGTTCAGGGCCACGCATTCCACTATTCCTCCCAGGCTGTTGCCCTTCCCCCGTGTCTCGATGATTTTCCTCTTCATCTGTTCCGCCACCTCTGCGGTGGGGGCGCGTGCCTCGTTCATGTAGCGGTTCTTCCTAGCTGTGTCGATGTCGAAGCCTTCTGCCCGGACTCCACCGATCTCCAGTGAGTAGGCTATGACCTCCACCCCGAGGGTTTCGCGTAGGAGTTTCTTCGCCACTGCGCCGCCCATGACGAAGGAAGCTGTTGTCCGCCCTGAGAACCTCCCGCCCCCCCTGTAGTCGTTGAAACCACCATACTTCATCTTCGCCACCAGGTCGGCATGCCCTGGGCGGGGTGAGTTCACCATCGCCTCATAGGACCTGGAGTCCTTGTCGGTGTTCCTAATCAGCATCATGATGGGCGCACCCGTGGTGTGGCCGTTGAAGACCCCCGACATTATCTCGACCCTGTCCTCCTCCATCCTCTGGGTGGTGACGATTGACTGACCGGGCTTCCTGAGGTCGAGCTCTGATTGGATATCGTCCTCGTTTAGGCCTAGGCCTGCGGGACAGCCGTCGAGGACAGCCCCCACGACCTTCCCGTGGCTTTCCCCGAAGATAAGCAGCAGGAACCGTTCGCCGATGACGTTACCGCTCATTCTCTGACCACCCTTACCCCTAGCCCTTGCATGTTTTCAAGGAAATCGGGATAGGAGACATCGAGGCTCTCCTCGCCGACGACCCTGACATCGTCTGGAGCTAGCATCGAAGCTAGGGCGAATGCCATGAACATGCGGTGGTCGTCGTGGGCGTCCAGCACGGTGCGAGAGAGTCGAACCGGCCGGGTTATCTTCATCCCATCATGTCTCTCCTCGACCCTGACCCCCATCTTCTGAAGCCCCTCTGTGGCCACACCAATCCGGTCAGTCTCTTTGAATCTCGCGTGAGCGACCCCCGTTATCTCCAGTGGCTCTTCGCATTTCAGGGCGAGCATAGCAAGGACAGGGAGGAGGTCCGGCGTGTCGGACAGGTCGAAGCTCCCGCCCTTGAGCCTCTCTCCGTCGGCCTGGACAAGGACGGAGTCGCCCCGCCTATCCACCCTTAAGCCCATGCGGACCAGGATGTCCACTATGGCCGAGTCTCCCTGCGGGAGCGAGGCGTCAAGGCCTGAAAGCTCTACCTTCCCTCCAATCAGCGCCACCGCCGTCATAACGAACGAAGCAGAACTGAAATCCGCGGGCACGGAAAAGTCGTGGGGCTTGTAGACCTGCTGTCCTGGAATAGAGAAGTTGGAGACGCCGTCACGCTCGATTCTAATCCCATGGAGCCCTGACAGCATCAGCGTGGCTTCAATGTAGGGCCGCGAGACGGGGTCGGTTACCTTGAGCGTCGAGTCTCCCTGCGCGAGTGGCGCCGATATGAGTATGGATGAGACGAATTGGGACGAGACGTCCCCCCGCATCGTTGTGTTTCCACCAGTCATGCCTCCCTCGCCCACGATGATGGGGGCGCATCCATTCCCGTTCGACGACCATGCCTTCGCCCCTAGCCCAGACAGAGCATCCAGGAGTCCCTGCATCGGCCTCCGCCTGATGCTCGCGTCTCCTGTAAGCACCGTGCAGCCGCGCTCTGGCAATGTGAAGACCGAGGTCATGAACCTGAGGGTCGTTCCAGAGTTCTCGACGTTGACTACATCCTGAGCAGCGCGCGGCTCCGAACCGACAACAGTCAAACCGGCGTCCGACCCCTCTAGCTTCGCGCCCATGGCCCTGCAGGCAGAGTAGGTGGCAAGAGTGTCCCTGGAGACCAGTGGTCTACTGATTCTGCTCTCCCCGGAAGCGAGGCTTGCCATCAAGACGGCCCTGTGGGTGTAGCTCTTGCTCGGCGGGACCTCGATCTTGCCGCTGAGCTTTCCACTTGCGGCCAACGACACCTTAGCCAATGACTGCGCCCCTATCACTGGTCTCTGTCTCTATCACCGTGGCCCCTCCATCCTTCCAGTCTTTGGCAATCTCGTTGGGTTTCCCGCTCTCATCAAACACCGCGGCAAACGCGGGTCCAGTCCCTGAAAGGCCGGCACCCAACGCCCCCGCCTCGAGGGCCCTAAGCGCGTCGAGAGGGTGATATCCGTAGATCGAAGAATAAAGGAATCCGTTTAGCGTCATTGCCTTCCAGACGCCCCCCCTTCTCCCTACTCTGAAAATCGATTCGGCCGTCTTTGAGAACTTCCTGACCTCGTTCAGACTGACCTGACCCCTCCTGCTCTTTCCCTTGGGCACCTTGATGACGACTTTCAACTGACGTCGCAGGGCTGCGGTGGAGAGGATCCGTCCGCTAGAATTGTTCGCGAAGTTCACACCCCCCAGCAGGCATGAAGCGGCGTCGTCGAGGGCACCTGTCACGCTGACTCCTGCTGAGAGGGAGGCAGACACGCTGCAGTCGAGAGCCTCGCTTGGCCTGTAGGCCGTCCTCCCGAAAGCAGAGAAGGTTGCGAGCGCGACCGCAACCGAGGAAGACGATGAAGTCTTCAGCCCGACGCCGATGGGTGCAGAGGTGGCCGTCTGAATTGATCCAGAGTACCGACTGGGATCCCTTCCGAGCTTTCTTATCGCGTGCCTGACGGTCTGAACAACCAAAGTCGATTCCGTCTTTCTTCCGTTGAGCGAGACGTGCCAGCTGCCCCTCTGCTCCCGTAGCTCCAGCTTCGCAGACGTCGGGAGCTTCACCGAAACCGTCGCGCCCTTTCCGCATGCGATGGCATTGACTACGCTGATCGCTCCCATCGCCTCTGCTCTTCCAATCAATCTCTTCGCACCCCGAGCGAATCGAGTAGCGACTTCTTCATCGTCTCGATGGGGGCGTCGTGGCCAGTCCAAATCTTCAGTGCGTTTGCGGCCTGGGCCAGTAGCATCTCGTGCCCGTAGATTGTCTCGCAGCCCAACTTCTCGGCCATGGCGATAAGCTCCGTCTTGACTGGGAGGTAGACAGCGTCGAAGACTGTCGGTCTGCTCTCGAGTATCCGCTTCGTATGCCCGGGCAAGTCAATCCCGTTGGCGCCAGCGGGGGACGCGTTGAAGACAAGGTCGGGCGCTTCCGTTGGTGGGTTTTCCGCAGGAACCACATCCAATTCTATTCTCGGGAACGCCGCCCTCATCGCTTCGAGGAAATCCGAAGCCTTCCCTGGAGACCTGGAAAGGGCCACGAGTTCGCCGCAGCCAAGCTCGTGCATCGCTTCGCAGAAGGCTCGAGCCGCGCCACCTGTCCCAATCACGAATGCGCGCTTCGGCCGAGAGTGCCCCCTTGACTCCAGGGACTCTACAATCCCGTCGACGTCGGTGTTGTAGCCCAGATATGATTCTCCCTCTCTTTTGACGGTGTTTACAGCCCCAACCCTCGAAGAAGCGTCGTCCAGCAAAGTCAGAAAGCGCACTATCGCCGTCTTGTGGGGCATGGTTACGCTAAAACCGCTTGTTTGGGCCTCGAATATTCCGGCGAAGGCCGAACCCAGTTCGCCCTTCTCGACGTTGGACGCGCTGTATGTAGCGTCGAGTCCGAGTTGTTTGAAAGCGGCATTCATCATTCTGGGAGTCGGGGACCGCGAAACGTCTCCGCCTAGGAGCAAGTAGCGTTCAGTCACCCTGCAGTAGCCTCCTAATCGCGACGGCTTGGCCGACAACCAATTGTCCCGGGGCAGTCGGTTCTCCAGGTAGAGATGCGTAGCATATGGGGCTGCCTCTCTCGATGGCCATCACTCGTGAGAGGGTTCCCTTCTCACCCATGCAGAAGGCGATCGGCGAAGGTCTACGACGGTCGTCATACAGGGAGAGGATAGAGAGGTTGTCCTCTGCAGCCCTTGCCGCCGTCACAATCTTCGGAATCCCAAAGGCCGCCGCCCGTCGCAAAACAGACAACAGGCGCTGTTTGTCTGGAGTTCCGCTCCAGTCGTGCCACGAGACAATCAAATGCCCCCCTTTCTTCGTCAGCGAAAGGCCATGGTCCCCCTCCACGGTCTTCAATTCGACGTCAACGAACGGCGCCTTCAATTCCACCAGGCTGTGGATCAGGTCGAGCCTCTCTGGCTCGCTTCGCCTGAATCTCCCTCCTTCGGCTCTGGGCCTGACAGTCAGCACTGAGCGCTCGATGAACTCCTCCAGCCCTGTCTTGATTTCGTCGAAAGATTGCGAACGCAGATAATCCAGCCTGAACTCCACGAGGTCCGTTCCATATTCGAAGGCGGTCCGCGCTTTTTCAGCGAGTTCGGGGCATGTCCGGCCAAAAATCGAGGTGCAGATGCTCGTAAAGCTACGGGATGACCCTCTAGACTCGCCAGTAGTCAACCTGGAGATAAAGTGAACCGCCTCTGGTTGGCAGCTCCAAACTGGCTCGTCACAACTCTTGACGGAGCGTATTTAGACTTTCGCGAAGCGCCGAGTCTGATCTAAAGCCAACAGAAGCATTGGTTCTAACGATCTTACCGGCCGCCGTGAATCAGATAAATGACGGAGGGGGACTAGTGGGGCGAAGGCCTTCGTCCCTGGAACGCCTGTGAATGCGACCATCCAAGTTGTCAGGAGAACCGTACAGACATGTTCGTTCTCGTTTAAATGAGGGAGCCTGAAGGAGGTCTGCGTTCAGAGTTGATGTCCCGCCGATTCGTGGTGGCCCATGCGGGCCGGTACTATTACGGGACATTCTAGATTCCAGGAATCTCACAGAAATGACACAGGCAAACTCTCTGGGCACTTCATGCTCGTTCCCTAGCGTGGGTTCTGCGCTTGGCATTCCGGTTCGGAGATAAGGGTCGCCATGAGCATCGTGATGAAACCGGGCGCGACAAAAGAACAACTGAGCGCTGTGACACACAAAATCGAGTCCAAGGGACTGAAGGCCGACGTTTCGTCTGGAGAATTCCAGACGGTCATCGGGGTGATTGGAGACGAGAAGAAACTGGATTTCGACCAACTCAAATCGATGCCCGGAGTCTACGATGCAATCAGAATCCAGGTTCCCTACAGGCTTGTCAGCCGCAGCTACATCCGCAGGGACGTCGTAGTGAAAGTCCGCGGGGTCTCAATCGGCAGAGATCACCCTCCTGTCTACATGTGTGGACCCTGCTCCATAGAAAGCTACGAGCAGATTTACCGTATTGCGAAGCAGGTGAAGGAGGCTGGCGCCCAAGTCCTAAGAGGCGGCGCCTACAAGCCAAGGACGTCCGTCCACTCGTTCCAAGGATTGGGCCTGGATGGCCTGAAGCACCTCCGTGATGTCGGCAACGACCTCGACCTTCCCACCGTGACCGAAGTCAGGAGCGAGGTCGACGTCGAGAAAGTGGCGGAGTACGCCGACATCCTACAGATTGGAGCTAGGAATATGTTCAATCAAGACCTGATTGAAGCAACAGCCAGGACTCACAAGCCAATCCTCTTCAAGCGGAGCTTCGGGGCCCAGATTGACGAATACCTCAGTTTCGCGGAGCGGATAGTAGCCAACGGCAACAGGAACATAATCCTCTGCGAACGCGGAATTACACCCCTCGGCGGCAGCTTCAAACCTCAGACCAGGTTCACTCTGGACCTGAACGCCATTCCTGTAGTCCGAAGGGAAACGCCCTTCCCTGTGATCGCCGACCCCAGCCATGGGACAGGAAGAAGGGAACTGATTACACCCATGAGCAGAGCAGCCATAGCGACGGGCGCCCACGGCCTGATGATCGAAGTTCACGATAAGCCCCAGGAAGCGCTGAGCGACGGCGCTCAGGCGCTCCTTCCCAAGGAGCTAGGCGGCATCATCAAGACCTGCAACCTGCTCTACAAGACCATAAACGAGAGCGAGACCCCTTTCTCCAGTGACCTTCGCAATGAGAACGGCCAGAATTGAAGTCTCGCTGACCTCTGGAGACGATAAGAGCTACGAGATAGTCGTCCGCGATGGTATCCTAGGTGAACTTGTCGAGCGGCTGCCTCGCCTCGCGGATGCCAGCTCATTGTTCGTAGTGACTGACACGACTGTGTCGCGCCTGTATGGAAGGAAGCTGAAGGCCGAGCTCGCAGAGGCGTTTCGGAGCGTGGAGTTGGTATCCTTGCCACCAGGCGAGGCCAACAAGAACATCGAGGCGGCGTGGGCCCTGGCCGCGAAGCTGAACCGGCTCGGAGCAGATAGGGAGAGCTCGGTCCTCGCCCTGGGGGGAGGCGTGGTAGGGGATCTCGCGGGCTTCGTCGCCTCGATTTACAAGAGGGGGATTGACCATTATCAGTTGCCGACCACGCTGCTCTCCCAGGTCGACAGCAGCATCGGTGGAAAGACTGGAGTCGACGCCCCCTGGGGCAAGAACCAGATTGGCACGTTCCACCAGCCAAAGGGAGTCCTGACCGACCCCCTCGTGCTCAGGACCCTTCCTCGCGAGGAGATCATGAATGGGGTCGCAGAAATCGTGAAGTGCGCGGTCGTCGCGGACAAGAGGATGTTCGACAAGCTATCGAAACTCGTCGGTACGGAAACTAGGATTCCGAACGAAATCATAGTCGACGCCTGTAGGATAAAGGCGGCCTTGGTATCGAAGGACGAGAGAGAAGCGGACCTGAGGTCCGTTCTTAACTATGGGCATACCGTCGGCCACGCCATCGAAGGCGCTTCTGATTACAAGATGGGACATGGCGCCTGTGTGATTTTGGGTATGATCGCCGAGGGGTGGATTGCCCTGCGCCTCGGAATCCTCCGAAGGGACGATTTCGAGAGGCAGTCCCAATTGCTGCTGAGGCTATCCATGAGACCAGAGACTGAGGCGGCGAACCTCAACAAGGACGCGTTGCTCAGGTTCGCGCTTGCCGACAAGAAGTCTTCGTCTTCGACGATACGAATGAGCCTTCCTGCGGAACTGGGACGGATGCATACCACAAAGGACGGAAGTCACAGGATTCCTGTCTCCAGTGAAATTTTCAAGCAATCTATCGACCACCTCATAGGCGTCCTCTCGTCAAATTGAGGGTCTGGGATACTTGCGCGGGGACTGGTGGACCGATTTGCGGTTGTCCGCGCGTTCTACTGCAGGTCCCTCGACCGCCGTCCCGCTTGTGGTGGAGCCTAGGATTTCAATGCCGGGTGTCCCGGCGATTGGGCTGACTGCCTTTGGAGGACTGTGAGCTTGCTGATTCGAGCGCGGTGCGTTTGGTTATGTTCACCGTTTCGTTGTGGGTTCCACGCTTGGCGATAATCAAAGCGCCAGAGGGTGCCGAGCCCCACTCCCCGCGCCACGCCCTAAACGAACTTCGGAACCGCTCATGTGTGATGAGCTGCGCCTAGCGCAACTCTCTCTGCAAATTATCGAGGGTCGAAGCCCATCCTCCATTGAATCTACTGACCGGGGCGGGCCTGGTTCTTCGGCGTGAAGAAGAAGTCGGCAATGTGCTCGCCTAGGGCGCTGGGTTTCAGGTCGGAGCGGTTGCAGAGGACGATGACCGTCAAACGATCGTGGGTGAAGCGCTGGATGCTGGCGCGAAAGCCGACTGTCTCGCCATGGTGCCACATGCGAGGATGGCCGTTGTAGGGATTCAGGAACCAGCCGAAACCATAGGCGGCGGGCTCACCGTTGGGGCCGATGGGACCGCCATTCGGGACGTTGACGGGAGAGAGCGCAGGCTGCATTTCCTCTTCACTGAGGAGCGCGTGATGGGCGAGCGCCTCATCCCACTTGGCCAGGTCGTTCAGGGAAGAGTAGACACCGCCGTCGCCCAGAGTTGCGGAGGTGGCGTCTTGGTCCGTTTCTATCCAGCCGCTCCCCTGCTTCGAATGCCCGTAAGCGCGATTCGGAACTTCGTTTCTCCCCTTGACGTAGGCCACGGTGTCCCTCATGCCGAGTGGGGAGAAGATGCGATCGTCGAGGAATTCAGGAAACGGTTTGTGAGAGACACGCGCGATGATGTGTCCCAGAAGGACGTAGCCGGAATTGCTGTATGCCCATCTTGTGCCTGGCTGAAACTTTGTAGTCGCAAGCTTGAGGAGGGCGAGGGCGCCGGCGTCGCTAATCTGGGGCCGTTGGTCAGGCGGCGTGTTTGGCTGGGGCTGAGGCATTGAATCTTCGTAGTCAAGCAGGCCGGAGGTGTGGTTGAGCAGGTTGCGGATGACGATCGATCTCCCGTACGCTGGGAAGTCGGGGAGAACATCGGTGAGGTGCGTGTCGTAGGTGAGCGCACGGTCGCGTATGAGAAGCATGGTGGCCATGGCAGTGAACTGTTTGGTACAGGAAGCGAGGCGAAAATTTGTAGTGGGGTCGATCTTTGTGCGCGTGTGGAGGTCGCGGAGACCATAGCCACGCTCGAAGATGGTGCTGCCATCCTTGCGGACGAGCAATGCGAGCCCAGGGGCGTCAGGTTCTGAGATGGAAGAGAGAGTGGAGTCAATCAGACTCGGCGTTAGTACGCGGTTCGATGGTGAGTCGTGAAATCGAGGTGTTTTGGCCGTGAAAGCCACGCAAAGGACGATGATAATACAGTTTCGAGGGCTATTGCGTCACCTTTGTCAGTTATCTCGCTTCGCTTGGTTACGAGGCCCACCAAACGTGTCCACCGTCTGCGGCTGGCTTGTGGATTAAGGGATTGGGCAGGCCTGTTGCGGAGGCAGCAGTCTGCGTGGGATTCGTCCTTTTGCAGTTAAATATGTGTGGCTGACCCTAATCCATTAGATGACGCTCAGGCAGATTACGCTGCGGGTGAAGACAGAGAGCAGGCTGCAAGATGCGGCAAAAGCCAACGGCGTCAAGCTGAGCGTCGTGGACTGCAAACCTTTCAACAAGACGGGGATGTCGTTGCTGCTAGAGCTCGGGGGTGAGCCCCAGAGCATCCACGCGGCAATCGCGGAGATACGGAGGACAGAGGGGGTCAGGCAGGCGATCGAAGGCGAGGGAGAAGAAGACTCTGTCCCGCTGCTGGTAGTGCTCTCCAGGCCAGCGATATGCGCGGCTTCGAACGACGCCGCCGTAATCTGTCTCAAGTGCCCCCTCGATGCGGAATCCCAGCCCGCGTTGTGGAAGTTTGTGGTCCGCAAGACCAGTGATTTCAAGCAGGTGCTGTCGAAGCTGGAGAAGGAAGGGGTCGAGGCGAAGACTGAAGACATCACTCCTCTTGAGAGGAAGCCAGCCCTCACCGACAGGCAGAGAGAGATTATGGCAAAGGCAGTAGCTCACGGATACTTCGAATTCCCCAGGAAGATTACCCTCACAGCCCTGAGCGAGCTGGTCGGGGTGCAACCTTCGACACTCGACGAGATCCTGAGAGGCGCGGAGCGTCGTATTGTGACCAACGCCGTCGGCTTTCCATTCCAAGAAGAGTGAGCGCTCGGGTGCCAATCCGGGGGCGCCCGCTTCGTTCTCGGCGTTTGGCTCCATCCCCCTGACATTAGGCGCCTCTGTTGCCAGTGGTGTCGGCCAAGTCGGTGAGGTTAGTTCGTCGACGTTCATAGAGCCGTGAACGGGCGGACCAACCCCCGACAGTCATTTCCACTGCCTGGGATCCGCTTGTTCGAACCACGCCCCGCATTGTGGGTACGGTCCAACTGGAGGCTTGGCATAAACGCGCCAGAAGACGGATAAGCCTGCCGGCCTGACCGGACGTGCATGAGAGAGGGGAGCGGGGCGCTGAAACAGGAGTTTCTGGAGAAGAAATTGAAGGTCGTCCGCAAGACGATGGACAAGCGCGGGGTCGACATGTGGATCACCTTCTCTCGCGAGGGGAACGAAGACCCGCTGGCCGGGGATCTCCGGTTCGACCACCTCACATGGCGTTCCGCGGCGGTCATCGAACGGGATGGGGAACGTACGGCCATCGTTGGGAGCTTGGAGTCAGAGCTGGTGAGAAGCCGCGGGATGTATCACAAGGTGATTGGGTATGGGAGAGAGGGGGCCGCCCCCGCGCTCAGGGAGCTGGTCTCCAAGAGGAGACCGAAGAGGATAGCTGTCAACACCAGCCGCGACCTCGGCGCCGCCGACGGCCTCAGCTCAGGGATGGAGCGGTACCTGAGGGCAGCTCTCAAAGCCTACGCCAAGAGTTTCGTCTCCGCCGAGGACATCGCCATCGCCCTCCGAGCGAAGCTGATTCCTGAGGAGGTCGAACTGCTCGCGAAATCTATCAGGGAGTGCGAGGGGATCTACGACGAGCTCGAGCAGGAGATAAGGCCGGGGAGGACCGACAAGCAGGTCCATGACGCGGCCCAGGCGCTCATAGAGGAGCGGCGGCTGACTCCGGCCTGGGCGGCAGACCACTGTCCCTCGGTAGCGGTAGGAGCCGCCCCGGCGGCGCACCTCGGATACCGCGGCGACGAGATCGAAAGAGGGAACATGGTCAAGCTGGACTTCGGCGTCAGGTATGAAGGCTACTGCAGCGACCTCCAGAGGGTATACTATGTCGGAGGCGGGGCCGTCCCAGCGGAGGTGAAGAAGGCCTTCGGCGCCGCGAGGCGCGCCAACGACGCCGCGCTGACTATCCTCAGACCGGGGATCCCCGGCTGGAGGGTGGACGCCGCGGCCAGGCAACTCATCGTCAAAGAGGGTTTCCCTGAATACATGCACGCGCTCGGGCACGTCCTGGGGAGGAGCACCCACGAGATAGGGCCCCTCCTCGGACCCAGGTGGCCGAACCGCTATGGAAAGCAGGGGGAGAAGGAGGTCGAAGAGGACATTGTCTTCACCATAGAGCCTTCGGTCGAAGGGAGGGCGGGGACCTGCAACCTTGAGCAGGATGTCTTGGTGACCGCAAACGGCTACAGGGAGCTGTCAAAGAGCCAGAGGGAAATAATCGTCCTGGGCTGATTCTTCTTGACAGCCAAGATTGAATCTCCGCTTCGGTTAAGAGAGAGTCGTCCATCTTGCCGGCCATGAACGCCTAGCCGCACGCGAGGCTCTTGACCCAGAAAGAGTGCGCGGCCCTCGGGCGGGCCCCCCGAAGGCGTTTGTCCAGCTTGTCACCCGCGTCTCGAATGGGGTCTCGGCAGGGTGGTCGTGGCATGACGAGTCTCAGGGGATCGCGGAGTGGTCCTTCGAGAACTCGGACACGACTTCGTACTTCTCAGGAACGCCTACTACTTCGGGGGTACTCCCCTGACCCGTCCACGTTCACCCTGACCGAGGTCCTGGCGGAGAGCGGAGCCCCCTACGACATACTCCCGTTCAGGGACACGTATGCGGACGGACAGTGCCCGCAGTAGGCCAATGTAGTACTACCCCCGAATCTTCAGACAGGCTTTGACGCGGCCGCCTGCTGAGGCTGGGGATTTGAAGGAGGCACAGCCAGCGGCGGCTCTGCTATCTTGGAGAGTGCTGTCCGGCCCAGCGCTGTCAGGCGGTACCTTGCTGGGTTCCCGAAGAGGTCCACCCTGAACTCGATGAAGCCGAGGGACGTAAGCTGTCTCACCACCCAGATGGTTGTCCACTCGGAGCTATCGTTGGTTGCGTCGTCAAGCTCGGCGTTGCTCATCCCCTCCTCACTCTTGGCGAGGACGGCCAGCGCCGCATTCAGGTGAGGAGAGGCGGCGACCTTCTCCAGCGTCTCCTGTTGGCCTTGGGGATCGGAAGGCCATACCCATAGACCCTTTGGCATCGGTGCGGTCGATTGCTATCGATTCATAAATCCTAGGGTATAGATAGGGCGTATGTATGGTTCAGTATGTTCATGCTTCCATTCAGTTTCAGAGGCACAGAGCATGCTTGACGGCGAATTGAGGGAAATATACGGCGCGTCTTGGGTCTTAGTGTTTCCTAGCTGATACCCGAATCTTTCTTCGCCATCGCATACCACTTTGGGAACTTCCGAAGGCTTCTTGGGAACACCCTCTTCCACTCGTTGGTTGGTATTTCTCGCAGCTCCGTGACATCCACTCTCTTGCCCCGATCCGCAAGGATGTAGCCCCAGGTGAATCCGACCAGAGGGTAGAAGCGCCTGCTGGCCTCGCGTCTGGGCTGGGAAATGAACTGGAATAGGAATGTATACGCTCTCCAAGTCATGCTCGTCTTAGGCCTGTTGCATGGAGCGTCATACATGCTCGGCTTGTATCCCACTTCGCAGTAGGGGAAGTCGTTGCCTTGCATGGAAGGAGCAAGATCGACTTCGAAGTGCCTTTCCAAGCCGTCACCATGGATATGGGATATTATCTGAATCCAACCGAACATGGCCTCGTAGCCTTTGCCGTCGAAGGAGACTGTCGCCTTCATGACCGGGAATCCGCGCACCATTTCGTCAGTGAACTCTCGCCCTATGGCCGTGAAGCCCGAGTACTCTACCCCTTGGTTGACCGTGTAGTGAATATTCACCTTCCCCTTGTGCATGCCCAGCACGAATGGTATCGACGATATTTTTAGTGGCAAAGCACTCTGCTTCAAACTTCCCTTTCATTAATCAGGAAGGCTAGCAGCTTCTTAAGATTGACTCACTCTTGGTTGCGCCCTGAGGCTGGTCCAATGAGTGCGATGACGGATTCATACAAGTTCACGATGTTATCAATTGTTTTAGTTCAACCAAGAGGTAAGCGCGGCGTGTATCTGGAGCGTCGGCAGCCATGGAAGTAGTAACCGAATACGCTGACCAGAGGACTGAGCTCGAGGAGAAGATCAGGTCTCTCGACACCGAGAAGGCTTCGCTCCTGGCCGACATCGACTCCCTAAAGGAGAAGATAGCCACTCTCGAGCTGGAGAAGTCTGCAAATGAGCTGGAAAGCCAGGTGCAGGCCCTTCGGACCGAGAAGGCTGTGCTGGAAGAGAAGGTCGCTTCATACGAATCAGAAGCGGGCTACGCTCTTCCGCCCGTCGTCTCCGGGGGAGTCTAGGCTAGCGCAGCCTGGAAGCCTTCTGCTCGAGTTCGCCCTTTTCTTTTCGCAAGAATCCGACGAACTCTTCGAGCTCGGCGAGCTTCTCTCTCATCCGCCTTACTTCGTTCTCCCTCGCGGCCTTGGCCATGGAGCTCTCCAGCTCCCGCTGCTGCCGCTCCATTTCGTGGACCCTCTCAGTTAGTCCTTCGTTCCCCTTTTTCACCGAGCCCAGTTCGTCTTGGATGGCTTTCAGTTGCTCCTCGGCGACGATCAAGTATCTCTGCTTGCTTATGACCGTGGGGAACTTCGTCCCGCATTGAGCGCATGTGTACATCCCGACCCGCCTCTCGGTCATGCCGCGTTCGCCCTTTGCCGGCTCGACTATCACGTTGAAAGACCGCGTCGGGAGAGACTCCTTGTTCCCGCACTTCGGGCAGCTAGGCAATCGCGTCTATGGCATGCGAGAACGTGTTAAAGTTTTTCCCGGGGCGAACGGAGGAGATGGGCGCCTCCCGGCAGCCTATGACTCTCTGATAGACTCGAGCTCGGAGACTGCGGACCAGAGCGTCACCCTCGCGAACGAGGGCATGTTGGGATCCTGGCCTACCTCGTCCAGAAGGCTGATGGCGTTCGCAGCCCTGACCGCCACGCTCTGTTTGGCGTCCTGGAGCATCAGCACCGAGTCCTTCATGATCTTCCTGATGTTACGTGGCGTTATGTTGGAGTCTGAAATCTGCTGCAGGCTCACGACTGCCTTCGCGAGCTTCGCTTCGTTCTCCTGTTGTTTCTTCGCTTTTGCGCTCAATGAGTGACTCCGGGAACGGCGGTGCTCGGTATGATGGGATTAAGTGCTTTTCGAATGGGCCGTGTTTAATACGCACGCTGGAGCAGGCGATGCATTGGGTGGGACGTCCAAAGACAGGATGAAGCTAGCCGCAGAACTCGTGAGCAGGGGGGGTACGATGCTCGCGGACCCCTGCCCCCAGGACGGCGGGATACAGGTGAGGTACCGTGGCAGGATTTACTGCGTGCTTCACGACGACCTTTCGTTGATCTCCAGGGCGACCCCTGTCACCTACGACACGGTGGTGGTCCTGATGCGGGACGTCCTGGTAGCGCGCCTGAATGAGACCACGGCCGCGCTCGCTGTTGAGAAGGACATGGACAGGCAGGAACGGCTGGTCTCCCTGGCCGCCAAGTACCTAGAGGTGCTGCAGAAGCTCCCGAAGTAGCCTTAAATCAGAATCGCCCCGTCAAATGGTCGTGGCGCTCAGGCTGGGGCAGAAGGTCCCGGATTTCTCCCTCCCGGACGCTGACAAGACCCTGAGGACCCTCGATGAGTTCACCAAGCATGGCACCACGATATTGGCTTTCTTCCCCTTTGCATTCTCAGGGGTCTGCGACAAGGAGATGTGTACGTTCAGAGACTGGTTCGGCGGGCTCCAGAAGGCCAGCGTGCAGGTCGTGGGGGTGAGCGTCGACAGCGTCTTCTCTCTCAAGGCATTCGCGCAGACGTACAACCTAGAATTCCCGCTACTGAGCGACTTCAACAAGAAAGTCACCAGGCTCTATGGGGTCCTCCAGGATTCCTGGGTGGGCCTCGGGTACAAGGGGGTCTCCAAACGCGCCGTGTTCGTGGTGGACATGAGGGGGATGCTCCGATACAGGTGGGCAACCGACACCCCATCCGTCGAACCTCCCTACGCCGAGGTGTCCAAGATGGCGCAGAAACTCGCCGCCTGAGAGTCTTATTTTTATACGAGCGACGGAGAGTTCCTTGTAGATTGAGCCAAGGCGTAGCGGTCAAGCCCATAGTGGCGCTCACAACGAAGGCGGCGGACGAGTTGAAACTCTACCTCGAAAGGCAAGGCAAGCCAGGAGCAGCCCTCAGGATATTCGTCACGGCGGGCGGGTGCTCAGGGCTCTCCTATGGTATGGTGGTTGACGATAAGCTCTCCGATGATGACTACGTGATAGAGGTGGGTGGAGCCAAGGTCGCGGTCGACAGATCTAGCGCTCCGTTCATCGCTGGGTCAACGGTTGACTACAGGTCAGAGAAGCTGATGGGCGGAGGGTTCGTCGTAGAAAACCCCAACGCCGTCTCGACTTGTGGGTGCGGCGAATCGTTCAAGACAGCCTGAGCGACGTAGCTGCTTTACCCCGACTCGTCGTCTACCAGTTCTCTCAGGTTAGGCGCCGGGGGTAGGATTCGAACCCACGCGACCCGAAGGTCACGGGCTGACTGGTCGTTGATCTCGAGTTGCGGACCCGCTTCGTTTTGGGCGGGTTGCCCGCGCATTAACCACTCTGCCACCCCGGCCCAAGCCTAGCCTCCCAACGACCACTATTATTTCTTTGAGAGAGACCGCCTCTGTCCCAGTGTTTTCGCCAGGAACCAGGCTGTGGCGTCCCACGCCTCCTCGGCCGCCGCCTGGTTGTATCGTTCCTTCTTCGTCTCGTTGAAGAAGTCGTGTTGAGTGCCAGGGATGATTTTGACTGTCAGGTCGATCCCCTCTTCGAGGGCGACTTCCACGAATCTAGGCATCAGTGGGCTCATGAGCTCGTCGTCGCTGGCACTGACCGCGAGCACTGGTATGGCGGTCCCAGCCAGGTTCTGGTGGCTAGGCGGCTCTCCGCAATAGGAGACGGCGGCGTCGGGATGGCCCGGCCTGGCTGCGGCAGCCAGCGATAGGCCTCCTCCGAGGGAGAATCCCAGGGTCGCGACCTTCGCGTGCCTTTCCCGCGCGGCCTGCACTGCGTCCAGCACGATCCCCAGCATCCCGTCCCTGAAGCCCTGGTCGTACAGGACCGCCAGGATCTCGGCGACGTCGGCGTCGGCGGCCTTGGCTTCGAGCTCGGCGGCGACCTTCTTCTTGTTGCGTCTTTCTTCAAGAGAGAGGTCCCATACTGCGGCCATCGCTTTTCCGATGTTCCCGGGAGTGAGGAGCGACTCGTATCCTCTGTAGAGAGATGGGACGGCTGTTGCAAACCCGAGTTTTCGGAGCCGTTTACAAACCCCCTGTATGTGCAAGTCAGGGCCCCAGACCTCGTGCAGGACGACCACGCAGGGCATGCTGGCTCCGGAGACTGACCGAGTCTTGTCCTTCAACTAGGCCCTCTCTCTGAAGGCGCTTGTTTAAATCGAATGTCGGGTCGGGAGTGTTTCTGCGATGAAGGTCTCTCTCATCTGGTCCAGTCCCTACCCTGAGAGGACGATTGCTGTGGCCATGAGGAGGTGCTACAGCACTAAGACCATAGAAGAGATAGAATCCGAACTTGAGCAGAAGGGGGCTGATTATTGGAGGTACCTTCTGACCAAGGCCCTCCAGGACAAGTCGCTCGACGTCTTCGAACATTTCACGCTGACTCTCCTCGTCGAGGGCGCGGGGGACGCCGAGGTGGGGAGCCTCGTCAGGGACTTCCCGTACCTCCGGGCGACGCGGGTCAAGGACGCCGACTGGTTCGTGTCCATGAACGCGAGGACCCTCGTGGAGCTCTGGAGAGGGCGGACCGGGGAGGGCTTCGCGGAGCTCGTCGTGTCAGAGCTCGCCAGCAAGTCTGTCTGCCCTGTCTTCAGCGAGGTGGCCTTTGGAGGGGGGGCCCATGCGGGTTAAGCTCATCTACAGCACAGACCTCGGTGTGCTGAAGAAGGTTCTCTCGGAGAAGGGCGCTGGGTTCGACCCCGAGGCCCTGCTGGACCAGGTCGTCTACATGTTCGAGATTGAGGACTGTAGTAGGGTGACCACGCACCAGCTGGTCCGCCACAGGGCTGTGTCCTACGACCAAGAGTCTCAGAGGTTCTCGGCCGCCACCAGGGAGGGTGTCGTGACCCCGCCCAGCATCCAGGCCAACGAGGCAGCGTACAAGGCCTACGACGAAGGGCTCAAGGCTGTCTACGCAGCCTACGAGAAGATGGTGACCGCGGGGGTCCCCAAGGAGGACGCCCGGTATGTGCTCCCCAGCGCCATCAAGACCAAGCTGGTCATGACCCTGAGCGCGAGGAGCCTCATGCATATGGTCTGGCAGAGGACGGCCCTTCAGGCTCAGTGGGAAATCAGAGAGCTCGCTACGACCCTCCACGGCCTTGCCCAGAAAGCCACCCCCGAGCTCTGGGCGAAGATCATAGAGCGATAGAGATGACCAAGGCGTTCGGGACTGCAGGCGTCAGGGGCGTCTTCAACCATACCCAGACCCCCGAGCAGGTCTACAGGCTCTCGGAGACCATAGCCTTCGCGTTCGGGAGAGGAAAGTACGGCGTGGGCTGGGACGGCAGGAAGGCCTCGGCCCTCCTCGCAAAGACGGTCCTTTCGGCCCTCAGCGCGGTGGGGAGCGACGCCAGCGTGTTCGGCCTCGTGCCTACTCCGGTGCTCGCGTTCGGGACCAGGTCGAGGTCGTGCACGGCCGGGTTCGCCGTGACTGCATCTCACAACCCGCCAGAGTTCTCGGGGGTGAAGGTCTTCAACCGCGACGGCATGGAGCTTCCGAAGTCAGATGAAGAGAGGATAGAGCGGGCGATGGCCGTCGATGTGATGAAGCCCACGGGGGCCTTCGGGCAGTTCGTCCCAGACGAATGGGTGATTGACGACTACATTGGAGCGGTGGTCGCCCGCTATCCGCGCGCCTCTCAGCCGCTCCGCATAGCAGTGGATTGCGCGGGGGGCCCCGGCGGGCTGGCGACGCCGGCCATACTCAAGGCCCTGGGCCATCAAGTCATCCCGGTGAACGCGCAGGTCTCATGGAGGTTCTCAGCCCGGCCCCCGGAGCCTACCGCGGCCAACCTGTCCGACTTCGCCTCGATGCTCCCGACCCTGGGCGCAGACTTCGGTTTCGCCCATGATGGGGATGCCGACAGGCTGGTGATGGTGGATGGGTCAGGGAGAGTGGTGCCCGACTCGATTCTGACGATACTCGCTCTGCGCGCCCTCGGGCCCGCGGGGGGTGACGCAGTCATCTCAGAGAACACGTCGAGCGCCGTTGAAGAAGAGGCCGAGCGGCTAGGGCTAAGGGTGAAGAGGAGCCGGGTTGGAAAGACCTTCGCCGTACTCGCGGCAGAAGGGGGGGTATTCGCCGCTGAGCCGAGCAAGGTAGTCGATCCGAAGTGGGGGCTTTGGGAGGACGGAATCAACGCTGCGGCCCTGATCTCCAACCTGCTCTCGGCAGAAAGAGGGCTCCTGAGCCGGGTCGTGCAGGAGACACACTGGGGGTACAGGCAGACGAACCTGAAAATCCCAGTCAGGATGGACGTCCTCGCCCGCGAGGCCAAGGCATCCTTCAGCAAGTTCAGGATTTCAGAAGAGCGGACCCTCGACGGCCTCAAGCTCGTGCTTGGTGATGGATCCTGGGTCATGTTCAGGTCCTCGGGGACCGAGCCCATAACGAGGGTGTACTGCGAGTCCAGGGATCCTGTCATGCTCGAATCGTTGGTCCAGTTGGGGACGCAGTGCGTGCAGTCGTCCAGCGGCGTCCGCGGCTGACCGGTCCGCGTTGCGCCTACCACTGAGATGTCGCCGGACTCGATAAATACGCCATGGGGTTTTCTGCGGCCCGTGCCTGAATCGAAGGCTGTCTCGCGTGTCCTGTCCTCCGGCTACATGCTGGATGCCAAGGCCTTCGAGATGATCCGGGCGCTCCCGGCCGGGACCGATGCTGATGGCCTAGTGGAGAAGATTCTCGAGCAGAAAGCGGTCTCCCCAGGGGAGGCCAAGGTGATTACCGAAGACGACGTGGCAAAGTTCATGCCCAGGGAGACGCCCAGGCCCACGGAGCGGCCTGCGGCGAAGGACCCCGCCGAGGTGGAAGTGCTCTCAGACCCGACCCAGGCCATCGCTCCGGTGGAGGGTGCGGAGGGGTTCAACGGGCTGTTCCGCGACAGGTACCAGCGGCTGTTCTCCATCGTGCGCGAAAGGCTGGACACCAAGAACAGCGCGACGGTCTCTGCCACCAAGAACCTGGCGCCGGGGAAGAAGGTAAAGGTGGCGGGGCTCCTTGCGGACCGCTCGAGCTGGCGTGGGAGCATTGAGCTGAGGGTGGACGACCCGACGGGCACGCTGAAGGTCGTATGCCAGGACCCGCTAGTCGAGAAGTCTGCGCTTGAAGCTCCGCTGGACAGCATGGTCGTGGTCGAGGTGTCCAGAGGCAAGTCAGGCTCGCTCTACGCCGGCTCCGTAGTCCTCCCCGACGTCCCAGGGCACAAGGTCGTCTCCACTTCGCACCGGGTGTACGCGGCCCTCCTTTCCGACCTTCACATCGGCAGCAGGATGTTCTTGGCGGACGACTTTCGCCGCTTCCTCCAGTGGCTGAACGGCGCCTTCGGCGATGAGGACGTGGTCGGCCGGGTCAAGTACTTGGTGGTGGCCGGGGACTTGGTGGACGGGGTGGGCGTCTACCCTGGCCAGGAGTTCCAGCTCGCGGAAAGGGACCCGAAGAAGCAGTATGACCTGGCCGCTAGCCTTCTCTCCCAGGTGCCGGGGCACATTCAGATAATCCTATCCCCCGGAAACCACGACACAGTCAGGCAGGCCCTCCCTCAGCCCGCTGTGCCAGTCGACATGGCCGAGTCGTTGTACGCCATGGACAACGTCCGGTGGGTCGGTGACCCCGCCTGTGTGAAGCTCCACGGCGTTTCGTTCTTGCTGTACCATGGGAAGAGCCTCGACGACGTGATAGCCACGACGCCGAACCTCGCCTATGACAGGCCGACGGAAGCCATGAGGCTTCTCCTCAAGGCGAGGCACCTCGCCCCCACCTATGGTAAAAGGACGGCCCTGTCACCTGAGCCCCGCGATTACATGGTGATAGACCAGGTGCCCGATGTCTTCCATGCCGGGCACGTGCATACCTATGGTGAGCTTTCCTACAGGGGGACCCTGCTAATCAACTCGGGGACGTGGCAGGCGCAGACTGACTTCCAATCAAACATGGGTCTCGAACCGACGCCCAGCGTGATCCCTGTCGTCGACCTCTCGACTCTTGAAGTGACGAGGCGCAGCTTCGGGGCTGCGGCGTTCGCTTCCTAACCCGCGGCGCCGAAGGCCGGGTCCTCAGCGAGGGTCTTCTCCAGGGTGTCCCTGCCTATCAGGAGCCGGATCTTCTTAGTCCGCCCCCTCCTCCCCTTGCTGACCACTGAAGCCTCCACCAGCCCCAGCAGGTCCAGGTCCCCCAGTATGCCGCTCAGTCTCCTCTGGGTCAGCGTCTCGATGCCCAGCCTCCTGCAGAGGCCGCTGTAGGCGAGGTATAGTTCCCCGGTGTTCGTCCCCCCGTCGAACCTCGAGACCGCGTAGAGGATTGCTTTGTTCTGCACGGGGAGAGAGCGTATCGCCTCGTCCACCCTGTCCACCTCCATCTTGTCCGACGCCTTCCTGATGCAGGAGTCGTCGATTCCGTGGAGCCCATCCCGCTCGGCGACCTCCCCCGCGATGCGCAGGAGATCGATGGCGCGTCTGGCGTCCCCATGCTCCGACCCGGCCATCGCCGCACAGAGGTTTATGGCTGCGGGTGACGCGACGGAAGGCCTGAACGCGACCGCTGCCCTCTCCGTAAGTATCTCTCGGAGCTCGTCGACTGTGTATGGGGGGAAGACGAGCTCCTCCTCGCTCATGCTGCTCAGGACACGAGGGTCGAGCCCCTCCTTGAACTTGAGGTCGTTCGAGATCCCCACGATGGCGAGGAAGCCAGGCGAGAGCCTGTTCCCTGACCGCGTGAATGAGTAGAGGATGTCGTCTCCGAAGAGCTTTACCAGGTAGTCTATTTCGTCGAGAACGAGGACGACCTTCTTCTTGTTCTCTCGTATGTTCTCCGAGATCCTGTCCACAACTTCCCCGACGGCCAGGCCCGTGAGCGGTATCTGCTTGCCCTTGCTCAGGTCGAGGTGGCGGGCGAAGTCGGCCAGGGTACGATACTCGCCGTCGGCAAGCCGGGTATTGACATAGGCGAGGACCAGGTTGGGGTTGTTCGCCTCTGCCTTGAGCTTCGCCAGGACGTAGTTGGCCACCGCTGTCTTCCCGGTTCCCGTCTTGCCGTAAAGCAGGAGGTTCGATGGTTTTGAGCCCCGAAGGATGGGGGCCAGAATCTGGGCCACCGCCCTGGTCTGGGGGTCGCGGAACGGCAGGTGTGAGGGGACGAACTCAGGGCTCAGGGCGTCTCGGTTCACGAATAGGGGCTTGCCTTCCTTGGCCCTGCGGAAGATTTCGTCTATGCCCTCTGGCATCTAGGAGCAGTGGAAACACTGGTCTAGATAGGTCTTTTCGGGCCTCGACCCCCGCGTGCTCTCTGTCCCTTCATGGGCATGTCGGGCAATCGGACGGAGCCGGCGGGACGACCCCAAAGGGCCGGCGTAGGTCTTCCCTATTCTTGCAGGGGGTCGACGGACTCCTTCCGGAGGGCGCCGCGCATCTGCCTGGCGTTGAACTTCCATTCGCCGTCTTGGTACATGTTGTGTGGGACGGTGAAGAAGTGCGAGTCGGCCGGGCTGATGAATCCTATCTCAACCTTCGAGGCGAGCCTGGGGAGCGCCCCGTTGATGTAAGCCGAGATAGCGAGCAGCTCAGTCAGCGGGGCGTACATGGTCGCGATGTAAGCGCCGCCTTCAAGGACGTCTTCGGACCAGAGGAATGGGATCTTGCCGATGGCGGCCTGGACGTCTGCGAGCTCCTGTTCGGAGAGGTTGCGGAACGCAAGCCAGGTCGTCGCGGTCGAGCGTTCCAGTTTCTTCGAGATGTCCTGGACCCACCGTATCCTGTAGGACGGCACGAGCTTCCACTTCTGGACGTGCGCCCTATAGTGATACTCCAGCGTCTTCTGATGGACCTTCAACCTCCTAGCGATCGTCGTGAGGTGTTGCAATGAGTCCTTCTGAAGCTCTTTGATTATGAGGAGGTCGTAGTAGTCGAAGTCCTCTATGTGTGGCTTCGGGCCGGATGGCAATTGGAGCGGCGGCTGCTCCGCGAGCCTGTCCCATTCGATATCCCACCCCCCTGACCTGAAGTTGAAGTACTTCGGGTCCATCGGCTTGTGCCTGCTGGCCACTGACTCCTCAAGCGTGAAGCTGCTCAATATCCCCTCGGCCACCAGCCCTGCCAGGAACTCCCTGTACCCGCCTGCGGTGCCTTCCGGGAGCGCGAAGAGCGCCACGTAGTATCCCTGTGGGATGACCTTACCGTAGTACGCCAGGTAGCCCACCCGGTTCAAGGCTGCGAGCGTCTGGTCCGCCGTGCCATAGTGAGTCTCGGAGAAGTTCAGGCTGGCCCAGTGCAGATTCAGGCCCAGCTTTGGAAAGTCGACCTCGGCGCGGAACCTCAAGCCGAGCCGGCCGAACCTCTTTTTGATCTTGTACCTTATCGTCTCTTGGTGGGCGCCGGTCATCCGTGATATCTGAGCGATGTTCCTCGGGCCGGCCTTGCCGATGGCGGCGATTATCTTGGTCTCGAGGTCCGGAGCTTCGTCCTTGATGGCCCGGGGCGACTTGGCGCGTACCAACCTTAAGATTGTAAGCGAAAACGAGTAATTAAACGTGACAGATTTCAGATTATGATAAACCCTAATTGGCGCCCATGGGTTAGGGTAGGGTGGCGGGTCGCCGCCGGCTCATCTGCCCTTGACATATTCGGGGACGCTGAACTCCGCCGGCTCCCAATCTATGAGCTTCCCGCGGTTGAACTCGTCGTAGGCCGAGAGGTCGAGGAGGCCGTGGCCGCAGTTGTTGAAGACGATGACTTTCTTCTCCCCCGACTTCCTGCACCTGATCGCCTCGTCGATGGCGTACCTCAGACCATGGGCCGACTCGGGAGCCGTGACCACCCCCTCGGTCTCGGCGAAGATCTTCGCAGCCTCGAAGACCTTGGTCTGTCCGAACGCGACAGACCTCACCACCCCCCTGTGTATGAGGAGCGAAAGGCTCGGGGCCTTGCCGTGGAACCTGAGCCCCCCCGCGTGGATGGGCGGGTTCGCGAATTGGTGCCCTACGGTGTACATCTTCACGAGTGGGGTGTGCTCGGCGGTGTCGGCGTAGTCGTAGGTGAATTTCCCTCTGGTGGTCGAAGGGACCGCGCTCGGCTCGCAGGCGACGAACTCGGCGTCAGACTTGCCCCGGAGCTTCTCTCTCACGAAGGGGAAGATGAAGCCTGAGAAGTTCGACCCCCCGCCGATGCAACCGCACATCACGTCTGGCTCGAGGTCGAGGAGCTCGAACTCCTTCTGCGTCTCGAGCCCTATGACGGTCTGGTGGGCGAGGGCGTAGTTGAAGGCCGAAGCGAGGAGATACTTCGACCCTTCGTTGGCCAGCGTGTCTTCTATCGCCTCGCTTATCGCTATGCCGAGAGACCCAGGATGCTCAGGGTCCTCCGCAAGGAGCTTCCGTCCTGTCTTCGTGTTCTTACTCGGGGACTCCAGCACCTCGGCGCCGTAGGTCTGC
Organism: archaeon; assembly: GCA_021828185.1. Next base: position 36,791 of record JAKASI010000007.1, read on the forward strand.
ATCATGATCTTCCTGCCTGGCTTCTGCATTGCACTGACCCGCACCATGTAGATCCTCGCCTTCAGGCCGAACAGCGCGCAGGACATCGCCAGGGCGGACCCCCATTGTCCCGCGCCGGTCTCCGAGACGGCCAGATCCAGGCCTTGCTTCTTGGCGTAGTACGCCTGGGCGAGGGCCGTGTTCGGCTTCATGCTCCCCACCGGGGAGAATTGCTCCGCCTTGTAGAATATCTTGGCAGGCGTCCTGAGGCGTTCTTCCAGCCTCCGGGCTCTGACAAGCGGGGTGGGCCGTGGGAGCCTCCTGTAGGCGTCCCAGACCTCCTCGGGGATGTCGAACCACCTCTCTTCCGAGAACTGCTGCCTGACGAGCTCTCGAGGGAACAGGGCCTCGAAGCTCTTCTCGGTCACAGGCTCCAGGGTGTGAGGGTCGAGCATAGGGGCCAGCTTCTCGGGGAGGTCGGGGACGATGTTGTACCACCTCCGCGGCAGCTCGTCGGGGTTCAGGACGGCGCCATACTCGCGGTCCGCGTACCCGCGGGTGGGGGCCCTGGGGCTCAGTTCCGACGCCTCCTGGCGACGAGCCCCCTGGGCCGGAAGAGCGCCACAGCCACCACGGCCAGGGAAAGGATGAAGACGTCCAAGGTCGAACCTGGGAGCTGGCTGGTGACGAAGTAATTTAATGCGCTGAAGACCAGGGCGCCGACTACGGGCCCCTCCAAGGTCCCAGTCCCGCCTATGATGACCATGAACAATGGGAGCAGGGAGAAGCTCAGGTTCTGGAAGATGGTAGTGTCGGCCGTTCCGGCTATCTCGAGGTAGTACAGCCCAGCCAGGGCGGCGAGGGCCCCGCTGACCACCAGGGCGACGGCCTTGTATGCGCCCACGTTGACACCTACGCTGGCCGACGCCACCTCGTCGCTTCCGATGGTCCTGAGCGCGAAACCGACCTTCGACCTCATCATCAGATACACGCCGAAGACCGACGCGACCGCCAGAGCAAGCCCTGAGTAGTAGAGCTGCGAGGAGCCCAGTATCTCCGCGCCGGGCACCCGGAAGACCGAGGTACCGCTCGTCACTTCGACGAGTGGTTTGACCATGTAGGGGACGACGAAGGTCGCCACCGCGAAGTAGAAGCTCTTCAGCCTGAAGGTGGGAATCAGGAGAGCTCCCAGAGTGGCGCCGGACAGGGCGGATATGGGGACCATCGCGGCCAGGGGAATCCCCGACTGCAGCCCCGCCCCTCCGACCACCGCCCCGAGTCCGAAGAAGGCGACGAGGCCCAGGTTGAAGAGGCCGCCGAACCCCCCGGTGAGGTTCCAGCTCACGGCCAAGGTTATCCATACGAAGTAGATGACGAAGGCGCCCAGGAAGCTGGGATCGAAGCCTCCTGAGAGGGGGACGAGCCCTGCGAGTATGGCCCCAGCTGTGAAGACTACTAGCGACTTGGGCGCTTTCAGGAGGCCCCCTGACAGCCCGCCTGCAGTCAAACCCGCTCCCCCCTCCCAAAGAGCCCGGAGGGCTTTAGCATCAGGACGCCTAGGAAGAGCGAGAAGGTGACCAGGTTTCCCAGGTCTGCGTGGAACCCCGACTGGATAGGCAGCGTGAGCGCGAGATACCCAGACACGCTGGCCACCACCCCCACCAGGAGCCCTGCCACGAGGGTGCCTCCGACGCTCCCCAGCCCGCCCAGGATGACGACCACTATGATCACTGGTAGCAGCACGTTGTCCCCGGAAGTGGGGGTCACGGAGTTGGTGAGCGCGAAGAACCCACCGGCGATCCCAGCCAGCCCCGAGCCTATGACAAAGGAGATCAGTTTTGCCTTCGTGGTGTCGATTCCGGAGAACTCGGCCGCCTCGGCGTCCTGGGCCGTCGCCCTGATTGCTCGGCCGAAGTACGTCCTGCGGAGGAAGAGCTGGAGGAGGGGGATGACGACGATGGCCGCCATGAAGGCGAGGAGCTGCGCGTCGGGGAGGTAGACCGGGCCCAGGCGTATCGACTGGCTCGAGTACCCGAGCGACCCGGCCGTCGCCCCCAGCCCTCCCGATGGGTCGATTGAAGGGATGGGGCCGAGCCCGTTGGCGATGACGTACTCCATCAGCATCGATACCCCGAAGGTGACCAGGAGCGGCGCTTCGAATCCCTTACTCTCCACGCGCCTGACGACGAGGAGGTAGATCGCACCCCCGAACAAGGCGAGGAGGGCGAAGTCGAGGGGGATGGAAGCCAGCGGGTCGAGATGTAGGGCCGGGGTGAGCGCTATGGAGAACTGGATGGTGATGAAGGCCGCGAGCACTATGAAGGCGCCGTGGGCGATGTTGAGTATCTTCTGCACCCCGAAGATTAGAGAGAACCCGGAAGCTGCGAGGGCGAAGAAACCCCCTTGCAATATCCCGCTCGCCACCGCCTGAGAGACCCCGACCAGTTCCACTCCGAGCTTACACCTCTCCTCCCAGGTATGCCCCCCGTACGTGGGGGTCGTTCACCAGCGTGGCGCTCGCCCCGCTCATCGCGATGTGGCCGTTCTCGAAGACGTAGGCCCTGTCCGAAGCCGAAAGCGCCAGGTCGAGGTTCTGTTCTGCGAGGAGGACGGAGGTCCCTTCGTCCGCGAGCCCTCTCAGGGCCTTGAGCGTTCTGCCCGTGGCTGCAGGGGAGAGCCCGAGGCTGGGCTCGTCGACGACCAGAAGCGCGGGCTTCGTCATCATAGCCCTCCCGATGGCGATCATCTGCTGCTCGCCGCCGGACAGCGTCCCTGCCTGGAGCGAACGCTTCTCTGTAAGCGATGGGAAGATCGAATAGACTTCGGCCATCCTCTGCTCGGCGTCCCTGCAGCCTCTCGGAACCGCGACGGCGAGGTTCTCGTCGGCGGTCATGGCCGGGAAGAGCCGCCTCCCCTCGGGGACGAACGAAACGCCCCGAGAGACTATTTCGTGAGGCCTGCGGGAGGAGATCTCCTCTCCCCTTAGCTTGACGCTGCCGCTGCTCGGCCTTACGAGCCCCATTATCGATCTGAGGAGGGTGGACTTGCCCGCGCCATTCGCGCCTAGCAGGGCCACCGTCTCTCCTTCTTCGACCTTCAGGCTGACGTCCCAGAGCGCCCGGACGTTGCCGTGGTAAGCGGACAGCGAATCCACCGAGAGGAGAGTCATCTTGCTCAGGCTCGTGACTCCAGCGGCGCCGGGGGACGCCCTCCGATCGGGTAGGCACCCCCTAGGTACACCTCGGCCACCGCCCTCGACCTCAGGACCTCGCCCGTCTCTCCCTCCGCGAGCTTGGCCCCCCGATCCATGACCACCAGCCTGCGGCAGAGGCTCGTCACGGCGTCGACGACGTGCTCCGAGATTATCATGGCGAGGCCCCGCTCGCTTCCCACCCGCCTGATCAGGTCGACCATGGGACCCCTTTCTGCCGGGCCGAGCCCAGCCATTACTTCGTCCAGCATGAGCAGTCTCGGCGCCGTCGCCAGCGCCCTTGCAAGCTCCAGCCGCCTCTGTTCGGCCAGGGTGAGCGAGCCCGCCGGCCTGTCTCTCTTCTCCAAGAGCGAGACGAACCCGAGGAGCTCCCGGACCGCTGCCGAAGCTTCGCCCTGAGAGGATCTTCCCCTCCCGAAGAGCGCCCCCGCCATGACGTTCTCGCCGACGGTCATCTGTGGGAACGGCCTTGAGATTTGGAACGTCCTCGAGATTCCGAGGGCCACGCGGCTGTGTGGCCCCAGCCCTCTGAGGCTCGATCCGTCGAACGCCACCTTCCCCTTGTCGGCGTCCAGCGCCCCGGAGATCAGGTTGAACAGCGTCGTCTTTCCAGCGCCGTTGGGACCCATCAGGCCCACTACCTCGCCTTCAGAGACGGCCAGTGAGAAGTCACTCACCGCGTCCACGCCACCGAACGACTTCGATACCCCGTCAAGCTCGAGCAACTCGTCCAACTTCGTTCGCTCCGCTTACGCCGGCGGCCACGGCTGGTGCTGGTGGTTCGTCCAAGAGAACGGGTAGATGGCGTAGCTCGTCGTCGCCACGTTCGTCGGCTCGAGGACCTGGAGCGCCTGGAGGGTCTGGCCGCCGACGGTGACGTCCTGCCACTGCAGGAGCTGTATGTACTGCTGCGACTGCACCCACTGCCCCCCTTCGGTGAACGTCACCTCCCCCATGGGGGTCGAGAAGTTGCCAGAGCGCAGCGCGTTCCTGATCGCCATGTTGTTCGTGCTCCCGGCCGCCGCGATGGCGTCGGCTGCGACCAAGGCCTCGGTGAAGTAGACCCCCTCGAGGGTCGGGGGGTGCTTCCAGAAGGACTCATACTGCTGAACCAGGTTCGTGTTGTTGATGGCGTGGCCCAGCAGGTTCCCTGTGTATGGGGCGCTTGGGGACCATGGGTATGCAGACATGACGCCCACGGCGAGGTTTCCTACACCTCCGAGGGCAGGTAGAGCGAATGGGGCGACCGCGGTCCCTCTGGTAAGCAGCCATGCCTTCGGGGCGTAGCCGAGTTGGTGGGCGACTTCGATCATCAGCACCGCGTCGGGGGGGACCGGGAGCCCGTAGACCGCCGCGGCGCCGGCCGCCTTTGCCGCGGTGATGAAGCTGGTCATCTCTGATGTGCTACCCGGAGTGAATGTGGAGTCAGAGCACGTGCAGACAGTGTAGCCCAGCTGTTTGGCGTAGGCCTCCCCGGCGGCATTGTTCGCCTGGGCCGCTGCGTCTCCCTCACCGAAGAAGGCGATTGTGACGTTGTTGGATGGGGTCGACGGGTCTTCCGTGTGGAACCAGTTGAGGAACAGGTGCGCCTCGTTGGTCTGGTTTTCGAACGGCGCAAATATCCAGGAGTTCGCGCAGTTAGTGCAAGTCTTGGCGGTGGAGACATACACAGGCCCTATGTATGGGATCGCGTTCCTCGATGCGAACTGCTGCGCCACCGAATCCTGGACGCCTCCGAGCTCCCCCAGGATCACGTTGGCGTGGTATTGAGAGACCAGCGTCTGCAGGTTAGTCTCGCCGATGGTCGGGTTGGACTGGTCGTTCAGTACTACGAGTTTGACCTTCTCGGTCTGGCCGTTGCTTAGTTTGATCCCTCCGTAGCTGTTGATCATCTGTACCGCCAGAGACAGCGTCCAGTTCTGCTCTTGGCCAAAGGCCTGGAGGTCGCCGGTCATGGACAGTGTCGCACCGAAGACGATTTCCTTGGTCGAAGTGCTTGCGCCGCGGACGTCGAGGGCGTAGTACGCGGAGCCCGCCGCCACGACCACTATGACTGCAATCGCCACCGCCGCGGCGGTGGTGGTGATGCCTCGTCGGTCGCTTAGAGCAAGGCCCTGGGACATTTTGGAACCGGTCGGAAGGCCTGCGCAATGACAGATTTAGCCAATCGTGAACATAATTGTACATGGGTCGGCCGAGGGGCGTCCCGGCTTCCGCGTGCGTCCGGCGGCGGTCAGAAAGCGCCCAGGCTCGGGCGGGCTGGCGCCGTAGGGAGGGGCGATGCGCAGGTTTGGGCACCCTGCAGGCGACTTTTCGCCCCCACGACGTACAGCCTGTAGGCTGACAAGAAGTAGTGCCCTGTGGGGTCCACGTACCTCATGGGGTTGTCCCCTCCATAGATGTACTTGTTCTGCGAAATCGGGTCGGTCTTCGTCCCGTTGTAGGAGTCTTCGGTGATGAACCTCCCCGTCGTCGAGTTGTGGTACCTCGCCCCGTCGTAGTAGAGTCCGGTCGTGGCGTCGGGGAGTTTGCCGGTGTACTGGAAGACTTCTGATCCCAGTTCTAAGGCTGGGCCCAAGGGTCGTCGGCCTTTCGGATTTGCGTTGGTTTCAGCCTTTCGTGATTGACTGCTTCGTCGATGGGAAAGGATTCCTTCTCCACATCCAGTCCAACCCGCCCTTAACATGGAGCAGGATCTCTTTAGCCTCGCCGTCTGCCATTTCGTCGATGGCGTCTCCCAGACCTGCAGAGAGGCCTTTGACGGCTTTGGTCTTGACGAGAATGTAAGTAGCCCTAGATTCTTCGTCTCGCGCCTCTTTGAGCGTCTTGGTGATTCTTTCCGCTGTCTCCTCCACCTTATCGCCATGTTTGTGGGGCGCGTGTCTCGATAGAGGAGCGGCAGTAAGTTAAATCCGCATCTGGCGACCGAGTTTGCCGATTGAACGCTGTCATCCAGAGGACGACCACGCTGTACGACCACGATTCCTTCAATAGGTTCTCCAGTGGTGGGGAGCGCCGCCCGCTCCTACCGCCCCGCTTCGAGAACACTAAGGCCCGGCCGCAGCCACGATTTGCTTCAGCTTCCCCTCGAAGCCGGACGACTGTAGGAGGTTTCCTATGACGAGCACGTCGGCTCCTGCCTTCGCTGCCTTGGAAGCGGCGTCCGGACCTGTGATTCCCCCGCCGACGATCAACAGCCCGTCGTACACGTTCTTCACCGCCTGGATCGTTTCCTGGGAGATAGGTTCGCCCGAGCCGCTCCCCGCCTCCAAATACAAGGTCCTCATCCCGAGATATTTGGCCGCCAGCGCGTAGATCACGGCGAGGTTCGGCTTCGATGCGGGTATGGGGTTGACTTGGCCGATGAAGCTGGTGGTGCTGTTGTTGCCGAACACCAGGTAGGCCATCGGGATGCTTTCGATCTTGCTCTTGTACACCTCGACGGCACCCAATGCCTGGGCCCCTATGATGAAGTATGGGTTGGTCGAATTAAGGAGAGAACTAAACAGAATGGCGTCTGCGAAACGTGATACTCCTGTGATGTTTCCTGGGAAAAGCACGATGGGAACTTGTGACTTGTCACGTTGCATGTGACTCTTAATCTCCTTTACCACGTCATCCAGCCTTCCTTGGCTCGCCAGGGTGGACCCGCCCACCAGAATCAAAGAAACCCCAGCCTTGATTGACTTCCTGGCGGTCTCGGCCGCCTGTTTCGGATCGAAGTCCTCTGGGTCAATCAGCGCTGCGCAGATAGGGTGCTTCTTCGTCTCATCGGTAAGGCGTCTCTCTACCGGGCCCAGCTCGAACAAGTCAGACCCCGGCTTTGGCATAGTCGTCGACGAATGTGTTGTAGACGTCTATGTCGGCCCTCTTTGTTGAGTATCTCAGTTCCCGGCCTGCGTGGAGAGGACAGTTGGGGTTGCCACATGTGACGCGGAACACGAAATCCTGTGATGGCTCGTCCTGCTCAGATGTGATGCGGATGGAAATCAGACCGCATTTGGGGCAGGCGAATACTTTCGGGAGGGTTTTGTGGACCATTCGGAGGGTCTTCTTGCGTCTTCTACCCAACCTTGCTCACCCATCCGTCTGTTATTTCGAGTAGATAAGGTAGCATGTCGTGGTGTTCGGGGCCGATTGGTGTTTATTTCAGTTTAGCCGTGGCTTAGGTGTGGGTCATACATTAATGCCAGTGGTTTGTTAGAAGTTTCGGAAAACCAGCGCTGTGTTGGTTTAATACAAACCTGTAAAACGTGGATGGGACTTGAGCCTACCAGAGTCGTTGGTCGAACAGTCCACGTTAACGCCCAGGCAACTCGAGGTCCTGCGGTTGTATGTGCGGGTGGCCCATGGTGAAATGAAGTATGTGGAGGCTGCCTCGAAGGCTTCCCAGGGTCGCACGAAGGGGGCGAGCGGGCCGCTTACCATTGGCTCGTACTTTCGAACGGTCCAGCAGGCCAGGGAGAACGTTAAGAGTTCGGTTGTTACCCTTCTAATTGGAGTCTGGCTTGGAGTTGTCAAGCCCGACGATGTACGGCGACTGCTTGACGTAGCTGGCAGTGGGGTGAGAACGCTGTCAGAAGAAGAAACAGCCAGACTTGCGGGGGTGTTGCGTGAATTGGTCAAGAGAATTGTGATGTGAGTGGTGTGATAAATCACGACCCACCCTTGCGTCGGGCGTGGATTTGTTTGATCAGGGGTGTGTTGGGGCCCTTTGTTTCTCCTTGAAGCGCGCCTCCTGCTCGTGCGAGTCCTCCTAAGCGGGTCCTCTTCCCGCCTTGAGAACGATATGAGAGGGTTTGTCGGCTGCCGGCAACGTCGATGTTGGAGTTTCGACTCCCCGAACGCCGTCTTGGGCTTTGGTGCGGGGATGGCCTGGGTCAAATGTGTGGGGGCGGCTTAGTGAGGTCACAAAGAACAGCTTCTGCGCTGGAAACATCACGCTTATATCACAACCAAACATCACGAAGTCACAGATGGACACGCTTTCTACCTACGCTCTTCTGACTGCGTCCTTCTTCTTTGTCGCCCTTTCCTTCGCGTTGCTGCTGAGGTATAGGCAGATTTCCCAAAGAATCAACGCGTCGAACGACCTCGGTCATGATCTTTGGTCCTCGCTGGAACAGCGTCTCAAGAAGCAGGACGAGCGCATTCTGGACGTCATGGGCAGGGTGGAGGTCATTCAGGCCAGAGTAACGTCGTCGGCTTTGGTTCCGCCCACCCCCCGTGTTGCCTCGCCTCCGCCGAAGGTCCCTCCTCAATCCTCTGTGCAGGCGAATTCCACGGTTGTGACCGAGCCCGCACCCACCACGCAACAGCAGGAACAACCAAAGTCACGCTCAGAGTCACAGGCATCACAGACAACGCAGGCATCAGGAGAGCCTGAACCGGTGGTCGGCGCTCCCGGGGTGGAGCTCGCTTTGGACGAGACCCAGCTTGCTGCCTTGAGGATCCTGGGCGGGAGCCCCAGGGACACCCGCCAGCTCACCGATGTCCTCCAGAAGTCCAGGGAGCACACTGCCCGTCTGATGAAACAGCTGTTCGAGCTGGGCCTTGTAAAGAGGGACGACTCGTCCAAGCCCTTCGTCTACCAGCTGACCGATGAAGGCCGTCGCCGGCTTGCAGACAACCCCCCACCCCCTCCACCCTAGTCTGGTAGGCAGGCCTACGCACCCCCTCCCCAACCCTTCGCTTGTTTCCACTCTAAAGGAGCCCAATAGAAGAAGTCAATCTTACGTAAGTAAAGGGGCCCGTACTCGGTTAGCGGTCTTGACTGGATATACCTTGGGGTCTAGACATGGCAGCTACTGGTGTGTAGACGACACCGCGGCGTGCTTGTTTGTTCGGGAGATAGGCTCCACTGGAAACGGTGGGGTGGGGGATCGATAGTGAACACCGGTGAACGCCGTCTTGGGAAGGCCCTGCAGGGACCCCACTATTTCCACTGGAGCCTGTCCAGACCCAGAACCTGTGAATAGCCAGAATCTGACCCCTTTGTTTCCATTGGAGCCGCTCCAAGCCCATCCTGGCGAAGGCCCCAGTGAACCCCAGTGAACTTTCTCCCTGCTATCAATACGCCGTCCAACTAACTGACAGGCAGGTTCACAAGTTCACACCTGCCACCGCTAAATCGGGGCCTGAGGCACCGGCAGGGCAAAGCATTGCGGAAACGGATCAAGATTGAGCTGGAGGACGACGAAGGGACGAAGTACACGCTCGCGCTGGAGGGTTCGGTCTCCAGGGACAAGCTGATGAAGGCCATGGAAATGCTCGAAGTCATGGACGTCCCCATGGAGCCCGCCCACCGGGCGCCGGACGAGGGGACCTTCTTCGGCAAGGTACAGACGCTACTGGAAACGACGTTCGCGGCTGGCGACTTCTCGTCGTCGGACGTGGCTCGGGAGTTCGAGGAGAGGTATGATCAGCCGGTGAAGCTGAGCACCATCTCGACGTACCTGGCCCGCCTGGCAGACAGGCAACACATCAAGAGGGAGCGCTTCGGGAACTCCTGGGTGTACCGCCGGGTGTACCTCAAGCCGGCCCAGGTCGCCGAGAGGTAGGCCGCCCGGCTTCCTTCTGCAGGACCCCTACGTATAGCGGACCCTCCTTCGAGAGTATGACGCGGCCGACGCGCCACCCCATCCCAACGACGATTCCCTTCATCTCCTCCGGCGAGACCAGAGGTAGCCGAACCACTCTCCGACAAAGGCCCGATATCTCGCTCTAATCCTCACCTGTCCAGGCATCCTCCCGCGGGCCCTATTCCATCTCTGGTAGCGCAGGTGGTCCGGGCCGTCCGTCCTGTGGGGGGACGCTGGAGCACACTATCCTCCCGGCGGCCGTGGTCATGGCATGGAGCTTCCTGAGGAGGCGCTTCGCCTGCCGCCTGTTCGCGAACAGGCCGAAGTTGTTGCCGTACATCACCACCGTGTCGAAGGACCGAGGCGCGAAGTCGACGTCCTTGAAGGCGAGCAGCCTGGTCTTCCTGACGCCCCTGGCCTTCGCCACCTTGAGGGCGAGCGGCGAGTTGTCGACGCCGACTACCTCCAGGTTCTTGCGGCTCTGAAGGTATAGGCAGACCCTACCTGCCCCGCGCCCGACGTCGAGTACCCTCCCCCTCACATAGGCGATTCCTTTCCTCTCCGCTTCGGGCCACTCCTCGAACTGGGCGAAGTAGACCTCGGGCGCCACCTCCGACGGGTCGACGAGCCCGTCTTCGCGCTCTATGACTTCGTAGCCTTCTCCCTTCATATGGAAGTCCCACACCTCGTGGCCATAGGCGTCCCCTCGGGGCCTCAAACGACACGAGACCAGAGGCCGCCCCCTATCGACTTCGTGGGCCTCTGAAAGGAAGCACGACGGTCGCCCTCAGGCCGCGCCAGCGGCCAAGGGTAACCGCGACTCACTCCGACGACGCCCGTCCTGCCCCCACACGCTTCCGGGGCCGAGAAGGCCGCAGGGTCCTTCGTCGACGGGAAGGGGCCTGGGTCACAGCGCGTCGGCTGCGACAGCACAGAGACGAGGAGCGGCCAGCCTTTCGCGCTTCTGTCTTCGAAAGGTTAAGAATCAAGTTCAGTCGGTGCCGGCCCGAGTGCCACGGTGGCTCAGTGGCTAGAGCGCCACCTTGGTAAGGCGAACCCAAACAGGTGGATGTCGTGGGTCCGAATCCCACCCGTGGCTCTCAGTGTTTTCCCAGAGATAGTGCCGAGGGAGGGATTCGCACCCTCGACCCCCAGATCACTCTTCCCAGCCCAGGATTATGAGTTTCACCCCGTCGGGTGTAGCCTGGTGCCATAACTAGGCTAGGCCACCTCGGCACTGGGCACGCCGTCATGGCTTGGGGATAAAAGCCTCATCATGAAACCACGGCCGTCCTTCTTGCTTCCCAGCAACGCTTAATATCGGACGCCGGAGTCGCCATCTGTAAGTTGTTCCCGTTCCTCAGCATCACCAGCTACTACAACTTCATCAGCACGGCGATGATCGCCCTCTTTGTCATAGCCCTCGTGCTGGTGTTCGTCTATGAGTACGAGGCCCTGAGACGCTCGAAGGCCTAGCTCCGCTCTCGGATCCTCTCTACCACACTGAAGGCTGATAGCTGCAGAACCCGGCCTCCCGTCTTCGTGGACTTTATCGACACCCCCACCAACCTGAGCCTCTCTCCGGGCTGGATGCCCGAAAGCCTCCCAGATAGGTCTCTCCAGGCGACGAGTTTGATGTCCCCCGTGTCGTCTCCTATGACCAACTCTCCTTTCTTCGCCGTCGTCCCATCCTTCAGCTGGACGTCGTCCACGGTCCCATGGGACAGGGCGATGACCTCGACCATTATCTGCGAGTCCTCCTCCTTCACCTCTTGGAGCTTCGTCATGAGCGCATCCAGCCCCGGGAACGCGTCGTCTACCAGAATCCGAAGGGAGCCCGCGCCCCTGCAGCGCATAACCCCCTCTGCCACCTCGTCAGGGAGCACCTCGACCAATTCGCCCCGCGCAGGCGCCTCGAGGCCCACCCCAACCTCGAGGAACCTTACCTTCTTGTCCTTCCCCACGCCAAGGACAAGCTTGGCAGACTGGGTCGAGCTCGTCGAGGCCACCCTAAGAGCGCTTTTCGCGGCGGGCTCGCCCACTAATATGGCGCTGCCGGCGTCGCCATGGATCTCGAATCCTCCGTTGTTAGACCGCCTCGCCCTCACATTCGTGACCCGCACCTTCTCGCCTCGCCTGAGGTCCGGGCGGGAAGCAGGGCTCCAGACGACAACCCGGACCTCTTTTCCGCCGTCGTCGGCCACGCCGAACTGGAACAAAGACCCCGCCGAGCCGTCTGATCGTACGAACTCGCTATAGCGAGGCTCAGAGCTGACCACCCCCTCTATGGCTTCGAACGGCTCTTCCTTCGTTAGGCTCGGGAGCTTCTGGGCCACGGCCGATATCGACTGAAGCCTCGCAAGGACCTTCTCGTCGTCCAGGCGCTCCATCGTGCCCCTCTTCCCCAGGTTGAGGTTCGGTTTCCCATCCAGGCCCTGTTTGACGTATGCTCCCCGAACCCTCACCGGGGAGTCGAGCTCGAGACCGAGCTTTCCGATTTCCCCGAGCGCCTCCTCCCACGCGGTCATCTTCACAGAGCTCTTCCCGTCGAACAGGACGAACCGCCGGTACCTCCCCTGGCCGCCGTCCTTCTTGTTGAAGATGGATTCGGGATAGACCGCCAATACCCTGGCGACGACGGTGACGTCGTTGGCCCCTATGTACAGGTCTTTGATAGCGAGGTCCGAAGACGCGCTCTCCTTCCGGAGCGACGCACCCAGCTCCCCAGCCACAAGGAAGAGGGCCCCCTGGTCGGTGAGATAGCCCGCCCCCACGGTCCGCTTCTTGTCCTCCACCCGGCGCATGAGCTCATCCCTGTTCAGCTCCGGCTTCTGCTGGAGCAGCTCTCCGACGAGTGTCTCGAAGTCGTACATATCTAGACTTTGGTGGTGGCTGAATTAACGACTGCGATTCCTTCTTCCATGATGTCTATGCCCTCGTCCATGACGTCTTCGGTGACGTTCAGCGGGGGTATGAAGCGGAGCGTGTTGTGCCCCGCGAATATGACCAGGACGCCATGATGGAAGCAATAGTCGACGACTCTGGCTGCCTCTTCGTCGCCCCTCGCCTTGGTCTTCTTGTCTTTGACGATCTCGACCCCCACGAAGAGTCCCTTGCCCCTCACATCGCCCACTATCTCATACTTCGCCTTCATCTCGAGGAATCTCTTCTTCGCCTTGTCTCCGAGCCTACGGGCGTTCTCCAGCAGCTTTTCGGACTCTATGACATCGAGGGTAGCCAGCGCAGCCTCCACGGCTACGGGGTTGGCTCCGAAGGTCGAGGCGTGCTGTCCCGGCTTCCAGCTCTCCATGATTTCGGCCTTGGCGATGGTCGCGCTAAGCGGCAAACCGGAGGCGATGCCCTTAGCGATGGTGACGACGTCGGGGACTATCCCATAATCCTCTATCCCGAGGAACTTGCCAGTCCTCCCAACGCCGGTCTGGATCTCGTCGCAGACGAAGAGGACGCCCTCCTTTCGGAGGAACTCCATCTTCTTGAAGTACTCCGGAGGAGCGGGGACATAGCCGCCCTCGCCCTGTATCGGCTCGAAGAAGTAGGAAGCGACGTCGCCGACGGGGACGAACTTGTCGAGGTACTGGTCCTTGAAGTAGTCCACACAGTAGTAATCGCACTCAGGGAACGTCTGCTTCCAGGGGCAACGATAGCAGTAAGGATACGGGAAGTGGACCACGTCGGGGATCAGAGGGAGCGCCCCCTTCCTCTGCATGGGCTTGCTCGCCGTCAGACTTAGGGCCCCCATGGTTCTCCCATGGAACGCCCCCGAATGTGCCAGAAACAGCGGGCGCTTGGTGTGGTTCCTCGTCAACTTCATCGCTGCCTCGATAGCCTCGGCCCCGCTGTTGCCGTAGTACACCATCTTCTTGCCGTCGCCCGGGATGAGGGGCAGCAGCCTCTCAGAGAGCTGGATCAGGTTGTCGTAGTAGAAGTCGGTGTATGAGAAGTGGATGAACTTCTCGGCCTGACGCTTGACGGCCTCGACGACCTTTGGGTGGGTGGACCCGGTGCTTAGCACGGCGATCCCAGCAGCGAAGTCGATGAACTGGTTCCCATCGACGTCCTTCACGAGCGACCCATGGGCAGATTCTACCACGAGGGGATAGAAGCGGGAGATAGACGGCGAAACATACTTGGCGGTACTCTTCACCGCAGCGCTGGCCTTTGGCCCCGGGAGCTTGCCCTGGACCTTCGCGAATTTCCTCGAATTCATAGAAACCTAAGCTCTGCCCGCAGGGTTAGGCTAAAATCCTTTACCCAAACCTGGCTGCGAAGGCGCGATTCTCAGCGCGAAACTGTCGCCACGGGAATCGAGAGCTCTATCTCAAGGACCGGAAGGTTGAGCTGCCTTCCATCTCTCGAGGTGACGCTCTCACCGTCGATGGTGATGTTCGAGATTTCGACATTGCTCATGAAGCGCTTCCTCAAGACCTGGGCCACCTCCACTGACATGTTGATGGCCTCTCCACGGGCTCTGAGCACAACCTGCTTTGCGCCGCCGTTGAACATCGTGATGCAGGCCGTCACATAGTTCAGGAGGGGCTTGCTCTGGCCGACGATGACCGTCTTCCTCTCTTCGGACATCAGTGCTCAGGCCCCTCTTTCAACCTATAAAGGCTCCCCTGCGCCGTCCCCCACTTCTCTTCGCAGCAACCATCGCAGCAGCCGCAGCACGCCACGCAGTCCGCCTCCGACCCGGCGTGACGAGCGCGAGAGTAGTTATTGACCGGCCGGAGTCTCCCGACAGGATATAAGCAGAGCCTGGGCGGGCGCCTGCTAGGGGTCGTCGGCTAGTCTGGTCTAGGCTTCAAGCCTCGGGAAGAGCAGGTCGCTTCGGGAGCCTGTCTCGAGACCGCTTGAGATCGCTGGTTCAAATCCGGCCGACCCCA
>JAKASI010000024.1 GCA_021828185.1 archaeon
CACAAATTAGGCTCGGCGGGTAATCCCAAGGTGGCCGCGAGTGACTCGGGCTGGCCAAGGTCCCTCGCTCCAGTTAGTTACTTATCGAGGGTAGAGGTGCTTACTTTGTTCGGAGAAATACTGTGACCAACTTTCCAAGAGCTATCCATCGTTGTCCCGAGAGGTCTATGAGGCGCTCCCTCCCGCTTCCACGGCGAGTCTGGTTGACACCCTGAAGTTCGAGGAACGTTACGCAGTTCCTTGTCCCTCGGCGACCTGTCCCCGACTATTGATAGACCAAATGCCGAAAAGGGAGGGGTTGAATTGACTCTCCTCGGAAAGTGGCTTGGTGTTTTCATGACTCCGTCTACAACTTGACCTTCCCCGATTGTGGTATCGGCGTCACCCGTTGTTTGCCAGCGATGAAATGCGGGCCGAGTATCAGTGTCAGATTGAACCTCTCGAATCTTAGAGAAACGAGGATCTTACTGGGCGGAACCGGGGTGTCTCAAGCTCTTCAGCCGCTGGTCCAGCTCCGACGCCACTTCGACGAACAGGGACAAAGAGGCGAAGATTTCGTCTCGGACCTGACCCTCGGGGAGCTCCTCGGCCAAGCTCAGGAGGTGCAGGTACCTGTCTTTCAGCCCCCACTTGACGAACCTCTTCCCCCACCAGACCCCGCCGCTCAGGAAGTCCTTCAGCGATATCGCAAACGTCTTCCTTTCTTCGTTCTCGAGCTCCTCCCTCTTGAGCGTAAGATTGTACTTCACCAGGGTGTCACTAACCAGAGCGAGCCGTTCCTTGACCCTGCCGGCATCTTTGTCCAAGGACTTCCTGAACGTCCTCGAAAGGAGAGAGTCGAGGTCGAGGAGAAGGTCGTAGCATCGGCCCAAAGCGATGGTCAGGCGCGCGTTCGACATAATATCGGGGTCATCCTCCTCCACCGCAACCCTAACGAACCTGATGCGTTCAAGTTCGCGCTTCCCGGATTCGGTCAGGATGTATTTTCCCGCCTCGCATTTTTCTATCAACTTCATTTCTGAGAGTGATATCAGGGTCACATAGACTGTCTTGTCGGGCCTTCCAAGTTCTCTGACTATGTCGGAATAGCGCTTGGGTTCCTTGGTAAGGAGTTCGAGGAGGGACGCTTTGACGGAGACCTCTTGGTTCATGGCCTGCTCACTGGGTAGGCTGGCTCATAGGTACATAGCCTGATATATTCCTACCGGTGCAGTAGGTATGCTAACCAGGTCGGAGGCAAGGTCAACCGTAATTATCCTGCCTCTCAAGGCGTTCATCGCCGCGAAGCTCGGGTCGCGTCTGCTCTTAGGGAAGTTGATGCTGGTGGAGCCCGACGTCATCCCGGCTACGGAAATCGTAGGAAAGGTGGGGACCTGGGTCGCGATCATCCGGGCGGATTCGAGGAGATGACCATGCCCAACCTCCTACTGTTCTTGCTCGCGATGTTCATCGATAGGGCGCTACGTTTTGAGAAGTGCAAAGAAAACATGGGGAGAGCCCGTGAAGGCTCTCCATCAGACGGGGAGTGTCGTGTTGGCGTGTGCCCGAGCTTCCGGCTTCGACCTTGACCTGTAGACGAAGTACCCTACAGCAGCCGCCAGCAGCACGACGACCGCTCCAAGCTCCATGTAGCCCGCCGAAGACGCGGGCGCCGGAGCCATGACGAGGTAGTCGCCCTGGGGGA
Organism: archaeon; assembly: GCA_021828185.1. The sequence continues at coordinate 1,685 of JAKASI010000024.1, forward strand.
TGGCGTAGCCACGTACCGCTATGACACCTGTCGGGTCAGAGGTGGCAGACAGCGAGTAGTTCTGTCCGTTGTCGTCAATGGAAGAAGTGAACTCGGAAGTGCCAGAGATGGTCTTGCTGAAGGTGGTCGTGTTGGTGGCCGAGTCGTAGTTCTTGGTCCATGTGCTCAGCGGAGTGTCGAGCTGAGTGAAATTGAGAGTAGGTTGACTCCAGACGCTCTTGTCCCCGAACGACCCCAGCATGAAGCCCAGGGCTGTCTCCTTCGAGGCTAGCGAGGCCTGGATGGCCGAACCGACCATGTTGATGTCTGTCATATGGTCTCCCATGTCGATGTTCATGGTCCCCTGGACGACGAAGGACCGCCATTTCAGGTTGGCCACCACCGAGCCGTTGACCATCTGGAAGACGCCGGACACCCACGCCGTGACGTCGGTGACTTTGGAGATGACCAAGGTCGTGGCGTTGCCCGTGGACGTGTAGTCCAGAGCCACGGACATATTCTTCACCGCGATGTGGCTTTCTTCATCATCGAAGCTCCCCTGGAGTTCCATGGCGCCCCCCGACCCGCCCGTGAAGGACGAGTTCAGCTTGAGCGCCGAGCTCACATTCCGGAGGTACTCCGACATGCTGGAGTTTGCCGGGTATGTGAATACGATGCGGGTTGTGCTGACGGTGTCGACCTTGGCAAGCCCAGTTGTCGGATTCAGGTTCACGGTGAGGGTCGATGCAGCGACCACTGGTGCGACTGAAAGGAGGGCGATGACCAGCGCTGTGAGTGGGAAGATACGCTTCGCGATCTTTTCCATGTCTGCCCAAGCCGCCAGTTTTCGGGTTAAACCTACGATTTTGAACGATGGTACAGCGGCCCGGAGGGTGCCTAGCTTCCGCCTTTGACCCGCATGATCCGGTTGCGGCCCATCATTGCCCAGTACTCTACCTCGGCCCCAGGGGCAAGGTTCCCGCTGAACTCTGCCATCTCTTCGGGGGTTGGCTTCGCCGTCTCGAGGACTTCAAAGGTGGCAAGGTCCATGATTTGGACCGTGTTGTCCATGATCGATGTCACCTGTCCCGACCGCTTGTCTATCATGGGGATGTCCACCCTCGACTCCGCCGGCGCCACGTAGCTCTTCTTGGACCCAGTGAAAAGCGAGAGGGCGACGAGCCTGACCTTCGCGCTGCCGTGCTTCCCAGGCTTGAAGTGTTCACGGCTGACGACCTTGCACGGCTCATCGTCGATGATGATGTAACTGCCTTCTTTCACACTTCCGAGTTCAGCAGGCCTGCTCAATGATAAACGGGGTGTGCCTCGCCGAACAAGCTAAATAAACGTCTCATCGGCTGACCATCCTGTCCGAGTAAATGGTGCTGCGACTGCCGTCCGCTTCTTCGAAAAGGCAAGAATGAATCCTTGAAGGCGTCACCAATTGTCTGAGCCGGCGTACGTCCTGGATTCCACGGCGTTCTACGCCGGGATCCCCTACCAGGGGAGCGGCCGCTACTACACGACCTACCTCGTCTTGGAGGAGGTCAGGCACCACAGCGTGGGGTCGTCTCTGATTCACTCCCGCGTCCAGGTGACTGAGCCGTCCATGGAATCTCTGAACAGGGTGAAGATCACGGCGGTCAAGACAGGGGACATCGGAGCCCTCTCACAGACGGACCTCTCCCTCCTCGCCCTGGGCCTCGACCTGATGAACGGGGAAGGGGGCGTGAACCTTGTTTCCGACGACTTCGCGGTCCGGAACGTAGCAGAGGTCCTCTCGATACCACTTGCGCCGACTTCGATGAAGGGCGGGGAGTGGAAGAACATCACTTGGAAGATCTACTGCAGGGGGTGCGCGAAGACATACACGAACCCCAAGCTGACTGCCTGCCCCGTGTGCGGCACCCAGCTCGTAAGGAAGGCATCGAACAGCTGAGGCCCGGGACCAGACCGGGGTTCCTTTATACCAGAAAAGCATCCAAAGGGATTCCCATGGACTGGGTCCTGCCCGTGTTCGCAGCAGGGGGTGCCGTGCTACTTGTGACCATGTACAAGCTCTCTCAACTGTCGAAGGAGCCAGAGGGGTGGTGGACAAGGGCGCTCCTGCAGGACCGGCGAGTGAAGGTGAGGACAGACTGGAACCTGTGCATGGGTGCCGGGAGCTGCACCGAGTTGGCCCCGGGGACGTTCAGGCTAGACTGGAGCAAGAAGAAGTCGAGGTTCGACCCCGCCCCACTAGAGATGCTGGAGGACAAGACCACCAAGGCAGAGGAGGTCTTCAGGGCCGCTCAGTCGTGCCCCTACAGGGCGATCATTCTGGAGGACCTTGACACAGGGGACCGCCTCTTCCCCCAATAGGATTGCCAGTCCAAAGGTAAACTCAGAGACACCAACTAACTCCGGAAATACTACCAGTTTATATACAACTGCCCTTTGTATACCAATTGTGGGTAGCAATTGAGATACCCTAGGACATCCGCTCTACAAGTTTCGGATAGGTGCCCCCAGTGCGGGAAGAGCAGGCTGGTGGAAGACGCCAACACCGGCGAGCTTTCCTGCAGCAACTGCGGCTTCGTGGTCACCGAACGCTCCATCGACCAGGGGCCTGAGTGGCGGCTGTTCAGCGACGACAAGGGGGGGGACAGAGCGCGGGCCGGTGCCCCTACATCGATTACCTACAGGGACATGGGGCTCTCTACGATGATCGGGCGTTCCAACCGGGACGCGTCAGGAAGGGCTTTCGACTCGCCCATGAGGAGCAGTATCGACAGGCTCAGGAAGTGGGACAACCGCTCACCTGCCTTCGGCAATCAGGAGAAGAACCTCAGCATTGCCCTGCGCGAGCTTGAGAAAATGGCGGACAAGCTCGGAGTATCCCAGGCGGTGAGGGAAAGGGCAGCATACATCTACAGGAAGGCACTCGACCGCGGCCTTCTGAGGGGCCGCTCCATAATCGGAATATCTGCCGCGTCCCTCTATGCGGCCATGAGGGACACCGAGACTCCCAGGACCCTTAAGGACATCGCGGCGGCGGAGAACCTCGACAAGAAGGCAGTTGCCCGCGACTACAGGATACTCGTCAGAGAGATGGACCTGACCATGCCAGTGGCGGACGCGGCCAGGAACGTCAACAGGATCGCGTCTCGCGTAGGGTTGTCGGAGCGGGTGGCGCGCAAGGCAATAGAAATCGTGAGAATCACCGAGGAGAAGGAAATCTCTGCTGGCAAGTCTCCCATGGGGCTGGCGGCAGCATCGCTCTACCTCGCTGGTGTCATCGAAGGGGAAGTCAAGACCCAGAAAGAGATAGCCGAAGCCGCGGGCGTCACAGAGGTCACCGTCCGGAACAGGTACAAGGGGTTACGCGCAGACCTTGGCAAGCAGCTCGGCCTTTCGGAGGCCGAGCCCCAGATTCTGGCCCATTAGAGGCACCACCTGCGGCGACGCACAAGTTTGGGGGAATCCCCTGCGAATCCCTCCGTGGCTGTCCAGGGCGGGTCAGGGACCAACCGGCCCCACTGTTTAGATAGAGTAAGCGAAGGCGGACTGAAGTGACGTCGACACCACCCAAAACGAAGCCCAGCTACGGCGCCCTCTTCAGGAACCGCTCTTTCTCATATCTATGGGTAGGACAGCTGATCTCCCAGTCTGGGGACGCCGTCTTCGACGTCGCCCTCCTCTGGCTCGTACTGGTCACCACCGGCTCGACGGCTCTGGTGGGTCTGACCCAGGCTGCCGTGCTTCTGCCGGCCGTCCTCGTTTCACCCTTCGCAGGGGTCTATGCCGACCGGACCAACCGCAGAACTGTCATGGTGGTCAGCAGTCTCTTCCAGGGCATAGTGACCCTCGCCGTCTCTCTACTGTACGCAGCGGATTCACTGGATTTCTCGTTCCTTATCCTCCTGGTACTGCTGCTGTACGCAGGAGCCCAGTTCTACAGGGCGGCCAGCGGCGCCATCATCCCAAGCATAGTGAGCAGGGAGAACCTCGGGGCGGCCAACGGGTTGTTCTCTCTCAGCCAGTCGTTCAATCAGTTGCTGGGCTACTCCATCGGCGGGATCGTGATCCTAGCTTTGGGGCCGGAGGTGCCCATCACATACGACAGCCTCACCTTCTTCGTCGCCGCGTTGATGATGCTGTTGATTGCGAAGTCATACGGAATGCCCAGGGCTGACCCGACCTCCTCAGCCGGGAAGAGCAGCTTCACGAGGGATTTCAAGGAAGGGATGGGGTTCGTCCGTCGGAGCAGAATCTTCCTTCAACTGATCTTCTTCGGCCTGGTCATCAACTTCTTCGCCAGCGCCCTCACGGCACTGCTGGCGCCCTACGCGAAGTTCTGGGTCCACGGAGACGCCTCGACCTACGGCTTCCTCTCCGCCGCCTTCGCCCTGGGCATGATTGTCGGCTCAGTGTTGGTCGGCCGAGTCAACTTCAGAAGCTATGTAGGAAAGCTGCTGTTCTTCGGGGTAATGGCTTTCGGTGCCCTGTTCGCCCTCGTGGGCTTCGTCACAACGGTCCCGGTCGCCCTCGCTCTCTTCGCGGCGATGGGAGTCGTCCTTGCCGTGGTCAACGTGCCAATCAACGCACTGGTACAGACACAGGTTCCCAACGAGATGCTCGGCAGGGCCGGCACCGCTCTCACGGCGTCTCTCACTGCGGCGCAGCCCATAGCATCGGTCCTCGCAGGGGTCCTCGCTGCATTCTTCTCCATCGGCTCTGTGATCATCGCCTGCGGGGTCGCAGTGGGGGCGGTCGCCGTAGTCCTCTTTCCCTTCTTCAGAGAGCTCAGAGACGCCAGATACTAGGGAAAAGGTGGACCGGGGGGGAATTGAACCCCCGACCTTGGGACCCTTGCGGGTTCTCCCGCGTGCGAGGCGGGCGTTCGTACCGCTGAACTACCGGCCCTTCTTTCGGCCTCGTCCAGTTCCTCGTATAAGAGTTAATGGACCTTGCAGATTTCGGGCGTTGCGCGTTTGTGCGCGGTCCGCTCCACCCTGCTGGCTATGGTCCTGACTTCCTCGGTGTTAATCCCGACCATGGCCGCCGTCTCTCTGACGCTCATCTTCCGGTTGACATGCAGCCGAAGGACATCGTCGATGGCGTCGTAGCCCATCCCGAGTTCCCCCTCCGCTGTCTGGCCCGGCCAGAGCCTCGGGCTGCTGCGCTTCGAAATGATTCTCCTGCTGATCCCGAGGATTTCGCCCATCTTCTTCACTTCCGTCTTGTACAGGTCCCCGATGGGGAGGATGTCCACCCCGCCGTCTCCGTACTTGGTGAAGTATCCCAGAAGCGCCTCCGAGCGGTCCCCAGTGCCAATCACAATCCTGTTGGACGAGTTAGCGTAGTAGTAGAGGAGGGCCATCCTGATCCTCGCCCTGAGGTTCCCTTCCGCCAGCCGGTCCCGGGCCAAGCCCTTGGTGAACGCGCGATGAATCGGCGCGATGTCGATCACCCTGGTCTCTACGCAGAGCTCTTCTGCGACCTCCCCTGCGTCGGAGACATCGGTCTCCGGGGTCACCCGGAAGTCAGGCATAATCAGGGCGGTCACGCGCCCGCTCCCCAGGGCCTCCACCGTAAGGTATGCCGTCACTGCCGAGTCGATGCCGCCGCTTAGCCCGAGTACGGCACCGTCGGCACCGGCCCTCTCGGTCCTGCTCCTGATGAACGAGACGACTTTCTTCTTCGCCGCCGCTAGGTCGAGCTCTGCCCGCGCCAACCTGGAAATCGGCACTTGGCGGGCAGAAATACCTTTTCAAGAAAGTGTCCCGTCCGCCCCTCAAATGCCCCATCTGGACCTGGAGGACAGGACCTTCTGGCTAGCCAGCGAGAAGGAGATCAAGAGAGGGGACACCACCGACGTCTACTTCCGCCACACCGAGGAGGTGCTTCGCAAGACCGGCAACAACCCGAAGGTGGTGATGGAGGTCTACGCGCGTGATGTCCCATATCCGCAGAACTGGGGGCTCCTGAGCGGAGTCTATGAGGTCGCAAAACTGCTCGAAGGAGTCCCGGTGAACGTCTGGGCCATGGCCGAAGGCTCGGTGTTCCTGGCCGACGGCGCTACCGCGATGTACGAGCCTCTGCTCGTCATCGAGGGGCGATACCTCGACTTTCTCTCCTACGAGACCGCCATCCTCGGCCTCCTAGGCTCCTCGACTAGCGTCTCGACCCGCGCTGCCCGGTTCCGCCTGGCCGCTGGCGACAGGACCCTGCTCAGCTTCGGCACGCGCAGAGTCCACCCGGCACTCTCGGCTCTGGTGGAGCGAGCCTGTTACCTCTCAGGCTTCGACGGCGTGTCCAACGTCCTGGGGGCCAAGCTCCTCAGGGTAGCGCCCGCGGGCACGATGCCGCACGCGCTCATCCAGATAATCGGCGACCCGGAAAAGGCATGGAAGCTCTTCGACAGGGACGCGCCCAGGGAGGCGGCCCGGATTGCACTCGTGGACACCTTCTGGGATGAAAAGACGGAGGCGGTAAGGGCTTACGAAGCGCTCGGCAAGAGGCTCTGGGGGATAAGGATCGACACCCCGGCGTCGCGGCGCGGGAATTTCAGGCAGATAGTGGAGGAAGTACGCTGGGAGCTGAACATCAGGGGTGGCAGGAACGTCAAGATCATCGCTTCAGGAAGGCTCGACGAAGACGCGGTCACCGGCCTGCGGGACGTGGTGGACGGCTTCGGCGTAGGGACGGCGGTAGCCTACCCGCCGGTCATCGACCTCAGCGCGAAGATAGTAGAGGTGGGCGGCAGGGGTGGAATGGAGTTCAGGGCAAAGAGGGGCGGGCTCGGAGGGAGGAAGCAGGTCTACCGCAGCCGGGGGTTCAACGACATGGTTGCGCTCGAAGGTGAGCCTGCTCCGAGGGGCGAGGTGCTTCTCAAGCCTCTGACGAAGGCAGGGAAGATAGTACGCAGATATGAGGGCATGGACGCCATCAGGGCCCGCGTTGCAAGGCAGTTGGAGGAACTCTCAACCGCGCACCCAAAGATTTCATGGAGGTGAGGCCATGCCAAAGGCTGCGCTCCTGGTCGTGGACGTGCAGAACGATTTCTGTCCCGGCGGCGCCCTTGCGGTTCCCAGCGGCGACTCGATCATCCCTAACCTGAACAGGGTCATCGCCGCTTTCGCCAGCGCGATGCTGCCGATCTTCTTCACTAGGGACTGGCACCCTGCCAACCACTGCTCTTTCAGGGCCCAGGGAGGGATGTGGCCTCCTCACTGCGTGCAGCGGACGCACGGGGCGGAGATACACAAGGGAGTTCAACAGCCCCCAGGTTGTGCGCTGATCAACAAAGGAGACGATCCTCACAAGGAAGCCTACTCGGGTTTCGAGGGCACCGATCTGGCCGAGAGGCTTGGAAGACTCGGCGTGACCGAAGTCTACATAGGCGGCCTTGCCATCGAATACTGCGTCAGGACCACCGCCGAAGACGCGCTTCGCCAAGGTTTCGGTGCCCGGGTGATCTTGGACTG
>JAKASI010000025.1 GCA_021828185.1 archaeon
GTTGAAATCTACGGTGAGAAATCTAGCGTGAAGGACCCGGCCAAGATGGAGTTCTACAGGGCGAACGGGTTCACGGCAGTCACCGTCCCGAACGCCGTGGCAGACGACGCCGAATGGTCGAAGCCAGTCTTCCAGCTCCTCGCGCTAGTCTGCGGGTCGGACCATCCTGAGCGCCTGTTTGCGCCGGAGATCGGGTAACGAGGCCCGCGAGATTCGGTATCTGCGTTAGGAAGTCTGGCTTCGCTGGCGCCCGCACGACGTTCAGCACTCCGTACACCGACTCCAAGGTGCTCAGGTACTCCTGCGCGTCCTGCTCAGACCTTGAAGAGAGCAGGAGGTCGGTGTGGCCGTCGCCGAAGACCAGCTCGAGGCCTCTGGTGTTCGGAGAGGCAAGCAGGGCGAGCCTCTCCGCGCTGGCGTCCTTCAGGGGCTCTGTGATGTCCGGGACTTTGGCGAGCCTCAGCACCTTGGAGCCGCGGGCGTTCTCGGTCTCTTCGCCGCCCCCTTCGACACCGCCGGTCCCGATCTCGGTGAAAGCGGTTCTCTCCGTGAGCGATTTCAGGAAGCCGGTCTTGGCGACCGGGAGGTGGAGGTAGTAGGGGATCTCCTCCTGGGTGATGAGGAACGACGGCGGCTCGAGGCGCGAGCGGGCGTAGCTCATTATGTAGGACGAGACGTCGGTGACCATCCTCCTCTCGACCAGCTCTGCGAGCATCCAGGGGTTGCGGTAGACGAAGGTCCCTAGCCTGTCCAACTCGTCGTGGCAGTCCTTGAAGGGGAGGGTGGAGAGCTGCCGGGGGTCTCCGACCCACATCCCCTGGATAGCGAGGAGGACATGCGGGACGTTACTAATGGAATCAATCCTCTTGACCCTCTCTCCGGAGCGCTTGTACCAGTCCCGGTAGAGCTCCGGCCTGTCGGATTCGTTGTCGTCTATCCAGCTCCTCCTGGGGGTCTTGATCTGCTCCGCTGCGACGTGCATGGAGTTCTTCAGGGCAACCAGGGTGGGCGAGAGGTTCACCCGCCTGAAGAGGAACTGGACCCAGGCGAACCTTGGGTTCGCAGCCTCAATCGAGTGGATGAGTTCGCCCATCAGGCGCTGTGGTTGGGGGAACTTTGGGATGGACATGGGGTTCGCGTTGATGAGACTGACGTTGGAGAAGCGCACCTTTTCTACAACATCCTGCTTCTGGCTCATCTCGTCTCTCCTGTAGTAGAAACCGCCGTGTTGGGAGGCTTCGGCTCGTTGCTTCGTCCAAGGTGTCGTATCCGGGTCCCAAGACGGGGATACGGCAGGACGTCCCTGTAGGGCTTGAATGGGAACGGTCCGGTCCAGTTCAGGACGAGCAAGACGAAAAGCGGCGCCGCCACCGCTGCCTGAATCGCGCACAGGTAGTACCACGCCAGCAGGAGGGAGGAGGCGTAGCCTGATGCAGCATAGATTGTGAGCGAGGCGATGAGCAGGAGGAGGTTCCGGGTGCTTCCCAGGAGAGGTTTCTCCGGAGGCCTCAGGTCGACGCCTGCCAAGCCTAGGCACCTGCAGACAGAGTACCATTCCGATTCGCTTGAACAGTCGCGGAACGGTTTCGCCAGCCTCCCAAGGTCGTGACGGTAGGTCACGAGGTACATCGCGGCCAGATATGGGACCGGGGTGTAGAGAAAGAGCCAGGCGAAGTCGGTCAACGAGAGTCGGGAGCGCGGCAGCTAATAACGGGCGGGAACCCCGCAGCGCGATAAACAGCACTTGTCGCGAATGCTGTGCAGGTGGTTCTCCGACTGGAAGGCCTAAAACACGGCGCGGCCAGCCAAGGAACGATGGCTGCGTCAGGGATGAAAAGATTGGACAGTTACGTGAAGTGCGTGAACTCGGAGCTTCTCGGCCTCTCGTTCGGAAGGTCGGCGCTCGGCGGTTCGGTGAGGGACGCCCTGTCGAGCGGCGGCAAGAGGGTCAGGGCCGTGCTGGCTCTCCTCTGGTGCGAGGCGTTCTCGGGCGATTACGAACCGGCAGTCCCCATAGCCATCGCGTACGAGCTGGCCCACTCCGCCGCCCTGGTGGAGGATGATATTATCGACGGCTCTGATACGAGGAGAGGGAAGGAGTCGGTCGTGGGCAAGTACGGCCTGCCCAACGCGATACTCGCGTCCAACATGCTCCTCTTCTACGTCCCGAAGATGGTCGCCCGCTACCGCAGGATGTCAAGCGAGAGGCTCTGCAGGCTCTTCGACCTAGTTGGCGAGTGCTGCAGGGCGACCACGGTGGGGGAGTTCCTGGACATGCAGATGGTGAAGAGGACCAGAGTTACCGAGGATGATTACGAGAGGATGATCAAGCTAAAGACGGCGTCGCTGCTGGCTGCTCCCTCCGCCAGCGGCGCGATAGTGGCTGGAGCGTCGGACGGCGAGGTCAGGACGGCATACAGGTTCGGAGAACGAATCGGCATGGCCTACCAAGTCCGGGACGACCTGCTCGATGTGATGGGCAGCGAGGCGGCGCTCGGCAAACCGGTCTTCACCGACGTGAGGGAAGGGAAGAAGAGCCTCGTGACCATGCACACGTTGGGCAGGTGTTCAGGAGATGAGAGGCGCTTCGTCGAAGGCCTCTTCGGCAGGAAGTCGCTCGAAGACTGGGAGGTCGAGAGGATGAGGCGGCTGGTGCGGAGATACGGCTCGGTCGAGTATTGCGAGAAGAGGGCGCTGCGATACGTGGGGGAGGCGAAGAGGCTCCTCCGCTCCGTCAAGCGGTCGGAGGCGCGGAGCAGGCTCTTAGAGCTCTGCGATTATCTCTCAGAGCGGGATTACTGATTAGGTCCGTTCGGAGGGCCTGCAACGGTCCCTCCTCGTCAGCGGCCTCGCGACGCGCGAGCCGGCTTGCTTAAACGGATATATCGTGGCCGGTCCGCGGCACGGCCATGGATGAATCGAAGGAAGCCGAAGACATAGAGAAAGGGCTCTTCGAAGGACTCATCGAGGCGTTGAACGACAAGCACTCCCAGCTGGACCTGAACTTTCAGCACGCGAGAATGAACCTGTTGGGCTCGCAGCTGGGCTGCGAGCTGAACGGCGTCCTGAGCCTCACCGTCCACATGAGAGAGCTGACAGAGGACGAGAAGAGGGCCTCGGTCGAGAAGAACGTCGCAACGATGTCATCGAAGTAAGAGCTCCCAACGCGGTCCTGCCTTCTCCTTGGTCCGCTGCCAGCCGTGCCTCTACCGCAGGGTTTCCAGCAATCTCCCCAGCTTCAGCGGATTCGCAGTTATGTGGCCTGTGAGCCTTGACGACCTGTTCCCCATGCTCAGCAGTCTCTGATTTCTATCGTAAAGTGTGAGCGTCCAGCCCATCTCGGAGAGTCTCCTCGCCATCCCCTCTGACTCCGTAAGCAGCCTCCTAACGCCGCCCCGCCCCGTTCCGAGACCGAGCATCTTCCCCCACCTGAGCCCGCTCTGCCTCATTCCGTCGGCCTCCACGCTGAGCAGTTTGGACTTGGAGTCGACCCGCATGACTGGAACCCCGTTCACCGACACGCTCAAACCCCCTGACTTGAAGCGGGGGAGAAGGCCAAGCACGGCCGCGAACTGCAAACGGGCAGGCGGCGGCTTCTTGCCATCTCGTCCCTTCCGAACTCTCGACGTAGGTTCCAGCCCCTGTTTGTACGTTGCCTCCGTTCAATAAGATAAAGCGTTCTGTCGGGACCGCCTGGCTGTTCATGCGAAGGAGTTGGTTAACTGATGCTCTCCGGTCGCTCGCCGGCCACGCGAAGAAAGACTAAATCGGCGGTGCAGTGGAACGGCCACGTCGTCGTTGCAGCCCACCCATCTATCTTACGACAGGGGGACCCTTCTTATCAGGGGTGATGCCAAGGTCCCTTACTCCACCTGGGACGAGAGGGTGAGGGGGTTCAGGGCCCAGGCCCTCTACTATAGGGAGATAGTCGACTTCCTGAAGAAGAGCGAGCTCGGCGAGGTCAAGGACGGGGTGGAGGATCTCCCACCCTGCCCTGACCTGAAGTGCGCGGGCAAGCTGAGGGCGTACCAGAGGAAGGCGCTCGAATCCTGGGACAGGGCGGGGAAGCGGGGCGTCATTGTGCTCCCAACTGGCGCGGGCAAGACCGTGATAGGCATGAAGGCGATGGAGCTGGTGAACAGGCCCTCCGTGGTGATCGTCCCGACGCTCGACCTCCTTGAGCAGTGGAGGAGGAGGGTCGCGGAGGACCTCGGAGTCGAGGTCGGGGTCTACGGCGGAGGCGAGAACACCCTGAAGGCGGTCACCGTCTGCACCTACGACTCAGCCTTCCTGAGGGCCGGAGAGCTGGGGAACAAGTTCAAGCTGCTGATGTTCGATGAGTGTGTTACTGGGGACACGCAGGTGACAATGGCAGATGGAACGACCAAACCTATCAAAGATATCAATGTCGGGGATTCGGTCCTTTCAGCCGCCAATATCTCTCGACGTGTGACTTACAAGTGGAATCAAGGAATACGTCCGATCATCCAGCTGACTTTGGCTGATGGGCGAGTGCTACGTTGCACGCCAGAACATCAGATATTCGAAAGAGGCGGATTGACAGTGGCCGTTAATTGCAGAACTCCATTATGTATGGACAAGGATGCAAAGTCCAGCGAGCCACAGGGGATGCCCGGTTTGCAAGAGCCGGTTTACGCACAGATCCTCCTTGTTCAAGCACTTGAGGGCGATTCATGGCATAAATCCAAGATACGAGTGTCCAACATGTGGGAAACCATTTCAGACTGTTGCACAGTTGGGAGGTCATCAAATTACTGCACACACCAATCACAACCTGTGGGTTTCGCGTATCCACCACTGGTCAATCAAGAAGAAAGACGATTGGAACGCTTTCAGAAAGAGGATGAGCGAAGAGCGCACCCTAGGTGGGAATCCAAACTGGAAGGGCGGGACCTCACGGAGCACTCTGAGACGGCTGACCTTCGGGGTCTGGCGACAGAAAAGGGAGTGCCGTTTCTGCGGCAGGACCGACACTCTCGATGTCCATCACAAGGACTGGGACAAGACTCACAACGTTCCAGGAAACATCATAGTGCTCTGCCGGTCATGTCACACGAGCATTCACAGAGGAGGGCAGATGGCGTTGATGGCGATGGCTCTGCGGTACTCTCCTTCGGAGGACATACGGCTTCTGCTAAACTTGATTCCGTACAAGTCGTACAGGTTGATTCGACTCTTAGAAGTGAAGAAGTATTCGACATCGAAGTAGACGAAGACCATAGTTTCTTCGCCAACGGGGTAGCAGTCTCGAACTGCCACCACCTCCCGGCGGAGAGCTTCAGGCAGATAGCGGAGATGTTCACGGCCCCGTACAGGATGGGCTTGACGGCCACCTACGAGAGGGACGACATGCTCCACCTGGAGCTCCCGAGGCTCATCGGGGGGGTGGTGTACAGACTCCAGCCAGAGGATTTGGCGGGCAGGTACCTCTCAGACTACACCGTCGAGAGGGTGAACGTGGAGCTGACTGAGGGTGAAAAAGCAGAGTACCGCCAGAACTACAGGCAGTTCACAGACTACCTTGAGAAGAACCGCATCTGGATGAGGACGCCCATGGACTTCCAGAGGTTCATAATGAGGACGTCGAGGGACCCCGAGGCCAGGAGGGCCCTCCTGGCGAGGAACAGGGCAGTCAAGGTGGCCTTCAACTCCGAGGCGAAGCTTGACAGGCTGGATGGGATACTGCGCGAGAACCCGGACGAGAGGGTCCTTGTCTTCACCCAGCACAACGACCTGGTCTACAGGATATCGAAGAGGTTCCTCCTCCCGTTCATCACCCACACCACAGCCAAGGAGGAGAGGTACGAGGTCCTGAAGGGCTTCAGGGAGGGGAGGTTCCGGGCGGTCGCCACGTCGAAGGTCCTGGACGAGGGGATAGACGTGCCGGAGGCCTCCATCGGGGTGATAGTGAGCGGGACCGGGAGCTCGAGGGAGTTCATACAGAGGCTCGGGAGGCTTCTTAGGAAGAGCGAGGGGAAGGGGAGGGCTAGGCTGATCGAGCTTGTGTCGAGGGAGACGTCGGAGACGAGGACGAGCTCTAGGAGGAAGCGCACCAGGGGAAGGGGGGCGCGGAAGGGCAAAGCCGTCCCAGGTGCCGAGAAGGAGGGGGCCGAAGAGCCCATCGCAAAGGGGGCCGACGAGGGAGAACTCTTCGAGGAGTAGCGAGCCAGGATGCTCCCTTCCAACCTCCTCAGGGCCAAGATCTCCAGGGGGAAGATGCGCCCCCTCTATGTGGGGCTCGACGCCGACATGCTGGCCCTCGCCGAGAGAGTCTCCGGCGTCTACCGCGACTCCGTAGGGAAGAGGAAGGGCGAGCTCCTCGAACGCCTGGGAGAGGTGGAAGGGGAGGGCCACGACTTCAAGCTCGTCAGGGGTTTGGCGGCCCTCCTAGAAAGGAGGTGCGCCTTCGAGGCCGACAGCGCGACGGACCCGATGCAGGCGAGGATGGCGGTCTTCGAGGAGGCGAGCAGGAGGAGGGTGACGGGCGCGAAGGAGAGGGGGGAGGTTGTGCGCGAGGTCGCGGCGAAGCTGGGCGTGACGGAGGAGGCGCTCGAGAGGACCCTCTTCAGCGACCTTGACGAGGAGCTGATACTGAAGAAGTTCGAGCCCCTCGGCCCGGAGCCCCTCCTCAGGAGGTACAACCTCTCCCTCACCCAGACCCTCCTCTTCAAGTCGCTCAGGGTCGAGTTCTCTGCGTCTGGGAACTGGAAGAACATCTTCCGGGGCGTGAAGAGGTTCGGTCTGATCTACTCGGTGGAGAGAAGCGACGACGACGAAGGCGGGTACACCGTCTCCCTGGACGGCCCCCTCTCCCTCTTCAAGCTGACCGACCGCTACGGCACGTCGGTGGCCAAGCTCCTCCCCCTGATCGCGGCGTCAGACTCCTGGAGGGTCAAGGCGGAGATACTCTCGAGGAGCAGGGGGAACAGGGTCTACACGTTCGAGGCGGAGAGCGGGGAGCTGAAGGGCGTGATCGACGCCTCAGAGGACGAGGGCAGGCCGATGAATCTTTACGACAGCGCGGTGGAAGAGAAGTTCGCCAGGTCGTTCCTCTCCTACGGCTCCGGGTGGGCTCTGAAGAGGGAGCCAGAGCCCCTCATAGCGGGGAGGCACGTTCTGATACCCGATTTCAGCTTCGAGAAGGGAGGGGCGAAGGTCTACCTGGAGGTGGTGGGCTTCTGGACCCCGGGCTATCTGGAGAGGAAGATAGACAAACTGAACTCCGTCACGGGCGTCGACATGATCATCGCCGTGGACGAGAGCCTCGCCTGCGCCAAGGTGGAGAGGCTGAAGCGCAAGGCTGTCGTCATCTACTACAGGAAGGAGGTCCCGGTGAAGCCCGTTATTGAGCACCTGAAGGAAAGGGAGGGGTCAATCCTGAGGGCGCAGGCGGGAGCGATCCGGAGGGAGGACATCACCCTCAGGGGGGACGTCGTGAGCCTGGGCGACATCGCGAAGGAGAAGGGGGTCTCGGTCGAGTCGCTGGCACTGGCCCTGGCGGGATTTGAGGCCGACGGTTACGTCAGGGCCGGCGACCGCTTCATCTCCAAGGCGAAGCTCGATGAGATAGACGGGAAGCTCGCCGGGGTCGAGATGCTCGCAGACGCCCTGAGGGTGATCGAGGGTTCGGGGGTGAGAGAGGAGGACGGCCAGAAAGTGCTGGACGCCCTGGGTTACACTTCGATCTGGGCAGGGATGGAGATAGAAAAGGTCAGGATATCAAAGCGCACGACAGTGGCATCGGAAGGCGAGACCTAGAAGGAGACTCAAGGTGGCCGAAGAAAGCGAGGGCGCAGAAGGGAAGGACAAGCGCTTGTTGTCTTGACCATGTGCTACTGCGGCAGGCCGCTGACGAAGACCGAGGGAGGGGCATGGGTCTGCAAGCAGTGCAAGCGGGAGCCGGTAAACTGCGAGTGCTTCCCGATCTGACTCCGCTCCCTGCATGGACGGACGGTCGAAGGCGGACACGCACGCCGGAGCCCCCCCTTCCGCTCCTTGTCGCGAGAGGCCTGGTCGTCCGCTCAGCCCACGATTTGCGTGATCTCTCTCGCCAGTCCCTTCTCGACGTGCTCAGTCCAGAGCATCTCGGGGACGTCCACGGCCAGGAAGAGCTCTGAGAGGAGAAGCGCCTCTGCGGCCATCACGCCGAGGTTCTGGAAGAACTTCCCTACGCCTATGTGGACGGAGAAGTCGTTTGGCTGCCCCGTGACCATTATGGTGAAGGCCCTTTCCGCAGCGACGAGGTCCTTCAGTATCCCTCCCTTCTGGGCCTGGATGACGGTCCCGAGGGGCGGGGTCGCGATGGTGGTCCTGTACCCCTCAGACTGGAGCTGCTGCACTATCTGCTGGCTCAGGGAACCCAGATCCTTGTTCTTGTTCTGGAAGCGGAGTATCTTTTCAGACACCAATTCGAATCGATGCGGCGTCCCCGCGCCGTCGTATAAGCCTGGCGTTTCGGCCAAAGGGTTCTCTTTTCGAAGAAAGGCTAAATCTTGATGCTGTCCCTCAACTATGTGATTTGATTACCGGGTAGGTCATCAGGTCTCCCATCGACCATCTGTGGTCTGTTATCCCGGCTGCCATGGCGGGCGTTCTCTGCGCCCACCTCCTGGGCGTCCC
>JAKASI010000008.1 GCA_021828185.1 archaeon
CTTTTTGCGTCACTTGAGCAGGGTGCCGAGGTAGGCGGCATACGCCGCCGCATCCAGGAGGGACTTGCGCTCCGCTTCGAAGTTGGAAGGCGTCACTTCCACCAGCCATCCCTCTCCATATGGCGACTTGTTCACGAGCTCAGGGTGGCTGTCGAGGTTCCCGTTGACCCTTGCGACTGTTCCCGATATGGGAGAATACACCTCCGACACTGCCTTGATTGATTCCACAGTTCCCATTGACTTCATGTGCTCCACCTTCGTGTTGGGCTTCGGAGAAGTGACATAGACCACGTCGTTCAGCGTCTTGGCGGCATAGTCCGTGACCCCGATCTTGATGACCGACCCTTCCTCTTTGGCCCATTCGTGCTCCTTTGTGTACAGGAGTCCTTCAGGAATCAGGTATCCGTGGACTTCCATCGGATGGGCGCCGCCGCGGCGAACTAATTACCCTTCTGGCGCTTCCAACCGTAGTGCCGTTCGTCGTAGAAAGGGGGCTTCGTAATCATCCCGCCTTGACGAGCGTCCCTGACGAGCACCCCCACTTGGGTGCCGAAGGCGGAGTGGTCGGCCGTCACTTTGCACATCGCCACCCCCTTTCGAAGCAACGGCGAGAAGGTCCCGCTCGTCACCTTCCCGAGCGAGCCGGAGTCGTCCACAACGTCGAACCCGTGCCTTGGAATCCCCGATTCCAAGACCAATCCCCTCCGGATAACGGCAGGTCCCTGGTCCTCGTACTTCGAGAGGGCAGACGCGCCGACGAATCCGCTCTTCCCTGCTGTCATGACCCATGTCAAGTCTGCTTCGAAGGGGTCTGTCCCTTGGTCGATGTCCGAACCGTGCAGAGGCAGACCCGCCTCGAGTCTGAGGGAGTCTCTGGCCCCCAGCCCGCAAGGAACTGACGTCTCCGCGAGCCGCTCCCAGATCCTCAGCGCTCTCTGGGGAT
The DNA here is from genome assembly GCA_021828185.1 of archaeon. The sequence goes on from JAKASI010000008.1 coordinate 944, forward strand.
CCGAATTCGAAGTGTGATAGACGATGACCTCGAATCCGTCCTCGCCGGTGTAGCCGGTCCTTGACACTAGAGCTTCCTCTCCGGCGACCTTGGCTTCGGCACATCGAAAGCGCTTCAGCTGATTCAGGTCAAGGTCGGTCAGAGGCTGCAGTGAAGCTGACGCAGCCGGCCCCTGGACCGCGACCATGGCGGTGGTCTCGGTCACGTCCTGGAAGGCCAGCCCTGCTGGGGCGTGGTCCATCATATGGACCATGTCAGTCTGGGCGTTCGCCGCGTTGACAACCACCATGTATCGGTCTGCCGCCAGCTTCTCGACAATAAGGTCGTCGATGATGCCGCCTCGGTCGTTGAGTAGGAGGGTATAGAATGCTTTGCCGGGAGGCTGAGACCCGACAGAAGTGGGGACCAGCCCTTCGAGGAACCCGGTCGAACGCTCGCCCTTAACTTCGAACCTGGCCATGTGCGAGACATCGAAGATCCCGGAAGCGCTTCTCACTGCCATGTGCTCGTCTGTGGTGGTCGTGTACCAGAGAGGCATTTCGTACCCCGCGAACTCCGTAAGCTTGGCGTGAGCCGCGTGATAATCGTGGAGTTGGGTCGTCCTGAGCACGTAGCTTTGTGAGGCCCCGACTCTATTTAAGTGGGCAAAAGGATTAGCAGAGCAGTTGCTGACCCTGGTTCCCGTAGCCGCGCCAAAGAAGAGTGCACGGTTTGACGTCGCGGAACTGATCGATGAAAAGATCGGAGAGAAGCTCAGGGATGGGGATGTGGTCGTGGTTTCGAGCAAGTTCGTCGCCATATCAGAAGGCAGGGTGGTGGAGTTGGCAACTGTCCATGCGGGCGGCCGGGCGAATGAACTGGCCGCGGAGCACCACATGGATTCCAGGCTCTGCGAGCTCGTGCTTCGCGAGTCTGACGAAGTGCTGGGAGGCATCCCGGGCTTCATCCTCACCGGCAAGGACGGACTGCTGGTCCCAAACGCTGGAATCGACAAGTCGAACATAATGCACGGGTCGGTGGTCCTTTATCCAAGGAATCCCCAGGGGTCGGCGAAGAGAATAAGGGAGGCGCTGATCTTCTCGAAGGGCGTCTCTGTGGGCGTCGTCATCTGCGACAGTAGGCTTTCACCGACACGGAGAGGAACCACTGGTGTGGCTGTGGCTGCATCGGGCCTGGAGGCGGTGCTTGACATGCGGGGGCGGTCCGACCTCTTCGGCAACGTGCTCAAGGTGACTTCGCAGGCGTTTGCCGACGACCTTAGTTCAGCAGCGGAGGTGTTGATGGGCGAGTCGGACGAGGCAACCCCCATCGTGCTGGTGCGGGGCGTCGGGAACCGCGTCCTCAAAGACGAAGAATACCCTGGCAGAAGGTTCGCCATCCCGACCGGTGACGACGTCTTCCTGAGGAGCCTCGGCTATTCGCAGAGCGCATACGCCTAAATGCACGCACACTCCCGCCGGTGGGCATTGACTTACGAGATAGTTTGCAGCTCCTGTGGCACTCCGCTTTATTCGGGGTTCGATCTACGGTCCCCCGGAGACGTGCTGAAGGCCGCAGACTATCGATGCAAGAAGTGCGGTGCGAGGTTGGCACCGACCAAGTATCAGGTAGAGGTCAGGAAGATTGACGGCTCGTTTTCGTAGGCAGAGCATATAGGGTTCATAGCTGCCAGTGACAGTGCCGGGGCAAACGGAATTTGGGATATACGCTGGTAATCTGCGAGAAGCCTGACGCGGCAAGGAGGGTGGCAGACGCACTATCGGGGGGGCCCAGCAAGGTGATGACAGTAGACGGCACTCTGGCCTACAGCCTCGCCCGTGGAGGGGAAGAGTTCGTCGTGTGCTCGGCCCAAGGACATGTGTATGGGGTATCGGACCCTTCGGACGAAAGGACGGTCTACCCGGTCTTTGACCTAGAATGGTACCCGCTGAGCATGATAGGGGAAGAAGACAATGGCGCCGGGAGGCGGATTTCAGCTATCAAGAAGTTGGCGGACGGCGCCTCGAGATTCGTGAATGCCTGCGACTTCGACGTCGAAGGGGAGACGATAGGATACAACCTGCTGAGATACGCCTGCGGCGGGAAGGAAAAGGCAGCCCTCAGGGCGAGGTTCTCGACGCTGACCGGGGAGGATCTGAGAAGGGCCTTCGATGAACTGGTGACCCAGCCTGAGCAGGGACTCGCCAGGGCGGGAAGGGCGAGGCACGCCATCGACTTCGCGTGGGGAGTGAACCTCTCCAGGGCACTCTCCCAGTCCGCGCTCGGGTCAGGGCACAGGTACAGGACCGTGAGCATGGGGAGAGTGCAGGGACCCACGCTCGGGTTCCTGGTGGACAGGGAGAGGGCGATTCGGGAGTTCGTTCCTCTGCCATATTGGAAGGTCGTTGGTAAGTTCGAGAGGGAAGGGAAGAAGGTAATTGCCCCCTACGTCCAGGAAAGGGTCCAGACCAGGTCTCTCGCCAACGAGGTCCGCGACGAATGCCTCGGGAGAAGCGCCGTGGCAGCTTCGGTCAGGAAGCACACGGTGCAGGTGGCGCCCCCCGTTCCCTTCGACATTGGCGAGCTTCAGAAGGAGGCGTACAGGGCCTTTGGTTACACTCCGAGCAGGACCCTGCAGATCGCCGAGCGCCTTTACCTCGGAGCCCTGATCTCCTATCCCAGGACAGGCGGCCAGAAGCTTCCCCCCTCGCTGAACCTCAGGGGGGTGCTCGCGGGCATCGGTAAGATCCCCGAGTATTCGAACATGGCCAGAAGGATTCTCGACTCCGGTGCCAGGCCGGTCCAAGGGACAAGATCAGATCCTGCTCACCCTGCCCTGCATCCCACCGGAGAGAGACCGCGCCGGCCCCTGGACCGCTCAGAGAGCTCTGTCTTCGATCTCGTCGTCAGGAGATTCCTCGCGGCGTTCGGGCTTCCTGCAAGGCGGGAGATCACAGACGTCACCTTCGCGGTTGGCAGCCATGAATTCAGGCTTTCAGGAGGAGCGACGGTCTTCGCCGGCTGGGTCGAGTACTATGGAAAGTATGCCGGATTCAGAGACGGGGAGATCCCGCCAGTCTCGGAAGGCGACATCTTCAGCGTCATTGATGTGACAGTGGAAGAGAAGTTCGAGCAGAAGCCGGCTAGATACAACCCCGGCAGCTTGCTCGAAAAGATGGAGAGGGAGGAGATTGGGACCAAGGCGACGAGGGCCGACATCATCGCAACGTTGGTGGGGAGAGGGTATGTCTCGGGAGAGGGGATGGAGGTAAACGACCTTGGTTTCGCGGTCGTCGAGGCCATGGAGAGGTTTGCTCCTGCGATTACTAGCACGGGCCTGACGCGCGACATCGAGAAGAAGCTGGAAGCCGTGGAATCGGGGGCAGAGACGGAGGGGGAGATCCTCAGGGAGACGGTCCGGTCCATAGCGAATCAGCTTGCCGAGCTGGGTACGGAAGAAGATGTCCTGGGGAAGGAACTTGGTACTGCCCTGATGCGCACCGCCGCGAAGGTCCCGGCGCTGGGCAGGTGCCCTGTCTGCAAGACCGGGGAGCTGAGAGTAATCCGGTCCAAGACCACAGGCAAGCGGTTTGTCGGGTGCTCGAACTACCCCTCCATCTGCCGGGCGTCGGCTCCCCTCCCCCAACGGGGCGCGGTCAGGGCGACGCCAAAACCTTGCGAACGGTGCTCTTGGCCCATAATCTACGTCGGCGGGGGCAGACGCCCCTGGAGGCTCTGCGTGAACCCCGATTGCCCCGGAAGGAAGAAGAAATGAAGTGTGCGGCGTGCGGCAGGGAGGGCGCCGCCGACCTGTGCCGGCACCACGCGGCCGCTAAAGAGAGGCTGAGGGAGGCCTACCCACTCTGGGTGAAGGCCTATGGGGACATGGGCTGGGACGAGTACCTGGATAATGTTAAACGCAAAGTTCAAACGGGCCAGTGGGTGAAGGAGGTAGCAGAGCTTCTGCAAGGTGGTTGAATGATAAGACAGACCCTAGAATCGGCGTATCGCAAGACGATCGGCTCCCTGAGAAACGGGGCCGTCGGGCTGTTAAGCTCGCTTACAAGACGGGGAGGAGTAATCCAGACACTGTACGTGCTTGCCCTGGTTGGTCTTATGGCCGGGTTCGTGACCGCCCTCGTCTACCCAGTCCCCAACCAAACATACATCCCTTACCCGGGCAGCCAGGCTGAGACCATCCCCGAAGCCATAGTCAACGCCTTCCTCATCATCACAGGGGGCGCGGGCGTCTACCTCGTCTACCTCAGCGGCAGACAGACCGTCAGAGCTAGGGCAGTGAACCTGTACCTGGGTCTGGCTCTCCTTCTGCTCGTGGTGTCGATTTTCGCAGGAATAGACCTCGCCATCCTCAAGGGATTCGGCTAGAGAAACCTCCCTCCGGCCAGGCAGAGCCTCTTTCCGTCTTCATCTCAATCCCGTTTCCATTCGCGCTCACCGATGTCGTGACGTCGGACAGATTCGAGATGGACCTCCCCCTCCCCGGCCTCGCAAAGCCTTCACGCCGGTACATGCTCAAGATGACTGCGCTGCCATTACTTCTGGCGTACTGCGAAAGGCTTTCGAGGGCGAACATCAGCTTCCTCCCCCGGGAACTCCCATCTTCCATTGAGATCAAATGATAGAGGCTGTTCAGGCTGTCTATCACGACTACGTTCTGGCTGGTTCTGAACAGCAAAGAGAACTCGGCCTCGATGTCCGAGCCTGGAGCCGGGACCCTCACGGTGAACGAACCGGCGTCGTAGGTCAGCCCCCCAAAGACAATGTCAGCGTTGGAGGAGTAGAGGGCGTCTATGTCAAAGATTGCGCAGGAAAGGTTCGACCGCGCGATGGAGCTCGCCAATGTGCGCGCGAATTTGACGTTTGTCTCTCTCCCATCGACGATGAAGGTCGCCGTCTTGCCTATCAGGGGGCGCAGCAGAGAATTCCTTCTGTCTCCGCTGTAACTCATTTCCTCCCACAGAGAGCCGCACCAATATAACCCGTCGGGGCCCGCAGGAGCGCCGGCCGGAGCCCGGCTCGATGCCATGGAGAAGCTGCGAGCGCGACCGGTGGAACGACGGCTGGTCAAACCCCCCTTCGCCGAAGTGACAAAGCAGACCCTGCAGAGACGCGCTGGGGCCTTGCGGGCGAAGACAGCTGGACGCACTCCAAGCGCTAAAGCTCATTAGTCGAGCCAAAGTCCAAGCGAGGATACTCCAGGTTGAACCGCATCTGCGTTGCGACGTCGAAAGCCCGGGCATACTTCGCCCTTGTTTCGAGGTTGAGAAGGGCGGGCCTCCCGTTTTCGAGCGTCGTCGGTGAATCGGACCTCGAGGGATGCGACATTGTGCTCACCACAGAGGACGAGTCGGAGCAGTTCGGCGGCAGGGCCCTAGCGCTGGAACGCTTGGACGAGAACCCAGGGATATTCAAGGGCCAGATAGTGTCACGTCTAGGAGGAGAAGGAGAGGTCATCCTCGCGGGGGTCGACCCTGGGAAGAGGACAGGCCTGGCGGTGTTCTACGGGCGGACGAAGCTCTCTTCGAGCAACTTCGACTCCACCATGGCGGTGTGTTCTAGGGTCGCTGCATACGCCAGGGCCATGCCAGCCAGCCAGGTGTTGGTTAGGATAGGTAACGGCAACAGGGCGCTGGCTGCGAAACTGATTGACGGCTTCGGCACGGAGGTCCCAGCTGCGACACTGGAGTTGGTCGATGAGTCGGGGACTTCGAGGGCATCAAAGACTAAGGGCGTTCAGCGGGACCAGGCGGCGGCTGCCAAAATCGCTTTCAGGAAAGGAGAGGTCGTCACGCGGTCGACCAGAAGTCCCGGCTGAGCGCCTCGATGACGCGGGGGGACAGGTCCCCTACCGTCATGTCACTCCTGAGCCATGACGGCATCAATTCCCTCGCGGCCGAGCTCCCGAAACGCTCGTCGAAGAAGAAGACGAGGCCCCTTTTCCCTGGGTTCCGGACATGCCTACCCGCGGCCTGGAATGCCTTGCGCAGAGCTGGCAGCCGAGAGAGCATGAGGTATGCGTCGTGCTGTCCGGCCCGCTTCATGAACGCGTACTCGGCGTACATCATGGGAGACGGCGGCGGGACGGCGAGGCCCACCACTATTATCGAGCCCATTGTTCCTCCAGCGAAGTCCTCTCCTTCGGAAAACCTGCCGCCCTGGACCCCGAACAGGACTGAGTCGTCGGCCGATCGAAAGGAGTCGAACACTTCCGTGGCCTGGTCGTTTGAGAGTCCCGGAGCCTCCGAGACTACGTTGCGGCTGCCCACCTTCTTTGAAACCATCTCGAATATGGCTGCGAGGACGGAATAAGAGGGTGCGAAGACCCCGACTCCGGACGCCGTGGAGTTGATCACGGCTGCGACGCGGCAGGATATCCTTGAGTACATCTCCGGCGTCCTCGCCTTGTATCGGGTGGTGGTCCCTGTGTCTACTGCGGTCCTGACTGCCACGGACGGGACGGCAGAGGTTTGATAGGTCTTGGTTCTGTCTGGGTCGAGACCCACCGACCTTGCGAACGCCGAAGACGGGTTGACTGTGGCCGAGATGAGCAGGGAACCGGCGAATTCCCCCAGGTAGGCGGCTGTCCCCCTGACTGGGTCGGGGTCGACCAGCCCGAGGCAGTCGTCCCATTTGACCAGAACGCCCGGGCTTGAAGATGAAAGCTTGGCAAGGAAATCCCCCACCCGAAGGATGAGCGAAGGGAGCTTCCGATCGTACATCACCGAGCCCCAGGCGGCGCCCGAGCTCGCGTTCAGCTCGAACGCCAGATTCTGGAGCCAGACTGTCCCGTGGTCGCTACGGAGCCTTTCAAGTACGGAATCTCGGTCCAGCTGCCACCCTGAATGCCCTGAGATAATCTGCTCGACCGACCGCTGCAACGCAGCAACCGATTCGGCCGCCCTGTCCATCAGGAGGGCCCGAGCTTCACGTGCCGCCCCGGCGACCTGACCAAGCGTCAAGGTGGCCGAGCCGATGCCTCTGTAGAAGTCCCGGAGGTTGTGGGCCTCGTCCACTACGAGCAATGTCTGCCTTCTTTCCACCGAGCTGCGGTCGAAGAGCGCGTGCATGGCCCGTGGGTCGAAGGCATACTGATAGGGCACGACGATCAGCTTGGCCTGGACAATCGCAAGCCTGGTCACTTCGTAGGGGCAAACATGGATTGCCTCCGACTGCCTGACGAGCTCCTCGTGGCGAGGGGCTCTGGTTAGCGTGCTGTCCACCAGGCGACTGAACCCCTGTGTGAGGGGGACGTTCAGGAAATACGAACAGAGGTTGTTGCTCGTGTTGAAGGTGCAATACCAGCCGAAGGATTCCTGTGGGACCGCCCTGCGCCTTCGGAGTAGACAGTAGTCGTACTTAGAGAGCATCGACGCCGCTTTGAACGGATGCTTTTCTTGCAGCTTTGCTACCTCCTCCACCACCCTGTAGATCTGGCGCTTCGTCCTGCATGCGTAGACGACCCGGCGCCCGGTCTCCTCGGCAGCGGTTAGTGCCCCTGCCAGGACCGCCGCTGTCTTTCCAAACCCGCTCATGGCCTCGGCTATCAGGGTCTCTCCGTTGATGCACGCGCTGTAGACCCGCTCTGCAAACTCTCTCTGCCCGGGGCGGAACGATTGGTATGCGAAGCGGTCGTCGATCCCCATGCAAAGGCAGGCTGCTGAGCTATATTACGCCCAACATCTTCTGGTCCAACTTCTAGGCGAAGGTCTCGTCCTTGAACAGCTTGGATGCCGCCTTCTCCACTGCGGCCCTGTTCTCTTGGTTGGTATAGATCCGCATCACGTCCATGAAGCCTGCGATGGAACCCACCAGAGAAAGTCCGCTCAGTGGGACAGCCCTGATTACCTTCTTGTTTCCCTCGAACCTGAGCAGGATCACCTCTTTCAGGACCCCCTTGGAGTAGGTGTACGGCACAGACGGAGTCGTGGGGACGTCGAGGTAGAGCTTGCTGAGGTCCACCCCCGAAGCCCTTGCTACGGCCGCCGCGGCCCGGCGCCTAGCCGCCTCGTCCGCGAAGAGAAGCCCGACCTTCTCCTCCTTTCTTTGGACTACCCTTTCGAACGCACATTTCACGAGCTTCCTGTTGTTGAAGTCCACGGCCAGGCGCCTCGCTTCGCCCAGATCCGGGGTGGATGGTTCCAGTGTGACCAGTTGGTGAATGACGAGCTCGTCCGTGAGGTCGAGGTATTTGGATAGGTCAGAGATGTCGGTCAGCCCGAGAACTTCGTCGGCAAGCTGCATCGAACGTACCAGCATGAGCTCTGCGGCCCTCACGGTGCGATGGAAATATACCGCTTTGAACATCTCATAGCGGGCTAGTAACAGTGCCTCGTAGGCATATAGTGCAGCATCGTCGATCGCGAGGTGGCCCCCTGCAACGTGGAGGGAGTCCACCACCCTTTGGGCGTCGACCTTCCCATATTCGACCCCGGTGAAATAGGAATCCCTTGGGAGGTAGTCCATCATGTCTGCGCTCAGGTTCCCGGCGATTATCTCGTTCATGAATGGCGCCCGGGATTTCTGCCTTCCAATCGCGAACTCCGACATCTTCCTCGGGGAGAACCCGTTCCTGTTGAGTATGTCCCTGATGGACGTCTCAAGAATGACGCGCTGGGAGATCTCTTCGTGGGACTTGGATGTGAGGACCTCCTCGTACATGTGGGAGAATGGACCGTGCCCTACGTCGTGAAGCAACGCGGCGATTCTTACCTCCTGCACGAGGTCCCGATCCAGCTCGGACCCCCGGACAAGGGCGTCGGCCATCATGCCTGCCACGTGCATCGTCCCGACGACGTGCTCGAACCTCGTGTGCGTGGCACCTGGATACACAAGGTACGAACCAGCCAACTGGTGGATCCTCCTCAACCTTTGGACGAAAGGAGAGTCGATGAGCTCCTTCTCGACTTCTGTCATCCTGATGTAACCGTGGACCGGGTCCCTGATCTCGGCCACCGTGTTGAGCTCCAACAGGCTCGAAAAATAGCCTTGGCGTCTTAAACGGTTCGGCCCCTCGTCTCAAGGGCTCTGGTGACGGCGGCCCTGATGGACTCGGCCGTCTCGTTAATCCCCCTGTCGGCGCCTACGACGGTCCAGCCGAACCTGGCTGCGAGGTCAAAGTACGCCCTTCGTGCGTTCGCCTGAAGGTCAGTGTTTCGCTCGTACGAGTCCTTGGCCTCTCTCCGGGGCGCGAGTTCTGCTGGCGAGGCGTCCAGTACAAGTGTCAGGTCGGGCGCCGGGAGCCCCGACTCGAGGCTCATCAGCCAGTCGAGTTGCAAACCGCTGGAAACGCCATACGCATAGTTCGACCCCGAATATCTGTCGACTATCACCACGTCGGTCCGCGAAAGCAGTCTCTCTAGCTCCGCCCTCGTCTCCCACCTATTGGCGGCGTAGAGCATGGCCCTGACCTGGGGCGGGTAGCTCGTCTTCCCGGCCAGGAACTTCTTGATCTCTTTCCCTATTGCCGTTTCGTAGACCGGGAACGAGAGCGTGCGAGTGGACATCCCCCGTTCCTGAATCCAAGACTTGAGGAGCGAAGTCTGGGTCCTCTTGCCAACGGCGTCTACCCCTTCGATGGCTATGAACATGCCCAGGGCCCCACCCATGGAAGCGGTTGAATGCGTGCGCCTAAATCCGTTTCCTAGATCAGGATTGATGCTACGAAGAACGCGGCGACTACTACCGCCGCGAACTTGAAGTATCTTCGTGAGAATTTGGAGGTCGCCTGTGTTATCGCAGCGAACTCGTCCAATGCTCTCGAGCCGAACACCCTGACGTCCGTTTTGGATTGGGTGGAGCCGTAGTCGGCTTGGGAGAGCCTTGACTCCGCGGCTTGGGCGAGTTTGACCGCGAGCTCGGCGATGGAACCAACGGGGGTCGCCTCACCGAGGGCCTGGTATCCCCTCTGGACGGTTAGCCCTCTCGCCGCCAGGTTGTGGCTATCCGAGGTGCACAACTCGATCAGTTTGTAACCGGCCGAATCGAGCGCCCTCGACACCTCGTCTCGCAGTATGGGGGTCGCATTGTTCGCGTCTGCGAGGATGAGCACAGATCTGGTCCCCCCCGATCGTATCATGAATAACCCGATGCCGTTTTCGGTGACATCTCTGCCCCCCTTGAACCCTACCTCGCTCGAGTGAGCGTAGGCGACGTCGAACCGGTACTCCTCTGCTGTCTTCGTTCCGACGAAGAGCCCTTTCCATCCGGGGTCGTCCGTGGTCGGCGCCTCCAGTTCGTGGCCTATGGAGTTGTGCGCGTCGACGACGGAAAGGTCGAAGCCTGCTTCTGCCGCGGTGCGCGCGAGCTCCGTTTCGACCCCGATGTCAAGGTCGTCGGAACCGAGGGGCGCGAACGATATGGTCAGCAGCATGTCTTCGGAGAAGGCCGTCGCTGTCGCCTTCGCATTTCCCACAAGAGCAGATACGGGCCCCCTGATTGTTGCATCGGCGGCCGTAGGAACAATCGACTGCGCCAGCTCCTTTACCACTGCGGCGTACTTGGCGGCGTCCGCCCTGGTGGCCAAGTTGTGTTCGTGACCGCCCGGTCTGTGCAGGGTCATGACTGGCCCCATGTCCTTGAACTCCCTTGCAATGACCCCGGGCAGGTCATAGCTCCCCACAGGGTGGAACGGCCCGGGGTGCACCCCAGGTAAGACGAGGAAGAAGTCGCCCGTCTTGGACCTGAAGCGCAGCGCCTTGGTGATGACGGTGGCCTTCTCCGAATGATCCGCGATTATGGCCTCGAGGTCGTCGGCATACCCAGCGGTCCAAGTCTTCATGAAAGCCTGGAAGAGGCTCTGGGAGTCGTGGCCGAGGCTCGTCTTGGTTCTTCTGAGAGAAAGGGGGAAAGCGGCAATGATGGCCAGAGAAGCGGCTCCGAAGACGACCCCGCCCAGAGGGAGGGTTCCGCTGAGTTCGCCGAAGCTGACGATGAAAAGGGTGGCGGCCGGGTGAAGGGCAGCCAAGCCCAACGACAGGCCTGCGTTCTTGGTGAACGCTCCGTTGATGACTACGAACTCCAGTCCCGTGCAGATGAAGGCACCGTACACCAGGGCGTTCAAAGCAGGCCTCTGCGACCCGGCTGCAAGGGCGTATGCAGCCCCTATCACGCCAAGCGCGAACCAGAGCACCTCGCCTGCTAGGAGGAGGGCCAAGGCTCGGCGCATGTTCGCGATGGTCTTCCCATCGGTTATGCGGAGTGCGCTCGATATCGCCGCGGCAGAAAGTATGAAGACGGCGAAGGCAGGTACGGACGACGCTAGACCTGCGGTCCCTCTGGAGACCAGTGCGAGGGCCAGCGATGCCGGCACCGCATAGATCAGGAGTCGGAGGGCAGATGGGAGCACGAATAGGTGCCTGTAACGGCTCGCGAGTGTCTCGGTGGCAGAGGTGCTGCTCTGATCACGCGAAGATGTTGATGACAATCGAGACAGCTATTAGCACTACAGAGCCTATGAGGACCACCTCGGGTCTGATCTTCACTCCCTGCGTCTCTTCGTTGAAGAATGTGAGGAGGCCCGCACTGGAAGCAGGCATCGGTGCGTTATCCTTCTTGCTCAATATGAGTTAGGCCCCCTTGAGAGTTCTTAAGCCTAACGCCGTCGCCCTGACGAGTCAGCCCTCGGCCGGCCTGGAACCCTTCACCGGAGCCGTCGCATTCCAAACACGTATAATTGGCGCCCGTCCGCAGGACGCTTCGTGCCCTCCTATGAATCCGAATTCAAGTCTGTAATCAGCAAGGTCAGGTCGCACGAGAGGTGGTTCTCCGAGAGCCTGCCGATGATCGCCAGCGAGAACCTCACCTCGGAGCCGGTAAGGAAGGTCCTGTCGTCAGACCTCGGACATCGGTATGCCGAAGGTTGGCCAGGGGAAAGGGTCTACGCCGGGTGCAGATACATCGACCAGATCGAGCTCCAGGCCATAGCGCTGGGCAAGAGGCTCTTCAAGGCGGAACACATCGACGTCAGGCCGGTGTCGGGAGTGAACGCGAACCTTGCTGTATACTCCGCCCTGAGCGGACCCGGAGACATGATGATGGCGTTGTCGATCCCCAACGGGGGGCACATCTCCCACGGGAAGAAGGACTTCGGCGGCACCGCCGGCCTCGTGCATTCGTTGGATGTGTCCTACTTCGCCTTCGACAAAGACGCCATGAACATCGACGTCGATGAGACCAAGAAGAGGATAGCTGCGCTCCCTTCGCTCAAACTCGCGATGTTCGGCTGCAGCCTCTTCCTCTTCCCTCATCCGGTGAAAGAACTGACGCAGGCGATACACGACAAGGGAGGGACGGTATGCTACGACGCGGCCCATGTGGCAGGGCTGATAGCTGGAGGCCAGTTCCAGGACCCCCTTCGGGAGGGAGCTCAGGTGATGACATTCAGCACCCACAAGGTGCTCTTCGGCCCCCAGGGGGGAGCAATCGCCTCTATGGCCGACCTGGCCGAGCCCCTGAAGAAGGCTGTCTTTCCTGGGACTGCGAGCAACCATCATTTGCACAACGTCGCCGCAAAGGCGATGGTCTTCGCCGAGTTCCTCCAGTTCGGGCGGAAATATGCGAGAGATGTGGTTGCCAACGCCCAGGCCCTCGCGGTCAGACTTGCCGAGCTTGGGGAGAGAGTGCTGGGGGAGAAGAACGGGTATACGATGTCGCATCAGGTCGCACTGGATGTGACCAAGTATTCCGACGGCGGAGTCGTCGAGAAGCTTTTGGAAGATCAGAACATAATATGTAACAGAGAGCCGATTCCAGGAGACCTCCAAGCGGGCAGACACTACACCAACCCAGGTGGCATCCGCCTGGGAGTTGCGGAGCTCACGCGCCTTGGAATGGGGAAGTCGGAGATGAAGGAGATAGCCGACTTGGTGCACCTCGCCATGGGAGGATCGAGGAAACGGGAAGTCGTAGGCAGGGTCAGAGAGCTGAGGAAGGGATTCCAGACTGTCAAGTACTCCTTCAGGGACTCGCCGGCTTACTCAATTGGCTAGGGCTGGCCGCAGAAAGTCTGTCAGCTCCAGCTGGTCTGCCTTTCTGGGACCTTGGAACAGCTGGTCCAGCTCCCTCTGGAGCATATCTAGACGGCTCCTGAGATATGAATCCACGTCGTATTCCCGGGCGAGCCTCTGGGCGATGTGAAGGTACTTCTCTACCGAAGCCCTCGTCAGAGTCCCCCTGATCTCTCCCCCGCAGCTGGGGCACTTCGATGAAAGCGGGGGCCGTCTAAGGGTCATGCCGCAGCTCTTACACTTGAACGCCTGGGTCGCATACTTCTTCGCGTTCCCCATGATGTCTCTGATGAGGTGGGTCCTGATTATCGACTCGACCACGTCTCGGGTGGAGACGGCTTCGATCAACGAAGCAACTTCGATCTGCTTCGATATCTTCTCGTTGAGGGTGCGCAGAGTGGAGTATGAAGCGCGGGGGCGCTTTATCGTAATGGCGCTTGTCGGATGGGTGAAGCCGTAGTCATAGAACTGCCGGTCGCTGTCCAGCCGAGACCCTATCCGTTCTATCATGGGCGCGAGGGCCGCGGCGGTGGGAGTGCCCTGGGTCTTCTCGTAGAACTCCAGCGGGTAGCTGGCGGCTATGTCGAAGTTGTGCGCCTGTTCGTCGACCTCCGAGGGGAGTATGACCGGCTGGATCAGCAGTGGGGTGTCCATGTAGCCCCCTATCTGGGCGGGGACATACTGCAGAGAGAAGTTGACTAGCACGTCCATGAGCAACAGGAGCGAGTCGCCGTCTCCGTCGCAGTCCCGCCTCTTCGCCGAGTGCCAGTAGGGGTTGGCGAGGCATACTTCGGTTGCCGAGAACCCGACTACCCTCCCAGCCACGCCCACCGAAGTGTGGGGAGCGAGGCCGATGAGAATCTTGCCCAGCAGGTCTTTAGGTTCTCTGACCGAGTAGAACGGTTCCAGGCCATAGAGGTTCTGGAGCTCGTCGTCGATGCACTGGGCCATGTTCACGAGGTCGGGGCCGACGTCTGCTGGGACGATGATGTCCTGGGGCTTCAGCTCGAGTACCTGGTCCGCTGCTTTGAGGGGCGCCCCATGGATGTCGAAGGAGTACCCCAGGCTGATTAGAGTAGGGATGTCCCCTTTCACGTCGCTGGCCCTGAAGTGGGTAAGCGGCTCGTTCGTCGCGTCTATTCTCAGGGTGCCGTCTTTGTAGACGTAGGCGTCGTGCCTGCTCCTGATGATCCCTTTTTCGAGGGCCTCGGGGAACTTGGTCACACTCGTCAGCCCCCTCACGCCTTTGACCGGCTTGGATGAATTGTAGGGGAACTTTGACCTGATGGATTCGAGTCTCGAACGAAAGTCGAAGTTCATCTTGGAATAGGGGAGGGTCTTGGCCTTGCAGTTCGGACAGGCGATGTCCTCGGTCATCGCGCCGCACCTCGGACAGGCCATGAAAGAATCTGTGGGCTCCCCGCAGACTTCGCACTTCGTTGCGAGGCGCCTTTCGTTGCACTTCCTGCAGTACAAGTTGACTACGTCGATCTCGGCTCTCTGCGCCCTGGCCGCTGTGAAGACGTCGCGCATTGTCCCCCCTTCATAGCCTACTGGGAACAGTGCGTGCACCGGAGGCTTCATCCTCCTCACCATGGCCTTCTCCGGCCTCCCGACCCTGATCCCGATGGTCGTGGTGCTCTGGCGGCCAAGTTGAATCCCGGAGAGGCGCTTGATGTAGTCTGGCTCGTCGACCTGTACAGCGAAACCCGGTTCCTCGAGCCTAAGGAGCGTTCGAAGTATCAGAGCGGGCTCACCGCGGACCACCGCCAGATCCCCTTCGATCCGGTGCTCGATCAGGCAGGTGTTGAGTATCCAGCGGATTTGCGGGACGGCTGCATCGATGATTACGTCGGTGCCGGAGGTCCTCGCGTTTCTTCTCAGTTCGGCCAGGTCGGTCGCACCGACCCGGTCAAAGCGGGGGGTATGAGAGGGGTGCAGGGGGATACCCAGGGACTTTGAAATCGCGATGGATTCGGATGCAGAAGGGGCCACAAATGGTGAAGCTGAGAGCTCCGCCGCTCGTTGGCTTTGGATCCCGGCGTCTTCTAGCATCTGCTTGGCCCCCGGCAGGCCGGCCAGCGCCCTCCCCAGGTCCTGGGCCCACCACTCGGGGACATAGGGGGAAGGAGGAAGGGCCTTGTTGTTCTCCAGGAAGTCGCCGTAGGTTATCAGCACGTCTCCTAGGTCGATGATCTTCGCCAAGTCGTCGTGCACCTCTTCTGCCTGCGACACCGTAGACACCCTCACAACGCTACCGTCCTTCGTCAAGATGGTGGGTCCCTCGATTGAGTCGACGAAGGCGATGGTGGCCGCCTTGCCAGGCATGTCCACCTTCACCTGGGTACCCGTCACCACGGGATAGTCGAGCAGAGTCGCCACGGCTGGGTGTATCCCCACTGTCGAGAGCCCGGTGTTGACTGACCTGCCGTAGCGGAGGCGGAACCCCCCTTTGCTTCTGGGCATTGAGAGCACCGCCCTCCCAGAGATGACCTCTTCGAAGTGTGCCCCGGCTTTCTCCGTCTCGTTGGTCGTCTGTTGGGTGGCTCCCTTCAGCATTGAGAGGAACTCCCAGCCTGTGATGTTCAGGCTCGCGAGCTTCTTCGATAACTTGTTAGCACGACCGATGACGCCGTCGTTCAGGACCCGGAGCGCCCCGCCCCTGAGCCTGTCCGTCCCGACGCGCTTCAGGTTCCTGTGCACCACCACTTCTATGGGGTCGGTCTCGATTCCATCTATCTCGACGGGAATGTTGGAGATGGCCCTCTTGATGTCGTCGTCCGTCACCTTGTACTGGAAGTTGCCGACGTCCCGCTCGTAAATCCTGAGCTCCTCCGCGAACCTGGCAATCTCCTCGGGACGAGCCCTGTAGTTGCTCAGCCCCAGTTTCTTGGCGGTCAGGTCGGCTATGACGAGTGAGAAACCTGCCTCTGTGCCGCCGGCAGAGCGCATGGGACCCGCGTAGGACACCGAAGCGTAGTCGGTGTTGTCGTCGTTCTGTTTTATGGTGACCGCGGATATCCCCTCAAGGGGCGCCACCGTGACCCCGTCGGTCATCACGGCGAGCCCTGCCCTCACTCCGTAGCTCAGCGCTTCGTGCCTTTCGATGGCGCCGAACTTCCCAAGTGCTATTTCCTGTGATATGGTCAGGGCCGCGCGCTCCTTCGTCGTGGTGTGGAGCAACTCGCGCAGCCTGTCGACGAGCCCCTCAAACTGATCGAGGCGGAGCATCTGGTTGACCCTGTCCGCCAGGTCGAACACGGTCTTGCTTTCCACGGCGTCTGTGGGATCGTGCCCCTTTGACCTGGCGACCGCGGCCAAGTTCTGGGCGGCCTCGTACTGCGAGAGTATATCCCTGTAGTAAGGGTGAAGATGCTCGGGAAACGGCGCAAGCGTCTTCACTCGCTCCCACGCGCGGTCGGCGGAGAAGGACATTCGAGAACGCGTGGGGCCCCGGTGGGTCTTAAGCCCTATGCATGCGATCTTGCTGCGACCCTCATTCGTGGCCCAAGACAGGGTGTGGCCTGTAGGGTTCTTCCAGTCGCTTCACTTCAGTAGACTTCAGGTGTATGTCGACGGCTTCCACAAGTTCGTCGAGCTGTTCGACCTTGGTGGGGCCGACGATGGGGGACGCGACGCCGTCCCTGCCGAGAACCCAGGCGAGCGCGACCTGGGCGGGAGTAGCCCCCTTCGCCTTCGCCACCTCTACAAGGCGCTCGACGACGTCGAAGTCTTCTGGCCTGAAGTACCTGCCGCTCAGATATCGGTCGTTGTGGTATCGGGTGGTATCCGGCTTCGCCTTCCGCTTGTATCGGCCGGTAAGGAAGCCTCTGCCTATGGGACTCCATGGGAGGAGTGGTATCCCTTCCGATCTGCAGAGAGGTATCATCTCCCTTTCTTCCTCCCTGTAGGCCAGGTTGTAGTGGTTCTGCATCGTCTTGAAGCGCTCCAGGCCGAGCGTGTCGCTGATGTAGAGGGCCCTTGCGAACTGCCACGCCCACATGCTCGAGGCCCCGATGTAGTCGACTGCCCGCTCCTTCCTCACCGTGTCGGTGAGCGTCTTCAGAACCCGCTCGATGGGGGTACCGTAGTCCCACCGATGAATCTGGTAGAGGTCCACCCTCTCCGTCCTCAGGTTGGCGAGCGAGCGCTTCAGGTTTCGCATCACGTGTCCCCTTCCGAGCCCTCGGTCGTCTGGCCCTTCGCCGGTAGGAAGCCCGACTTTCGTGGCCAGCACGACCTGGTTCCTGCGCCCCGCAAGCGCCCTCCCCACTATCTGCTCGGACCTTCCGTTCGAGTACACGTCTGCGGTGTCGAAGAAGTTGACTCCGAGGTCGACCGCCCGGTCTATGACCCGCTTCGCGTCGTCGTAACCCACCGTCCATTCGAAACCAGGTGCGTCAGGCCCTCCGAAGCTCATGCACCCGAGGCAGAGCCTGGAGACCCTCAGTCCCGTGTCGCCAAGGGTGATGTATTTCATCAAGCTAGGGAAGGTCCCCCCCTCGTTAAAGAGTTAGCTCAGGTTCTTAACTCGACTTCGCGCCCCTAGTTACGTGAGCGTTCTTACGGCGAAGCAACTGGGTTTCCTGAAAGCGCACGAGTTGTGCAGGCTCGCCACAGCCTCCAAAGACGCGAAGCCCCACGTTGTCCCCGTGATCTATGCGCTGGACGGCGAGGACCTAATCATCGCCGTCGACTACGGGACCAAGAAGCTGAAGAACCTCAGGGAGAACGAGAGCGTCGCTCTGGTGGTTGACGAGTTCCATCCCAACAGGGCGGTGGCAATCGAGGGCACCTGCGAAATCCTAGAACGAGGAAAGGAATATCTCCGGTTGCTTCAGGTCCTTTTCGACCGGTTCGAGACGTACAGAAGAAATCCGTGGGGCGAAGGGGAGTCCCCAATCCTGAAGATTGTGCCCACCAAGGCCGTCAGCTGGTGAGCGGCGCGCTTTTCCGGGCCTCACAGGCCTGCATCAGCCCCCTGGCGTCGCATCGCGGGTCGAATGGTTCCAGCACCGACGAGCAGGCTTCGGCGAGCAGCTGGATGTAGCGTTCCGAGTCGTACCTCGCCTGATCCTCGACCATGTCCAAGGGGGTCGCTCTCGCGGAATCCCTTCCCTTGTAGTCGGTTATGACGTAACGTATGCCCTCGCCTGCGTGTAGCGACGCCCCCTCGCGGGTCAGCTGTTTGATGGCCGCGTGTTGGATGGTCATCGTGGTATATTCGTCGGGTGCCTTCGACAGGTTCGTGGTGTAGGCGAGCTCTGACGCGGGCACCTCGTGCCGTCTGAGTGAGTCGGCGCACCTGAGGAAGATCTCGATACATTCCGGGACCGCGGCCCTGACTTCGGCAGCCGAGTCCGCCCGGGCCATGACGTTCAGCATATCCATCTGACATCGTGCGAACGCCAGCGGCGTGTCGTGGCGCCGGGCTTCTATCCCCCTCACCTTCAGCGCACCGTCCTGGTACGCCCCGAAGTACCTGTTGAGCACTGGGAGTTTCGGCTCGACCTTGGATGGAAGGAAGGCCACCCACTTGTAGACCCCTTCGAACGACATGGCGAACCCGGTCTTCGATTCTATCTCGGCCTTGAGCTCAAGGTAGTCGCGCCGCCCTGAGCCTTCTTTCCGAAGCCACAGCGAGTCCACGATGCCGTGAATCACTTCGAAGCCTCGGCCTTCGGCAGTCCTGGCGGCGTCAAGCAGAGTCTTCCTGTCCCAGGCGCAGACCGCTATGTGCGCGTCGATGCGACCAAACTTTGCGTTGTTGAAGCCGAGGTAGCCGAAGGTGGTGACTCCGAGCCACTTGAGCGCCGCCTGGCGGGCGTCGTACCTCTTGCGGTCGTCGTCGCAAGTGGTGCTTGCCTTGAGCTCTTTGTAGCGGAGCCTCTTCTTCACTATGATCTCGATGGCGAGCGGGACGATGCCCATTCTTTTCTTGCACACGTTCCAGTCGAGTTCGGGCACCCGGTTGTCCGAGTCTGGACAGCATGAGCACCTCACCGTTTCGGCTGAGATGTTCTTCCTGTACATTATGTTCGGGTATAGTGCAGAGAAGTCGAGCTCCCCGACGTTTTCGTAGACGCCGGCCCGCGGCTCGAAGATGAAGCCGCCCCTGTCGGCCATGAGCAGCTCGTTCCTGTCCTTGAAGCGTTCTGCCAGCGTCGGCTTCCAGGGGACGAGGAGGCCTAACTTGTAGGCGTGATAGAACTGGAGGCTGGAGAGGGCTTTTCCTATGCTGGCCCTGCTGGATGCGTGCAGCGGCATGCGACATATCCTGCTCAGCTCGAAGAGCCCTTCGAACCCCGCCTCCGAATAGGCGAAAGACGTGTTGACGTCGATGTGCACCCGCCCTCTGAGTTTCATCGCCGAGGGTTTGAAGTGGATGCGGCCGTAGCTGAAATATGAGGTGCCCCCTTTCGACGGGAACCTCAAGATGGTGTGGTCTCTGTCGAGGACGAGCCTCGAGGCCAAACCGTTGGCCTGGGCCCGCCTGACCAGGTAGGGGAAGAGGAAAGTGTCGCCGTCGCTGGTGAGGATGATGTCAGGGTCGGCGTCTTCTATGGTCTTCGCCAGCGCGAGCAGCTTGTCAGCCTCGCTGGACCCGTCGATGGTCATCTTCCCGTTGTCGCTTTCCAGCGTGACCGCCTCGAGCCTGTCGGTAAAGCGCGGCAGCCGGCCTTCCTTCGCTACCTCCACCTCGAGTTTGACCTTCCTCAGATCCGGCGAGTCGTATTCGTAGGCACAGACGTCGTCTTCGAGCTTCCAGCACAGCTTCCCGTCCTTCTGCTCTACTTCGCAGAGGGCGAGGGGGAAGAGGTCTTTCTCGTAGAGATAACTCTGAGCAGGAGGGATGTCGGCGCCGTAGAGCCTGAACGTCCCGAACGGGCCAAGTCTCTCTATCCTGCCGGCGACCTGCTGTGCCTTCGTGGCGTCCTTGAGCTTCATCTCCAGCACCTCTGACGTCGCTGAGTCGGTCACCCTTTCGCGCCTTTGGACGGTCCGAGCGCGCTCGAAGTCGTCGCGAACCGTGTGCAGGGGGACCGCGAAGTCCGCCTTGTTGTCGGTGCCTACGAATATCGAAGGAGACCATCGGTCGACCAGCCTGACCGGCTCGCCGTCCTCGAGCTTCAACCAGACGACCATCTCCCCGGGGCCGCCCGGGTACAGATCAAGAATCCAGCCGCGCACTGTTCTCCGCCTTCAGCCTCTCCACTTCTGCCGCCAGCCAGATGATGGCCTTGTGTTGCACGAGCAGCAGACTCATGAAGACGGCCTCGGCAGGGAAGGGAGAATCCCTCGCCTGGATTGATGGGAAGTGGTCGTAGCAGCTCCTGATCATGTCCTTGAAGAGCGCCCTGTCTTCTGCCCTCAGAGCGTCGGCGAAGCTCTGCCAGCTGTCGAGTTCCTCGATGATCTCGCCGTCGGTGAGTGTCATCCTTCCGCCCCCCGGCGCCCGATTATGGAAGCCGCGCCCGTGCATCGCGCGAGGGTCTTGTAATGGTGGAAGATTATCGCCATGGCCATCCCTTCGAACTTGGACGTCCTCAGCGCTGCGGAAGAAGCCGAGGTGTAGAGCCGAGCCGAGCTCAGCATCTCGTCGAAGGCGGCCCTGGAGTCCTTTGGCAGCGCCTTCCTGAACGACTTCCACTCGGCTGCCTCCTGCTCTTCGGCTATCCTGAACGATGGGACGGTGCGGCCCATCAGCGGAGAGCCTCCATCCTAGCCGCTCTCAGCAGCTGGCTCGACCTGAAGGTGGCGGTGCCCGGGACCCTGTTCCTGTGCTTGAGGAGCTCGGCCGTGATGCCGTCCCTGCCCGGCGAAAAGCGGACTGTGGTGTCGGACCACGAAGCGACGGTGTCGTCATATCTGTTGGGCGAAACCAGGGTGGCGATTACCAAGGCGTGCCGTTTGACTTCGGCGATCCCTTCCTCCACGGCGCCAAGGACGCGCCTTGCTTCCCTCTCGTCCAGCTCGGGTTCGTTGAACGTCCCCAGCACGTCAGAGATGACCACGAGCCTCGTCCCGTAGTCCTCGACGGCCCGCACGAGGTGCTCGGAGACCAGGGCGGCGAGTTGGTAGAAGGTGAAAACGCGGCACGAAGCCACGCGTCTCATGGCAGTGGCAGGCCTGAGACCCTTCTGCTTGGCGAACGAAGAGAAGAGGTATGGATCGGAACGGTTGCCGCCGTCTATGAAAAGGACCGTGGAGTTGAGCCCTCCGATTTCAACAGGAAGCTGGGCCCTGAACGCCGCCAGCTCAGCCACCGTGGACGACGGACCTCCGCTCAAGACGACCAGGCGTCCTGAGGACAGGGGCCTCAGAAGCGAATCGAGCCTGGAGAAGCCGAGAGAGAAATGTGGGATTGACGAAGCCTGTCGAAAGAGTGGCTCGGCCTTCTGGGCTGGCGGCGTTGGGCTCGTGAAGACGTCGGACCATTCTTCCGGTACTGGAGCAAGCCTGCACTCGACCCCCCCTTCGAGGGGCCGGCCGCAGCTCCTGCAGACGCCGTTGAACGCGCCTATGGGGCCGAGGGCGCGCCTGACTTCGATGATGCAGTCGCAACTAGAGCAATAGTACACGAACCGCTCCTTGCCGCCCGCCACCTGATCGTAGAGGTAGTGTAGTTCGGACATCTGCGAGACCGGAGTTTCGTCGAGTTATAATCCGGGCGCAGATACGAGAGGCGTGGTTAGAGAGAGGCTGGCGAAAGTGATGAGAGCCGGTTCAATGTTATAAAGCGAACGTTGGGCCTGCCGGGATAACGCGGGGGTCGCCCAGCCTGGTCAACGGCGTGAGGCTCAGGACCTCATCCCTTAGGGGTTCGAGGGTTCGAATCCCTCCCCCCGCACTTTGGTCATGTTGCGGGCGTTCGTTCTGAACCAAATTGCTGGGGTTACAGTAGCCTTGGCGATCAGCCCGGCTTCGGCGCCGCAGGCCGAGGCGGAGGAGTTGCCTGGGCCGTGGGAGGCGGGGTCGTCGGCGTAGCAGACGTAGCAGGCGTAGCGGGTTGTGCCGGCTTGGCCGGTGTGGCCTGAGGAGGCGCGACCGGCGCCGGGGGGGCGGGCTTGACGGCCGGTTTGCCTGTGATGCTGGAGAGCGCCGACCATCCCTGGTCCGTAAGTTG
The DNA here is from genome assembly GCA_021828185.1 of archaeon. Next base: position 23,075 of record JAKASI010000008.1, read on the forward strand.
ATACCTGTTGGGGTTCCCAAAGAAATCAACCTTGAACTCCACGAAGCCCAACGCCGTGAGCTGCCTGACCACCCAGAGCGTGGTCCACTCGGCGCTGTCGTTGATTGCGTCGTCCAATTCGGCGTTGCTCATCCCCTCTTTGCTTTTCGCTAGGGCCGACATGGCGGCCATGAGATGTGGCGAAGCGGCGGTCTTCCTCAGAACCGCTCTCTGCTCTCTGGAATCGGCAGGCCAAACCCAGATGCCCTTGGGCATGGAGAGGGGCCGATTGGCATCGATTCATAAATCCTGCGCGGGTGATTTAATCGGGTTAACGTGGTTATCAATTGTTTTTAGTTTTCTCAGAGAAGTAAACATCTCGCGGCTGTAACGCCGGAAACCATGGAAGTGGTAACCGAATACGCTGACCAGAGGACAGAGCTCGAGGAGAAGATCAGGTCGCTTGAGGCCGAAAAAGCCTCGCTCCTTGCCGACGTCGCCTCCCTAAAGGAGAAGATAGCCACCTTCGAGTTGGAGAAGTCTGCCAACGCCCTCGAAAGCGAGGTGCAGGCCCTCCGGACGGAGAAGGCTGTTCTGGAAGAGAAGGCGGCTTCTTACGAAGCAGAAGCAGGCTACGCCCTTCCGCCCGTTGTAAGCGAAGGAATCTAGGCTAACGGAGCCTCGAAGCCTTCTGCTCGAGTTCGCCCTTTTCTTTTCTGAGGTATGAGACGAACTCCTCAAGGTCGGCGAGCTTCTCCCGCATGCGCTTGATGTCGTTCTCCTTCGCCGTCTTCACCATGGAGCTCTCCATTTCCCGCTGCTGCTGAACCAGGCCCTGGACCTTGGCATTCAGGTCTTCGTTCCCCTTCTTGACCGATTCGAGCTCGCCTTGTATGGATTTGAGCTGCTCCTCGGCGACGATCAGGTACCTCTGTTTGCTAATCACTGTCGGGAACTTCGTCCCGCATTTTCCGCAGGTGTACATCCCCACCCGCCTCTCGGTCATGCCTCGTTCCCCTTTGGTAGGCTCGACGATGACGTTGAAAGTCCTCGTAGGAATGGCTTCCTTGTTCCCGCACTTCGGGCAGTTTGGCAATCGCTTCTGTGGTGTAGCTGAATGTGTTAAAGTTTTACAAAAACCCGACGAGAGGAGCGCCCTTGAGCGGGGTCTTATTGCTCTCGTATCGATTCGAGCTCTGATACTGCTGACCAGAGCGTCACCCTCGCGAATGAGGGCATGTTGGGGTCCTGAGCGACTTCGTCCAGGAGGCTGATGGCGTTGGCCGCCCTGACGGCCACACTCTGTTTAGCGTCCTGCAGCATGAGCACCGAGTCCTTGACAATCTTCCTGATGTTGCGCGGGGTGATATTGGAGTCTGAAATCTGCTGGAGGCTCAGCAGGGCCTTCGCTAGCTTGGCCTCATTCTCCTGCTGCTTCTTTAGTTTAGCACTCAACGAAAAGAACTCCGGTTCGAGCCGTGCTTCAATGCAAAGGGATTAAGTGCTTTTCGAATGCGGCCGTCTTTAATATCCGATGGGGAACGGGGCGGAGCGTTGAGCGGCGCCAAGGACCGGATGAAACTTGCGGCGGAACTAGTGAGCAAAGGCGCCACGATGTTGGCTGATCCCTGCCCCCAGGACGGAGGCGTACAGGTGAGGTACCGCGGCAAGACCTACTGCACGGTCCACGACGATCTCTCCGGGATAACCAGGGGGGCTGCGGTATCTTATGACGGCGTCACTGCGCAGATGAGAGAGGTCATCTTGACCAGACTGAACGAAACCGTCGCGGTCCTTGCAACTGAGAAGGACGCCGCAAAGCAAGACCAGCTGGTTACGCTGGCTGCGAAATACTTCGAGCTGCTTCAGAAACTTCCGCCGAAGTAGGCCTTAAATCGGGACGCCCGAGCTTGCGTTGCGTGGTCCCCAGGTTAGGCCAGAAGGCCCCGGAGTTTGCCCTTCCGGACGCTGAAAAGAATGACAGGGCCCTGAGCGAGTTCACCAAGCGGGGGACTGTGATTCTCGCCTTCTTCCCATTCGCCTTCTCGGGGGTCTGCGACAAAGAGATGTGCGCTTTCAGAGACGGGTTCGGGGCGCTCAAGGATGCGAACGCCCAACTCGTCGGAGTGAGTGTAGACAGCTCGTATTCCCTCAAGGCGTTCGCCCAGACCTACAACCTGCAGTTCCCCCTACTGAGCGACTTCAACAAGAAGGTCTCCAAGCTCTACGGAGTCCTCCAGGATCCGTGGGTGGGGCTCGGCTACAAAGGGGTAGCAAAGCGCTCGACCTTTGTCATTGATGGGAAGGGAGTCCTGAGGCACAGGTGGGTGACCGATATCCCATCTGAAGAGCCGCCGTACGCCGAGGTCGTGAAAGCGGCCCAGAAGCTCGCACCATGAGATGTGAGTTTTTATACGGGCGACATGTTTTGTAGCTAGATTGAGTCAAGGCACAGAAATCAAGCCGATAGTCCAGCTCACGCCCAAGGCTTCAGTGGAGCTGAAGGGATATCTCGAGAAGCAAGGGAAGCCGTCTGCTGCACTGAGGATATTCGTGACCGCGGGCGGATGCTCCGGTCTTTCGTATGGGATGGTGGTGGACGAGAAGTTCTCCGATGACGACTATGTGATTGACGTTGGGGGTGCGAAGGTGGTCGTCGACAGGTCCAGCGCGCCGTTCATCGCGGGATCAACGGTCGACTACCGGTCGGAGAAGCTTATGGGCGGAGGATTCGTGGTCAACAACCCCAACGCGGTCTCGACCTGTGGTTGCGGTGAATCTTTCAAGACCGCCTAGGCCTGTCTCGCTCGGACCGTCAAGATGAACTGAACGGCTCTAGTCGACGTTGTAGGCTCATGAGTGGCGCCGGGGGTAGGATTCGAACCCACGCGACCCGAAGGTCACGGGCTGACTGGTCTTTGATCTCGAGTTGCGGATCCGCTTCGAAGCCAAGCGGGTTGCCCGCGCATTAACCACTCTGCCACCCCGGCCCAACGGGAGCCTGGCTGCCGCTGGTATTATTCCTTTGAAGGCGTCTTCTTCTTGGAACGCTCGACGATGTAGCTCCAAGTGACGAAGCAGTCGACCAGCTCAGTGTCTTCCGAGTGTCCTTCCAAGGAACCACCTTGTAATATCCCATGACTCGTTGGCCGCCTCCCTGTTGTACACTTCTCTCCTGGTATCGTTGAAGAACCCGTGCTTGACTCCCGGGTAAGTCTTCAGTGTCAGGTCCTTTCCTCCATCGAGCATGGCTCCGACCCAAGCGGGGACGCTCCTGTTGATGATTTCGTCCTGGTAGGCGTGGATGTCCAGAACCGGTACTGAAATCTTGGCCGCCTCCTCTGCGCTTGGCGGCTGGCCGTAGAAACTGACCGCCGAGACGAGCCGCTCGCTCCTTGCCGCGCATTTGAGGGAAAGCCCACCACCCATGCAGAAGCCGAGAGTCGTCACTCGATCGAAGTTCGATCCCGCGCGTTCGACCGCCGCCATCGCATCCTCAAGCATCCTGTCGCGGAAGGAGGGCTCGTACAGTGTGGATGCCACCTCTCTTGCCGCGGAACTCACCGCCTTCCTGTCAAGCTCCCGCGCCACCTTGACCTTGTCCCGCCTCTCCTCCAATGAGAGATTCCAGACCCCCTCCATCGCCTCTTGGATGTTGGCAGGGGTGAGCAGGCCGCCGTGTCCTTTGTACAGGTTCGGGGCGACGGCTGCAAACCCCAGTTTGCCGATACGTTTGCACACGTCCTCGGTGTGTTCGACAAGCCCCCACACCTCATGGAAGACCACGACACAGCCAGCGGCCCCCTTCGGCGTGATGGAGAACTCCATTCTGGTCTGCTGGTGAGCCTTGGGCACGTCGTCGGAGTTCGACGAGCCCACGTTTAAATTGAATGCGTGGTTTGGGAAGCACGCCAAGGATGAGGGTTTCGCTCGTTTGGTCGAGTCCGTTCCCCGAAAGGACCATATCCGTCGCCATGAGAAGATGCTATAGTACCAAGACCATCGAAGAGATAGAGTCTGAGCTCGAGCAGAAGGGCTCCGACTATTGGAAGTACCTGCTAACCAAAGCGATGCAGGACAAGTCTCTCGATGTCCTCGAACACTTCGTGCTGACCCTGCTGCTCGAAGATGCCGCCGAAGCGGACGTCGGCAACCTATCCCGCAATTTCCCCTATCTGCGTGTCACAGGCCTTGGGTATGGCGTCTGGCTGGCCTCGCTCAACGCGAGGACGCTTGTGGAGCTCTGGAGGAGCCCCGAAGGGAAGGGCCTGGCAGAGCTCGTAGTCTCCGAGCTGGACGCAAGGAAGATTTGTCCTGTATTCAACGAAGTCGCGTTCGGTGTCAAGGCCCATGCGAGTTAAGCTCCTCTACAGCACAGACGTCGGGCTCATCAAGCGCACCCTCGCCGAGAAGAATGTTACGTTCGACCTGGAGAGCCTGCTCGACCATGTCGTCTATATGTTCGAGATAGAGGGCTGCAGTCGCGTTACGACTCACCAGCTTGTCCGCCACAGGGTGGCTTCCTTCGACCAGGAGTCACAGCGGTTCTCTGCGGCGACCAGAGAGAGCGTCGTGACGCCCCCCAGCATCTCCTCCAACGAGTTTGCCCGCGGGGCCTATGACGAGGCTTTGAAGGCCGTCTATGCTGCCTATGAGAAGATGGTCGAGGCGGGCGTTCCAAAAGAGGATGCCAGGTACATCCTCCCCAGCGCAATCAAGACGAAGTTGGTGATGACGCTGAATGCCAGGAGCCTCATGCACATGGTATGGCAGAGGACAGCGCTCCAAGCCCAGTGGGAGATTAGAGAGCTCGCAAACGCCCTGCATTCGCTTGCCAAGGAAGCGACACCCGAGCTCTGGACCAGGATCATCGAGCGGTAGAATTGGCCAAAGCCTTCGGTACCGCCGGCGTCAGGGGAGTCTTCAATAGGACCCAGACCCCAGAACAGGTCTACAAGCTCGCGGAGACCATCGCTTTCGCCTCGGGGAAGGGCGCCTATGGCGTCGGATGGGACGGGCGGAAGACTTCCGCGCTTCTCGCGAAGACCGTGATGTCGGCCGTGAACGCTGTAGGCAGTGACGCCTTCGTCTTCGGGCTGGTCCCGACGCCGGTGACCGCCTTCGGGACCCGGTCGAGGAAATGCCTGGCTGGTTTCTCCGTGACCGCCTCGCATAACCCCGCAGAGTTCTCCGGTGTGAAGGTGTTCAACCGTGATGGTATGGAACTCCCGAAGTCGGATGAGGAGAGGATAGAGCGCGCCATGGCCGTCGACGTGATGAGGCCCTCCGGCGGGTTCGGCCAGCTTGTCCCAGACGAAGGCGTCGTGGACGAGTACATCTCAGCCGTAGTCTCCCGCTATCCCAAGGCGGCCCAGCCTCTTCACATAGCCATAGACTGCGCCAGCGGTCCGGGCGGGTCGGTAACCCCTGAAATCCTGAAGGCCCTCGGCCACAGGGTGATCCCGGTCAACGCCCAAGTGTCCTGGCGCTTTCCGGCGAGGCCGCCAGAGCCGACGGCGTCCAACCTCGCGGATTTCGCCGCCATGGTCCCGACCCTCGGGGTGGACTTCGCGTTCGCCCACGATGGGGACGCCGACCGGCTCGTAATGATAGATGCTTTCGGTAGTGTCATCCCCGATTCGGTGCTCACCATCCTGGCGCTGCGCGGGTTGGGGGTGACGTCTGGGACCGCGATAATATCTGAGAACACATCCAGCGCAGTCGCCGAGGAAGCCGAGAGGCGAGGCCTGAAGGTCCAGAGGAGCAGAGTAGGCAAGACGTTCGCGGTTCTCGTTTCTGAGGGCGGCGTGTTTGCGGCCGAGCCAAGCAAGGTGGTAGACCCGAAGTGGGGGCTGTGGGAAGATGGAATCAACGCGTGCGCCCTTATTTCGACTCTGCTTTCGTCTGACCGTGGAATGCTCGGCAGGGTCATGCAGGAAGTCCAGTGGAAGTTCAGGCAGACTAACCTAAGGGTACCGGTGAAGATTGACGCTCTGGCGCCGCGGGCCAAGGAGTCGTTCAGGAAGTTCGGCGTCTCGGAGGAGCGGACCCTCGACGGCCTGAAGCTCGTCTTGCGCGACGGATCCTGGGTGATGTTTAGGCCCTCCGGCACGGAACCCATAACGCGGCTGTACTGCGAGTCCCGGGACCCTCAGGTGCTTGAGGCTCTCGTCGAGTTGGGGTCTCAGTGCATAGAAGCCTCTAATACGTCATAGGGCCTTCGGCCGTCGGATGCCAGAGTCCAAAGCCGTGGCGCGAGTGCTTTCCTCAGGGTACATGCTGGACGCCAAGGCGTTCGAGATGATTAGCTCGCTCCCCCCAGGGGCGGACGAGGGTTTGGTCGAGAAGCTCCTGGAAGAGAAAGGCCTCTCGGCTGGCGAGGCGAAGCGGATTACAGCGAACGACGTTGCGAAGCACATGCCCCAGGCGGCTCCCCCCGCCCAGGAGAGTGTCGGCGTGGACGAACCCGCCGAGGTGGAAGTGCTGTCAGACCCAACACCTGCCATCGCCCCCGTGGAAGGAATGGAGGGTTTCGCAGGGCTGTTCAACGACAGATACCGACGATTGTTTTCAATCGTAAAAGAACGGCTTGACACGAAGGGCAGCGCTAGTGTGTCGGCGGCGAAGAACCTCGCTCCCGGCAAGAAGGTGAGGGTCGCAGGGCTGTTGGCCGACCGGTCAAGCAGGCGCGGTGCCGTCGAACTCAGGTTGGACGACCCGACTGGGTCGGTCAAAGTCGTATGTCAGGATGCGCTCGTGGAGAGGGCCGCGCTGGAGGCGCCGTTGGACAGCATGGTCGTAGTCGAGGTCGCCAGAGGCAAGTCCGGCGGCCTCTACACAGACTCGATTGTCCTTCCCGACCTGCCCGGACGGCGGGTGGTCTCCACCTCCCACCGTGCCTACGCTGTGCTTCTCTCAGACCTCCACGTCGGGAGCAGGATGTTCCTCGCCGACGACTTCCACCGGTTCCTGATGTGGCTCAACGGGGGCCTCGGCGACAGGGAGGTGGTTGGTCGCGTCAAGTATCTGGTGATAGCTGGTGACTTGGTCGACGGTGTGGGCGTATACCCCGGCCAGGAGTTCCAGTTGGCCGAGAGGGATCCGAAAAAACAGTACGCGATGGCGGCCGACCTGCTCAAACAGGTGCCAGGGCACATCCAAATCGTGGTGTCGCCGGGCAATCACGATGCAGTTAGGCAGGCCCTCCCTCAGCCCGCTGTGTCGGTAGACTTGGCGGAACCGTTGTATGCCATGAACAATGTCCGGTGGGTCGGCGACCCTGCATACGTTAGATTGCATGGTGCGACATTCCTGATCTACCATGGGAAGAGCCTCGACGATGTCATCGCGACCACGCCGAACCTCGCCTACGACAGGCCCACAGACGCCATGAAACTCCTGCTCAAAGCAAGGCATCTCGCACCAACCTATGGGAAACGGACGGCCATCTCTCCGGAGCTCCGCGACTACCTCGTGGTGGACCGGGTCCCAGACGTCTTCCATGTTGGACACGTCCACACTTACGGCGAACTCTCCTACAGAGGGACACTTCTCGTCAACTCCGGCACGTGGCAGGCGCAGACCAACTTCCAGTCCAACATGGGGCTCGATCCCACTCCCAGCATTGTCCCTGTCGTCGACCTGTCGAACCTCCAGGTGCTGAGGCGCAACTTCGGCGCCGCTGGCTTCGCTTCGTAGTGTTGTCAGCCGGTGGCCTCGAAGGTAGGATCCTCAGAGAGCGCCTTCGACAGTGTGTCTCTGCCGATCAAGAGTTGGATCTTCTTCGTCCTGCCGCGCCTTCCCTTACTTACCACCGACGCCTCCACCAACCCCAACAGGTCGAGGTCCCCGAGTATCCCGCTCATTCTCCTTTGGGTGAGCGTCTCGATGCCGAGTTTCTTGCAGATGTTGCTGTACGCCAGGTACAGTTCCCCGGTATTGGTCCCTTCGTCGAATCTTGAAACGGCGTAGAGTATGGCTTTGTTCTGCACCGGGAGGGAGCTTATCGCTTCGTCCACCCTGTCAACTTCCATCTTCGCAGAGGCCTGCCTAACGCACGCGTCGTCAATCTCTCGGAGGCCTTCGCGCTCGGCCACTTCTCCGGCGATGCGTAGTAGGTCGATTGCCCGTCGTGCGTCCCCGTGCTCCGACCCCGCCATGGCTGCGCAGAGGTTGATGGCTGCGGCCGAGGCGACGGCGGGTCTGAACGCCACCCCCGCCCTCTCCTTGAGTATCTCTCTCAGCTCGTCCACGGTGTAGGGTGGAAAGACCAGCTCCTCCTCGCTCAGGCTGCTGAGGACCCGGGGGTCGAGCCCCTCCTTGAACTTCAGGTCGTTGGAAATGCCCACGATGGCCAGGAAGCCTGGCGAGAGCTTGGTCCCCGAACGTGTGAACGCGTAGAGTATGTCGTCCCCGAACAGCTTGACCAAGTAATCGATTTCGTCGAGGACCAGGACCACCTTCTTCTTGTTCATCCGGATGTTCTCGAAGAGCCGGTCTACAACCTCTCCAATAGCCAGCCCCGTGAGTGGTATCTGCTTCTCCTTGCTCAGATCGAGGAACCGGGCGAAGTCCGCCAGAGTCCGGTATTCGCCGTCGGCCAACCGCGTGTTGACATAGGCCAGGACAAGGTTGGGGTTGGCCGCTTCGGCCTTGAGCTTCTCCAGAACGTAATTCGCGACCGCGGTCTTGCCAGTCCCCGTCTTGCCGTAGAGAAGGAGGTTGGAGGGCTTGGATTCCCTGAGTATTGGCGCCAATATCTGCGCGACGGCCCTTGTCTGGGGGTCCCTAAATGGCAGGTGTGACGGCACGTAGTCTGGGCTCAGGGCGTTTCTGTCGGCAAAAAGCGGCCTACCTTCCTTCGCCCTGCGGAAGATCTCGTCGATGCCACCGGACAACCAGAGAACAGTGGAAACACTGGTCTAGATAGGTCTTTGCGGGGTGGCCCCCGCTCGTGGTTTGATCTGGTGAGAAGTTATGCCAGGTTGTCGCGTATATACAAAGAAACGCTTGGCCATATTTGATGAAAAGGGAGAACTAGCTGTGACGAAAGACCGCCCCCACCGTGACCATCGACGTCAAAATCCGGGTCGGGGTGATCTTGGTTTCGGTGGCCGTCTCGACGCTCGCCGCCTTGGCCACTGCCCACGGCCTGTACCTGGGATTCCTGGATGGGATAGGCGGGACGACCCCTCCCTAGGGTGGAACGGGTCGTCTTTCCTATTTTTTGATGGGCGCGTTTGACTCCCTTTGCAGGGCCCTAGCCATCTGGCGCGGGTTGAACTTCCACAGGCCGCCCTGATACATGTGGTGTGGAATTGTGAATGCGTAGGACTCGGCCGGTTTGACGAAACCGATTTCGAGACGCGAACCGAGGCGCGGCGCCGCTCTTTCGACGTAGGTGGAAACGGCCATGAGGTCGGTCAGAGGTACGTACATGAACGCGATGTAGGTTCCGTCTTCCAGTAAATCCTCCGACCACAGGAATGGAACTTTGCTCATGGCGGCCTGGGCGGCGGCCAGCTCCGCCTTTGTGAGGTCACGGAATGTAAAGAGGGTGGTGGCGGTCGAGTGGGTCAGTCTCTTCGAGAGGTCCTGGGCCCACCTGATTCTGTAGGAAGGGATCAGCTTCCACTTCTGGACGTGGGTCCGGTAGTGGTACTCGAGTGTCTTTTGGTGGACTCTGAGCTTCCTCGCGATGCCAGTGAGATGCTGTAAGGAATCCTTCTGCAGCTCCTTGATTATGAGCAGGTCGTAGGCGTCGAAGTCTTGTGGTTCGGCCCTCCCCCCTGACGGCAGTGGATTGGGAGGCAGGCCGGGAACCTTGTTCCACTCGATTTCCCATCTTCCTGATCGGAAGTTGAAGAACCTCGGGTCCATTGGTTTGTTCCTGTTTGCCGTGTCCCTGTTGAGAGAGAAACCATCGAGGATGCCCTCGACCTTCAGCCCGGCGAGAAATTCTTTGTACTGTTCGGAGGTCCCCGTGGGCAAGGCGAAGAGCGCGATGAAGTTACCCTGAGGGACCAGTTTCGCGTAGTAGACGAGGTAGCCCACCTGGTTCAGTGCGGTGAGTATCTGTGTGGCCATCGAGTCGTATGGCTGAGCAAAGTCGAGGGTAGCCCAATGCAGAGTCAATCCGAGCTTGGCGTAGTCGACCTCGGCGTGGAACCTGAACCCGAGTCGGCCGAACCGCTTCTTGATCTTGTACCTAATCGTCTCTTGGTGCGCCCCCGTCATCCTCGAAATCTGGGCGACGTTCCTTGGCCCGGCCCTGCCGATCGCTGTGATTATCCTAGCTTCTAGGTCGGGAGAGTCGTCTCTTATCGCCTGGACAGATTTCGCATGAGACACTTTCTGCTTGTCAGCAAAAACAAGTAATTAAGCGTGGCAGGTTCCTGATTAGTAAACGCGTGGTTCCGGGGCCTGCGGTCTTGGGCGAGTGCGTTGTCGTTTGCTGCTATCTCTCTGCTACCTGTGCTGGTTTCAGGTAGACACGTCTGTATACCCAAGAGTTCCCGAATCGCTCCCGTTTGATGTGCTGCTTGTCCGCTAGACGAGCCAGATATGTCGAGATAGTGCTGAGCTTGACCGGTTGGTTGTACTTTTCCTCGAACTCCCGGGCCACGTCCGAAGACGAGAAGTCTCCTGCGGCGAAGGCGGTTTCCAGGAGTGTCTGCACCTTCCCGAAGAAGGTCCCCTCGTCCGGCGCCCTGTGCGAGCGCTCCAGTGGGACATCCATTACTTCGAGCATGTCCATTGCCTTCATCAGTTTGTCTCGAGAGACGGCGCCTTCTAACGCAAGTGTGTACTTGGTCCCTTCGTCGTCTTCCAGTTCGATTTTGATCCTTTTGTGCAAGTTTCGGCCCTGTCGGTGTTTCGAGGCCTGATTTATCGCTGTCAGGTGTGAACTTGTGAACCTGGTTGTCGATTAGTTGGACTGCGTCATGATACGACCGAGCGAGTTCACTGGTGTTCACTGGGGTTGTTTCACGATAAGGCGTGGACAGGCTCCAATGGAAACAAAGGGGTCAGAATCGGACTTTGCACGGGTTTGGGGGTTGGACCGGTTCCAGTGGAAATACAGGGGTATTCCCTCGGCTGTGCTGTCTGGCCTGTTCACCATAGTTCACGGATAAGCCCCCACCCCACCGTTTCCAGTGGAACCACTCTCCCGAACAAAACAAGCAGCAGTTGCGCCGTGCACCAACCAATTGCGTCCCCACTTAGACCCCAAGGCATATCCCGCAAAGACGGCTTACCGAGTGCGGGCTCTTTTACTGACGTAAACAAGTCTAGTATACTGGGGCTCTTTGGACTGGAAACAAACGAAGTTCAGGGGAGGGGGTGGGCTTCCCGATTGTCACATAGGCTCTAGAGGTTCGAAAGACGCAGCCGGCCGGCATCGGTCAATTCGTATACGAACGGCTTCGACGAGTCATTACGTCTCACAAGACCAGACTCGAAGAGACCCTTCATGATCCGTGCAACATGTTCCCTAGACTTACCAAGGGCGTCTGTGAGCTGACGCGTGTTCCGGGAGGTCTCGCTGAGCAGTTTCAGAGCTGCCAACTGCGTCTCATCCAACCCGGCGATCTGCTTCGGGTTCGCCACGACAACCTGTGATGGGAGTTGTTCCTGTGACTCTGGCTGTTGCGCAATCTGGCCCTGGATGTGACTCGATGCCGGTTCGGCTTCTGAACGTGGGCCTGGCGGGGGCGTTCTAGGTGGTAAAGAAGGGCCAACGGCAGCCAGAGCAACCGAGGCTCCAGTCACCCTCGACTGAATCACCTCTACCCTGCCCATCATATCTAGAATGCGTTCATCTTGCTTCCTGAGGCGTTGTTCCAGCGAGGACCAGAGGTCGCGGCCAAGGTCAGTGGACGCATTGGCACGCTCGGAGATCTGTCTGTACTTGACAAGAAGGCCGACAGAAAGCGCGACGAAGAAGAACGAAATCGCCAAGAGGACAAGCGTCGTGATGTCAACCATCTGTGACCGCTACGTGACATCGAGTTGTGATTTAAGTGTGACGTCCAATTGGAACGGACGTTGGAGGGGCTTGGGACCCGAGCGGCCGACGCTTCTCGCGGGATCGATGCCTACAAGACGCAACGCTCTCACCGCACAATCCTGGCCAACCCGCCGGAGCTTGGGCAAACACACAGGGCGCGGAGAGGCGGCCCCTACGCCCGTGATTCCCCTCGGAGAATCACACCACGATTCTTTGAATAAGAGCACGCAACACCCCGGCAAGCTGAGCCGTTTCCTCGTCAGAAAGCTCCCTGAGCTCACCTCCGGCAACGTCCAGCAGCCGGCGGACGTCTTCTGTCTTAATCACCCCTATCCAGAGCCCGATCAGGAGCGTGGCTATGGACCCGCGAACGTTCTCTCTTGCCTGCTGCACCGTTCGGAAGTACGATCCAACGGTGACGGGCTTTGAGGCTCCTTTCGCCGCAGCTTCCCTATACTTCATCTCACCGTTAGCAACTCGGAGATAACTTTCTAGGGCCTCGAGTTGCCTCGAGGTCAGCGTGGATACATCCACAAGTTGTTCTGGCAGGCCCATGCCCCCACCCTGTCTACGGTTTTGTATTAATAGTTCCTAGCCTTGTTTTTGTAGAAAAGATGGAGATTGGTGGTGGTTCATAAGAAAAACGCACTTTCCAACGCAGAACATAGAACAATTCTAATGTCCACCTTGGGGCGCATGAGACGCTACCTTATCTACTTCAAGTAACAGACGAGCGGGGGAGAAAGGCATGGGTAGGAGACGCAAGAAGACCCTTCGAGTGGTGCACAGGACCCTGCCATCGGTCTTTGCGTGCCCCCGATGCGGGCTGATTTCAATTCGCATCACATCTGAACAAGATTCCACATCACAGGACTTTGTGTTTCGTGTCACATGTGGAAACCCCAACTGCCCACTGCACGCAGGGAGAGAGATGCGATACTCGACGAAAAGGGCTAACATAGACGTCTACAACACCTTCGTAGACGACTACGCCAAAGCCGGGGTCTGACTTGATCGAGCCTGGCCCAGTAGAGAAACTTCTCACTCAAAGAGCGAAGCGTGGACCACTGGTTGCAGCTCTGATAGACCCAGAAGACTTCTCTTCTAGGCAGGCCGCTGACACGGCAGCCAAGGCCATTCATGTCGGCGCCTCGCTAATCTTGGTCGGCGGTTCGACTCTGGCAAGTCAAGGGAAGCTCGACGGGGTCGTGAGGTCAGTCCAAGGTCACATCAAGTCACACGATGGTCACAACAAATCACGCAAAGTACCCGTAGTTCTCTTCCCAGGCAACATCACAGGCGTCTCACACTATGCCGACGCAATCCTCTTCAGCTCACTCCTGAATTCAACAAATCCCTACTTCATTATTGGAGCCCAAGCCCTCGGAGCCGTCGAAGTATACAAGAGCCGGATTGAAAGCATCCCAATGGGCTACCTGGTTTTCGGGAACAACAGTGCGACGAGCTTCATCGGCCAGGTCAACAGCATTCCTCCGTCGAAGCCTAACCTCGCAGTGATCTATGCGCTAGCTGCCCAGTACCTTGGCATGCGGACCTTGTACTTGGAAGCGGGCAGCGGCGCAGGGGAACCAGTCTCCCAGGAGACCATCCACTCTGTGAGAAGGCTGTACAGCGGACTCTTGCTTGTGGGTGGTGGTATTACAACACCCGACGCCGCAGCCAGCGCGGCGAAGGCGGGTGCGGACATACTCGTAGTCGGCAACCTACTGCAGTCTCCCGAGTTCGAAAACACACTTTATCAGATTGTCAGAGCCACGAGGCGCTAGCCCACACCAACCCTTCCGTGCTCATCGGCTGCGCCAACCGCAGTCATGCTCGGAACTACCCTTTCATCGGGCGTCTTCGACGCAGGCCCAGGTTTTTCCGTCGCCAATATCAGGTCGTCAGCCATGAGAGCGTCGGCGGTCATGTTCGATTGGGACGGGGTCCTGATCGACTCCCTTGGTGCCAGCTTCAACGTCTACAACAAGATCTTCGCCAGGCTCGGCGTCAGACAGCTCACCAACGACGAATTCCTCGAGTACCAGAGCCCCAACTGGTACGACTTCTACCAGAAGGTTGGACTTCCCGAGCGGCTCTGGAAGGAGGCCGACGACGACTGGGTCAAGCTCTATGACGAGGAGAGGCCTGTCCTGCACCCAGACGCATTGAGCTGCCTCACCGCCTTGAAAGACCAAAGGTTCAGCCTCGCCCTTGTTTCTAACGGGTCGAAGGACCGCATCTCACTGGAGCTCAAGAGGTTCAGAGTGCGGTCGTTTTTCGACTCGGTCGAATTCGGGACAACGAAGGAGCGCCTCAAACCGTCGCCCTTCATGCTGGAAAAGACGCTTGTAGCACTCGGGCTGAAGCCTGAGCACGCGGTCTACGTCGGGGACTCCCCTGCCGACATCCAGGCTGCTAGGAACGCCGGGGTAGTGTCCATTGCCCTGGCCCGGGGTCCCATTCAGGCAGCAAGGCTGAGAACGGAGGGGCCCGACCACTTGTTCAGAGGGCTCGAAGAAATGACCGCCTTCCTGACCAACGGACCGACGTCATCCAGCCGCTGAAACCCACGCCAGAAACCCCGAACAGTTAAGAATCGAGTTCGGTCGGTGCCGGCCGAGTGCCACGGTGGCTCAGTGGCTAGAGCGCCACCTTGGTATGCATCGCCCAAACAGGTGGATGTCGTGGGTCCGAATCCCACCCGTGGCTCTCACAGCTTCGGCACCATTCAGGCGCTCTGTATCCAACTGCTTCGGCAACCCAGTGCAATCGGCTCTCTAGGAAGCACCCCCACAGCTCTTCGTCCCCGGCCCTAGTATTTCCCAAGTCTCCGAAGCAACTCGCAACCACCCATTTGGGCAGCTCTCGAGAGAACAGGTTTGTTGGTGCCGAGGGAGGGAGCCGCGCCTCAAGGAGGCTTCGCGCCCTCGACCCCCAGATCACTCTTCCCAGCCCAGGATTATGAGTTTCACCCTGACGGGTGTAGCCTGGTGCCATAACTAGGCTAGGCCACCTCGGCACTGGGCACGCCGTCGGACCTTGGGGATAAAAGGCTCATCAGGAGAGCGGAACCAGGCCGATTCCCAGCAACGCTTAATATCGGACACGACTCGCGGAGCCCAGTTTGCAGATTCCGTTCCTTGACCTCAACGGCTACTACAATTTCATCAGCACGACAATGATAGTTCTCTTCGTCGTGGCCCTTGTGATAGTCTTCGTCTACGAGTACGAGGCCCTGCGGCGTTCGAAGAGCTAGGCGCCGTTCCCGAGCCGTTCCATCACGCTCTGGTTGGACAACTGAAGGTCCCATCCCCCCATCCGAGTGGCCTTCGGCACGACTCCGACCAGCCTAAGCCTCTGACCCGGCTGGACTCCCGACACCCTTCCCGAAAGGTCCCTCCACGCCACTAGCTTGATGTCACCAGTATCGTCTCCGACCACCAGTTCTCCCTTCTTCACCATGGTGCCGTCCTTGAGGCGGACATCTTCTACGCTCCCATGCGACAGGGCGATGACCTCTACCATGATCTGGACATCCTCCTCTTTCACTTCTTTGAGCTTGGTAGCCAGCTCTTCGAGCCCCGGGTATGAGCGGTCGTTCACAATCCGGACCGAATCAACACTCGTGCAGCGCAACTTCCCTCCGGCGACCTCATCGGGGGCGACTTCAATCAGGTCGCCCTGGCCCGGCTCCTTCACCCCCCGGCCGAGCTCGACGACTTTTACGCGCCGGTCTTTACCGACGCCTAGTACGAGTTTGACCGCCGGACTCGAACTCGTGGCCGCGACCCTGAATTCATGTCTCGGGGCCGCCTCTCCGGCCGACACTGTACTGCCCGCGTCACCATGCAGCTCGAACTCGCCAGTGTTGGAGCGCCTGGACCTGACGCTCGTGACGAGGACTTGCTGTCCCCGCCTCAGCTGGGGCTGCGCGACCGGGCTCCAGATTACGACCCTGGTCTCCTTTCCTCCGTCGCGGACTAACCCAAACTGAAAGAGCGAGCCTTCAGAGCCGTCGCTCCTGACGAACTCACTATAGCGTGGTTCCGAGCCAACGACTCCCTCTACCGCGATATACTGTTCTTCCTTGGTCATGACGGGGGTCTTCTGTATCAGCGTCGTAATTGAAGGGAGCCTTGCAACCACCTTCTCGTCGGCAATCAACTCGATCTTCCCTCTCTTCCCTAGGTTCAGATTCGGCTTCCCATCCAGACCCTGCTTCACATAGGCGCTGGCGACTCTCACCGGCAAGTCGACCTTGAGCCCGAGTTTTGACACCTGCTCCAGCCCTTCCTCCCACACAGTAAGCCTGACCGAGTCCCGACCGTCGAAGAGGACGAGCCGCCTGTACTTCCCCGTGCCCCCGTCCTTCTTGTTGTAACTCGATTCAGGATAGACCGCGAGGACCCTGGCCGCGACGGTGATGTCGTTCGCCCCGATGTAGACGTCCTTGATTGTAAGGTCAGAAGACGCGCCGTCCTTGCGGAGAGAGACGCCCATCTCCCCGGCAACTAGGAAGAGCGCGCCCTGATCAGTGAGATAACCTGCGCCCACCGTCTTCTTCTTCTGTTCGATGCGACTCAACGCATCTTCTCTAGTAAGCTCAGGCCTTTGCTGGAGCAGTTCCTCCAGCAGCGCTTCGAAGTCGTACATGCCTACGCTTTGGTGGTCGCGGCATTGACAGCGGCGATGCCCTCTTCCATGACGTCCAGCCCCTCGTCCATCACATCTTCGGTGATGTTGAGCGGAGGCACGAAGCGAAGGGTGTTGCGGCCAGCCAAAATCACAAGGGCGCCGTGGTGGAAGCAGTAGTCGATGATCCGGTGGGCTTCCTCCTCTCCTCTCGTCTTGCTCTTCTTGTCCTTCACTATCTCTACGCCCAGGAAGAGTCCCATCCCTCTGACGTCGCCGACGATTTCATACTTCTCTTTCATCTCGAGGAACCTCTCCCTCGCTTTCGCGCCCATCCGTTTCGCGTTCTCCATCAACCTCTCCGTCTTGATCACGTCTAGCGTCGCAAGGGCCGCCTGGACGGCCACCGGGTTGGCTCCGAAAGTAGAAGCGTGCTGGCCCGGCTTCCAGCTTTCCATAATCTCGGCCTTGGCTACGGTGGCGCTCAGGGGGAGCCCCGACGCGATTCCTTTTGCGATGGTCACGACATCAGGGACGATGCCATAGTGTTCGATTCCAAGGAACTTGCCCGTCCTCCCGACCCCCGTCTGAATCTCGTCGTCGACGAAGAGGACTCCCTCTTTCCTGAGGAACTCCATCTTCCTGAAGTATTCGGGTGGCGCCGGCACGTATCCGCCCTCACCCTGTATGGACTCGAAGAAGTACGCCGCGACCTCGTCTACCGGGACGAACTTCTCAAGATATTGCTCCTTGAAGTAGTCTATACAGTAGTAGTCGCATTCGGGGAAGGTCTGCTTCCACGGGCATCTGTAACAGTATGGGAACGGGAAGTGGACCACGTCGGGGATCAGCGGCAGCGAGCCCCTTCTCTGCATTGGTTTGCTGGCAGTCAGGCTCAGCGCCCCCATGGTTCTCCCATGGAAGGCACCGGAGTGTGCCAGGAAGGTCGTCCTTCGGGTGTGATTTCTCGTGAGCTTCATTGCGGCCTCGATGGCTTCAGCGCCGCTGTTGCCATAGTATACCATCTTCCTCCCGCCGGGGATCAGTGGGAAGAGCTTCTCTGACAACTCGATTAGGTTGTCGTAGTAGAAGTCGGTGTAAGAGAAGTGGATGAACTTCTCCGCCTGGCTCTTTATTGCCTGGACTACTTTGGGGTGAGTCGAGCCGGTGCTGAGCACCGCTATTCCAGCCGCGAAGTCGATGAACTGGTTCCCATCGACGTCTTTGACGAGCGCTCCGTGGGCTGACTCGACTACGAGAGGGTAGAACCGTGAGAAAGAAGGCGCGATATCCTTGGCGGAATTCCTGACCACGGCGCTGGCCTTGGGGCCTGGGAGCCTGCCTTCGACCTTCGCGAACTTCCTAGATTTCAAAGAAACCTGGGGCTCGCTTGAGAAATGTGGCTAAAATCCTTTACCCGAATCCACAGTGAAAGATAGATCCTGGGGTTGAAACTGACGCTAGACAGGTATCGACAGCTCTATTTCGAGCACGGGAAGGTTGAGTTGCCTACCATCCCGCGAGGTTACGTTCTCCCCGTCGATGGTTATGTTGGAGATTTGGACGTTGCTCATGAAGCGCTTCCTGAGCACCTGAGCGACCTCCACGGACATGTTGATGGCCTCACCTCTGGCCCTGAGGACCACCTTCCTTGCACCACCATTGAACATGGTGATGCAGGCGGTCACATAGTTCAGGAGGGGCTTGCTTTGGCCGACGATGACTGTCTTCGTCTCTTCAGACATTAGGTGTCAGGCTCCCCATTCGTCTTATAAATGGTCGCCCTACTCTTCGCCCTGTTTCTCATCGTTGCAGCAGCCTGGACAGCAGCAACAACAACACTCCACCGGATTCACCTCGGCACTGCAGAGGGTCCCCGGGTAGTTATTGACTGACCCGCCTGTACCCGCCCTTTACCTTCTCGACTGCTTGGTAGTTGACGAGACGCCTCAGTATCCGCGAGACTACTTCTTGGTGGTAGCCTACCGCGCCCCTGATGGTTGAGAACGACACCGGTTCCGGACTGCCACAGACGGTTTCGCACACCTTGCTTTCCCTGTCAGTAAGCTGGAGGCAGTCGGAATTATTGCACGGGGCCGCGGTGCAACAGGCCACGGCCAAGATGAACCTCCCGCGCTATTTATTGACCTGCTTACGGCCTTCCGATAGGATATAAACGGAGGCCAGGAGAGCCGCGAAACAGGGGTCGTCGGCTAGTCTGGTCTAGGCTTCAAGCCTCGGGCGCTTGAGATCGCTGGTTCAAATCCGGCCGACCCCACCA
>JAKASI010000009.1 GCA_021828185.1 archaeon
TCGCCCCGCCGTCCGGTAGGGACGCCACGTACTCGTATCCCTGCCCGATGTAGGACCTGACCTCTTGGATCGGTACGACCTTCTGCCTTGAGCCGTTGCCTGTCATCATGCCCACCAAACGCTGCCTCACGGCGTTCTGTAGCTCTTCGTCACTCATCTCGACCAAGTTCATCTTCTCGACCTCCTCCTTCTTGAAGCCGGCCACGACAAGGAACTGCTCCCTCAACGCCCTCTTGATCTGCTCCTCGCTGGCAGACTCCGTCTTGGTGGAAAGAAGGGGCTCGCACTTCTTGTACGCCAACCTCATCTCCTCTATCATCGTAGGTGGGAGCCTGCCCTTGTTGGTCGAATACCTGGCCTCGATGTCCCCCTTGTGCCCCATCAGGAACTGGAGGTATGGGTGAGAGATCAAACCCTTCGACTCTGCGATGATCATCCCAGTGTCGCAGTAGGCCCTCAGGACGTACGGCCTCCACGTAAAGCCAGCCTTGATTATCGCTTCCTTGATGTCTCTTGTCACTAGGTTGGTCCTCAGGAAGCGGTTCTTCCTCACGCCTCTGGGGTCGAATGCGAGAAATGGACTCTGCGGGGTTAGCTTCTCGCCCTGCTTCACCCTCTCCTGAAGGTATTCTTGGAGGTAGGTGATTCCCTCGTGGCCTACGAAGGTAAAGTACGGGTGTCTGGCCTTGCTGAGGGCCCTCCTTACGACCAGAATCGTGGGAGCTTTGAATTCGACACCCTTGCTCGTCGCCTTCGCCTCTGTGAGGTCCTCAAGCCTGATTCCGTCCGTGCCGTGGAAGTCCCCAAGACTCTCAGGCCTCAGACCGCTGAAAGCCATCATGGCTATGGAAACTCTCCCCCGTGGGGATGCCATCCTGAGAATCCTAGAAAGCTCGTCCTTGCTCGGGACCCGTTCGCTGGCGATTGTAGGTGTCTCGGAGGCGCCTTTGACGTTCACCTTGAGCTTCGCATCAATGTTGTTGTAGGAGAGCCACGAGAGGATGACCTTCTTGAACCTCATTATGTACGAGCCCGCCTTGCCCTTTTTCTCCATCTGCCTTACGAAGTCAGTAAAACCATCCCTGAACCTCTTTGACGGACCGTCCTTGAGAATCTGCTTGGGCGTGGTGCCGCCCAGATCGCAGTAGAGGCCGAGCGTCCTCAGGTAGACCTCAGCGGTGATGGGCGAGCTGGCCGCAAGGTTCTCGTGCCATCTCTTTACGTCACCATCCGTCAACAGGTGGTCGTACTTCGCCTTGTTTGGCATCGTCTGGCTGTCCGAAAGCGCTCGTAATAAAGGATTCGCTTATAATTCTAAGCGGGCCCGGAGGGATTCGAACCCACGGTCTCTGAGGCGCACCGCTTCAGCTCCGAAGGCTGACGCCTTAATCCGTGCTAGGCTACGGGCCCAAGCCGCCCGCGAGACGTCGGTGTATTAAGACATCAGGCGCGCTATGTTCTCTTCGAGCGGCGTCTCGACCAGGCCTTTCTCGGTTATGATTGATGTCACCAGCTCGGGGGGGGTCATGTCGAAGGCCGGGTTGGCGACCGGGACCCCCTTCGGCGCTATTCTCTTCCCTCTGACTTCGAAGACCTCCTCGGCTCCCCGCTCCTCGATGGTCACCTGCCCGTGGGTTCGCAGAAGGTCGAAGGTGGAGCTTGGCGCCGCCGGATGGAATGGGATTCCATGCCTCTCCGCGAGCACAGCCTCCTGGTAGGTGCCGATCTTGTTGAAGACGTAGCCGTCCCTGGTTATCCTGTCGGCCCCGACGATCGCCCGGTCGACCCGCCCCAGGCTCATCATGTGGCCCACAGCCGTGTCTGAGATCAGGGTGCACGCGATCCGGTCGTGCGACAGCTCGAAGGCGGTGAGTCTCGCTCCCTGCAGCGCAGGCCGGGTCTCAGGGACGAGGACCTTCACGAGCTTCCCCTGCTCCACCGCCGCCCGGACGACCCCGAGGGCAGTCCCATACCCTACTGTGGCGAGCGCCCCTGCGTTGCACTGGGTGAGGATCGTGTCTCCGTCATGGATCAGGTCAGCCCCCGCCCTCCCGAGCCTTTTGTTCACTTCGACGTCCTCGTCCGCCATAGCCCTGACCTCGGAAGCCACAGCTTCTTTCGCCTCCTGCACCGAAGCCGCACTCTTGGCCTTGGCGAGGACACGATCGATCCCCCAGAACAGGTTGACTGCGGTCGGCCTTGTCCCTCTGAGGAGCGCCGCGCTCGAATCCATCTCCTTCAGCAGATCGGGGAGCCGGCTGGCCCTGGAGCGGACCGCCGCGAGTGCGATGCCCATTGCTGCCGCCACTCCGATGGCCGGAGCCCCTCGCACCACCAGAGTCCGTATGGCGACGGCGACCTGCTCTGGGGTGCGGTAGGTGACGTAGGAGAGCCTCGTGGGGAGGGCTGTCTGGTCTATCATCCTCACCCTGTCCCCCTCCCAGGTCACTGTCCTCATGGTGAAGAAGTCGGCCATGGGTCCGAGGAGGCACCTTCGGGTCTAAAGGATTTGCGAGGCACGTTTCCCGCCCTCATCTTCAAATACGGTGGACGGGGCGATTCGCAGCAGAGAGCTTTGGTAGAGGCGCCGTTGGAGGAGCAGATCCGGCCGTTCAGGGCAGCCCTGAAGGGAGGGGACGTCACGGTCACGGACAGAGACAGGTATGGGGAGCTGGAGGAGTCTGGGTACGGGGCCAAGGAAGGGAAGGACCTTGTCCTCCGGGACTACGAGGCCCTGTACCTCCTCTATGCGAAGAAGCTGGAGATCGAGGTGGAGGGAGGGGAGAAGATCACCTTCGAGCGGCTCGCCGAGCTCGCCCAGAAGAGGGCGCAGGACTCGTGGACGAAGTTCGTCATCTACAGGGACCTGAGGAGCAGGGGGTACATCGTCAGGGAGGGGTTCGGGTTCGGGACAGACCTCAGGGTATACGAACGGGGAGACTACCCCAAGAAGCCTGCGAAATACGTCGTCTTCGCACTGGACGAGGGAATCGAGAAGGGGATGGCTGACCTCCAGAAGTCGGTGAGAGAGATGGCCAAGATGGGGAAAGAGGCCATCATAGCTGTGATAGAGCGGCGGGGGGAGGTAATCTACTACAAGGTGAGCCGGGCAAGGTTCTGACTTGAACGCCAGGGGGCTCCTCGATCTCATAAGGCCTGTCAACTGCGCCATGATCGGCTTCGCTGTGATCGTGGGGGCGTTCGTTTCTAAGCCTCCCTCGGTCTCGGCACTCCAGCTGGTCCTCGGGTTCCTCACGGGGTTCTTCATCTGCGCCTACTCGATGGCTGTGAACGACATCTACGACCTGGAAGTGGACAGGGTCAACCGGCCTGACCGTCCGATTCCGAGCGGGAGGGTGACGCCGAGCGAGGCGTCGAGGCTTTCCTACGGGGTGCTGGCCGCGGGGCTGGCGTGCTCCCTGCTTTCCTTGAACCCTCTCGCACTGGTCATAGCCGCGGCCTATGCGCTCCTGTCCTGGCTATACAACGGCAGGGCGAAGAAGACGGGCCTGCCTGGGAACCTCATCGTCGCCTCGTCCCTGGCGATCCCCTTCGTCTATGGGGGAGCCGTGTCCGGGGGGTCCATCGGAGGTTCCCTCCTGCTGATGATGGCCCTGACGGCCTTCTTCTCCGGTGTGGGAAGGGAGGTGGTGAAGGCGATGGCAGACGTCGAAGGGGATGCCAAGAGGAGCGTGAACTCCGTGGCGAGGAGCCGGGGCCTCGCCGTGGCGTCGGGGGTCGGGGCCCTGTTCTTCGTCCTCGCCGTAGTGACCAGCTGGGTCCCCCTGATCACCGGCCTTGCCGACCAGCTGTACACCTACGGCGTGCTGATACCTGACGCGATCTTCCTGTATCTGGCCGTGGCCATCGTCGCCAGGCACGAGCCCGGCAGCGCTTTCAGGGTCAAGCAGATTGCCCTGGCGGGGATGACCGTGGGGCTCCTGGTCTTCATCGGGGGGGCGTTCTAGTTGTGGAGCGAGAAGTACAGGCCCGACGACCTGGAGGAGATGGTCGGCAACGGAGAGGCCAGGGCGAAGCTCCTCCTCTGGCTGAAGAGGTGGAAGCCGGGGACGAGGGCCCTTCTCCTCGTGGGACCCCCTGGCACGGGCAAGACGACTACCGTTCACCTCACGGCCAGGGAGCTGGGGCTCTCGCTCGTCGAGCTCAACGCCAGCGACTCGAGGACGAAGGAACGGCTGTCGAAGAAGCTCGGGGAGGCGATCTCGAGCGTCAGCCTGTTCGGCGGTTCGACCCTGATCTTCCTGGACGAAGTGGACGGGCTCGCCGGCCGGTCCGACTACGGGGCCATAGACTTCGTCAAAGACGCCGTCAAGAAGAGCCAGAGCCCGGTGGTCATGGCAGCCAACGATCCCGACTCTGACGAAGTCAGGAAGCTTGGGAGCGCGACCACGAGAGTCGAGTTCAGAAGGCCAGGGGTGGATGAGGTGAGCGAGAGGCTGCAGACGATCGCCCGCACGGAGAAGCTCGCCATTTCGGGCGAGGAGATTGCGAAGGTCGCGGAGGCGGCCCACGGGGACCTGCGGGCGGCGGTGAACTTCCTGCAGTCAGGGGTAGTCGCCCAGAAGGACGAAGAGATGACCGCCGCGGAGTCCGTGAACACCTTCTTCGGCGCGGTCGACGAGAGGTCGGCGCTCAGGGCGCTCAGGGCGTACCCGGGGCAGCCGAGGGAGAAGGTCAGGGACATCTTCACGGCCGTCTCCAGGTCCCGGGTCCACGAGGAGAGGAAGGCGGCTGCGCTGGACGTCCTTTCGAGGGCGGACGTCATGCTCGGGAGGATGCTCAGGGGCAAGGACTGGCGCCTGCTGAGGTATCTCGACCCGATGTTGGCTTCCGAGCTGTGGAAGGCCCTGGGAGACGGCGGGCCGAGATACACTCTGGACGGGGTTCCGTGGCCCCTTCAGCTCAGGATCTGGAACGACTCGAGGAAGCTCAAGGACATCGCGGCCCTCGCGGGGAAGCGGGTGTGGATCAGCCAGAGAGGGTTCCTGGTCGAAGACATGCCGTACCTCCTGTGCCTGGTGGCAGGGAAGCGGTTCAGGGAGGAATTCGTGAAGAGCCTCGGCCTGGAGGAGAACTACGAGACGTTCCTGGCGAAGGAGTCGGGAAGAGGAGCGGGGCGCTAGGCCTAGGCTGTGGGATAGGCGACTTCTTTCGCTTCTTTCCAGTCATAGTAGAACCTGAGCAACGCCCCTGCGAATGGGTTGCTCTGGTCGACGCGGAATATGCGTATCCGGTTGAAGCGCTTCTCGGCGAGTATCCCCGTCTTGGTGAGGAACTCCAGATGCCTGGCGGCTGCGCTGTGGGAGAGCTTTGACCGCTTGGTTATCTCGGAGATGTTCAGCTCACCCGCTTCGAGCATTATCAGGAGCACCTTCGTCCTTCCGTAGGACGACATCAGCCTTTCAAGTTCTAACGTCGGCCACCATCCCCTTCTCGAGCTCCCCCATCAGCTCCTTCGCCGAGACGAGGGACAGCCCGATCATGGTCGTCCTCCCCCTCACTCCTTTGCCGGAGAGCTGGGTCTCGATGATGCCTTTCCTGGAGAGCTCGTTCACGTCGCTCCACACCTGCGTATGGTGGTACGCGGTCAGGTTCCGGCTCTCGCAGATGGCCGAGTAGCTCTTCTCCACTTCGCCGATGGGGACCGAAGTGGAGTCTCCCTTCTTCAGGAGGGCGGAGATGGCCATGAGCAAGAGCTTCTGGTGGGTGGTGAGGTACGCCAGCTCCTCCTTCCTCAACTGGGGCGGGAGCGAAGCCTTGGCCGACCTTATGTGCTCTGGGAGTATGCGCGGCGACTCGGAGTCGTCCGCCAGCTTCCCCGCCCTCCAGATCAGGTCCAGGGCGTAGCGGGCGTCGCCGTAGACTCCGGCCACCTCGGCAGCGAACTGTATCGAGTCGTCGTCCAGAGCCCCGTCGCTGAAGGCCTCGCTTCGGGAGTTGATTATGTCGACCAGCTGTTCCGAAGGGTAGCTGTCGAGGGAGATCTCGTTCCACTGGAGGGAGCTCAGGGTGGACAGGTCAACCCTCTTCAGATAGTCGGTGGTCTTCGAAATCAGGATGGAGGAGAGGACCTGGCTCCCAGGGGCGGCCTCTCTCAGGCGCGTTATGGTGTACAGCGACGATGGGTCGGAGAGCACCAGGTGGTCGACTTCGTCGAAGGCTATCACCAAGTGCATGCGGTTGCTCCTCAGCTCTTCTATCAGGGCATTGAGAAGCTCCTCGAAGCTGTACCCCCTTGTGGGGTAGCTCTGCCCCAGGGACTTCAGAGCCTTCACCAATATCGCCTGCAGGGTCCTGTCTATCCTGCAGTTCACGAGCAAGACCTTGACCAGGTTGCCGTAGAGGGCTCCCTTCCTCGGGAGCGACTCGAGGAGGAGCTTCTTCGCGATCATGGTCTTCCCGGAATTGTGAGTTATTGTGAAATCGTCCAAGAGGTATCGTTGGTCGCCATCTACTCTGAACCCGAAGTATTCCTCCTCTCCCAAGGGCTTCAGCGTGAAACAAGTCCTCAGGACGCTCTTCCTCTGCCTTCTTGGTGGCGCTTGTTTCCTTCTGATTCGCGTAGGAATCGTCGAAAGGTCGCCTGAGATTCCAACCCTGTAGCACAGTCCTTCATGGCCAAATTGGTCGTGGGCAGACTTCGCCCTCAGAAAGGCATAGAACCCGAGACTCCTCGCGACAAATGCTACATCTTCGGCCAACTGTTTCGACTTCGTGATGAAATCGAAGTATCCGAAGTCCAAACTACCGTCTGTATCGAGTAACCCGGCCAAAACGTCTAGGCGCGTCTTTCTCGAACCAAACTTGTATTGGAATGGAATGAACTTCGATTCGGATGGCAACTTGTAGAGCCCTAACGCGATCAAATCCCTGGCCAGGCCGCTTAGCAGCGTCTGCCCGCCCCTCCTCCCCACAGTCAACATGTGTTGCTGAGCTTGCCCGGCCGCGTACTGGCGTATCGTCAACCCGTATTTTTCAGATTGCTGCCTTACGATTGCCGAGATTTCCGCGTCCGCCGAAGTGACACCGATATTGCCACGAGTGCTCCCCCCGTCTCCCAGGTATACACCAAGGAAGTGGGGGTCAATCGGCCCTTCAGGCATCTGGGGAAAATCAACACCAGTCCTAATTAGATTGTAGATGGACCTTGGGCCGACATGCCGTCTCGGGAGTTTCAGTAGCTCGCTCACAGGAATATCCTTGATGATGTCCTCGGTATTTTCAGACGGCGTTCGCGGGCGTCTTCTCAGACGGGACCGCACGACTGTCAGAATATGATCTTCTGAAACGACGAATGGCTTTCCCTTTATCGGCCGAACTTCGACCATCTTACCAAAGCTGTGTACCGTTTCAAGCACTCTTCGCGGGGTACTGTCCGGACCCATCAGCAGGTCTCCTTGAGTTATGTCTTCGACGCGTTTGAGCGATCCGTCGAACTTCAAGACAAGTTGGCCTTTCCTGTGACAACCGTTTGGGCCCGTTATCATGACGGTCTGGCTCGCTTTCGAGGCGTTCTGGGCCACGCTCTGGAAGTAGAGCTCGAGCTTCTTCAACTGGGCCTCGCGGTGAGGTATCTGGTGCGGTAGGTATTCCTGAAGCAGGATTGTTTCATCCCGGAAGACGGAACGCGCCATGCGAGAGCCCGGCGATTCCGCATTTTCATCTTATAATCTTGATTATGCGTTCGATGGTACGACGGGTAGAGGGTTCTCTGAAAGTATTCCGACAAGGGGAAATACACGGCGGAGGCGGCTGCAGACGATGAAGGCTGTCCGGTTCCACAGGCACGGAGGGCCCGAGGTCCTGCAGTACGAGGACGCACCAGACCCTGTACCGAACGCCGACGAAGCGCTTGTGCGGGTGAAGGCGTGCGCGCTCAACCACCTGGACATCTGGGAGAGGAACGGGCTCCCCAACGTGGAGATTCCGATGCCGCACATCTCAGGAAGCGACATCGCCGGGGTGGTCGAACAGGTCCCCGAGGAGGAGAGGAAGCTCGCTAAAGGGGACGAAGTGATCGTGAACCCGGGCATAGGGTGCGGCAGGTGCGACCGGTGCCTTTCGGGGAAGGACGACCAGTGCAAGGACTACACCATCATCGGCTACGAGGTCGACGGCGGGTACGCCGAGCTGGTGAGGGTGCGGAGGGACCACCTCATCAGGAAACCTGCTGGAATGAGCTTCGAGGAGGCCGCGTCGTTTCCGCTGGTGTTCGAGACCGCCTATCACATGCTGGTCACGAAAGCCAGGACAGCCCCTGGCGACGTCGTCCTGGTCCTCGCAGCCAGCTCCGGGGTGGGCTCCGCTGCGGTCCAGGTGGCGAAGGTCCTCGGGGCCAAGGTGATAGCGACCGCAGGCGGCCAGGAGAAGATGGAGCACGCGATGAGACTGGGAGCGGACTATGTCGTCGACCACCGCAAGGACGACCTGCTGTCAGAGGTGCGGAGAATCACGGGGA
Source organism: archaeon (assembly GCA_021828185.1). Next base: position 8,480 of record JAKASI010000009.1, read on the forward strand.
AGCGGGGAGTGGACGTCGTTGTCGAGCACGTGGGGAAGGCGACCTGGGGCTGGAGCGTGAAGGCGCTGACGAGTGGCGGGAGGCTGGTGACCTGCGGAGCGACCACGGGGTCAGAAGTGACCATGGACCTGAGGTACCTGTTCAGCAAGGAGCTTACCCTCTACGGGAGCTACATGGCCGGCATGGGGGAGCTCCTGGAGGTTGTCAAGCTCTTCGAGCAGGGGAGGCTCAAGACGGTGGTGGACTCGGTCTACCCCCTTCACAGGGCCGCAGACGCGCAGGCGAAGATGGAGGGGAGCACGCACTTCGGGAAGATAGTGCTGAAGGTCTAGGCTGTTATCTCGTAGGAGTACGTGATATTGGCGGTCGGGCGAAGGGTCGCAGCGACGTGACAGAACTTCTCGGTGCTGTCCCTTATCGCCTCTTCGACGTACTTCGTCTCCAGAGACTCCCCCGAGAGCACGTACTTGACCCGGATGGAAGTCCAGGGCTTCGGGAACCCGTGCTCTGGGCGGTCCCCCGACACAAGGATCTTGAGGGACCTGAGCTGCTGATTCCTCTTCTTCAGTATCGCCACAATGTCCATCCCAGTGCAGGCGCCAAGGGAGGTGAGGAGGGCCCTCATGGGCCCGATTCCCTTCTGCGTACCCTGGGTCGAGTCGTAGACCACCGTGTGCCCTGACATGTCAGACCCGAGGAAGACGTTCTCCCCGGCCCAGGCGACTTCGGCCAGCCACCCGTCCTCACCCAATCTGGACCATCACCGGCTTTGATTTCGAGGTCAGTTCCCCTTTCTCTATGAAGCTCCTCCGGCCCCAGCGGGCCCCGACTCCGGCGACCAGCCTGTGGCTCCCGGGACCAAGCTCGGACGCCGGGAAGCTGAAGCCCTTTTCCACGTCGAACATCTTCGACTTCGCGTCCTCGACGCTTCGAGGGATCTGCGGAGGGCCACCATCTTCGGGGACGATCATCGGCCAAATTCTATAGGGGAGGTCGGGATCGCGACTCCAGTAGAAGCTTGCCTTCCTCACCCCCTTCTTGACTTCGGCCAGCTTGCGCTTCCTGATCCCTCGCTGGGCGCCAAGGGTGATCTTCATTGTCAGACGGAGGATCTTGTCGAAGTCCTCCCAGGCGACAGTCCAGACGTCAGGATGGAAGGCTTCCCGGAGCCCCCCGACGACCCTGAATCCGACATTCGCTTTGACCGTGTCTCCCGGAGCGTAGGACCTCTTGTCGGTGGTCACCACCACCCCGCCGATCTTGGTGGGAGGCCAGGAGTACTCGTTACGCCTATTCTTGAGAGGCAACTGGCCCAGGGCGCACACTCAACTGCATAAAAGGTTGGTTCGGCTGTTACAGGCGCGAACCGCGCAAAGGCGCGTTCCCCCCCCTTCCCGCACCTCTTCTCTTGTTCACTTTCAGATTACACATGGTCAGGATTTTGGTTTATGGTGTATATTCTTAATAAAGGGTGGCTATGGAAGCGAAAATCGGGAAGCATGAGTGGCACAGAATCCAACAAAGACCCGGTGGATTTGGAGTCAACACAGCTTAAATCCAATCCCGGCAATGCATCATCGCGGGGGTACCCACGGCGGGACATGACAATAGTGGTACAAGAGTCCGACAACGTGAATAGCAGGACGGTTCAGCTCGTGAAGCTTCTGTCGGAAGTCGGACCTGACATCGCCGAGATATCAAGGCTGCTCGGGCAGTTCAAGGAATCAGTCAGGTACAGGTACAAGGAGAAAGTCGTCAATCGAGGTTTCGCCGTCCAAGCAGGGGTGGACCATGAGATGCTCGGTCTGCAGAGAATGATACTTATTGCGGAAACGCCTGACCCTTACAGCTCTTACGCGCAAGCCATATTCGCGGCGATGAGCGAACTCGCTTATGTGGTGGGTTTCAGCAGAACGCTCGTAGGTGGAGAGCATATCATCAATGTCAGCGCCCCCAAGGATCAAGCAGGTGTTGTCCGTGATTTCTTCTACACCCTGAAGGACAAGAGGCTCTTTTCCAGCCTCGAGGTTTTGGACTTCGACTGGCACAGAAACGTTCCCATGAAAGCGGAGTACTATGACTTCGACACTGGCAGATGGGATTTCGATTGGCAGAAAGGCGTAGACGATTACCAGTCCGCTACATACTCTCCCTCGAGCCCGTGCAAGTTCGACTACACAGACCTCTTGATTGTCAAGGAGCTTCAAATGGACGCCAACAAGTCCCTGAAGGAGATTTCAGAGAAACTGCAAATCAACTACAAGAAGTTGGCGTGGCACTACACGACTCATGTTATGGCCCGGCGAATGCTTCCGGGGTACACCATAAACTGGATGGGAACGAGATACGATTACACCCTTGAGAAGGTCCTTCACAGAAAACACAGATACTTCGCACTTGACCTGTTCGTGAGAGACGTCAACGATGTAGAGTTGATGACTATAAGGCGTGACACCAACAGGCTTCCGTTCCTCTGGAGCGAGGCCGTGGGTCGCAACTATTTTGCCGAGTTTGCTATTCCGGTGGACAACGTCGTGGAAGGATTGCAGTATCTAGGAAACCTCACGGCGAAAATGAAAGAACGAGTGAGACTCTATCCAATCGACCAGACAGAGGCAGCGAGCTTCACTGTACCCTACAAGCTCTATGACGAGCAATCAAAAGCGTGGGCGTTCCACAAGGAGGAGCTGTTGCAGAAGTTCAGCAGCATGATGGTTGAGATAAATGAGGGAACCCACTAGACTCCTCTAGTGGGTTCCGAAGCCGCCGATTATTTCCAGCGGTGATGCGTGAAGACCCAACGACGCAAAAACAAGGGACGCGCCGGTGAGGGCCACCATACCGAGTCTGATTTTCTCGTCTAAAGTCATGTCGGCAGAGTATTGGGCGCCTTTGTTTTTAACATTGAGCCTATGCATGAGCGTGGCGCTCTTGCGTTACGTAAAATCCAAGGCCTGATTCACCCCTCCTGGCGCCACTCCTCCTCATGCTTTCCTTTCAGGCCGCTAACCCCTAAATATGAACCCAGAGCCTAAGCCGCGAACCAAGACGGCCCTAAATCAGCCCGAGAAGCATCCGCATATCCCCGCCCGGAACATTCTGGACAGAATCGTCCTCGGTGGGAGTGACGGGGCGATAGAAGGGCTCGCACTGACATCGGCCCTCAATGGCGCAGGGCTCGGATACGGGACAATCGCGTTGGCCGGAGTTGCCTTCGCTCTGTCGGGGGCCCTTTCGATGTTCTTCAGCAGCTACCTGTCGCGCAGGTCCGAAGCCAGGTCGCTGAAGATCGACATGGCAAGGGAGAGGATGGAGATAGAGACTGAACCCGAGGAAGAGAAGACAGAGATGAGGGAGCTGCTGAAGAAGGATGGCTACAACGAAGAGGAAGTAGAGGTAATCATGCAGAGACTGGTCAAGGATAAGGATCTCTGGCTGAGAGAGATGCTGAGGCGAGAGCTCCAGCTGAGTATCGAAGACGCGAATTCAGACCGTCTTCTGAAACCCCTGTCTGCTGGCGTAGCGTTCCTTCTGCTGGGCTTGCTCGCGGTTTCTCCCTATGCCCTCGCGATTCCACGGTTCGACGCCCTAATTGCTTCGGTCTCCTTCTCTCTTGCTGCTCTCTTCGTGCTCGGATCGAGGGCCTTCATCCCCAGGACCTTCGACCTCACAGCCGGGCTGGAGTCGGCCCTAATCGGAGCGCTCGCAGGATCTCTCCTTTACTTGGTAGGCGTCTTTGTTTCCGCCGTCTGAAGGTTTCAAGCTCATTAACCAGCGGCAGCCAGCACGTTTCAGTTGGGCTACAGGTACCTCACCTTCGACTGCTACGGCACGTTGATCGACTGGAGGACGGGAATCGAGAGGGAGTTAACATCAGTCTTCGGAAAGGTCAGTCTCAAAGGGCAGGAGCTCCTGGATACCTACGTGAGTGCGGAGAAGGTGGAGGAGACCACCTACAAGAAGTACCGGGAGGTGCTCCGGAGGTCGCTCCTTTCGATGTCCGACCGGCTGGGGGCAGACGTCAGCGATGAAGCAGCGCGCAAGTTTGCGGCCTCGGTGCCCAGGTGGCCAGCGTTCCCTGACACGGCTCCGTTCCTCCGTGAGATGGGAGAGAGGGGCTACAGGAGGTACATCCTTTCGAACGTGGACAACGACCTCCTGTCGGACACCATAAGGGACCACCATCTCGAAGTGGATGACTTCGTGACCGCTGAACAGGTGGGGAGCTACAAGCCCAGGGAAGGCCACTGGCTGGAGTTCCTGCGGAGGACCGGGGCGAAGAAAGAGGAGGTCCTCCACATCGCCCAGAGCATCTATCATGACGTCGTCCCGACCCGGCGCCTTGGAATCGACTCCGTCTGGGTGAACAGGTATTCCGAACCGCTTCCGTCGGAGGCGTCGCCTTCGATGATATCCAACAGCCTCGCAGACCTGGCGGCAGCGATAGGGTGATGCCCGGCACAGTGCGCCTAAGGCGGCCGCACGCGCTCCGCCATCTCTAGCCTCCCCGCAATCCTCAGGTAGTCACTCCCCTTCTTCGTCAATTCGTAGATGATCCGCTCCCGTCCTCCCGAGACCAAGGCGCCTCGCTTCCGGATCATGGAGAAGCCCTCGAGCTCCAGTAGATGCTGATAGACGCTCGCAGTCGAGATGCCCCTGTCCGCCCTCAGAGTCCTCCAGATTTCATAGGCGTAGCTCGGGCGTTTGAGCAAGCGGAGAATGGCAAGCTTGGTCGCGCCTATCTTTGCAGAGGGAGACATGTACGTCGCCGACGGGCCAATCCGTCTCGCCTCCTTGGCAATCCGCGACACCGCCTTCGTGTCTTTGAGCCCTGCCCCGGTGATGACGCAGACCACAACATCGGAGGAGCCTATCTCACCGCTTCTCGCACCCTTGATGAGGCCAGCCACGACGGAGGCTGCCGAGGGCTCGGCGAATATTCCCTCGGTCTTGGCGAGGAGGCCGGTTGCCGCGATCGTGTCTTCCGGCGTCGTGGAAACCGAGAACCCGCCGGACTCCTCGATCGCTTTCGCGGCCTCTTTTCGAAAGAACGGCTCGGACTCTGCCAACTCGGCGAGTGGGAAGCCGGCAGCAGGCTGCCCTCCCCCCGTTGTCGCCGGCCTTTTCAACTGCACTCCCACGAGCCTGCACCCAGAATCCCCTTCGAGGCCTGCCTCACCGAGCTCGATCATGGATCGCTTTATCATGCTGAGATGCCCGCCGGTCCCGACCGGGACGATCATCACGTCCGGGGCTTTCCACCCGAGCTCCTGTACAATCTCGAAGCCCGTGGTCTTCTCTCCCTCGAGAAGGAACGGGTTGGCGGCGCTGACTTCGAGTGTCCCTTCGTCCCTCCGCTGTCGAGGCCCCGTGGCAAGCTCCGCGCCGTAGGCCAGCATCTGGTACAGCTTCCCTTGGTCGGTGTCGGGCCTCACATGAATGCTCGCTCTGATGCCTGCCTTGGCGCAGTACGCTGCGAGGGAGGCGCCCAGGTTCCCGGTGGTGTCACAGCTGCACTCTTTGACAGCCCTCGCCCTCGCAAGGCTGACCAGGACAGTTGTGCCTCTGTCTAGGAAAGAACCCGTAGGATTGCGGGTCTCGTCCTTGATCAGGAGACTCCGTAGCCCCAGCACCCTGCCAAGCCGTTCAGCGTGAAGCAGAGGAGTCCCCCCCTCCCCGAGCGTCACCCCGCCTTCAGGCGGGAGGGGGGGCAGGAAACGGTGGTATCTCCAGACCCCCGGAGGGAGGCTCTCAAGCTCACTCCTGGAAATCGAGGGCGCCGCTCTATGGGTGATAAGGAGCGCCCCGCCGCACTTCCTGCAGGCGGGGGCAAGGCGTTCAGACTCCGTGACCTGTGAGCAGCCGACGCATTCGAAGAGCATCCAAGTTCCAGGGAGTCAGCTGATATATAGGTTGGAGCTTATATGTCCGCTCCGGGTGCACGCCGCCGAAGTGGTCTCGGAAGGGGCGCAGGCGGAACCGCAGACGGCCTCGGGCTCGAAGAAAGGGCTGACGAACAGCAGGACGGTCGCACTGACTGCGGTCTTCACGGCCTTCGTCTTCGTCACAACGTGGGCGTTCACCATTGGTATCCCGACGACGAACGGGGGCTATTTTGACGTGGGAGAGATCATGGTCTACATTGTCGCCATTCTGGAGGGGCCCTATGTCGGCGCCATAGCGAGCGGAGTAGGCTCCATGCTATCCGACGCGGCAGTGTCCCCGGCATACGCGCCCGGGACTCTGGTGATCAAAGCCGCAGAGGGGTTCGTCGTCGGGTATCTCACCAACAGGACCTTCTCAGGATGGACAAGATCGGGGTGGAGGGTGTTGAGCGTGGCCATGGGGCTCGCCGTGGGAGGGCTGATTGCCTATCTGGGCACCACATACTGGTCCGTCTCTAGCTACCAGTTCCTCATCGGCCCCTTCGAATTCCCCAGCTTCGACATCCCCCCTCTCTTCTGGATTGTCCTCGGCATAGTTGCACTGGTTGGGATACTGATGGTGGGAGTGTTCACCGACGAGAAGATAGGATACATGACCCTCGCCATTCTCGCGGGAGGGAGCGTGATGGTCTTGGGCTACTTCCTCTACAACATTGCGTTCATCGAGCCGCTGGCGCCTGCCGTGGTGGAGATCCCGTTCGACATCGGGCAGGCGCTGATAGGCCTGCTGGTCGCGGTCCCTGTCGTCCGGAGGGTCAGAAGACTAGCAGGAAGGCGCATTGGGGCCAGGTGAGCCCCGTCGTATTGACCCGGGAATCGGCGAAGCTGGGTACCGGCAAGATACCCATCAGAGTTCTTAGATCGACTGTCCTCAAGATGACGGGGGCGGGTTCGGCCCTGGTGAAGACTCCCCCCAGGGCGGGGCTCGACTTCGCTGTCATTGGGCTGAAAGAGGGCTTCGTGGTCGTCTCAGCGGACCCGATCACCGGCGTATCTGAGGACATCGGCTATCTCGCGGTCAAGGTCAGCGCAAACGACGTGGCCACCAGCGGGAATAGGCCCCAGTTTGCTGAGTCTGTCGTCCTACTCCCGGAAGGGTCCACGGAAGCCGACGTTTCAAGGATGGCAAGGCAGATGCACGAGGCAGCCAGGGAGTCAGGAATAGCAATCGTCGGGGGGCACACGGAGGTCACCCCGGGGCTCCGTCGCCCCATAGTCGTCATCACCGTGTTCAGCTTCGTCCAGGACTACCTGACCTCGGGAGGGGCCAAGGACGGAGACGCGATCATGATGACGAAGACCGCCGGCCTGGAGGGGACGGCAGAGCTCCTGAGGGAGCGCGGGGTCTTCAGGCGGCCCCCGGGCCCAGCTGCCATCTCGATGGCGTCGCGCATGATCAGAGAAATCGACATCACGAAGGAGGCGGTGGCTGGCTTCCGGACCGGACGGGTCCACGCCATGCACGACTGCACGGAAGGGGGAGTCCTTGGAGCCGTGTTCGAGATGTCCGTGGCCTCTGGAATCGGGTTCAGGCTTGTGGAGGCAGCCGTCCCAGTCGCACCCGCGACCAGGCGTGTGTGTAAGGAGCTCTCGCTCGACCCGCTGAAGCTCATCGGTTCTGGGTCCCTCCTCCTGGCCGTGGAAAAGGGATCCGAGGACGCGGTCAAGCGAGCCCTGAGCCCGACGAAGGTGACGAAGATCGGAGAGTTCCGCAGGGGACGAAGAGCATTGGTGACGGCGGCGGGAATCGAGTCGGTCGTCGGGGGCGCACCGGAAGACGAGCTATGGCGAGTGCTCGGAAGACCTTCTTGCCGCGGCGACCGGCCTTAGCCCGTCAGATTCCTGTTCCCACTTCGCAGAAGACTGCAGAACCCATGAGAACTTGCGTTGCAGTGACTTGCTGTACACCTTGGCCCAGTCCAGGCCGACGTAGTCGCACCAGGACTTGTAGACTCTGGGGTCGATGTAGTTCTTCATCGATGTGTTTAGGTTGTAGTTCTTGGTCCTGACGTAGAAGTCAACTTCTCTCTGCAGCTTCGCGATCCGCTTCTCATCTCCTTTCGCCCTCGCTGCCTCCAACTTCTCCTGCTTCTTCCTGAGCGACTCCTCCCAGGTCTTCGGAGGCGTCCGCTGGTGGTTGCAGAAGATGGCGGCCTGCAGGTTCGCCTCCTTCGCGTGGTAGAGTTTGTCCAGGTCGTCCGCCGACTTCATGTCTTTCGAGCCGAGCGCTCCTTTCGCCGTCGCCGTCGCATGGTGAGTCCTGAAGACCTTGGCAGACACCCCCGGTACTATGGAGGAGAGGAACTGGTTGACCATCCCGGAGTTGACGTCGTGGAAGATCTCTTCTTGCGGCTTCTTCCCCGACATGAACTCACCGAGGTTCCTTGCAACCGATGGGGGGACTTCCTCTGACTTCGCCCAGCTGACGCTGTCTTTGCCGAGGAAATCGAAGCGAGCCACTTCTCCCTTCAGATTGACGTGCTCGACCCTGAGGGTACTGGCGCCAACGGTGTCAGCTTCGTCCTCTTCCTTCTCGTCCCCGACCCTCATCCCCATGGTGTCGATGAGATAACACACGGTAGCGACCTGCCGCATCTTCTCGTCCTTCGAATCGAGCTCGCGCATGATCTTGGCGCGGATCCTTTCCAGGTTCGTCCCCACCTTGCGGGCGTTGTCGTATTTCGCCTTGCTGCGCGACTGCTGGATCGGCGCACTCTCGTGCAGCCAGACATACTTCTCCTTTTCAGTCAGCCTGTCAATCCACTTCGCCATCCACATCGAGTCGTGGTCGTGCACAATCTCTTTCCAGGCGCCCGGCGGAACAGGAGCGGTCTCGCCGAGGTTCAGGACCACATCCGACGGGCCGACGCGCGGCTTCCACTTCCCCCTGAACGGGTGCTTGCCCCGGCCCATGAAGAGTCCTGGGGGCTCGACCATCCAGTTGGCGATGTCCACTTCTTTCCCATCGAGTACCGCCTTCCCGAATCTGGCCTTCAGCGCTTCTCTTTGCTCCTTCCTAGAGGCGGCCAGCGCCTTCTTCTGTTCCTTCGACATCGACTCTTTCGCAGCCTTTTCCTGGTCGACCCGGCGGTAGAACTCGGAGAAGTCCATGTCATTGTACTTGGCGCCTTTGCACCATGGTGGAAGCTGCCTGACGAAGTCGTCGGCGAAGTTGGAGGTGAAGACCGGGTCCTGCACGTAGGGGGTGTCCTTCTTCCTGGCGAAGAGGTAGGCCATCTCCTCGGCCAGAGAGGAGAGGGGAACCGGCCTCCCGCTCACCTTCACTGACATCCCCAGGGGCTCGTAGGGAGGCGGAAAGTGGACTCCGTTATGAGAAAGCGTCTTCCAGTACGCGGTCATGAATCGGATAATCGGCTTTCAGGGCTCTCCGTATTTAAAATCACTCGGGTTTCTGAGAGAGGCTCTGTCAAGTTGACGGTTGACTGAGGGGACCTTTTTCCTGTCAAGATTCGGTTGACGGTCAGGTTTCCTTCAGTATCTCGGCAACGGTCTTCAGCTTGATTTCGAGGTTCCTCTCGTTCTTGGCCCGCGCGGATTCCTCTATCGCTCCCCTCCCGAAGCTGAAAGCCACGATGACCCCTCTGTCCTTTTCCTGACGCTGAATTGCCGTCTCGAAGTTGTCCACGACATTCCTTCCGATATCATCAGACTGCTTGACTTGGACGGGCACATCTAGTTCAACCCACCCATCTATGCCGTAATCGCCGACCTTTCGGGGGTTTACCCTCCCCCCCAGCTTTTCGAACACCCAGTTCTGGAACTCGAAGGGCTGAAGGTTCCGAAGCTCTGCCTCGGTCTTCGGGAGGCCTACGATTTCCCCGACTTTCGCCCTCATGGTTCTGAGCCGCTTCTGCATGAGCTTACATGCTGTCGGGGAGACATCTATCCCAATCCATCTCCGGCCGAGCCTCTGCGAGACAGCGATTGCCGTTCCGCAACCGCACATGGGGTCGAGGATGATATCAGTCGGATTGGAGGAGGCGTTGATGATTCGCTCCAGCAAAGCCTCAGGCTTCTGCGTAGGGAAACCGAGCCGTTCTTTCGATTGAGAGTGGATTGGAGGTATGTCAGACCACAGGTTTTGGAGTGGCTGGCCCTTGCTTGAATCGAGATAGACCTTCCGACGGATAATGCCGTTCTTGGCCTTCGGGAACAACAGCCTCCCTTCGGCATCGAGCTTCTTCATGACTTCGAGAGACACCTTCCAACCGTTGGCAGGAGGCTTGAAGCCTTTGTATGGATAGGTCAAGTTGGGCCGAGGGTGCGGGCTTGCCAGGTCGCTTGACATGTATCTTCGGCCATTCTCATCAACCCCGCGATACCACTTGTCGATGTAATCTTGGGAGAACGGCACATGCTGCGGGTTCCATGTGAATTTGTCCGACTTCACGAAGTAGAGAATGTGGTCAGTGATGTTTCCGAAGTTCTTGGGGTCGTTGTGTGACGAAGTCCTCTGCCAGATTATCTCGCTCCTGAAGTTGCTCTCGCCGAAGATACGTTCCATATCCGCCCTCAGACGATGGACAGCGTGCCAGTCACAATGGAGATACATCGAGCCGGTCGATTTCAGAACCCTGTGACACTGTCTTAGCTTCGGCTCCATCCACGCGATGTAGTTCTCTATCCCTCCGGCCCAACGGTCTTGGAAGGCCCGCTTCTCATACCCATCCTCCCAAATCACTTCGTATTGTTGGTTAGAGAAGAACGGGGGGTCGATGTAGATGAGGTCAACTGAGTCTTCGGGGAACCGCTGGAGGACATCCTGACAATCACCGCAGTAGATTGTGTTTGTCTCGAAGCTCACTCCGATAGACCCCTCAGGTTCGAGATTTAGTCTTTCTTGGCCGAGTTCTGGATGAGCGTATACCACTTGTCTTCACCACGAATCTTGATTCCGGCCCGCTCCGCAGGCGTCTCTCCCTTCAGCGCGTCGTGAGGTCGGATGTAGTTGCGGAATATCTGATACCCCTTCAGTATAGGGGTGTCTGTCCTCTTAAGACCCCGCATCACCTTTTCCCTGTCCCGTATCTCCCCGTTCATCCTCTCCATCTTGTTGTTATGGACTGACCCGTCCATCCTGATGTCCCTGACATGGTCTGGACTCCGCACCTCTCCGAACTGGCTCCACATCTCCTTTCTCCAAGCCACATGGAAGTTGCCCGCCCCGTCGCTGATGAGGGTCTTTGGCTTCTTGCCTGCCCTCTCTATCGCTTCTCGGAACATCGGCCGGATATCGGCAGTCCCCTTGTTCTCGGCGACCTGCTGAGCAATCCAGAAGCGCGTGTCGTCGTCCATCATGGCGAACAGATACTTCATGTTCCCTTTCACTTTCAGGTATAGTTCGTCTGTGCGCCATGTCTCCCCGACGCTCGGAGTGATTCTTTCGAGATACCTGTCCATCAGGCCGACATACTTCTGAATCCAGTTCCAGACAGTCTGATAGGAAATCTCAGCGCCGATTAGCCTGAGCGAATCGGCTGTGTTCCGAAGGCTCTCTCCGTTGAAATAGAGTTGCATCGCGGTCGTTATCGCCTTCGGGTTGTGCTTCATCCTCTCGAACCCGATGTTCACGCTGAAAGTCTTGTGGCAGTCTGCGCATAGGAACCTCTGGATGTCGCCGGACTTGTTGTGCCTGACCCCAAACCTCTTCAGGTTCTCCGAGTGGCAGAACTGGCACTCGGACACATTCACCTGTTCGATTAGGACTTCTGCCCTCACTGCCTGCCTGACTTGGCGCGAGAACTCGACCGCGAAGATGTGCTTGCACTTGGAGAACCGATAGGAATAGTCGGGACAGGTGCAGACCCATCCTGTTTCGGTCGCGCTCACCTGATACTCCCAGTCGCCGAACTGCGAGTGGACGAAGTAAGAGTCGTCATCCTGACGAACCTGAAAAGGTCTTTGAGAACTTGCACATCGGGGAATCGGGCTATACGAAGAGCCTGTTGGTAGGGAACATGGCCCTCCATCGAAACTCGTTTATGGTCATCAGCATCTTTCGGTTCAAGCTATCGAGCTAGAAGCTCAGGATTCTCGACGACATCGCGCACCAAGTGCCGATGGCAGGGGTTGCCGTCCTTCTCGAAGCACAGGAGGGTGATGTCTTCGTGTTCGCTCAGTTCGTGGAGAGTCTGGATAGCTTCAAGGCATTCGGTGTTCTCCCTCAGTTGGTTAAGGAACTCGTGGGCGAAGGTGTCCCAGTCGATTTTGCGTTCCTTGTAGGCGAAGAGAAGTTCCGGCTTCGGCGACAGCGTTATCGCCCACTCGTTGAACCGTTCCCTCGGCACACCGCGAGGGTAGAAGCGGGTGATGAGGATGCGGTATCCGTCCTCGGCTTCGGCTGGTTGAAATACGCTCTTGGTTCTAACGCCCAATCCGATTGCCTCGACCTCTTCGGGAACCGAAGTTAAAGATACGGGTTGCGGTAAAATGGTTGACCATGTGGTGAGAGGGAGACATGCGAAGGTGTCTAGGGCCATCAACCGGCTTTTGACACGAACCTGATTTTGGCCCGTCAACCGTCAACTTGACAACACCCTGAGAAACCATCTGCGATGGTTAAATAAAGCAGGGAACGGTTCGGTCGCTGTTACTCCATTGTGGCTTGACTTCGATGGCGCCGGGTTCAAGGCGAAGGACCCGGTCATGGTGGTGGCGGTATCCACGTCGATGCCCCAGTACAAGGCGCTCTACTCGCAGGCAAGAGAGATGGCCGACTATATGCTGAAGAAGATGGCTTTCGAGAAGGTCGGAACAATCCGCAGCTCCTCCTTCCCGCCGGAGGTGCTCGTCAGGGAATCGGGGCTCTCGACCCTCCCAGAGTGCCAGCTCTATGTGAGCAGGGGGAAGCACGACCTGGTCCTCTTCGCGGGGGACTCGAGCCCCATGGACGACCAGTACGAGTTCGCGCGGTTCCTCCTCAATGAAGCGAAGGCCATGGGGGTGGAAGAACTCTACTCCGTTGGGACCAGATGGGCCGAAAACCCGGCTCCCCCGGAGGCAGAGCCCCAGGCGACCGGTTTCGCCACCGATGCAGATGGGGTGGCCAAGCTCAAGAAGAACGGAGTGAGGATACTGGGCGAGGAGCCCGCTCCTTTCTTTGCGTCGATGATAGTGGCCATGGCCAAGGATGCCGGCATCCGCGGATACAAGCTGGCCGTCGACCACGGAGAACCGAGCCCGCATGTCAGGTCCGTCGTCAAGCTCCTCGAGATCCTGGGGGCTATGGCCGGATTCGAGGTGGACCTCAGCGAGCTCCGCTCCAAGGCTCACCCGTCGACCCCGTCACGACAAGGTGCGGGAAGCACGATCTACCACTGAGCCGGGGATCCACAGTTCCGGCTATTCTCTCGGGAGCAGTCGGCGCCTGCGTCATGCACCTTTTGCCAGCCTCCGGCCCATGACGGCCATCGCCAGTCCGATCCAGTAGGGGATGTACGACAGCATTGGGTCCACCCCTCCCAGCCTGTAGACGGAGTAGCCGAAAGAGACAACCAGCCCGAGAAACCCGGCCCCGCCGCCCAGATAGATCAACACCCTCCCGGTGCTCGTGTGGCGGATCAGGATGATCAAGCCGCCGATGAGCACGCTCAGCCCGCCGAGGGCGATGATGAGCTCGACTATCGTGATGGCCAGTACCGCAGCGTTCTGCGCCACCCCCGACAGGAGATTGGAGACCTCGGGCGCGGCGTATCCGAGGGCAGTGTAAAGGAACCCCCTGGATGAGTAGCCGCTCAGCACCATCAGGAGGCCGCCGGATGAGGCAAGTGCTCCGGCGAGGTAGCGTCTCAGTCCCACAGGACGCCAGGAGACGCCGTCGATAAATAGCGTTCTGATGGAAACCCCGGTGAACGACCGAGATGTTTATCCGCCTGTCGCAGCACGAGCCCGGCGAACCATGCGGGCCCTCAGCACAGACGAATCGCTCCAGAACACTCTGGACTGGGCCTTGGACCGGATGAGACAGAAGGGGTACGATGTGAAGTCCAAGGTTACGCTCAACGTTGAACCGAGCCTGGCCATAATGGGGTATGCGAAGAAGGAGGGGGAAGTCCACAGGATCATGATCTCGGAATGGGCCCTCGACTCCGAGATGCTCGGAGGACTGGTGCTCCACGAGCTCTCGCACGTGTACTTCACCGAACAGGGCGCAAGTTCGCACGACAGCGGCATCCTTGAGAGTGTGCTCGAAGACCTGAAGGAAAGGGATGGCCTGAGAGCCAAGGAGACGGAGCACCTCATCGACGCCTTCAACCATCTTCAGAACGTGCTGGTGGACGACCTCGTCTTCGAGGTGATGGGCGAAAAGGAGCACGACATGGTCAAGCGCTTCTTCGCAGAATGGATCTCGGACAGCCCGTCAGGGGACCCGGTCACCGACGCCAGCCTTCTCTGCAGGAATGCGTTCGCGGTGGCGTCTCTCAGGAGGAGGAAGCTCGTCGAATGGGGTGCGAAGGGGGACCAAGAAGATGCGGAGATGTACTTCAGGAACAAGAGCCTCCTCGACGCCCTGGGCCACCATGCCGACGAGGAGTTCGACTGGCTGGAAGGGTTCCTTGAGAAGTCGAAGCTGGGGCTGAGCGAGGCAGAGTTCCGCGAGTCGCTCGAAGCCTACTTCGACAGGGTGCTTTCGCTGATGCGGTCGTCGTCAAAGCTTGACGACCTCAGATAGGGCACCCCGCGCCTCCGGGAGCCATTTCTCGGCGGCGAGGGCTGTCGTAGTGGCTGCAATCATCGGCGCCGTCGTCTTCGGGGTCTATCTCGGGTATCTCGCCTGGTCTCAGGACAGCTTCCCGACGGCGACCAGACCCTTCGGGAACTACGCGGTCGTGACTTCGAAGACTTTCAACGGGACCGAGTTCGCGTTCGCCCTGACCTGGAACAACGCCAGCGCCGTCCCGGTCAAAGCACAGCTGACGTCTCCGGCGACGGACGCGGCCAACACCCCCGTCTGTGAGGTGGGGCTCTCCACCGTTAGCAACGGCCAGACCATCTTCATGCCCTTCACCATAAGCCCAGAGTCGCCCAGCCTCGTGAATGTGGACCTTTCCATCGACGTCCAGCCTGTGGGAGGAGGGAGTGACTTCACGATAGTCTACAACACGGCGAGCATCCTAGCCACGAACACCCCCATCGTCCCCTCGGACATCACGTGCCAGCAGCCTCTCGGGGCCGACTGACCCCACCTGGCTCTGAGACTGAATCGGGCTCTGGTATTGGATCAGGGCGACCGCGGCCGCCAGTACTGTCACAACGGCCGCCACGATCGCGACTGCCGCGACGAGTGTTTTCTTCATCGGCCTCTCTTGGGGGAACAGGGGTGATTAGGAACCCCGAGGAACAGGCGTTCCCGAACGGGGTGGAACGCCCGCGGAACGCTCCCGACCCCAAAGGGACGAGAACGGCGAGGAGGCACCGAGGAAGCCTCCTTGCATGGCCCCTGGACGAGTGCCTAGGTCGCTGGACGAGACCCCGAAGGCGCCGCTCCCGCAGACGGCGTGGCCAAAGAGAGGGAATCGAGGAATCCACCGCCCAGGAGCCGGGGCGGGACCGAGTGTGGTGACGCGGCACCCGGAAGCATGCCGGGGAGCCCCCCTTTCGTTTATAAAACGCCCGGTAACCTTGTGTCGGAGTTGCTCCGCAAGGAGGAAGCGCTTTCAAAGAGCGTAGCTGCCCCTGTCTCGTCGTCCCAGAGGAATCTACGGGAAGACTTCTTGGAGAAGAAGTTCCTCGAGTTCGGCGAGACGGCGTCGGCCTTCGTGAGAGACATCAGCTGGGTAAGAGGGATATCGCACCGAGGGGAGACGAGCTCCGTAAAGGTCAACGTAGACATCACGAAGAAGGTCTTCAGTAAGTGGTCCATCGAGATACTGATGACGACCTATTCGCTGAAGTCCGCGGGGTTCGGAGACCTGAAGCGCCTCCTCAGCGGCATAAGCTCTCGTGTCCTCTCGAAGAAGCTGAAGGACCTGGAGGAGCTGGGCTTCGTTGAAAGGGAGGTGATAGGATCAAGGCCGCCTAGGGTCAGGTACACTCTCTCCAGACGGGGAGAGGTGCTCGCCCGGCTCGGGGAGCCGGTGATAATGTACCTGCGCCAGTCGATGAGATAAAAGCCCTTAGCAAGGCGTAAAGACAGTGCTCCCTGCTGCCAGACCGTGCTCCCGTTCGGGACAACCGACACCGAGTTCGCGGTCGTCACATTCCTTTCGGCGTTTGTCGGGATATCAATCGTGAGCTGGGGTTCGCTGGTCGTGAAGGCGAGATACCTGTCGGCATTCGCCCTCGGCGTCTACCTCTGGTTCTTCACCGACACTCTGAGCGGAGCGAACTATCTCGACGTCAACGGCGGCTTCGTCTACAGCCCGTACGTCGTATCCTTGGCGGCCCTTTTCGCCGTGGGGCTTGTAGTGTTCTTTGCCTTCGACAGGAAGCTGTTCTCAGCAGGGGAGTCGCTCTCGCGCGGAGCACTGGCGGTTGGCGCGCTGGCGGCACTGGCGCTAGGTCTGCACGGGATGGCCGAGGGGGTCGCTTTCGGCACGACCGCTGCCCAGACCAGCAGCAGTTCTCTGATGGGGGCATTCGGGGGGTTCGACGCCAGCATTTCGTGGGTCTTTCACAAGATGATTGAACCCACCGTGGCCGCTGCCGCCTACGTCGCGGTCGTCGGCCCTGGTTCGAGGAAACCGTCGGACAGGACCGTCGACGCGCTAGCCCTCGCGGCCGTCTTCGCTATCCCCGCTGTCATTGGGTCCATAGTCGGCTACTTCGCCTCCTTCGATGTCACCTACGTCTACGCTCTGGGGTTGGGGACCTCGGTGTACGCCCTTGCAAGGGCGGGGAGGTCGCTGTACGCCCAGGAGGGGTCGGATTCCTGGCTGTCGTTGAAGATGGCGCTGGCGGCGGTGCTGGGGTTCCTGCTGATATTCACCGCCGCCATGCTCCATGCCTGAGGTGAAAGGGTGCCAAGCAGAAAGCTCACACTAGTGATTGTGGGGGTCATTGCGGCTGGTGCCCTCGCGGCGGTAGCGGTGTCCCTCCCTGACCTGAACAGGACGACGGCGACGACGACGACCGCCAAGCTTCCGGCAGGTTGTGTGAAGCCGGCGGGCGGGTTCCTGATGGTGGCCAGCCTCCAGGGGTTCAACGACAGCGTGGACCACGGCGTGCCGCAGAACAACTGGCCGGTGATGAACGTCAAGCTCGGCCAGAACGTCACCATCGTCGTCTGCAATGCCGACTCGACCCAGTCGCACGGGTTCCAGATCGACCACTACTACAGCGCCCAGCTGGTTTCAATCGCGCCGGGACAGGTCCTGAGGGTGAGCTTCATCGCCACCCAGGCGGGGAGCTTTCGCGTCTACTGCCAGATACTCTGCACCGTGCACTGGGCGATGCAGAACGGGCAGCTGATCGTCAGCTAGGAACCGGCGGCAGGGCTAGGGACCGACGGGGCCGAACAGTCCTTTTGCGGCGAGTGCCGTCATGGCATAGTTGAGAACATACAGGCTGATGCAGACAGGGCAGTAGGCGTGGATCACGGCGCTCTCCAGGTACCACAGGTGGGGAGTGAAGAGGTTCCCCACCATGAGGAGGGGGACCATCGAAAGGCTCGCGGATTTCGTCGGAGCCAAGGAAGTCGAGTACAAGGGCCAAGTCCCGGCGGCCTGGAAGAGCGCCCTCCGTTAGCCGCGGGCCCACCCGACCGCTGCAGAGGGGCGGGAGAAAGGTCCGATGCGCGGGTCAGATTCCATCATCAGGGGTGCAGAGGACAGACCACACTTCCGCATCGAAGGAACGCTAGAGCTCGCTCGCTCGCTCCTGCAGGGTTCCGATTATGTCGTAGTCGTGTGACGCCAGGAGGGAAGTGGCCCGGGTGGTCTTGACTATGGCTTTGAACTGCTTCCTCAGGGAGTCCCTCCACTCCTTGGGGAAGTCTTCTGGGGCGGGGTATGGGGGGCCGGGAGTATACAGATGGAACCACTCGGGGAATATCAGCACGTTTCCTCTGGCGTCCCCCCGCGCGTTGTCCCCGACCAGGAGCTCCTTCCCGTCAGTCAGGAGGGCGTAGTCGTCTCCGAACTTGTACGCCTGGAACCCCAGGACGTTGCCGGCCTTGTAGACCTCGAAGTCGCCTATCTGCTTCACCCTTGCAGTCTCCCAAGGCTCCACAGCGTCCGGGGTCGTTTCGGGCAGGTACACAGGTATGCCTGCCCTCTTCGCTATGAATCTCGCCGCTCTGGTGTGGTTCTGCTCCGTCAGCAGGACCGCTTCGAGCCTCCCGAGCCTACCCGCCGCCTCCAAGAGTCCCGGGACCATCGGCGGGTCGACAAGCAAGACACCGGTCTCTCTCACGAAGAGATGGCCCACCATCATCCAGTCGTCTGCAGGGTCGGGGGTGGACCACCTGAAGACCCCGTCTCTTATGGGTGTGAACACGCCTCTGCCTTCTCGCCGCCGGCGACGGTGCTGCGCGCTTAAGCGTTGTGAAGCCGCTTGGACCGTTTCATCTCCTGGCGCACCGACTCGGGCACCCCGTGGCAGCATGGGCCTGACCCTGCGTCCACAGAAAACTTAAGACTCGACACGGCTCCTCGGGTGAGCCATCCGTGGTCACCCTGACCTCCAGTGAGTCCCCTGCTCCGGTACGCGCTGCCCACGAGGAAGTGGGCCTCCTCTCCGCGGACCGGTGGGGGGTGGGCTCGCTGTTCGTGATTGGGGTCTTCCTGGGCACAGGGTCGCTCTTCCTCCTCAGATGGGCAGGGACCAGAGGTGGCTTTTCGCTCATGCTTGGAGTGCTGCTGCTCGGAGGAGGGGCAATAATGTTCGTCGTAAGGGCGACGGAGAACATCCAGCGGGTGAAGTTCAGGGGGTATGACCCCGTTGGGAAGACCGGGGTCGTCACCATGGCCATGGCGGGGAGGATGACCGGCTCAGTGAGGGTTGACGGGATGGACTGGTCGGCAAGGAGCGAGGAGACCATCGAGGCAGGAGCCGAGGTCCTGGTGGTGAGCAGAGAAGGGCTCTACGTATCGGTCAAGAAGCTCCACATGAACCCGGGTTGATGGAGACGGCAGCGGCACCCTCGTAGTCCGTCGCGGCCCATAGGAGGAATTCCTGGCGGAACGGCGGGTGTTCTGCTTGTTAGAACTATACCCCCGCGTTTGATCCATCTTCACGGAATGATGCTGCCAGGCGCAGGCTAGAGAGGCAAGAGAGTTCCATGTCGGGCCCCGCAGGGGTTCACAGGAAGGACCTGCTCTTCGTTGTCCTCGCTGCTGCCGCGGTAAAAGTGGCCTCGTTGGTCTTCATCCAGTCAACGGTCGGCGGGAACCTTCTTGACCAGCTTTCCACCAGATGGGACTCCGTCTACTACGTCAGCATAGCCCGGATCGGATACCCGGCGGGGAGCGTCTCGGCCAACTACGCGTTCGCCCCCGGCTATCCCACCTTCATCTGGCTGGCGAACTTCCTGGTGGGGAACTACCTCCTGTCGGCTGCCATTGTCTCGAATGTCTTCTCGGTCCTGGCGGTGGTGGTGTTCTACCATGTGGCCAAGATCTACTTCAGCCCGCGCGGTTCGCTTCATGCCTCCCTGGCGCTCACGCTGTTCCCAACGTTCGTCACCTACGGCCTCGTGTCCTACAGCGAGCCGGTCTATCTCACCTTCGCAATGTTGGCGGTCTACTTCTTCCTCAAGGGCAGGTACTTCAATGCCGGAATGGCGTCCTCCCTGGCCGTCCTTTCCGGCTATGCCAGCCTGCTGATCCCGGTCCTCTTCTCGAGTATCCTGATTCTGCGGCGAGCCTCCGCGCGCTTCGGTCAACTTCGACCAGGTCCCGGCGGGCAAAGCACTCCGGGAGGAGACGTGAAGGCGCCTACCAGGTACGGTTTCGTCTGGCTCATGACCCCCCTGTTGGTGTTCGGACTGTGGATGTGTCTTCTCGACGTCAGGTCGGGAGTGCAGTATGCCTTGTTCGTGGCCCAGAAGCCCTGGGGAACCGCGCTGGCGAATCCTGTGGCTCAGTTCAGCGCGTTCTTGACCGGGATATTCTCGACCCAAGGGAACCCGGTGGAGCAGATGCTTCTGAGGTATCCCTACACCATCTCCTTCCTTGCCCTCGCCTATCCCCTTTGGAAAATCGATGGGGGGCTCGCCTTCTACTCGTTCGCCTTCATGTTGTTCGTCCTCAGCCTGGTGGGGACCGCCTACATGTCAGGCCCCAGGCTGATGCTCTCCGCCTGGCCGGTGTTGCTTGTCTTCGGCAGAGCGAAGAAGGAGTACCTCCCCCTGGTGCTGACCCTGCTCGCGCTGATATCCCTGCAGAGCACCTATGCCCAACTGACGAGCTTCTGGACCTGAGTCGGGTCGACGCACCCGTATGGCGAGGCCTCTGCCTAGTCGTCCGCTAGCCGCCTAGGCCGTACTTCTTGGCGAGTTCTGCCTGCCGTGCCCGGATTTCCCTTGTCTTCCGAGAAACCCTGTTCGCGAAGGTGAGGTCCCTGAGGCCCGCGACGAACCATAGCAGGGCGATGATGAGGCTGGCAGCCTCCAGGACCATCAGGCTCGGGTCGACAAGGTTGACGGTCTGGCTCGTTATCCCCAGGACGTACGGCAGGACGACGAGCTGCAGGAAATAGGCGAGGGCAAAGTATCCCCCCGCCAAGGTGGCGACGAGGGCGAGAAGCCGGATCTTCTTCCCCCCACGTTCGTAGTGCTCGAGGAACTCTTCTTGCAGCTCGATCACCGACACGTTGGGATCGGTCTCTTCTGCCATGCATCTCACACGGCGGACTTCGCTTTTAACGGATGCTCACAAGTTGTTCACCTGAACAGGGGGAAGAGCATCTTCAGCCCCTCGTCCAGGTGGCCCAGGGCTTCCATCCCCGTGGGGGTGATCGAGAAGAGCGCGTGACCTTCTGCCGACTCCACCCTGACGAGTCCCCCGGACTTCAGGGACCCGAGGTATTCGTCCAGCCTGTCATACGGGACGTTCGCTCTCCGCGCCAGCCTGGTGGGGTTCAGTGGGCCGGCCGCTAGGGCCTTGAGGATTTCCCAGAATATGATGGTCCTGTCCCGGTTCCTCAACCGCTCCTAGCATGAAACGGGACGATATGAACAAGTTGTGCTCTCAAGTTGAGCGCTCAAGTCGTGCGTCAGGGCAATAAACGAAGCCTGACTGTAATTGCACCATGAGCCCCAAAGCGACTGGATGGCTGGGATACTCCCTCGACAGGTCTCGCTGCCAGGTCAGCGTCGAGGCCCTTGGGGATCGGGTCCTCCTCCTTGGCAGGAGGGCGGGGGAACTCTCGACGCTCTTCGCATTCGCCGAGGCCGAAGCAGGGGCGAGAGTCGTCGTGCTTGACATCGACGGGTCTGTCTCGGACGATGTACACGGATACTTCAGGACCTTCGACTACAGGTCCCTGCTCTACGAAGCGTTTCACCTTGAGGGGGATGATGCCACTCATGGGCAGCTCGTCGCCTCGGCATACACCGCGGCACTGGACCTGACTGCGGAGGAGGAGGCCATACTGAGCGCAGCGTTGCAGAAGCTGGCGGAGCAGAACGACCTCGCGACCCCCTCTTCGCTCTACGACGTCCTGGGAGGGGTGGAGGGCTTCCGAGGGTACTATGTCGACAAACTGAGGGGGAGGATAGGCTCCCTCAAGCTCATGGAGACGACCCGAGCCGAAGCCTTCGATGACCTGATGAAAGGCGGAGCCATTGTGGAGTTCTCCTCGGCGCCCTACCCCCAGGCAGCAGAGTTGGCTGCGAGTCTGTTCGTGGCCAAGATTCTGTACCTCCTGGCCTCCTCGGAAACCCGCCCCGACGCCCTGATGGTCACGGGAGCACAGCGCCTGTTCAGGAACCAGCTGCGCCATCAGCACGGTGGGAGGCTGATGGCTCGCCTCCTCGAGGCTTCCATCCCTCTGGTCCTGGCTTCGGCCATACCAGCCCTCCTGAACGACCGGGTGGTCGAGGCGATGGAAGTCAGGGTCTATTCCAGCGAGGCCTGGAATGCCAGAAGGAACTGGAAGCAGCCGACGGCCCTGGTCAGCTCCTACGTCGTCTGTGACGACCGGTCGGGGTCCGCGACGGGGTTCGTCCCGCGTTTCATCAGGCCGAAGCGGAGGCCAACCTCCGCCTGTCAGTCGATGCCTGCGAGGGAGAACCCCGAGCTCACCAGGACGATACTTGAAGAGGTCGGCAGGTTCGACTCGGCGAACAGGCAGTCCATAGTCTCGTACCTTACCCCGCTGTTCCTGGCCGCCGACGTGGGAGCCGAGGTCGACCGGCTCCACTCAGAGGGTTACCTGATCCTGGAGCCGAAGGAGAACGGGAGCGGGCCCAAGATTCTGGCCTACACCGTGACGGAGAGCGGCAGGCGCCTCCTGGAGGGGTTCAGATGATGGACCACCTCAAGACAGAGTGCCTTGCCGTTGACGCGCTCACCGACGGGGGGCTGGCCACCGGGACTGTCAGCCAGATCTTCGGCGAGAAGGCCCTGGGGAAGAGCATAATCTCTTTCCAGGCTACCTGCGCAGTCGCAGCCGCTGGCGGGAGCGCCGTTATCCTCGACACGGAACAGTCCTACGGCAGCTACCTCGTCCCATACTGGCGGGAGAGGATGGTCAAGAGGTTCGGGAAGGAGTTCAACGTGGCAGAGGTCAAGCTCGAAAAGGCGCCGAAGGCCGCCGGGAAGAGGAAGCCTGTCAGCAGGGGTCAGCTCATCAACGCCATCGACGTCGCCCTCAGCCAGCTGGGGGTGTCCTACGGGGACCTCCACCTCAGCTCTGCCGCGGACATATTCTCCCCCGACTTCGTCGTCGAACTACCGCCAAGGGGACCATCCGTGGTGATTTTCCAGACCCCGCAGGTGGAAGGGCTCCTAAACCTGCACGGCATAGACGCCACGACGGAGGTCTCCAGCGGCGGCAGGGTGGAGCTCAAGATGAGGCAGACCCCGACCTACCAGTCCGCGCTGCATCACATCATCCGAGAGACGGGAGCCAAGCTGTTAGTGTACGACTCGATTTCGGCTCCCTTCAAGGCCGCCTTCCCGAGCACCCAGGACCTGCCCGCCCGGAGTTCGGGCCTCGCCATGCTGTTGGCCCATGCCCAGAGGCTCTGCGTGGAGTTCGGCATCGCCGTCCTCGTGACCAGCCACGTCTCCATCGACCCCATCAACCCGTGGGACAGGATACCCTACGGCGGGGTCATTCTGGGGCACGACGCGAAGTTCTCCCTGGAGCTGACGAAGGCTTCCGCCTCCAGGAACAAGGATGGGAACCCTGTCGCCCTCAACAAGGACGACAAGTTGGCGAGCAACAAGGCGTTCTGGGCCGCCCGCCACCCGGCCCTGGAGGAGTACTCGAGGTTCGCCTACGCCAAGCAAGACGACGAGGGGTTCCACTGATGGGGTGGGGCCTTCGTCTCTTCGCCGCCCTCCTTGTGCTCATCTTCTTCTTTCTCGGCGCGTGGCCGATTTCGCTGCTTGTCCTCCTGTATCTTGTCCTCTCGTCACGGAAACGGCGCCCGCAGACCATCTACGCCCAAAGGGAAGGAGCCTTGGCGAAGCCCAAACGCCCCTGGGGGAGGTACGTGGTCGGAGCCTTCCTGTTCCTCGTCTCGGTGGTCGCTTTGGAATCAGGAGGGACGTCCTCTCCGGTCGTCTTCTTCGTTGGCGGGGTCGTAGCCTTCGCCTGGCCTTCGATCAGCAAGGCGGGCTTTTCCGCCAGGGTCGACCCGGTCAAGGACTCGGTCCTCCTGCGGAGTCGGCTCTTCCCGCTCTTGTGGCACGCCCTGGCCGAGGTGAAGCTCGAGTCCCAGGACCAGACGAGGGGACTCGCCTCCATGAGCGGGAGGCTCCTCTTGTTCGCTGGGAAGTCTCCTACCGTGTACCAAGACGTCAGCGCGTGCGCCCTGGGCTACAGGCAGGCAGAGAACGACATCATGAAGAAGCTGAGACAGGAGACCAGGCTGCTCTCCCAGCGGGGGGCTCACCTGTTACCGGTGGACAGCGCCGAAGCTGCGAAGAGACTCTCCGTGAAGCTGGAGAAGCTCAAGATAGGGACGGACGACTTCGAAGCCATCTCATCCCTGCCCTTCGACTCCGCCGTGTTCAAGGTGAAGGATGGCAGGTTGGTATCGCACAGAGCGTTCAACATCCTCGAGTCCGGCACAGTCTCCATTTTGCCTGCGCCTGACCTGAAACCAGGCAGGGAGCCACTGTTCGCCGAAGTGGTCCAGGAGATCGGAGAGAAGCATGGCTGGCCGCAGCCAGATGCTTTCTCCCCCTTCCTCGCTTCGCTTGACGCCTCGCGGACCGAGCCCTTGGCAGACAGATTCCAGATGAAGGGGGAGGCGGATGGGAAGGTGACGGTCGAGACCCCGGGCGG
This sequence comes from archaeon, assembly GCA_021828185.1. Next base: position 32,845 of record JAKASI010000009.1, read on the forward strand.
GGCGCAGGTGCGGCTGACCAGGGCGCAGGCGAGGGCGCTGGCGAGGATCTATGGTTAGGACCAAGAGCTGGTCCGAAATGGCGCTCGTCCCTGTCTTCGTCTTCGGGCCAACGCTACGCGACGCCCTCGTCACCCTCTACGGGAACAGCCGGGAAGCGAAGGTCGTCTCGGCGCTGCTTGCGGCAAGCCCAGTTCGATTGCCATTAACGAGCTCCTGAAGTTCATCTCGATACGCTCCCACGTTCATCCAAGGCACAAGCCCCGATTTGTCAAAATGTCTCTGGCCGAAGCCCTCAGACTGCCTCTCTTCACCCCCATGATCAGAAGTCACCGATACGAACTTCTCTATTCTCGTCCCAAGCGAATTCCTCCCCTCCTTGCTTCTTCCCATGGAAGAGCCCGAGGAATCATGAATGAACAGGACCCACTCGAGATAAAGTAGTCTCTACTTGTCTGAGATGGCAACCGACTCGTGAGTTGCTAGGTTCCGGTTATTGGCTGGAACGGGAGCGGCTCTCCGTGCTCGCCAGCCGAGCACCCGCACCCGGCCGCATGGCCCCCACGCCTCAGGGTTCCTCTGTAGAGCCCGTCCTCCAACTTCTTGCCGGTCTTGGCCTCCCACGCTTCGATGGGCATCCCGTACTTCTGCTGAATCCTGTCTCTATACCATTCGGGCAGAACATTGAACGAACAGAATGGGATTATTCTAAGGTCTGGCGTCAAATAGTGAATATCGCACCTTTGGAGCCTCTCCTCGTCCTGGTTGAATTTGTCCTGAAAATGCATCATCCCGAGGAACATGCTCTTCAGGTGGAACTGCCCGATCGAGGAGTAGTCGTGCTTGACCAGCGCGTCGGTGAGGAGCTTCGCGAAGCTGAGGCTCTTGGGCTGCTTCTCCTTGTTGACGAAGGACGAGATCCTCGTAAGGACCTTGGCAGCCACAATGTAGCGGTTCGTCCCCGAGTAGATCTCCTCCTGCTTCTCGTCCAGGTACTCGATGAGCCCGGGAATGTCGACGAACTCTGGAAGCGGGACGAGCCTCTTCTTGTCGGCGTCGTTGAAGACGTAGGTCCCTGCGCCGCACGCGAAGTGGATGGAGAGCTCGTACTGGTCCTTCTTGGTGAACGCTTCGATGAACCCCGTGACCGGCGAGCAGGACGGGACCGGGAACCAGCCGTCCTTGGTTATCATGCCGTTCGTCTGCTCCTCGATCCTCTCGATGCAGTCAGGGATGGTGATCCTGTACTTCGCCCTCTCGGTCTTTGTCAGGCGTCCTGTCAGGGACACGGGCTGGAAGTTGACCGCGTGGACCGTGTCGATGTTCTTCCAGCCGAACCGGATGATGTCTCCCAGTTCGTGGTCGTTGATCGACTTTATGACCGTCGGGACGAGCACCACCCCCACCCCCACCTTGCGGCAGGCGTCGATGGCGTAGGGAGCCTCCCAGTGGTTCTTCGGGTTCGTCTTGGGTGTGACGCCGTCGAAGCTCATGTAGAGGTTCGATACCCCCGAGTCCTTCAGGCGCTTCGCCAGCCCCGGGTTCAGGGCGAGGTTGATCCCGTTGGTGTTGAGCTGGATGTGGTCAATCCCCTCCTCCTTCAGTATCTTGACGATCTGGGGCAGGTCCTCCCTGATCGTAGGTTCGCCGCCGGTGATCTGGACCGAGTTGCCCGCGACCGGCCTTTCGGCCTTCAGCGAGCGCCCCATCTCCCTGATCTGGTCGAGGGTCGGCTCATAGACGTACGCCCCCTCGAGCCCCTTCTTCACGTAGAAGAAGCAGTACCAGCAGGTCAGGTCGCACCTGTTGGTGACGATTATGTTGGAGAGGCCGGTGTGCGAAAGGTGGTTGGAGCAGAGGCCGCAGTTCGCCGGGCAGGAGCAGACGTCCATGGGGACGTTGGCAGCGTGGGTCCCCTTGCCGTCCTTCCAATAGCGCGAGAATTTGCTGTACATCTCGTAGGAGCCGAAGTACAGCTCTTCGGTCTCACCGTGCTCCGGGCAGGTCTTCGTCATCCAGACCTTGTTGTCCCGTTCGAAGACGATGGCCGGAAGAATCCTGTTGCAGTCTGGACAGATCGACTGCGTCTGGCGGATGAAGTTCCCCTTGGAGACTTCTTTCTTAAGTTCTAGACTGACGTCCGCGATTTGGGCCAAATCAGATTCGCCGATTCTCCCTGCCCGACTGCCAATATAAGCGTTTTAACTTTACCGAGGGTGAAAGGTTAAAGACCGCCCTTCGCCTTCTCCGGCGGGGATTGGTCAGGTTTCACCCCTGGGACGCCGATGAGCTTCCCGGAGGGGGTCATGACGAGCAGCATACCGCACTTTCTGCACCTCTTGTAGGAGTTGACCCCGTCGTCGGTCTTCTGTTCGCCGACGTTTTCGAGGGACTCGTGTCTGCACGCAGGCACGTGGGGGATACTGGAGCGAGCGGATTTACATTTTTGCGTTCAGACCTTCCGGCGAAAGGGGCGCGGCATGGCGCTTAGCGAGAGGGCCGCAGGGTCGCTGGAGGCCCTCGGGCTGACGGGGAGCGAGGTGAAGGCGTACGTCGCCCTCCTGAAGGGCGGGACCATGACCGCCAGCGACGTGAGCAGGGAGGCCAGGATCCCCTACTCGAAGGTGTACGACGCCCTCGAGTCGCTGCACAGCCGCGGGTGGGTGGAGGAGCAGAAGAGCAGGCCGATCGTGTACACAGCGAAGCCGCCCGACTCGGCGCTCGAAGAGCTGAAGTCGAGGACCGAGACTGAGAGGAAGGAAAGGGAGCAAGTCGCGCTGGAGGAGCTGATGGGGATCTACGTGAGCCGGGGGGAGTCGGAGAAACCGGACATCTGGATCATGAGGGGGACGAACGAGATTCTCTCAAGGGTGAAGAACCTGCTCCTGAACTGCAGGGCCGAGCTCCTCATCGCCCTCCCGACGCAGCTCGCTCCCTTCACCGACAGGATCGAACCGCTCATGGCGACCCTCAGGGAGAAGGGGGTGAAGAGCCTGATACTCACTTCGACCGACTTCCCCAAGGCAGGGGTGGAGGTGCTGGCGAAGCACGCGGAGATAAGGACGAGGAGGACCATGTATGGGGGAGGGCTGATTTCTGACTCCCGGGAGGTCGTCCTCCTACTTGGGGGCGGGGACCAGGTCACTCCGCCGCTGGCCATCTGGGCGTCCCACCATGGGCTGGCTAGCTTCGCCAAGGACTACTTCGAGTTCCTCTGGAGCTCCCCGGGGACGACGAAGGTTTGACCAGGGCCTCGGCACCCGGGCTGAGAGACGAGGAGGACGTGCTGAAACGGCTCGGAGAGGAGACCGGGCTGTCGCAGAAGGAGGCGGCGTTCTACCTCGGACTTCTCCGCCGGGGGCACGCCCCTTCTTCCGGATCAGGAGGCGCCTCGAAGCTCCTGGAGAAGGGGATGGCAATAGTGTCTGGGGACGGGAGGCGGATCATCCCGGTGCACCCCCGCCTGGGAATCGCGAACCAGTACCGGACCTGGAGGGAGTCGATGGTCAGAGCAATCAATGAAAGGCGGATGAGGGTAGACAGGCTGATAGTGGAGCTCATCCCCCTTTACGAGGCCGCAACGGAGAAAAGCACGGGGAGCGGGGGCGGGTAAGCCTTGGCTACTGCAGAGCATCAGCACGAGGTGGTATTCATCGGAATGGTCAACGTCAACCGCGACAACTACCTCCAGGGGGTGGTGGACGTCTGGAGGTGCAGGTCGTGCAAGAAGCTCTTCTGCGACGACAAGAGGTACGGAGAGCCCCTCAAGGCGAGCGTGGGGTTCGAGACGATACCTGAAGACGAAGAGTGGGCGGTGCTAACCTGCACGACGGCGAAGGACGTCTACATGAACAGCCTGGGGGTCAAGCCCGGGAAGAAGATAACCCACGCCTGCAGGGACGGGACGGTCAACGAGTTCGTGGTGGTGAAGGACTACACGCTGACCCCGGAGGTGGCCAATCCCATCCACAGGCTGTATCTCGTGAAGGACAACATCAACAAGAACATCGAAGCCGGCTACTACAGGCTGACGATGAAGTGACGTCGCTCACCAGGAGGGTGGCCGGGACCCTCACGATCTTGGAGGGGCTCTTTGCCTTCTTCACTCTGTACGAATACGTCCCGATCAGCTGCCCTTCGAGCGCATGCCCCCTCCCGCAGGTCAGTTGGCCCGTCAACGATGTAGTCATGGGGCTGGCGGTGGTCCTCCTGGTCGTCGGGGCCCTCGGAGTGTGGGGAGCAGCCGTGGCCTATCCGGCGGGCGTTGTGTTTTCTGCCATTTTGCTGCTTGTCATGGGCTATGCCGCGTACCTGGACAGCGGATATCCCTACCTCGCCACCCTCATGTACCAGGGAGTGTCCGGAACAGCGCTTGCAGCCATAGCCCTGGGAGCGAACATCGCTGGGATGAGGAGCAGGGGCGGACTGCCTGAGCAGGCCAACCCCATGAACCTCCCGGTCTTCGGCTAGACCCTGAAGTTGACGAACTCCCTGCTCCGGATGATGCCGTCCACGTTCCGTTTCAGCTTCGGGACGTCGAACCCGCCGTACTCGGGTCCGGGGAAGTCGAGCTGCTTGGTCGCCCGGACCAGGACGCCGAGGGCCACCGCCTCTTCCCCCTTCTGGTGATGGACGAACGCCGCGCAGACGAGGATGACGCCCTGGAGAAGGCTCTTCTCAGCTCCCTGCTTCGTCCGCCACACTCCTTCGAGGACCTCGTGGCACTCCCAGAACCGTTCGGCGTTGAACAGACGGCGTGCCTCGTCGAAGAGCCTTGGCTCGGCCTCGTGCTGAGGGGCAAGGTTGAGGTCCCTGGTGAACTCCACTTCCGCCAGCGGCTTCACGGCGGAGACGAACAGCTCGAAGTCGGCCCTGCTGGGAGTGAAGACGTCAAGCTCGAGCGCGCCGTATGACGTCCACTTCGGGTTCCTTGGGGTCACTCCAAGGGTCTTCGCGACAGTCCTGGCGGCTGCGAGGAGCTTCTCGCCGGGCACGCTGGTCCCTCTGAGCCTGATGAGGAAGCGCACTGCAACCGCGGGAGACGCCTGGAACGCTTTAATGTTGATGCAGGCGCTTTGTCGTCGTGGGTGATGACCTGATTAGCCCGACTGAACCAATCCATGTGGATGATCTTGAGTAGTGGAACCCACACTGTTGTTCCAGCCACGTTTCATGGGCAACGGATTCCTTTATAACCTCTGAAACGCCCCGCGAAAAAGGGCGACGCAACGTGGTGGAGCTGGACCTTACGTGCAACCTAGAAGGCTTCCGCAGGTTTCTGATAAACAGCACGTGCAGGAGCTTCATCCCCGAGTCGTACCTCCGCGACCCCGAGGTCTTCCCTGAGAAGCAGGGGGACCAGGGCTCGATCTATGTGGAGGCCGTCGACAAGGTGGACCTCAAGAAGATGAGAGACATCACCTTCATCAACGCGAGAGACGTCCTCGGCATAATCTATACCTCGAAGAGCGGCAACACGAAGCTGAAGTGGCGCCAGCTGAGAGGCAGGATAGGGCGGATGTCCGGGGACGCGTCGGCCAACTCCCTCGTGAATCTCTCCATGGCGAGAGTCATCTCGCCCGAGGATGTGGAGGTGATAATGGCCAACCAGCCGGGCCAGGGAGGGACGGAAGGGGTCCCTGAGGAGACTCCCACACAAGAGGCGTCGCCTCAGCAGGACGTCCCCCAAGAGTGATTGTTTCCACGAAGGAAAACGAGATGAAAACCGCTTTCGCTTTGTTTATACATTCGCGGCAGAGGTGACCTCGTCGATGGGCAAGGTAAAGGTCAGCAGGATCAGCGGGGTCACCGACCCTATGACGGGGTTGCCGGCCAAGCAGATTGAGCTGGTCGAGGTGCGGGACTCGAGGCGGCCGGAGATGTTCCCTTCGAGCGACGAAGGGAAGATGGTGCAGGGGATGGTGTCTCAGCTTCAGTCCATGGGACTGATGCCCCAGATCCGCGATCTGGGGTCCTCCAAGGTCATAATGACGCTGACGGAGTCGGAGTACGACATGCTCGGGATGAGGCTGGACGTCAACGAAGTATACGAGCTCGACATACGAAACGGGTCGCTGACGCTCAGGAAGGTCACCGAAGGCACCTGATCGTGTGGCAACGAAATTCAGCCGACGGTCAACAAGATTGACCTACCGACGCCAATAACGCATCCGCCGTCGAAATCACCAAGAGTTGCAGGATGTGGTTGAGCTGACGGTGGAGCTCACGAGGATGACGTCTGCCACCTACACACTACAGAAGATGGGCATCACCTTCAAGAGAACCCTGCTGTTCAGGACGACGGTCCGCATCAGCACCGACCGGCTCCTCGTCTCAGATGAAGCAGTACGCGTCCTGAATAGCCGCGAATAGGCAGGATTGGTGCGGCCTCCGTGTATAGGCTGCCGCACGGATGATTCCCGAGCGCCCCGCGTTAAATACTCGGCCTGAGCCGTACCTCATGTCTCCGGACGACCTCTACGACTACGGGCTACGGTTGAAGGGAGCA
>JAKASI010000010.1 GCA_021828185.1 archaeon
CTCCCTGCTTAACCCGCTCCTGAAGATACTCCTGAATGTATGTTATTGCTTCGTTCCCAACGAACGTGAAATACTGGTGTCTTGCCTTGCTCAACGGGTTCCTTACGGTCAGTATCGAGGGGACTTTGCCGAAGGTGATTCCGTTGGACGTGACCTTCGCCTCCCTGAAATCACCCAGTCTCAACCCGTCCGTCCCGGTGAAGTTACCAAGGCTCTCAGGTCTCAGGCCACTAAAAGCCATCAGCGCGATAGAAACCCTGCATCTGCGTGACGCCATCCTCAGTATCTTGGCCAGCTCCTCCTTGCTTGGGACTCTCTCGTTGGCTATGGTTGGAGTCTCTGATTTGCCCTTGATGTTCACCTTCAGCTTCACGTCTAGGTTGTTGTAAGATAGCCACGAGAAGATGACCTTCTTGAACCTGATTATGTAGGAGCCTGCCTTGCCCTTCCTCTCCATCTCTCTTACAAAGTCGGTAAAGTTGTCCCTGAACCTCTTCGCAGGGCCATCCCTGAGAATCTGCTTCGGTGTGGTATGCGCCAGACCACAATAGAGGCCGAGCGTTCTGAGGTATACCTCAGCGGTGATAGGTGAGTTGGCGGCCAGATTGTCGTGCCATCTCTTCAAGTCCTTATCGTCCAATAGGTCGCCGTACTTCCTGGTGTTTGGCATGGAATGGCTGACAGAGGGGCGTTCTAGTAAAGGATTCGCTTATAATTCTAAGCGGGCCCGGTGGGATTCGAACCCACGGTCTCTGAGCTTTCGCGCTTCAGCTTCGGAGGCTGACGCCCTGATCCGTGCTGGGCTACGGGCCCGGGCCACCCCGGGAGAGCGGAGATAAGAAGGGTTGGGCGCCGAGACCTTTTATCGCCTCGGAATAAGGACGTCCGTCCTTGAAGTTCCTCGAGTTTCAGGGGGAGGTCGAGGAGGTCGTTGCGGATGCGTGCAGGGCGGCCGGATACAAGAACGCGGAAGTGGAAGTGGGGCTTCCGCCCAACGACGCCTACGGGGACCTCTCCAGCGTCACCCCCATCAGACTGGCAAAAGCGTCGGGGAAGAAGCCCGGAGACGTCGCCATCGAGATCGCCGCCAAGGCCATGGGCCTTGCCAAGAAGTCGAAGTATATCGGGGGCGTGACTCCTCATCGGGGAGGGTATCTGAACTTCACTCTCAACTCCTCGAGGTTCATCGCCGACTCGATCAAGGACATCTCTTCCGGTCTCCTGGGCGCCACCAAGGAAAATGGGGAGCTGGTGGCTGTCGAGCACACCAACGTCAACCCGAACAAGGCGCTTCACATCGGGCATGCCCGCAATCTGGTACTCGGGGACTCGCTGGTCAGGGTGATGCGCTACCTTGGCCAGAGAGTGCAGGCCCTGAACTACGTCGACGATTCCGGGGCCCAGGTGGCCGACGTCATAGTCGGTTTCAAGTTCCTCGGGCTCTCTGACGAGGCTCCGGCCGGGATGAAGTACGACGTCTACTGCGGCGACGAGGTCTACACCAGGGTCAACCAGGAGTACGCCAAGAACCCGGGGCTGAAGGAAAAGCAGTCGCTGGTCCTGAAGGAAATAGAGAAGGGGACAGGCGAGATAGCCGACTACACGAGGAAGGTCGTCCGCAGGATCCTGGAGGCGCAGCTCTCCACATGCTGGAGGTTGGGCGCGACCTACGACCTCCTAAACTGGGAGTCTCAGCTCGTACATTCGAAGATGTGGGAGCGCATCTTCGACGACCTGAAGAAGGCAGGGTACGTCAAGTACCAGGACAGCGGGGAGAACAAGGGGTGCTGGGTAATCCCCGACCCCGAGAGCGGGGAAGAGAAGGTCGTCGTGAGGTCCGACGGGACGGTCGTATACGTCGCCAAGGACATCCCATACGCGGCGTGGAAGGTCGGGCTGATCCCCGACCCGTTCGGGTACGAGGTCTTCTCAAACGAACAACCTGGGGGTGTCCTTTACTCCACGACCCTAGGCGGAAAGAAGTCGGGGCTGCACTTCGGAGGGGTCAACCTGGCGATCTCGGTCATCGACACTCGCCAGAGCTACCTCCAGAGGATAGTGGCGAAGGTGCTTGACAGGCTGCACGAGGGCGCCTCCACCAGGTATCGGCACCGGAGCTACGAGGTCGTCTCGCTCTCGAAAAGGACGGCCACCGCCCTCGGGTTCGAGATAGAGGGCGAGTTCGCCCACATGTCGGGGAGGAAGGGCCTCTACGTCAACGCCGACGCCATGCTCGATAAGCTGAAGGAGAAGGCAGTCGGAGAGACGAGGAAGCGGAACCCCTCGGAGTCTGACTCCTGGGTCGCCGAGGTGGCGGAGGCTGTCGCAGTGGCCGCGCTCAGGTATGAGCTCCTCAAGCAGGACCCGGACAAGATGATAGTCTTCGACATGGAAGACGCACTGCAGTTCCAGGGGGACACCGGGCCCTACCTGCTCTACACCTATGCCAGGGCGAGGCGGATACTCGACAAGACAGAAGGGAAGCCTCGGGTCGACGCCACCGGCGCGGGCAAGCTGACGAAGCCGCAGGAAATCAGGCTCGCGAAGAGACTATCGATGCTGGACATGAGCGCCTCCACTGCCGGGGAGTTCCTCTCCCCCAAGGAGGTCGCCCGCTTTGCCCACGAGCTGGCCGCGGCGTTCAACGACTTCTACGAGAGCGTGCCAGTGAACAAGGAGCCCGACGCGCAGATCCGCGACGCCCGTCTGGCCCTGGTCGACGCCGCCAGCCGGGTCCTTGCGGAGTCGATGCGGCTCATGGGTGTCCCGGTGAAGGACCGGATTTAGCCCGGAAGCATTCAACCTGGCTAGGCGGGGTCCTCTTCGGCAAGTTGAAGCTGGGTGTTAAACAAAAATCGCCGCCTATTGGTCATTGCCTCTGAGGCCGGCCTACATTGCGGGCGTTTTCGACTCTGATGGCTCTTTCAGTATCGTTAGGCATATCCGCGAAGGCTCTACGATGGGGTTCGGTTACATAGTTTTGCTGCAGATAACGTGGCGAGATATTCCGGAGACCGTGGGAGTTCTCGAGGAACTCCAAAGGATGTACGGCGGATCCGTAATCAGGGGGATCGAGAATAGCGGTCACTCGAAGCACACCAAGTACGCGAGGTACAGGATAGATGCTCATCAAGGCGTCTCACTGAGGACATTTTCCCCCGCTTCAGGATCAAGAGGCGACAGGCCGAAATCTGTTTGCAGGCGGCTTTGACTATCTCGAAAGCAAATCATGGAAAATGGAATCATGGAAAATGGAATCCTGGACCCCGCGAGGATTGGAATGAGCTGGAGCGCCTTTGCCGGCTCAACGCAGTGTTGAACTGGTCGAAGGGAAAAGGTCGTCGGAGGAAGCGCGAGGGCACCATTAACTAGTCCTGTCTCCTAGGATGCTACAGACTGAAAATGGAAATAAGACTGGCCGCTTTCGATCTCGATGGTACCGTCCTCGAGCACAACAGCAGCTGGGTCGCCATACACAAGCACTTCGGCACCGAACACGAAGGTGCCACCTCCCTGAGGCTCTACACCGAGGGGAAGATCGACTATCGGGAGTTCATGCGCAGGGACATAGGGTCTTGGCCGAAGGGGGTCACGAAGGACGAAATCAGAGGCGTCCTCTCGGGGTATCGAATCCGAAGGGAAGCCCCTGAGGTCTTCGAGGCGCTGCGTTCGAAGGGAATCAAGACTGCGCTGGTGACTTCAGGCATCGACCTGCTGGCAAAAGAGGTGGCCAGAGAGTTGGGTATCGACCACTGGCTCGCCAACGGGCTAAGATTCAACAAGAGCGGCGTGCTGCTCCCCGACGGGATTGGAAGGGTAGACCCCACCCGGAAGGACCTTGCATACAAGAGGCTTCTCGCGAAGATTGGGGTGCCCGCCAAGACGACCATCGCCGTGGGGGACACAATCTATGACCTTGCCTTCCTCAAATCAGCCGGATTGGGCTTCATGCTGGCTCACACCACAAGGGTCTCCGACCCCGATATCATCCACATAGACAGGCTCACTGAGATCCTCGGTCATCTGTAACCCCGAGGGTCGTTATCTCTCACAGGATTATGGGAGAGGGTTTTTAGCACGCTGAGGGAGGGTGGACTCGGTTGATTTGTCCGAAAAGCTCCTTCTGATACCGGGACCGACAAACCTCTCGGAGAGGGTGCGTGAGGCGATGGCGGGACCGCAACTCCCCCACGTGGGCGCCGAGTTCTATTCGATGTTCAAGGAGACGGTAGACCTCGCGAGATATGTCTTCAAGAATCAAAAGGGGGCCCAATTCGTCTTCACCGGGACGGGGACGACAGGGATGGAGACCTCCGTCCTCAGCCTGGTCACCCGGGGAGAAAGGACCCTTACGCTCAGCAACGGGTACTTCGGTCACAGGATGCTGATGCTGAACCAGATACACGGGGCGAAAGCGGACACCATCGAGTTCAAGGACGGAAGGGCGGCTGACCCCGACACGCTGAGGAAGCAGCTCAGGAAGGCGAAGTACAGCGTGGTGTTCATCACGCACGTAGACACCTCGAGCTCAATAGCCAACCCGGTCACAGACCTCGTTGACGAGTGCGAGAGCGCGGGGGTGCTCAGCGTGGTCGATTCAGTGTGCGCCATCGGGGGACTCCCACTCGACTTCGATAGGCTTGGGGCTGACATCGTCTTCACTGCTTCGCAGAAGGCCATTGCGAGTGCGCCGGGGGCTGTGCTGATTGCAGCGTCTCAGCGGGCCATCGAACACATGGAGAAGCGGAAGGTCCCTATCGAATCGTATTACATGAACCTGCTGAGGTGGAAGCCAATCATGGACGACCCCAAGATGTACCTTGCGACCCCGGCCACCCAGGTCCTCTTGGCGCTGAGGGAAGCGATGCTGGAAATCAAAGAGGAGGGCATCGAGGACCGGTGGGGTCGTCACAGGAAACTGGGGGAGACTACTCGTGACAGGATTGAGGAGTGGGGGCAGAAGTTCGTGGCCGAGGAGGGGCACAGGGCGGATACAGTCACCTCATTCTGGGTGGAGGACGGAAAGGCACGGCCTATCCAAAAGACTCTGGAGGAGAAACACGACATCATGGTGGCCAGAGGGATATACGACGACAGGGACAGGATGATCAGGATTGGGCACTTCGGGATCCTGACCTCTGACACACTGAAGAAGTCGCTAGACTACATGGGAGAAGCAATGGAGGAACTCGGCCTCATCCCAAGGCAAATGGCAGTCGCAAAACACCGGAAGAAAGCCTGAACGCTTTTATCGCCACGGTATTCGCACCTTCAATTCGCAGCCCGGTCGTCTAGTGGTCAAGGATGGGGGCCTCTGGAGCCTTCGACCTAGGTTCGAATCCTAGCCGGGCTATTCTCGGGCTCCTTTCATAAATCAGAGCGTATTCCAGACTCCGTAGGCTGCCGATATTCCAAAACTGCCTCCTCTGCCATCTAATTCTCCGTTGTTGGCTAGAAAGCACGACTCTTCTTGACTCGAAGACTCTTGCCTTCGACCTCGAAGTCGAGGGCGTCGAGAAATCGCTAGAAGCGACCTACCGGCGTGTTGACGCCAAGAAGGCGAAATACGGGGAGCTTAGTGAAGCAGAGATAGACGCCCTCGTTCAGAAGTACAGGCACCGGAAGGACTAGGTTCTTGGATGAGAGCCGTTCTCGACGCCAACGTCCTCATATCGGCGCTCATCGGAGGTGGAAAGCCCCGTGGGCTGATGATGGCCCTGCTAGGCCAAAGACACGCTCTGATTCTTTCCGAGGGCATTATTGCCGAGTTCTCGCGAGTGAGCTCCGATGAGAAGATGAGAAAGCATGTGGACGACGACGAGATTGCTTCCTTCCTGGGCGAGGTTCTGTCAAGGGCGGCCTTCGTATTGCCCGAAGGCACAATTCCTGTCCTCGGCGACGCTGATGACAATATTCTCGCTGCGGCCAGGGCCGGAGCCGCGGACGTCCTTGTCACCGGCGACAAGCATCTGCTGGCGCTCGGCAAGCATGGCCACACCCGGGTGGTCACTGTCGCCAGGGCCGTCTCTTTGCCAAGGCGGCAGAGACGAGTCAGCGGTCGAAGGGCCAAATCGGACCAGTTGGTTCCAAGCCAAGCCGGGCAAAAATGCCTGCGGCCCACGAGTTCTGCGCCTCCGCCGGAGTGTCACAATGAGTTATGCGCCCCCACACGCTCTCAAGTAGGTGCTCCCTACATGGGGTCTAGGTACAGACGCGTCAAGGTTCGCTCTCCGGGCCTCCGCTTTTGCCTGAGCGAACTTTTCCCTTCTGACGAGCCCGGTTGCCGGTCGAGGGCCCACGGTACTGGTCCTGTCTGGACGCCGCATGCCTATCTCCTATCAAGTCTGACATCCTCCGTCGGATGCTTGTCAGACGAGCGCTGCCAACGCGTACAGCGCGATGATTACAACGCCAACAATCACGAAGAGGTTGCGGAGTACTCTTCTCCTTTCAGGGACCTGGGGTACGACGGCGGCGGGCGGTGAGGTTTGAGCCGAGGAGGCCTGGGCGGCTGGGACCTGCCTCAAATCGTACTCGCAGTACAAGCAGTACTCCAGCCCCTCGGCGTAGGATTGCCCGCAGCGCGGACAGAATGCCAACCTGCGCTTGACTTGCTCGGGGGGTTAAATTCCTATGGCCTAATCTCCTGCGTGCCGGGCGCGGGATGGGCGGGCCAGAACGGTTACGCCGGCTCTGAACGACTGCTCGCGTGCGGCTCGGCTGCATCGGGCCTTTCGGGTTCCATGGAATTTTTCTTCGGCAAGCGCGAGGGGTGGCGTCCCAGTTGGTGACGGCGCCCCAGCCATCGAGTCCGTCTGACCGTTCTCTGCAGAGGATCGACTCTTCTATGCCAAGATGCGACTGGCCCTTTCGCATCCCGGCCGGGCTACCCAGTACGGCCGATCTTCGGTTCGACCGGCTACAATCGAGATGCGCTAGTGCCAACCGCTCAGGCGCATCGCGGTGACGACCCTGTCCACCGCCAGCGCGAGGGCCGCCCTTCTGAGGCCGATGTTATCCTTGACCGAGTAGTCGAGGACCTCCTTGAACGCCTTCTTCATCTTGAGCTCCAGCTTCTCGTTCACTGCCTCCTCTGACCAGTGGTCCCTGTTGAGGTTCTGGACCCATTCGAAATAGGACACCAGGACCCCCCCGGAGTTCGCCAGGATATCCGGCACGACCGCAATCCCGTTCTTTTCAAGGACGTGGTCTGCAAGCGGGGTTGTGGGCCCGTTGGCTGCCTCGACCACCAGTCGGGCCCTGACCTTTTTTGCGTTGGCCTCGGTTATCTGATTCTCCAGCGCGGCGGGGACAAGGACGTCCACGTCGGACTCCAGGAGCTCCGCATTCGTGATCTCCTCGGCCCCGGGGATTCTCCCGACCGACCCGTACTTTGCCGCTGCAGCCTGCAGTTCGGCGAACGACCCAGCCAGCGGCGTGTGGGTTGTCCTGGCCCCCCCGGCCACGTCGCTCACCGCGACGACCTTCGCGCCCATGCTCATGAGGGAGTCCACGGTGTTCGACCCGACATTCCCGAATCCCTGGACTGCCACCGTGACGTCCTTGACCTTCTTCTTGAGGAACCTCTGCACCGCCTCCCTCACGCAGATTGCGACCCCCCTCCCCGTCGCGGCGTTCCTCCCTTCTGAGCCGCCGAGCTCTATCGGCTTGCCGGTCACAGCCGCGGGCTCGTTGTGCCCCTTGAGCTTCGAGTACTCGTTCATGATCCAAGACATCGTCTGCGCGCTGGTGTTGACATCGGGGGCGGGGATGTCGATGTCAGGGGCGATGTTTCGGTACATGGCGTCGACATACTTCCTTGTCAAGACCTCGAGGTCGTCCTTCGTCAGCTTCGTCGGGTCCACGGTTATCCCTCCCTTCGCCCCGCCGAACGGCACGTCGATTACAGCTGTCTTCCAGGTCATCCACATCGCCAGTGCCTTCACCTCGCTCATTGCCACCCCTTGGTGGTATCTCAGGCCGCCTTTGTAGGGGCCCCTGGCGTTGTTGTGCTGGACTCGATAGCCCACGAACGTAGCCGAACTCCCGTTCCTCAGTTTGACGGGGAGCGATACGGTCACCTCCCGGCGGGGGTTCTTGAGGGTCTCGTAATACTCGGGTTCTATTGTTAGGATGTCTGTCACCGACGCAAGCTGGGCGAGCGCGTTGCTGTACGGGTCCTCCTCGGACATGCGGCGAGCGCGCCCCGGGCCGTGTATTTGTCCCTTTGTCGGACTCCCCTGCCGCCGCTCCGCCAACCATTAAATCGCCATCCTGGTCGCGCCCCCAGCAGTGAGGGCCTCTTTCCTTGTCGCCGGCCTTGTCCTCTGCCTCGCAGGCGCGGGGGTCGTGCTCTATCAATTCTCCGAAAGCTGCGAAGGCAGCGCCCTGGCGAACGCCAACTGGATCTACCCCTGGTGCAGCGACGTGCTCGACCACGTCAACTTCACTTTCGTGGGGGTCGTGGCGCTTTTCGCGGGAGTGGTGGTCTTGGCTCTCGGGGGCCCTCTCCACTGGACCCTTGAGCCGTCAAAGGAGGAGGCTGCATGACGAGCCGGACAGAACCCGCGGGGAGGGGGATGTCAAAGAAGGGCGCGCGGAGCTCCCTCGACCGGCTGCAGGTCGGAATCGGGATCCTCCTCGTCCTCTGCGGGACTGCCGGCGGGTATCTCCTCGCCACCGATGGGTCCCTTTGGAACCTCGCGCTGTCGCACGCGCTGGGGCTGGTCGTCGTCGTCCTTGTGGACCTTACAGTGGGACTGCTGAGCCTGTTCTCCTACAGGCGCATCTACGTCCCCAGTCTTGCGGCCGCCGTCCTGGGGATCGTCCTCCAGCTGGGAGACATCCTGACCGCGCCTCAGTACCACATGACGGTCCAATACTTCGCGTCGTATCTCTTCGGCCTCTGGCCGTTCGACCTGATGCTCGCAGTCCAACTCGCCGTCCTCGTCCTCGGAGTCGCAGGGAGGAGGCACGCACTGTACCTCGCGAGGCGCAGGAGCCGGAGAGGCACGGAGCTGGAATACTCACGGCGCGGATTCCTGAAGTCGATGGGGGTGTTCGGGGTCCTCGTGGGGTTCGTCGCCGTCATCAGCTCGGTCAAGCTGCCGGTGTCCAGCCCGACCACCACCACGACTACGAGCCAGGGCGGGTTCCCGGCCGGCGCGATTGCCAGGAAGAGCTCGCTGGCAGTCGGCACGCCCGTCTATTTCGACTACCCGAGCGGGTATCCTAACATGCTCGTGCTCCAGGCTGACGGTTCTCTCCTGGCGTTCAGCATGCTCTGCACTCACGTCTGCTGCACCCTGCAGTACGTCCCGGCCCTGAAGGAGCTGGGTTGCCCCTGTCACGGGTCGATCTTCAGTTCGACCGGCAAGGTCGTCCAAGGCCCGGCAGGTTCAGACCTTCCTCAGGTCACGCTGAGGGTCGACTCCAACGGCTTCATCTTCCCCACGGGAATCCCCGACCCCGGACCATGCCTCCCCTAGGGGAAAAGTTGAAATACCATCGATATCGGGAAAGCGATATCGGTAAACTGGAATGTTCAACTCCGACTGGGCCAAGCGCAGCCACAAAGGACTTCGGCGCTGGGTCCTCTATATCGTGAGAGACAGCCCGAAGTCCGGGGCAGAAATCATGGACGTAATGGAGGCAAACCTCCAAGGGTGGTGGAGGCCCTCTCCCGGTTCGATCTACCCCCTACTGAAGAACATGGTGGCCGAAGGGGTCCTCCAACGTTCGCAGGACGACAAGTACACGTTGACTCCGGCGGGCAGAGAGGAGGTGGACCACCCGTGGCCTTGGGCAGACCGACACGGTCCTGCTCCGACGTCGGTCGAGGGGGCCATTGAAGTCATATCGAGTTATACTTCCTTTCTTGAAGATCTTTCACGTTCGAAAGATCCCAAACTGGACGAGAATACCAAACATATTAGGGAACTCGCCGGCAGACTGGCCAAAATCGGGGGAAGTTGATGAGCCAGCAGTCGATCGTCAGGGTGGAGGGACTATCGAAGTCCTTCGGGTCGTTGAGGGCCGTGGACGGGGTCACCTTCGACATCAAGGAGGGGGAGATCTTCGGGTTCCTGGGCCCCAACGGGGCAGGGAAGACCACGACAATCAGCATGCTCACCACACTCATCACCCCTTCCGGAGGGAACGCGGTGATCGACGGCCTTGACATCCACAAGCATGCCACCGAGGTCCGCAGGACCGTGGGGGTGGTCCCCCAAGAATACACCGCGGATGAAGACCTGACGGGGCTTCAGAACATCTTGCTCTGTGCCGACCTGTACGGCCTGCCGAGGAGCGACTCGAAGCCGCATGCGATGGAGCTGCTGAAGCTCGTGGGGCTGGAGGACGCGGCCGACAGGAAGGTCAGCACCTACTCCGGGGGCATGAGGAGGAGGCTCGAGCTGGCGAGCGGGCTGATCAACTATCCGAAGCTCCTCTTCCTGGACGAGCCGACACTGGGCCTCGACGTCCAGACCAGGACGGCAGTGTGGGACTACATCAGGATGCTGAAGGAGGAGTACAGGATGACCCTCTTCCTTACCACCCACTACCTCGAGGAGGCAGACTCCCTCTGCGACAGGATCGCCATCATCGACCACGGCCACATAATCAGGATAGGGACCCCGACGGAGCTCAAGGCGAGCATCGGCGGGGACATCATCGTGGTCGGGGTAGCCGAGTCCGGCCATGACATCTCGGCCGACATACAGAAGATCCCGCTCGTCAAGGAAGTGAAGAAGTCTGACCACGAGTACAGGATAAAGTCCGAGGCGGGGGAGGAGTCCTCGATCCAGATCATAGACCTGATAAGGTCCAAGGGGCTCCACGTGACCAAGATCTCTCTGACGAAGCCCACCCTGGACGAGGCGTACCTCGAGTTCACCGGCAGGACCATTCGTGACGAGGAGGCCAACAAGATGGACGCGTTCAAGCAGCGGGTGACCGTGATGAGGGCGCGAAGGTGACGAATGGAAGATGACCGAAGACCTGGCAAGATCAACAGTCACTGCACAGGAGCAAGTGGTCGAAGAGAAGGAGCAGGCCCGCGAGCGGGCGTTCAGGACGGCCCCGAAGGTCAACAAGAGCCCCCTGCACGGCCTCTGGGCGCTGACGAACCGCGATCTTGTGAAGTGGTATAAGAACCCGATTCAGCTGATCATCTCGTTGATCCAGCCGGTCGTCTGGCTGGGGCTGTTCGGGAAGGCGTTCAACATCACTGGGCTCTTCTCGAGCCAGCCGGGGGTCACTCAGGCTGAAATCAACGCGGTGAACCTCGGGACCTTCGGTACCGCCAACTACTTCTCGTATCTCGGGGCCGGGATGCTGGCGTTCATCATACTCTTCACCGCGGCTTTCGCCGGGATGTCCGTCGTCTGGGACAGGAGGTTCGGTTTCATGAACAAGGCCATGAGCACCCCGGTGGGCCGCGGGGCCATAGTCACCGGGAAGGTGTTGCAGAGCGTCGTCCGTTCGCTTATTCAGGCGGCGATTGTCCTGGTGATCGCCGTCGCGCTCGGAATGGACACTGCCAGCTTCAGCGTCTTCACAGTCGCCGGTTCCTTCGTCATCCTCTTCCTGATGGCCTTCGGGCTCTCGTCCCTGTTCGTGATGCTCGCCCTCAGGTCGAGCGACTGGCAGACGCAGATGGCGGTGATCAACCTCCTCAACCTCCCTCTCCTCTTCGCGAGCAACGCCATGCTCCCCGTGAAGATAATGCCCGGCTGGCTCCAGTCTGTCATCAGGTACAACCCGGTCAGCTACGCGGTGGACGGGGTCAGGCAGATGCTCCTGGGCGCCGGCTCTGGCGCATCGGCCGCCGCCGGCTACTCTGCCCTGGCGCCCCTCTGGGTCGACTTCACTGTCTTGGTGGGGTTTGCCGCGCTGCTTTCGATACTCGGCATAGTGATGTCCTGGAAGCTGCTGTCGAAGTAGCTACCCCGTCCCTGCGAAGATAACCTTCCTCAGCTTCTCCGCCATCGCCACCGGGTCCTCGTTCTGCCAGACGTTCCTTCCCACTGCCAGCCCGGTCCCTCCTGCCTCTATCACCCCTCTGACCTGGCGAAGGAAGTCGTCGTCGGTCGGGGCCTTGGGCCCACCGCTCATGAAGACCCTGACTCCCCCCGCCGACTTCACGGCCCAGGAGAAGCTCGCGGGGTCTCCGGTGTACTTGATCTTCACCGCATCCGCCCCCAGCTCCAGTCCGGTCCTGGCTGCATAGGCGACCATATCCTTCGAGGTGTCGTTCTGGACCGCGGCTCCTCGGGGGTAGATCCAGGCTATCGCGGCTATCCCTCTCCTGTGGGCGTCTTCCTGGATCGCGCCGAACTCCTTGAGCATCTCGGCTTCGAACTGGCTCCCCAGGTAGACCGTGTACCCCACCCCCTTGGCCCCGAGTGACACCGCGTGTTCCACGGTGCACACTTGCCTCGAAATCGGTTCCCCTTTGGGGAGGGCTGTCTTCCCGTTAACCTTGATGATCAGGGGGACCCGTCCGTCGTAGAACCTCTCGGCCGTCCCCTTCTGGAAGATCACCCCGTTGAACTTCCCCTTCGCCGCTATGTCCATGATGTATGACGGGTCCACGTTCTTGTCGTCGAAGTCCGTCGACGGCCCGTGCTCGAGCCCCTGGTCATAGGCGAGCAGCATGCTCCTCCCGTCCTTGAGGAAGGGGGCCATCCGGTCCTGTTTCATGGCCCGAACCCGCCCGCACGCTATTTAACAGGTTTGCCTCTCCGCTCCACCTCATCGAAGGCCGGCTCCATACCTCTAAAAGTCGGAGACGATGGCAGCACGGTGTCGACTTGAAGCTGGACGAGTTCCTCAGGCTCAACGCCCCGGACGACCTTGCGCCCTTGACGGCCGCCATAGCCAACTCCAGCATAACGGTGTGGGACAACATCCCGTCAAAGTCGGGACTCCTCTCCTCGACCAACCCGTCAGGGGAGACCCAGAAGGCCATAGACGTGTTCGCCAACGACGTCTTCGCTGAGACCCTCACGGCCACCGGGTACGCTTCAGAGGTGGCGTCCGAGGAGATGTCCGAGCCGGCGGAAGGGAAGGGGCGCGTGAGCGTAGCCATGGACCCACTCGACGGAAGCTCGAACGTCGAGACAAACAACCCCCTCGGCAGCATATTCGGGTTCTATTCGAAGAAGCTCCCGGCGTCCGGCAGGAACCTCCTGGGCGCGCTGTACGTGACCTACGGCAACGTAATCACCCTCACGTTCACCTTCGGCAAGGGGGTCCACAGGTTCGTGGCTGTCAGGGAAGGTCAGAAGATGACCTTCGAGTTGCTCGGGGTCAACCTGAGGCTCCCCGACAAGCCGGAGGTCTACGGGTTCGGAGGGTTCCGGAGCGAGTGGATCCCACAGGTGAGAGACTTCGTCGACTCCCTGGAGGGGAGGGGACTCAGGACCAGGTACTGCGGGACCTTCGTCGGAGACTACAACCAGGTCCTGGCCAGGGGAGGGGTCTTCGCATACCCGGAGCTCCTGAAAAAGCCGAAGGGGAAGCTCCGCATCCTCTACGAGACCGCGCCGATGGCGTTCATCAACGAGCAGGCGGGCGGGTACGCCAGCGACGGGAGAATGAACATCTTGGACATCGAGCCGGCGTCCTTGGCGGAGACGTCTCCGGCGTACATCGGGAGCGCTTCGCTGGTCGAGGAACTGGAGGGCAGGGTCTCCTCGCGCTGAGCTCGTCCGTGGCTCCTGCTGGGGCTTTTCAAAAACAGTAGAGGCGCGCCTTCGGGAATTGTCCGACGGCGCCCTGCTTGTGCGTTGGTTTTATGGGAAGACTCCGAGCGTCTTGACCGCGTCTGCGACCCTGCCGACACCGACTATCATGGCGCCGGCCCGCATGTCCACGTCGTGCTTCAGGCTGGCGGAATGTACGTCCTTGAACGCTGACGTGATCTTCTTCTCCAGCATGGAGTTGACTTCGTCCTCGTTCCAGTAGTTCCTCTCCAAGTTCTGCACCCACTCCAGGTAGCTAACTATGACTCCACCGGAGTTGGCCAGGATGTCGGGGATCACGAAGACCTCGTTGGCATGCAGGATCTTGTCGGCCTCCGGGGTCGTGGGCCCGTTGGCGCACTCGGCTATGACCTTGGCCCTGATTCCTTTGGCTGTGTCTGGGAGGATGGCGTTCTCAAGGGCCGCAGGACTGAGGATGTCGACATCCATCTGCAGGAGTTCCTTGTCCGAGATCTGCTGGCTTCCAGGGAAGCCCACCACCGACCCGGTCTTCTCCTTGTATTTGATGAGCTTGTTGGCGTCCATCCCTGTCTTGCTCATGATGGAACCCTTCGAGTCGCTGGCCCCCATGAGCTTCGGTCCGTAGGTCTGCAGGATCTCCGCGAAGTTCGAGCCGGCGTTGCCGAATCCTTGGACTGCGAATGTCGCCTTCTTCAGGTCGACCTTGTTCACCTTGGCAGCCTCGACGGTGCAGTACACCGCTCCCCTCCCTGTGGCCTTGTCTCTTCCAAGAGAGCCCCCGAGGGAGACCGGTTTGCCCGTAATCACCCCTGGCGACATGAAGCCCACGAGAGTGCTGTAGGTGTCGAGGATCCACGCCATGGTCTGGGCGTTCGTGTAGACGTCGGGCGCAGGGATGTCCTTGTAGGGCCCGATGATGGGCGCGATGGCTGCGCCGTAGCGCCGGGTCATCCGCTCCAGTTCCCCTTCGGACATGTGCTTGGGGTCGCATATGATTCCTCCCTTTGCACCGCCGTAGGGGATGTTGGCGACGCTTGTCTTCCAGGTCATCCAGGCGGACAGCGCCTTCACTTCGTCGAGTGTGACGTTCGGGTGGTATCTGATCCCTCCCTTGAACGGCCCCCTGGCGTCGTTGTACTGGACCCTGTACCCTGTGAAGACTCGAGTTTCTCCGTCGTCCATCTTCACCGGGAGTGATACCGTGAGCTGCCTCTTCGGGCTGGCTAGGATCTGGTGAATCCCTTCATCCAGCTTCAGGTACTCGGCAGCTATCCTCAGCTGCTCGAGGGCGTTTTCGAACGGGTTTGGTTTGACTTGCTGTGTCTGTTGCATTGATTTCGCTTCGTATTTTTGAGCCATATTCAGCGCCCTTTTAACATTGTATAAATCGAATATACTCAGTTCTCACTTCAGAGAATGAGCCAGCTCGCGGACTTTCGATTCCCAGTCCCCCGCTTTCACGACGCTGCTCGCCACGAGGACGCCGTCTGCCCCGAGCTGGACCGCCCTGGAGACGTCCTCGCCGCTGACGATTCCCGCTCCGCAGAGTATCTTGCCTCTGAACCCCGCCTTTCTTGCCGCCGAGACGGTACTCTCTATGAGCTCCGGCTTCGCCCTCGAGACTGCGACCCCGGACCCGATCAGTTCGGGAGGTTCGATGGCGAGGTATTTCGGGCCAAGGATGGAGAGCTCAGTTGCCTCCTCGGAAGTCTGGGCGCACAGGCATACCCCCATCCCCATGCTGGTCAGCCTGGGGATCAGCTTCTTGAGCTCCGCGGGGGCCATCCGCGACTCGCTGTGGTTCAGGATGGTGCCGGCTGCGCCGGCCGCCCTGACCGCCTCCGGGAGGACCGCCCCTGTCGTCTTGTCCCCTGCCACGCTAGCCACCGACTGGCTGTATACCTGGACCTTCGTCTTCGAAGCCACCAGCGAGATCATCGGGGTGGGGGGAGCCGCAATGCCCTCTATTTCGACCGCGTCGGCCACCCTCTTGACGGCAAGCGCGAGGCGGACAGCGCCATCTCCCAGCACCTCTGGGTAGTTCTTGAAGTTGACGACTAGGGTCTTCAATTCGTCCGGCTAAGGTACAGCAATGGGTCTTAAAGTGTGACGCGTGGGCGGGTGTCTCGTCCTGAGGCCCTGTTCCTAGAACCCGTCCTCGTCCGAGTCCTCTTCCCATCCGTCTTCGTCCAAGTCTTCGTCTAGGTCCTCGTCGAGTTCCTGGTCCTCTTCAGACATGGCGCCCCCGCGATTTCAGTTGCACTAATAACGCTTTCTGAACGGAATTATGTCCAATCTACGGGACATCCCGGTTCCCCTCTCTGCTAGCCGGCCGGGGTCGTTCTGGTTGTTAGCCGGATGCGGTCGGTTGGTGACGTGGACGGGGCCCTGTACCTTGCGCTCTGTGCAGTCTCCCTTTTCCTGTGAGTCGCCGTGCTCGCGAAGTATGGTGAGTTCGAATGAGATTTGGTCCTTGCACTCTCTCTGCTCATGGCTGTGGGCGCGGTGTACGAGTCGATGAAGGCGCCGAAGGCCGTCTCTGGCCAGCAGAGTTAACAGAACCCGCAGGGAGAGATGGGTGCCTTGAAAGCCCGCCTGCTTCCGATGGACGGCGAGTCGATCGCGCAGGCCTCGAAGGTGGTCAGGCGCGGAGGGCTGGTGGTCTATCCGACCGACACCGTCTACGGCCTCGGCTGCGACCCGCTCAATCACGCTGCGGTCAGGCGCCTCTTCGATGCCAAGCGGCGAGACGCCAAGGCCATCCCGGTCCTCTGCTCGTCGACCGAGAAGGCGGCAGGGCTGGTCAAGCTGAGCCCCCGGGCCCTCGAACTGGCCGCCAGGTACTGGCCGGGCGCCCTGACCATCGTCGCTCCGCTGTCAAGGCCGGTCCCTCCTCAGCTCAATCAGGGCAGACCCAGCCTCGGGGTGAGGGTCCCGAACCACCCCCGGTGCCTGCAGCTGATTTCATCCTGCGGAGGGTGGCTGACGGGAACCAGCGCCAACCTGTCCGGGCATCAGTCGGCCAGGTCCGCGGCCGAGGCCCTTGGCCAGCTGGGGGGCGCGGTCGACATCATACTTGACGGCGGTCGGCTTGCAGGGACCGAATCGACGGTGGTGGAAGTGGTCGGCAACGAAGTCACAATCTTAAGAACTGGTCCCGTCGGGGTCGCGCCGAGCTGAGATAGGAACGAACCTCATCGTCACCTCCGCGAAGGGGCTCGAAGCGAAGGCATCGGCCGAGTTCAAAGAGATCGCCCTCCTGTCGGGTATAAGGAAGGTCACCATCGACAGGTCGGCCTATGACGGGGTCATCGAGGTCGATGTTGAGGACCCCAGGGCGCTCCTCTCGTTCATCACCGACTTCGTCAGGTCCGAGCCCTTCAAGGTCAGGTTCATCATGCGGATAATACCCGTCGACAGGGTGGTCGACACCAAGCTTGAGGACATCGTGGACGCGGTCAAGGACCTGTCCTCGGTCATCGGTCCCGGCGAGACCTTCAGGATAACGGTCGAGGGGAGGGACTCCCCATACCCCGAGCGCAAGCTCATCGGCGCGATCGCAGACGCGGTCGACCGGAAGGTCAGCCTCGACTCCCCGGACAAGGTGGTCCTCCTCGAGATATTCGGAGAGTACTCCGGGGTGTCGGTGATCTCCCCCCACGACATCGTAAGCATCCAGAAGCTGAAACGGGCGGCCTAGGCCCTCCGCGCGCTAAGCAGGGCCGCCTTTTCTACCCGTTGGAGTTCGCCCTTAGACAGTCCGTGCCTCGGGAGCTCCTGTCCGAGAACAGGTCCTGACTCAGGTATCGTGCGTCCCGCGACGACCAGCAGGAACGGCTTCCCCTTCGCCGACCCCTTCTCCCGGATGGCCCTTGTGATCTGCGTGGTCCCAGCCAGCCTAAGCAGGAAGTCCATCTCGGGGCTGTTGGCGAGCAGGGTGCCTGATTCTGCGGCTCGCAGGGTCTGGGCGGCGAGCATCTCCACGAAGAACTCGTTGGTGGCAGCCCCTTCGGCCGCGGTCTGCACAACCCACCTGTCTGACACGGCCGCAGCTTTCCGCCTGACGTCATCCGGATTCAGTCCTGCGCCGCACAGATACGCCCTGGCGTGAGCCCGCAGTATCTCACCCTCCGTGGGAGAACGGAATAAGGACCACCCGCTCTCCGTCCTTCACCTTCCTCCTGCCAGTGGCAGACACGCAGACCTCGCCGCCTTCGACCATCAGGAGGGTGTTGAACGCTGTGAACCCCGGGTCCTGCTTTCCGCTGACCTTCCTCACCCTCTCGACGATCTCCGAAGGCTCCAGCTCAGGGCCTTCGAGGAAGACCTCCCGGGAGCCGACGCTGGTCCCGATGTGGCCGAGGCAGCGGACTGTGATCATTCCTGGTTGAGAAGCAGGAGCCTTTCCTTATACCTTCTTCCTTCGTACATCGAGTCGGGAGGGAGGAGCCGCTCGCTCCGCCCCTCGAGCGCCTTTCTGAGGCTCGCCGTCGTCGCGTCGTTCAGCGCAGACAGCGGGAAGTTCACGGCTACCGGTCTCGGGTCGATGCGGTGCATGGAGGTCTTGCACGGGAAGAGCTTTCCTGAGCGCCCGGCCGCGACCACGTCGTCCTTCCCCAACCTCCTGACGAGGACCACGAGGTTCCTCTCCGACTGCAGGGGGACGTCGATTTCGTCTTCGGGGACGAAGCCGCGCTCCCACCCCCTGGCCTGCGATTGGCCGTCGAAGCCCTGGATGGCGTCCATCGCGCCTTTGAGCTCCATCCTCCCCGAAGGGAGGTATGCCGCCCGCGACGTGAGGACCGCCAGCCCCGCATTCTTGCTGTCGAGGGCGTCGAACGCCTCGGCCAGGGTCACGCGCCGGGTCATCCCAGCCGCGCCGAGCGACTCGGCGGCAGAGTCCCCCTTCCGCATGGTGTAGACCCTCGCCCAGCGGCCGACTGACACGGACTTGGTGGAATAGTCGACAGAGCAGCAGACCGCGCTCTCTATCTTGAGAACCCCGAAGGCCGCGAGCCTGTGCATCCCGTCGAGGACGGTCGCCGTGTCCTGGTCGACAATTATCGGGTCCCTCTGGACCCCGTCTCTCTGCATCTCCGCAGCCAGCTCCCTGACGTGCTCGGGGATCGTCTCCTCGTGGGGGCGGAGGACGGTCACGGGCTTCACCGTAAGAACGAACCCAGCCTTCGCCAGGGCCAAGGGCTACACCTGTTGCTCTTCGCTTTGAGGCTGCTCTACCTCGGACGGTTCTTCCTTGTTCGACTTCGTGATGTACCCTGCTATTCTGTTCCTCAGCTGCTTTGACGGGATAAGCGCCAGCTCTTCGAGCGCCTTCTTGTTCTGCTCGAAATCCGCGCCGAAGGCTTCTGGGTGCCTCTGCAGCAGCTCCTCGGAAAGCCTCCGTGTCCTGTCCAACTTCAGTCAGGCCGGCCGGGGTGCCATGATTAACCTTTCTCGGGGAGCCGGAGATAGCGCAGCGTGTTCTCCAGCACGATCTCCCTGGCTTCGTCGAACCGCACTCCCCAGACTTCAGCGAGCCTGAAGACCACAGAGGGGACCAGGGAGGGCCCCTTCGCCCCCAACGGTCGGTAGGGGACCGGGAAGTCTGTCTCGGCCAGCACCTGGCTGGGCGGCGACTTCATGGCCATCCGTTGGAGCTTCTTCGAGTACAGAAGCGCGGGGCCGTAGGAGACGAAGTACCCTCTCTCAAGGGCGCGGGGGAGCGCTTCCTCGCTCTCGAGCCAGTGCATCAGGACTGCGGGGAGTCCGAACCTGCCCAGGACCTCCAGCACCTGCGTCTCGGCATCGCGTGAATGGACCTGCACCGGCTTCCTCATCTTCTCGGCCAGCTCCAGCTCCGCGAGGAAGGCCTTCATCTGGGCGCCCTCAGGGCTCACCTGAGAGTAGGTGGGGTCCAGCCCGACCTCGCCCAGCCCCGCGGCCCCGGCGAGCGCGTTCTGGAGCCACCCGCCGGCCTCCGACTTTGCGGCTTCGGATGGGTGGATTCCGACGAAGGCGGCAACCTTGCCTGGGTACCGCTCGGCCAACTTCAGGGCTTCCTGAGAGGTCTCACGGTCTATGCCACAGGTCACCAGGAACGTATGGTTCGATAGCGACAGCGGCATCAGAGCGGGAAGGTCCTGCTCCGTCAGGTGCAGGTGCGAATCGACAAAACGCACGCTCCGCCATGGTCAAAGTGGTATTTCAGCCCACTCCATGTCCTTCTGACGCAAAGCTGGACGCAGCAGCGACATGGTGCGGTATTTCCACCCATTTTCGGATTAGGGGTGGACTTGGGCTCGCTAAGACCAAAAACAGACTGTTGTGCGGGCAAAAAGGGCCAAAGGTTTTTAAATATACCCCTTAAACTGGAAAGGCGAATGTCCAGTTCGGAGTTCGGCCTTGCGGCTGTCTACAGGGTGATAAAAAAGGCCGGCGCAGAAAGGGTCGGGGACGACGCAGCCATCGAGCTCAGGACGGAACTCGAGGCGTTGGGGGTCCAGATCGCGAAGAGGGCGGTGACCCTCGCGGCCCACGCCGGAAGGAAGACGGTGAAGCCTTCCGACATCAAGTTGGCGGCCGACGAAATCCTGAAGTCAGCGATGTAGACCAATCCGCGTAGGGCCCTGAAAACCGAGAGTTTTCGCGGGCAACCGCTATATCCACAACTTCTGAAGGCTCCGCGAGCCCCGGTGGTGTAGCCCGGTCAAGCATGTTAGCCTCTCGACGATGCTGGGAGACAGCTAGCGACGCGAGTTCAAATCTCGCCCGGGGCATAGAATCTTGCACATTTGTAACATGCCCGCCATCGTCACCGTAGTCAAGGACACGTTTCGGGCGCATGCGGAGGAGACGGAAGCCAGTGGAGGGGAGGGGTGAACGGTACAGCAGCCCCTACCCGGGAGCGGTGCACGCGGCCGTATCGATTGCCGCGTTCTGCTTTGCGATACTGTCTCAGTTCCTGCTGTGGAGGCGGCTCCGGGGTTCCGCCGGTGGAGAAAGAGCCGTCTGGAGCCGCTGCGGGACCTACTCCCTGGTCAGCGGCATCCTTTCGATCGTCCTGCTAATGGCATTCGGTTCGTCTCAGGGGTCGCCGCTCTATGGGGCAGTCCAGAGGGCCTTCGTCGCGGTCCCCTGGCTCTGGATAGAAGTCATGGCCGTGGTGCTCTACCGGTCAAGGCGAAGGGAGGCCGGCGCAGGGGCTCAGTTCCAGCTCCTCCGCCCGATCGGGGCGCGTTTCCGGTCTATCTCCGGGCCCCGGCCCAGAGGTCGGCCGGCCCCAGGCTCACCGTAGGATTTTTATGCACCTCAAGCGTTAGGGATGCTGTCACGTGGGGCAATCAGAATAGCCCGCCTTCCATCGGAATGGAGACCTCCCGTAAAATCGGGAGCATGACATTCTTGTTCTTCTCTTCAGCGAGGGTTAAGTAATATCTCTCCGGAGCCGTGAAACGAACGACCTGTTGGTCTTCGACTACCCCTCGCTCCCGCGCGACTTCAAGCGGCGCTATCTCGCCGAAGGTACAGGGTTCGAGTGGAGAGACCTTTCGAAGTTCTACTCCGAGCTGTCCTCGCGCAGGATTGCCTCGGCAGCCGACCTGGAGAGGTGGATGCTGGACCAGGCCGAGCTTGACTCCTACGTCTACGAGCAGAGGTCGATCAGGTACATCAACAGCACCCTTCAGACAGACAACCCCGAGTCCACCCGGGCGTACCAGCAGTACGTGGACGAGCTGGAGCCGAAGGTCAAGGTGGCCAACTTCGGGCTGTTGAAGAAATACGCGGGGACCCCGTACCACACGAAGCTCCCCAAGGAGACATACGCGCTCGAAGACAGGCGCCGGCTGGACGCCCTCGGAATCTTCCGAGAGGCGAACGTGGAGCTCGAGAAGCAGGACTCGAACCTGTCCCAGGCCTACCTGAGGACAATGGGGGCCATGACGGTCAGCTTCAGGGGGGAAGAAAGGACCTTGCAGCAGATGTCGAGGTTCTATGAAGAGCCGGACAGAGCGACCAGGGAAGAAGCATGGCGGCTCGCCGACGGCCGGGCGGTCAAGGACCACGACGCCATCGACGGGATCTATGACAAGATGGTTGCGCTCCGCGACGAAGTCGCGAAGAACGCGGGGTTCGCGAACTTCAGGGACTACATCTTCGTCAAGAAGAACAGGTTCGATTACACTCCGGCCGACTGCGAGCGGTTCCATCAGGGAGTGGAGGAGTACATCGTCCCCCTAAGCCGTGAAATCGACCGGATGCGGAAGGAGCGCCTCGGCATAGACACCCTCCGGCCCTGGGACATGAGGGTAGACCCGGCCGGCCGGCCTCCCCTGTCTCCCTTCCAGGACGCGGCCGGACTTGTGGGGGGAGCCAGGAAGGTGGCGGCCAAGATAGACTCGGAGCTGGCGGGGTACTTCGAGCGCATGGCCGACCTCCAGCTCCTAGACGTGGAAAGCAGGAAGGGGAAGGCCCCGGGAGGGTATCAGGAGGAGCTCACGGAGGTGAGGCTCCCGTTCATCTTCATGAACGCAGCGAAGAGAGACAGCGACGTGCGGACCCTCCTGCACGAGGCCGGGCACAGCTTCCAAACCTTCCTGATGAGGAAGGAGCGGATCCCATACTTCAACGCCAATGCGAACCTCCCCCTGGAGTTCGCCGAGGTGGCTTCGACCTCCATGGAGATAATCTCCGGGGCGAGCTACGAAGGGGTCTTCTACAACCGGGAGGACGCGGCTCGGTCCAACTTCGAAGAGGCGGTCGGGAACGTCAAGCTCTTCACATGGGTCGCCACGGTCGACGCCTTCCAGCACTGGGTGTACACCCACCCAGACCACACCCGCCAGGAGCGGGCTGCAGCCTGGGCGAAGACCTTCGACCGGTTCTGCGGGCTGGAGAGCTACGAGGGGCTGGAAGACAGCCGGACCTACCGCTGGCACAGGCAGCTCCACTTCTTCGAGGTCCCGTTCTGCTACATCGAGTACGGCATAGCCCTGACCGGCGCCCTCGGCATCTGGAGGAACTACAGGAAGGACCCCGGGGGGGCGATCGCTGCGTACAAGGGGGCACTCTCGCTGGGGGCTGCGAGACCGCTCCCCGAGCTGTTCGCCGCGGCCGGAGTCGAGTGGGGGTTCGGGCCCCGGGCCCTTGGGATGCTCGCCGCGGGGCTGCGGTCTGCCATCAGGGAATACAGCTGACCGGGGATGGGCCAGTGAACATCGACGCTGGTATTCTGCTGGCGGCAGCGGGGATAACCCTCCTTGAGCTCGCCGAGGCATCGGCTGTCGGACTGGCACTCTTCGCCGAGTCCGGGAAGGCGATCGCATTCGCCTATGTCGCTGCAGGGATCGTCGTCGTCTTCGCGCCTACCTTCTTGGTCGCAGGGCTGATCTCCCTCCTCCCGGTCGACTACGTCCGCATCGTGGGAGGGGTGCTCCTCCTCTACTTCGGGCTCAGGCTCGCCAGGAGCGCTCGCCGGTCGGTCGTGCGGAGCCGGACCACCGGATTCCCGGTCGAAGAGTTCGAGAAGGGGCTGATGTACACCGGCTTTTCGGTGGGGGCAGTCGAAGCGTTCGAGGCTTCGGTCGTTCTCGTCGGCCTGCTCCCTGAGAACCTCACCTCGGCGAGCATGGGGGTGGCCATCGGGGTCGCGGGGGTCGTGCTCGCCACCTACGTCCTCAGGAGCCAGGTCCGGAAGGTCAAGCAGGCCAACATGAAGGTGGTCGTCTCCGGGCTGCTCCTCGCCTTCTCTACGTTCTGGTTCGGGGAGATACTTGCTTCGCTCGACGACCTCCTGGTCATCCCGCTCTTCATCGTCTTCTCCCTGGGAGTCTACTGGTTCGCCAACAGGGACGTCCCTGCTACTCCCCGGGCCCGGCCGAGCTAGCCCCTTCATCTCACAGCCAGCCGGGCCCCGAATAAGACATAAGAAAACGGGTGCCGGGCCCCCAATCCATGCGCCGTCCCGTATCCCCTGGCGACTTCACGCTCTACTCGATGCTTTCCGAGCCGAGCTTCTCCCCCGACGGCAGGAGGCTCGCCTTCTCCGTGAAGCGGGCGAACCTCGACGAAGACGGCTACGACTCGGACATCTACGTGGCCGACGTGAGGAGCGGCAGGTCCTCGCCGTTCACGACCGGAAAGAAGGACTCGGACCCGAAGTGGTCCCCGGACGGCCGTTCGATCCTCTTCACCTCCAGGAGGGGGCTGAAGAAGGAGGACAAGGGGAACGCGTTATACGTAATCTCTGCCGACGGAGGCGAGGCCAGGCTGCTCAAACGTTCCGAGGCCGGGATCGACACCCCCCAGTGGTCCCCGGACTCGAGGTCGGTCTACTTCCTGTCGGCCATAGGAAAGAAGGCGAAGGACGACGTGAAGGTGATCGACCGGGTCACTTTCTGGTTCAACGGGCTCGGCTTCATCTACGACAGGCGGAAGCACCTGTTCAGGGTGGACCTGGACTCGGGGAAGGTGAGCCAGATCACCTCGGGCTCCATCGATGTCAGCGACTTCGCGTTGTCGCACGACGGCAGGTCGATCGCATTCGTCGCCTCGTCTGACGACCTCAGGCCCTACATCTCGGACCTCTATCTCTCCGATGCCCGCGGGAAAGAGAGGAGGAAGCTCACCAGGTCGAACATGGAGCTCACCACGGTCGCCTGGAGCCCGGACGACGCGCTCCTCGCGCTCTCCGGCGACGACCTCCCCTCCGGGTTCGCGTCTCACTCGAGGATCTGGACCGTCGACCCCAGGAACGGGAGAGTGGAGAGGATAGACGATGTCGACCTGAACAAGGCGAACGGGCTCAATTCGGACGTCAGGGCCCATGCCCACGGCCCTGGGAACCTGGTCTGGGACAAAGACGGGATCTACTACCTGGAGGCGGCCGGGGGTGCCGTGAGGCTGTGCAGGAAGAAGGTCGGAGGGACGCCCGCGGTCGTGGTGGGAGGGGACAGGAGCGTCGAGGGGTACGACGTCCACGACGGGACCGTCGCCTTCGTCGCCATGGACGCGTCTCACCTCGAAGAGCTGTTTGTATCGGCCAGCGGAGAGAGGAGGCTCACGTCCCTGAACTCGGAGGTCTACAAAGACCTGAAGGTCCTGTCCCCCCAGCACGTCAGCTTCAGGGCCAGCGACGGGGAGGAGGTGGAAGGGTGGGTGATGGTCCCCGAGGGGAAGAAGGTCCCTGGCATACTCTATGTCCACGGGGGGCCCAAGACTGCCTTCGGGCACTCGTACATGCACGAGTTCCAGGCGTTCGCAGGCGCAGGGTATGCTGTGATCTACCTCAACCCCAGAGGGAGCGACGGCTACTCCGAGAAGTTCGCGGACATCCGAGGGAAGTACGGGACCAGGGACTACGACGACCTGATGGAGGGGCTGGACCACGTCCTCAAGAGGTTCCCTCAGATCGACGGTGAGCGCCTCGCCATCGCCGGAGGGTCGTACGGAGGTTTCATGACCAACTGGGCCATCGGGCACACCACGAGGTTCAGGGCGGCTGTGACTGACAGGAGCATCGCCAGCTGGATAAGCTTCTGGGGGACCTCAGACATAGGCCCCCACTTCACCGAAGACCAGGTCGGGGGAGACCCCTGGGACTCGGAGGAGAAGCTCCTCAGCGACTCCCCGCTGCGGTACGTCCCTAACGTCGAGACCCCGCTCATGCTGGTCCATTCGATGGAAGACTACCGCTGCTGGATGGTCGAGGGGCTGGAGTTCTTCACCGCCCTGAAGAAGCATGGGAAGGAAGCAGAGCTGGTCCTCTTCCCTGGTGAGAACCACGACCTCTCGCGGGTGGGGAAGCCCAAGCACCGGGTGGCGAGGCTCCGCCATTATATCCGATGGTTCGACGCGCACCTCAAGCGGAAGAAGTAGCTGTCCATGGACGGCATCACTGTGGGGGTCTTCGGCACCGACCAGGAGCCAAAGTCTTCCTTCGAGTCTGCGGTGGCGAAGAAGAGCGAGGCCGAGGGGATTGCGGTCTATAGCAGGACCGAGGGGGGGAAGAGGTATTCCTTCCTCGACACCGGGGACTTCCCCGGCAGGGTCCAGGGGTACTCGCGGATAGCGTCCATCTGCGACCACTCGCTCTACTTCTATCCGAAGTCGGGGAAACTCGCTCCACCTGACGGAGAACTTGCGGTCCTCCTCGGGTCGTTCGGGCTCCGGGGGACCATCGAAATCCTGGACGGCGCCTCCAGCAGTGAAGGAGCGGCAGCCTCTCTCCGGGGAACCACCGTCGCCCAGTTCCCAGTCGAGGAGCGCCAGTCGGGCTCCGCTGCGATAGACCTGTCCATGTCCGCGCCCCGGGGGGACTTTCCAAAGGGACTGCTGATCTACGTCGACCGGGCGTTCACAGTCAAGGGAGTAGGCACGGTCGCCCTGGGG
This sequence comes from archaeon, assembly GCA_021828185.1. The sequence continues at coordinate 26,118 of JAKASI010000010.1, forward strand.
TTCGTTCTTTCAGGGACGGTCAAGGTCCATGACCAGCTGCGCCCCATTCCGGGGCCGTCGAACCTGAGGGCGGACGTCAGGGGGATCCAGGTGAACGACGTGGACTTCGACTCTGCCGGGCGGGGAATCAGGGTCGGCCTGTCCCTCAGGGGGGTGGAGCCTTCAGACCTCGACAAGAGCCACTGGCTCGACGACGGCTCTTTGGCCCTGGCAGACACGCTGAGGCTCGACTTCGCGAAGTCTCAGTTCTACAGGCCCCAGGTGGCCGGCAGGGACCTCCACCTTCAGCTTCCGGGGGAGGCTGTCCCCGCGCGGTTCTCCGAGGGGAGGGACGAGCTGGGCGCGAAACTCCCCGTGCAGGTCCCGGTCTGGGACGGCATGCGTTCGTGCGTCCTGGACCTGAACGGGGGGAGCCTCAGGGTCGCCGGGGGCGCCACCGCCAAGTTTTAGTCCGGGAGGGAAAGCCCGACGGGACGTTTGCCCACTGAAGTCGCGACCTTCGGGAGCGGGTGCTTCTGGTGCTCCGAGGCCGTGTTCTCGGAGCTGCGGGGTGTCACCAAGGTCGTCCCAGGGTATTCGGGGGGGACCGTCCCCGACCCGACCTACGAGGAGGTATGCACCGACCTGACCGGCCACGCAGAGGTGGCCCAGATCACCTACGACCCGTCCGTGATCTCCTACAGGGATCTGCTCGAGGTCCTGTTCTCGACCCACGACCCCACCACCCTGAACAGGCAGGGCGCAGACGAGGGGACGCAGTACAGGTCGGTGGTCTTCTACGGCGACGAGGACCAGAAGGCACAGGCGGAGGGGATGGTCAAGGAGCTCACGAGGGAGAAGGTCTTCCGCGCCCCGATCGTGACCCAGATCGTCCCCCTCGAGGCGTTCTATCCGGCCGAGGACTATCACAGGGAGTACTTCAGGCTGAACCCGTACAAGCCCTACTGCCGGGCGGTCATAGCCCCCAAGCTCGCGAAGTTCAGGGAGCACTGGAAGTCCAAGCTCAAGGCAGCTGCGCCCGAGCAGCGCACCTAGTGTCTGTTCGATAGAGATTGAGGGGCATCATCGGCGTAACCGGGAGCCCTGGCACGGGCAAGAAGTCCGTCTCGCCCCTGGTCGCCGCCGCCCTCCACCTGGAGTGCCTGGGCGTCAACGACCTGGCCCGGGAACTCGGCCTGCTCGGCCGGGGAGCCGGGGATGTGGACGTGGACCTGCTCCGTGACAGGATCCCGAAGAGGGTCCACGGGCCGGCGCTCCTCTACGGGCATCTCGTCCCCTACGTGCTGGACCGCAGATCGGTCCGGAAGGTCGTAGTCCTGCGGTGCGCCCCGGAGGTACTGAAGGAACGGCTTGGCAGGAGGGGGTATCCAGCGAAGAAGGCCGAAGAGAACGTCGAAGCAGAGCTCATCGGGGTTGTGTCCGCCGACGCCTTCGGCGCCTTCGGGAGCGCAAAGACCTTCGAGTTCGACACGACCCATTCGTCCCCCTCCGAGGCAGCCGGAAGAATCGCGAAGCTCGTGCGGACGGGAAGGCCAGCCCCCCGCATCGACTGGACCCTGGACTACGACTCGGGGGCGAAGTTGAGGTCGCTGCTCTCCCCAGGTAGTCGCCCTTCACCTGGATGAGGACAGGCCGGGGGACCCTCCCGAGGCCAACGACCGCCTCCCCGGCCCTGAGCCTCGTAAAGTGCTCCCTGTGCTTGGGGTTCAGGCCGAGCGAATCCCCGATGAGCGCGACGTCATCCGGCCAGGCAAGGCGGTGGATTATCTTCGTCCCCGAGTTCTTGACCACCTCCGCCGCGACGTGGGTGGGGAACTGGCAACGAAAGTCATCCCCTCTCCGAACTTCCTGCGCTCGGAAGTCATCCGCCCTCCCACGGTCGGGGGTCCTCGGGCCGCCGAGCGGGGGGACTTCGTCCGGGGACCTCTCGCTGAGCTTTTTCTGCAGGGCGTTCCTAAACATGTATGCCTGCGGGTGGGTGAAGTGGTAGATGTCGGAGAAGATCTCGCAGATCATGGCGATGTGCTCTATGGGGTCCGCGCCGGGCTCCGCCTCCAGCGGGTTCATGGCCAAGTCGTCCCTTCCCGGGCCGACCGCCTTCCCTCCGACCCCTGCCACCGCGCCTCCATGCTCGTTGTGCCATTTTACGACCAAAAATGGTACTGGTTTGCCTCTTGGGAAGTGAAGAATCACACGCCTATCGTCGGTGTCATAGATTGCACGAAGGCAGATCTCCCGCGGGTCACTTCGGAATGGCCAAACACTCGAGCGCTTTGCGGTCCACCTTCGAAATAGCTCGAAATAGGCTCTGTTAGGCAGGGCTGGACCGATTCTTGTTGATTTGAGTAATGTGACGGTAGCAGGCCGGCTTTTCTCCAATCATCACCACGAAAATGCGCCCCTATTGGTGGCTACGTATCCACTCACCGACACAGAACTTCTGCAACAAGCCAGAACTCGCCCTTGTTTGCTGAAAGGAAAGAAGTTGTTTCGGAGCCGAATCAGAATCCGTCCAACCACTTTTCTTCTTGCATCAGGATCGGGCTCCGGCACTAGCAGCGGCGGTCCGAATGGCTCCCGACTCGAAGCGTTGGAATCAAGTGGTGTTCGCCGTCGAGAGCCTTCAAATAGCAAGAACGATGTCGTTCGGCCATTGGCGACCTCGCAACTTGGCGGGGCCCCGTTTTTTTGGGACCTTCGCTCGCTCGATTCTTAGATTACCTGGTGAACCAATACCATGTTCTCGACGGAGACCTTCCTGTTGGTCGTTGCGGTGATAACATTCATCGGGTTCGCCGGGAACCTGCTGCTCAATAGCAAAGGGATACCGCAGTCCGTCTTCCTAATTGCGGCCGGCGTCTTCACTCACTGGCTGGGCGTCCTCCAGACCACCGCAGTCGACGCGATGCTCCCAACACTGTCCGAGGTCACGCTCGCCATGGTTGTATTCGACATCGGGATGAGTCTGAATGCGCGCCAGGTGGTGTCGCAGGGGAGGTCGGCCATAGTCAGGTCGACGACATACATGGTCCTGTCCATAACCCTCATCACTGCGGCTTTCACCACCGTCTTTGGGTGGGGACTGTACCAGTCGCTCTTCCTCGGCTCCATCGCCGGAGGGGAAATCTCGATGGTGATTGCCCCCTATATGGCTCGAAGGGTCTCGCGGAAGGACCTCGTCTCGAACCTTTCCCTCGAATCGGTCTACGACTCGATGGTCCTCATCATCCTGTTCTTCGTCTTCTTGACGGGGTACACCCAACAAGCTCCCTTCAGTGTGCAAGGGCTCACCCTTATCTCCGAGACGTTCGTCAGAGAGCTTTCCGCAGGGGCGGTCCTCGGGGTGCTCGCCGGCCTCCTCTGGGTCTGGCTGGCGAAGTACATAGGCCGTTTCGACTACTTCTACATCGCCACCGTCGGCTATGTCCTGCTGAGTTACATTTCCGTCGGGGCCGTGGGCGGGAGCGGCGTCATTGCGGTCCTAGCAGTTGGGCTCGTGATAAGGAACCTCGCCGACCTCCCAAGTAGGCTGAATCTCTCCGTATCGCTTCCACCAACATCCCTGAATTACCTGTCAACCCTCCAGACGGAAATAACCTTCTTCCTGCGGACTTTCTTCCTTTTCTTCCTTGGATTCTCTGTCCCCCTCGCGGCACTTTCAGGCTCCCAAACCTACCTGCTTTCATTCAGCGTCGTCGGGATACTCTTGTTCTCCAGGTACCTCAGCACAGAAGCAGCAGACTGGAAGAAGAGCCCGAGAGACAGGCGGTTCATCGAGTCGATGATGGCCCAGGGTCTCACCCCGGCGCTCCTGGCCACCACCCTAGTCGCAGACTCGGTCTCGGGAGCGGGGCAGATACTCTCCGTTGCCGCTTTGGTCGTACTGATTACGAACGTCGTCTCGACGGCCGGGGTCCGCCTCTTCATGGTGAGGGAGTCGGCCCCTGAGTTGGAGTCCCTCATCCCGGCGGTACCCCTCGTGAAAGAGCTCGGCGAGATGGTCGAGGGGCTCGGGCCGGACCAGCTCGAAGCTTGGGTGAAGACAGTGGAGGACGACGCAAAGAAAGATGCGCCCCCGGCGGTCAGAGGAGTGGTGGCTCTGCCGAGGACATCCGCGGGCGGGGCGGATCCCGGGGGAGAGATTAAGGTGTCCAGGGGAGCCATCCCCTATCTGATTGCCGCGATAGAGAAGAACAAAGTCCTCATGCCATCAGGGATTAGGCTGTATTTCGAGGAGCTTGAAGCCCTTCTAGCACGGAGGATCGGCGAAGAGAAGGATCTTGGGCGGGGTTAGGGGAGTGGCTGACCTGTAGCCTGGGGGGTGCCCACCTCGCCGACGGGCGCTCAAAGTGGGGCGGACCCGGTTCGGCGGGTCATCGGGGGGGCCGACGGCTGCGACTACCATGGTGGCGAGGACCATCACCGAGTACGCGGCCGTTCCCATGGTGGCGTCCTTCAACGCGATGGTGGCCATGACCAGTCCGACCGCCTCCCCGGCCGCCGCAATGTCCCAGGCACCGACCTCCCTGGAGGGCAGAACCCGTCGGACCTGCGAGCTCAAGATGAGCTCTGTTGAACCATACCGATGTCACTCAGCCTCGTTGCGACACCGTTGGAGCTTGGTCGCGGAGCTGAAAAAAATCGGCCTTGCAGGTTCGGGTTCTTGGCAAAGACCGAAAATCACACAGGGCCACCTTCGGTCGGCGCACTCGCATCATCCAGATCCTCAGTACGCCTACAAGAAACCAGTTAAAAGCGAACCAAATTGCGGGATGAAAAGGCCCGGTGAACTTTACGGCCAGCAAAGACAGAACAAGCGGGAATAGTAGTGAGACGTCCGACTTCCAAGGCCTGACCCACGACGAAATTCTGAAGGCACTTGGAAGCAACCCCACCCTGGGCCTATCCAAGGAGGAAGCCGCAAGTAGACTCGCCAAGTACGGTCGAAACGAGGTACCAGATAAGGAGGCTAATCCTGCGCTCAGTCTGGCGAAGAAGTTCTGGGGACTGACCCCTTGGATGCTGGAACTGACCATGCTCTTCTCGTTTCTGCTGCAGAAGTATTTCGACGTCTACATAATCGGGGGCCTGCTGGTAGTCAACGCAGCGATCGGGTTCGTACAGGAGCAGAAAGCGTCAGACGCTGTGGAGGCACTCCGAAACAGGCTCCAAGTCAATGCGAGGGTTCTGAGGGGCGGAAAGTGGCAGGTTCTCTCGGCAAAGGAGCTGGTTCCCGGAGACATAGTCAGAGTACGGGCAGGAGACTTCGTCCCTGCTGATGTCAAGATAATAGAAGAGTCAGAAATCGACGTCGACCAGTCTTCCCTCACGGGCGAGTCAATGACGGTTGGAAGGAAGGTGGATGACGTGCTCTACTCCGGGACGATTGTCAAGAGGGGGGAGACGAACGCGATCGTCGCCGCGACAGGGAACAAGACCTACTTCGGGAAGACCACAGAGCTGCTCCAAGTTGCCAGGCCGAAACTGCACATGGAGGAGATAACGTCGAACGTGGTCAGATGGCTGCTCGTGATGGTCGGGGTCCTCATATCCCTGGTCCTGGCTGCGTCCTACGCGGAAGGCATCAGCATTCTGAGCGTAATCCCACTGGCGCTGGTGCTCGTGGTCTTTGCCGTCCCCGTGGCGCTTCCCGCCATGTTCACGGTGAGCATGGCGATTGGCTCACTTGAGCTTGCGAAGAAGGGGGTGTTAGTCACGAGGTTGAGCGCATCGGAGGACGCAGCCTCGATGGACATCCTCTGCGCGGACAAGACGGGCACCATCACCATGAACAGGCTTTCGGTTGTGAACGTCATTGCGAGAGAAGGTTATGATGAAAACAGCGTGATCCTGAACGGTGCCCTGGCATCCCAAGAGGCGAATCAGGATCCCATAGACGTGGCTCTCATCTCCGCCGCAAGGGAAAGAAACCTACCGAGTCAGCCTTCCGTTCAAGAGGAGTTCATCCCTTTCGACCCGAAGACGCGGAGAACGGAAGCGGTAATCGTCTCCGATGGCAAACGGTTCAGGGTGATGAAGGGGGCCGTGGATGCGGTCGCTCAGGTGTGTGGAATGGACCCGGAGGAAGGGGGGCTCGAGGAGAGGATGAATGATTTCGCAGCAAGGGGTTACAAGACGCTGGCTGTAGCGTCCTCGGGCCCCGACGGTACTTACAGGATGTGCGGTCTGGTCGCGCTCTATGACATGCCGCGTCCAGACTCCAAGGATCTGATAAGAAGACTTCGAGACCTCGGCGTATCTGTGAAGATGCTGACCGGCGACGCCCTTCCGATAGCCAAAGAAATCGCCAGTCAGGTCGGTCTAGGCAATTCGATAGTGCGGGCGCCCGAGTTCAAGGGCGAAATGGCGAAGCAGCCAGCCAAAGCTGCGGAGATCGCTGAGAAGAGCGACGGCTTCGCAGATGTTTATCCCGAGGACAAATATGTGATTGTCAAGAGCCTACAGCAGGGCCGGCACGTCACGGGCATGACCGGCGATGGCGTGAACGATGCCCCCGCGCTGCGGCAGGCCGAAGTAGGAATCGCAGTGAACAGCGCCACCGACGTGGCCAAGGGCGCCGCGAGCGCAGTCCTGACAGATGAAGGGCTATCCAACATAGTCGGTCTCGTGGAGGTCGGGCGGATGATATACCAACGGATTGTCACCTGGACGCTCAACAAGATCGTCAAGACATTCCAGGTCGCCACATTCATAGCCTCTGCATTCTTCCTAACTGGATACTACGCAGTTTCTGCCCTGGACATAATTCTCCTGCTCCTCTTCCTCGACTTCGTTACGATTTCGCTTTCGACCGACAAGGTTCGGTGGTCGAAACTGCCTGAGAAATGGAACGTCATCGGCTTGGTGAAGGTCGGCACCCTGCTCGGAGGAGTCGCCGCGATCGAGTCGCTTGGACTTCTCTTCCTAGGCATTAGGTACCTTGGATTGTCGGATGACATCGGGGGTCTGCAGACGTTCAACTTTGCCGGGCTCTTCTATCTTGGGATATTCACCGTCCTGGTCGTCAGGGAAAGGGGGTTCTTCTGGGACTCTGTCCCGAGCAGGACCCTCATGGCTGCCCTGATAGCAGACATGCTGGCGGTGGCGGTTCTTGTCACAGTTGGGATTCCTGAAGTGACGCCCATACCGATAACGTATCTCACGCTGGTGTTCGCATACGACCTGGTCCTGACTCTCGGGGTGAACGACCGCGTGAAGCATGTCCTGATGGGGCGATTCGGTGTAAATGTGTGAAAAGGCCGACCGTTTCGGGTCTCTGGTTCTGTCAGTCCCGCCCAAGGGCGTGCTTGCCATGTGTCCAGTCTGCGCGTCGCGCAGGACGGGTTCGTTACTCGAAGTGGACAGTCACTGTTTTTGTTCTTCGAACTGTCGCTTCGGCTTGCGTGGGCGAAAAGCCACTGAGCGCGTGCGTTTTGACATTTCCAATTGCTTCTTGGAACCAAGGCAGGTGACAGATAGTCTTGCCTTGGCAGAAGACATTCCGTTAATAACCGACTAGTTGCAGATGCAGGCACAGAGTGGGAGCTACGGTTGGCGATCCTTTCTAGTCTGCCGGTTGCGGTCTCCTCACTCGCATATCTCGGAATCTTGCTCATTGCCGCCAAGCTCGGCGAAGAGGCCTTTCGCAAGGTCGGCCTCATCCCCTTCGTCGGCGCAATACTGGTCGGCACGCTGCTCGGCCCAGGCGTCTTCAACATAGTTGAAGTGCTGCCGACCATCACGCTGTTCATCTCGATTGGGATAGACTTCCTCCTGTTCGTGAGCGGGGCCGAAGAGTTCGAGTCTGACAGACTCAGACGGGTTTTCGTCAAGAAGACCTCTCTCCTTGTTGCCGTGGCAGAATTCATTGTCCGGTTCCTCGCAATCACCACAACTGCATATCTGCTCTTCAACCAAATAACCGAGGCCCTGATCATCGGCATCGTAGTCGGAATGAGCAGCGCAGGACCTCTCTCAAGGCTCCTTACGGACACCGGACTCGCCAGGACAGACGAAGGGACAGCAATTTTCTCCCAGGTACTCGTCATAGAGGTTGCGGCCGTCGTGCTGTACTCGTTCGTCTTCGACCTGGCGGGGAAGGCAATCACAGTCATTTCCGTGGCAGTCACCGCTGGCGAACTCGTCGCGGCCGTCCTTGGAATAATCGGCTTCGGCAGATATGTGATGGTGCCGGTCCTAGAGAAGGTCGAAATCCACTTGAAGAGCCGAGAGGCCGTCTTCGCGGTCATCATCTCCATTCTACTGATCGCGGGGTTCGCGGGCCAGGTCACCGGCTTCAATGCGGCGATCGTGGCCCTCTTCCTGGGGCTGCTGATGCAGAGGTTTCTCGCCGCCAGACCGGTCCTGATGGAGAAGTTGCGCGCTTTCACCTACGGGTTTTTCGAGCCCATGTTCTTCGCCGGGCTCGGCCTCTACTTCGTTCGGATCACGCCCGCGCTCATCGTGACAGGCATGGTCATCTTCGGGGTTGCACTAGCGTCCGACGCCGCAGTCGGAGCGGCCTCCGCAGGATTCTTCCAGGTGGACAGGTGGCGCAACGCGTTCGGGACGTGCGTGAATGGAGGGGTTGACGCCGCCTTGCTAGTCTCCGCCTTCACGGCAGGATCGGCGTTGATAGGGGGGTTCGTCTACTCCTCGACCGCCGTGGGGATTGCCCTGCTTTCGCTCACTGCCCCGCTTCTCTTCAGACGGCGTGCTGAACTTGTCTCGATCGACCACGAGGCCGGGACCCAAAGAGAGGTGGTCAAGCAGCACCTCCAGTCGATGACTGCCGCAGAGATCGGCAAGGTTCTGCCTACGGTAGTCGTACGCGACGACGAGCTGGTAAAGGACGCATTCAAGACGCTCCTCGAATTCGACGCCCGCGCCGCCGTAGTCGTGAGTGCGGGCAAACCAATAGCTACCCTGCTCATGCGGGACGTCATAGGTCTGTCGAGGCGAGAGATGGCAGTTATGAAAGTCTCCGAGGCTCCGCTTGCAATAGTGCCTGAAGTGGGAGAAGACGAGCCGGGCCTCAACCTTGTCAATCTGTTCAGAGAAACCAACATTCCGATCATTGCGGTGGTCGACGAGAAAGGGAGACTTCTGGTGACCATCCTGGAAAGAGAGATACTTAGAAGACTGGCCGAGTCATTGGATGAATAGGGACGACTGGGACGCGCCTCGACGCCTTCGTCAACATCCGCTTGAGCCCGTCCGGAGGACGCCTACGACGGGTTCTCAGGGCGTCTCTTGCTGCCAAGTCGCCCGACCCAGTCACTACACGAATCCGTTTTTCGTAACCAAATCTAGAGGCGTCTTTACATCGGTCCCCGCCGGGCCCGTCGATTTGAGGCCTGGAGAATGTTCGCGATGGGGCAGTGGAGCCAGACCCAAGCCGCGCCAGTCCCGTCGTGCTTGAGTTCCGAGCACCCTCTCCCCTTTCTTGCGCTTGCGACGCGTAGCAAGCCGGGGCTCAGGCGAATCCCCTTTCTTCAGGAGATTGAAGGTCAGGTCTGACCTGAACCAGGATAGGCTGCTGCACCCGCGTGAGTCCCACGACGGCTTCCCCTACCTTCAGCTTCGTGAGAAACTCTAGCTGTTTCTGGTTCAGCCCGATCGAATCTCCAATCAGCGATACGTCATCGGGCCACGCCAGCCTGTGTATGATCTTCGTCCCGGAATTCTTTACCACCTCCGCCGCGACGTGGGTGGGGAACTGGGCGACGAAAATCATCGCCTCCCCGAACTTCCGCAGCTCCGAGACCATCCTCTCCCCGACCGAAGGAGGGTCCTCGGCCCGCCTCGCTGGCGCGATGTTTCTTGCCTCTTCGACCACGGTGAGGTGGTCCAATGCTCCTTTCCGCCTGACCTTCTCTTCGTAGACCATCTTCAGCATCACATCGGAGAAGACGGCTCGCGACTGGACGTCTCGCATGCGGCCAAGCTCGACGCACACTGTGGTGCCCAACAGTTCTTCCATCTTCAGCGGAGCAGACCCGCCAAGAGCCCTCCCTGACTGTCCCTGGGTGAGCGGAACGAGTCTTCGGAGCAGAGCTACCTTCGTCTCGTTGTCATAGGCCGACCGGAGTGGATAGGCCTCGATGGTCTTGACCAGCGCCGAGATGGTTGGGACCTCGTCTGCCGAGGTCTCGCCAAGCCGCTTCTGCAGCGCGTTGCGGAACATATACGCCTGGGGGTGGGTGAAGTGGTAGATGTCCGAGAATATGTCTGACACCATCGCGATGTGCTCGGCCGGGTCTGCCCCTGGCCCTACTTCGAGGGGGTTGATGGAGAAGTCGTCCGTCCCTGGCGCCACGACCTTCCCGCCCGCATCTGCGACCCGTTTCCCATATTCATTGTGCCAATCCAGGACGAGCACCGGCAGCCCCGACTCGGCCACCTGCCTGACGATCGAAGAGGTGGTCGTCGACTTGCCAGACCCGGTCATCCCGAGGACGCTCACGTGCCTCACGAGGTCCTCCTTCTGGAGCCGGAAGTCGTGGAACTCCCTCCCCCCCGACTTCACGATGCCGAGGAGGAACCCACCGGTGCCTGACTCGGCCGCGTTCGGGATGAAGAACTCCGGAGACTGCTCCTGCCTTGCGGCCAGCGGCGACATGTCATCAAAGGAGCACAGGGACCCAGCCACGGCGGCAGACCCTGACTGAGGAAGCGCCCTCCCCCCTGGAAGCAGGGCCGATTTCATGAAGTCGGAGAGTTCCTTCCTGGCGAGCCTCACCACCGCGGCCGTGGGGAGGGCGACGCTGAGCGTCGCGGACAGGATGCTCGCCCTCTGCTCGAGGGCGGGGCCGCCGTCTTCGTTCTTCTTGGCGTCCACCCAGGTCCCGACGACCAGGTCGAACTCGAGGACCGGAGGGAGCTCCTCGCTGGGCTCCGTCTCGTTCATCAGCACCAGATAGATGAACGGGACAGCCGCCCGGCGGAGTCCTTCGAACAACCCGCGCATCCTCTGTTGCTGCAGCGCGGTCTTCAGCGCAGCCGAGTAGTCAACCTTCGTATCCTCCTGGATGTCTGGGATCCCGACCCTGAAGAAGGCCATGGTGCGTGCCTTCGACCCGTCGGAAGAGACGACATACTTCCCCCCGGACACGCGCATGTCTTCCACCCCTATCTTCGTCCGTGGCCAGAGCCGCCAGGCGGCCTGAGAAGCCGCTTCTCGCGCGCCCATGCGGCTCACCAGTGGAAGAGGGAGCCGAAGATGCTGCTGAGCGAGCTCGATATGGTGCTCCAGACGTTCGACGTGTACGCCGAACTCTGCTTGAGGATGGACTCGATCCCTCCGACGAGGAGGGACAGAGCCACGAGGGCGACGGAGAGCAGGAGGGCTTCTTCGATGAGCTGGGCGCCTCTTCTGCGGACTTTCCTTCGACGGGGCGGAGACATCACATTAGGAGGCGGCTGCGCTATATAACTCACCACAGTATCGGCGGGGTCTGGCTCCCCAGGGGGGAAGCGGCCGCGCCGACGAGCGCGAAGACGCCGAGGGTGACTGCCACGTTGAGCGGGAACCCCTTGCCAGACATGTAGAACCCGAGGACCGCCGAGCCCATCGCTGCCATCGCCGCGGCCCCCGTCAGGAGCGCCGTCGGGTCGACCGGTGGAGACGTCCCTTCGAAGTTCAGGCTTCCCACGAGGGGACCCAGCGAGGCGACCATGGCTGTCACAGCACCTAAGACTCCTGACGTCACCATGCCCCTGAATCTCATCACCTTCTCCTCAAGCTTCCTGCTCTCCCTCGCTCTGACCCACTTCTCGAGTGTGCCGGCGAGGACCTCCCCCTTCCTGGCCACAAGCAGGGAGCTGCTCTCTGGCGAAGCGACGATGAGGGAAGCGAGCATGGAAGCCTCTACGGACGGGGATTCGAGCAGGGCCTCCATCGCGGTCCCGAGGGGGTGCCCCAGAAGGAGCATCCTCGCCACCCCGGACCAAGGGAGGGGGGAAAGGCGGAGCCCTTCGACGACGGACCGCGCCATCCCCTTTCCCTCCGAGGCAGACTCGAGCACCTTCCTGAGAGCCCTGACCAGAAAGAGGTCGGGGTTCAACGCCGGTTCCTCTCGGCGGCGCTCAGGAAGAATGCGAGGTCGAGGACTATGAACTCGAGGGATGCGAGCTCAGCGAGGTCTGCAGCGCCATAGGTGTGCGAAAAGACGGCGTACAGGACCAGGAGGATGGGGGCGAAGAAGCAGACCGTCATGAGCATGGGGACCTTCGTCTCTCTGCTCAGGTCCGACGACAGGGCGAGGCCCTGGGCCTCTTCGTCCCCCTGCTCGACCCCTTCGGGGGCGAACTCCGCCAGGCCCCTGATCGCCGCGGCCGCGGTGTACGAAGCAAGGGACTTCGCAGAGCTCTCGAGCGCCCTGTCGACCCTGGTCCCGAGGAGGACCCTCCTCCCCGCCTCATTCAAGCTGGCCTTCAGCGCCGGGTCCCTTGGTCTCATGAGCACGATCGTCCTCGGCCGCGACCCGGTGACCGCGAGACACGCGGCGGCCGACGTCGACAACGAGGGGGTCTCTCTCGCCTCGGCGAGGCGTTGGCTGTCAGCGAGCCTCCTGGGGGCTGACAGGACGAAGTAGAAGACCAGCGCCCCCACGGCCAGGGCCACCGCGTCCCTGGCGTCTCCAAGCGCGCCGCCCGTCACCGCCAGCGTGAGGAGGGCTCCCAGGACAGACAGCGCCGCCGCAAGGGCCCCAATCCGGGCCGGGCTGACCCCGAACCGGTCGAACGAAGCGAATCTCAGTGGTCCGCCCCACTCTCCATCTTCTCAAGCGCGATCTGCATCCTTTGGAGGAACTTCCCAGGGTCGGCTCCGTCAGGGAGGCGGGGCCACCCCGGGCCGGCGACGTTCCGCAGATGGAATTCCCTGTCCCTGAGGAAGATGTCCTTGACCTTCAGGGCTCCCCCCTCATCCGTGACTTGGCAGACCCGAAGGACGTACCTCGCCTGATTCAGCCTGTCGGGCCTTGACATCTGCACCATCAGCCCCAGGTCAAGCATGTTCTGCTCGGGGATGTGGTGCATCCCTCCCCAGCGCCGTATCGCCTGTTCGATGGTGGACGCATGGAAGGTCTGGAT